>NZ_FNFR01000004.1:0-745719 GCF_900101205.1 Paenibacillus sp. OK060
CCTTGAAGACGACGAGGTAGATAGGCTGGGGGTGGAAGTGCAGCAATGCATGGAGCTGACCAGTACTAATCGGTCGAGGGCTTATCCAATATGCAAGTTATAAATCACACATTTCGTTTCGGATCTAGTTTTCAGAGAATGATCTCTGAAGTGTAAGCTATGCTATGCGTTTGGTGGCGATGGCGGAGGGGTTCCACACGTACCCATCCCGAACACGACCGTTAAGCCCTCTAGCGCCGATGGTACTTGGACCGCAGGGTCCTGGGAGAGTAGGACGCCGCCAAGCAATCAAAAGACACGATCGTAGATAAGCGATCGTGTCTTTTTCTGTTATTATGATCATGGGAATGAATTATAACTCCTGTAGGCTGTTTTATATATCTTGGTCTTAGAGATAAAACTCATTTTATACATAAAATACTGGCCTTCCCATCATCCAAGCTGTGATACAATAGGTGGGGTCTATATAGAAACGGAAACACGCATGAGTACGAGGAGGAACTGAATCACGATGAAATCAGCCCCGTTTATTGCCGTGGAGGGTCCGATTGGTGCGGGGAAAACAACGTTAGCAACGATGCTTTCTCAGGAATTGAACCTTCCGCTGGTCAAGGAAATTGTAGAAGAGAATCCCTTTTTGGCTTCCTTCTATCAGGATATAGATGAGTGGAGCTTCCAGCTTGAAATGTTTTTTCTGTGTAACCGGTTTAAGCAACTGGAAGACACAGGCGTGCACTACATTAAGAAGAATACACCCGTCATTTCGGACTATCATATCTATAAAAATATGATTTTTGCCGATCGTACCTTAAAGGGCACGAAACGGGACAAATACCGTCAAATCTATCACCTCTTAACGGATGATCTGCCGAAACCCAATCTGGTGCTCTATATTGAGGCTGAGCTCGATACATTGATGAACCGGATCAACAAACGTGGACGGTCTTTTGAGCAGGATATGGACCCCGCTTATATGGAGCAGTTAATTGCAGATTATAAAACAGGTATGGACTACCTGGCTAGCAGCCCGAATCCGCCAATTATCATTAAGGTGAATGCGGAGCAGCTCGATTTTGTAGAACATCCCGAACATTTCAAACAGATTGTTAATCAGGTAAAGGAGTACATCACATGAACAATTATGGCATTCCGGCCAATGCATTAATTACGGTAGCAGGTACCGTTGGGGTGGGCAAATCCACTCTGACAGCGGCACTGGCAGACCGTTTGAGCTTCAAGACTTCGCTCGAGCAAGTCGACCACAATCCATATCTGGAGAAGTTCTATCATGACTTTGAACGCTGGAGCTTCCATTTACAGATTTATTTCCTGGCAGAGCGTTTCAAGGAACAGAAGAAAATCTTTGAACTGGGCGGTGGATTTGTACAGGATCGTTCCATCTATGAGGATACAGGTATCTTTGCACAAATGCATGCGGATCAGGGCACAATGTCGGCTACGGATTTCGAGACGTACAGCAGTTTGTTTGAAGCTATGGTGATGACACCGTATTTCCCTCATCCGGACGTACTGATTTACCTGGAAGGTAGCCTACCATCCATTCTGAATCGGATTACGGAACGCGGACGGGAGATGGAGATTCAGACGGACCGTTCCTACTGGGAGCATATGCATGAGCGCTATTCGGTATGGATTAATCAATTTACGGCCTGTCCGGTACTGCGTTTGAACATCGATGAGTATGATGTGAATGACCCAGCATCGGTGGATGCCATTTTGGCGCAGATTGCTGCTGTCATTAATCCTTCCAACGCGACGCAATTATAAACATTAACTTATCTAAGTATGTTATTCATAGGTTAATGAAAGAGTTATTAAATTAATAAGATTAAATGAGATCCCCTCGCTGCCAATTCAAGGCTGATAGAGGGGATTTTTTGCGTTATATTGAGATAAAAGCATTGGTGCAGAACCTATTTTAATGATTATAAGATAGTAGAAATTTGTTGAATAAAAGGAGTATTTGTGGTTTCATAGGAAAGGTGAATTCTGGAAAAGAAGCATAAGCATGACTCAGGAGGGAAAGACAACGTGGAAGAGAAACAAGGGATCAAGATCGGCATGCCAATCGTTGGTGGATTATTGGCAGCAGTTGTAGGGAGCATTGTGTGGGCAGTGATCGCTGCCATGACGGAAAGGGAGCTTGGGCTCATTGCTATCGTTATTGGGGCGCTCACAGGCTACGCGGTTGTATTGTTTTCGAACAAACGGATCGCGACAGTACACAAAGCCATTGCAGTCATCTTTGCACTTATCGGCATTTTGCTTGGGAAGTATCTGACGGTGGTGTATTTTACTTCCGAGTTGTTCAGCGATGCAAGCATGTTGGATCTGGTGTTCGATGGTGAGATGGTTAGTGCATTTGTGGACACCTTTACGGATTATTTCAGCGAGCCGGTTGACCTGTTATTCATCGTACTTGCGATCGTATCGGCATGGCAGATTCCAGGACGGATGGCGAAGACCAGTCTGGCATCGGATGCTTCCTCGTCAGATCACGCTCCTAGAGCTTAACCGATGGATAGAAGGAAGCAAGACCTGTGTAATACAGGGATTGCTCCATTAAAAAAAGTACTCAGAGTGAATAACTGTAAATGGCTTATTCACATTGCGGCTGAGATACTAAAAGAGGGACGTGACGCCTTAGGGCGTGCGTCCCTTTTTGTGTAAACTGAGTAATTGTTGAATCCTGGGCTGTCCAGCACATTGCATGAATACGGAAAAGATGTGACAGAACGGAGTTCTATTTAATACGAGCATATTGCCTATAACGAGAGAGCAAGTTTTCATTAGCAATAGAAAGTTCGAAATGGAACTACTTGTCTACAACGTATACCTGATTGCGAGGGGCATCGGATAATACGGATAATGCTATAGGTGGAATCAATGTAGGCCTAGATTAGCTGTTTCGATCAGCAAACACAGCCATGGCATCCCTCATAAATACAGCCAAGCCTTCGCCGAATTGATCAATATTACGTGTAAAACGTTCGTCGTCTACGTACATTTGGCCTAACCCTCTGAAGACTTCAGGAGAATAATTGCCCATGTTGTTCAGATAGCTGTACCATTCCGAGATTCCGGCTTGAGCTTCGGCAGAGTTTGGATCCGTGTGACGAATTGCTGCAAGACGAGAGTAGATTGAATTCATTTGATCGGATAGAGCTTTTTGCTCCCCAGTAGACTGGTTGTGTAACTTTTGATTAGCCTGATCCACTGCTTGGTCTCCCCAACGTTCCCGCGCTTCCTGCTCATACGGATTATGACTGAAATTAAACCCTTCAAATTGTTCTTTGGCTGTCATCTTAATTTCTCCTCTCACGTGTTGAACCGATTTATCAATGGTGGCGATCATTTGGTCCAACCGCTGGCGTTTCTCCAGCAAAATACGGCGATGCATATTCAGGGCTTCTTCTCGATCGAACGATGGATTGTTTGTAATCTCCTTGATATCTTTCAGAGAGAAATCGAGTTCTTTAAAAAATAAAATCTGCTGCAGCATTTCCAGATTGGCATCTGAATACAGTCGATATCCGGCAGAAGTCACTTCGTCCGGTGTTAACAGTCCGATCTCATCATAATGATGCAGTGTGCGCACACTGATCCCGACAAGTTCGGCCACTTCTTTTACTTTCATGGCCATGATGGAAACCTCCTTACACCACCGATTGTACAGCGTCACGTTACGTGAGAGTCAACAGGTGAAAATGAAAAAAATAAGATGCAGGCACGGAAGCTGCATCTTGAGAATAACTGAATGTGCTGCACCATCTATCTGGTGCAGCACACGGGCTAGCAGTGCAGGGAGCGCATGGCTACGCCTGCATCCCGTGCACCGCCGCAGCGAACTGCGCAGCCGCTGCGCGCACATCGGCCGCGCCCGCGATGGCGGAGATGACGGCTACGCCGTCGGCTCCTGCCGCCATCACGGCGGCCGTGGTATCGGGCGTAATGCCGCCGATACCCACCACCGGAACTGCGATGCCTGCGGCGCGCAGTTCGGCAACCCCAGCGGGGCCCAACACAGCGTGGGCATCCGCTTTGGACCGCGTCGGGTACATTGGCCCGACGCCAAGATAGTCGGCGCCCGCCTGCACCGCACGGCGGGCTTCCAGCGCGGAGTGGGCGGATACGCCAAGCATCCGCCCTTCTCCGATGCGGGCGCGTACCAGCGCCGCGTCCGCATCGTCCTGGCCGACATGTATGCCGTCGGCCTCCACCACCACAGCCAGCTCCACATCATCGTTCACGATGAACGGTATCCCGTGCTGGCTGCACACCTCGCGAAGCCGCATCGCAAGCGTGATGCGTGCTTCGCCAACCAGAGCGCCAGTTCCTTTTTCACGGAACTGGAACAGCGTAATGCCGCCAGCGATGGCTTGGCGCAGCACTTCCACGGGGTCACGCGTCGTATTCACGCTGCCCATTACCAAATACACCTGCATCGCATGCCGTACCGCTTCTGCATCCAGTGGGCGCATTACTGTTCACCCCGCAGTCTGCGCTGATAGGCAAAATGATTCGTCGGCCCATGTCCGGCCCCAATCCCCAGCTCATCTTCGATGGCTGCCTGAATGAATGCTCGCGCGGTGGTGACGGCAGCCGGCACAGCTGAGCCTTTCGACAATTCGGCAGTAATGGCCGCAGAATACGTACATCCCGTTCCATGGGTATGCCTTGTCACTACCCGAACGTTCTCCAGATAGTGAAAAGACTGCCCATCATAGAGCACATCGACAATGATGCCATTTCCCCCATCATGACCACCTTTCACCAAAGCATACGTGGAGCCCATCTGCACGATCTGCCTTGCGGCTTCTTCACGCTGACTCAAATTCATAATAGACATTCCTGTAAGAAGCTCGGCTTCCGGAATGTTCGGGGTCGTGATCAGTGCATGAGGCAGCAGCTCCGTAATTAGCGCTTGAACGGCCTCCTGTTGCAGCAGGGGAGCGCCGCCTTTGGCAACCATAACCGGATCGATGACCAGATTGCACCATCCGTATTGCTGCCATTTCTCGGCAACCAGTCGAATAATCTCAGCACTGTAGAGCATGCCCGTCTTCACGGCTGTAGGCTGAAAGTCATCACCGGTCGAATCCAACTGTTGAGCAATACCTTCATATGAAATAGGGAAGACGCCCTGCACACCTGTTGTATTTTGGGCAGCGATAGCTGTAATTATAGTCATGCCGTATACACCGAGCTCCTGAAAGGTCTTCAGATCAGCTTGAATTCCGGCGCCGCCACCATTATCGGAACCAGCAATCGTCAAAGCCTGCGCAATACTCATTACGCACCTCCATCAAACTGGCGAACCTGTGCCCGCTCTGCGAGAACGTCAGGTGTCACTTGGGCCAGTTGATTCAGCAATTCGATCTGGAAGCTGCCCGGTCCCAGGTCAGCGGTGCGTTCCGCCGCAATCTCTGCTGCAACGCCATAGAAAGCGAGTGCCTCCACAACACTGCCCAGCAAGTCTTCTCCCGGTTTAGCAATGGCTGCAAAAGCACCAATCACGGAGCTGAGTAAGCAGCCTGCACCAGTTACTTGGGTAAGCAAGGCATGTCCATTACTCGTCAGGAACGTTGTTTGTCCATCCGTAATGACATCCTCGCGTCCGGTAATGACGACCACACAGCCGAGTTTTTGTGCTGCCCGTTCCGCTATTCCGATTCGATCTCCATCGCCTTGACCTGCATCCACACCTTTGATGCTCCAACGCTCACCGATGACATTGGCGACTTCTGCCACATTGCCCCGCAACACCGTGAGGCGAAGCTCACGAACGAGCATCTGAATGGTTTCCGTACGATAGGCGGTTGCGCCAGCTCCAACCGGATCGAGCACAACAGGTACGTTATTTGAATTAGCTGATCGACCAGCCAAACGGATCGCCTCAACCACCTTTTCGTCCAGTGTGCCAATGTTCAGTACAACTGCTCCCGACATCTTGGCAACATCAGCAACTTCTTCATGCGCATAAGCCATAAAGGGAGATGCACCTAGTGCGAGCAAACCGTTGGCCGTAAACGGAGCGACGACAATATTCGTAATGTTATGAACAAGCGGATTTTGCGTACGAACACGTTCCAGATAAGACATATAAGTTCCTCCTAATAAATAAGCAAATTAATCAATAAAAGTGTCAGGGCAGGGTGGGCCATTAAATCATGGGAACTAAACGCTATTCTCGGATAGCTGGAAAGTCCATATAGAAAGCTTAATTAAAGAGTCCTTATCCTCGATAAAGATTCTAATCGTACAGTTATTGAATTCCGTAACTACTCATGTTATCGACATCTGATAATGAATTTACAACTTTCAAATTTCCCTTGATCTCGTCCAGTAATCGATTTTACTTACTCACCCTGCAAGTTGATAAAAGCATCCTCAGCCTTTACGGAATCCGGAATCAGTTCACTTTGAACCAACCATGCACGTACATTTTCCCAAGAAGAGGCGTCCTGCCTGCCAAACGGCTGACCTTCTTCATTCATCAGTGGCAGTAAAATGTTTAGACTTTTGATTTCGATCTCCGGGTCAAGTGGAGACGTTTCGTTCTCATGTGCGAGCAGAATGTTCAGCGCGTCCTCGGGGTGCTCTGTTACATATTTCTGTCCTTCCTGCATCGCTTTGATGAAGCGGGTAAGCTGATCTTTCTTCGCTTCAATGCCCGCATCACTTGCAGTGAGGACCAGTTCATAATAATCAGGTACGCCGTAATCGACGGGATTGATCGCTTTCATGGCATGGCCTTCCTTTTCCAGAATCAATTGTTCATGGTTAATAAAACCACCCATAATGGCATCTGCCTGCCCGGAAGCCAGGGAAGGGATCAGGTCAAATCCCACATCCACCAAATTCATCTTGTCGGGATTACCGCCATCCTGGCTGATCATGGTACGCACCATTGCTTCATACAAAGGGATTGAGGAATAGCCGACCGTCCTCCCTTCAAGATCTTTTGGCGATTTCACTTTACCGTCTGCTTCAGTCAACAGATGCACGAGCGGATGGCGAACGACGGCTGCAATCGAACGTACAGGAATGTTCTCCCCACGCGCGAGCAAAATTTGCGGCTGGTAGCTTAGTGCAAGATCGATTTTCCCGGCGGCAACAAGTTTGAGTGCATCATTCGTATCGGCAGGCATCTGGATATCGACATCCAGACCTTGATCCGCGAAGTAACCATTCTCCTGAGCAACATAGATGAAGGAATGCACTGCATTTGGGTACCAATCGAGCATGATGGACAGCTTGTCTTTGGATGTCGATGGCGTTTCTATCGCAGATGAGTCTGTATCGTTTGCATTGGAAGTTGAGCCTGTGGAGGGCGTATTGATGCCCGTTTTACCGCATCCGCTGACGATTAGCAAAAGAGACATGAGCAGAATGGGGAGCAGGGAATAGATATGCTTTTTATTCATAACGTAAAGTTCCTCGTTTCTTTTGTTTTTTTGTTTTGAAATCCGAAAGTTATCCAGCTTTTCTTCTACCTGCATGACGTGGTGTACCAAATCTTCTCTCCATCCATGCAATGAGTACAAACAGCGCGATACCAAGCAGGGATAATAGCATAATGGCGGCGAACATCGCATCCGTGTTCATATTGCTCGACATTCTGCGGCTGAAGTAGCCAAGCCCCTTGCTTCCACCAAGCCATTCACCGATCGTTGCACCGACCACACAATACACCACGGACATTTTCAGTCCCGAAAAGAAGGAGGGAAGGGCAAGTGGAATCTGGAGTTTGCGAAAAATATCCCACTTGGTGGCCCCCATCGTCAGCAGCAGTTCACGCTGCTCCGGATCACCCTTGCGCAGGCCATCGTAGGTGCTCACCACAATTGGGAAAAATGCGATCAGGAACACCACCGCCACTTTACTCCACAGCGTGTAGCCAAACCACAGGATAAAGACGGGGGACAGGGCAATCAGCGGGATCGTCTGACTGATCACGATGAAGGGATATAACGCTTTTTCAATCGACCGATTCATATACATACCCGTTGCAAGTGCAATTCCGGCACCAATGGACAAGCCAAAACCAACGACAACCTCCATCAAGGTAGCAGGCAGATGTGTAGCCAGCAGAAGGTGGTGATGTTCATACAGCGAACGGACAATCGCCGTCGGGGCTGGAATGATGAAGGAAGGCACCCATCCCATACACACAATCCACTCCCAGAGAGCAAGCAGCAAGATCATGAGCAAAAGAAACAGACCATAACGGGCAAGCCAACCTCTTACGCTATGCTTCATGCTATCTCTCAAGTTACCGTCTCGCATGCAATTGTTCCTCCAGTAGTCGTCTCATCTGAACGAGAGCCGGTTCGTAGATCATGTCCGAATGTCTTGGACGTGGCAAAGGTACCGTCAGATCCTGCAGCTGTTGGCCTTGGCCCACCGGAGTTAACAGGATAATTCGATCACTGAGCAGCAGGGCTTCTTCAATGTCATGTGTGATGAACAACACGGTTTTGCCCAGGCCTTCCCAGAGCTCCAGCAGCCAGCGATGCATCTCACGTTTGGTCAGGGCATCGAGTGCGCCGAATGGTTCATCCAGCAGCATCAGTTGGCCACCTGTCAGCAAAGTACGAAGCAGCGCGACACGCTGGCGCATGCCACCTGAAAGCTCGTCCGGGTAAGCATGCGCGTGGCCGGATAAGCCAAATCTGTCGAGGCCAGCCAGGATATCTGCTCGAATCCTTATCTTATCCTGCCGACCTGCAGCCAGTTCAGAGGGAAGCATGCAATTCCCCATGACGGTTCTCCAGGATAATAGGAGGTCCTTTTGCGGCATGTAGGCCACCTGCCCCAGTCGCTTTCCTTCTTGAACCCAAGGAATTTCAATGGTTCCGTGTGTTGGCTCAAGCAAGCCTGCCAGCAGCTTGAAAAGGGTACTTTTACCGGAGCCGCTGGAACCGATGAGCGAGACGAATTCGCCTTTGGCTACACGCATCGACACATTGGAGAGCACGGGGGAATCCCTTTTTCCCGGGAAAGCGTAGCTCATGTTGTGAATGGTTATATCGTTATCCATCTCGTTCCGTCCCCCCTTGTTATTCATAATTCAACTTCAAACCGCGGGATCTTTAATTACACCTTCTGATCTGCCCGCAGAACGCGAAAAAGACCCACCCATTTCCGGAGAAATGAGTGGGTCTGTAAGTTCAATTCACATTAAATTCCATCATCAACATGAAAAAATCCGCTTACTGAGAGGCCGCTCCACTTCCCTCCGCTGGTATGATCCAGATCAGGTTCAAAGGGTCCGAATCGTTCGATTCGTCTCAGCCGCAAGGCTCCCCTAGTGCAATGTTCAAGATATGCAGTTGTGTGTTCAGCATATATCACATGCAAGTGGAATGTAAAGAGGGCGGCTTAAAAGAAGTGTGCGTAATGTGAGTTAGGAAAGTAACTAGGATTCTAATCGTTTGAATGTAACAGTGAATCAAGCTCCCCGATCAGACGGGCAATCTGCTCCGGTGTACCAATCGTAATCCGAAGCCAGGTAGGCATACTGAATTGGGCACCGCCGCGGACAGAGATGCCTCTGTTCAACAATTCTTGGGTAATCGGGCCACTATCCTGCAACAGATCAACCATGATGAAATTTGTTTCGGAAGGGATGTAGGGTAAGTTCCACTGATCAAAGGACTGCATTAACGTTTCCCTTCCTTGACGATTGTAGTGCAGGCAGTGAGAAACAAATTCATGATCATCCAGGCTGGCCAAAGCAGCGGCTTGGGATGTGGCTGTCAGACTGATGGGCAGCTTGACCCGGTTAATGCCTTCAATAATGCTTTCATTCCCGATGCCATATCCAATTCGCAGGCCGGCAAGTCCATATATTTTGGAGAAGGTCCGCAAAATAATCAGATTATTATACTGCTCCAGCAGCTTAACCGTATCAGGATAATCTTCACTTTCCGCGAATTCATAATACGCTTCGTCCAGGACAACCACGACATGGGAGGGAACATGTTCGAGTAAACCAAGTAGGGCATCTGCCGTGAAAATGGTTCCGGTTGGATTATTCGGATTGCACAGCCAGATAATTCGGGTAGAAGCATTGATCCGTTGCCGGAATTGCTCCAGGTCCAGTGAATGGTTGACCAAAGGCACTTCATGAATGACCCCGCCTGCCAGCAGCGTAGCGCCCTTATACCAGTTAAAGGAGGGCACTGGAATGAGTGATTCCTCGCCGGGATTAAGATAGGCTTGGGCGGTAAGGGTAAGGAGCTCGAATGAACCACTGCCAAATACCAGTTGGGAGGTACGCACACCCAGACGGTCCGCAAGTTTGTCACGCAGCAGTTGGCTGGAACCGTCGGGGTATTGAGCCAAAAGATCGGAACCCAGCGATCTGACCGCTTCCGCTGCCAGGGGAGAAGAACCGAACGGATTCTCGTTCGCTGCAAGTCGATCTACACTTTCCAGTCCCAACTCCCGCCGGATCTGTTCCATGGATTTGGCAGGCGTATAAGCCGGAATTTGAGTTAAAAGGTCTTTAACAGGTGGAGAGGGAACGGGTGAGAGGGATTGCATAATCATGCCTTCTTTCCAGTGGAATTAGATCGAGAATGATATCTGTTTCTGGGCAATCTGCTGTGGTGTCTCTTGTGGCGGAGTCAACAAGCGATTCAGAATCAGGTTTTCAAAATGAGCAAACCCGCTGTCCCGAACGCGTGGCCGCTCCAGCGTAATTCGGGTATCCATCGTTATATGACCATCCTCAATTAACAGCACTCTGTCTGCCAGCGCAACCGCCTCACTGACATCATGCGTGACCAGAATGACAGTCAGATCTTCTTCTACCCACAAGCGTTCGATTAATTGCTGCATCTCAATTCGTGTCAATGCATCCAATGCACCCAGCGGTTCATCCAGCAGCAGTAAACGCGGATGACTTGCGAGTGCCCGTGCCAAGGCGACACGTTGTTTTTGTCCGCCAGATAATACCCCCGGCCAATCACCTTCACGCTCTCCAAGTCCTACATTGCGAAGCGACTGGCGTGCATCTTCCTTGTTCTTGTCGGGGATACCTAGTCGTACATTGTCGAGCACGGATTTCCAAGGCAGCAGCCTTGCTTCCTGAAACAGAAACCGTGTCTCGGGTGCTGTACTGCCAAGCTTTCTGTTGCCCAGCATAATGCTCCCGGAAGAGGGGGGTTCCAGCCCGGCGATCAGACGCAGCAAAGTACTTTTGCCACAGCCGCTTCGTCCAACGATGGCTACAAATTCCCCTTGTCTTACATTGACGTTGATGTCGGATAGTATCGTCCGCTGATCATACGATTTCTGAACCCCATCTACTTGAAGAATAGGACTGATCTGACTTGTGCTCATGGATCAATACACACTCCTTTGCTTTACTTGCGGGATAGGGCCGGGTTCCAGCGCAGCCAGCGCCGTTCCAGCCATTTAGCGATGGTATCGGACAGCTTGCCCAGCAGGGCATATAGCAGAATGCTTAAGACGATTACGTCCATCTGCATGAATTCCCGTGCGTTCATCGCCATGTATCCAATCCCCGCATCCGCCGCAACCGTCTCGGCTACGATAAGTGTCAGCCACATAATGCCAAGTGCATAACGAATGCCCACCAGAATGGAAGGCAGTGCACCAGGCAGGATAATGTCCTTATAAAGGGACCAACGGCTGAGGCCATATACTTTGCCCATTTCAATCAGACCGGGATCGACTGATCGTATGCCGTGAAACGTATTCAGATATACCGGAAAGAATACACCCAGGGAAACGAGGAATAATTTTGCTTCTTCACCGATCCCGAACCACACAATAACGAGGGGGATCAAGGACAGATGCGGAATGTTGCGGATCATTTGCACCGAGGAGTCGGCGATCTTTTCCGCAAGGGAGGAGATGCCGTTCAGCACACCCAGCAGGAAACCGAGACCCCCACCAATGAGGAATCCTCCCAAAGCTCGTCTGGCGCTAATACTGATATTGTTCAGTAGTTCACCGTTACGAAGCAGACGAATGAAGGCCTCCAGTACCTGAGCGGGCCGGGGCAAAATATTGGCTGCAACAACTCCAGATGCAGTCAGCCATTGCCACAGAGCCAGAATGAGTAGTGGTACAACAAAAGGAATGAACTGGTTAAACCATGCCCGGTTAAAGGTTTTGGACCGCACGTTATGCCTACCTCCTTGCTTCATTCGTTATTGGCTACCTGGAGCTGGAAGTTGATCTTGAAGTGCATCACTCCAGAATGTGCTCACATCGACTGCCTGCTCAAAAATTCCCGCTTGCTGAAACGTATCCGCTACGTCCTGTTCAGACTTGATGGCCTTTTCAGAAATGGCAACAATACGTGATGGGCGTTGTGCTTCTCCATCCGTGTAGGTTTTAAGGGCTTGATCCACGGGCTGGTGGGTGTTGTCTGCTGTAATTTGAGCCCACGCATCCTTATTGGCACGAGCCCAATCATTGAAATTGTTGATTCGCTCCAGATAATCGGCAAGGGCCTCTTTCTGTTCCGCATTTGCAATAGCCTGATCGGAGGCGGCTACAAGGAAGCTGCCTGACAGGATATCTTTGGCGCTGGCGAGCGTTGTTGCTTCATTCTGATGTGCTGAGATGATGGCATTGCCGTAACTGGCAAGTGCATCCACTTTCCCGCTTATCAGGGCGCTGAGTCCATCGGCTGTTGAAAGTTCGACCGGACTGATGTCACTCCAGGTTAATCCGGCTTCTTCCAGCATTTTGAGCAGGAAATAGTGGGCCGTTGTATTTTTTACGAAAGCAACTTTCTTGCCTTTCAGGTCAGCAACCGATTTGATCGATGAACCTTTGGGAACAACGACCTCCTGATTTAAGGTGCTGCCTTGTTGTACCGCAATAATCTTGAAGCTTCCACCATTGGCAGCTTGAGATGCAAAAATGGGCGGAATTTCACTGGTCACACCAAAGTCCAATTGGTTTGCAGCCATCGCTTCAAGGATCAGGTTACCTCCCTGAAATACGTTATAAGTGACTTTATAGGGGGTTTCATCGAGTCCGGCGGCTTTTAGCCCCAATTCGAGATTGCTCCATCCGGTCTGACCAACACGAATGGTAACGTCTTTATTCGAAGCAGCTGATGCCGCTGTCGGTGTTGTGCCTGTACCCGCGGCCTGATTGTCAGTTCCGGCAGAGCAGCCGGAGATCAGCATCAACAGAAGCGCGCTCAGAAAGGCAGTTAAGGGAAGAGTGTAATGGCGGTTTGGACGGATCATAGGGAGGAAACCTCCTTGGTGTATGTACTGCTTTCACTGGACTGACTGGATTCTATGAATGTTTGGCCGATACGGTCTGCCTGAAGAATGGCTTCGGTTACCTGCGCCGTACTAACTCCGAAGGAGAGATGCGCCGCACTGCCTTCCCGCAGCTGTAGTCCTGCTGCAATGCGCGCAGCAGCTTCCTTAGGCTGTTGTTGTATGCCAAGCTCGGCAAGAGTGATAGGCAGATTCAGCTTATGTAACAGAGTGATCAGCTCATGAAGCTCATCCCCTGCTTTGCCTTCAAGAATCCACTGGGTGAAGAGTCCAAAGGCTACCTTTTCTCCATGTAGTGAAGCGTGTGTTTCGGGTAATTTGGTGAGGCTATCATGTAGCCCATGAGCAATCGCGGCATGAAGTGATCCATCGCTAATGCTGCCTACAAGGCCTGCGAGCACAATAATGGCATCGGCAACATCACGGAATTGAGGTGTACTACCGGTTGTATCGGTGGATTCATAGACATCGATGGCGTGCGCTTCAAGAATATCGAGTGCAAGCTTGGCGGTGCTGACACTGTTTCGGAGAGTGAGGCTGGTGGCGTTGCCACTTAGATTAACGGCGAACTCATGCCATTTTACGAGTGTGTCACCGATCCCTGCGGCCAAATATCGCCTTGGTGCACTCGCCAGAATATGAGGATCAGCCAGAACGAGATCAGGCGAACGACGCAGGGGACGATATCCTGCAGATTTCCCCTGTTCATCATAGAGCACGGTTAAGGCGGACCAGGCAGCGCAGGTTGCGGCAATCGTTGGGACCGTTACAATGGGCAATTGGGCTTGCTCGGCCACCGCTTTGGACAGATCGAGCACTTTACCACCACCGACGCCGATAATCAGATCAACATCCAAATCGAAGGCTTGCTGTGTGAAAGTATCAATCTGGCCTGTTGTAACCTCACCGTGAAACAATTGCACATGGAACTTGATCTTATGCTCCTCCAATGAAGGAAGAAGGTAAGGCTGTACGGCTTTTAATGCAGACTCACCGGCGATGATGAGAACATGCTGCCCAAGCTGTGCAATCCGCGAACCACTTTGCTCAAGAATGTTAGCCTCGTGTACATATACTGCGGGTGCCTTAACAGTAATCATGAATACACTCTCCTTATAACTTATTATTCTTACGTTTTAACTTGGTTTTAAATTGCTTAGATTCTAGCATCGCGTCTCGGCAACTACAATGACCTGGACAATCAATACATCCTATACTTCGATTGAAAGAATCTATAGGTGAACGTAGTTAACGAATTCGATGAGAAAAAGGGAATTAACATCCTAGTCGATTTACCTTGTCCCTTGAACCCGATATAATAGTGGTGGCACACATGGGCCGGATCACAAATGAGGGTGGGACTGTTCTCCCTCTAAGCAGAATGGGGACCCCGAGTTGAAAACGTTCAAGAAAGTATATATTGAGATCACAAGTATATGTAATCTGGCATGCAGCTTCTGTCCACAGACCAAACGTGCCAAAAATTTCATTGACCCTGAAGTCTTCAACAATATATTGGATCAGATCAAACCCCATACCAAACATATTTATTTACATGTCAAAGGTGAGCCGCTGCTTCATCCCAAAATTGATCTGTTACTGGATTCAGCGCATGAGAAGGGATTCAAGGTCAACATTACGACGAACGGTACGCTGCTGCCCAAGACCCAGCACAAACTGCTCGGCAAACCGGCACTGCGTCAGATGAATTTCTCCCTGCACAGCTTTGATGGTCACGAGGGTTCCACAGACCGTGAGGGCTATCTGGGCAATGTGTTGTCTTTTGTCCGGGAAGCAGTGAAGCATAATGTCATTATTTCATTTCGACTCTGGAATCTGACACAGGATAACCTCACGAATGCGCAGATGAACCGAAACAGGGAGACGCTGGAGGTTCTTGAACGGGAGTTCAATCTAGATTTCCGTATTGAGGAGAAAGTGGTGCCGGGGAGCGGTGTCAAAATTGCCCCGAATGTGTATCTGAATCAGGATCATGAATTCCAGTGGCCGAGTCTGGATGCACCCGAAGATGATGGTAAAGGTTTCTGTCATGCACTTCGTAGTCAGGCAGCCGTGCTTGTCGATGGAACTGTGGTACCTTGCTGTCTCGATGGTGAAGGTGTCATTAACTTGGGCAACGTTCATGAAAAATCGTTCTCGGAGATTGTGGATGGTGAACGAGCCAACAATCTGTTCTATGGTTTCTCCAAACGGGAAGCCGTGGAGGAATTATGTCGGAAGTGCGGATATCGTCAGCGGTTCGGCGCTTAAAGCGTAATTTAATAAATAAAATGAGATTCAAAATAATAGAGATCACGTTGTCTGGAAACAGATGAGGTGGTCTTTCGTTTTTTCTAGAACGATAAAGGAGCATATCGCCATAGATTACAAGTTGTAAAAGAAGCATACCCGAAGTTGAGATCGGCACATTACACAATGGAGTACGATGCAAAAAATGCCGAGAACACAGGCATAATGCTATCATTTCTATATCTAAGCTAATGATTATTATCGTAACATCCCTTTTTTGGTAGGATCAGGGTAGGTTCCGAGCCGGAGGTGCACCTCTGATCGGTTCCTTGAGGACAAGCTTATGCTTGTACGCCAATTCATCAGAATAAGGGAGGATTTAAGTTATGAAAAAAATGTTGACGTTGCTGCTGTCTGCGGGTCTGGTCGCTTCATTATTCGGTGCAATTCCAGCTTTTGCTGCACCTGCTGTTGTAAACTCAACGATTATTGTAGCCAAGGGAGAAACTTTTGATGGCAAAGGCCAAACGTATGTAGCCAACCCTTCCACCCTGGGAGATGGATCTCAAGCGGAAGATCAGAAGCCGGTATTTCGGTTGGAGGCAGGCGCCACGCTCAAAAATGTGATTATCGGTTCACCTGCAGCTGACGGTGTTCATTGTTACGGTAACTGCACAATTTCAAATGTGATTTGGGAGGATGTCGGTGAGGACGCTCTGACTCTGAAATTAGCCGGAACGGTTAACATCACTGGTGGTGCAGCTTACAAGGCCTATGATAAAGTATTTCAAATGAATGCAGCCGGAACGATTAACATTAAAAATTTCCGTGCAGACGATATTGGCAAGCTGGTACGTCAGAATGGCGGAACAACCTTCGCCGTGAACATGACGCTCGACAACTCAGACATTTCCAATGTCAAAGATTCTATTATGCGTACGGACAGCAGTACATCGCAAGGGAAAATTACAAATACCCGTTACTCCAAAGTACCGACCTTGTTTAAAGGCTTTGCATCGGGCAAAACAAGTCAATCCGGGAATACTCAATATTAAAACAGAGCTTACCGGTTCTCAATAATTTTCCTCTAAAGGATATGAAGCATAACAATTAAAGGGGATGTCCTCATGAATATGACGGGGACATCCCTTGTTCGCGTTATCTTGGTCTAATGAACCTGGCACACATTATTCGCTCTCATTTGCACCTTTCTGAGATGTAACGAATTACAGAGACGTTATTTCTTGAAGCAGAGGTATATGACGCATAAATGAGACATATAGTTAATCACTCTTTCTTCTAGTTTAAACTGATTTTTTCTTATCGGGATTGTCACAAATACCCATGTGTTGTACAGTAGAAGCAATGAAATAAGTGAACCGGGTGCTCAATGAAGTTGGGCTGAGAGAGCGGCCTTGTGCTGCTGACCGTATATCTGATCTGGGTAATGCCAGCGTAGAGAACATGAATTTGCGATGAGCAATGGTAAGTGATAAGGGATAGAACATAAATGTCAGCGTTTCTTGGTTGCAACGGGATTTCTCTGATGTGACGGGGATGGTGTCGTTTGTTTTCTTCTTTCTCTATATCTGCCTAATGCGTTGCATCGTGAGAATTGTAAACTGTGCGTATGGCCTGCCTGTGAACCGGGGAGGCTTTTTTTGTTTGTTTTATTGTTTTTTTTATAAATCTAGGGAAACAGAGGAAGGAAGTAGAGAACATGTCAACAGCAGTAGGCAGCAACAGATTGAAGTTAACCGATATTTTGGTAACAATTGTGATTGCGGTAGTCTTTGGGGTGATCTACAAAATATGGGGACCTACATATGATCTGATGAAGCCATTCGGCGTTCATGCGGAGCAGATGATTTACGGCATGTGGTTCATGGCGGGCACCTTTGCCTTTGTAATTATTCGCAAGCCGGGTGTAGCCATTCTGGCCGAAGTTGCGGCATCAACGGTGAGTGCTTTTCTAGGTAGTGAGTGGGGCATGTCGACACTGGTGTATGGGCTGCTGCAAGGGCTGGGTGCAGAGATCTTCTTCGCCGCATTTCTGTATCGGAAAAGCAATCTGTTCGTTACCTGCCTTGCGGCTATTGGTGCAGCAGCGGCTTCGCTTGTACTCGATTATCAGTATGGGTACATTGATTCCCTCACGGCTTGGAACTACACGCTGTTTATCGGATTCCGCTTCATTGGAAGTATTCTGATTGCGGGTGTATTCACCTATTATCTCGCCAAAGCGCTGGAGCTTACAGGTGTAACACGATCCCTTAGACCGGTGTCGAAGCAGGATTATGAGGCGCTGGACTAGATGAATGAAGTGGAGAATGTGCAAGCGGTAGGTGTTACGAATCTAAGATGTAAGTTCCCGGGAGAGAAGGCCTTGGTGTTCCAAGGCTTGTCTCTCTCTGTGCGTCAAGGGGAGAAAGTGTTGTTGCTTGGACCAAGCGGCTCTGGCAAATCAACCTTGTTGCAAATTCTGAGTGGTCTGATTCCGCGATCTGTGGAGATTCCGATGAAATGTGATGACATTCAGGTGCCTGAGCAGCCCGGTATTGTTTTTCAAGATCCGGATACCCAGTTCTGTATGTCATATACGGATGAAGAGATTGCATTTGTACTGGAAAACCGGAATATTCCACGCGAGCAGATGCCTGCTCTTATCCATCGATATCTGGAACAGGTGGGGTTATGCTTTGAACATAACCGAACACTCATTCAATCCATGTCACAGGGGATGAAGCAGCGTCTTGCGATGGCTTCGATTCTGGCTATGGAGCCAGACGTACTCTTTTTGGATGAACCAACGGCACTGTTGGATGATGAAGGAACCTCTCAGGTGTGGGATACGGTGAAACAGATTGCACAGGACAAAACACTCATTATCGTGGAACATAAAATTAATGAAATTGTCGAGTGGGTAGACCGAATCATCGTATTGTCGCCTGAAGGAAAGATTGTGTCAGATGGCCCGGCGAATCAGGTATTTACAGATGAGCGGAATATGCTCAGGGAATACGGAATCTGGTATCCAGGAGTTTGGGAAGAGCGAGGGCAGACGAAAGCACAGACGTTGGTCACAGGAGAGTTTATTCGTTATGGGGCAACAGAAACTGAAAGTATGGATAACAAGGAGGAGCGAGCTTCTGCGCAGCCCCAACCAGCCCTGGAAATGCAGCAATTCACCGGATGGCGCGGAAAAACACCTTTCATTCAGGTGGAACAGGCCAAGGTATGGCACGGAGATTGGGTGGGGATTGTCGGGGCTAACGGGGCAGGTAAAAGTTCGTTATTGCTATCCATAATGAATATTCTAAAAACGACAGGTCATTATGTTGTGGAAGGACAATCGGCCGGAAAAACCGAGCAGCTTGCAGATCACATTGCCTTTGTATTCCAGAATCCTGAATTTCAATTCGTGACCAATACAGTCCGGGATGAAGTGGGATTCTCCTTGCTGAGCGGCAAGTTAACTGCCGAAGAAAGAGTTATCAAAACCGATAATATGCTGGAGCAATTCGGACTGAGTGAGCTGTCCGGCAGGCATCCATACCAATTGTCGATGGGACAGAAACGACGACTGAGTGTAGCATCAGCTCTGGTACGGGAACAGCGTATTTTGTTACTGGATGAACCTACCTTTGGACAGGATGCGCGGAATACTTTTGCCATGTTATCACAGCTGGAATGGCTGCGGCGTGAAGGGACCGCCATTGTGATGGTTACACATGACCGTGAAATCGTGAAGCGTTATTGCACCCGGATCTGGACGGTGCATGAGGGGAGGTTAACGGATGCAGCTCTCGTTTCCTCATCGTGAGACTTGGCTTCACGCGGTGAATCCGGGGTTGAAAATGATTTTCCTGACATTGCTGTTTGTCTTCGTCATCCTTATTCACAACCTGAATGTAATGGCTAATGTGGCAGTTGTCATGCTGTTACTGCTGGGCTGGACAGGTCACGCATGGCCCAGATTATTGCTGTATGCATCTCCGTTCATTCTGGTATTTATATCAACTTCCACAGGTATGATCATGTTTGGTAAAGGGGAGACCACCTGGTTTCAGTGGGGATTGATTCATATTACCGAAGAGAGCTTCTACCGCGGGTTGCACCTAGGATTTCGTTCCCTAAGTATGGCGGCAGCTGGATTGTTGTTCGGTCTGACGACCAAGCCTGTCCGTCTCTTTTATTCCCTCATGCAGCAGTGGAGGCTCCCACCCAAGTATGCCTATAGTTTTCTGGCGGCTATGCGTATGATTCCGATTTTGCTGGATGAATTCCAGACGCTGCGTTATGCCATCCGCATTCGGGGAACGAGGCAGCATGGTTCCCGCTGGAATGTATACGGCATACTGAAACGATATGCAATTCCACTACTTGCCCAGAGTATTCGCCGTGCGCAACGTATGGCGGTGGCGATGGAAGCAAAAGGATTCAAGGAAGGCGGGAGCCGGACCTATTACATTCAGATCGGGTATTCCCGAGCGGATGTATGGTTTATGGGGTATTTTATCATCATGTTAACGGCTGCTTATATATTGGGAACCACATTCCCTTATAATTCAACCCTATTGGATGTAAGGTGAGACCTGTAATTATTTCGTACCTTGTAAATATATTTGGGAGTAACAGTAACTTTTCCTAGTTCAAAACGTCTTAAATGGAAATAACTTCAAATGATTGGAGTGGACTGACGTGAAGACGGGGCGTAAAAGGCAATGGACGGGCTACCCATGGAATATCGCTGCGGGTGTCTTAGTTGTGCTGGTTACGGGGGGACTGCTGTTGTACAACCATGCCAGGGCGCTGGAGGGGCAAGGTTCGGGTTCAGTAACGCAAGTGCTATCGGTGAAGCTTAATTATAAAAAGGGGGATAAGGTCACAGTTGCAAAGGGAGTACCTATTTACAGCCAAGTGGTCGAGAGCAGTGTTTCCCCTGATCGGATGGACATAGACGGGTATAGCTCCGCTCAAGGGAGCTTGCAAATCGACGCTGTTCGCGGGGAATGGGTCAAACTAAAAGGTAGCGATTACACTGAATTCTGGATACCTGGCTGGTATACCTCCAAAGAAAGCCGAAGCCTGACGAAATCCATTCCACAAACGTTCAAGCTTCAATCGGGCAGCAAGCTGTACCTGTTTCCCGGAAGTCAGGCAACATGGTCTTCAGGGGCATTCCTGAAAGAGCAGGCGTTCATTGTTGCAGCGACGAAGGACTGGTATGGCGTGTCCATTGCCCCGCGCGTCTGGAACAAGGAATCGTCCACTTATCGTCCAGCATTGCTTTGGGTTAAGGCACAGGATGTAGCACAGCATACCAAGGTAGCGGATGGCTGGTTCAGTAGACAATTGGCGATGCCCACGTCCACTATACGTCATTTGATAGATATTTTGCTGAATTCAAAAACGACCTCAAAACAGGTGGCGCAGTGGCTTGGCGAACCGGATTGGCAAGAGCATTCCGGCAATTTAAACGATACGGGTTATGCCATGAGCATAGGAAAGACCTGGCGGTACGAACGAGCAGATGCTCATTTTCTCGTGACATTTAACAAGAACGGCAGGCTGGTTCGTACGCGCTGGAATATACCCCAGGACGATCGAAACGGTGTAGTGTCTAATTGGGAATTTGGTGGTTCAGATGAATATCAGTTCACGACTAAAATCTATGGCACAATGCTGCCTGCCACCTTACCCTGGAAATCGGTATGGACCAATCAGGGGGATATTAATTACACCTTTCTACAAGCAGCAACGGAGGATGTGCTCCTGATGAAAGGGGATGACGGTGGATTTAGCGGTGGATATTACGAAGGTTCCATATATGCTCTTGACCGACATTCCGGCCAAAAATTATGGGCGATCAATGGTGGGTTTGGAAGACAGCAGGCAGAGGTGGATGCGGGACGCCAATACGTTACCATCTACACCGATTATGACCCTGACAAGAAAAAATACGTGGATCGTATACGCCATCTGGGCTTGAAGAACGGAAAGGTCGAGTGGGAGTATATCCCCAAGCAAAATTTCAGATTGAATGGGATCACGGCAGCGAAGAATGTCGTCATTGTGGACAGCGCGGTTGTTGAAGGCTCAAGCAATAGCTGGTTAACGGTGCTGGACAGTGCAAACGGAAAAACATTATGGAAGCGAAAACTGACGACCGGTTATGAATTATTGAATAAGAGCGCGGAAGATCCTTATGTCATGTATTGGGAAAAGGATAAACTGATTGCAGCTGATCCGCGATCAGGCCGCACCGTGTGGAGCATTGCAGCAGGGAAGTCAACGATAGAGCATCCCGAACGGAATCCTTATTTTGACGGAATTGCTCGTATCGATCCGTTTGTGCCCGCACAGCCAGAACGCTGGATGCTGCTGGATGACCAGTGGGTGCTGGTTGATCTGAACAACGGACAGAAGCTTGCACATTTTCCGGCCCGGGTTGGACAGCAAATTGAGGTGCTGAATGACGGCATGGTGCTCATTCGAGAGAACAACAACGGGGAAATGTATGGTGAATACGAGGATTACATA
The DNA here is from genome assembly GCF_900101205.1 of Paenibacillus sp. OK060. NCBI lineage: Bacteria > Bacillati > Bacillota > Bacilli > Caryophanales > Paenibacillaceae > Paenibacillus > Paenibacillus sp. OK060. The sequence continues at coordinate 22,098 of NZ_FNFR01000004.1, forward strand.
ACCACCTTGTATGATCCCAAGACCGAAAAAAAATGGTGGACGCAGAATAACAAGATCGAACGCGCACTTGTGGAGGGCGATCAATTATATGTAATCAAGAACGGTTATCCTGTAGCCCTTGCCTATGATACAGGGGAGACCCGCTGGACTGCACAAAACACGATTGCTGCCTTTCAATACCCTACCAATCAGGGGAGTTACGTGGTGATTGAAGATCAGCTTTTGCTACCGATGGGTGAGGATCTCCTGATCATGGATAAAAATGACGGTACCTTGATCGGCCGTGTGCATGACGTCGTGATGGGAAACCCAGAACATCGTGATCGGGATGCGAAGAATGGAACCATGAACCGGCTTGGAAATGAAGTCTATATTGGGTCATCCAACGGACGGTTTAGTATATATGATGCTAATGATTTGCACACAGATATCTCACGTTAAAGCTTGTTTCATGTCGAATGATGATTTATTATGAATAAACAGGATTGCTCGCGCTCCGGTTATCGGCTGTGCGGGCTTTCTTCATGTGTTCTTGAAGGACCATGTACGATCAATCGCAGGAGGAATCTCCCATGATTTCATTATACGGGGTAAGCAAGCGTTATAACGAGCGTGGGTCCCGTGAAGATCAGGGATTCGAAGCATTAAGCTCGGTTTCCCTGGAAGTAGGCCAGGGAGAGATCCACGGCATTATCGGCTCTAGTGGTGCAGGGAAATCCACACTTCTGCGCATGCTCAATGGATTGGAGAAGCCGGATGACGGCGAAGTCATTGTGAATGGGCAGCATTTGACCCGGATGAGTGAGCCGAGTCTGCGTCAGGTACGGAGGTCCATTGGCATGATTTTTCAGCACTTCAATCTGGTCAGCAATCGGACCGTAAGTGGCAATGTCTGCATGCCTCTGGAACTTGCGGGTGTCTCCCGGACCGAGCGGGTTGCACGAGGACTTGAGGTATTGAGATTTGTCGGACTTGAAGATAAGGCCAACCAGTATCCTGCGCAGTTAAGCGGAGGGCAAAAGCAACGTGTTGCCATCGCCAGAGCACTTGCCAGCCGCCCGGATGTGCTGCTCTGTGATGAACCAACATCTTCGCTTGATCCGCAGACCACGAGTGGAATTCTGGATGTGCTGCGTCATGTCAATGAAACGCTGGGGGTAACTATTGTACTCGTTACACATGAGATGGAGGTTGCCCGAAAGCTCTGCGACCGGATATCGGTGATGAAAGAGGGACGGATCATCAAAACGCTGTCGGAAGCGGAAGTAAGAAGCATACCGGCACCGAAGCCTGATCTTTTAACATCCTTGTTGATGGGCGAAGATGTATCCATGAGCGGACGAAATACCTCTAATCATGGCGATCAGGAGGACCATAAAGATGTTACCTGAGTCCGTTGTGAAGTATCAGCATGAAATTTGGCAGGCCATCGGAGAGACGTTTGTCATGGTGGGGATCTCTATCACGGCAGCCTTGTTAATCGGGTTGCCTCTGGGTACACTGCTGTATCTGTTCAGGAAAGGGCAACGTTATCAGAATCGACCTCTGTTCACGATTTTGGGAAGTCTCGTCAACATCATTCGTTCCTTCCCGTTTCTGCTGCTAGTCGTATTTATGATTCCGTTCACACGTCTGATCGTTGGAACATCCATCGGGACGCTCGCAGCAACCGTGCCGCTCTCGGTCATCGCCATTGCGTATTACGCCAGACTGGTAGAACAGGCCTTGCTTGATGTCCCGAAGGGTGTGGTTGAAGCTGCTTCTTCCATGGGTGCATCGACCATACAGCTTGTGGTGAAATTCCTGTATGTGGAGGCTCGCTCAAGTCTTGTACTCGGCTTAACAACGGCAACCATCAGTTTTATCTCTTACTCTACGGTCATGGGTATTGTCGGTGGTGGCGGTGTTGGTGATTTTGCGATTCGTTACGGTTATCAGCGATTCGAGACGGAGATTATGGTATTTACGATTATCATTATGATTATCCTGGTACAGATGATCCAATTTACTGGCAGCAGACTGTCCCGCTGGCTCGATCGCAGATCCTGAAGAAGGACAAGCATTGCAGAAAGATTGAATTACAGCATGAACAATACAGATTACATGATGAAGGGGTTTATATCAGATGAAAGCAAAACTAATGCTCATGCTGCTGGCAGTGACGCTGGTAGCAGCCGGATGCGGCAAAAAAGAAGAAACACCTGCGGCGGAAGGAAATAAGGAAAGCACTCAAGCCGGACAAGAAGTGACGTTGAAAGTAGCTACTTTGATTCCGCCAATGACGGATGTGCTGGATATTGTGAAGCCATTGCTGAAAGAAGATGGCGTTAATCTGGAAGTTGTTGTACTTTCCGATAATGTTCAACCGAATACTGCACTGGCGAACAAAGAAGTAGACGCAAACTTCTTCCAGCACGTTCCTTACATGAATCAGTACAATGAAGCAAATAACGCTAACTTGGTGGCTGTTCAACCGATCTACAATGCCATCTACGGAGCATATTCCAAAAAGTTTAAATCCATTGAAGAATTGCCTGAAGGTGCAACGGTAGCGATTGCCAACGATCCGTCCAACATTGGACGCTCGCTGGTGATGATGGAACAGAACGGCCTGATCAAGCTGAAAGAAGGCGTCGGTTTTAATGCAACGCAAGCAGACATCACGGAAAACACGAAGAACTTCAAGTTCAAAGAAGTGGATCTGTTGATGCTCGCCCGCATGTTGGATGATGCGGATCTGGTTGCCATGACTCCAGCCTATGCGAGTCCACTGGGACTTACACCGAAGAAGGATGCGCTGTTCACTGAGAAGGATGATTCCCATTTTGCCATTACCTTGGTTGCCCGGGAAGATAACAAGGATTCTGAAGCTATTCAGAAGCTGGCGAAGCGTATGGCGGGTCCAGAAGTGAAAGCCTTCTTTGAAGAGAAGTATGCAGATATTGCGATCCCGGCGTTTAAATAACATCCGTTAATCTGCAACTGAAATGATTGTACAGATAGGTTTCAAGACAAACATGAAGACCCAGGCCTCATCGCCTGGGTCTTTTTTTGTTAACTTGTATTACGGAGTAAAGAAGAAAAAGCAACATCAGCTTTTGTCAGAGTCGTGTTCTACCTTTGGTTCCATGAGGCGAATCAGTTTCCGCTCTGTAGCCGTGTCTGTTGCAGGTGTGTAGATGCTGCACCGCAAATCGGCATTTCCCTGAACCTGGAGTGAGGTAAGATCAAAAAGCATTTTGCCAGCTCTGGAATGTCTGAATTCAATCAACACATCCGGGGCGCTGCTAACACTGCTTTGTTTCCAAAGGGGTTGAAAATCGGGATATCTGTCCATCATGTCATCCAAAAACAAGTTGTACCATTCATCATCGACATATTGACCATAATAAGCACGGAAAATAGCCAGAAATCCGCTAACAAAATCCTCCCAATTGACGGCCAGTCTTCGAAATTCTTTTCGTTCAAACAACAAACTGATCATGTTCCGCTGTTCAGCCGGAATCTGTTCAAAGTCCATAAACACATGCCGCGCTGCGTCATTCCAGCCCACAATGTGGCAGCGTCGGTCTGAGATGATTGTGGGACAATTGCGAAGTTCCTGCAATATTTTTTGCAAAGAGGGATGTATTTGGAGTGGCTTCTCATCCAGGATATGAAGTTCCGAATGGTAGTCCAGACCAAGGGAAAACAAATACTTCCGTTCATCCGCTGTCAGCCTGAGAGCTGAGGCGATGTTATCCAATACGGAATGAGATACCTGAATATCCCGGCCCTGTTCAAGCCAGGTGTACCATGTAGTGCTCACACCTGCCAATTGGGATACTTCTTCTCTTCTTAATCCAGGCGTTCTTCTCCGGGAGCCCGCGGGTAATCCGACAGATTCTGGCGAGATTTTGGAGCGCTGGTTTTTCAGAAAAGCGGACAGTGCCTGCAGCCTGACATCATGGTTCATTCCATCACCTTCGTTCCTGAGTTTATCATGGTAGTCATTATACTATTATAATTGACAACTTGTAATAGGATAATACGAATGGCAATATAAGTGCATAACTTAACTAAACAAGTATGAAAAGCACTAAAGGAGGATGCATTATGGAGCGTGTTGTTATTACAGGAATGGGGATTATCTCTCCTTTGGGGAATGATGTGCATACATTTTGGAATGGATTGGTGGAAGGCAAATCAGGAGTTTCGCCAATTGAAGCATTTGATACAACGTCCTATAAAACGAAGATAGCAGGGGCGGTCCGTGATTTTGACGGAGAAGAACGGTTTGGACGGAAGGAAGCACGGCGTATGGACCGGTTCGTGCAATTTGCTGTTGCGGCAGCAGATCAGGCTTTATCTGACTCCGGTCTCGATATGGATCATGTGGACAGGGAGCGCGTAGGCGTGTATATTGGGTCCGGCATTGGCGGAATCCAGACCCTGATGGAGCAAGGTAAACTTCTGTCTGAACGCGGGCCTGCAAGAGTCAGTCCAACACTGGTACCCATGATGATATCCAATATGGCGGCGGCTATGGTGAGCATGAGATTTGGCTGTTGGGGACCTACTCTCTCGCCAGTGACAGCCTGTTCGATCGGCAACACCGCGATAGGTGAGGCTTTCCGGCTGATCCGTCACGGTGGAGCAGATGTAATTTTTGCTGGAGGGACGGAGGCAGCTGTCACCGAAGTATCACTGGCAAGCTTCGGCAATGCGACGGCACTATCTACACGAAACGAAGCGTACGAAGGAGCGAGTCGACCATTTGATGCAGGCAGAGATGGTTTTGTTATGGCTGAGGGTGCCGGGGTCTTGGTTGTGGAGTCTTTGTCCCACGCCCTTGCGAGAGGTGCAAACATCCTTGCAGAGATCGTAGGTTATGGTGCCAGTTCAGACGCGTATCATATGGTAGCAACCCATCCGGAAGGACGTGGTGCATACTTGGCCATGAAAGCCGCTCTGGCGGATGCACAGCTTCAGCCACATGAAATTGATGTCATTAATGCTCATGCTACCAGTACGGAAGCGGGTGATCTTTCCGAGACACGAGCAATTAAGCAGCTGTTTGGTGCGGAAGCCTATCATATTCCGGTAACAGCAAACAAATCGATGACCGGACATATGCTGGGTGCGGCTGGTGGGGCGGAAGCCATATCGCTCATTCAAAGCTTGCGTAGCGGTATCATTCCCCCGACAATCAATCAAGAGCAGAGCGATCCGGAATGTGATCTCGATTATGTACCCAACGTTGCAAGAGAAGCTGACCTGAAGATTGGCATGTCCAACTCATTTGGCTTCGGTGGCCATAATGCGGTCATTATTTTGCAGAAATATTCATCGTAAGCTTACAGAGAGCAGTGACTGCCCGAGGGCGCACTGTTCTCTTTTTATTTGCTGTGGGAAGACTGTTCCGACTGCGAAAGTGCAATATAGGCCATTAGTTCGCTGGTTGCATGTAAACATGAGAAATGGCCCATGAATATGGTCGGGATATTCGTTAAAATGTTCAATAGGGGCACATATGTACGTATAATTAAATGGATAACGAAATAGGCCGAAGTTTAAGTTTGGTCCGTTTTCCATGGTGGTATAGATATAAGGGCTGATAGAGGCTTCTTCTAACATAAAGCTATACATAGGAGGGTAAGCAGTGAATGTATGGATTACGGTGAAAAGTCTGGGTAAACGCAAGCCGGCACTTGCCAAACAGGCTGCCGAACTTCCGGAAACAACCGATACGTTGAGACAGCTTATTAAGAACATGGTGGCTCAACAGCTCAAGGCTCTTCAGGACAAGAAGAATGAAGCAGAATGGCTTGCCTACCTGATGCCCGAGGACATTCAAGAGCAGGGAGCAGCAGGAAAAGTAGGCTTTGGCACGATATATAACGAAGGGGTTCCCGATGTAGAAGGCGCCATGGATACAGCTGTAACCGCATATGAAGATGGGTTATTTAAAGTGTTTCTCAATGAGGAAGAGTTGCAGGCACTGGATGAGCCGTTAATTTTAAAGGAAGACGATAACGTGGTATTTATTCGCTTTACAATGCTTGCCGGGCGTCTGTGGTAGAGAGTGACGAGGAGGAGAATGGAATGAATCAGGAAGATAAAGTTCAACAGTATCAACAAGAGTTGCAGGAAAAAGTGAAATCGCTGAAGGGTGTGGAGCAGGAACTCGCGGGCTATGTTGCAGAGATGGCTGGATTTACCTATTTGCGCGAAGACGAAAAGGCCTATTTGGATGCAGAGCAGCAATTGCAACGTATGTCTGCTGAGACGAAAACTCCATTGTTCCCTCCATTATTGGATGTATTGGAGCAACTGGTCAGTGAATCCTTTTTGGCTCGGTTCCGTTACATTGCAGAACGTGCCGCAAATTTTCCATATAGTAAGAATTATGAGCGCAGACCATTTCGTACGACCGATCCCGAACAGCATATTGGACAGGTTCTTCGTAAAATGATTGCCTTGTTCCGTATGGAGATGCATGGCTTCTCTCTGAACGAATATGTATCCATTCGGGAGTACAAGTTTGATTATCTTCATGAGATTAGAGCCGTTTTACCGGATTGCATTGCCTATGAACTGGATCATGAAACCGGCGATATGAAGCAGGCGCTGCATGATATTATCTATGGCGACAATCAGAATGCATTGCTGACCACTGAAATGATCAAAGGTATCTTTATGAGCGATCAGGTGGATGCTTACCAGATGGTTGGAGAATTGCTGGTAGCAGCCAGACTGCAGGAGGGTTTGCGCCAGAGCATTGTGGAACGGATGGATGAAGGAACGCTTGAGGCGTATATATACATATTAAAAATAATCATCGACAACAACCTGATTCGGTTCAGTTCGGTAGTGAGAGCGCTCGCCGTATGGACAGGAATCGGAATTGAAGCGGCGAATCAGCGTGTTGCTGCGCAACTAATTACACAAGCACATCAAGCATTAACTGATCCTGCGGTGCGAGAGGAATGGCAGGAAAGCGCCAATGCAAACCAATTATTTATCAGTCTCTGGGCAACGGCAGTCATCGAAGAGAATGAGTTGGAGCGAAAAGTCATCCAGATCATGGATCATGGGCAAGTATATCAGCAGATTGTTGCACAATACGTACTTGCTAACAGTCAGAACAGAGGACTGCGCTTAAACATGGCACGTCAGTATCTTGAAGTACAGGATCTGGAGTTGCTGCATTGGGTGATTGAGAATTATGATGCCATGTACATGTTTAACTGGAGCTTTGAAAATGGGGAGAATCAACGTAGTGTTCATGTCTGGCCGCTGTCTGTTTTTGAAGATAAAGCCGTGCGTCGGCGTGACTTTGATCTGTTTAAACAAATGCTGGCCTACATTCCGCAGGGAGGTGCAGGTGGGCCATCCGGTGTTCTTGAATTTGTTCAATATCGGATCGATCCGGATGATGTAGTGAAAAAAATGCTGTACCTTGCTGCGTATGACATGGACCCGGAATGGATTGGCGAGGTCATTGCACTCAAGGACAAACTAAGCCCGGATTTGCGAGGAGAATTGTTGTCCCAATTTGTCCATCATCCCGAGAACGAAGTACAAAGACAGTTTATTTTTGATAGTCTGTCGGATAAGAGCATGAACAATCGTGAGAATGCTCTGCTCAAAGCCAAGCTGCTGACGCTTACGCTCGAAGAGATGCTGCAAATGGAGGCGTTGCTCAAACTGAAAACGGGATCTTTGCGTCAGAAGACCATTCAGGTGTTACTGCTTCAGCCAACCGATCAGCTGATGGTATCCCTGAAACGACTTGTACAATCCAAAACTGAATTGCAACGATTGGGTGCGCTGGAACTGTTGACCGAGATCTCCGCAGATTCACAACGCATGGAGCAGCAGGAGCAGATGCAGCCAATCATAGCGTTAATCAAGACACCAACAGCCAAGGAGCAGAAGCTGCTGGACAAGCTTACAGAGCAGAGCAGCAGGTATACGGCGGCTAATGGATTCGGTTTGTATGATCCTTCATGGGAAAATCCATTGCTTCAGGAAGAACGTGATCTCGGCAGCTTCAAGCCGAAGGACATGTTTACCCTTTCCCTGGAAAAAGCGAAGCAGTTTCTTGATGGTTTGGATGCGTTGTTACATGAGCACAGAGACCATGAATATGAGGCAGAATATTATGCCGGTTACAAAGAAACCTTGCTTGTAGGTGCGACATTGCGTGCCATGGTCTTCATTCCTTATGATCAGCGGCAAGATATAAAATTATTGGAGCAGTTCCCTCTCCATAACATATGGGGAGAATATGTTCAGAAGAGTGGTCTGGATAGTAAAGAACTGCTGCAAATTTTGTTTGTGATTCGTTTGGAGGATCTGAACAAGAAGCTGGATAGTTATTACCGTTACTATTCCAACATATACGAATATAGTGAATTGGAGAAACACTGGCTGCTGGAAGGATGGCGCAAGGAATTTGCCGAAGAGGTCTATCCGGTTCAGTATATCCAGGACATGAAAAAGATGGTCAGTGAGCTTCGTTACACAGATCAGGTGAAAACGCTGATTGAGGCCGTTTATGAGGACAGTGATAAGTCAGATACATTTGAAATCGCTGAGCGGACATTGTATGCGTTGATGAAAATGATGCCTGAGGAACAAATGGAAAAGGAATCGGGCATACTTGCTCTCTTGTCTGGTCCATGGTTCTATATTGTCCGGGATCGTGTATATGACGATGAGAGTTTCATGCGATATTTCCAGACGATAAGCCAATTCGACCGATTAAATAAGGAAAGTAACCGAGGCTCCTTCCTCACTCTGGACGATTACCTGCGTGCTTATGAATTGGACTTCATTGATGCACAGGAAGTCTACAAGCAGCTGCTTGTGGGAGATTCTCGTGCCCAGTTTATTCGGGAATTGACATCAAGCCGGTCCGACTGGATTACGGAGAAACCGGTATTGGCAGAACTGCGAAGAACAGTTGTTGAACGAATTTTGGAGATTGAGTTAACCCGAGGAGAGCTCTCAACAGAAGTAAGTACGCTGGCCATGAAGCTTGAACGCATTGAAGGTATGGAGCATTGGGTGCATCTCGTTGCAGCCATGGATCAGGATACCTTTGTCCGTGGATATATCTACAGCTACGGTGACAATACGACACGTAAAGAAACGTTCAGCCATCTGATCCAGGTTTGCCATCCACGTGATGGAGAGGACGAAGTACTGTTGGGACAATTGCTGGCGAAGCATCCCATCCAGGAGAAGAAGCTCCTGGAAGCCGCAATGTACGCACCGCAATGGATGGAGATTGTTGCGAAGCATCTCGGATGGGAAGGACTGCGCAGTGCAGCCTGGTACTTCCATGCTCATATCAATGAACGGTTCACTGCTGAAAAGGAAACCATTGTGGCGCATTATTCTCCAATTTCACCTCAGGACTTTAACGAAGGTGCATTTGATATCGCCTGGTTCGAGGAGGCATATGAAGCCGTCGGTGAGGAACGGTTCAGTCTGTTGTACGATTGTGCCAAATATATCTCCGGGGGAGCCAATCACCGCAGATCACAGTTGTTCGCGGATGCGGCACTTGGGAAACTGAAACTTGAAGATATGCGTCAGTCCGTGGAAGATAAGCGTAATAAAGATCATTTGTTGACCTACAGCCTGATTCCATTTGCAGAAGAACGGGAACAGGACCTGCGTGAGCGGTACGACTTCATTCAGAAGTTTCTGATGCAGAGCAAACAGTTTGGTGCACAGCGCCGTGCCAGTGAAGGTCTGGTATCCCAGATAGCGCTGGGCAACCTTGCCCGTAATGCAGGATATGCCGATGTTACCCGGCTGATGTGGGATATGGAAGCTCGCAAGCTGGATGAGATGAAATCCTATTTTGAGCCGCATGAACTGGATGAGGCTACTACAGCCCAATTGGTCATTGATGAAGAAGGCCAGCCGGAACTACTCATCGTAAGCAAAGGCAAAACACTCAAATCTGTACCTGCTCGGTTCAAGAAAGATGGATACATCACCGAATTGAATGAATTAAAAACAGATCTGGTTGATCAGTATCGCCGGGCAAGACAGGAATTGGAGCGTTCCATGACGGCAGGAACATCCTTTACGAGTGAGGAAGTTTCAAGTCTGCTGCAGAATCCGGTTCTTCGTCCACTGGTTCGCACGCTTGTGTTCCAAGCAGATGACAAGCTTGGAAGATTCGATGTAACGTCCGGTGGGTTGGTTACTCCGGCTTCGGATGATTCGACAAGCACGATACAAACCTTGGCGGCACATGATCGCCTACTGATTGCGCATCCATTGCATCTGTTCCAGAGTGGAAGCTGGAGTGAATTCCAACGGGATCTGTTCAACCGTCAGGAACGTCAGCCATTCAAGCAGGTGTTCCGTGAACTCTATCTTCCAAATGAGGATGAGCTGGCTAATGGAACGGTATCCCGTCGGTATGCAGGTTATCAGATTCAGCCGAAAAAAGCAGTTGCTCTGCTTAAAGGACGTCAATGGACCGTCAGCTATGAGGAAGGGCTACAAAAGGTAAGCTATGAGCATAATCTGATTGCCAATCTCTATGCCATGGCAGACTGGTTCTCGCCCGCAGATACAGAAGCGCCTACTCTGGAGACGGTGCAGTTCTATGATCGAAAAACGTATAAACCTGTTGCGTTGAAGGATGTACCGCCGGTCTTCTTCTCGGAAGTCATGCGTGATATTGATTTGGTGGTTAGCGTTGCGCATGTTGGCGGAGTAGATCCGGAAGCCAGCTTGACCACGATTGAGATGCGTCATGTGATTGTGAATGAGTCACTGCGTCTGTTGAAGGTCGATAACGTACGTCTCGATGGAAATTACGCTCGAATTGATGGTGAACTGGGCGAGTATGCCGTTCATCTTGGCAGCGGCAATGTGTTCAAACAGGCGACGGGCGCGCTTCATATCGTTCCTGTGCACAGTCAGCATCGAGGCAGAATATTCCTGCCATTCCTTGATGAAGATCCGAGAACGGCAGAAATTTTATCCAAAGTGATGTTATTGGCTGAAGACAAGAAGATCAAGGACCCGCAAATCCTTGCACAATTGCAGCATTGATTAGTAATGTTGAATGATGCTGCAGCCAAGCGGCATTAGATTGACGATGCCGAGTGAACTTATCGAATATCAGGCAGCTAGAGCACCAGGGTCAAGGTGACTTTAGCTGCCTTTTATTTTCTGTTTTTTTGGTAAGGAATCCTTAAATAGCAGTAAAAAGCTGTCTCAAGATTGGTAATGGTGGGTACAGATTGAGTATTGGGCATGGTAAAATATACGTAGAGTTATATAAAATTTGATGTATTAACCAAGTCCAATCGCAGGATCGAATGTTTACATAATTGTTTTCTAGGAAAAGGAGAATACGTTGGACATGTTAATCACTTCATATCGTGAACAGGATCATAACAAGTTGGTAGAGATTTGGGAGAGAGCCGTTCGGGCAACACATACGTTTTTGGAAGAACATCACATCCAGTTCTATAAAAAAGTAGTGAGCGACGTGTTGCAGCAAAGGCAAGTCGAGGTATGGGAAGCGCTGGATGCTGACAATGAACCCGTTGGTTTTATCGGTTTGGATGATAACTTTATTGAGATGTTGTTTGTAGATGTCAGTCAGCACGGGCAGGGCCTGGGGCGTCTTCTGATCAACCATACCCTTAACATCAAAGGTCGTCACCTCAAGGTGGATGTCAATGAGCAGAATGCTGGAGCAGCCCGATTCTACGAGAAAATGGGATTTGTACAAATGGGTCGTTCCGAGTTGGATGGTTCCGGTAATCCGTTTCCGCTGCTGCATCTGGAGATCAAGGCAGATCAGGCTGCAAGATAAAGAACGGTGGACCACGAAATAGGAGGAATATGACGAAGAGGAGCGTGCAGGATGACACAGATTAAGGTAACACCGGAACAACTGGATACAGTCAGTGGGCAATTCGCCCAGGCACATCAGCAATTGTCGGGGTTTATGTCCACATTGGATAGCCAGATCCGTGTCATGCGCAGCAATTGGGACGGAATGGAGCGGGAGCGCTTTTATAACGATTATGCAACGGCCCAAGCTACAATGAAGTCTGTCCTTGAGCTGGTCTTGTCCATCCAATCCGAACTCAAGAAAATTGCCGAGCGTTTCCGCACCACGGATGAAGATGTTGTGAACAAGGCTCTTATGGTGGCTTTGGCTGCGGCACAGACTCTTACGTCCCTCGGTAAACATAAAGGTGATGGCTCGGGCAAAACGTCAGGTCCTCCGGAGAATATGGAGGATTGGGATAAGAAGGACGCCGAGGATTACAAAAACTATGAGGAAATGTTGAAGAAAGCCGAGGAAATGGGTGACGAGAAACTGGCGCAGCAGCTTCAGGCCAGCATGAACGTTATTCGGCTTCAATATGAGGACGAAATCTATCAAACCGATCCGAACACAGGCAAGACGGTGAAAATTACCGAGGATTCGATTGTAGGTACGTATCAGGTTAAAAGCGACAAGGGTGAAACGACCAGCATCAGCTTGGATAAACAGGGTAACGTCGTGGATTACAACAAGGATACGAAAAAATACGAGTATTGGGAACAAACCCATACGACCAGTCAAGGGGAGCATCTCTTTGGCAAAGGAGCACAAACGGCTACAGCTTATGGAATCGGCCTGCTGTTGACCAGCAAGAGCGGATCTGCCTTTACAGAACATGCGACAGGGCTCGGTTCCTCCTTTGTTGCGGACAAGTTCCTGTTCTCCGTGCCGGAAGAAGGCGAGACGCGTACGATGATCTACCGAACCAACAAGGATACAGGCAAAATCGAGAATATGATTGTGGTCACGCGTGGCGACAACGATATTGAATATATTCCGTGGCGTGAGTATAACTAAGCCACGGAGCAAGCCTTGTATCCTCCATTCGGATACAAGGCAGATATAACCGAGGGCAGGCACATAGTGAGCCTGCCCATAAACAAACACCCGCGCAACCTTCATCACAGGATGGAAAGGTTGCGCGGGTGTTTGTGGTTTGGCTTACCGTCCAGCCAAGGTCAGGTGACCGGGCTAATAAGGGGGATTTTTTTGCCCAAAAATTAGTGTGTCTCTTCGTCCAGAAAAGGTTTGTTCACCGCATAATACATGAAACCCATCAGCAGCACGCCGCCCACCAGATTGCCGAGCGTTACCGGAATCAGGTTGTGAATAACCCCGCCGAATGAGATCGTCCCTGGATGGTTCAGTACCAGCGCAATCGCAAACGTACACATATTGGCGACGCTGTGCTCATATCCCGAGATGAAGAAACAGAAGACAAAGAGCATCATGGCGAACATTTTCGCACCATTCTCCTTCATGAACATTGGCACAAAGAACGCCAAACATACGAGCCAGTTACACAGAATGCCCCGGAAGAAGAGCTGCATGGCTGGTGCCTCCATCTTGTGCTCTACGACACTCAGCAGAAAACCATTCACCTGAGATGAATCGAACAGACCCGTCAGGTAGATTAACAGGGCAAATACCGCTGCACCCATCAGATTCCCACTGTAACTCGCGATCCACAGCTTCACCACTTCGAACCATTTCAGTTTTTTGCGTAAGGCAGCATAAGTGTAGTAAAACGTATTTCCAGTGAACAGATCACCGCCACCATAGGCAATCAGAATAATTGCCGCGCCGAACGTGAGGGCAGCCATAGGGTATGTAAAAGGGGAATCCTCCATATAAAAGAAGTTACCCGTCTTGAACGCCACGATGACGCCAAACCCGATAAACATGCTGGCGAGCATGGAGCGTGCAAGGTACCTGATCAAGCTTTGTTTGTAAATCTTGTGTTTCTTCAGCGCCAACTTCTCAACGTTGCGTAAACCTTCCGTTTCCATAATTCTCCTCCCGTTTTCCTGATGTCTTGTTTACATTATAACGAAAATATGGAAGTTGGGGAGGGTTGGCCTGGATTTGTGATGTTTATTTAATAGGATAAGAACTAAGGGCTGGGCGGAAGAATGATTGGACGAGCAGCTAGCGCCTCCTCCACAATCTGTTCGGGTGTCAGGTCTCGATCATCCCAGAAAATCAGATTGCTGATCTCCGCGTAAGGCATCTCTTGCTCTAACTCGGTTAGCATCTCATCCAGTTCATCTTCGGTTCCTTCGGCATTCATCAGCTTGCGAACCCTTTCTACCAAATGCAAATGGTTAGACATATCGATACCTCCTGAATGATTCATAGAGTGAACAAACTAGTCTTTCATGGGTTGATCCAATGGATCATACGTAACGATCACCGGTAAAAATTTGGGCTCAAGCATCAGGCTAATGAGTTGTTCGTCTTGATCAGCATAAGAAATGAGATAGCTTCCAAAATGAGATTCATAGATGAAATCCCTGTATTGAAAGGAGCGTTCGGGGTACTTTATGTTCACATATAGCGTAGTTACCCCGCGGGCAAAGGTTGCTTTCAACATCGGAATTTGGGACAAAAGTATAATTGCGACAAGAACAATGGCTGTACGTTTAGCGAGACGGGTCAGATGGATTCCCCCATTATCGTAAAATGATTTGTACCAATTAAGGAAGGTCCATCTAAACCAGATGTCACTCCACGAGTATAGCAAGATTGCCAAACTGCTCTCCCTTTTCCATACGTTCGAAAGCTTTCGCTGTGTCCTGTAGCGGATATATACCATCGATTACAGGATGTAAATTATGTTTCTCCACCCATTGCAGCATCTGGATAAACTCTTCACGGCTGCCCATGGAGGTGCCAATCAGGCTAACTTGCGGGAAAAAGATCGAGCGGATTGGAACAGCCAGATCATCTCCCGAGCTTGCGCCATACATCACGATACGGCCACCTGGTCTAATTATATCAAAATATTTTGGGAACATGCTTTGTCCGATGCTATCCAAGATGAAATCAACAGGATCAAGATCGTTCTGCAGACTCCAGTCTGCATGACTGTCCAGAGCTTGGAAAGCGCCCAGACGCAGAGCCTCATGTCTCTTGGCTTCACTTCTGGATGTAACGGTTACCTTGGCACCCGCAGCTACGGCCATGAGCAGGGCATAGGTCGCTACACCGCCGCCAATACCGGGAATGAGGATATGTTCACCCTGCTTAAGTCCGCCACGAGTGAATAAGGCGCGGTATGCTGTCAAAGCCGAAAGGGACAACACCCCTGCTTCCGCCCATGATAGATGAGAGGGTTTGGGCAAGGCATTTCTAGCAGGCAGCGTAATATATTGTGCGAGAGTTCCATCCGTAGGGCCTCCTACAATATCGGGCACAATGGGTACTTCAACAGCGTGGTCCCAACCGAGAGTAGGGTGGATAATGACCTCATCACCTACAAATAAGTTCTCTACATCATCTCCAATCGCTATGATTACACCTGCTCCATCGGAACCAAGAATGAGTGGTGTGTCCTGCAATGTACGACCTGCCATGATGAACAGATCACGATGATTAATTCCAGCAGATTTTAGTTGGATCTGTACTTCACCGGCTTTTGGTGCCCGAGATGTTGACTCTGTATATTGAAGACCTTCAAGGCCGCTTTGGCCGGAATGTATAATAGCTTTCATTTTCAAAATTCCTCCTTGTGTATACAAAAACTTCACTACTGAGCCTCATTGTACAGATGGGGCAGATTCACGTAAAATGAACAAAAATGAATGTCAGTATCAATTCAGATAATAGATAACAAGCAGGTGATCAGTGCATGGATGCAGGA
Source organism: Paenibacillus sp. OK060 (assembly GCF_900101205.1). NCBI lineage: Bacteria > Bacillati > Bacillota > Bacilli > Caryophanales > Paenibacillaceae > Paenibacillus > Paenibacillus sp. OK060. Next base: position 37,823 of record NZ_FNFR01000004.1, read on the forward strand.
GATTTGAAAATATTTCAGACGGTTGCCCGCGAAGGCAGTATCAGCAAAGCAGCATTAGCGCTGAATTATGTGCAATCCAATGTAACAACACGAATTAAACAGTTGGAAGATCAGCTGCAAGTACCGCTGTTTCATCGCTCCAACCGGGGCATGTCGCTCACACCAGCGGGTGAGAATTTACTGGGATATGCGGATAAAATATTACATTTGTTATATGAAGCGGAGCAGGCAACGCAGATCGGAAATCCACCTGCAGGGATGCTTCGTCTTGGTGCGATTGAGACCGCTGCCTCCAGTTATCTGACGCCGCTGCTCGCTGAATATCGTTTACGTTACCCCGAGGTTCAGCATTCGTTAATTACAGGGGGGACACATGAACTCAATCAGAAGGTCATTCAACATGAGCTGCATGGAGCTTTGGTATATGGCCCGATCGACCACCCTGAGCTGAACTATATGAAAGTGTACGACGAAGAGTTGGTACTGATTGCAGAACCCGGAACCCATGAAATGCATGCTCTATTGTGCAAACCGATGTTGTTTTTTGAAGTAGGCTGTACCCATCGCGCGCAGGCAGAAGCCTTTTTGAAAGATCAAGGCGTGCACACCCTCAACGTTACGGAATATGGAACACTGGACACCATTATGAATGGCGTATCTGCGGGAATAGGTGTGTCATTGCTCCCACGCTCCTCGGTTACGAAAGCAGAAGGGAGAGGCGAAGTTACAGTGTTATCTTTGTCTGATCCGTATCGCAGGTTGGAGGTAGGATTTGTGCATTCACGGAGTGAGCATCGATCCGGAGCGCTGGATGCATTGGTGCAGATCATAACGAACCAAAAAACCAGAACAATAAAGGAGTAAATAACCTTGAAGAATACAGAGTTAACATTAGCGGAAGCTTTTAATCAGGCAGAGTTTATTATAGGCGGCCACGGAAGACGTAAAGTCAAAGTACTTCAGGAAGCGCTGGAGCAGGTGGATGGGGAACAATATAGTGATCATTATGGCAACGGCAAAATCATTGATCAATTCCAGCAGCAGATGGCTGACGTTCTGGGTAAGGAATCGGCTGTATTTTTCCCCAGTGGTACGATGGCCCAGCAAATTGCCTTACGTATCTGGTGTGATCGCAAAGGCATCAAGCGAGTAGCCTATCACCCATTATCTCACCTGGAAATCCATGAGGAAGACGGACTGAAGGAACTGCATCAGATTGAATCCATTTTGCTGGCGGATAAGGACCGATTGATTCGATTAGAAGATGTGGAGGGGATGAATGAAGAGATTTCCTGCCTGCTGCTTGAACTGCCCCAACGCGAGATTGGTGGACAATTGCCTGCCTATGAAGAGTTGGAAGCAATCTCGGCTTATTGCCGTGAACGCGGAATCAAGCTTCATCTAGACGGGGCACGTCTATTCGAAATCACGCCTTATTATCAGAAGACACCCGCCGAGATTTGCAGTCTGTTCGATAGTGTCTACGTGTCTTTTTACAAAGGCATTGGAGGAATCGCTGGGGCTATATTGGCAGGAGATACGGATGTTATGCAAGAATCGAAAATATGGAAGCGTCGGCACGGCGGCGATCTGATCGGCCTATATCCATATATTCTTAGTTCTCAATATTATTTCAATGAACGGATTGGCAAAATGGGGCTTTATTATGAGCAGGCGAAGGAACTTGCTTCCTTGTTAAATGCGTGTCACGGTACACGTACATTGCCAGAAGTACCCGTCTCCAATATGTTTCACGTACATTTTCCCTTGGCCCAAGCCGAGGTGGAGCGTATTCTAGCATCCATGACCCAGCAATTCGGGATAGGGATTACTTCATACTTGCAGCAGACCAGTGCTCATAGCTGTGCCTTTGAATTGTCAACGGGGGATCGTTATCAGAATGTACCCAAGGACAAGCTGCATTCAGCGCTGCAATGGCTGGATGAAGAACTGCGGAAACATGTGAACTAAAATATGCCATGGTTATTATGTTTTATTCTGCCTTATCCACTTGCTGGATAGGGTATTTTTGTTGCAGGAAAAGAAAGATAGGTGACGAAAGGTACTTTAATGCAGCAATAACAGTAATAATGTAGCTTCTGGTATCATCGTGTCGTTAATAGTGAACATATTTTTGGACCAAAATTTCATTGATTTTCATTTATAGAGGAGGAGTTCAAGTGGAGTCGAAAGAATTGGAACCCATTCGTGATCTTTTGGTTGAAGCTTACAATACAACAATGGGAGAAGGGTGTACTCCTGAAACGCAACAGAGCATTGAGGATTTTGAGCAAAAGTATAACGTGAAATTGCCCGCAGTGTATCGTGAGCTCTTGCTTGAATTTGGTGCATGCAACTTCGGCGATCCTGCCTTGTATTCGGTGAAAGAATTGAATTGGGCATATCCCGAGTTCCTGGATGTATATCGTGAATATGAGAAGGAATACGAGTTGCCCGCTGATCTGCAACCATTTCCAATTGGTGGGTTTGGCGAAGGAAGCATTGCTATACTGGATCAAAATTCTGGCAAGGTCCTGATGTTAATCCACGATGCGGGAGAACTGCCTCTTCGTGAGATTGCCGTGGACTTTAATGAATTAATGACGATGCTGGCTGAATCAGCTGTTTGGGTTCAGGAACAGATGAAGTAACAGGCTAGTCGGAAGGGAAGTACACCAGACGTATGGATATTCGAAAACTACGATACTTTATCACCGTGGCGGAGGAGCTTCATTTCCACCGTGCGGCTGAGAAATTAAATATGACGCAGCCGCCGCTGAGCCAGCAGATTCAGAATCTGGAAGAAGAGCTCGGGGTGAAGCTGCTGGAACGCACGAAAAAAATGGTTCGTCTCACGGCAGCCGGTGCCGTATTTCTGGAACAGGCGAGGCTGATCATGGCCCAACTTGAGCGATCCATCCAGCTTACGCAGAAGGCTGACCAGGGCATCATTGGACATTTAACGGTTGCTTTTGTGGATTCGGCTTCAGGGAGTATTATGGTCGATGTGTTGAGAAAATTCCGTGCGGCGTACCCGCAGATTGAACTTACGTTGCACGAGATGACCTCGTCCGAACAATTGCAGGCACTAGCAGATGGACAGATCCATATTGGATTTTTGCGGTATCAGGATCATACCGGACATTTGTCGTTCCGGGTCTGTCAGACGGAAACATTAATCGCAGTGCTGCCAGACCATCACCCTTTAGCTTCACAGACTCAGGTGTCAATAACAGAACTAGCGGACGAAGATTTTATTTTATTCCCACGGCATCTGGGTTCTCCGTTCCATCGTCTCGTTCTGGATTATTGCAGGGAGCATGGTGTAGATCCTCGTATTACACAGGAAGCCATTCAGATGTACACGATTGTGAATCTCGTGGCAGCGGGTATGGGTATATCCATCGTTCCTTCTTCAGTAGATGTGTTCGAGCGGAGGGGTGTGGTATTTCTACCATTAGCAGAAAGTCCGCCCTCCGTACCGTTGTACACGGCATGGCGGACGGACATGAATCAGGAAGTGATTTCCCGTTTTATGAATATTGTAGATGAAATCGTTGATGGGAATATAAGTTGAGCTAAAGATTATTACACTTGCACTACGATGACCGAACAACCTGTTCTAACCCGTCTTGGCAGGGTTTCTCTCAATCCATTCACCTAATATTTCATCAATGCGGGACAGGATGTCCCGATCCAGTTGAACACCAGAGGCTTTCACATTCTCAAGGACTTGCTCTGGGCGCGATGCACCAATAATGACGGATGACACATACGGATGCTGGAGAACCCAGGCAACGGCGAGTTGAGGGAGTGTCAGTCCGATCTCTTTCGCCAATGGAACAAGCTGTTGCACAGCAGTTAGAACATCGTCACGTAACCACCGACCAGCCAGATTGTTGAAAAAGGGTGCTCCAGCATCGGCCGCTGCACGTGATCCGGCTGGCAGCGCTTCGTGCGGAATATATTTACCAGATAGTATGCCCTGGGCCAGGGGAGACCATGTAATGTGGCCAAGGCCTGCTTGTGTACTTGCTGGTACAACTTTCTGCTCAATAACCCGCCATAACATCGAATACTGTGGTTGGCTCGCAATAAAAGGCACGCGAAGCTCCCGAGCTAATGCGGAACCTTCTTCAATCTGAGCAGCAGTCCATTCGCTAACTCCAATATAGTGAACCTTGCCCTGACGAACCAGATCAGCAAACGCAAGGAATGTTTCCTCCAGCGGCGTATTTGGATCATAACGGTGAGCATAATAGACGTCGATATAATCCGTTTGCAATCTTCGCAATGAAGCGTTGCAGGCCTCCATGATATGTTTGCGGGAAAGTCCTCTGTCGTTGCGACCTGAGCCGGTTGGATGACAGACTTTGGTGCACAGTTCAATACTTTCTCTTCGGATCTCCTTTAGAGAATGTCCTAACACCGTTTCTGCCTTGGTGTTGGAATAAACGTCTGCCGTATCAAATGTCGTGATGCCAGCCTCCAAAGCAGCCCGGACACAGGCTTTTGCAGTTCCATCATCCACTTGTGCTCCATGTGTAATCCAGTTGCCCAGTGAAATCTCACTGACGGTTAAACCGCTGTTTCCCAATTTGCGATATTCCATTCGTGACGCCTCCCTAAGTAATCTGGACTCCATTGTAGCAATGGCAGATTAATAGGTGAAATATCTTTTAACCCCATCTTTGATACGAAAAAGATATCAATGGATCTTCCTCTGGTAACAAAAACGTATAGTTAAGCTTGCTCATTGTTCCTGCATGTATTTGCGATAGAGGGCAGGCGTAATCTCCTCGAATTTTTTGAATATTTTGATAAAATACCCCGATTCATTGAACCCCAGTTCATCACTAATCTGTGACACGGGCATGTCCGTAACCTCCAGCAATTGCTTGGCCCATTTGATTTTGAGTCGTGCAATATAAGTCGTGAAGTTCTCACCCGTTTCCTTGGCAAACAGCCTGCTGAAATAACTTGGACTCAGGTGGCACAGATCGGCCATTTGTTTAAGCGAGACCTGCTCACTCTTGTGACTGTGAATATATTCAAAAGCAGGTTGGAGCACCGGGCTGGAGCTCTCTGTATCACTTGCACTATTTTTAAGATAGGCATCCGCAATCGCATTGGTCATTTCTTTTTTGATCGACTCAATATTACGAATGGAGTATCCGGGCAGAATAGTGGACAGATTCAGAGACTCCTGATGACCCGAAGCTTTCTCGAACATTTCCACCAGTAAATTTTTGTTTAGTGCTTCCTCCACGATGTAGTTACAGAGTAAAGAAAGCATGTTGGAAATTTTCACAACCTCTTCATAGGTCATGACAGGCAACTGGTCATAATCGTCCTGTAATTCCTTTAGCTTTGCAGCATGCATAGGCACGTTCTTGGACGTGACGATCTGTTCCAGTTCCGTCCCTTTCTCCGGGTCAGCGAGCTTCACCTGTCCTGCCATTACCGCACCGATATATTTTCCATCAATGGTGATTGGAATCGCGATATCCACGATATTAAAATGACACAGATATACATAAGGCTCGTTCAATCGAACGGCTTCCAGACCACCACGAGAATCACATTTCTGGCAGTAGGGGAGCAGTTCGGGATCTTTGCGAACATTTTGGCAAAAGGCCTGACAGCTGCTATGGCTGGTTACGGGAATGCCTTTATAATCAACGGTTAGAATAGCCAGCTTGGTCACAGTGGCAAGAGAATCCTGTAGACGCTTCCATTTATTCAGGTCGAGGATTTTATTGATGTGCAGATATTCTTTAATCATGGGTGGAACCCTCCATAGCTAACCTGATGAATGATTTCGTTCGTTAAAAGTTAGCAAGTTGTACATATTAAGATGAGTTAATGACGGGTAATGTATAGATGATGTCAAAAATTAACCTATCGCATGACAATAAGATACCATGATTCCATTGAAAAGCAAAAAATTACGATTGCAAATTATAATAATTTGTTATCAAAATCCACTGTAAACCTCACATACATGGTATATATTTAGGTTAATTGTGAGTATTTAAATTTTAATGTTTAAGTTCATCTAAGAATTACATCAATTAGCCTTGTTGAAGGTATGCAGGACATTTATGCAGTAAACGAAAACGAACTTATATCATCCATAGGAGGCTTATATCATTATGAGAAAAGCATTTATTAGTCCAACGAAATATGTGCAAGGCGAAGACGAATTGTTGAACCTCGGTTACTTTGTAAAATCCTTTGGTGAATCTGCATTGCTGATCGCACATCCGGATGATGTACAGCGTGTAAAAGCGAAGCTCGATGCAACGGCACAAAAATTCAATATTACATTTGTTGAAAGCGGTTTTAGAGGGGAATGTTCCCGCGAGGAAGTTGCTCGTCTCCAGGAAATTGCGAAAGAAAAAGGATGCACATGTACAATTGGCCTCGGTGGCGGTAAAGCGATCGATGCAGCCAAATGTGTGGCAGAAGGCGAAGCGCTAATCATCTGTCCTACCATCGCAGCAACGGATGCGCCAACCAGTCACTCTGCTGTGTTGTATACGCCGGAAGGTGCTTTTGATGACTATGCGTATTTCAAACAAAGCCCAAGTGTTGTTCTCGTGGACACAACGGTTATTGCAAACGCACCAACACGTTTCCTTGTATCGGGTATGGGTGACGCGTTGTCTACGTACTTCGAAGCAAGAGCTACAGCGAAGTCGTACTCTCGTGTGAACGCAAGTCTGCCGATGGGTTCCCGTGAAGGATACACGCCATCCGCAGTAGGTACGAATGCAGCACTTGCTCTTGCAAAACTTTGTTATGAAATGCTGCTGACGGATGGATTGAAAGCAAAAGTAGCCAGTGACAGCAACGTCGTGACTCAAGCGCTGGAAAACATCGTTGAGACAAACATTCTGTTGTCTGGTCTTGGATTTGAGAGTGGCGGTCTGGCTGCAGCCCATGCGATCCACAATGGTTTGACTGTTCTGGAGGGTACACATCACTTCTTCCACGGTGAAAAAGTATCATTCGGTACGATTGCACAACTCGTCCTTGAAAATGCACCAACCGAAGAGCTGCATGAAGTCATGGACTTCTGTCTCGCAGTGGGACTGCCTGTAAGCTTGGCGGATATCGGTGTAGATACCATTAGTCAGGAAGAGTTGTTGAAGGTGGCCGAGATCGCGTGTATTCCTGAAGAATCCATTCACGCTATGCCGTTCCCGATTACTGTTCCTGAAGTGGCTGCTGCCATTGCGGCAGCTGACCGTATGGGACGGGACTACAAAGCAGCTCGCCGGGAGGCGAAATAAATGAAGAAAATCATCAATCAGGCTGAAAATGTTGTCATGGAAATGTGCAACGGCATTGCGCTGGCGCACCCGGAGCTTGAATTTTTGAAAAAATATAAGGTCATTAAACGCAGAGAGATTAATGGGGATAAAGTTAGCCTCATCAGCGGCGGTGGTAGTGGTCATGAACCTGCCCATGCAGGTTACGTTGGTAAAGGCATGCTGGATGCTGCGGTCTGTGGAGATGTATTCGCATCTCCTTCCCAGATTCAGGTATATCAGGCGATCAAGGCCACAGCTAGCAAGAAGGGCACGCTGCTAATCATTAAGAACTACAGCGGCGACATGATGAACTTCAAGAACGCGGCGCATCTTGCCGAGGAAGATGGCATTGATGTGCAATATGTACGGGTTGAGGATGACATTGCTGTTCAAGACAGTCTGTATACGGTAGGGCGCCGCGGCGTTGCCGGAACCGTACTGGTACACAAAATCGCTGGAGCTGCAGCCGAAGAAGGCCGCAGTCTGGCAGAGGTGAAATCCGTTGCTGAGAAAGCAGCCCAGAACGTTCGCAGCATCGGATTTGGATTCACTTCCTGTACCGTGCCAGCCAAAGGAACACCGACATTTGAAATCGCTGAAGATGAGATGGAATTCGGTGTGGGAATTCATGGTGAACCAGGCATTCGCCGCGAGAAATTAGTATCTGCGGATGAGCTTGCAGGACGCATGGTTGAAGCACTGCTTGCAGAAATGAAGCTGGACAATAATGCATCCGCTGAGATTGCAGTGCTTGTCAATGGATTTGGTGCGACACCTTTACAGGAGCTCTATCTGCTCAACAACTCGGTTCAGCGTGAGCTGGCACAGCGTTCAGGACTGGGTGTAGCCACTACGTTTGTTGGCAATTACATGACGAGTATCGATATGGCAGGAGCATCGGTAACCATCCTGAAACTGGACGATGAACTGAAAACATTGTTGTTTAAGGAAAGTGATACACCTGCTTTCAAAGTGTCTGGTCCTCCAGTAGCGCAAGTGGCATATTCCGAAGCATTGGAAGCCGTCGTAACTGAAGATGCTCCCGTATCCTATGAAGTGGAGACACCTGCAACGTCTGCGGTGATCAACAACAATCAATTCTCCCTGGATAATATCGTCTACCTGATCGATAAGATGAGTGAGATCATTATCAAGAACGAAGTGCCGTTCTGTGAACTGGATTCCCATGCGGGTGACGGCGACTTTGGTATGAGCGTAGCGAAGGGCTTCAGACAGCTCAAGCGCGAATGGAACCATATCGTGAACGAAGAGAAAAAGAATATCGGTTCATTCCTCGATGCCTGCTCTCTTGTCATTATGGAATACTGCGGCGGTGCATCCGGCCCAATCTGGGGTTCGGCATTCCGGGCAGCAGGCAAAGCCGTTGGTGACAAGCAGCAATTGAACGTTGCAGAGTTCGCTGACATGATGCAGGCGGCAGTGCAGGGGATTCAGTCTACAGGTGAACGTTCCTTCGGACGTGGTGCCGTTGTAGGTGACAAGACATTAATTGACGCACTTGTCCCTTGTGCAGACTCATGGACGCAAAGTTCGAAGTCTGGAGATGACTTCAAAACGGCGTTTGCCAAAGGTGCAGAAGCGGCAGTAGAAGGTGCGAAGAAAACAGAAGACATCGTGGCACGTATGGGCCGCGCGGGTGCTGTTGGCGATCGCAGTCTGGGCTACCCGGATGCTGGAGCGTATGCACTGGGTGTTATTTTCACAGAGCTATCCGAGTCAATGAAATAAATATGGAGTGCAACGAGATTACACTTGGCCACTCCGCTTGCAGACCATACTTGATTTAGACACTCAGGAACTACACAGACAGAAAACCTTTCGATCTCTCTTACCCCCGGATTTCAATGAGTTTCCCCTGAAGGGAGAAATTCGGTGATAAAGGAGCACGCTCCGCTTCTTCAGGTCCTTTCTGTCTGTTTCGCTCTTGTGTCTATACCAAATTAATATGACTGCATCTCGTTTTTGTGTAATTATAAGGTTCAATCCATATCCAACGTTTCATTAACGTGGATAGTGGATATAAGTATGGAGACCGATCTGTAGCTTGGCTTACAGAGCGGTCTTTTTTGATATGGAAAAGCGAAGATGTGAGTCGAAAAATTTGGCTTGGAGGTTCCAGATAGTGTAATCTGGAGAGTATGGACAGCCATTTGAACGAGAAGGGATCGGGATGATTCGATGACGCAAAAAATCTATTATGACTCCGCGTACACACGGGAGTGGCATACACAAATTACAGGCAGAGTGGACAAAGACGATGGTTTATATGTCACGCTGGCGGAGACGGCTTTTTATCCACATGGGGGTGGACAGCCTTGTGATCTGGGGCAAATCGGCGGCATTGAAGTGTTGGATGTAATTAGTGAAGACGGTGAGGTGCTGCATAAGCTGGAGCGTGCGCCGGAGCAGAACGATGTGGATTGCCACATCGATTGGCAGCGCAGATTTGATCACATGCAGCAGCATAGTGGGCAACATTTGCTATCGGCTATTACGCTGAAGCTGGCAGATGCGATGACGCTCAGTTTTCATCTGGGGACAGATTATATCTCGATTGATGTGGCTGCAGCCGAACTGGGAGCGAATCAACTGGCTGCAATTGAAATGGAAGTTAATCAGCAGATATACCGGAATGCCAGAATCAGCAGTTCATGGGTCACTGCGGAAGAGGCGGCACGTCTGCCGCTGGTGAAGCAGCCTTCCGTAACCGAAGATATTCGCATCGTGGAGATCGAGGGCGTGGAATATAACGCTTGTGGTGGAACACATGTGTCAGCCACAGGAGAGATCGGAATTATTAAACTGTTGAAAACCGAGAAAGTGAAGGGCGGCACCCGGATTTATTTTAAATGCGGATACCGAGCACTGAATGAGTTCAACGCCGCGCAAAGCGTGCTGACCGGAATTACAGCCAAATTGAAGACCAGCCGGGAAGAGCTTGCGGATCGGATCGACAAAATGGAAGCAGAGCAAAAGCAGCTGCAAGCAGAGCTGAACGCTGTGAAATCTTCCAATGACGCTTATTATGCACAAGAGCTTTTATCTGCACGGGAAGGGCTTGTCATTGCCCAAATCTTTGAAGACAAATCGCTCAAGGATATGCAGAGTCTGGCGACCAAGCTGACATCAGAACATGAGGGACTTGTACTCTTTGCGAGCATCTCGGAGGCCAAAGTTGTATTAGCACAGAACGGGCAGCCGCCGGAGTGGGCTTGTGGACCTTTCTTCAAGGGCAATCTCGGAGCCTACCAGGGCAAAGGTGGCGGCAGCGAAAAAATGGCTCAGGCGGGTTTTGCCAGCAGCGAAGATGCGCTCGCATTTTATGAATTTACGAAGGACCAACTGGGACATCACTAATCTACCATCCCACTGATCGACATGATTGAGCTTGTAGAACGTGAAGAAGGATCAAAAGCATAGGGGGTACCCATAGATGACAGAACGCATTCCGTGCATACGAGAGGGGTGCCCAAATACGATTTTGCCAGCAACGGCTGCCAGAACAGGTGGGTACTGCATGCCTTGCAAGCAGGAGATGGAGCGCGAGGCACATCAGAGATACATTGAAGCCAATCGGCGCGACGTTGACTTGTATGAGGGAATCACGGACCCTGTGGAGATTTTGAAAATCATGCATACACGTCAGGATCATGATCCACTAATCCGTTATGTGGCATACGAGCATTCCAAAGAACAGGTGTATCTGTCCTTGTCTACGGAGCAGCAAGCCCTCATGATCGATTATGCGATGCAACTGATTCGTACGGGGGATGACGATACAGGTAAAGATATTTTGGTGTATCTGGTCTGTTACCATGATACGTCGTTGTCTGCACAGATTCCTGAGCTGTTGGAGCACGAAATCTATTATCCTGTCATTTTGTATAAGAGCGCCTCGGCTGAAGTACGTGATCAACTGTTGCAGCGGGTGAACACCGATGATGAGAATCGGAATAATCTGTTGCTCATGCTCGCCTATATTGGAGATGAAGTGGTTGTACGTCAGTTCCAGCAATGGAGGCAGTCTCCGCCTCGCTGGGCAGATCAGCTGCATGTCGCACCTGAGCACTATACTACCGAAGCCGGTTGGGAGTTATCGAATGAAGGCCAGCGCAGGGATTTATTTATCACTCCAAGTTATTCACTCTATAAAGTAAAAGAGAATGAAGGGGCTGACGACACATCTATTGGCAATTCGATCTCCATGCTGTTGACCAGTACCGATAACTGTGAGTGGTGTGGCGGTCCGTTAACGACCTTAATTGATCTGGATGTACAGCATCCAGCACTGCAGGATGTTGCATGGAATAGTGAGCGGCTTCAAGTGCAGACTTGCGTTATATGCAGTTGTTATGGCGTCGTTTATATGGAGATGGATTCAGTAGGTGAACCGTGCTGGAGTGCGCATAATGTGATGCCGATGGGAGCGGATGATCTTGACCCGGACGACTATGTTCAGCTTGCACCGGATGCAGGCCGGCAGTTTTGGATTGCGACTGCACCACGTCATGCGTTCCATGGCAGTGAGTGGGCGATGGAGCCTTCTACATCCCAGATTGGGGGCCATCCCGGATGGGTTCAGGATGCGGAGTATCCGAATTGTCCATGCTGCTCTTCTAGGATGAGGGCCGTTGGACAAATGGACTGGAACGAGGTTGAGGAATACGGGGATGGCATGTATTACATGTTCATTTGCGAGCCGTGTCAGATGACGGCGGTAACTTATCAACAATCCTGATGAGGGAACTCTAATGATCTGTTATTGCATAGATGCGATTTAAATTTGTATTGACAGCTGCATACCCAAAAGGGGCTATCCCATATGTATTAACATTCTAGGAAGCCCCCTCGTATGATTAGGTCAACCAGATATGCTGGTTGGCCTTTTTAATAGTTGCTATAGTCGGTTGAAAGAAACTGAGACACCTTATATCTCAATTCCAGCTTAAAGTTCTGCGGATGCTTGTGTCAGAAGTGCAGCCAGCCACTCATAGTCAGGCGTATCTTTTTCCTTAATCTTAATTGTTTTACGTTCCGCTGGGCCTTCAAATATCCCATCTGGCAGCTCAAGTCCGGTTGCATTGAAGATCGTGAAGGATACTGCCGGCTTGGAAGGGGAGATGACCGCTGCATATTTACCGTTTTTCAGGAAATGCGGTTTCTTATATTGCACACGTTCCTCTACTTCAGGGATGGATTCATGTACCAACTCCCGCAGTTTACTTGCAACCTCGGCTTGCCAGGGAACCGGGATCTGTTCGATAAATTCAGTGACTTCCGCATTCATATTCATGCTTGTCCACCCTCCACATTGATCTGATTGTGTATTTCCCATTCCGGTCTTAGAATTCCCATCAATAAGCGATCAAAGCGTTTTCCATCACGATAAACGGCTGATCTAGCACGACCTTCCAACTGAAAGCCGACCTTCTCATAGGCACGGATGCCCTTGGCATTATAGGCGATGACATCAAGACCGACCCGGTCCAGATTCAATTCATGGAAGGCGTACCGCAAAATAAGATTCAACGCTTCCGTGCCGTATCCCTTGTTGCGATGCTCTGCGAGTCCAATGCCAATGGCAAGTTGTCCGCATCGGTTGTTCCATTCAATGCTGTGAATGACAACGAATCCGATCAGTCGTTCATCCTCAAGCGTTCGAAGCCGAAAGTAAACTTCCTTGTCCTTCGTCTCGCCTTCATCTTCAAGCTGCTTTTCCGAAAATGGAATGGCAATATCCGTATCCACATTTCGCAAATATTCGGGATCTTCATTCCATTGCAGCATGGTCTGCACATCTTCTGCACGGGGCGGAGTCATTTTCAATCGTTTGCTATAAAACAGATTTTCAGTCGATAGTGTCATGATGGTCTCCTTTTCACAAATTAAGTTTGCTTCACCTCAGTACGACAATTAGCTATATGCTTTCTACGCAATATTCCTCGCTCCTTTGTAATCAGATAGCCTCACTATAATGGAAATTTAAGGGTATCACAATAGACATTTCATTTGTGTTTTTGAAGCTGTTGTCAGAAAACCTGCCATGGTAGTACTATATAATCATTGGACATGTATTCAGTGTAAACAACACACAACAAAATTGTCGGCAGGAGTGGTAGATATGGAGATCAAAGTAGACGATTTGAGCGGTCATCAAGTCATTGGATTAATTGCAGAACATTTGCAGGGTATGGCAGCAGATTCGCCGCCGGAAAGCATTCACGCTCTGGATCTGGATGGGTTAAAGAAACCTGAGATTACATTCTGGTGCGCATGGGAAGCGGAAGAGCTGCTGGGCTGCGGTGCCATGAAGGAATTGAATTCGGAGCATGCAGAATTGAAATCGATGCGCACAGCATCGGCTCACCTGAGAAAAGGCGTAGCAAGACAAATTCTTGCTCATATTATCGAGGTTGCCAAGGATCGGGGTTACAAACGGATCAGTCTGGAGACGGGTTCGATGGATTCTTTTATTCCGGCGCGCAAGCTGTATGAAGACTTTGGGTTTGTATACTGTGAGCCATTTGCAGATTATAGTTTGGATCCGAACAGCGCTTTTATGACGAAGGAATTATAAATTACACGATAGGCAGTAAACATAGCAGGAACATTGGAAACCAGCATTCTGCTGCATACAGACCGCTGGTTTTTTTGCGTTTAATGATTGTTTTGCGAAGTGCTAGACTGCAACAAATCATACATATTGGAGATCGTAAGAAGAGTAGAATGTATTCAAATGAACGGATTGAATGGCATACAGATTGCTTTGTATCATTGTGGGGTATAAAACATAGGTCATGTCAGCATTCGTTTGGGATGAATTGGCCGTACGGAACTGCTGGGCTGATCCATGAACAATAGGGTATACTGGAAGTTATGTTTCAGAAAACATAACAGAAGATTACAGACGTTTTTTACATCAGGAGGACTTGAATTGGCTCAGACAGAAGGAACATTGCAGAAGAAACTTAAACCAAGGCATATTAGCTTTATGGCTATGGGCGGTGTCATTGGAACCGGAATTTTCAAAGGAAGCGCCGAAACGATTGGACTTGCAGGTCCAGGAGTCATTGTAACGTACATTTTTGCAGGCTTATTGTTACTGGTTGTCATGGCTGCGATGGCGGAAATGGCTACAGTGTACAAGAACAAAAATATGAAAGACTTTGTGCAGGAAGCGTTCGGCAGCAGAGTCTCCTTTATCATGGGATGGATGTATTGTTTCCTCTGGTTGTCGGTTTGTGTAATTGAGGTCATCGCAGCAGGGAGCTTTTTGCAGTACTGGTTCTCGGAAGTACCGCTGTGGATGCTGAGCTTGGCATGTGCGGTGTTTATTATACTGATTAATCTGCTGAGTGTAGGGGTATTTGGGGAATTTGAATTTTGGTTGGCTGGTATTAAAATCGCCATGATTATTATTTTTATTATCCTTGGGGCGGGTCTGATCTTCGGGATCATTCCAAGTGACAATACGCCTTATCTGCATAATTACACGCAAGCAGGCGGTTTCTTCCCTAATGGATGGTCATCGATCTTCTCAGCATTATTGGTTGTCATGTTCTCGTATGGAGGATCTGAGCTTATTGGCTTAACCTTAACGGAGACGGAAAATGCGGACAAGGTGATGCCCAAAATTGTAGGGAACTTCATGCTGAGAATTATTTTATTTTTCACGCTGCCGATTCTCATCATCTGTGGGCTCATTCCGTGGAATGAGTTGGGGCCCGAAAGCAGTCCGTTTGTACAGGTGCTGGCTTCCACGGGACTTCCGGGTGCAGCACATATTATGAACTTTATTCTGGTGACCGCCGTTCTGTCTGCTGCGAATTCGGGCATTTACGGCGCATCCCGTATGATGCATTCCATGGCGGTAGGTGGTGAAGCTCCCAAGGCATTATCACATACGAATCGCAACGGCAGTCCGGTAAATACACTGCTGGTATGTGCTGTGATTCTGCTTGGGGGCTCCATGCTGGGGCTATTCGCACAAGATCAGCTCTTCCGCGTGCTGCTGGCGGTTCCGGGGTTTGTCGTGATGCTCGTATGGATCTGTATTGCCACCTCACAGCTGAAGCTGCGGAAAAAATATCCGGTGCAACCGACATTTAAAGTTTGGGGATTTCCTTACGTAACTGGAGCTGCTGTGCTGTGTCTCGGCGTTATTGCAGTCATGTTCGTGTTTGATGAAGGCAACCGTTTCAGCATAAGCATCTGTCTAACTGTACTCGTATTACTGATTCTCTGGTCTCTGATTCGATTCAGGAAGACAAAGGGACGGGTTTTATAATCCTGTAAGAGTATAATATTTGTACAATATCAAAACATCCTGGCGCTTGCGTCAGGATGTTTTTTTGTCGAAAACGAGAAGCAGACAGCTCATTTGAGTTGGGTGAGATGTTTAATTTATACAATCAGCGGACGATCGATGTCAAAATTGTTATGATAATGTCGAAGGCTTTTTAATAGTTTTTTTTGAAATACTTCGATATGATAAATCTATTTCGAATCTTTTCTCCGATGACAGGAAGGAATACGCAGTCATGAGAACACAATTACTTGTTCTAATTGGTATGGTCGGCGTTTTTGCTGGAGCGACCTCAATCTTTATCTATGAATGGCTTCATCCCAACGTGCACTATCCGGAGGCGAGGGAAGGCGTACTGGATGCCAGACAGTGGGATTTTGCTGAACAGGGGATCATCCCGCTTCGCGGGGAATGGGAATTCTACAAGGATCAACTGCTGACACCCAGCGACTTCGCCAATCGGGGCGCGAATCAGCAACTAAAACCGCACATTCTTCCTGTTCCCGGAGGATGGAAGGGAGAAGTGTCGGAAAGCGGCTATGGTGCGGGGACGTACCGTCTGCGACTGTTGGTAAACGATCCCGAGGATTATGGACTTAGAGCCAAAAAGATTCGGATGGCGAGTCGTATTTATATGGAAGACGAGGAGCTTGGCGGTACTGGACAACCCGGATTATCGGCAGCCGAATTTGTGCCCAGCAATTTTCCGTTCTTTGGAATGATCAAGTCCGAAGACCGGACCATTGAGATTCTTGTCCAGGTGTCGAGCTATCGGTACTTGCAAGGTGGACTTGTGCAAGCACCTGAGTTTGGACTGGCAACGGATGTTATGACCCGGCGGGACAATGCCCGAATGGCTGACGTCATCGTTATCACCACGTTGTTCGTTTTTGGCATTTATTTTGCAGGCATGTTCAGGCAATGGCGGCGGGAGCCTTATCTAATTTTCTTTAGCTTGTTCTGTCTGACACTAGGATTGTTTTTCAGCATCGACAACGAGATCGTTATGGCGACTCTGTTTCCCTCGATGTCGTTTCTGCTGCTGCAGAAGCTGCTCTTCATTCTTCCGTATCTGGCGATCATGTTCTTCATTCACTATGTACGCATTTATCTAAACGAGAGAAGCGGATATTTGTTCAGGGGAGTTCGCTGGTTTTCCTATGTGTATCTGGTTTTACTGATTGGGTTTCCCAATGATCACCTTTTGTATCTGTTGTGGCCTGGCGTATTTTTGCAGATAGTGGCCTTCGGATTTATCTTTGCTTCAATTTTTCGCAATCGCCATCACGGGGTCAGAATTTACTATATTTTACTTGGTGTGTTCTTTTTGATTATTAGTTGGATTTTCGCACTGACCCGTTATCAATTGGCGCTGGACAGCCCGTATTACATCATCGTTACGCTACTGCTAGTCGTGTTGTCGCAATCATTCCTGATGGGGGACCGGATTCGTGAGGCTCTCCTGCGCAGTGAACGCCTGGCTGATCAATTGCTTATCTATGACCGGCAAAAAGATGAGTTTCTGGCCAAAACGTCGCATGAGCTTCGCACGCCTTTACATGGTATCATCAATCTGTCTGAAGCCCTGCTGGAGAATAAAGAAGCACCGCTTGCAGCGGAGCATCGTGAGAACGTCAGGTTGCTTCACCTGATCGGAAGGCGACTTGCCGGACTGGTGAATGACATCCTTGATATGAATCGGATTCGGTACGGTCAACTCTCCGTGCAAACGAAACCTGTAGACCTTTACATATCAACCGATTTTGTTATGGAGACCTTATCGATCTCGCCCGTTAAGAGCGGAGTCAGGCTTGTAAATGAGCTGCCTCCCAATCTACCTCTTATCATGGCTGATGAGAACCGGCTTCGGCAGATTTTGCATAATTTGTTGGAGAACGGATTGAAGTATACGGATCGTGGAACGGTCTCCATCTCAGCGGAGAGAAGGGCTAATATGCTGGCGATATCCGTTAGCGACACCGGAAGGGGTATTCCTCCGGAGATCATGGACGACCTGTTTCAGACGTTCTTTCAATATAATGAGCAGGGTGCGCATTCGCGGGGCGGTATTGGACTGGGGCTTGGCATAGCGAAGCAACTTGTCGAGTTGCAGAGCGGACATATGCAGATAGAGTCTGAGGTCGGCAAAGGTTCCAGGTTTACATTCATGCTGCCAATTGCACGGCGCGGGGAGAACCAGGTGGCGGCCACTATTGAATACGCTGGACATACCGAGTATAAGAATTATACGGAGTGTGAGGCACATATCAAGCCTGAAGAGAACCCAGCGTTGCTCCCTAGGGTTCAGCTAGCTGTGGAGGTGCCAGATGAGGCGCTCCATATTCTGATTGTTGACGATGAACCCTCCAATCTGAAGGTCGCCATGGACGTGGCAGCTTCCATGGGGTACACGTATACGGCTGTGGGAGGCGGCGAAGAGGCACTGGGGGTGTTAAGGCGCAAGAAGCCGGACCTTGTTCTACTCGACCTGATGATGCCCGGCGTATCGGGATTGGACATCTGTAAGGACATCCGGTCGATTCACGGGCTGGCTGAGCTTCCGGTGCTGATGCTGACCGCTTCGGGGCAGACGGGGGATATTCTGGCAGCCTTTGCAGCAGGGGCCAATGATATTGTGCAGAAGCCTTTTGAGCTGGCAGAACTTAGAGCACGAGTGCAATCGCTTCTGGCGATGAAAAGCTCCTCTGAGCAGGCGGTACGCCGGGAGATGGACTTTTTGCAGGCCCAGATTCCGCCGCATTTTCTGTACAATAGCCTGAATGCACTAGTTGGGCTCAGCTATAAGGACGTGGACAAGCTGCGGGAAACGATCCACCATTTGACCACCTATCTCCGCTCCAAGTTCACATTTATCTTCCAGGGTGATGCAGTACCGTTAGAGCGGGAACTGGAATTGGTACGCGCCTACCTTGCCATTGAGCAGCTTCGCTTCGGTCAACGGCTGAACGTGAGCTACACAATCGATGAAGATGCGCACGGTATGGTGCCCCCACTTACCCTCCAGCCTATAGTCGAAAATGCCGTCCGTCACGGGATCGGACAGAAGCCTGAAGGAGGGACCGTGAACATTATTGTCACCCGTAGCATTAACGGTGTGGAGATCGTTGTCGAGGATGACGGGGGTGGAATGGACGAACAAACGCTAAGATTACTGGAGCAAGGCAAGACTGGGGGAATCGGCATTGGTAATGTGAACCGCAGGCTACAAATGAGATACGGGCGGACTCTGGAGATTCATAGTCGCTTGGGCGAAGGAACCCGAATTACAATTTACTTGACGGAGGAGCCTTATGTGGAAAGCCATTCTGATCGATGATGAAGAGATCGCGCTTGACGTCATGGATATTATGCTGGCCGAAGTTGGCGGTGTGAAGGTTGTCGGCAGGTTTCAGCTGGTCGCCGAAGCGCTCGAACAATGTGGCGCGCTGCAGCCGGATTTAATCTTTTTGGATATCGAAATGCCTGGAGTAAGCGGGCTGGAGGTTGCGGAGGAGATCACTGCGTGCTTTCCCTTTGCTAAGATCGTTTTTGTAACGGCACATGATCAGTATGCGATTGATGCGTATGACACCGACGCCATCGGATATTTGCTTAAACCGGTCGCCAAGGACAAGCTGGCCAGGACACTGCACCGTTATTCCAATCTCCAGGCCAAAAATCGGATTCTAAGTAGCAGTCCTCTAGATCTTGACAGGGGAGTTGCCAACGTTGGTTCAAGCGAATTGGACACTGTCGTTGAAGGTAAGGTATTGCTTTCGCTTAAAGTACTAGGCAGCATGGAGCTGTATGCTGCAAACGGAAGGCTATTAACGTGGAGGACCAAGAAAACGAAGGAGTTATTCGCATTCCTCTGGCATCATCGCGGACAGCCCGTTTACAAATACGCCATATTGGAAAACTTATGGCCGAATGATGCGCCGGAGCGCGGGCAAAAATTGTTGCACACTTCCCTGTATTATTTGCGGAGTCTGTTT
The DNA here is from genome assembly GCF_900101205.1 of Paenibacillus sp. OK060. Lineage (NCBI taxonomy): Bacteria > Bacillati > Bacillota > Bacilli > Caryophanales > Paenibacillaceae > Paenibacillus > Paenibacillus sp. OK060. Next base: position 57,463 of record NZ_FNFR01000004.1, read on the forward strand.
AAGTCGGTGGGCTATGGCGAAGTAGTAAGGTACGGCGACGAGCGCTACTGGATTAATCCGGTGTTTATCCGAAGCGATCTTGAAGAGTTGCTTGGTCGAATGAAGAGGGGAGTTGCCGGAACCGAAGCCAAGGACATGCTTCATCTATATAGCGGCAATTACTTCGAGATGGAGCATTATGAATGGGCGGATACTTACCGAATCGAGTTGCGTTCCATCCTGATGTCCTACTTGACGAATGCTCTGAATGGGGCGACGAACGAGCCACGGATAGCGATGCTTCGAAAGCTGATCGATCTGGAGCCCAGTCGGGAGGGTTACTACGATCTACTCATTGACTCCTTGAGGCATGCGGGAGATCTGGGCGGAGTCGGAAATGTGCAGGCTTTGAAGAAGCGAATGCTGCTGGAGGAAAATTAGAGTGTGACAAAACCGATCACAAAAAAAAGTATGGGTCTTAAGGTTTACGCCTTTAGCCCCTTTTTTTGTCGTTTTATGGGTGGAATGTTGTGAAAATGTTGAGAAGTAATTTGCTAGACTAATGCTGTTGATTGATAGATATCGGACAGCGGTCAACGGATTTGGGATGGGAGCAAAATGAGGGGGAGTGAAAGAAAAAATGATGACATTCAGAAAATGGATCTCGGTGATATTAGCGTTCCTAATAGTAGGAATGCTGGTTCCGCAGTATGCAATAGCCGAGTCGTCCGCATGGGAACTTCGAAGTCCTCTGCCGACGTCTCAGACGATGAACACGGTGGCCTATGGAAATAACATCTTCGTGGCAGTGGGCGAGTATGGAACGATTGTTACTTCCACAGACGGTGTAAGCTGGGCGAGTCCCAAGAGCAATACGTTATTCACTTTGTATAGCGTTGTATATGGCAATGGGAGATTTGTGGCAGTGGGAAGCAGTGGAACGGTTCTCACCTCAACCGATGGAGTGACCTGGCAAAGTCAAAAGGTGGGGAATACCAATATGTTGAGTGTTACTTTTGGTGCCGGCAAATTTGTGGCAGTAGGAGAAGCGGGATTAATACTGCTGTCAAGTGATGGTTCCACCTGGGTTAGCCAAACCAGTAGCGCAACGGGCTATCTCTGGGACGTAACCTATGGTGGAAACTGGTTTGTTGCTGTTGGTTTATCTGGTACGAGGATTGTCTCGAAAGATGGAGTGTCCTGGAAGGCGTACAACAGCACCAATGGAGATTCATATATCGGCGTGACTTATGGGAACAACCGCTTCGTGGCAGTTGATAACCAGGGAGCTATCGTATATTCGCAATCTATCTCGGATTCATCATGGACCTGGGCAATAGGCAAAAATAAAGGTAGTTCCGCTTCAGAGGGCTTTTCTGATGTCAGCTATGGCAACGGAAAGTTCGTGGCGGTAGGACATGGTGGTAAGGTGTACACTTCTTCCGATTCAGCCAGTAGCTGGCAAGTGCAGACTAGCGGCACGGGCAATAATCTTAACGGTGTTGTCTATGGCAGCAACAAATTTGTGGCAGTGGGCATTCGGGGAGCCCTCTTTAGCTCGGCAGATGGGACGATATGGACGAATCGGCTTCAAGGCTCCAGGCAAGCCATCAGAGAAATTAGTTTCATTAATAACCATTTTGTAGCGGTCGGTCCTTACGGAGAGTTGTTTTCCTCTACAGACGGTACATTCTGGGACAGAAAATTGATCGACTCCTCCGTTGGTTTAACAAATATCGAGTATGGTAATGACACTTACGTAGGGGTGGGGTTTAATGGGGCACTCCTTACTTCGACGGACGGAACAGTCTGGGCAAACAGGGCGTCAACCTGGACAGATGCTATATATGGCTTGAGTTATGGGGCTGGGAAGTTTGTAGCGACAGGTAATGCCGGTAAAGTTTGGACTTCGGCTGACGGAGTAATCTGGGCCTCCATTACGAGTCCTACATCAAATACGCTAAATGATACGATATACGCACATGATCGGTTTGTGGCGGTGGGGGTGGGAGGAACGATTATAACTTCGCCTGACGGGGAGAACTGGACGCTCCAAACGAGCGGTTCCCAGGTGAATCTGAAAAAATCAAGCTACGGAAGTGGAAAGTTTGTGGCAGTTGGTGAGTCCGGGACAATCCTGACTTCTGTCAACGGAATGGATTGGGTCGTGCAAGCAAGCGGGACAGCGAACACGCTTAATGGCGTGGGTTACGGCAATGGAACTTTTATAGCGGCAGGAAAAAGTGGGTTACTCTTAACATCAACGAATGGTACGAATTGGACAACTCAAGCGAGCGACAGGCAGGAAGAGCTTAACAGTGTAGGCTATGGTAACAATACCTTTGTGGTGGTTGGGCAAGATGGCATTATATTAAAGAAAATAGTGGAAGCAAACAGCATGATCAATCCGTTGGAGGAAAACTTCGACAAAAATACTACATCAGCGGGTTATGTCAATGTGAATGTTACGCTGACGTTGAACGGAAACATGTTAACCGGTATTGATAATCAGGCATCCTTATTGACTGCAGGCGAGGACTACACAGTTAGCGGTAATATAGTTACCATCAAAAAGGCGTATCTAGCGACACAAGTAGTAGGGACGACAAGTCTGAATTTCACGTTCAGCGCAGGAACATCCCAGACGCTGGACATTTCAATTCGTGATACGACACCGCAAGTTGCTACTGTCAGCTACGGATCAGGCGCTCATGGCACGATCAGCGGAACGAGTGAACAGGTGACAATTGGTGGGCATCCGGTGGCAGTTCCAACAGTGACGCCTGCAAGCGGCTACCGATTTGCAGGATGGAGCAGTGACGGTGGAGTTACGAAGTTCAGCAGTCAGCAGGTAGCGGCTACTAAGATAACTGCGGATGTTACCTACACGGCGCATTACACGTCGTTTGTCATGGGTGACGCGGATGGGGATGGTGTAGTTACGCCTGCTGATGCGCTGTTGTTGACAATGCATATTAAGGGCAAGATCACGCTGACGCCGGAGCAGTTGCAAGCGCTCGATATGAATGGCGACGGACAATGGGACGAAGCGGATATAAAAGCGATTCTCGCCATTGCCGCAGGAAAGGGCTGATTTTATGCTTTGGAAGAGATTAATATCGATTTTACTGACGGTTAGTATGATCTTGCCTTTTGGTACGTTTGTCAGCGCTGGTGCACCAGCTTCTAACTCGATGAAGGTGAGTGGTGGTGAAGGCTACCCTGGAGATACCGTTGACGTGGAGGTATACCTGATACCGAATCTTATCATCAACGAATACGATATTTCGATTGGTTTTGACACTTCTTCGTTGGAACTTGTGACTGGAAATGAAATTACGAATAATCTAGGTGTGAGTTCAAATGGAGATAGCTTCAATACGGATTTCTCCAGTGATGGGACTATCAATGTACAAGCTGATCTGGTGAACTACTCGATTTTTGATGAAGCGAAGGTATTCACTCTTCATTTCAAGATCAAGGATACCGCACAGCCTGGGGAACTGACGCTGAGTGTACCTACGCACAATCTCTATGAAGGGGGGACACTTTCGTCGACAACGGTTGAAATGGGCAAAATTCAGGTTAATGCTGTAAAGCATACTGTGGCGTTTGATGCACAGGGAGGTAGCGCCGTTGGCAGCATTACAGATGTAAGCAGCGGCACAACGATCAGTGAGCCGCCAGCGCCGACAAAGGCCGGTTATACCTTCGCAGGCTGGTTCAAGGAGGAAGCAGGCACGAATGTCTGGAACTTCGCAACAGATAGGGTAACGTCCGATGTGACGCTATACGCAACATGGACGGCTGTTCAGTTGGCACAATATACCGTTACGTTCGATTCAAAGGGAGGCAGCGTTATTGACAGCACTGCCAATGTGAGTAGTGGAACGACGATTAGCGAACCGCCAGCGCCGACGAAGGCCGGTTATACCTTTGCAGGCTGGTTCAAAGAAGAAGCAGGCACAAATTCCTGGAACTTCGAAACGGATATGGTAACGTCCGATGTGATGCTATACGCAACATGGAAGCGTCATGCAGCAGAGATTCAGATCGGCTCGGTGAGCGGAACGCCCGGAACTACGGTAAAAGTACCTGTCTCCGTAGCCAACTCAACATATGGAATCGGAGCCTATGGAATACAAATTGATTTTGATACAGAAGCGTTGGAAGTAACGAAGATTGAAGGGGAAACGGGCAATAACTTCGACTCCAACTTCGATAACGTAGCAGGTTGGTTGAAAGCGATGTGGGCAGACAGCGATGCAGGTGACACACCGATTGCATCGGGAGAAAAACTGTTCACCGTCAGCTTCAAGATCAAAAGTGGAGCAACAACAGGGAGCAAGAAATTAACAGTAGAAACGGAAGAATTGAGCCATTTCTCCATAGCTAACTCGTTCGCGGTTGGAATGGAAAAAACACTGATGCCTGGTAAGGTTACGGTTAATGATGGACCGGTGCAATACACAGTGACGTATGATTCGCAGGGAGGTAGCACAGTTCCTGGGCTTACCCAGGTGAACAGTGGCACCACGATAAGTGCTCCGACAGAACCAACAAAGGTTGGCTTTATGTTTGCGGGATGGTATAAGGAAGTAGCGGTAACGAATGTGTGGAACTTCGCAACGGATAAAGTAATATCTGATGTGACGTTATACGCAAAGTGGACGAGTAGTACTTCCAACAATTCAAATAACTCTGTTGCGCCTTCAACAAACTCAAGCACAACAACAGTTGAGAAACCTGCTGGTCTGCAAATCATCGTCGATGGTGTCTTGAAAGATCAGATTGCGACAGGTTCCCTCACTAAAGAGAACGGTAAGACTGTACTGAGGGTCACAGTCGATCAAGCCAAACTGGTTGATCAGCTGAAGCAAGCAGCAGACAAGTCCACCGTAGTCATTCCCGTGACTACTAATGTGGAAAAGGTATCGGTGGTATTGACTGGCGATGCTGTGAAGAGCATGGAAACCAAGCAAGCCGTTTTGGAGGTTCAAACGCCAGGCGGAATCTACAAACTTCCTGCAGGGCAAATAGCCATCGACAAGATTTCCTCGACACTTGGGATACAGGTCAAACTGTCCGACATTGTCGTTCGTGTAGAGATTGCCAAGAGTGATGAGGCTACGGTCCTTCTTGCAGAGAAGGCAGCTGTTCAAGGAAACTATGCTGTTGTAGCTCCACCAGTCACTTTTAATGTAACGGCTTCCTACAATGGCAAAACGGTAAACGTAGAACAATTCAGCAGTTATGTGGAACGAGAAATTCCACTTCCCGCAGGTCTTAATCCAAGCAGGGTGACAACGGCTACGGTGCTCAATCCAGACGGCAGTGTTCGTCATGTGCCTACGTTCATCACGACTAGAGAAGGGAAATATTATGCGGTCGTGAACAGCCTTACCAATAGCGACTACTCGCTGATTTGGCATCCAAAGACATTCGCGGATGTAGAAGGTCATTGGTCGAAACAGGCTGTAAACGATATGGCTTCACGAATGATCATCAAGGGGATAGATGAGAATCATTACAATCCGAATGCGGTCATTACACGGGCGGAATTCGCAGCGATTATGGTGCGCGCGCTGGGATTGGCCGACAATGGAAGCCAAACCACATTCATAGATGTGAAGTCCAGCGAATGGTATGCAGGAGCTGTTGCGAAGGCTGTGGAATACGGTTTGATCGAAGGCTACCAGAACCAGACATTTGCGCCTGCTCAGACGATTAGTCGTCAGGAAGCATTGGTGATTATGTCCCGGGCAATGAAACTCACATCGATTGAAACGGAAGGGGCAGATGTGGAGTCTGTGCTATCTCCGTTTGCAGATCAGACGGCGATTTCTTCTTGGGCCAAGTCGGCAGTAGCCTCAGCTGTGAATAACGGACTTGTGGAGGGCTCAGAAGAAGGTTTGATGCCGACAGGCAAGCTTACTCGGGCCGAAACTGCGGCGATTGTTCAGAGACTTTTGATCAAGGCCAAGTTGATCAATAACGGCGATTCTATCTAAAGTTAATCGAAAAAATTAAGACAGTTCAAAACCAGCCTCTTTTCCGATTAAGGTGGAAGTGAGAGCTGGTTTTGTCTGTTTATCGATGAATGGCATTCTGATTAGGAAAGGGACAAAGCATTAGACTCGGAGAAGGCCGTTATCTGGAAATCATCTTCCTGTGGGTGACCCGATATTTTCTTGCCTAATTCGACAACTTCATATAATATTTTCACATTACATAGTGCTTCAAGCATGTAGTTTTTGGGTAGTCGTAGTCGAAAAGGCTTACATACAGGTGTGAGAGGAAGAGGATTGGATGGTCGGTTTTTTCAAGAAACGTTTGGTTGTTCGCATTGTTGCCATTGTTACATTGGTCATTGTGATTATATCTGCGGGAAGCATGCTGCTTCAGCTGGCGAATATGAAGCTAGCCGCGCAGGAGGCCATATCGAGTTACAATATTCAAATTGCCGAGAGTTATGTGAAACAGCTGGATGCAGGGCCGTATGTGGAATTTGCCAAAGATCCCAAGGAAAATGACGTGTTCTTGAAGATTCGTGATGAGCTGGATGATTTTCGTGTGAGCATCGGTGCGATGTATGTGTATTTTGTGAAAATAGACGATACAGGCACGCCTCTCATTATGGTGGACGGCATGAAAGATGCAGATAAAGCATCACCGATCAATGAAGTGACGGATATCCCAGGTGATGCAGTCCAAAAGCTCCTGCAAGGGAAAACAGCCAGTTCCCCTATCATTAATAATGAAGAGTATGGCGAATATATTTCCTCATACGCTCCGATTTTGGACAGTAATGGAGCTTTGACAGGTGTGATTGGAATTGATACGGCTGTGTCGGTCATTGGAAGTATTGAGTCAGATATTATGAAATCCAGCATTCCGCTGTATGCCCTGTTATTATTCATTACGCTTGCAGGCATCGCGGTTGTATTGTGGTTCATCGTAAGAGGCCTGCGACCGCTGAAACCGTTGAAGGCAAGCGTCGAACAAATGGCGCAAGGTGAGCTGGCGGAAGCTAACCGAATCCTGACAGCCTATCGGCTGCAGAGTGAGGATGAGATTGGCAGCACATTCAAGGCGATGATTCATATGTCTGGGGACTTAAATAAAATGATCGGCGACATGGTCGCGGGTGTTTCGGTAACCACTGATATTCTCGCGGAATCAACGGAGCAATTCAATCGTGATGCAGAAGACATGCTTGAGATGAATAAGAGCGTTGACCAGTCCGTGCAGCAGATCAGACAGGGAGCACATACCCAGAAGCAAGGTGCTAGCGACAGCGCTAATGCGATGGAAGAGATCGCAAAAGGCATTACCGATATTTCAGAGTCCTCTACAGCCGTGTCCGACGCTGCAACAACTGCACTTGCTACGGCACAATCAGGTAAGCAGAGCATGACGCAAATGAAGAAACAGATGGAGAGCATTTCGGCTGTATCTGCTGAAGTTGTAGCCATGGTCCAAGTGCTTAACAACTTCTCGCAGCAAATCAGCGGTGCGCTTCATACGGTGCGGGATTTTGCGAGTCAGACTAAGCTGCTGGCGCTGAATGCTTCAATTGAAGCCGCTCATGCAGGAGAACATGGAAAGGGATTTGCCGTTGTAGCGGATGAAGTACGAAAATTGGCGGAGGCTTCAGGCACATCTGTGCAGACAATATCGGATTTGTTAATCGGTATTCAGCAGGAGTCACAGCATATCGGATCACAGATGGATGTTACCTCGCAAGAGATCGGCCAGGGGGTGACGAGCACAGCAGAAGCAGAGCTTGCCTTCACGCATATGGTTGAGGCGTTTCGTGTGGTGACACGTCGTATCCAGGAGGTTTCCGCAGCAGCGGAAGAGATATCGGCGGGTTCCGAGGAAGCGGCAGCATCGGTCAACACCATCTCGCAAATTTCATCCGGCGTTTCAGATCATTCAGATGACATTTATCGCTTAACAGGGGAGCAGTCGAGCATGTTCCAGAAGGTGGCACAAACGTCCATGCTGCTGAGGCAGCAAACGTTTGAGATGAGCGAAGCTGTAAGAAAAGTAAAGGTATGACCGACAAGAGCCATGCAAAAATTCTGGTGGAAATCGGCTGTTAATAGTGTGGAAAATGGAGCGAATAGCATTTGCTGCTCGATTTCGATTCTTTAGATTAGAATAACGCTAAAAAGGGATACCCTCTGTCATGTTAATGACTTATGGGCATCCCTTTTTGTGTTATCCACGCTTATTACCATTTGCGAGAATTATGAATCATAACGGTAGCAAATTGCTTTGCCTCCACCACTCTCGGAACTGAATTCCGGGTCTTCTACAAAACCGAAACGTTCGTATAATCGGATCGCGTTGACCATCTGGCCGCCCGTATATAAATACACCGTATTTTTGCCCATGTCTTTGGCAGATTCAACACATTGTTGAAGCAGTTCTCTGGCAATGCCGTGACCTCTCCATTTGGGATCAACACCCAACAGTCGAATAAACGGATAATCAATAGGCAACTCGAAGTTCGGGTAAGCCTTATGCGCTGTCTCAAACAATTGCACCGTTCCAACAATCTGATTATTAATTTTGGCAATCCATAATTGCTTAATATAAGGATTGCTCGGCGATTCCCGAATGTCCTTCAAATAATGTTCCCATTGTTCCTGTGTTTGGAACGTGTCCCGGTACTCGGAGTAACTTTCAATGAGAATATGTACAATTTCTTCATGGTCAGCTTCTGTAGCGGGATGAATCTTTACTGCCGTTGTCATCTCAAGTTCTCCTTCTGATCTTGGTTTGATAAGAGATATAGTTGACTTGAATTGTATCACACCCAATGGTACTGGATTAATTCAAATTTTCTATATATGACTCATGAAATTCTATGAGTTGGTATAATCCGCACAAGCACATCCAAGGTTCGCACGTATAAGGTTCATTATAGGCGATTGAGCTGTGTGGAATACAAATTATTGCGATATTCGGTGGGTGTATTGCCTTCGTATTGTTTGAACATGCGCAGGAAAAGTTTGTAATCCGAAAAACCGCATTGCCCCGCGATTTCTTTCACACTGGCATTGGTATTGAGCAGCATCTGCTTGGCCCGGCGAATCCGTTCCGTGAGGATATAGGTTTTGAGCCCAATGCCTTTCTCACGTTTCACCATTTTGGAGATATAGTCCTTGTTAAAATTAAAAGTCTCGGCAATCTTACCAACCGTAATGTCGGTATGCAGATGAATATCCACCCACTTGCAGATGTGGTCAACGATCGCATTGTGCGGCCGATAACCCGCCTGTGTGTTGCGTTCCAGTTCTTTGAGCAGCAGCAGCAATGCCGCGTCTGCTTCTTCTGGTGAGAACGATGAACTATGCAGCAATTGCTTGAACAGCTGATTGGCGGTGGACGGAACCTGAATAGTCGCATGGGTGGGATACTGGTCGAACTCTTTCTCAATCGAATCATAATGAACCCAGTAAAAGCTGACGGGAGCATCGCTAACCTGATATCCAGAATGGGTGCGTCCAGCTCTCAGAAATAGCAGATCATTTGCACGAACCACAAACTGCTCGTCCTCCTCGGCAATGTACATCTCGCCTTGCAACATCAAAATGACCTCGTGAACAGGCATGCTGCGCTTCATATGGCTCCAATTGCCTTCGGTTATGAACTTGCCGCACAAGTAATGTTCCAATGGCTTTTGCATAGGACGGATTTCTCCACCTTTTCTTGGATTATGAGTCTGATGTAGTTGTATTTTATTTGATAATATGAGGATATTCAAGGCCTGTATGAAGAAATTTCGTAAAGGACACATGAATTTAAACACGGATTTTACCCTTTGTACACTTATATAAATACTTCTAAATATCCACTATATACCGAGGAGGAGCGAGCAGAATGATTGAAACCAAAAAGGGATTTCTGGGACCTGAGCATGTAGATCTGTTAAATGGCGTTTTTCAAACGTCACAGGAAGTTGGAGAAAAGTATTTGTTATCACTGGACATTGATCGTTTTCTGGCACCGTGTTTTGAGGCCCATGGGTTACCGGCGAAAAAGGAACGATACGCGGGTTGGGAGGCACGCTCGATTAGCGGGCATTCTCTTGGACACTATCTGTCTGCCCTGGCTGTGACCTATCAGGCGACAGGTAATGAAACGTTAAAGCAAACGCTGGATTATGCCGTCAGTGAGCTTGCATCTATTCAGCTGACAACGGGCAGCGGGTATGTCGGCGGCTTATCCGAAGAAGCTTTCCGCATTGCATTTCGGGCAGAACACATTGGTGGTTTTAACATCGGTGAATATTGGGTTCCATGGTACAGCGTGCACAAGATCTATCGCGGACTAATTGATGCATACAAATTAACGGGCAATCAACAGGCCCTTGACGTGGTAACGCGGTTTGCTGATTGGGCGGTGGACGGTCTAAGCCCGATGACCGAGGAACAGATGCAGATCATGCTTCAATGTGAACACGGTGGAATGAATGAAGTGTTTGCCCATTTGTATGGAATCACCGGGAAGTCTGTATACCTTGAGATAGCCAACAAATTCACACATCAATTAATCCTCGAACCGCTGGAGCACAAGCAGGAAGATCTTCAGGGCAAACATGCGAATACGCAGATTCCGAAAGTCATCGGTGCAGCCGAAATATACAATCAGGATCATAATCACGAGAGCTACCGGACAGCGGCGGAGTTTTTCTGGGACACTACGATTCATCATCGGTCTTATGTATTTGGTGCTACGAGCATTTCGGAGCATTATGAAGCGAAAGGCATGGAGAGTCTCGGCATCAAAACCGGAGAGAGCTGCTGTACCCACAACATGATGCATCTGACGAAGCAGCTCTACACATGGAATCCCGACAGTGCCTACATGGACTATTATGAAAATGCGATCTACAACCATATCCTGGGCACACAGGACCCGGACACAGGCAACAAAACGTATTTTGCATCAACACTGCAAGGGCACTACAAAATCTACGGTACTCACGATACTTCCTGGTGGTGCTGCACAGGATCTGGCATGGAGAACCCGGGCAAATACGCCGAGGCAATTTACTTCGAGGATGAGCAGGATCTATACGTAAATCTATATATCGCGTCCCAATTGGACTGGAAATCCCAAGGCATATCACTGAAGCTCGAAACCGACTTTCCTTATTCGGAAAAGGTAACCCTTACGATCACCGAAGGCAGCGCCTCGGCCAATCTTAAACTACGCGTGCCCTCATGGCTGCAGGAGCCAATGACGGCAACGGTCAACGGGGATACGGCCCATCCGCATACCCGGATGGAACCCGGATACCTCGACATCGAGCGTACATGGACCGCTGGTGATGTCATCACCATCACGCTGCCGATGTCGCTCCACCAATACACGTCCAGGGACGATGCACACAAGGTGGCATTCCAGTACGGCCCAATTGTACTGGCAGGTGCTCTGGGAAGCGAAGGGCTGCCCGAGGATACCATCGTGGACGAAACGGCATTGAACCCCAAAACCGCACCTGTACCTGTAATTTGGACAGAGCAGGAGGATGTGCGTGAATGGATCAAGGTTGTAGACGCAAGTACGTTAACGTTTGAGATCAGCAAGGATGTCACCTCGGACGGCAATCCGGTGAGGCTGATCCCGTTCTATGATGTGCATCATGAGTTCTATACGGTCTATTGGCCGTTCAACGATGAAGGGGATGCGCTGGAGAAGGAATTGAATGATATCACCATCGACAGGGTGCAACCTGACGGTCAGCAGGATGAGATTGGACATCATCTGGATAGCAATTGCCGTGCAGAACAGCATAACGGTTCATATACAGACAGCCGCAATAAGCTGCATATGTGGCGAGAAGCATATGGTGTCAGCGGGGCTTACTTCAGCTACCAGCTGGCGGTGGATGGTTCTGCACCGAACTATGTATGCGTGGCATACTGGGGCGGGGATCATTCTCCTTTTGAACGGGAAGGAACACGGCATGAAAGAATATTTAGTATCGCCGTCGATGGAAATGTGGTCGGTGAACAGCGGATTCATATGAACAAGATCGGTGAAGTGTTCTTCGTTACCTATGACATCCCTCAGACGGTTACGTCAGGTAAAGACAGTGTGCGAGTTGCATTCCAAGCGTTGGACGACAACGGATGTGCCGGAAAAGTGGTGGAGGTACGTACAACGCGCAGCAAACCGGAATCTATCTTTTCGTAAAAGAGGCATTGTATGAAATTGGGCAAACACAATGGTATAATAATAGTAAAATGCTGATTAGGTAAAAGAGGAGGATGGAAGTGTGGCAAAACCGGATAATAAAGGCATCTATAGTTTTCAGGATTGGTTAACTTGGGAGGGGACTTGGGAGTTAATTAACGGCAAAGCTTTCAATATGTCTCCAGCCCCCACCTCATTACACCAGTTTATTGTGGGTGAGCTGCACTTCTCCTTGCGTACTTTTCTTCAGAATCGGAAATGTATCGTCTTTGTTGCTCCCTTTGACGTGTATTTCAGCGAGAATGAACAGTATGACGTACCTGATCATGTTGTCCAACCGGATTTATCGGTGGTTTGTTCCAAAGACCAAATATCCAAAAACGGCTGTCAAGGTGCACCGTCTCTAATCATAGAAGTATTGTCTCCATCAACTGCGTTGAAGGATTTTAACGAGAAGTTTAATCTGTATCAGAAATATGGTGTGAATGAATATTGGATTGTAGACCCTGGCAATCAGACCGTTCATGTGTACACATTGGAAGAAGGCAGTTACCAGAACCGTCATCTGTACACGGAGCAAGAAACGATTCAATCGGTGTTATATCCGGAACTGGAAATTCCGCTTCGGAATTTATTCAAGCTGAATTAGATTAGACAACAACATCATCACTCCGGCGCTGGCGTCGGGGTGTTTTTGCTTTTTATCGTATCGAATAAGCCCTATATAAAAAATGACACGTACTGCAAATTTCCACGTATTACCTGATAACATTTCTTTTTCCGCCACCGATTGTTCAAGGGCGCCAGGCTCGGTTCCCAAAGGTTACAAAATCTTATCCGCGTTGTCCCTCTAAAGATGAAATGGGATAAGCCCAAGCCACGTATATTATGAATATCCATATTAATCCACCCGAATGCGGCAACATCATGTACAATGAAATAAAGTTCCAATGGTAAATATCGACATAAAGCTTCAACACATAGCGCGAAAGGAGGTCTGATGATTTACATGATAAAGTACATAAAACTGCTGGGGCTGATCTTCGGCGTTGTGGTCATGAATGTTCTATTGTTCTCACCAGGATTCATCGGACTGGAGTTTGGCGGGGGAGCATTTACAACAGCGCTCTCGGTGACATTTCTGTTCGGTAGCGTGATGGCTCTTTTCTATGGAAGCTACACTTTATTGTTCAGACAGCCGGTAGTCTTGCCTGTGAAGAATATCGAAACCCATGAAGATTATGTGGAAGCGTTATCCTTTTATCGACGAATTAAAGTACTTGAGGAAGATATCACATTGGGATTATCTCAACTAAGCCGCATGAAGAAAAAGAAAGAAACCCTCCTGAACGTGTTGAATCAGCGATTTGATCCAGGGGAACTGAGTTACAAGAAATTTGCTTCGGTCACCCTCGAGGTGGAGAAGCTGTTATACCTCAACATCCGAAGTGTACTTAACCGACTCAATGTGTTCGATGAAGCGGAGTACGCCAGCCTGATGAAGTCCAAATCCGCTACACTTCCCCAAAAGCTCTTTCAGGAAAAGACCAAAGTATATAACGACTATCTGAGCTATGTGAAAAACTCGCTTCATACCAATGAGGAAATTCTTTTGAAGCTTGACCAATTGATGCTGGAAATCTCCCGCTTGGACAGCTTTGAAGCAGGAGATATTGAACAAATGCCATGTATGCAAGAAATTGACCAATTAATCAAGCACACCAAATTATACAGACAGTGAGGGGTTGTACGTATGGCTAAGAAGGGAAAGTTTTTTTTCATATCGATCGTGATGCTGGTACTCGTGTTTGGCCTCGTATATGCAGGGATTACGCTGACGTCGAACGTTGGTAAATCCAGTACACAGGTAACGACAGAGAATGCAGGCAAAGAGTTAGGCAAGTTGTATGCGGACATTGCGCCGGCAACGGCTGAACCTGTGAAGGGACAGATTGATCTCGATCCGGTGGATGTGGCTGAATCACTGCCGGACATCTCCAAATTTCCGATCACGGTCGAGAATACAACGAATGATTATGTAGAGATCTTTTCTTCCATTGAAAAGGCGGGAACCGGAGCAGATGGCTGGTTGACCGAGGTCACCGAAGAGTTCAACAAGGCTAACATTACCGTTGGCGGCAAACAGGTTTCAGTGAAATTACGTAATATCGCATCCGGTACGGCTGCTGATTATATTAAGTCTGGTAAATATGTGCCTGATGCGTTTACCCCTTCGAATGAGTTATGGGGTGAGATGGTAGCTGCCAGCGGAGTAAAGACAGATCTCATATCCAAAAGACTGGTGGGGAACGTTCCCGGTATCGTCATCTCCAAAGCCAAATATGATGCGTTGGTCGACACGTACGGCTCAGTTAATGTAAAAACCGTGACCGAAGCAATTGCCAACAATGAGCTCGCGATGGGGTACACCGATCCATTTGCCAGTTCCACGGGGCTGAACTTTCTCGTGACGGCACTCAACACATACGACAGCTCCAATCCGCTTGGTGAGAAAGCGATTGAGGGTTTTGAGAAGTTCCAAGCGAACGTACCGTTTACGGCGTCCACAACCATTCAGATGCGTGAGGCAGCCAAGTCAGGGCGACTGGACGCATTTGTACTGGAGTACCAGACTTACGTAAACACCGCAGATCTGAAAAGCGGATACGTCTTTACACCTTTTGGCGTAAGACATGACAGCCCGCTGTATGCACTGGGCCAATTGCCGCAGAACAAGCAAGAAATCATTAAGAAGTATGCGGAATTCGTAACCCAAGCGAAGTATCAGCAATCGGCTGAGGAATTCGGCTTCAATGGCTTGCAGGATTACAAGTCCGAATTGAACACAGTGGATGGTGGCACCTTGTTGTCCGCTCAGAAAGTATGGAAAGAGAAAAAGAACGGCAGTAAACCGATTGCAGCCGTATTTGTAACCGACGTATCCGGGAGTATGGACGGCGAACCGCTGAACCGACTCAAGGAATCATTGCGCAAAGGCCAGAAGTTCCTGGGCACAGATAACAGTATCGGCCTCGTCTCCTACTCTAGTGGAGTAACGGTGAATCTGCCAATTGCCAAGTATGATACGAATCAACAGTCGATGTTTGTTGGTACGGTGGATAGCCTGCAAGCGGGTGGCGGTACGGCAACCTTTGATGGAATCGTCGTGGCGATGAAGATGCTGGAAGATTATATGGCTACCAATCCAAATGTGAAGCCACTGATTTTTGTCCTAAGTGATGGAGAGACCAATGAGGGTCATACACTGAAGGATATTCGTGATCTGGTTGAGACGTACAAAGTGCCGATCTACACGATTGGTTATAACGCGGACATCAAAGCTTTGGAGAGCATCTCCAGCATTAACGAAGCGGCGAGCATTAACGCGGATACAGACGATGTTGTATACAAAATCGGTAACCTGTTCAACGTGCAGATGTAGCACGGGGATTGCACTCAAATTGACCTAATGTAAGGTACATTATTCCATTTTATATAGCACGTAATTGAAGGGGGAACTTGGATGTCGTTTTCGATGGAGATACCTAGCCAGAAGGAAATTCAGAAGGTGATTGAGGAGGAAATAAAGCCCGTACCTGCCGAGGTGGCGGAGCTGCAGCAAGTCGCAAATGCCAACGTGGAGATGATCATGACACTGGATCTCGAATCGTTGGAGAAACGCAAGGAGATTCTGCAATCCATTGATGGCTTTGGCATGAACACGATGAGATCCTCTTCCGAGAAAAACGCGTTGCTTCAAGTTTCCGTTGGACATCTGTCCAAGACGGGAGACGAGGGCGGGCAGGTCGCCAAAGGCTTGACCGAGCTGCATATGCAACTGAAGGATCTCGACCCTAGCGTGGTCGACTTTGCCAAGACCGGATTCCTTGGCAAATTGTTCAATCCGCTGCGGGCTTATTTTCTCAAATACCAGAAGGCTGACGCGGTCATCGCCGATATTGTGACCTCGCTGGATAAAGGCAGAGCGACCTTGAGAAACGACAATACAACACTGGAAATTGAACAGCAAAATCTGCGGGAACTCACCAAACGACTGCAAAAGGAAATTCAGCTTGGGGTGCTGATGGATGAGTCGATTGACGCACAGATCGAAGCCGCCAAAGTGCGTAATGAGGACCCGGAGAAAGTCCGTTTTATCACGGAAGAAGTGCTATTCCCGCTACGTCAGCGGGTCATGGATTTACAGCAAATGCTGGTGGTGAACCAGCAGGGCATCATGGCGATTGAAGTTGTCATTCGCAACAATAAGGAATTGATCCGCGGTGTGGATCGGGCCAAAAATGTAACGATCTCGGCATTGAAAATTGCCGTCACCGTCGCGAGTGCACTGTACAATCAGAAGATTGTATTGCAGAAAATTGAACTGCTTAACCGGACGACCAACGACCTGATCGCAGGTACGTCCAAAATGCTGAAAGATCAGGGCATTGCCATCCAGAAGCAAGCTTATGAGGCCAGCATTTCCGTGGATACGATGAAGCAGGCCTTCACAGATGTGCTTTCCGCGCTCGACTCCATCAGTCTCTATAAGCAGGAGGCTTTGCCACGGATGCGGGAGACCATTAATCAGTTCCGTGAACTGGCGGATACCGGAGAGCAGCAGATTCAGCGGTTGGAGAAAGGGCAGAAGCTGGGGCTGTAGTTTGAAAGGTAGTTAGAGGGGTATAGTGGAAGTATCGTACATGAGATCAAAAAACGGTTGAACACAGATAAGATCTGGTTCGACCGTTTTTTTTTACCTTTCTGCTGCTTAGGTCAAATCACGTTGAACATGGAGGACGTAGGGGATCAGCAGAAGAAGCAGAGCCAGTGAAGCTATCAGGGCAAGCAGCAGGCTTCCTTGGGTTAATAGTAATGCTCCCAGAGCTGCACCGAACACAAAAATAACCCAGGACAGGGCGAGTACTGCCCATTCGGAAGCAGGAGCCTTACCCCGAACGGCTTTGGCCAGTGCCTGTCCAATACCGAATAATGTGCCTGTCACAAAACCTTTGCCCACATCAGCATGAGCAACCATCTGGTGCATGGTGTTTTGCATACCCATGGCAACTGCAATCGGGAAAAGCACGCTCTGTGTATGGAGGAACAGCAAGAATACAATGGCGCCGGCAAACAGCAGGGATTCAAAGCCCAAGATGCCCGCCAGTCGCCATTTTCCCAATCGATCTGTGATCAACGTACCGATAAAGGCGCCTACAACGAATAAAAAAATGACCAGGCCTATATTCGTTAATACAGCGGAGTCTCCTTCAAATAGCGCGATACCAAGCTTGGTACTGTTACCACTCATGAAAGAAAGATAGATTTTCCCCAGCTGCAGATAGCCGACGGCATCAATGAAACCGGAGATCAGCACAAGTACACATGACAGTAGAAGCCGGGAAAGACCTGGCTCCAGTCGTTCTACGGTATGTCCCACACGTTTGCGATCACTGGTCGAATCGGAAGCAGAAGCCATGATGTCCAACCCCTTTTCCATGATAATGGATCGGTTCCGTGATATATGACAGAAGGATCACTACCGGTACCTATATTCAATAGGTACCGGTAGTGGTTGGACTATGACTTCGATTTATTCGGGTCCGGTGCGATAAAAAGAGTGTCATTCGGAAGCTGTTCGGCTTCCTCTTTGGACATTTCCAGATTTGTGGACAGCACATCATCCGGATTGCCCGCGAGCCACTCGCTCAGATCAATAGCTTCATAGTGTCCGCTGTTGAACCCGATTAACACACGGCAAACCTCATCTCCCGTATTTTTGATATAGTGACCTGCACCCATCGGTGCATAGCCCACATCACCTGCTTCGAATTGTTCTGTCACCGCATGACCTTCTGCCAGAAATACCGTCATTTCGGCAGTGCCGCTAATGTAATACTGCCATTCGTCGGCGTTGGGATGCCAATGCATTTCTCGTAATGCGCCTGGTTGCAGCTCGATCAATGATCCGGCCATCGTGGTGGAGATGGGGAAATCTTCGACAGTAACCGTGCGCTGGGTTCCGCCGCCTGGCGCGCGTCTTGGCTGTTTGGCATGCAGCGGGTATCGGTGGGGAGTCGTCAGCTCCGAATTGCGGCGATAGGTTCCAGAAGATGAGCTGTCATTAGGGACAGGCCCTTTGACGAAATAGGCTTCTCCCTGAGGCAGCTTCGCTGCACGCTCTGGGGTAATTCCAAGATTCTGGGCAACAATGTTGTTCGGTGTATGAGACAGGAAATCGGTAATACTGAACGTGTGATCTTCCGAGAAATCACCATTATCAAATATCAGAATAAAATGGCATTCGTCCGGTCCCAATCCCTGAATGGAGTGTCCGTAACCACGTGGGAAATACCACACATCTCCTGGCTCAAATGTATCGGTGTACGCATGTCCGTCCGGATGAATGACAGTGGTGCGACAGGAGCCGCTGATCACATAAGCCCATTCTGCCGCATTCGCATGCCAGTGCAATTCACGCATGCCTCCCGGTTCGAGGCGCATGGATACGCCTGCTATTCCAATGGACGCAGGAAAATCCCGAACGGAAGCACCGCGGGTAATACCGCCAGGGCCCGTACGGGGTTCTTTTTGTTCAAGCCGATATTTGAAAGATGTCATCATGATTCCTCCTCATATTATATTAGGTACACATGTAAATAGTTAAATATGGCGTTCATATCTTTTACCCATATTTTGCGAAACTATTCAATTGATTCCTGATTAATATGAGGCAAAAGAGAGACTTTCATTCAAACTTTATGCTGATCTGTATGTACATGTTGTACTTAGGGTGCTTTATACGAGGTGTGATACGCTACATTGCCAGGTTTGTAATTAATGATTTTAAATAACTCATCTGCCATATAAGTGGGACTATGCTTGAATTCCTGCCGAATCCATTCAATAATCATGCCAAAGATCGCATGAGATTGATAACTTGCCAGCAGCTCGCGATTGATGTGGGACGGAAATATTTCGTTGAGGTCCTGAAGAGCAAGGTCACGCAGAACATCGCAGATCATTTGCTGAAAATTGGACGATGCCTCCGATTTCACGACAAGGGTGTAGAATTGCGCATGCTGATGCACATGTTCGAAAATTTTGATTGCAGAAGAGGGCATATGACTTACTTCAAATATTTCTTTATCCAGATAGGGCTCACGATAGGATAAGACCAGATCCTTAATGATGTCATCAATAATCTCATTGAACAGGTCTTCTTTGTATTGATAGTGTCTGTAAAAGGTGCCCCGATTCAGATCTGCCAGCTGCACAATATCGGTAATGGATATTTCTTTGAATGACTGCTTTTGCATTAATTGAATGAGGGCATCCTTCAGCGCCGCTTTGGATTTCTTGATTCTTCGATCCATGGAACTCGGAAGTTCGGTCATATGCAGTACTCCTCGTAAATAGGTATTTTAAGATAAAGTACATTCGGTATTAGAAGTGTTGATTAACGTACAATTGGGAAAGCTTTTACTGATTGAACAGGAATGCTATGACTTATTATACTAAGGATAAGAGTTAATGAACATTTGTTTGTTAACTTATTGTAAACGAATACATGGAGGATGATACAACATGAGACTTCAAGATAAAGTGGCTGTAGTAACAGGTGCGGGTTCCGGCATGGGCAAAGCAATTGCAACACTGTACGCGCAAGAAGGTGCTAAGGTGGTTGTATCGGATATCAATGAAGCCTCAGCGCAGGCGGTGGCTGAGGATATCAAGGCAAATGGTGGAGAAGCGACGTTTGTGGTTGCGAATGTGGCGAAGGAAGAAGATATTCAGAACCTGATCGATACGACAGTTAACACATATGGAACAGTGGACATTCTGGTCAATAATGCAGGCATTATGGACAGTATGGAACCAGCTGGTGACATTGTGGATGACAAGTGGGAGCGTATCTTTGCAATCAACACAACAAGTGTCATGCGTGCTACCCGCAAAGTGCTGCCAATCTTCCTGGAAAAACAAAAAGGCGTTATCGTCAACATCGCTTCAGCCGGCGGGTTGCATGGTGCACGTGCAGGCGCGGCTTACACGGCTTCCAAACATGCAGTTGTGGGATTCACCAAAAATACAGGCTTCATGTATGCTCAACAAGGTATTCGCTGTAACGCAATTGCTCCGGGTGGGGTTGAAACCAATATTGCTTCCACAATGACAAACATTAACCACTTCGGTGCCAGCAGACAACAGCTGGGAATGGCGATCAATCCGCGTGCAGGTAAAAGTGAAGAAATTGCACAGGTGGCCCTGTTCCTTGGTTCGGACGAATCCAGCTTCGTGAACGGAACAGTCGTAACGGCAGATGCAGGATGGAGTTCATACTAATCCGTCGTCCATAACTGAAATATGCAAAGAAGCTCATACCAGTGTATGGGCTTCTTTTTGCATGTCCGTAACAGGCGAGAATGTGGAACATTAGGCAATAGGACAAACGTTTGCACAAACATGTCTACGCATTCCCGGATAACGTAAATAGGGACGAATCCCGAACAATCAAGCGGTGCGGAATAATAACTGGATTCTGAGGCAGGTGTTCACCGTTTAGAATTTTTAACAATACCTGAACAGCAGTATAGCCCAGCTGATAAGTTCCGATATCAATGGAACTAAGCGGCGGCGAAGCAAGTTCTGATAAAGCAATATTGTTAAAGCTCACAACACTTATATCTTCAGGAACGTTATATCCCAGCTCGGCCAGAGCACGAAGCACGCCAAAGGCAACATTGTCGTCGATGACAACGAGGGCGGTTGGTCTGTCGGGTAGCGACATGAACAGGGACATCGCCCGGAAGCCGCTTTCCTGCAGGAATTCTCCTTCCACGATCCAGTCATTGTTAGCATCAAGACCGGCTTCTTCAAGCGCATTTTTGTATCCGAGCATGCGATCATGAGACAACGTCAAATCTGGTGGTCCGCTAACAAATCCCACTCGTTTATGCCCTTGGGCAATCAGATGTGTGGTTGCATCGAATGCTGTCTGTACATTGTTATTGTCCACCATCGGTGCATCGGGATGCGTTTCACTACGGCCAATCAGCACAAAAGGAAACTTTTCCGCCTCCAAAAACGAAATAATCGGATCTTCCCTTTTGGAGCCAAGCAGCAAAATACCATCCACGCGTCGCCCATGTACCAGGCGGGATATAGCATTCAACTCATCGCTGGAAGACGTTTCGGTGGAGAGAAGAAGTTCATAATTCATGCGGGTGGCATGCGTAATGATTCCCCGAAGCAATTCTCCGAAAAAGTAGTTCTGAAACAGCTCTTCAGCAGGTCGGGGCAGCATGATACCCAGGGTTTGAGTCGTTTTGGAAACAAGGCTTTTGGCCATCATATTTGGATGATAATTCATTTCTTTCATGATTTGCTTCACTTTGAGTGACGTTTCCGAACTGATTCTGGGATGGTTGGAAATAACCCGTGAGACCGTAGAAGGGGATACACCCGCCAATTTGGCAATATCTTTGATTGTAATCATGTGAAAAATCCCTTCTGTACAAGCATTTCAACATGTCTCCTATGTTAATTCAAAGACTTCGATAAATCAATTGCTAACTGCATCATGGTGAAGAGGGAGAAGCAAAACAAAGGAAGACGGCGGGAGATCAAGCAAATCGGAAATTACAGGAACATAAGCCATAAAAGTGAAGGAAAATGGACGAAAATGACTTGTGCAAACGTTTGTGCAAATAAAGTTCGCTATTGTATGATGTGATTGTTATTATAGCGCTTACATGACTTGAATCAACATACTTCCTAGAAAATTCATCCCGATTACATAAGGATTGTACCCATCTGAGGTTAATATGAGCAAACGTTTGTATTACGTTCAAACGGATATAAGCTGAACTTCGGAATACAGGAACAGTACACAGAAAAACGGGTGAAAAGCGCGAGTACAGCATCGATCATGACTACGAAAAGGGGGAAATTCAATGAGAAAATGGCAGCAAGCAGCACTTGCAGGATTCATGGCACTCACACTTACCGCGTGTTCAAGCGGAGGTGGAGGCGCTGCGCCAACCACAACAGACAGCGGTGAGACTGGAGAAACCACAGTAACCGCGGAAAATATTCAGCCAGAAGAGGGCGCAAGCCTTGTCATATGGGAGGATAAAAATCAGCGCAGCTTTATTGAAGAACGGGCGAAGAAATTTGAAGAGAAATACGGCGTTTCTGTAAAAATCGAGGAATTGCCGCCGACGGATCAAGTGACCAAGCTCACTACGGACGGACCCGCGGGATTGGCTGCGGATGTGGTCGTTTTCCCACATGACAAGATTGGTAGCGCTTCAGAAGCTGGACTGATTTTGCCGAACGATATTTTTGAGCAACAGACTACACAATCCACTAGTGACAATGCGGTTAAAGCCGTTACCTTCAAAGACATCTTATACGGCTATCCCTACAGCGTAGAAACCTATGCGTTGTTCTACAACAAAAAGCTTTATCCCGAAGCACCGAAATCATTTGATGACATTATCAGCTTTGCCAAAACCTTTAATGACACCAAAAACAACAAGTACACTCTGATGTGGGAGCTACAGCAGTTCTATTACAACTTTGCTTATCTGGCTTCCCAGGGCGGATATATCTTCGGTGATGAAGGCATGAACAGCGAGGATATTGGCCTCAACAATGAGGGAGCCATCAAGGGCGGTCAGTTCTTGCAAACGCTGAAATCGGAAGTACTGCCTGTGAAGATGGGCGATGTGAACTATGACATCAAGAAAGGTCTCTTCTCAAGCGGGAAACTGGCCATGGATATTAACGGACCTTGGTCCATCGCCGATTATCGCAATGCTGGCATTGACTTCGGTGTTGCGCCACTTCCGGCGATTGAAGGCAAACCGATGACCTCCTTCTCTGGAGTCAAGGCCTATTACGTCAATGCATTTACAACCTATCCGAATGCTGCCAAGTTGTTTGCAGCTTATCTCTCCAGTGCCGAATCCCAGATGGTCAACTTTGAGATGAACGGCACTCTCCCAGCCAATAAAGACGTGGCGGCAGATCCGAAGATTCAAGGGGATGAAATCACGAAGGCATTCCTTGAGCAATTCAACAACTCTACCCCAATGCCTTCGCTTCCTGCCATGGATAGCGTATGGGGCCCCATCAGTGCAGCAATTACCGACATATGGGATGGAGGCAAGGATGTGAAAACCTCTCTGGATAACGCAGTCAAACAAGTCAAGGAGAGCCTTGCAACTGTCCAATAAAAAAGAAAGAGCAGGTGCAGAGGAAGTCAACATGTCCTCTGCACTCTGCTATAACTGATCGGTAACTTCGCTTGCCGGGAAGGAGTAGGAATGAATGAAACAACAGCATGTTCCAGTCACTGTTAAACCGAATCGAGAAAGACAGCATCGCATGACAGCGGCTGTGTTGTCCCTTGTCCTGCAAGGACTTGGACAGTTGTATAACCGTCAATGGATTAAGGGAATTTGTTTTCTGATCCTAGAGGGAGTAGGACTCGCTTATCTGATTCCCCGTTTGAATCAGGCTGTATGGGGAGTATGGACGCTGGGCGAGCAGACGCAGCGTTTCGTCAAGGTCAATGGATCAACGGTGCTGCAACAGGGCGACCACTCCATCTTTTTGCTGCTCAACGGAATCATAGTACTTTTGGTATTTTTCGTCTTTCTTCTTCTATATATTTTCAATATTCGGGATGCGTACATCACGGGAAAATTAAGAGAGGAAGGCAAGCAGGCCACTGGAGCTTCTGCTTCCCTGAGATATCTGCTCGATAAACAATTTCCGTATCTTTTCTTATCCATCCCTGCACTCGGCATCCTGTTTTTCACCATTATGCCGATTTTATTTACGATTACCCTGGCCTTCACCAATTACTCGGCACCGGATCATATTCCGCCCGCCAAGCTGGTGGACTGGGTCGGTTTCAAGACTTTTACGGATCTAATTCAGCTTAAATCGTGGAGCCATACCTTCTTTGGAGTATTAACATGGACCGTGATCTGGGCCATTTTGGCAACGGTGACTACGTATTTTGGTGGGGTGCTGGTTGCACTTCTCATCGAGCAGAAGGGTATTCGTTTCAAAAAGCTGTGGCGGACGATCTTCATTCTACCGTATGCCATTCCGCAGATTATCTCACTGCTTCTGATGCGTAATCTGTTCAACGGACAGTTTGGTCCCATTAATACGTATATGAAGGCTTTTGGCCTTGAGGGGTTGCCATGGTTAACCGATCCATTCTGGGCAAAAGTTACAGTCGTCATTGTAAACATGTGGATCGGAATCCCGGTCAGCATGGTGCTCATACTGGGCGTGCTAACGGCGATTCCACGGGATTTGTATGAAGCGGCTGAGGTAGACGGTGCGTCTGGCTTTCAGAAGTTCCGCATCATTACGCTTCCTTTTATCATGTTCGCTACGACACCGGTGCTCATTATGCAATTTGCCGGGAATTTCAACAACTTCAATGTCATCTTCCTGTTGACGAACGGTAATCCGCTGCGTGGGGATTATCAGTATGCGGGATCAACCGATCTTCTCGTGACCTGGTTGTACAAACTGACGTTGGATAACAACAAGTTCAATATGGCTTCGGCGGTCGGTATCATTATTTTCCTGATTATTGCGTCGTTCTCCATCTGGAATTTCCGTCGTTCCAAATCGTTCAAGGAGGAGGACATGATTCAATGAAAAAGCGCAACAATCCCATGCGTCTGACGATCAGCTATGTGCTGCTGGTTATCATTGCCATCGTATCGGTGTATCCCGTCTTGTGGATATTTCTCTCGTCACTGCGTCCAGGTGCGGCCCTGTTCAGTGAACGTCTGTGGCCTGAAGCGTTCACGCTGGCACATTATGGGGAACTGTTTAATAACCCGTCGTTCATGTATGGAACATGGTATCTGAACACGTTGAAGATCGCCTTTTTCACCATGATTTTCTCAACGCTCATGGTCACTTTAGGCATGTATGCCTTATCCCGGTTCCGGTTTCGCGGTCGCAAGACCATACTATCCACCATGCTGATTCTCGGGATGTTCCCGAGCTTCATGAGCATGATTGCCATTTATATTATTTTGCTTCAGATCAAATTGCTGGACACTCATGCCGCGTTGATTCTGGTCTATTCGTCTGGGGCCGTGCTGGGTGGATTTATTGTCAAAGGGTTCTTTGATACCATCCCGCGCAGTTTGGATGAAGCAGCACGAATTGATGGTGCCAGTCATCTGCGTGTGTTCACCAGCATCATTCTGCCGTTGTCCCGGCCGATGCTGACCTATGTAGCCTTAACCAGCTTTACTGGTGCATGGATGGACTTTATCTTTGCCCGGCTGGTACTTCGGACAAAAGAGAACTGGACACTTGCGGTTGGAATGTGGGATCTGGTTAGCCGCTATCAGGACAGTAACTTTACGATGTTTGCTGCCGGGGCGGTACTGATCGCTATTCCGATTACGTTGTTGTTTGTATTCTTGCAACGCTTCCTGGTGCAGGGGCTGACCTCTGGCGCCTCCAAAGGATAAAAGGATAAGAGGATAAACACCCAAATCGCATAGACAGCCTGTAGAACATACCCAGGCCACCAATCAGGCGCTTCTGAGAGGTTCCATTCATCGCTGGAACTGCTCCGGAAGCGCCTGCCTGCTGTTTGAGATCCGAATGACAAGAGGAGGAAAAGATCGATGGGAACGCTACAGTCCCCAGAACCGGAATTGGGACCGAACGGGGCTCTTGCTGCTGCGGAGAGTCAGAAAATGGCCAATAGGGCGCTTTGGCGTAATGTTGCTTATCGCAGAATTTTGTGTGGCTATGGCATCTCCGTATTTGGTGATTGTTTCAACGGCATTGCCATCAGTCTGTGGGTGTTGCAGACCACAGGAAGTGCGAAGAGCATGGCAGCTGTACAAGTATGTAACATGGTCGTCAGTTTTCTGTTCGGATCATTCGCAGGTACGTTTGCCGACAGACTGGATCGCAGAACATTGATGCTGTCGTCGGATTTGTTTCGTGGGGCTATGGCGTTTATCATCGCGGTGAGTCTGTTTGTGCTGCACGCTCCTTTTCCAATCGTACTGCTCATGCTTTCCCTTTCGATGTTTTCCAGTCTGTTTCAGGCGCCAGCATTTCATGCTTCGGTAACCAGTCTGGTGGGGAGGGAGCATCTGCAACAAGCTACAGGAACCATCCATCTGGTTGATAATATTGCCCGGATCAGCGGACTGGCCGCAGCGGGCATTGCAGTTTCTGCATTTGGAGGATTTACGGCTATTATGATTACAGGTGTGACCTTTCTGCTGTCTGCGATATGTGTGATATTGGCTGGGCGTTTTCCGGATGTACAACGCTCTTCCATGCATAGAGGATCGTTCGTAAAGGAGTGGGGCAGTTCATTTTCCTACATCTTCGCACATCCCCTGATTCGTTCAATCGTTATTCTTAATCCGCTGCTGATTCTCTTCTTCATGTCAGCCATCATGCTTGTTCAAGTCATGGCCGTCAAAGTATGGCAGGCGAATCCTGTCCAGTTCGGACTGATCGAGACATGTATTCCGCTGGGGTACATGCTGGGTTCCGGAATTCTGATTGCCTCAGGCAATCGGCTGAAACGAAGGGGGCGATGGGTGTTCATCGGTCTGCTGGTTCTCGGCCCACTGTATATGCTGTTAGCCAATGTATCTTCTCCTTTGGTGGCCTTGCCGCTGATCATTGCTGGGGGAGCCATGTTTGCGTGCTGTACGATGTTAACTCAGATCATGATGCGTGCCGAGGTTCCCGATGAGCTGCAGGGTAGAATCTACGGGTTGCTCGGAACCATAACAAGTACAGCCCCGATCCTGGGATTAACGGTGGTTTCTGTTTTGGCTGATCAGTGGGGTGCTCAAACCGTGCTGGAGAGCCTCGGAGCATTGCTGTTGGTGGTAGGAATTATTGCGGCAGCAGGATTAAAATCCATTCGGAACTATCGATAGTAAATGCATGCCATAGATAAGGACGAGCCTAATCAAAGAACCCGGAAGCAGGCGCTTGTCGCGTCTGACTCCAGGTTGAATGATAGGACGGTGAAGGAA
The DNA here is from genome assembly GCF_900101205.1 of Paenibacillus sp. OK060. Classification (NCBI taxonomy): domain Bacteria; kingdom Bacillati; phylum Bacillota; class Bacilli; order Caryophanales; family Paenibacillaceae; genus Paenibacillus; species Paenibacillus sp. OK060. Next base: position 84,729 of record NZ_FNFR01000004.1, read on the forward strand.
TTAAGGCTGCCAGTCCACTGTAACGGTTGCGGTTCCACTGGTTGGTGTGGTGAAGGTATGATTATTGCCATTTTCCCACGTAATCGTTGAGCCGTTCTTTTTGAAAAACTTGAATTCCAGATTCGTTCCGGCAGGCACGCTCACGTCATAATACCAGGTTGGATAAGAATAGATCACCTGATTGAAGACCGGACCAATGGCGAGAGGGCCTGTAGACCAGTTCCCTAGCTCCGCAACATTGCCTGTCAAATAGAGATTCTGACCGAGTGAAGTAGATGCATTGTTGATGACAAAACGGACGGAAACCTGGTTGCCACTAAGAATCGTGAAATTGTTATAAGTGTTGCTGTTGACTCCGCTCGCTGCGACTTTAACTGCATAGTTGCCGGCGGCAACAGCAGGGATGGTCACTTTGATCTGAGTATCTTCCCATGATGTGATGGCTGAACCGGTAACAGCGGTTGTACCGAAATAGACAGTGCCTTTGGTAGTACCAAATCCACGACCATCAATGGTAACAGTATTACCCGCTTTACCCATTACAGGGCCCACATGCCCGATAGTTGGTGTAGTGGTATTGGCTGTATACTGCCAGACCGCTGTAGCTCCTGCTGCCAAAGTGAAGTTAGCGACGTTACCTCCTGTAGAGGTAATGTTATTACCGCTTAATGCACCTGCAAGAACATCGTTGTATGTACCCGAAGGGAGTGAAGTGGTCAGACCACTGATGGATGTGGACGTCGAAAGATTACGGTTAACCGCTACGACAGCCACGTTGTTGCCGAATTTACGTTCATACACATACACATCGTTGTTAATCCAGCGCTGCTGAGTTGTTCCATAGGCGATGGCTGGATTGGTTTTGCGCAATGGAGCCAGCTTGCTGATGACGTTAAAAGCAGTTGTTGTTTTGGAGAACGAAGGCATTTTGGCACGGTTGTTAGGGTCGCCGTTACCTGTCAAATACTGCTCAGTGCCATAATAGATGGCTGGTACGCCCCGCGAGGTAAGTGTAAATGCAAGAGCTTGTTCCAAGCGACGGTTATTGACAGCACTTGTTTTGAAGCGATCCATGTCATGGTTATCAATGAAGGTCACTTGGTCATTCACCTGGGCATAATCAGCGGCTGTGCTGGTGATCATGGAATCCAGGGCAACCATCGTGGATGTGTTATCACGGAACACGTTACGTACTTCATTGTTGAAACGGAAGTCGAGCAGACTCATACCGGATTGGTTGGCGAAGTTGGTATTGTCCGCATCGGATGCAGATGAACCCAGGAACCATTCACCAAACGTGAATACCGGTTTGTAGCCATAGATGGAGGACATCCAGTTTTTTTGCCATCCCATCGGCATATGCTTCACCGCATCCACCCGGATTCCGTCAATACCCATATCCAGCCAGAGCTTGATCGCATCCTTGAAGTAGGTGTCAATGGTGCTGTTATTGTGGTTCAGGTCAGCGAGATCATAGAGATTTTTGTAGATACCGTTCTCCAGTGTGGAGAAGTCGGAGCCGCCATTGTGGTGGAATAATTTGTTCGTATCATTGGTGTAGCCACCAAGCAGAGTGCCGTTATTGTATAACTTTCCATTCTCTGCGAACGAGGTGTCGGTTTCCATGGCAGGAGAGGTATGGTTAGGAGCAAAATCAATGATGACTTTAATGCCTTTGGCATGTGCCGTATTGATCAGGTTCTGAAAATCGGTCATCGTACCGAAAGCAGGATTGGTCTTCTTGAAGTCACGTGCCCAATAGCCGTGATAAGCCGTATTGTTGACACCGGAATAGTTAATCAGTGAGTATATGTTCTCCACAGGCTGGGAAATCCAGAGTGCCGTAATACCCAGATCGGAAAAGTAGTTGTCATTAATCTTGTTGATCAGTCCTTGCCAGTCGCCCCCGCAATAGAGCTTCAGGTTAGAACAGGAGGCGTCATAGGCAGCCCCAGTAGGGTTGTTGGAGGGATTTCCGTCCAGAAAACGGTCGGTAAATACTTGATAAATAACATCGGTGCTGAAGTTCTGCTTGTTGGTTACAGCCGTATCAGCATCTGCAAATACGGAGGCCGCCGGGAATAATGGCAGTGCACTTCCGGCCAGCAAGCTGAAGCTCAGCGTGGTACTGAGGATGATTCGCTTGGTCCATTTGAACATTGGTAATCCACCCTTCGTTTATTATATAAATTGAACTAAAGAATATTTACACTTACCACTCCGATGACGGAACAACCTTCCGATCGCTGTTATCCCCAGATTTTTTTGATGCCCTTTTCAAAGGGGGAAATCCGGGGATAAAGGCGAAGCGTATGCTTCCGATGCAGCTTTCCTTCAGAAAGCTTTTAGCTTCACTTCTTCAGGTTATTTCTGTCCTCTCCGTTCTCGTGCAAATGTGTAGTTCAATTTATATAGATTTGTGGTCTCTTTTTTTGATTAGAAAAGCGCTTTCAACATTGGACGTTGGTAGGTTATTCTTAACGTTATCCCCCCTTTATGAATGCCAACAACCCCGGCACCTCCTGCTGGAGTTACCGGGGTTGTCCTAAACCGATTGGGTTTAAAAGCATGGCCCTCTAGTTATAATCACAACGTTATGATAATTAAATAATGGTTTGGTTGTCAATAACTTTTTCCTGAGCATTTTTTTTCTATTTCTATATTTACAAATCAGGCTCAACAGATTTAAACTATTCGCAGACCCACCAATATAAGGGCTATGCATTTTAGAACATTTCGGTGTTTTAAAACAACCCCGTCTCTTCAGAGACGGGGTTGTTTGTCGATGTAGCCAAGGGAAGAACGAAGCAGGACTAACAAGTAAATCCCGGTAGTTTAAAAGGGAAATCTATAGGAGAGGCGGTTGATGGATCAGTGAACACTCATTCTGTCATCGAATGTGTGGAAGGTTTCAAGGCATCCAGGCTGGACAACACAAGAAAGATTTTTGTCTATTTGCCACCAGGCTATAAGGAGCATGTGGATCAACGCTATCCGGTGTTATACATGCATGCGGGTCAGAGGGCCTTCGGCTCTTCGACTGCGGGAAATGAAACGTGGCACGTAGATCAGGCGGCAGACCAACTGATTGATCAAGGCTTGATGGATGGGCTGATCATTGTCGGAATTGCCCATGTTCGTCCAGTTACACACAATGAATTCTATCATTTCATTGCGCCTGCAAGAGAAGCGGTGAGTGTGGGCTGCTCAGGCCTGGATTATGAACACTTTATCATTCATGAACTGAAACCATTCATTGACGAGCATTACCGCACACTTCCAGACAAGGACAATACGGGACTGCTTGGTTCTTCCGCAGCGGCACTCAGCACCTTCCATATAGGAACACGTCATCCTGATATTTTTGGCAAACTGATCATGCTCTCTCCCTTTTTCGTGGATGTGCAGCTGGATGAAACGTCGGAGAGCAGGTTACAGGAAGAGGATATGTACTTCATGCCTGAGGGCAGTGCTCCCATTCAAATGTGGATGGATATTGGGGACGCAGAAGGATTGTTTCTGCCTTCCCAGGTAAGGAATGTCGTCCATCAGATGCTCGAACTGGGATATAAGCCTGGCAAGGATATCGCATTTCTGGAACAGCAGGATGCAGGTCATCAGGAAGCGGATTGGGGAGAGCGGGTTCACCTTCCGCTTCTGTACATGTTTGGCCGAATCGGCAATCCAGTCTCTCTGGAGCTGATGGGAAGGGACGTTATTGGATTGAAGGGCGGCATGAGCGGGTACATCAATGCGCTGCTTCATTACGACAGCGGGTTCACCATGAGTGTGCTTGAAGGGGATTATAGGTCCGATCACCCTGATGTTCTTGAGGTTCGACCCAATGGGGAACTGTTTCCTGTCAAGATAGGTCATGCAGTGGTTAGCCTGACGGTGGGAGAGTTGTCGGCATCACGCATGTACACGGTTGTGGAAGAATTATCGGGTCACGTGACTGTCTGCATGAGTGCCGAGGTACCCTTCCAGGACATGTATGATGACTCGATCTACGGAGGCATGGGCATGAAGCTTCTGCACACCGGAGGTGGTCATTATGAAGGCTGTTTCGAGGTTCCACGTGACAGCGGATTTCGGTTCAGGTTCACGCGAGGCTTCCGGCAGTTTGAAACCGATGCAGATGGCAAGGCACTGCCCAATCGGGTGTTTCGTGCCCATGCTAATCTGTCTCTTCATTACAAAATCCAGTCTTGGGGCAGCACGGCTGCCAAAGCCGGGAACAGGAGGTAGCCATGATTAGTCAACCATTTCAACCAACGATGGATATTCCGTATTATTATCCCTGTAATTTTCCTTTGATTCACGAAATCCTTCAGCGTCAGGGCTCGATAAGCAGTCTCGGCCTGTTAGCTTCCAGCCGCTTATATAGTCTGACTTCCTGTTCAGATCGTGGCCTGATTAAGCCTTACTTTCATAAGTTGGATTATGAGGGGCCGATGTGGGAAGTGTTTGGAGAACGGGAGTTTGACAGCTTCGAACAAGGAAAGGCCTATATTCGGGAACGGCTTGAAAATGAGGGGCCTTTGGTCGTTACAGGCACAAGTTACTGCTTGCCTTATGGGGATGATTATCGAAATCCCGAATATATTCATAAACTCGTTAAACAAGACTCACGCCTGCATCTGGTCGATCATTGGTTGGCTGTGTACGGAATGGATGAGGAGCAGTTCTATGTCTATGACCCCGTTCCCTCCAAATACATGGGAGCTGTGTCATCACCTGATTTCCAAGAGTTCTGGAAAGGAAACAAAAATATCTCCGAGCTCGAAATAGCCCGGCGCAAAGAAACATTACGAACATATGGCACGATGGAGATCCGTGCAGTGGAAACACTCGACTCCGCAGGCTATCGGAACATGCTGCGCTCTGCGCTGGCGACACAAGCCCATGAATTCATCGCGGGCAGAACGATCTGGGAGGGCAATCGAAGCTATTATTTTGGACAGGCTGTCACATCACAATTGTTACAAAGATTGCACCCGGATGCCGAGGTGGATCGGGAACAGGAGAAGGCTATCTCCGCGTTCCTGTTCGACATGCGCTGGAGCCGCTACTTTTTCCGCGATTTGCTGGAGGAGGCCGCCCAATGGCTCGATTCTCCTCATGATCAATATGTTGCGGAATTCGGCGCAATGATAGCCCGGTGGGAACAGGCGCATAAGCTGCTGCAGATCGCCAGAATGAAACGAAGCCCTGAATGGCGGGAGCAGTTAACAGATATTATCGAACAATTGGCGGCGGACGAATTACGCTGGTACGAAGCGCTAATGACGACACATCAGCATGCTGATCGCTTCAGACAGATCTCATCGACTGTGGAAAATCCCGCGCCTTCACATCGGGAAGTCATTGAGCGGATTGTGCTGGACAGCTGCGATGAGCTTAATCGGTACCATAACGCGCCCATTCCTCTAGAGCATGGCTTGCAGGCGCCCCTATATGGAAGTCGGGGAAGACTGGACTCCCTAGAACTTGTAACTTTACTTGCGGTTGTCGAGCAAAGTGTTGAAGATGCGTTCGGTGTAGGGATAACCCTCGCGGAAATGGCGGCAGCTTCCATGCCAGAAAGTCCTTATCGAACGGTGGAATCACTGGTTGAATATCTGGAGGCGCAATTGAAACCTTGCCCAAAGGATGATGAGGGATGAATATCACTTTTCTTCTGGAACGGTTCGCCGCGTATGACCATCTCCCTGCGTTAATATGGAAGGACGAGCAGTATAGTTATAACTGGTTATTGGATCAGGTTCACACCTTTAGCCAGTGGATTTCCAGAGAAGGGATTGAAGGGACAACCGTTGCGCTTGAAGAGGATTATTCTCCTTATGCGGCAGCGGCATTGATCGCTCTACTGGAGCGGAATTGTATTGTGGTTCCGATGGATCGACACTTGGTCGAGGCTAAAAGGAATGAGTATACAGCGCTCGCTCAGGCAGAATGGCGCATGAGTGTTGGGGAAGGGGAAGCTATAGCCAGACGTTGCTCCGTGCAAGGCTCTCGGTCCCCGATTTTGGATAGGCTGAGTCAGGAAAAGAACGCAGGTCTGGTAATCTTCTCATCCGGATCGACAGGGCAAAGCAAAGCTGCTGTTCACAGCGCGGATCGTCTGTTGCACGGGTTCAGGCGGCAAGTTCGGCCGCTCTGTACCATTCCGTTCATGATGTTTGATCACATTGGCGGATTGAATACGATGCTGCAATCCCTGTCTAGCGGCGGCTGTTTATGCGTCATACCGGATCGCTCCCCCCTGGAAGTATGCAAAGCCATTGAAAAGTACCGTGTTCAGGCCTTGCCAGTCTCACCAACGTTCATGAATTTGCTGCTCCTTAGTGGGGTCTATCAGGAGTTCGATCTATCCAGTCTCGAAGTGGTCTCCTATGGTTCAGAGGTTATGCCAGAGGCGCTGCTTACCGCATGGAATAGACAATTTCCGAATGTACGTACGGTGCAGGCTTATGGTATGTCGGAGCTTGGTATTCTGCCGACACGCTCCAAAAATTCCGGTTCATTGCTATTTACGGTTCGTGACGGAGAAGTCCGTTATCGGATTGTGGACGGGTTGCTTGAGATCCAAACAAAAACGGCCATGATCGGGTATCTGAACGCCCCTTCTCCGTTCACGGAAGATGGTTGGCTTCAGACCGGAGATGAAGCGGAGATGGAGGATGGTTACATTCGCATTTTGGGTCGCCGCTCCGAGATCATTAATGTAGGCGGACGTAAGGTTTATCCTGCGGAAGTGGAGAGTATTCTGGAACAAATGGAATTCATTGAAACAGCAGTCGTGAGTGGCGAGTCAAGTGGGATCATGGGACAGATGGTAAAGGCCACGGTCAGACTTACAGGTGAACAGCCTCTTACGGAACTGCGCAGACAAATCTGGGATTTTTGCCGAGACAAGCTACCCCAGTACAAAATCCCGCAAAAGATTGTGATTACTCAGGAGACATTAACAAGTTCAAGAATGAAGAAAATAAGAATTCCCGGTCCTATCTCCTCCGTTCGGGATGAGGTTGCGGCTAGCCTGGAGGAGGATATGGAAGGGACACAATACTGATTGAACGAATGAATAAAGTGACTCATGAATGCCAATGCAGCAGGGGACATCATGAGTTGTAATAGGAGAGGGGAACCTTCGGATGCATGACGCACCGATGGTTCCCCTTTTTTCACTTTGAGAGATAAACATACACAGTATTCTTGCGAATGATCTGGGATAGCATCTAGAAGGGCTGTTCATTAATGTAATTGTTATGCCTTAACGTGTGATTTGACATCCAACTGCAACAGGGAGAAACCGTACGCTTCCAAGTCCAGCTTCAGCTTGTTCTGCTGAGTTTCCCGTGCTGTGGCTGAGAATACATTACGCCAAGTTCCTTGGTGTATTGGCAACTCCATACTGCGCGGTTCTTCACTTGCATTCAGGACAAGCACGAATTGTTCCCCGGTCTCCTGATCCTTGCGTCCGATGGCAATGCACGGGTCTCCGGCTTCCGCGTAAATCATGGTGATGTCCGCACTGCGCAATGCAGCGTGTTGTTTACGCAGGGCAATGGCTTGGGTGAAGAAATCGAGCAGATCCTTGTTCTGCTTCTGTTCGTCCCACTCCATACATTTGCGACAACCTGGATCATAGCCACCATCCAGCCCTACCTCGTCACCATAGTAAATACAAGGAGCACCTGGGTACGTAAGCAGCAGAATGACAGCTAGCTTCATCTTGCGTACATCCCCTTCACATAGGGTGAGGAGTCTTGGCGTATCATGACTGCCGAGCAGGTTGAAAGCTGCTTCGGTTACAGGCTGTGAATAAGCAGCAAGCAGTTTGCCAACCTCGTTGGCAAATCCGAGGCCGTCCAGCTTGCCAAGCACAGCGTAATCCATGACTGAATTCGTGAAAGGGTAGTTCATGACTGCATCAAATTGATCCCCCTGCAGCCACATAATGGAATCATGCCAGATTTCGCCGAGAAGATAGGCATCCGGGTTAAGTGATTTGACCGTTTGCCGGAATTCACGCCAGAATTGATGGTCTACCTCATTGGCAACATCCAGTCTCCAACCGTCGATACCCATATCCTGAATCCAGTAACGGGCCACCTCCAGCAAATATTCCTTAACCTCGGGATGCTCCGTGTTCAGTTTAGGCATAAGGGGTTCGAAGGCAAAGGTATCATATGTGGGAATACCATCCTCGATACGTGCCGGCCATTCTCTGACATGGAACCAATCTGCATAACGGGAAGCAGCCCCTTTTTCAAGCACATCTGCGAATGGAAGGAACTCTCTGCCTGAGTGGTTAAACACCGCGTCCAGAACTACCCGTATGCCGCGTTCATGGCATGCATCCACAAGTTCCTTCAATTTCTCATTGGTGCCAAAGTGCGGATCGACCCTCAGGTAGTCTGCGGTATTGTACTTATGGTTGGTTGTAGCCTGGAACACCGGGCAGAAATAAATGGCGTTAATGCCAAGTGCGCTCAGATGATCGAGGTGGTCCAGAACACCTTGCAAGTCACCTCCGAAAAAATTGACAGGCGTCGGTTCACCGCCCCAGGGTTCAGCATTCTTTGGACTGATCGACGGATCACCATTGGCAAAACGTTCAGGGAAGATCTGATAGAATACAGCATCCTTAACCCAAGCAGGTGCCTCGAAGAAATCCACCGGATTCATAAATGGAAAATCGAAAAATTCCAACGGATGATCAGGCAGAGCCTGTTCGAATCCCCGTTCCGTCATCCAGACCGATTTCTCTCCCTCGATCAGTTGGAAGCCGTAGCGTAATCTGCGGTAGGGTGGTTGCGCTTCCACTTCCCAATAATCGAACAGGGCATCACGGGCAAAGATTCGCATCGGAAGGTGGAGAACCGTACGATCCCATGCATATTTATCCCCGATGATGGCGATAACAGCATCCAGGTCGCCCCGCTTGGAACGGAGCCTCAGGTGCATGGTGGAACGGTCATATACGTAGGACCAATTCATTTTGGGACGATGATAAATAGCTTCAAGTAACATAGCATTCACTCCTTATCTGGGATGGATCATGCGGCTATAAACGCAAAAAAGGCACAACCCCAATGTTTACGAGGTTGTACCTTTCGGCAGCATAGCCTTTTGATTATAGTGCTATTATACGAACTAAATCGGAAAAAGAAAACACTTTTTTTTCCTGAAATCTCAATATATCGAATTCGAAACACAGGGTGCTTTTCGCTTCATATATGAGGTGAAGGTGACTTGAATACACCGTTTAAATTTGGGTGTTATTTTTTAAAACTCATACCCGAGTTTATTGGCATAGGCAGACAATTCTTTTTGGAACTTCTCGATATTTTTCTTGCCAGTATCAATTTTGGCGTTGGCTTGTTTCAGGACAGCGCTGTTTACCGTTGTTTTGGAGACCGCTTTTTTCGCGAGTTGGAATCCTTCCAACTGAGTATAGCTTCCTTTGATCAAGTTGGCATGAATTTTTTGCAGCTCCGTATTTTGTGGTTTAATCAATTTCAGCTTGGATACATATTTGGTGTAGTTAGGAATCGCTGTGTTGGTCAATTTGAGGAAAACGGACTTGCGATTGGAAGATGTAATGTAAAATCCCCCGCCCAAAGCATCGAAAGCTTTCTCCTCATATACGGATGCGCTATCCAGTTGATCCATGTAGTTCAAGAAATCTGCTTCGTCGGCTGTAAGTTCCGGCTCTTCTTCTGTTGTGTCAACTTCGGAGTATGCGTCTTCCGAATATGTAGTAGTTGAGTCATCCGCAGCAGCGGCATAGGACCCTGCAGGTGCAAATACCCCGCCAAGCAAAACAAAACTCATAATGATGGATAGTACCCATGATTTCTTCACGTTCTAATTTCCCCTATCTATATATGTGATATTATTCCAATGGATAATCTAACATAGCGCGACAAGAAATTACAGGAATCGATTGACAGTAAATTGGTTGTTTTATATTGTTTCATGCATTTTCATATTGGTACACCATCATAGAAAGCTGTAATGACGGGGATGATTAAGTAGGTATAAAGAGATATCTCGATGTTTAAACGTGTACATTTGTTCGGGAAAAATGAGGCATCTGGTTCTTTCAGAATATTTTCAGAAAGGATATATATGAAAAATCATAATGAATTTTGGGTTTATTTATTAATACTTTAAACCTATTTCCGTTTATAACGGTACGCCCGATAAATAGCATTGGAGTTGATTCATAAATATTGGAGGAATAATTCATGAGTAGAAACAAACGATTTACCAAAATGATAATCCTGGCGTTAAGCATAAGTCTTGTGCTCTCGCTTGGGCTAATTCATCCCGTTCAAGCGGGTGGATGGACGCAGGATTCCTTTGAGAATGGGGATGCCCAATGGACGTCCACGAGTGGCAGTTGGTCTGTCGTTCAGGATCAGGGAAACGCAGTATATTATCAATCGGGCAAGAGCGAGGGCAGAAGTTCGGCGGGAGATGCGGAGTGGAGTAACTATGCCATTGCAGCGGATGTGAAAGTCGTCGATTTCAACGGATCGACTCGCACGTATGTAGCAGGCCGATATGCGGATGCCAACAATTATTATGCAGCGTCCTTGTACAACAGCAGTGGCGGGAAACTTGAAATTCGGAAAAAAGTGAATGGTTCTACCACAACGCTCGCCACAAAATCCGATTATAAGCTGACTGTGGATACATGGTATAACGTCAAACTTGAAATGAACGGTTCATCCATTAACATGTACGTGAATGGTGTATTAGAGCTGTCTGCTACAGATACCGACATGACCAAGGGGAGTGCAGGGTTGGTGACATTGAAGTCTCTTGTCATGTACGATAATGTGAATATCTGGAATATCGGAGATCCAACACCAGTCACACCACCGACAGATCCAACAACGGAACCATCCACGGGTACACCAAGCGATCCGTCAACAGAAACACCACCGACCGATCCTGGAACTGAACCTACGGAGCCAGATCAGACAACAGAATGGGCTGCGTATAATTTGACTGGTTTTGCCGCAGCGAATACGACCGGTGGTGGTATCATCTCGGATACTGATTCACGTTATATGCGGGTATATACCGCCAGTGATCTGGCTCTGGCCTTGAAGAAAGGCTCCAAAACCAAAGTAATTGAGATCATGAATGATCTGGATCTGGGATGGAACGAGCTTCCTGCGGCAGCTCAGGCTGCTCCTTTTAGCGCACATAATAATGCGCTGACACATCCTGTTCTGATGAAGACAGGGGTTAGCAGAGTGAGCATTGATAACTTCGATGGCCTGACCATTTTCTCGGCTAATGGAGCAACAATCAAGCATGCAGCTTTCACGTTCAAACGGAGCAACAACGTAATTATTCGCAACCTGGCATTCGATGAACTTTGGGAGTGGGATGAGGCTACCAAGGGCAATTATGATAAAAACGATTGGGACTACATTACCGTTGAGAATAGCAGCAACGTCTGGATTGATCATGCCACATTCCACAAAGCATACGATGGACTTGTTGATGTGAAAAAGGGCAGTACAGGCGTCACTATTTCCTGGTCATCCTTTGTAGGGGACGATCAAGGCCCTAATAGCTGGGTCACCCAGCAGATCAATGCGCTGGAAGCCAATAAATCGGCCTACCCGATGTATGCCTATCTGAGAAGCAATGCTGTTGGCATGAGTATGGAACAGATCATCGCAGTGGCGGCGAGCCAGAAGAAGGGACATCTAATTGGCGCTACTGAGTTCGCAAGTGACAATGCTGATCTGGAAGTCACCCTACACCACAATTACTACAAGGATATCCAGGATCGTATGCCACGCCTGCGTGGAGGGAATGTGCATGCATACAATATCGTCATGGATAATGCCTCTACCTGGGATTTGAAGAAAAACATCACGTCCAGTATGTCTAAAGCTATCTCGGCCAAAGGGTATCATTTTGGGATTACCAGCAATGGTGCAATTTCTACGGAAAGTGGTGCGGTGCTGTTAGAGAATTCGGTCATCCTTGGCGTGCAATATCCGCTGCGTAATAATCAGGCCGATGAGTCGAAAAGTAATTACACGGGGAAGATTGCAGCGATAGATACGACCTATTCACTGGATGGAAGCATCTTTAGAGGCAACAGCGACGATGCCAAAAGTCCACTTTCACCAGTACCGGCATCCTTGAAGCCGTTCTCCTGGAATGGATTAACCGCGCTGCCATACAGCTACACGGCAGAAGATCCTGCCGGACTTCAGGCAAGACTGAATTCTACATCCGGCGCCGGGGCAGGACAACTGTCTTGGACTCCGGCCCAGTGGCTGGCGACGAGTTATAATTAAGTTCACCAATTAAAATAGTAACAGACCAGGGGCTGCCTTGAAGTAGATCTTTCTACGGATGAGGCAGTTCTTTTCTATTGTCATATCTATTTTGAATGTAGTTTTTTCGATATAAATTCTCTGAGAAGTGACGTATAGAGGCGGTCAGGTGATATAATCAAGTGAAGTGTTATTATCTCACCAAGTATTTTCGAAAAGGTTTTCGGTAAATGTTCTATTTTTGTTTGTAACCGCAATCATAATACACACAGAAAGTGAGAGCTGAGATGAATCAGAAAAAGATTTTTACGGATGGATGGCAATTTGCGAAAAGTAAGCTGGATGTTACGGAGCCTGTGGGGTTACCGTTTGAACCGGTTGAGCTTCCTCATGATTGGCTGATCTATAATACGCTTGAACTGTATGAGGACAGCATTGGATGGTATCGCAAGACATTCCCATATACGAAGGATGAGCAGCAGCTTCTGCTTTGCTTTGACGGAGTGTACATGGATTCTTCCGTATATGTGAACGGGCAGCTTGTTGGGGAATGGAAGTACGGTTATTCGGCTTTTGAGCATGAGATCACGAGTGCTTTGGTGGAAGGTGACAATGAAATTGTAGTCAAAGTTGTGCATCAGAGTCCCAACAGCAGATGGTATTCCGGGGCCGGAATTTACCGCAATGTGTGGCTCAAAACGAGAGATCGGAATCATATCGTCACAGACGGTACTTATGTTTCGATTCAGCAGCAGCCAGAAGGCTGGCAGGTTGAGGTGGATACGGAGCTAAGTCTCAATCAGAACGCACAACTTGTACACACGATTTGGTATCAGGGTAATAAGATCGTATCCAGCAAAGAGGACGTTACAGCTACAGCGGGTCAAGACGCCGGACATGGAAAGATACAATCCAACAGCCAACAGCTGACGGTCGATCTTCCGAAGTTATGGAGCCCGGATGAACCGAATCTGTATGATCTGGTAACGGAACTGCAAGTAGCTACAGGTGAGCAGGGCTATGAGACGATCGAGACCGCCACACAGCGGATTGGTTTCAGGGATATCAAGTTGGATGCAAACGAAGGATTCCACCTGAATGGGGTCAAGATGAAGCTGAACGGCGTGTGTGAACACCATGATCTTGGGGCGCTGGGGGCTGCTTTTAACCTAACGGCGCTGCGCAGAAGATTTGTGCTGTTGAAGGAAATGGGCGTTAACGCTATCCGGACCGCTCATAACATGCCTGCCAAAGAGTTCATGGAACTTGCGGATGAGATGGGTATGCTGATCGTTTCGGAAGCGTTCGATATGTGGGAGAGAGCCAAGACCCCTTACGACTATGCGAGATTTTTCCCGGAATGGGCACATACTGATGTGAAGAGCTGGGTGAAGCGTGACCGTAACCATGCAAGTCTGATTATGTGGAGTATCGGTAACGAGATTTACGACACTCATGCGGATGAGCGGGGGCAGGAAGTAACCCGCATGCTGATGGATTATGTATTGGAATTTGATCCAAAAGGGAATGCAGGCGTGACGATCGGTTCGAACTACATGCCGTGGGAAAACGCACAAAAATGCGCCGATATCGTGAAGCTCGCAGGTTATAACTACGCGGAAAAATACTACGACAAACATCACGAAGAACATCCGGACTGGATTATCTATGGTAGTGAAACGTCGTCTGTGGTGCAGAGCCGTGGGGTCTATCACTTCCCATTCGAGCAATCCATACTGGCAGATGATGATGAGCAGTGTTCGGCACTTGGGAACAGTACGACAAGTTGGGGCGCGAAGTCGGCAGAATACTGCATTTTGGCAGAACGAGATACGCCGTATTCCTTGGGGCAGTTCCTGTGGACCGGATTCGATTATATTGGAGAACCAACACCGTATCATACAAAGAATTCATATTTTGGACAGCTGGATACAGCAACGTTCCCGAAAGATTCCTACTATATCTACCAAGCAGCCTGGACGGATTACAAGAAAAGTCCGATGGTTCACCTGTTCCCTTACTGGGATTTCAGTCCTGGTCAGCTGATCGATGTACGCGTGTGCAGTAATGCGCCGAAGATTGAATTGCAGCTGAATGGCAAGACAATCGGCACGTATGATATCGATCATGCAAAGGGAACCCAGCTGGTAGGCTGGTGGAAAGTCCCATATGAAGAAGGTGAGCTCAAAGCGATCGCTTATGATGAACACGGCAACGTAATTGCAACGGATGTGCAAAGATCCTATACAGATGCGAAGAAGATTCGTCTGAAAGCCGATCGAGAGCAGCTGCAAGCGGACGGTACAGATCTTATTTTCGTGGAAATTCAAGTGGAAGATGAAGCGGGCAATCCCGTGCAAAATGCAAACAACCGTGTGCAGGTCCAAGTGACAGGTGCAGGTCGTCTATTGGGTCTGGATAATGGAGATAGCACGGACTATGATCCATACAAAGGTCTTAGTAGAAGATTGTTCAGCGGCAAGCTGATGGCAATCATCGGGGCAACGAACGAATCAGGAACGGTACGGATCGAGGTGACCTCGGAAGGATTGGAAAGTGCAGCTGCCGAGTTCGAATCACGAGCTGTTGCAGGCGCAGGAGATCGTACCTTAGGTGATTTCGGGGCCGCTGCAGGTCAGAAGCAAACCGTACTCTTGAGTAATACGGAACGTCCGGTTCTGACGGGACGCGCGCAGGAGATTCCTTTGCGGAAAATCGAGATTATCAGCGAAGGTGGACAGCTATTCGATCCATCGAAAAAGCAGATGACGGTGAGCGCCAAGCTGTATCCGGAGAACACATCCTATCGGGATATTGAGTGGGCAGTTGTGAACGACGCAGGTATCGAATCCAACATTGCCAAGGTCGAAGCCAACGGTCTGGAAGTCATCGTATCCGCTCTGGGCGATGGGGAATTCCGTCTTCGTGCGACGAGCAGTAACGGTACCGATAAAACGAAACTGATTTCTCAACTGGAGTTCAAAGCAACAGGTCTGGGTACGGCTTACAAAGATCCATACGGCTTTATTACTGGCGGGCTGTACGATTACACCAAAGGGGATGTCGGTAACGGCAATGAACGAGGGGTAGCGACAAGCCGGGACGGGGAGACGCATGTGGGCTTCCGCAATATCGACTTCGGGCCGTACGGCTCCGATACCATTACGATTCCAATCTTTGCGTTGTCCAGTGAAGAGTACTTCATTCAGATCTGGGAAGGTATGCCGGATGAAGAGGGAAGCACACTGCTGGCAGATGTGGTATATGACAAAGAATCCAGATGGAATGTGTATCAGGAAGAGACGTATCATCTGTCCAAGCGGCTGAGCGGGATTACGTCGATCTGTTTTGTACTGAAGCAGAAGATTCATATCAAAGGCTTCTCATTCGAGCGCCAAAGCAGGGCATTTGAACAGAATACGGCTGCATCATGCGATCATCTCTACGGGGATACGTTCAAGATCGAGGGTGATCATGTTGAGGGGATCGGAAACAATGTGTCGTTGGAGTTTGAAAATATGGACTTCACGGCAGAAGGCACGTCCAAGCTTGTGATCTATGGACGTTCAACAATCGATAAAAACACGATTCATATCCGCTTTGCAGGTGAGGACGGACAGAGCAATCAGCTGGTCGAATTCACACAGTCCGATGGATATGAGGAGCGAGTGTTTGAGCTTGAGCAGGTTAAAGGTGTGCAGAAGGTGACCTTTATTTTCCTGCCGGGTAGTCAGTTTGACTTTGGCTGGTTCCGGTTCGAGAAGTAGGACGAAAGATATAGTAGTTCAGGGATAGAGATGATTTATATCAATCCTCTTCAAGTAAACGGTATTTGTTAAGAACAAGACGTTTACCTGAAGGGGATTTTTTTGTATGTTAAACGATTCGTTTAGCTTCCTGAATCTTTCTTATCAGCATCGTCAATGGTCAGCATTGCTTTCTCTGAATCCCAGGACACGTTCAATCCCAAACCATGCAATATCTCAAAAGGCACTGTAGTTGCTCCCGAGTAATTATTTATGGGTTCAGGTATCTGCACGACTCGCTCCCCAGAGGAATCGGCGGAGGTTATAACATACTGTGTCTCGTTAGGTCGCATTGTGATTGTCCGATTGTCGTATTTCAACGTATAGTAGTCCAGGCTACCTTCTCCCTTAAGAATCTCAAACTTTGCTCCGAGTGCTGTGGCGATTGATTTTATTGGAATTTGCACGGTCTTAGGCGTTTCAACAGCGGTATACATCGACTGGAACAGCTCGCCGTTCAGATATACATCTGTGCCAATTTTGGCTTGAACGGGTTTGTAGACCATTCCTCCAGATGACGTTGCAGGTGCACCCGCTTCCTCGTATTTATCACTTCCCCAGCCCCAGACGGTTCCATCCGAGGATAGGGCAAGACTGTGGTAATATCCTGCTGAAATATCGGTAATACCGGATAAATGGTTTACTTTTCCTTCTTTGCCGTTCACGCTTTTTCCGTAGCTGTACACCTCACCGGATGTCGTGAGTAATAACATATATTGCGTATTTCCATCCATCTTCTTCACCTTGAAGTCGTAATGAAAGGCAAATGCTTTCCCTGTCTCGTCCACACCCCAGACTTTCCCGTTCTTATCCAGTGCAAGCAGGGACGTATCTGTTCTTGTGATCGAAGATATGTTGGTCAGACCTTTTATCTTGGTAGGTTTGGACAGGACTTTCCCGGATTCGTCTGGCTCGTTCCACGTCCATACGGAGCCATCTTTCTTCAGAGCATAACCGTGCAGACCTGCGGAACCAACCTGGATGACATCTTTCAGTCCGCTAATTGCATGCGGTTTACGTACGAGATCAGAATCGCTTCCTTGAGCGGTAGGGCGCTGCCATGACCAGACTGTCCCGTTCTGGAGAAGGGCGACAGTGAAAAAACCTGTGACCACATCCTTCGCAGAGTTGATGCTTTCGACTTTGCTTGGTAGTTTGCCAGCACCCCACTCCCAGACCGTTCCATCTGCCTGAACGGCTGCGTTGATTCCACCACCGGCGGCTGAAATAGCTATTACATTAGATAGTTCCGGTACGCGGATGGGACTAAATGTATGACGATATCGAATGTTCTCGCTCACACCCAGCTCTCCCAACAGATTGCGGCCCCAGGTCCAGACCGAACCATCACTTCTCAAGGCGACTGTGTAATAATAAGCTCCCTCTACAGCGATATAGTGAAGTTTCTTCTCTGTGTTTGCTGCATTCGATTGAACAGAAGTGTTACTGGCGGAATGCTGTACGTTAGGGGCTGCATGAGTAGTTGGCTCAGCTGTCAGCTCCATCAACAAGCTTGATGCAACTAATGCGGCAGCCATTGCAATGGCGAATCGTCGGGACGATTTACTTTTACTATTAGGTCTATGATTCAAGCGTGAAGTGGAGCGTGGTTTTTCTTTTGCTATGTCATCGGATGGGTTAATCGAACGCATGGGTATCGCCTCTTTTTCAGATGAGATGGACGTGAATGATGCATTGTTATATAAACACTTTATGGTGGGTTGGAGTTACATACAAATGATAAAAATCCCTTTATATTGAAGATCCGTGCTGAGTGTGTTTACGTTATTTCTAACAGCACATAGGTAACATGTACGGAGAATTTAGCGTCTTAATTCATGAGGTGATTGGATGAAAAGAGTACTGCTCACGCTTTCGTTAGCGTTAATGCTGTTAACAGCCTGTGAGGCAAACGATCCAACAGTGGATTCTCCAGTGGTTTTGAATTCATTTCCGGAAATTATTGAGCCCCATAACCCTGAGCAAGCGGAGCAAAGCGGGGATGTCGTTGTGCTTCTCGAAGGCATGCGGAACAAGGATAAGTGGAAAACATTTGTGAAGAATGTGAAGAACAAGCAGCAAGATCAGGTTCGTGTGACGATGTATACCATTGAAGGTGGGGCCATCATCTATGAGTTGATATACGATGGTAAATCCATTCAATCGACTTATGATAACTCAAGGGATGCCTATGGCTCCAAACAGGGGATCACGACCAACACCTGCAAAGGGATCGGTACGATGAAGAGTGAGCAAGGACGTGTTTTTAACGTGTTAACCGGTTGTGAGAAGGAAGGCAGTACCTTTTCGATTCCCAAGTGATGAGAGCGGTATCTAACCGTAAATAGTTGAGCTATGTAATTATTCATGCTGTAAATCAAAAAAGATCCTGCGAAGCCGAGGCTTTTCAGGATCTTTTTGCTGCTATATGGAGAGCGAGAGCTGATGGTTTATGCATACAGCATTGGATAGTTCGATCAGATTACCGTCAGGATCACGTATATACACCGAACAGATTGGCCCCAGTGCACCTGTTCTCTTGACTGGTCCTTCTTCGATCTTCGTGTTCTGTCGTGTTAAATGCGCAATGACTTCCTCCAGCGGTGTGCTGACCAGAAAACAAAGATCTGCTGAACCCGGTGTGGGGATATGAGCTTTGGGTACAAACTCTTTGCCACGTTCATGCAGATTGATTTTTTGCTGTCCAAACTGTAATGCTTTTCGGCCTTGGCCGAATTCGACTACCTGCATACCTAAAACATTCGTATAAAATGCAATCGTTGCTTCCAGATTTTCCACGGTTAACACGAGATGATCAAGTCGTTCTATTTTCATGGATGAGCCTCCTTTGAATTGGATCATTAGCTCCTGTAAAACGAGGGTTGTATATAATAGTATGTCGTTTATTATACCTTAGAGCTTGGTGTGGTTAATCGGTTTAGGCAACGCCGATCCTTCGGACATATTAGTGGAAAAGTAGAATATAAAGGGAAGAGCGAGCAAGATAAGACCGATGATTACGGCGGTGATGATACTCTTTTTGTTCAATTTATAGCTCCTTTCGGAAAAATAGAATCTAGCACAATGGGTATATAACCTATATATTAACCAATTGATTGAAATTTGGAGTAATATGCACGAATGCGCAATAGTTCTGACGAAGAGTGTTTACCACGGCGCCGGATGATATATGTGAAAATGAATCCTCCGTTTGATTCCAATCCCCATTCTAACTTGTTAAAATTTAGGTACATATACTACGGTCAGGTTGGCGGTGAAGATAGATGCAGCGTATTCAGGTACATCCCGATGTATTAGAGGAAAAAGCCCGATTAGTTCAGCAAAAGAAGCTGGAACTGGAGCGAATGGTACGGGAACTTGAAAAATCAATTTACCTGTTGCAGTCCGAATGGTCTGGTGTCACAGGAGAGCGGTTCTTCTGGGATTTTATGCAGGTGAAAGAAGTTTTTCCTGCTACACTGGGTCTTTTGGATAAAATTCAGAACGAATTTATTTTTATAGCGAAGAATTTCAGAACAGCCGATGGTTCGGGTGAGGTTGCTCTATATATACCTGAAGAACTGAAACGAAATTTCGGTGTTGGACTGCTGGACAAGTCGGTGGGAGAAACAGTAACTGGAATTGGACAGACAGCGGAGGCGCTCTTTTATGATCCATTCGGCACGGTCGCTAGTGTGGCCTATGGGCTGACTTTGGGCAGAGTGGTCGATGTTGGACGAGGAATCGGATTCGCATGGGATGCCGCTTGGGGCACAGGAACAGCCAGGTCTGACATTGAGCAGTTTGTAGATGAGCAGAAGAAGCAGATTGATCAGGATGGACTGGGCTACTATGGTGGAGCCATAACGGGCCAGGCCTTGGCTTATGTTTTGTTTGGTAAAGCTTTTCGTTCGAAGGATGATATTGGATCGGGTGGTGGATCAACAGGAGGTAAAAAAGAGCCTGGAAAGGGAATTGACAGTCCAAGAGATCTAATAAAGCCCAGTGGATTACCTAATCCAGAAGCCTTACCAAGTGGAGCGAGAACAAAAATTCCGAATAATGCGGATAAGGCGACTAAACAGTCTTTAGAATTAGAAAATGATGCTGCTGATCAATTGGCGAAAAGTGGATATCGAATTGAACAGAACCCAAAAGTTCGGGATAGTGATGGAATTGATTCCAACAGAGATCCCGATTTTAGAATTGAAGAGCGTATATTTGACTGCTATGCACCAAATGAAAATAAAGGCATTAGAGGTATTTGGAGTGAGGTTCAAGAAAAGGTTGTGATTAAGCAACAAACCAAGAATGTAGTAATTAATTTAACAAAGTGGTCTGGAGATGACGCTGCGTTGCTTAAGCAATTTAAAGAATGGGAAATCCAAGGTTTACAAGAAGTTATTGCAATTAAAAAGGATGGTAAGATTATATCAGTATTCCCTTAAAGTAGAGGAGACAAGTTATGGAATATTCACTGAAGTTGAATGGAAAACAAGATGCGTCATGGTTAAAAAAATTAATTGAAAGTAAGAATGTTGAAGTGAATTATATGAACCGAAAAAACAATTCATTGTCCATTGATGAGTTTGATCTAAGCAGTGGTTTGAAAATAACTACTTATGATAATAATTTTCCACCTGATCATCCAGCAGCATCTTATGAAACGATGTTTCAAGAAGAGGATTTTATTTATCAACAAACGATATCTTATGAATTGGAGAATAACCAGCAATATGAATTATGGTATAAAACAATGTATGAAATTTCTTTTGCTATATTAGAATCACTTAGAGTAGATGGCGTCTTCTATCACACTTCTGGAGAAGAGATATTTTTCTTTAAAAACGGAAAGTATACGTTCAACGGAACATACCTTGAATTGCTCCAGACGCATTATGGAGAACTTCTTAAGAATATCGAGTATTCGGCTTTTACAAAATCTCACAACTGAATTACAGATAATGCATAAAGGCACTTCTACCGCGTAGAGGTGCTTCTTACTATAAAATCACTAGATTGGACAGATAACGAGATTAAAACCTGAAAAAGGAGAAAAAAATATGTTTGGTAATTTTTATTTTGGAGGTTACTCTGAATACAGAGAATTAAAAAATTCATTAACTAGATTATTTCAAAATGTTGAAATAATAGAAGAGAATAATAAGCTAACGGTCCCTTGCGACGGGTTCACACTATCCATTAATGAGGGAGGGCCTGGTACTATGTTTGCAAGTGAAGATTATAATATTGAATTAAAATTTTGTTGTTACATTGATATTATATCTTCTTATAGTCATTGGGCAGACGATCTAATGGTCTTCATTGGAAAATTAATTAATGGTATGGATGGAGACTGTCTTCTAGAGTTGAATGATAAACCAATATTAATGCGAAAAAACAGTGTAATAACTGTGGATGATAAAAAGCTAAATGGATCAGTTGAATTCCCTTTTCATGGATTAGGACTAAGTTATCAGGTTGGAGATATAATCTAGGGGATGCTCAGAAGTTTGCGTGGGCAACAAAGTCGAATTTGGGGAAGAAAAATAAAATGGATTTCGAATTATTTCTACGATCTAATTTAGATCTTAATTCTCTAGGAAAACTGTTAAAAAGATATACCACTGAATTTGTTAACGGATCGGCTTTTTTTAATAGTAACGATGAAGAAATTGTAATTGGTTCTGATTTTTTCTCATTGACTCTTGAGATAGAGGATATTTCCGATATCGCTTTTGTTAAAAAACATTATAACTTAGATGTTAATGTATGTATTAGGCTTCAATTGTTTGGTAGTACTTTTTATAAAGGGATAGAGTATACTTTCAGAATTATTAGTAAGCTTATAAAACATACTGAGGGTAATCTTTTATTCCTAGAAGATGGTTCTACTCAACTACTTAGAATGAAGAATGGTCTGTTGACGGTCAATAATCAGTTGGATGAATATCAAACTAAATATCTAACTTCAAGCCTTCTTCTTCTACTTGACCGTCCTTATATTGAAAGGGAGCTATCAAGCTAAAAAAATCAGCAGGTAAATGGAATAATGATACTACTTAAAGGCACTTCTACACACAAACGTAGAGGTGCTTCTTACTATAAAATCTTAGGAGAAAAGCTTGCCATGATACTAAAAAAACGACTTTTAATAATCGGATGTTGTATTGCCTTGGTGATCTTACTTGTTCTAACTTATAGCCTCTATAAAGAAAAAAGAATGTATGAGCAGTATCTAACGATGAATGTACGACAAGATATGGTTGATATGAAGAGTGCGATTATAAATAATGATATTTTATTTAACCGAATACTTAAGAATGAAATAATAACAAACGAGATGGTTGAGGATGGAGAACAAGGCAGCCAGCTCTATTACAACTTTACAGATATGACGCAGATTATGGATAAGTATAACTTGATGAATCTAAGTTTCAGCGAAGAAGCCAACTGGCTGGTAAAACCCGCAGCATTATTTACAAACGAATTAGGCCAAGATGACATTTTGCCACTTACACTTCACCGCATGCGAATGACGTTCGAGAGACTGGACATAACCAGTTATCCTGTAAAAGCTGAACTTAAAGCCAGAATCGAGGAGTACCAGCAGTTAAATCATCGATGGCTGAACATTGTTGGGGACTTTGAATCCAAGGAAATTAATGAGAATGATTGGCCCCAAATCTTGAATGATCTGGAGCAAGTGACCCGAGCTTATTTTAGTGAGAAAAAGGTTAATTTCGTGGATGATGACGTTTGGAGAGATGCTTTGAATCCAAGGTACGAATGATAATTATGAGTGTGATTGATGTCTAATAAAATTTAAGAGGTTCTTTAGTATGAAAGGAGATGAGGAGTATATCCATCCTAGAAACAATTAATGAATTAGCAGTGATTCTTTTACTCATTGGTACCTTCTTTTACTTTCTAGAGTTACGTAAAATCATAAGGCAAAGGAAACTAACGGTTATAGAATACATCATGTATGTCACGATTCAATTTGGGTACTTACTTTGGGCAGGAAGCCGATTACTAATGTTAATTTCATAATAGCTCACACCCAAAGTGTAGCACTACTACCGTTCAGAATGGGTAGAGAGTGCTCTTTTTTTATAACCAAACAACTAATGAATTTTCTCCCATGCTGGACGATAATAGAGCAGAGACCATATTTACTAATAACAAGCATCTAATGGTACCACTTACATAAGGCATGCTTGGGGAAGAAGAGTACAATGAATTGCAACTGGATGAGCAGGGGGAAGTACTGACCCATGTGTATTCCAAACTGAACAGCATTCGTGCGGTAGAGAATATGCATAGTGATCTGGGCGGATCGAGTGGAGGTAAGCGGCATAGTGGAGAAATTAAGTCTTTTGACCCGAATTATCAACAGGCTTTAGCTTGGGAGCGATTAATGAAAGGAAGCTATAATAAAAATGACATCTTATTACTCAATCATGAATTATTTAATATTAGGGAGGTAGAACATTGACTACTTATGTTCTGTTAGTTAAAGAAGAAGAGACAAGGGATTTTGTAGTATATAAATTTGGCCCGGATGAAAATTCATTAGGGAAAATTAAGTTAAGTAAGTCGGATGGGGAATGTGAAGAAATCGAAAAGGTTCCGGGTTCAACCACAAATTTCTATTTCTTACGCGCAGCTTCAAAATTAATTAGAATCTTAAAAGAGAATGATGGTATTTTCCCAGATAGAACATCCTACGCCTCTTAAGGGTCTAAGTTCATTTACACTTCAAATAGCATGTTTTTACAATTTACCAACAATCGTGTACTCTAAAAAATCCAAACTTTTTGATTAGAGAAATTTAAAAGCTTATTCCAACTTTTTCGAAGGAGGAATAAGCCTTTTTTATAGAAAAGAGGAGTGTCCTGCCATTCATAGGCAATAAAGAGCGCTCTTTTTTTATATACAAACAACTAATGCATATAAAATGATATCACTTACATATCCACAGCCATCCTAACTCTCGCGAGGTATATTCATGAACCAAGACATATATGAACAGCTTATTAACACTATCACCAGACAGGAGATTTCGGCGCTGAACCCAGATTAGAGCAGATTCGAACGTGTAATGAGATTATTGCTACTCTGAAAGGCACGCTTGGGGAAGAAGAGTACAACGAATTGCAACTGGATGAGCAGGGGGAAGTACTGACCCATGTGTATTCCAAGTTGAACAGTATTCGTGTGGTCCGGGATACCAAATATTAACGGTAAGATTGTCGGGAAAGTTGATACACCTAATGAGTTTGGTGTCTATCAAGCCAATGTTGAAATTAATGGAGTACCAAAAGGACCCAAATCCACATTTTTTCCAAAGGAATGGACACCACAACAGGTAATTGATTCAGTAAATGAAGCTTTTAATAGTAAAGTAAATATAATAAAACAATAAATATATAGGGAAAACAAGCACAGGTATGGAAATAGAGCTTATTTTGAGAAATGATAAGATAATCTCAGCATACCCATGAATTGGAGGGTACATTAGTGAAGATAAAATATAAATATAAATTAAAATATATGGATGAATTTAATTTGGTTGTAATGGATTTTGACGAGGAAAAATCACTTGAGTTCGCCACTATGATAAGTGATCCTTTAGGATCTGATATTTCTTGGAGATTTGAAGATTTGAGAAAAGATATTGAGAATTATTTTGAATTATTAAGGGGAGGAATCTCCGAATATAGACATGGAGGAAATGCATCCAGCGTTATATCACATAAAGACTATACAATAATTGAAGATCCATTTTATGATGAGGAAGAAGATGAAATTGAACCGATCTGTAAATTAGAGACAGTTGAATTTGTGAAAATTATATTACTATGGGCTTACGAAACTTACAAATTTAAAAGTAAAAAGGGAGTGATTGCTTTAAAGGAGGCAGAAATGGTTATGAAATGGGTTGAACAAAAGATGTTAGAAGTTGAGAGTATAGAAAATGAATCTATACAATAGATGATGTAGAGCTCATTCCTAATCATGGTCGGCAAGCAGTGAAGAGTTGTATCATCTTATTATTGGGAGATTTAATTCATGGGGATATCATCTTTTATACTATTTAGACTTGGAAAGAGCATGCGGACTTATCTTTTATCGAGTGCTGCTCGGAACATATGTAGAAAAGAGAAACTTTTCTTTGATAAGGATGAAGAAACTTACAATAGTGTAACCAGTCTTACATATGCTATGACAGTGGGCAAAATTGTGGACGTTAGGCCTGGGATAATTCGCAAATTTCGGAGGGAATTAAGGAATGTCTATTAGTGCTGTGATACATGAACCACAAAATGATTTTGAAAAGAGTTTTTTGTTCCAGTTGCAACAGAAACTTTTTTTAAGGATTGATGGTCACCCGCAGTTGAAGTATTAGATTTAAAATGGATAGATCTCTTCTCAACTGGTGTTGATATAGAAGGGGAAGATGTGCCGATGATTATTGAGGAACTACTTCTGGTAAAGGAATGGGCTATAAAGAATTAAAAAGGTGAGCAAAGGGATAAAATAGTCGAAAGAATAGAGGGACTTCGAGAAAAGTTGCCACTTGCATTTCAAAGACAGGACGTAATTGTTTTTATAGGGTAGAGGATCTAAATTTTAGGAGTTGCAAAATCAACTTCGGAGACGGATTATGAGATCGGGAAATCTAATCGAGAAGAATTGAAAGTGGGCTGTTTGAGATGAGTTCTGTCATATTCCTAAAAAAGATAGAAAATTATGTTCCTGAAAAAGCCATTGAGGATTTTAAGAAAGCAGCGCAAAAAGCGAATATGTTTTGCATCTTGATAAAAGATAAATACCGTGATGATCTCTTTATATCTGCTGAAGGGACTCTATCAGAAGTTGATGAATCTACTTTTAAAACCATAGATAATAAAGACAACTTAAAGTATTTCACATTTAATGTTAATCAAGTAGAAGAAGACTCAATTGATAGTTTCACTTGGCTTACTCAAGACGAAAATTACTTCTGGGCTTTAGATATTGAAAATATAAATCATGAGTACAAATTTATCTTTAGATTCGTTGTAGAGTATTTTAAAGATAACGGCGAGGATTATTTATGGTTTGATGATGCCGAATGGTATTACACCGCTGACGATATTATAAAATTAAGTAAGATGCCATATGACCCGAAGTGGTGTAGTGAAAAGATTGTATAGTCTTATACATCTATAGATAATTCATTTAAAGTGATTAAGCACTTCTACAAGAGAGAACCTAAATTAGAATTGCTTTTCTTCAAGAACGGGTGCAAGAGAAATCAGACATCGTGATGAAAGAACTTACTTTAGCGTAAGGGCAGTAAAATATACTCGACTATATAAGTGACACGCCATTCAAAAAGGTGGGTTGAACAATGAATAAAGATTTTCTTTACACTAAGCCCTATGTTCCCGGGATAATAGACGATACACCAGTGGACCTTGAATCGTGGTTTCTAGATGATTCAAGAGAGAGGATGGAAGAGAAATTAAGAAATATTCCTCTGAATGACCTTATCATTGAGTTAATTAATATATTTAAAGACGGAGATCCGAATTATCAAGTTCTCTTAGGGTTATTAGGAGAAAAAGTGGTTAAGGAGGCTAGAGAAGATAAGATTGTCTATTGTCTAGCTGATATTTTGCGTGCTGACGATGATATACAGAGAATTGAGATCGAAATTGATGATGAGGGTCTGAATATAAAGAAAATGAATGTTTTTGTTATTCCAGCCGAGCTTTTGGTACTACAAAAGGAGATAACTAGCCTGTTTGTTGATATTCAAACTCAAAAAACAAGCAATTACTTATCAATCTCTATTAAAGATAAAATGATAACCTTATTTTCAATTTAAGAGAGTAGACTGTCATACTAACTTATAATCCAATCGTTACAGTGAAAAGATGATATGAGCTGCGCGTATCTATGCATGACTTAAAGTCATATCATTGAGCACTTCTACCAAACCAAAAGTAGAGGTGCTTTTTCCTATGAAATCAAACAACTAATGAAATCTTCCATAGATTGGTCGATAATATAGAAGAAACAATTTTTAGCTCATCATATATATAGAGAACTATCCACAACTATCCTACACCCACACGAGGTACATTCATGAAACAAGGCATATATGAACAGCTTATCAACACCATCACCAGACAGGAGATTTCGGCGCTGGACCCGGCTGTGTATAACATTGGGACCGAGAAGCTGGATGCAGAGGAAGCACGTAAGCTGCTGGCTACATATTTGGCGGCCGTGACCCGGCGAGCGCTCAAGATTGTACGGGAACAGACAGAAGATAAGACAGCAGTGTTGGCACAGATCCGAACGTGTAATGAGATTATTGCTACCCTGAAAGGCACGCTTGGGGAAGAAGAGTACAATGAATTGCAACTGGATGAGCAGGGGGAAGTACTGACCCATGTGTATTCCAAGCTGAACAGCATTCGAGCGGTCCGGGATAGCAAAATCGTTCGTCCTGATACGCCAATCTCCCAAAGTTCATTATTCACAGGCGCGAAGTCCGAACCGAGTATGTTACTGGAGCTGCAAAAGGAGATCGTGACCGCCGATCGGATCGACTGGTTGGTGTCATTTATCAAATTCAGCGGGCTTCGCCTGCTTCTGGAACAGCTTCAGCAATTTACAGCAGGCGGCGGGAAACTGTGGATCATCACGACCACTTATATGGAAGCAACCGACCTCAAGGCCATTACTGAACTCAGCAAATTACCTAACACAGAGATCCAGATTTCGTATGATACCAAAGTGACTCGGCTACACGCCAAAACGTACATTTTCCACCGTGATACTGGATTCACCACAGCTTATGTCGGCTCCTCTAACCTATCCAACCCGGCGCTGACCAGTGGGATGGAGTGGAACCTCAAGGTGACGGAGAAGGACTCACTCGACGTGCTGCGCAAGATTGAAGCGACCTTTGAGAGTTACTGGAATGACAGTGAATTTACGCGATATGTAGCTGAGGATGAAGTGCATGAGGCACAGTTGAAGGCGGCTCTGAATCGTAAAAAAGATCAGTCCAACCACTTTCACCTCGACATTCAGCCTTACGATTATCAGAAAGAAGTGCTGGAGCAGCTGGACGCCGAGCGTACGCTGTATGGACGAACCCGCAACCTGATCGTTGCCGCCACAGGCGTTGGCAAAACGGTCATCTCTGCCTTCGACTATAAGAGATTCCGCGCAAGCCATGTGGGAGCAAAGCTGCTTTTTGTCGCCCATCGGGAAGAAATCTTGAAGCAAAGCCGGGACACGTTCCGGTATATCCTGAAAGATATGAACTTTGGCGAGCTGCATGTCGGGAATCACCGAGCGGAGGCGCTGGATCACCTGTTTGTTAGTATTCAAAGTCTTAACTCCATGAAGCTGACGGAGATCACTAGCTCAGACTATTACGATTACATCATTGTGGATGAATTCCATCATGCGGCGGCTCCTTCATACCAGAAGCTGTTGTCCCATTATGAACCTAAGATTTTGCTAGGACTTACTGCAACGCCGGAACGGATGGATGGCAAAGACATTACCGCCTACTTCGATCATACGATTGCCGCCGAGATCCGTCTAACCGATGCCATTGACCGGAAACTACTGAGTCCTTTTCAATATTTTGGCATCACCGATACTGTCGATCTATCCCAGGTAAAGTGGTCGCGCAAAGGCTACGATCTGAACGAACTGGAGAAGCTCTATACCCATAACAAAATCCGTGCCAACCAGATCATCCAAAGTCTGAACAAATACGTAACTGATCTGGACGATGTGAAGGGGCTTGGGTTCTGTGTTGGGGTGGATCATGCGATGTATATGGCAAAAATATTTAACGAAGTCGGCATTCCATCCATAGCCCTGCATGGCGGGTCGAGCGAACAGGAACGTCATTCTGCGAAAGGACAGCTGGTGAACGGGGAACTGCGCATGATCTTTGTCGTTGATCTGTACAATGAGGGCGTGGATATCCCTGAGGTGAACACCATCCTGTTCCTGCGTCCTACCGAGAGTCTGACCGTATTCTTGCAACAGTTAGGACGTGGACTGCGGATGGCGGAGGGCAAAGAGTGCCTGACCGTGCTCGACTTCATCGGGCAAGCGCATCAGGAGTACAGGTTCCAGGATAAATTCCGCGCCCTGATCGGCGCCACCAAACATTCCATCTCGTACTACGTCGAGAACGGCTTCTCGAACCTGCCTCGCGGCACGTTCATTCAATTGGAAAAGCAAGCGAAGGAATACATTATGCGCAACCTCAAGCAGATGAGTCGTAATCGCAGAGCGTTGATCCAGAAGCTGCAAACGTTCCAGCAAGACACCGGACTGCCGCTGACCTTGGCTCATTTTGTAGAGCATCACGGGATGACACTCTATGAATTCTATGGTGGACGTACGGGGAGAAGGTATTTTCGCGGTATGTTAGCCGAAGCTGGACTGACAGAGCCAATCGAGAGTGAGCAGGATGAGTATATCCGCAGACTGCCATCTGTGCTGACGATTAACTCCCGAAGCTGGCTGACGTTCCTGATCGACTTTATTGAAAAAGGCAAAGAAGCAACCACCGCCGATGAACAGCGGATGTTCACCATGTTCTATTACACCTTCCACCGGGCTGCGCCCGAAAAGCTGGGGCTGAGCAGCATCGAAGAGGGTGTGCAGCGTGTGCTGTCTTGTGAGGCATTCCGAGCAGAGCTTGTGGATATTTTCAAATATAATTTGGCTCATCTACGATTTGTGGATAAAAGCAATTCGTTCCCATACACTTGTCCACTGGATATCCACTGTATGTACTCCATCGACCAAGTTCTCGCCGCCTTCGGTTACTGGAATGCCCAGCAATCACCCGCCTTCCGTGAAGGTGTGAAGTATTTTGCCGATGAACAGACGGATATCTTCTTCATAACGTTGAACAAGTCGGACAAAGACTTTTCACCCTCAACGCTGTACGAGGATTATGCGATCAACGAGCGTTTATTCCACTGGCAGACACAGAGCAGGGTGTCGGAGCATACGGCTACGGCGCAGCGGTATATTCATCATCGAGAGACGGGCAACCGGATTGCCCTATTCGTGCGGGAGTATAAGGAGGAGCATGGATATACGTCTCCATTTGTTTTCTTGGGGGAAGCCGATTATGTGAGTCATGAGGGGAACAAACCGATGAGCTTTGTGTGGCGACTGCGTGAAGAAATGCCTGCGAAGATGGTGGCGGTGGCAAATAAGTGTATTGTGTAAATATTTTTTATTATTGTGCTATTGAGCATTGATCAAAAAAATTAAAAACGAGGTCTGAATGAAATTTAGATTCTAAAATACTCAAAAACACAACAGAATCTCTCTGGATTTGAGGAGATTCCGTTGTGTCTTTCAAACAAGAGTTTAAATAAACGCAGTGTTTTAATTTTTAAATTGAGGCCCTTCGTATCCATTGTTATCTGCTCCAGAGGGCCCAGCATCTATCCCTTCTTCAATTGTTGCCGGAACCTTGTCTTTACTAGTAGCTGATTCTTGACTTTCTGGTTTGGTTTTTGTCCAAACTTCATCGCCTAGAGCAGGGGACTGCCACCAATAAAAATCGCGGTACACTAGATCTGTTGTCAAATATAACAACGTTGAATTATTACTTTTATCATTAATGGTGAGTTCATATTGAGAAACTCCAATGCCATCAGAATTATTAAGCGCTGTGATCCATTGCTCAATTTTGGGAACAAGACTGTTCACCTCTGAGATTTCCGTTGTTAGCACGATCGAGGCGAGTTTTCCACCCAGTTCGTTATCCGTTACATTCGTCGATTCCACCATTACATCATTTGCTTTCAGTTCACTAATAATAGCGTTCTGGACTGATTCAGAATCAAGCTTGCCTACAATTTTAGCTGAGAAGTCTGGTATTTGGGTAATGTCGTTAGAGACACCGTTGTATATATTCCGGCCGTTTTTGTCTGTAATCGTAAGATCAACATTTTTAATTTGCGAGGTTCCATTAGAACCACTTCTTACTTCATTCCGAATTTTTCGGATGGTTTTAATATCATCTATCGTTGCTTTTCCAGAAGTGGAAGCTGAGTTTGTTTCCAATTTTAAATCATGCTCGTGGGTAGAAATCTTTGCAACCTCCACTCCTCCCTTAACAAGCTGATCTGGGATTAGTTGGGTAGGACTTTCAGCAGAAATAGAGTTCATGTAAAACGCCCCGCTTAGGACGATAACTGCTGCTACGACAAGAAACCACTTTTTATTTCTCATTATAATTATCCTCCTTATAAAAGGTTGAATTTAAGGACCATAGACTCGGAAATTTGCATTACTGGTCTTACTGACTGAATAAGGGCTTTCAGCGGTTGGAGCTGTGTCATTTACAGTCCAAACGCCACTTGAATTTTTATAAGATACACTTGTAAATCTAAACGGTCCCATCTGTGTATTTGTTGCATGACTTTCTGCGTTTGCTTGAACATTGTTATACGAACTTAGATTCCAAGGACAAAGGGCAAAGAATGCCTCAACGCGCTTGGACAAGCGCATCAGGAGTACAACTTTCAGTATAAGTTCCGGGCCTTGACCGGCACTACCAAGCACTCCATCTCACATTACATCGAGAACGGGTTCTCAAATCTGCCTCGAGGCACGTTCATTCAGTTGAAAATCAGACGAAGGAATATATCATGCGCAACCTCAAGCAGATGAGCTTAATCGCAGAGCGTTAGTTCTGAATCTACAAACGTCCCAGCAAGACATCAGACTGCCGCTGACCTGGGGTTGATGATGCATTGGAGATTCGTCCTACCGCTAATTTCGATGGATGGATCAAGATTCTTTTGAATTTAAGTTAACGAACACATCAAACGAAGTGTACGATCTAGTCAAAAGTAAAAACGATCAGGGGTATACGGCGAGGATGTTGGCAAATTTTGCTTGGAATTGGACAGCTGATAAAGAAGGTAATCGCAATGGAGAAATTCCGGATGCAATTATTGAAGAACATCGTTTTGCTATGCCTTGGAATGCTCGTTCAATATCAAGTACTTGGGCTATTCATGAGAGTGGGACTCCAGATTGGATGTGTTCATACTTCTCAAGGTCTTGAATTTGATGATGTAGGCGTAATTATAGGGAATGATCTAAAATATGATTCGGATAAAATGGAACTTTATTCAGATTATTATGAGTACAAAGATAGAATGGGAAGACGAGGGCTTAAATTTAAGAATGAAGAACTAGCCAAGCTTGTTAAAAAACATTTATTAGATTTTATGTCTAGGGGTATGAAAGGTTGTTATGTTTACTGTCGAGATCAAGAATTGATGAATTATTTATGTAGCAGAGCAAATTCAAAATGATGTGCACCACGGAATGGGCAAAGTAGAGAGAAACCCTATCATTCCATAAATGGACGGATAGGGTTTGCCGTTTTCACATCAATATTCCTTTAATAACATTTTTGGCTACACGAATATTATCAGGAGAAGAATCTCTTAGCAGCTGTACAATTTCTTTGATTTGTTTCTCATCTTCAGTTACCTCAAACTCTTCTTCTATATAAGCAAATAATTGAATCAAATTAACATCCAACGACTCAGCGATTTTCGCCAAGTTCACCAAAGAAACATTCTTTTCTCCACGTTCGATCTGTCCTATGTATGAAAAATGAAATCCACCTTTTTCTCCGAGGGCTTCCTGTGAATACCCTCTTTCTTTGCGTAGTGCGCGAATTCTAGCTCCGACCAGCTTCAAAACTTCTCTATCCTCGTTCATGGTATTCACCTCTCTATGTTCAAAAGTGTAGACAAGTTTCCTCAAGGTAAACACCAAACGAAGAATACAAATAATTTATTTGATTACTATATGTATCATTTTATTGTATAATACTGGTATTAACTCTTTGGAGGGATGACAATGGCAAGTAATTGGTCTATAACCGAAGCACATTGTAGTCACCAAGTAGATTTTACCCCACGTTTGCAAGACCATGATATCTCCACACAACCTAGGTCCAAACACATTCCTGCTTACCATATGCTAAGTACCACAATAATGGCCTATCACCAACATGCTAAGTATCATCTCAAACTTGCCACCATCATGCGTAATCACAATCAGTTCAAAGCCTGCCTCATTCTCTGCGATTGGGCTCTAGCCTCCATGATTAAGGCACTTTATATCCATAAGTATTATTCAGTTCATCCACCCAAAGAACTCACCATGAATGAAATCTTGCCATTAGTGCATACGGACACTGAACTCGGATTGGATATCGCTTTGTTCATCGGCACGATGCAACATATGTCATCTTTAGAGGAACGCCAAGAGGATCAATATTTAGACCTTGATAACATCGAAAAGCTTTTTCAACGAACAGAAGACATATTGGAGGAGTTAGCCACTCGATTGAATGATAATTCATCAAAATTTTTCTGATACAAGGCGTGCCATGATGATATGGAAGTTCCTTTCACAGGAATGGGACTGGAGGATTATAAGTACTGAAAGGTATTCATTTGAAAAAAGGGGAATCAGGATAATAGGTGGATGTATTTGTAACAAACTTCTGCTAACATTGTAAAATCCTAATTTTAACGGCGGAGAATACTATGAGTACAATTAAAGTGACACCAGAGCAACTGCTGCATGTATCCAGACAGATCGAGCAGGGTAGGCAGCAGTTGGAGGGTATACGTAATGACCTGACCGCACGGATTGGATTTATCCAGTCTCAGTGGGCGGGAGCAACGCAGGAACGATTCTTCTATGATTTTCAGCAATCACGTCCAGTACTGGACCGAGCACTGGAAAGTATGGTGAAGTCCTCTCAGGATCTAATGGCGATTGCCGAGAGATTCGAACAAGCAGATCAGGAACAGGTGGGCTTGGGAGCCGTTGCTGGACAGATTGCTGCCCATACAATGATGAACCATAATACAGGTAACACAGAAGAGCAACGAAGAATGGTATATAATCCTTTGTTTGGAGTTAACATGCCTGCCAGTGAAGCAGAGGATGGGATGCCAGGGCAAAAAGAGTTTGTTAAGTATTGGGAATATGGTGGCACCTATGAAGAAATGAGAGCCGGACCGAAGCAACCGGAGTCTGGTGGTGAGGATATATATGATGAACAGATCAGTGCATTTAAGGAAGGTCATCATCCCGTAACTGGAGAATCCATACCTGCATGGCAAGCAGCAATTTCTATAGGTGGTTTACAGACTGCTAAGCTCGTGTTGGCTTTTACTGGAACGTATAATAGGGGTTATAAGGTTCCCAATGGTGGATTAAAGTTTCCGAAGTCCAAGCTGGATAACTTGAATGGTGTAAACCCTGTGATATTTAACAGAGATACCGTTATTAGTTCTGCTATTGCCCCCAAAAAAGGTGGAGAAACCGTTGTAGGACATGCTTTGCAGAAACACGCAGGGCGAAACCCAGATATATGGGGGAGAGTTAGAGGTGGGCCTGAACAAATTAATCAAGTAGCCCAAAAACATTTACAAGAAATACTTGATGCTCCAGGTGAATTTAAGAAAATTACAAACAATAGAGGTATTACTTTCCTTGAAAAGGATTTATCTGATGGTCGCGGAGTAAGGCTTAACCAAGATGGTTCATTCAAAGGATTTATCGATCAATGATGGAGGTTGTGAATTTGGAAAGTTTAGAAATCATTTTAATTGATTTTAACAAAAATATTCTGGATCAATTCATTAAGAATGATTTAAACATTCAGGTGGATCAGATCAAAAGTTCTCACTTTTATGATAACCGTAGTGAGAACGATATTGAATTTCAGCAAATAGAGAGCCTTGAAGAGGTTCTTTCTCCTAAGGGAACGGGGAATATATTATTTTCTCAGCTTAACCTGGGTCATACCTTTAACGACGTGATGATTGTATTTTCATTCGATGAGGAATCTGGAGATATCGTTATGAATTTTCCTGAAGAGGAATTGTTCAGCGGAGAAAATCCAGAGACGATGTTAAAAGCTCAGACATTAATAGAGTATATTCTTAATATTAAGAACAAGTATGCAATTGAGAAGGTTAGAATCGGTTATGAACCAGCTATGGATGATGATACTTGCTTGGTCGAGATTGATAAAGAAACAACGAATATGAATGCTATTGTCGCAAAACTGTTGGCTTAGATCCTTCTGAACCAGAGTTGGATGCTGAACAATTAGACATTACGAATTACCGAAAGCCCATTTCAACTCGAATACAAGTAGTTATGGGCTATTTCTATCTCCTCATTCCAATCCAATTGCTTTACAAAATCAACCTATCTCCTTCCATAGCAAAGGGTATAATGGAAAAATGGGAGATTCTGGCGCGTGAGGCTGGAGAACTTTCACAGCAGAAAGGATGTTATACCACATGCCTACATACAACAAATTGGTACGGGACAAGATTCCGCATATTATCACATCCAGTGGTAAGGAATGCCGCACACGTATTCTGGACCCGGAGGAGTATAAGCAAGAGTTAAGAACGAAGTTGCAAGAAGAATCGGGTGAGTACGTAAATGCAGCGAGTGATCAGGAAGCTTTGGAAGAACTAGCCGACATGCTGGAGGTCATCCGGGCGCTGGCGGAGGTTCATGGTGCGAATGCGGCCCGGCTGGATAAGCTTCGGGCGGACAAAGCCGAGGCGCGTGGTGGATTCCAGGAACGGGTGTATCTGATCGATGTCGATTAAGTTTAACGTTAAAATCAACTCATTTCAGATAACTTGGCCGAGTAACTGATCACCCGGATGCATCATGCGTCCGGGATTATTTTGTCACTGTGAAATAGCTTCCCTTGCCGGAAATAATAGTGAGTTCATCAATTCTTACATAATAGTCCCAGTGAAATGGGGTGTTATCTGGATAGACAATAATATATTGTGGATCATTATAGGAATAACTTTGTTGCAAAGAATAACTTATTATTGCATTAGAGATTCCCAAGCTTACAACAAATGAAGCCGCTAGTACTAATAGAACTGTTGCAAGTGGTTTAACCTTTTTATAAATGAATGTGATTGCAGTGGCAATGGCTAACAAAGCAGAAATGATGAGTTCATTATTTGATCCCAAGATCGCGAAATTCTGTTCTTGGTTCGTAAAAGGATAGAACAAATTAATTCCATTACCAAGAAGGTCTATAAGAAGATGCCCGATGAATAATGTGGCCATCGTACTTATCCATGCCCAGAAGAATCGAACGTTTAAGGTTTTATAGATGATCCAGCCATATGCAGCTCCAATTAAGGGAACCATAGCAAGAGAATGTAACAATATATCACCAAAGTACTTAGTGATGTCAGGAGTGATAGCAATAATACAACCCAAAACAATAGTAATTATATAGTCTTTAGTAAGAAATAACCGCTTATTTAGAAAAAGTAATAGAATCGTTCCGCTTGTAATCAAGTGTATAGCCATATGAAGAAACATTTGCATCAAGTTACCTCCTGAGCCTAGTTCATACATTTAATTCTTTTAGTGATGTTTTCTCAATTCACACAAAATCACTTTTCCCCACCCTCCACATAAACCATAATCGCTTGATACAAAAACCTCAAAAAATCCTCATCACCAAACTGATCAAAATAACCCGCATAGCGACGATCTGTCGTATAGGCTTCTGCGATGCACCTCAGAATCTCTGCATTACAGACCATGAACTGTTCCAAACAACTCTTCCATTCACGCACTAACGCTTGCACCGCACCAGAAGCAGGGGACAGATCCTGATGTCTCGCCAACGCATGAAATACCTGCTCCATGTTGACCGAGAACTGCTGGTAGGCTTTTTCTTGCTCTTCCGCAGACAGTTGGTTCACATTGGCTTCAAATTCCTGATATTTCTCGGTGTCTCCATATACAAACTTCGCCTCGGATTCATATTGCTCTTGAATGGACAGAATGGAAGAGTCGTCAAACAGATGAAGATGAGAGATAATCGTCCCATTTACATACTCGTCCAATTGGTCGATGATGGTTTCAAGCTTTTGTTTTCGTTGAACGAGTTTACTGCGGTGCTCTCTTAGGATATCTTTCTGTTCTTCTTTGGAGAGTTGCATCATGGCTGCAATGTCTTTTAATGAGAAATTCATTTCTTTAAACAATAGAATCATCTGCAGATTCCCCAGTGCTTCCTGATCGTAATACCGATAGCCATTGTCCCCGACTTTGCTCGGTTTTAATAGATCTGTTTTATCGTAATAATGTAATGCGCGTTTGGTGATTCCAGTGATCTGAATGATATCTTTAACGGTGAAATAGGGTGTCTTCATTCCAAAATTCCTTTGTTTCAGCAAGGATAACACTTGCCGGAGTGATGGTTGCTTCGGTAATCGGTGTACCTGTCTTGTTCAGATAATATTGGATTAGGTGATAACCGCAGGCATAGCCAGCCGCATAGGGCATACCTACGGGAGTGAAGTTTTGCAGTGTGGCAAGTTCATCGCCGTATAGATAGGGATTAATCTGGTCAAAACCGGTGACATGCAGTTGGTCTTTTAATTTTGGTTTGATAACTTTATTCAAAGTCTCCATATCCGTTTTGGCTACCCAGGGGCCTAGCAACTCTTCTCCATACAGGGATGTCGCAAAGCTCTCGGCCAACCCCTCGCTAACAACCATTTCCCCAAGCGTAATCTGTGGATTCCACTGGATATATTGATACCTCACATTATGATTGCATTCATGGGCTAACACGGATTGGATACGAGGTAGAGTATATCTATTGGGGATCAGATTCGCAATAATATAACCCGGAATTCCACCATCTCCGCTGATGCCTTCGTTCATGGTGAGTGAAGGGCTGTTCTTATCGCCTAATAAAATCGTATATAGATATTCGGAGACCGATAGTTCAATTCCATGATCTGTAAACGTAGATAGACTCGTACAAACAGCTTCATGACACTGTTGCCAAAATGCTTCAGACGAGATCGCTGCTAACGATTCGTTAATCTCAGGTGTGATGTCTGCGGGAGCGATATTCATAAAGTTATTCATCATGATCACGTCGAAGCCGTGAGGCTCATGAGAGCGAAACGGAATCTGTTGAATGTTCCATTTGTTCATGAATGGACTCATCATTCGCTCGCGGTATAACTCCAATTTGTCATCAGGTGCAGCCTTGATGATCTCTTTATAGATTTTATCTGAGCGTAACGCGGTAATCTTCATCATTAATCTCTCCTTTAGGTGAACTTGAGCCCATTATCAAGTATGACCTTACGTAACAGTCAAGGAGGAAGTTGCGATACGTTTAAGTGCATTAATCGATCCGATTCTGAGATAAGATGTAAAAAACTTTGGCTGCAATCCAGATATCTATGGAGAAAACAACCAAAGTTTTTGAACGTTTATAATCGCCTCACACACGTTATTATCCACGTTTCATTAATCCCCAAACCACATATATGAACAACGCTACCAATAGAAATGCAGGTACGAAGATAGGTTGTGCCAGGTTGCCAACGGACATTGACGTGACCTGTGAACCAACCAAACTGACCGCGCCAACCCCAACAAACAAAGCGAGATTCCACAAGGCAAAAGGGAGTAATCTTTCTACATTTCTTCGGTACCGGGTAATCATCGTGATCATCACCAGTGTGAAGAGAACGAGGAACAGCGATTCAGTGATAGACGTCCCTTTTCCCAGCTGACTCATTGACTCGATCGCTTGGTCGCTTATGGAACCACCGGAAGTCCACTGTTGTGATTGAGCTATCCGATCCGATTCCAAGGAAACATAAATGCCATAAAATAAAATCATTAGTACGAGATACATAAGCATCGCTACGTTTATACGACGTTTATCTGGTTCTTTGTTTAAAATAACGTTCATAGATTCACCTCTTAACCTGAATAGTGGTTATCTCATGAAAATAACATTGAAACCGATCTGACACCAAAAATGGATATTTTTGTAGTATAATCCATTTGGTTCTGGATCGAAACCATGCACGAAGGAGGAGTGCTATGAAAAAGAAAATGTTCTTTTTGCTACTAGTTATAGTACTCGTTACTTCAGCGGTAATTATGATATGGTTTTCTGGGTTAGAACCTTCCGCATATCAGGTGGAAAATGATAACGATACCAACTCTTCAGGCTTGTATAACAAGGCATCTTCATTACCCAATATCATTGAAATCATGAATGAAGAAGCAACCCTACAATTACCTCTTAACGACGTCCCAGAGTATAAGCGCTACCTGATGAACGAACAGGACTTCCAAACTGAAATAGATCGTACACAATTGGAGGTATTGGAGGTGCCTTCTTCGGAAACATATTCGATGCTGAAGTATGGCTGTGGAACCAAAGCCTGCTCTACCCTTTTCGTGAAAATTGATGGTAGAGAGACCCATAGCTTGCCGATGCCTGAGGGCATTTTACAAGATTATAAACTTTCCTCTGACTATCAGCAGGTGTTAATTCGATATGCTTATGATGAAGGCGGTCTGGTTAAGAGACAAATCCTTGTTGCCGTGGATCTCAAAAAATTAGAAATCATCCCATATGCATCAACTGATTTGGAAGAAGCATTCATGTTGAAACCGACTTGGCCCATCATCTCTTATGAATGGATAGACAATAACCATTTCACGATTGAAACAGCAGCATTAGAAACAAGTGAATATAACGTACTTAAAGACTGGTTTGATTCCAATGATCGTGAAACGAGGAAGGTAACCATTCGGTTAAATTCATTGGATTAATTTTAGCTATTTAGATGAGAGGGGCATGGATTTGAAAAAAGAAATAGCTTCATTGATATTGTTGAGTGCAGTTCTTTTTGGAGGATGCCAATCAGATTCGTTAGTTTCTATACAGCAGGAACGGGTTGTGTCTCCCATCATGCAGGTAACTAAGAAGCCGAAACAAGAAACAAATTCAAAATTGAAATTAATCGGATCTTCTAAGGATGAACAAGTAAAACTTTATGCAATTAAAGAAACGAAAGATGCAATTGAAAGAGTAACTCTAGATATAAATGGGCGCGCAAAAGATTTTGATTGGAGCATTTCTCAACATTCGGGAACGGAGCCGCAGTTATTTTATACCGATCTTACCGGTGATGGTAAGGAAGAGGCTGTAATAATCTTTCAGACTGGCCGAGGGACAGGCTTGGATAACTATGAAATTCATGTCGTTAACTCCGATAACTTATCTGAAATTAAAGTACAGCGTTATGAGGATATTGTTGCTGAGCATATTGAATCGCGTGTTTCTAAAAATGGTGATGGTACATTAGCGATTACAGTGATTTCACAAGGACAAGAAAAAAACTTCAATTATGATTATGATCCGGCACCAGACTACCATCAAGATGAGCTTGCTTTCGGCGGTGTTGTTATTTATACATTGGATAATCACAAAATAAAATTAAGTCTTCCCGGCTCTGTTGGTATATCTCCTACATATGTGTGTGACTTCAATATCACGTATACCTTCGATAAAGCCGACAACGAATTTATCGTTGATCAGATTGAAGTTAAACCTGTTGAAGTAAGATAAAATGTCTTCAAAAAGCGCTTACAAACTTTCAATTCTACCCTACCTTTTACGAAACGAAGCTGAGATAATGGGAGAGTAAACGGGCATGAATTAATCCCTATATCGTCC
Source organism: Paenibacillus sp. OK060 (assembly GCF_900101205.1). Classification (NCBI taxonomy): domain Bacteria; kingdom Bacillati; phylum Bacillota; class Bacilli; order Caryophanales; family Paenibacillaceae; genus Paenibacillus; species Paenibacillus sp. OK060. Next base: position 125,525 of record NZ_FNFR01000004.1, read on the forward strand.
ATCATGCACCCACAATAGAAAAATAAATGCTGCATATCCATAGGAGGATTATCAATGACTACACAACCACTGGAACTGATCCAATCCACTTCAGGCCAAGCGTTGCTTGTCCAAATGTACGGTCAGCAACAACTAGAAGAACAGACAGCACGTTACACAAAGCTCAATGAATCATTCGAACAGTATTTTGGCGTACAAGAGGGCAGCAAATTGTTCAGCGCGGCTGGACGTAGCGAAATTGGGGGCAACCACACGGATCATAACCATGGTAAGGTGCTGGCGGGCAGTATTACGCTGGATACGATAGCGGTGGCTGCGCCAACGACGGAATCGGTGATTACCTTTTATTCAGAAGGCTATGACCAGAAATATGTAATCGATCTCACGGATCTGGCACCGAAGGGGGAAGACGACGGCACTACGGCGTTGATTCGTGGTATGGCTGCGGGATTTGAGAAGTTCGGATACAAAGTGGGCGGCTTCCAGGCGTACATCTCCAGTAACGTGTTCTCGGCGTCCGGGCTGAGCTCGTCGGCATCGTTCGAGATGCTGATTTGTACGATTCTGAATCATTTCTACAACGATGGATCACTGGATGTGGTGGTCATGTCCAAGATTGGTCAGTATGCGGAGAATCAATATTGGAACAAACCTTCCGGTCTGCTGGATCAGATGGCTTGTGCCTATGGTGGACTGATTGCGATTGATTTTGAGAACCCGGCCGAGCCTGTAATTGAGTCTGTAAAATGGGATTTCCAACAAAACGGTTACTCCTTGGTCATTGTAAACACAGGTGGGAATCACGCGGATCTGACGGAGGATTACGCTGCTGTACCATATGAGATGAGAGCGGTTGCTAAAGCGTTGGGCAGCGAATATGTCCGAGAAATTACGGCCGAGGCGATTTATGCCAATCTCAAACAGGTACGTGAAGCAGCGGGGGATCGTGCGGTACTGCGTGCGTTGCATTTCTTGGAGGAAAACAATCGGGTGGATGGTCAGGTACAGGCCTTGCGGGAAGGGCGTTTTGCTGATTTCCTGAATCTGATTACGGCATCCGGGAATTCTTCCTGGAAGTGGCTCCAGAATGTATACCAGAGCGGCTCGGTGAAGGAACAGGAGATTGGTATCGCACTGGCGTTAACTGAAAAATATCTGCAAAAGCTGGGTGATGGCGCTTGCCGTATTCACGGCGGTGGATTTGCAGGGGTCATTCTGACGATTCTTCCCAACGAAAAGGTTGAGGAGTATATGTCCTGGATGCACGGCATGCTGGATACGCCAATTATTGTGGTTAATGTGCGTACGCAGGGTGCGGTATGTTTGAATAAATGGCTAGATCGTTGTTAAACTAGATGTATGAAGTTATACGAATTTAACAGTCTTTATAAATGCATAAATGTGCATTGCTATGGGTATGTAAAATCTATAATATGGATCAAAAGTGAAGAACAGCCTCCTGAAACAAGACTATTTGGGGGTTGTTCTTTTTCTTTGTGTCGAAAATTGTAATTAAATGTAGAACATTAAAAAAATAGATGATATCTCTTTATAGATAACTTGATGGTATAGAAGTGATTTTTGTTTTTATATGTAGAAAAATGACAAAATATAGAGTATAGTAAAGGGATAATTTAACTATTTTTTTCTATGAATTGGGATGTAAAGACGATTGTTGGATTTTTCTAGTTTATAAAGGAAATTGAAGTGAAATGAATCTAGTAACGGAGGATATAGAATGAGCTCATTCAGAAATTGGCTTAACTCGACGAAACAGGGTCTTGAGGACCAGGTTAAACGATTCAAGAACAAGGATTTTATGGACGCTGTAGTTGCAGGTTGCGCTTTAGTTGCTTTCGCAGATGGAACCATCGATGCTTCGGAAAAGAACAAGATGGCGGGATACATAAACTTAAGTCAGGAATTGAAAGTGTTTGATATGGCTGTTGTCATTGAACGCTTCAACCATTATGTGAATAATTTTGAGTTTTCCCCCGAGATTGGGAAGCAGGAAGCTTTGAAAGCGATTGCCAAGTTTAAGTCTAAGCCGGAAGTTGGTCGTGTCATTGTGGGTGTATGTAGTGCCATTGGTTCTGCTGATGGCAACTTCGATGATCAAGAGCGTAGAGTCGTAGCTGAAATTTGCACTGTTCTTGGGTTGAACCCCGGTGAATTCAGCTTGTAACTCAATAAACAACTCAAACTGAAAGGGGGTGAATATCAGTGGCTGGTATTAATTTGGTTAAGGGACAAAAAATTGATCTAACCAAGGGTAAAGCAGGATTAACTCAAGTCATAGCTGGTTTGGGTTGGGACCCAGTAGCCTCCAAAGGATTTTTCGGAAGAAAAAAGCAGGCCAATATTGATTGTGATGCTTCGGCTCTGCTGTTGGATGAGAATGGGAAGTTAACGAAGGAAACCAATCTGGTTTGTTTTCATAACAAGCAAAGCTTGTGTAGATCTGTAGTTCATTCAGGAGATAATCTAACTGGCGAAGGTGAAGGGGACGATGAGCAAATCAAAATAAACCTCTCCTCCGTACCTGTCGATGTTCATAAAATTCTTATCGTCGTTAACATTTATGATTGCGTGAATCGCAAACAGGATTTTGGGATGATTGAGCGTGCATATATCCGCATTTTGGATGGAGGCAACTCACAGGAATTAGTAAAGTTTAATCTATCCGATAGTTATGCAGGTATGACAGCCCTCATCTGTGGCGAATTGTATCGACATGGTGCAGAGTGGAAATTCTCTGCAATCGGTGAAGGTGCTCATGCGGTACATATCGATGAGCTCGCTCGTCGCTATACGTAGAAAATAAATGGATTTCCAGAATAAAAGTTTATCTAATTTTATAGCGAAGCGGAGATGAGTAGAATGGCTATCAATCTATCCAAAGGTCAAAAGATCGACTTAACGAAAACTAATCCGGGGTTGGCCAAAATCACTGTAGGTTTGGGTTGGGATACGAACAAATATGATGGCGGTAAGGACTTTGACTTAGATGTATCCGTTTTTTGCACCAATGCGGACGGTAAGGTTGACGGAGAGAAGAATTTTATTTTCTTCAATAACCCGCAAAATGAGAATGGTTCTGTAGTGCATACGGGCGACAATCGTACGGGTGAAGGGGATGGCGATGATGAGCAAGTAAAAATCGATCTGCCTAACGTTCCGGCAAATGTCGAAAAAATTGCTTTTACGATTACGATTTATGAAGCTCAGGAACGTAGCCAGAATTTTGGACAAGTCTCCCGTGCATATGTACGTATCGTAAACGAAGCCAACTCCGAAGAACTGATCCGTTTCGATTTGGGTGAAGACTTCTCTATTGAAACGGGCGTTGTTGTTGGGGAGTTGTATCGTCACAGTGGCGAGTGGAAATTCAGCGCTATCGGTAGTGGTTATCAGGATGGTTTGGTTGGCCTTACGCGTGACTACGGTCTGCAATAGAACTCATTCATTAATTTGTGACCATATAAAAGACAGGGAAGCCGTCGATTTGGCGGTTTTCCTTTTCATTAGGGAAAAGGATTTTCAACATAAAGAAAGGTGGACGAATATATGACAATTAGCTTGGCTAAGGGACAGCGTATTGATTTAACTAAAACGAATCCAGGATTGACACGAGTTGTAGTGGGACTTGGATGGGATACCAATAAATATAGCGGCGGCGTCGACTTTGACTTGGATGCTTCAGCATTTCTGCTTCATGAAGATGGCAAAGCCAAAGGTACAGACGATTTTGTCTTCTACAACAATCCAACGGGTGGTGCAGGTTCTTTAACTCACACGGGGGATAACCGTACAGGCGAGGGAGAAGGCGATGATGAGCAGATCATCGTGGATTTCAGCAAAGTCCCTGCAAATATTACACGAATTGGTATTACAGTAACTATTTATGATTATGAAGCGCGCGCACAAAATTTCGGTCAGGTGTCCAATGCTTTTGTTCGCGTGGTAGACGCATCCAATGAGCGAGAGGTTTTACGTTATGACCTGGGAGAAGACTTCTCGACCGAGACAGCTGTTGTTTTCTGTGAATTTTACCGCTCGGGTACGGATTGGAAGTTCCAGGCGATTGGCAGCGGTTTTGCTGGCGGACTCGCAGCTCTATGCCAAAACTACGGATTGGACGCCCAATAAGCGAAGAAGAAAGGTGAATCTGTTATGGCTGTAACTGTCGTCAAAGGGCAAAAGACGGATCTAACCAAAACCAATCCCGGACTTTCCCGTCTTACGGTTGGCATTGGCTGGGATTCCTCCTCAGCGCTTGAACTTGATACATCTGCATTCCTACTTGGTGTTGGCGGCAAAGTATCGGGTGATGAAGATTTTATCTTTTATAACCAGCCGACAACAGCATTTATTACTTACAAAGACACACCCCAGCAATCCGATAAAAAGCAATTTGATATTGATTTGAGCAAAATCCCTGCTCGCATTGAGAAGATTGCGTTCAGTCTGACCATTTATGAAGGTGAGTCCAGAAACCAAAGCTTTGGGCAGGTTCAGCATACCTATATCCGCTTTGGGAATGCAATTAGCGGACAGGAAGCATTGAGATATGACCTAGCTAGTGGATTTACAGTGGAGACGGCGATCGTCATTGGCGAGCTGTACCGACATAATGGAGAGTGGAAGTTTAATGCGGTGGGTTCCGGTTTTGCTGGAGGGCTGAATGCGCTGTGTGGCAATTTTGGTGTGAGTGTTGAGAATGATGCTTCATCTTCACAGCCTGCTCCCCCCGTACCTCAGTCGCCCGCACCGAAGCCTCCAGCTCCGCCTGCTCAGCCACCTCAACCTAAGATTGAACTGAACCTTAACAAGATTGAGCTGAAGAAAAAGGGCGACACGATCAACCTGAAGAAAAATTCAGGCGGACTTGGGGAGATCCTGATTAATCTCAACTGGAATCAACAGACCAATCGGGGGTTGTTCGGGCGAAACAAGAGTGTGGATCTGGATCTCGGTTGCCTGTTTGAAATGAAAGACGGTAGTAAAGGTGTAATACAGGCCCTGGGAGAATCGTTCGGGTCCCTGAACCGATATCCGTACATTGCTCTGGACGGGGACGACCGGACGGGGTCAGTGAGGACCGGGGAGAATCTACGCATTAATGGTGAACGTATTTCCGATATCAAGCGTATACTCGTGTTTACTTACATTTATGAAGGCGTTACGAACTGGTCACAGGCCGATGGGGTCGTAACGATTAACCAGAAAGACGGTCCTGACATTATCGTCCGCATGAATGAATACGGCAGTTCCTTGGGGATGTGTGGGATTGCTATGTTCCAAAACGTGAATGATGAGACGTTCAGTATCGAGAGAATTGTCCAGTTCTACAAAGGACATCGAGCTCTGGATGAAGCCCATGGGTGGGGTATGCGCTGGACTGCCGGCAGTAAATAACAATTTGAGTTAGCGGAGGCTGCCTTTTCATGTTAAGCGATTTTTTCAAAAGTATTAGCGAGAACTATGGTCATTTTTTCTCTTGGACTGAGATTGTGGCTACACTCTCTGACCCTGTAAGTTGGGGGATTATTGGCAGCTTGATCTTGCTGGAAGGGCTTCTATCTGCAGATAATGCTTTGGTACTGGCTGTTATGGTTAAACATTTGCCTAAAGAACAGCAGAAGCGGGCGTTGTTTTATGGTATTTTAGGAGCTTATATTTTCAGGTTTATTGCCATCGGACTAGGGACATTCCTCGTCAAGATCACCTTAATCAAAGTGCTCGGAGCATTGTACCTCTTGTATATCGCCTACAAAGGACTATTTAAGTCTCAGGCAGAGGAGAATCAGGAAGGTAAGCAATATTCCTTCTGGAAAACCGTGCTTATGGTCGAGTTAATGGATATTGCCTTCAGTATTGACAGTGTTATTGCCGCGTTTGGTATTAGTGAGCAGATTTGGGTACTTTTCCTCGGAGGTATTATCGGGGTGCTCATGATGCGTGGTGTCGCACAGATTTTCCTTAAACTCATTGACAAGTTTCCTGAACTGGAAAAAGCAGCATTTATCCTTATTGCTATTATTTCTGTGAAAATGATGCTGAGTGCTTTTGGATTCCATATCTCAAACGTTATCTTCTTCTCATTACTGATTGCTGTATTTGCTGGAGCCATGCTTCTCAGTTCAGCAAGAAGAAAAAAAGAAAACAAAGGTCAAGCCTAACCATTTTGTCACATTTGCCACCAATCCCTCCGCATCTCGGAGGGATTGGTTTTTATACCCCGACAGCAATCATTTCATGATGCAGACTGACTCTAAGTCAGAAGTGCAAGGAGGAGAATAACCTGAAATATTTTAGTTTTTTAAATTCAGAGGAGGAAGAAGCACTGTTTTTTTCTTCGCCCGTATCGTTTAGTCACCGGACCTCCAAAGAAATACTGGCATACGCTGTTGGGGCTGCTTTGTACATGCCAGCCACCCGTCCGCATATTGCAGACGATATTATGAACGGTAAACATGAAGGACTCACAACCATCATTATTGATTTGGAAGATGCTGTAGGAGATGAGCAAGTCGAATTTGCGGAACAATGTCTGGCCCAGCAACTTACACTTGTAGCAGAGTACATGGACACGGGAATGTTGTCATCGAACAGATTGCCCTTGCTTTTTGTCCGGGTGAGATCCCCGAAGCAGTTGGAACATCTTTTTGAAATATTAGGAGAGCGAATGTCCTTGTTGACAGGTGTTGCTTTGCCAAAGTTCGACTGTGAAAATGGACGTGCTTATTTGCAACTTGTTCACGAATATAATCAGCAGAAAGATAGCGCACATCCGATCCTATACGCCATGCCAATTTTGGAGACGGCGGAAGTAATTTATCGAGAGACACGCTGGGATACATTGCTCCAGTTGAAGCAGATCGTAGATGAGCACGCACAGTATGTGTTAAACATTCGAATCGGAGCGACGGATTTCTCAAGCCTCTTTGGACTGAGAAGAAGTCCGGAACTTACCATTTATGATATTGCAACCATACGTGATTGCATTTCCGACATCATCAATTTGTATGGACGCATAGACAATGGATATGTGATATCCGGTCCGGTCTGGGAATATTTTAGCCAGCGTGAACGAGTATTCAAGCCGCAATTAAGACAGACGCCATTCGAGGAATCACTGGGTAAGACAGGTCGGAATCTCAGAATGAAATATATTACGAACTCTATGGATGGATTAATGCGTGAAGTCATGATGGACAAGGAGAACGGCATTGTGGGAAAAACGATCATTCATCCGACACATATCAAGCCGGTTCAGGCGATGTATGTCGTCACGCATGAAGAATTCATGGATGCACAGGGTATTGTAGCCCGTAACGACGGAAGTCTAGGCGTTTTCAAGAGCACATATACCAACAAAATGAACGAAATCAAGCCGCACTTGAGTTGGGCTAAACGAATTTTAATCCGATCACAAATATATGGGGTGTTACATGAACAGCAGCATTTTGTCGGGCTCCTGCCCAAACACGAACAAACTTACGTTTCCTATTCTTGATCAGTTCAATGTCACTATTGAGGCTACTCACAATCCTCTGGAGATCCCATTGGAGAATCTGTTCTCCATGGCGGCCCGTTTGAATAAAAAAAGATCATTTCTCTTTGTTAGTAAGTTGCTTGGCAAGCATATTGCCGTCAATCCCTATACCTCGCTGTTAAGCGGCGCTGCCTTAGCTATTCTTCTGTTTGAAGATCTAAGTCACGGAGAAGACAAGCGTATTTCGGAATGGAAACAACGAATGGTTAGCGGATTGATAGATCCGGATCAAGCCCGTGAGGTTTATGAGTATTTAATGAATGTTGAGATGACCTTGCCTGAAGAGGTGAAATTCGTCGGTTTCGCTGAGACAGCCACCGCTCTGGGGCACAGCATGTACGAGCTGTTCACTGCTCGTGCAACGTATATTCATTCCACAAGAGAGTACCTGCCTGAAATGGAACCGGATATTCAATTCGAGGAGGAGCATTCTCATGCGATGTCTCATCGCTGTTATGCTCTGGATTCCGAATCACTCGCAGAGGGTGGACCTCTTGTTCTTGTGGATGACGAGATTACAACAGGCAATACCACATTGAACATTATTCGGGATATCCAGCGCACTTATCCACGTAAACAATACTATATCGCTTCTTTACTAGATTGGCGCACAGATGCTGATGAGCAGAGATTCTCTGCACTGGAAAATGAACTTGGAATAACAATCATTCCATTAAGTTTGTTAAAAGGAAAAATTAAGGTAATGGGTGAACCATCCATCAATGCTTCTACAGAGAAACTAGCAAATGAATCCACATCGTTGATATGTGTTATGTCTGTAGCAGGTGAACTGGAGCCATGGGCCGCTGTATCTGCGGATTCGGAGGGGAATCGCTGGTCGGCTCCTTATCTTCGGTATACAGGACGATTCGGAATTCATTCAAGTCATAATGCTGGTCTGGGTTCGGGCATTTCTAGGATCGCAGCCATTTTGCGGGGGAAAAGGAAGGGTCAGCGTACCCTTGTCATGGGTACAGGGGAGTTTATGCATATTCCGATGCGAATTGCAGCTGAGATGGGCGACGGGGTTATGTACCAGTCCACGACTCGGAGTCCAATCCATACGGTAAATCGCTCAGGATATGCGGTTACTGCAGGGGAAGGATACGCTTCTCCAGAAGATCCAACTGTCCGGAATTATATCTACAATGTATCTCCAGGGCAATATGATGAGATTTTTGTACTGATGGAACGACATATGTCCGAAGAACGCATGCAGCCCATGCTGGATGTATTGTCACAACTCGGATGTAAGCAAATATACGTGGTGTACTGCGGTGTTCCACAGGAGGACTGAGAATACAAGCTATGAATCTATCTACAATTGAAAGTATGATCAAGCGCAAGATTAAACCACCTGAGCCACTGGGCAGTTATGACCCATCCGATGTTGTTTTTTTGCTAAAGGATTTAAGTAACATTCATTTGGAAAAAGAGACCGGAGAGCGTGAACACGCCATTCAGTCGGGTGTGCATTACTCGGAAATGCTACCCGTTGAGTATCACCCTACGGATGAATATATTGAGTTGTTCCATGATACATTAGCGCAATCGGCGGAGAAGGTAGCCATGGCTGCGGCCACGGTAGCAGAGATGATCGTGCGCAAGAGGGGAATGGATACCGTTCTGATCTCACTCGCTCGTGCCGGAACGCCAATTGGCATTCTGGTCAAACGTTATATTTCCATGAAATACAATGTGGATATGCCTCATTACAGTATTTCCATTATCCGCGGAAAAGGGATTGATGAGAACGCCATTCTATATATTTGGCAACAGCATGGAGTGGGTGCACCGATTCAATTTATCGATGGTTGGACGGGTAAGGGAGCTATTCGGAATGTGCTTGTGGAAGCTTGTGAAAGCCTGAATGAACGTTATGGCATCCAATTGGATGATGATCTTGCGGTGTTGGCTGATCCGGGGCAATGCTCGGCAACCTATGGCACCCGAGAAGATTATTTGATCCCAAGCGCATGTCTGAACTCGACAGTTTCGGGTCTGATGAGCCGGACCGTACTACGAGATGACCTTATTGGGCCAGATGACTTCCATGGGGCCAAGTGGTATAAGGAATGGGCTTCTTCAGATCTATCGACTGTTTTTGTGGACAAGGTGGCAGGTTATTTCTCCAAGGTAGAACAAGAGGCATCACTCCAAGCAGATGAAGCGTTGTCTCATCCCTCAGAAGTGACTTGGCAGGGAATGGAGGATATCAAATCCATCCAACATGCATTTGATATACAAGACGTAAATCTGATCAAGCCGGGGATTGGAGAGACTACACGCGTACTATTGCGGCGTGTACCTTGGAAGATTCTAATAGATCGCCCAAACAACCCTAATTTGAAACATATTATGCTGCTCGCAGAAGACCGAGGGGTTCCCGTTGAAGTGTTCCCCGGATTGAGCTATTCATGCTGCGGCATTATTCAATCTGTAAGGGGGGGCAGCGAATGATCTATGCAAGTGATCTGGATCAGACGCTGATCTATTCCCGCCGTTCAATGGGCGTCTCCGATGATGCCTCAGGAATAGCTCCAGTCGAATGGATCCGCGGAGAATTATCATCCTTTATGTCAGACGAAGCATTAAATCGGCTCAAAGCCCTTCCCGAAGATATCATTTTTATGCCTGTTACTACACGAACAGTAGAGCAGTACCAGCGCATTCAGATTTTTCAGCAAGACGTAATTCCGGCATATGCGGTAACTAGTAATGGGGGGAATATTCTGATTGCGGGGGAAGTGGACCAATCCTGGAATGGTTATGTCCGTTCTCAACTTCAACAGCATTCGGCTGAAGCAGTTGAGGTGAGACAGATGTTTGGCGATGTGCTAAATAGCGACTGGGTCGCGGGGGAGCGACTCTGTGATGAGTTGTTTTTTGCCTTTGTGATTCACCGTGATCGTATGCCAATAGAGCAAGTCACAGAGAAGATTCAGGCTTTGGAGTCGCTAGGATGGGAGGCCTCAATTCAAGGTCGCAAGCTCTACCTTGTTCCTTCTGGAGTGAACAAGAGAGCTGCAGTAGAATACGTTCGACATCAGATCGGAAATGTGCCTGTTATTGCTTCAGGAGATTCTCTACTGGACCGTTGTCTACTCGACTTCGCAGATTATGCTATTGCTCCACGTCATGGTGAACTTTACCGGGAAAAACAGCGGAATCCCGAGTTGATCCCTTACCGATTTACCGAAAAATCCGGTATATTTGCCGCCGACGAGATATTGGAATATGTCTGTTCTACACATCAAGTTGCGATAGGAGATGCTGTCTCATGAAAAAGACCCGTATTTATTTTAATCGTTGGTTTTCGGTGGCGTATCATTATATGAATCTGATTCGAAACAACGAAGATGGTTTAGAATTCGAGATCTACGGCACGCATTCCGATCCTAACAACATGGCGCTTCAGGGTTGTGACCATGCTGAGGTGGAGCCGAAAGTTACGGGAAGAGAGTATGTTGATTTCTGTCTAGATTTTTGCAGTAGACATCAGATCGATGTGTTTATTCCACGTCTCCATATGCTGGACATTAGCAAGCATGTTGACCTCTTTGAAGAGATCGGAACCAAAGTCTTGGTTTGCACGGATACGGAATTACTGGAGCAATTGATGGAGAAGGACCGTTTCTATGAATCCGTGCGTCAATTGGGAATTCTGAGCATCCCGGATTATTTCACCGTTTGCAACGCATCACAGTTCAAACAGGCTTATGACACACTCTCCGACTCTGGGCATGAGGTGTGTTTCAAACCATGTAACGGAGAAGGTGGGATGGGATTCAGGGTGATCGATAACAGTCGCAATCCGCTAGAGGAGTTGTTCGGGCATACCCAGAACCGTATCTCTTTTGAGGATGCATTCCGTGCATTTTCTTCCGTGGAATCCTTTCCCAATATTATGGTCATGGAACGCCTCGAAGGTTATGAATACAGTATTGATTGTCTAGCCGACAGCGAGGGGAAACTACTGGCGGCTGTCCCTCGCTGCAAAGCAGGTGGGCGTTTAAGAAGGCTTGAAGAGCATACTGAACTATTGAAAGTTGCCAGTGATGTCGCTGCTGCTTATCGTATTCCGTATAACTTCAACATCCAGATGAAGTATCGCAAGGAGACCCCGAAACTTCTGGAGATCAATCCACGAATGTCTGGAGGATTACACGTATCCTGTCTATCGGGAATCAATTTCCCTTATCTGGCTGTGAAGCTGGCTCTGGGATATGAGGTGGGGCCTCTTTATCCTCAATACGGTATACTGGGAAGTCATGTAGAACAGCCACTGATTATGGATGCGCAGAAGGTTAGGAACCATTAAAGATTAGTTTCCAAACATTGACACCTTCTGACTAGTTTTTTTACAATACGATTATATAGATGACCTTGAGAGTTACACAGAAACGAAGTGATCAAGTGTAGTCTTCATTTGTTCATTGTATACCATGTGTTGTTAAAGGCAGGAGGATAAAGGATGTTACGCAAAACAAAAATTGGACTGGGAGCTCTGATTGGTTATGTTTTAGCAGCCGTAAGCAGTCCCTTTGTTCCTGAATTTGTATCATGGGCGATTCCTGCTCTCGCTACAATGGTGGGCGCATTGATTCCATCACAGCAACGACAGCAACAAATTGAAACATCAAGTGCTACCCAACGGTCCGTTAAAGGTCAAGGTCATGGTGGAGAATTGGAGAGAACCACCCATGAGCAGTCTATCGTTCCACGCACGGATGAAAGATCCGATAAGATAGTACAGTCAATGGTACCGGGACATCAGCAGGATCAGCTCGAGCAGGACCCCGTTTTTGGACCTGTCATTGAATATCTCGAAGTGTTGGAAGATATGGTAATCTCTGAGGGACAAAAAAATGAACTGGACAATGAAATTGTCGAGAAGTCTTTAGCTCTATTTGCCAGATTACAGCGAGTCATTCCGGCACTAAAAGAGTTAAACAACGGTGATATTAACCATACGATGCGCAGATTGATTTTGAAAGATCTGAATGGTTTTATTAATCCATTTCTCCGTTTGAGTGGAGAAGCAAAGCGCACAAATCGTCGAATGTTGCTAAATGGCCTCAAGGATGTAGATTCCAAGATTTCAGAGATTGTATCCACGATCGAGCATAAAGATTTATTGGAGCTTCAGAACAAAGCAGAGCTTATTCATCAAAGGTATAATAGCTCCGAATTATAGGAGGCATGGTTGAGTATGGCAACGGAATATGTTCAATTAAAACAGGATGACCAGCAGCGGATTAACCAGGAGGCAACTCAATTGATTCAGAAGGTATCGCAGAGTGATGTGGTTCATCTGGATACTCTAATGGATGATATAGGAAAGCTGGGTGTAAGAACTCAGGAAAAGGCCGGTCAAACGCTAAAAATGCTGGATCGTCCTGTAAATGATCTAATGTCCGGCAACCGGGCTGAAGTGTCGAGCATGATATTGAAATTGCGTGATGAGTGTGAAAGTCTGCAACAGAGCAAAAACGTCAGCTTTGTTGGGCGTTTACTCCGAAAAAGTCCTTTGAAGAACTATGTATATCGTTATCAATCTGTTCGAACCAACATTGACAGTATTATCAACGGGTTACGTGACGGGAAGGACAATCTGGAAGAGAGTATCGTTAATATGCGTCAGCTGAAACGGTCCTCTATCCAAGAGATTTACAACCTGCAGACGAAGATTGCTTTCGGTAATCAGCTTAAAGGGTTGTTTGAGGCAGAGATTAGCAAGCCAGAAAATGAGAACCGTAAAGCACATCTGGAGCGCGGATTACGTAAAGTTGTTACACGTACACAATCTATGAGCGAGATGATCATGTTGTATAATCAGGCGATTGCGGCGACAGATATTATTAATGACAACAATGACAAACTCATTGATTCCGTGAATAATGCCATAGACAAAACCGCTAATCTGATTACGGTATCTGCCATGATTGCTATGGCATTAAATGATCAGGAGAAGGTCATTTCTGCTGTGGAAGCTACGAACAAGACGATTGAAGATCAGTTCAAGGAAAATGCGAAATTGCTTCGTACCACAACCGAGAAGACCAATGAGTTGTTATCCAAACCGTCTATGTCTATTGAGTCCGTCAATCAGGCGATCGGGGACTTGATGTCAGCGCTTGATCTGTCTGAACAGTCCAATCGTCGTATTATTGAGAGTTGCAATGACTATACGACCAAGATGACTGCACTAAACGCAGGTATGAGTGAGAGATTGGGACTGGAGGCTCCGAAGGCTGCAGCCATTCAGGGTAAAAGTCAACCTGATGCCAATTCATTGAGCTCTTATTTGGATTAATTAATTTTTTGTGAAGCAGAGACGCCGCGGCGTCTCTTTTTGCATTCATAGCATAGATTTATAGTAAAGCCTCACGCTACTATGGAAATTTGGTTTATAAGGATATTTACCCGGGAATAATAAGCATACATTGAACTCTCCTGCATACAATCTGGTAAGTACAGAATGATGCATTTTTCATAGAAAAGGGGTAGATTTATGCTTACGTTCGTTATTATCGGTATTGCTAGTGTGTTAATCATTGTCGCCAGTAGCGAGAAAGCTGAGTCAATTGCGGAGTTGAATGACCGTTAATCTTCTGTATTTTTTCAAGAGCGTTTGATAGAATGAAGGTAAACTTTGGAAGTGTGTGAAGGAGCTTACTCAACATGCTGGAATTTTCATTCGAGATTATTGATGAGACTAAGATTAATATTCAGTACAAATACGGCAATCAGTTTTTTAATTTTAATCTGTTTTTGTTCAATGGAAATTGGACATTGCATCCATTTGATGGCATTCTTATTGAAAATCGGGAGATGTGCAGCCTAATTGTAGCCGACCTTTTGAAGAACAAGGATTTTCACGTCATGCTTGCAAAAGAAAAGATTATGCTTTCTCAATTGCGTACTACCGTAAACCTTCAGCCGGAAGATCCAGAAGAGTTCGGAATAAATCATCGAATTGATGATCGGTCATACCAGGAAGATGATGGTCTGATGAGTTACATAGAAAATCATAGTTTTGAAGAGATCCTCCAGCTGGAGCAGCAGCAGATCCATGCAAGAGTGGAGTTTTTTCAGCAAATTATTCAGAGAATGTTTATGGAAGGTATTGGACCAGAAGATGCTGATTTTGGCAAGGTTCAATCGATTATTCGGATTTACAAGGATACGTTCGATAGGCTGGGGAATATCAATGATACCAATATGGGCGATTACAATAGTAAAAGATGGTAAAGTTATGGATTTGATGATATTTTGATGAGAGGTTGAATTAAAGATTGATAAAGAAGGGATTCCGATCTCTTCTTTTTTTAATTTTCACGCCCAATTTATTCATTACTATAGCGTTAACGAAAGAAGGAAAGCCCAATGATTATAACAATATATGAATTGCATCATGCCTGCCCGGGATTTTTGTTGCGTCCGAGTCGATCTGTTAAGAAAACATGTATAGGGAGCAAGTAGGATCTAAAATAAACACCAATAAAAAGTAAAACTCTTCATGTCGTTTACGTGTTTATTGGTTAGTAGATAAAAGGTATCTACAGGATAAGACGATGTGTTGTTTGGAGTTATATCAAGTACGTATATGTTTACATGGGAAGGAGAGAAGGCGATGAGTAGAGCCGCTGTACTGGATACGGAAGAGGAGCAATTGTATGATGAATTGCGACGTATGCTTGAAGAAGTGGAAGAGACGGATCAGCGGAAAAGGGAATTGAATCGTATGATCAGACAACTCAAGTTTACAAAATGGTGGAAAGAACGTCTGGTCAGAAGTGACGCGTCTTCGCAGAACATAAAACCTGCTAGGCTATGGATCATGCTGGCGACAGGGGCATTGACACCAGTGGTGGTATTTACCATTTTCATATGGGTATCGTTATGGGTTGAATGATGAAGTAATCTATCGGGTAACTTCCTCCAATCGATAAATTTGATTTAATGTTAGGCGATAATAGCAAGCGCTGGATCAGAAAGTAATTTCCGATCTAGCGCTCATTTGTTTTTTTACTGGTGTGCAGGTAGGTCAATGAGTCACACGGATGTCCTTTTCCGAATCCTCAACCTTCTTAGTCATATACTGGTGATACTCGCGAAAACTGCTGATGTGATGCAATGAATCGGAATTCTCAGACTGGATCTTAATTTTACCGTCCTGAGGCAGTTTTTTCATCTCAGCAACCACTTGTTTCGAGCCTTGAATATCTCCTGCCATTTCCTGGATTCGTTGTAACAGCGTTGGATGGCCCTCATGTTGCAACATTTCAGCGAGAGGTCTCATTTCCTCCAGCTTCTGGCTTGACCGCTCAAGTGTGGTCATTACTTTGTCTTCATCCATGCTCGCATTCAGCGAAACCATGCGATGAATATGATCCTTTTCCATCCGTTCCAGCGCTTCCAGATGGGAAGCCTCCAGTCGTTTGGGATCGTTCCAGCTCTCGGTTTGAACGGTATCCTTCTGCTCCGAAGTATGGTTCGTATTGGCATTGCCACAGCCCCATAACAGAGTCGAGCAAGTTAACACCGTTCCAACGGCGATGATGCTTTTTAACCTCATGTTGTCACTCCTTCAATAATTTCCTTATGGTAGTATGAGCCGTAAAATGGTAATTATGCATACAAACCAATGGATCAGAAGGTCCAACTTTTTAGCATGGGTATTGTTTATAGAGTAAAAGGGTTGTTTGTTACAAAGGGGGAAGCTTATGAGACTGTACACTAACAACATTTGGAAATGGAGCACGACGCTGTTGTATCCACTGCTAATATTCTTAGTTTGGAGCTGGATGGTTCCACTTCAAATGTGGTATCTGTTAACCATTTCCATTGTGTTTTGTTTTCTGTGGAGCGGGGTGAAGGAGTTGTTTATCTCTACCGGACTGACCTGCCTTGTTGCCATCCCGTGCTGGTGGTACTTCATTGAGCTTCCCAAACCATCGTTTGGTGCAGAGAATTTTGCCGCTCATCTGGTGATGATTGTGCCGCTTTTTATATTTGTGGTGCTACTGCCACAGACCCTGATTTTGACCACACGTATGCGAATAATGGAGTACTATAGGCAGAATGGAAAATAGTCTGATAGACGGTCGCTGCATAGGGTAAATACGATAATTTAACATCATTAATGACTTCCTAACCTGTATGGTTGGAGGTCTTTTTATTAATCAGTAAGGAATAAACTATTTATATTTCCATATCCATCCTGTAAAATCTTCTGATAAGGTTATTCAAGTTGGGAGATTACGTTCAGGCAATCAGGAGGGCATATGAGCAAGAGAAAAAATGAGAAGTTATACAATTATTTATTATTATTTTTGATTTTATATGGAGTTACTTTGTTTATTTGGCCTATGGCTCTTTTTGGACTTGGTATGTCCTTATCGGCACCGTATCCACACACATATGATACTTCCCGTGATCTAATGGGTAAAATTCTTTTCACCTATCCTTTGGGTGTATTATTCGCGATTTTTTATTGTGGGATTAGTTACGAGAACGGGCGATATAAAGCCCCTTACTGGGTCGTTCATGTTCCATTACTTTGGCCTGTTTCATGGATCGTAGTTGAATATTTAGGATTAAAATTTAGCTTTTAAAGAAAAGAAAGGTTGCATTTGCATACATCCCTGGACAACGAAGATTAGATGATCTGACGAATGTTATGAAACGTTTCAACCCCTACACAAAGTAATCGCAGCATCAAACCAAACAATCCCCTATCCGTTTCATACGGCAGGGGATTTGTTATGGCTACACTTTCCTACGGAATTTACCCGTATATGGAATCGTAATATGAATGTCCAGCTTCTGAATGGAATCTTCCGTCAAGATCATCTTTGTGCCGTTGTTGGACAGCTTGCGCCACAGGCTTGGATTTTTGCGATAAACCTTCTCCTGAAGTCCATAGACATCGACCCCACGTTTCAGACCTTCACGATACGTTTGCAAGATTTGCTCCCGCAATGTCTTCTCGCTGAATTGGACCATCTCGTCATAGGAAACAGGGGTGAGATATTCATACAAGGCGGTCAGGTATTTGGCATCGATGTTGAAATGAACCTCATTCCCACGAATGACAGGCACAATTTTGACGTTGGGCAAACCAACGCTGAGCGCGCCATAGATGGTTCCTTCGTTTTCAATAATCAATGGCGCACGCCGCATATCCTTAAGTAACCAATGAAATCCAGGAATTGTGCTATGGGGCAAATATTCAAATTTATCCCCGGTTCTTTCAAAAAAAGCACCGTCAATCATAAACAGTTCATAATTTTTTTTGTTCTGAGACCAGTGCTCCTTGTTCAAGGTGATGCAAGGCAGATAAGTTGTCGTGGACGCATCATTATGGGTGGCAATGAGTTTGAAACTAAGCACTGGAGGAAACAGCGATTCTTCCAGGAATGAGGGAAGAGGGTTATGCAGAATACTGTCCAGCGGCGACATATTGTATATGGACGTGGCGCTCAGAATATTTTCCAATGGATCGCGAGTGCCGTATACCCAAGTTGTATAACGTGATTCAGGGAAACGTCCAAGCATGTCGAACACTTCCGTAATATGCTTGCTTGTCAGGACATTTTCGGCCATGACAATGGCCGTCACATGGCCCCAAGCGATATGGAGCTGGGAACTTCGGAACAGTTCGTTTACCGCCAGATTCAATGTTCTCCCCGATGCATGTCCAACCCATACGGGTGGAGCTTCCGCAGTTTTGGTTGAATTTTCGCTCTTGGCTACACTGGCAAAGTCCATGCTTTGAACATACATGTGATACATCCCGTCCTTGTAATCGATCCCGATCGCTTTGGCATAGTCCACCTGTTGGATCTCATAGGCACTCCAGCACCCGCTGGTCACAAAACAAAGAGAGAGACTTAGCAGTCCTAGCAACCATCGTTGTACAAGCCGCTTCATCGCTCATTCCCTTCTTTGCGCGGCTCCTGCGTTTCCAAATAGACAGGTCTGCGTTTCATCCATCCTTTCGGAAGTTTGAACAACGAGGCCAGCGCCTGTTTGAAATTAAGCGGACTGAGCGGGGTCAGATAAGGAATACCGAACGATTTCAGATCGGTCAGATAGATCAGGAACAGGATAATGGACAGAATGAACCCATAGATGCCAAGGGATGCCCCCAGTACAAAACAGAAAAAACGCAGAATCAGAACAGAACTGGTCATAACCTGATTCACAATCGTTGCTCCGGCCACTACGGTTACGGCAATGACGACAATCATGAGCGGGGAAACCATGCCTGCACGGATGGCGGAATCCCCAATAATCAATCCGCCAACAACGGTCAGCGTCTGACCAATAGCGCTGGGAAGCCTCACCCCTGCTTCCCGGAATAGCTCCATCAGAAGCATAATGAGAAACATTTCCACACCAGACTCCATAGGTAAACCCATGCGCCCAACCGAAATCGTGGCTACGAGCGGAAAGGGTAGCTGGTCCATGTGAAAAGAAGTCAGCGCAATATAGAAACCAGGCAAGAACACGGTTATTAATAGCCCGATAAAACGCAGCATACGGCCCACATTCACCGGAAGAAACGGGAAGCTGGCATCCTCAGGGGATTTGAGAAGCAGAAACAAATTGACGGGTCCGATGATGACGCTGGGATTGCCATCCACGATAATGACGAAACGTCCGTTCAGAAGACATTCCGCCGCAAAATCAGGTCTGCCCGTGTAGTGGGTTACCGGAAACAATGTGACTTTGGAAGGGGACAATAATTCCTCCAGTTCATTGGCGGTCATAATGCGTTCGATATCGATTTTGCGCAGCCTATTCTTCACATCATCAATCAGCTCAGGATTGGCAATGTCCTTAATATACATCAGGGCGACTTTGGTCACGGAGCGAGAACCGATTAATTCAATGTTACAGGCTAATTCGGCCGTACGCAGGCGTGTACGAATTAACGCAATATTGACTGATAGTCGTTCGATAAAGCCATCTCGTGCCCCGCGGATCGATACTTCCGTAGTGGATTCATCCGGCGACCGTGTAGGAATGTTGGATATATCTATGCTCCACATCTTCTGGATGGAAGGAATGCAGATGAGCATGTGTCCCTCAAACACCCGTAAGGACATGAGTTCCTTTCCCAACGGATTGTTCTGTATGTCTATACTTGTCCATTGCAGGGTAATGGACTTCTCGATATCCGATGCACGAACAAAGTGAGTACTCTCGTACGTTCGCGTCAATTCGGGAAGAATAATATCATATATGGATTTGCTGTCGACCATACCGCTGCAATACACGATGACAATCTGCTGCGGAGACTCCCCAATCATATGGCTGCTGATGATCACATCGTCTGAACCTGTAAAAAACGTCGTCAGATTATGCTCATTGATTCGGAATGGTTCAGCCAGATGGGGGTTCTTCTTTGGTGTGGTTGTGAGCGGCATGGGCGGGAGCCTCCTTGTCTTTTTTGTGTATGAATGCGGCGAGGGTTAACAGGATTGTTACCGTGGATACATAGGTCAGCATCACGGGGAATTGAATATGGTTTACATAATAGTCAACGTAATCAATTCTCCACCACTGTACAGCTATGCCACACATGATGAAGGTGACAATTAGAACGGCAACGTACCTTTTCTTGGGTCTGTGAAAATCGAGCAGATCGACGATAAGATAGATGGAGATCGCCACTCTGGCAAATGAACCGCTTAGCCATTGATAGATGGACAAGAAGTCCACGTGCTGGAGCAATTTTCCTATATTCACCAGCTTCCATTGCTCATAGGGGCTATTTCGCTGTTTTGCTGCTTCCTCCGGACCGAACTCAACGATGGCTCCCAGCGTTGGACCAATCGCCATACTGAGCATGAATAACCCGAGCAGCAGAAGATGCCACCAGCGAATTTTACTTTTGATATCGTGTTGGAACAGCATCA
Organism: Paenibacillus sp. OK060; assembly: GCF_900101205.1. Classification (NCBI taxonomy): domain Bacteria; kingdom Bacillati; phylum Bacillota; class Bacilli; order Caryophanales; family Paenibacillaceae; genus Paenibacillus; species Paenibacillus sp. OK060. Next base: position 146,015 of record NZ_FNFR01000004.1, read on the forward strand.
AGATCCAGATTTCCATCAGTCCAGCAAGTGAATAGATCATGCCCCTTAGGACAGGACCGGCACCGTATTCCATGATGGGAAACAACTGACTATAGTCCTTGTATTTTATGTTGGCTGACATCACGAAATATCCAAGCAGGATCACGAACGGAAGCAGAAGACTTGAAGTCATGGCAATGGAACGGATACCTTTGGCAGCCGCCCAGGCAGCAACCAGTGCTCCCACGCCTGCGAGCACATAGGGTGGGGTGAATTGCAGATAGGTGGATACCGTCCAGTTTGTTGTTTCATATAAGGTATGTGATCCAAGTGCAAGCAGCATGAGTGAGGCAGTGATACGGAAAATCCATGAAGGAATTGCGCCAAATTCCCGCGTGATCCAGTCCGTCAAACGCTGTCCGCGTACCCGCCGGATAATAACGAACATCATACATAGAAATAACAAAAAGAAGGGAGCAGCAGCGACTACGGATAGCCAGCCGTCTCTGCCTGCATAATCCAGAATCGCTGGAATGGACAGAACATGGCACACGAGGCCTGCACTTAACAAAATGATGGAAAAGGACAGCCATATCGTGATTTCTCCCTTTTCACGGCTCATGGGGATCCTCCTTTCCGTTCAAGGAAGTTTCCGTTAGGTTGTACAGGAAATGGATTTTCGATTCCTATTTTATTTTTTTGAACAATAGAAGACGAAACAAGATAGACGGAAGAGACAGAAAGCATTAACATACAGATATAGCAAGTTTAGAAGACAAGCTCCAAACGAAGTATAGAGAAATAGGAGGAAACCTACGATGACAAATACAACGAAGGCACCTGGAGAGACGAAAGTTGGCTTTATCGGTACAGGCGTTATGGGCAAAAGCATGGCAGGGCACATCCAGCAGGCAGGCTATCCGCTCCATGTCTATACGCGCACGGCCGCCAAAGCGGAAGCGTTGGTGAAGGAAGGTGCCGTATGGCATGACACACCAGGCAAACTGGCAGCCGAGTGTGATGTCATCATCACGATGGTGGGGTATCCGAAGGATGTCGAGGAGATTTATCTTGGTGAAGATGGTCTCGTGGCGAACGCCAAACCGGGCTCATACCTGATTGACATGACCACATCCAGTCCACTGCTGGCTGAACGGATCTATGAAGCCGCGGAGGCTAATGGACTGCATGCATTGGATGCACCGGTTTCCGGTGGGGATATCGGAGCAAGGGATGCCAAACTGTCCATTATGGTAGGTGGTAGTACGGAGGCCTTTGAAGCGGTTCGTCCGTTGTTCGAGCAAATGGGCACCAATATTGTGCTGCAAGGCAAGGCGGGGGCAGGACAGCATACCAAAATGTGCAACCAGATCGCCATTGCTTCAGGCATGATGGGTGTTTGCGAGGCACTCGCTTATGCCAAGACATCCGGTCTGGACGCGGAGAATGTGCTGAAAAGCATCGCTACCGGTGCAGCCGGAAGCTGGTCACTTAGCAATCTCGGTCCGCGCATGATCGCAGGTGATTATGAGCCTGGATTCTATGTGAAACATTTTATCAAAGACATGGGTATCGCTCTCGAATCTGCCAAAGCCATGGGTATGAAGACGCCAGGGCTGGCCTTGGCTGAATCCTTGTATCAGGAAATATCCAGCAACGGTCTGGATGAGAAGGGTACACAGGTGCTTTACACATATTATTTACAGGCTTAATCCTAACAACCAAGACAACAGCGTGATCTTTTTCTTCAATAGAAAGGAATGCGCTGTTTTTATAAAAATTCTCCTTCCCGTATGCGTCTAAAGTCACAGTATTGGTTAAATATTGGTATATACTTTAGTTGAACAATGGATTTTTGGTCCTCTTCCCTTTATTTTTGCCCCTCTTTATCCGACATAAGTAATAGAAGTATACATAATGGATGTGCGAAACCCACACTACATAGAACGGAGCTTGCCCATGTTCAAAAAAATCCTGTCTCTGTTCAAGTCACAGCCAGAGCTCGCGAACCAGATCACAGCTTCCGCTTCATCTTTACCGTCAACGGCTCCCATTCCCACGCGTATGGTACGCAGTAGACGCAAAAAAACGAAATCAGATGGAGATTGGACCCGTCAGCCAGAGGAACCAAGCACTGCCCAGCAGCTGCATGCTCTTCCGGGTGAATACAAAGTGCTGAACGACTTGCTTGTTGCCAATACCAAGTCCCGCTCGGGTTACTCATCGATTGATCATGTCGTCATCGGTCCGCGGGGTATCTTCGTGATTGAGACACGAAACCTGACGACGGGTGAGATTCGTGGTGGTCGAAGAGAGGCCAACTGGACAGTCAGCAGCAGCCGAATCAAGATGTACAACCCATTGATGCAGCACCGAGGGCATGTGGAGGCCATTCAGGCACACCTCGGCGATTATAAAAGGGTTCGTCTCGTCTCCATGGTGACCTTCACCAATCGCTGCCGGATCAGTGTTGATCCCGCTGTGAGATATGTCAATTCGGATGAACTGATTATCTATGATCATGAATTGGTGGAGACCATTCTGCGCAAAACGGAAAGGCTTGAGACCGAAGTCCCCGAAACGTTGTATAAAGAACAGGATATTCAGGCGATCTACAACATGCTGTCCGCAGTCAATTCCACGGATCCCCAGATTCGGGCTGATCATATGGAGAAGGCGAAAGGCATTAAATAAGAGGAATCTGAATCTGTGGCAACATCCATGCGCGATGAATTGAAACGAATAATGCAACATAGCCAGTCAGACTTATCAACACGGTTGTCCTTCATGGATGACCGTGTTTTTTTGTTCTCTCCGTAAGTGAGAATAGGACAGGCAGAAATGTAGCATGAGCATGCAGGCACATTGTCTTATACACCCAGTATTTAACTTATGATAAAATAAAGACCAGATTTCATAGTGATCTATCTATGTTATCCGAAAGGATATTTATGGAGTGAACTGTTCATGGATTGAAGTAGAAGTGGATGTAATACAGGTACATACATAAGATAAGGGGAAGATTATACGATATGAGATGGAATCATAGAATCAAAATGTTTACGGCCATTTTCAGCTTGGTTGCCGTTCTGACCGCATGTGGCGGTGGGGCGAAGGAAGCAACAACGAAGGAGCCAATCCAGGATGCTGGTACAGTAGCAACAGCGACCAATAGCTCGGACACATCGACGGCTGACTCGTCGGCTGCAGATACGAATGCAGAAGACTCTGCGGACACCTCCTCAACTTCCGATACAACAGGGGCTTCATCTGAAGAAGGCAAGATCGGAGTGGACTCTACACTGGAGGAATTGAAGCAGAAGTATGCGGACAAGCTTGGCTATATCCGTGTGCCGCTTAATGATCATCCGGTGCGCAGGGTAAGTGAAGAAGGCTCCAAAAATATTAATATCGCCAACTATAGTGATGCGGTAGTGAATATGAACACAGGTATTCCAATCCATTCCGATTCACAGCGTTTGATCGATGATGCCTTTCCTTTTTTCACAACCGTTCAGGCACCAGAAGTATCCTATGTATCATGGGAAGAAGCAACCAATCTGGAGCGTGCCATGGTGAAGACGTTGTTTATCTCTCGTCAGGCGCTGCTACTTACGGAGGATGCCATGAAGAACAAGGATTACACCAGTCAGTCCTTTACGGACTCGATGGAATTTTTCAAGAATGCAGCGGAGTTCGACTCCATGGCACCTGTCGCGCAGCATACGTATGACATCACTTTAACGAAACTTTACGATAAAGCCCGCGAGTCGTGGGCCAAACTGGCTGCAATAGATCCGGAACAGGACGAAGCTGCATTTGCCGAGAAGTATACGGAAGCCAGAACAGAAGCGAATAACGTGATGGGGCTGCTGAACATTTTGCTGTCCACCAATGAAGAAGAACGTTTGGAACAGACGTACGGCAAATAAATGTGATCTGTCGTTGTAAGAGTAAGTTTGCTGTAACTGGAACATTTCAATCGAAAACAAAATCATCGCACCTGGGCAGTCTGCCCAGGTTTTTTTGTTGCAGATGCATGTTCTCTCACCGCCTATTTCAGGTTAATAATAAGAAGGAAAGAAGATATTAGCGATTTGAAGGTTCAAAATGCGATATAATAAGCGTATTGGATACGTGAAATTTTACATAGAGTTATGGAAAGAGACTAACGGAGCTGGCTGCGTGAACATACCAAATCGTCACGAAGATTAAACGCTCTGGGCCGGAGGAATGGTTATGATCAAGCTGTTGTACTACTTGAAGAAGTATCGAGTCGCCGCCATCGCAGCACTGGTCATGATGCTGATTGAATTGACGGTTGAATTGGCTCAACCCTATTTGATCTCGAAGATCATTGATAACGGTATCCAGCAAGGAGATCTGTCAGTGGTTTGGCTATGGGGTGGGGTGCTTGTGGGCAGTGCCGTCGTGGCGTTTGTCGCGGGTATTGCGAGTTCTTTTTTTGCGTCACATGCGAGTCTCGGCTTCGGTTACGATCTGCGGGAGAAGTTGTATGATAAAGTGCAAGCGTTCTCTTATGCGGTGTTTAACCGTTTTGCCACATCATCCTTGATTACCCGATTGACCGGGGACGTTACACAGGTGCAGGATACGGTGTTTATGAGTCTGCGATTCATGACACGTGTACCGCTGGTGGTGATTGGGAGCATGATTATGGCGGTTGTGGTGAATCCGAAGCTGGGTCTGCTGCTCGTTGTGATGGTGCCTGTACTGCTCGTGTTTGTCATCTGGATGATCAAAAAGGCAGCGCTGCTGTTCCGCAATGTGCAGCGCAGACTGGATGCCGTCAACGGAGTCATCCAGGAAAATCTGACAGGCATTCGGCTGATCCGTGTCTTCGTCCGGATGGGCCACGAGATTGAACGCTTTGCCGGATATAGCGGCAAGCTGATGAAGGGCACGATCTCCGCGCTGCGCTTGACGGAGACGACGATGCCATTCATGCTGCTCATGATGAATGGTTGTATCATCGCCGTACTATGGTTTGGACGACGTGACATTACTACCGGAAGTGCAACCGTGGGTGAAGTCGTCGCAGTTATTAACTATCTGCTTCGCACCATTGGCGCCATGTCTGCACTGTCCTGGATTCTGGTGACCTTCTCCAGAGCGAGTGCTTCGGCACAGCGGCTTAACGAAGTTTTTGATACGGAGGAAGTTTCTGAATCAGCTCAAACATTGAATACAGATCGTTCTGCACAAGCTATGAAAGGGAATCCTGTTATCCAGGGTGCAGTTGATTTTCAGGGTGTAGGATTCAGCTATCCGGGCAGTGAAATTACCGTGCTGGAGGATATTACATTCTCAGCCAAACGAGGCGAGCGTATCGCGATCATGGGAGCGACAGGCTCGGGTAAATCCTCACTGGTACAGCTCATTCCAAGGCTTTATACCGAAGATCAAGGCGAGGTTCGTATCGATGGTAATGACGCAGAGCGGTTGGACATTGCCACATTGCGCGGAGCTATCGGTTATGTGCCGCAGGAAGTGGTTCTTTTTACCGGATCGGTAAGGGATAACATCGCCTGGGGCCGGGAGGACGCAACGCTCGAAGAGATTAAGGAAGCAGCGCGGCGTGCCCAGATACACGAGACCATTGAGAAGCTGCCAAATGGCTATGATACACAGCTGGGTCAGCGGGGAGTCAATCTGTCGGGTGGACAGAAGCAGCGGCTCTCGATTGCTCGTGCATTGATTCGTCGTCCAAGCATCTTGATTCTGGATGACAGTACAAGTGCTCTTGATGTAGCCACGGAAGCAAGGCTGCTGGGTGCACTGGAAGATTTATCGTGTACAACGTTTATCATTACGCAGAAGATCAGTTCAACCACCTCTGCCGATCTGATTCTGTTGTTGGACGACGGGCGTCTGATTGGACAGGGGAAACATGAGGATCTGATGGATTCATCTGAATTGTATCGCCGAATCTATGAATCACAATACGGGGAGGGTACACCACATGTTCAAAGCATTCATTGAACCTTTCCGTCAGCCCCCACCGCCGATTGATCCCGAGACGCTGAAGGCAGGTGGAGGTCGTAAGCCGAAGGCACGGGCGAAGAACTGGTCCGGTACGTTAGGCCGGATCTGGGCGTATCTGGCCCGTCGCAAGGTCAAGCTGACGATGGTGCTGTTGATGGTATTTGCCAGTTCCGCGCTCGCTTTGCTTGGACCTTATATGGTCGGTGTAGCTGTGGATAAATTCATTGATGGAGAAGCAACGAGTTCCAGCTGGACGACATTTTTATTGGGCCTGTTGGCAGTCTATGTTCTCTTCTCCTTGTCGTCATGGCTTCAAAATATCTGGATGATTGAAATTGCACAGGAGACCGTATTCCGCATGCGGTATGATCTGTTCTCCCATCTGCACAAACTGCCGATTCCATTCTTCGGCAAGCGTCAGCAGGGGGAGATCATGAGCCGGGTTACCAACGACATTGAGAATGTCAGCGGTACGCTGAACAGCTCAGCGATCCAGATTTTCTCCAGTGTGTTAACACTGATCGGAACGTTTGGCGTGATGCTCTGGTTAAGTCCGCTGCTGACCTTGCTTACATTTATCGTGGTACCGTTGATGGCCATTGGTATGCGCTGGATTACGCGCAGAACCGGGCCGTTGTTCAAACAACGTCAGCGTAATCTCGGCGAACTCAATGGGTACATTGAGGAAACCTTATCCGGACAGAAGATTATCAAGGCTTTCTCGCAGGAAGAACGGGTCATTCGCGGGTTTGAGGAACGAAATACGAAGATCCGGTTGTCCGGTTTCTGGGCACAGACCATCTCCGGTTTTATTCCAAAGCTGATGAATGGCCTGAACAACCTGAGCTTTGCGATTGTCGCAGGCATCGGCGGGATCTTGGCGATTCAAGGTTCCGTTACCGTCGGCGTGATTATCATTTTCGTAGAATATGCCCGTCAGTTTACCCGGCCGCTCAACGATCTGGCCAACCAGTGGAACACGTTGTTGTCTGCGATTGCTGGTGCGGAGCGCGTGTTCGAGGTATTGGATGAGGATGAGGAAGCGAAGGATGAAGGCGCAGCAGTATCTCTCGAAAAGGTGGAGGGAGCCGTTCGCTTCGACAAGGTATCCTTTGGATATGATGAAGGACGCAATATTTTGCGTGAAATTAACTTTGAAGCCAAGCCTGGCGAGATGATTGCTTTGGTAGGTCCGACCGGGGCAGGGAAAACAACATTGATTCAGCTGTTATCCCGCTTCTATGATCCTACATCCGGTACACTAACGGTGGATGGACGTGACATCACGACCATTCGGCGTGAGAATTTGCGCTCGCACATGGCATTTGTCCTTCAGGATTCATTCCTGTTCCAGGGCACGATTCGTGAAAATATCCGTTTCGGCCGCTTGGATGCGACCGATGAAGAGGTGGAAGCTGCTTCGAGGCTGGCGAATGCCCATTCGTTCATCATACGGATGAAGGACGGATACGACAAAGTGCTTCAGGCCGACGGAAGTGGCATCAGTCAGGGACAGAAGCAGCTGCTTGCGATTGCACGGGCAATTCTGGCCGATCCGTCCATTCTAGTATTGGATGAGGCGACCAGCAGTATCGATACCGTCACGGAGATTAAAATCCAGGAAGGGCTGCAGCGCCTGATGCAAGGCCGCACCAGCTTTGTTATCGCTCACAGGCTGAACACGATCCGCCAAGCCGATCGCATTCTTGTCCTGAAGGATGGTCAGCTCCTGGAGCAGGGTTCGCATGATGCATTGCTGGAACAAGGCGGCTTCTACAGCGAACTGTATTACAGTCAGCTGCGGAACAAGGCACAGTAGTAAAAAAGAGGAATTACCTGAATCTTAAGCAGCCATAGCTGCATCAAGTAATCACAATAAAAAAAAAGAAATGCTCTTAATCGACGACTTGTTCCCAGATCTCTATCGGGGAAAGGTCGTCGTTTTTTGAGAGCATTTCTCTTTGTATAACATGGTCCATAATTTGGTTTAGTGTTCTTTCCAGATTCTGAGGCTTCTCCTCAGGAATGTGAGATGTAATGTATCTATAAATTTTTTTGAAAAAAATCAATAATTCAACAGGTGTTGTATCGCAATATATAGAATAACAAGATTATAAAAAAAGGTATTAAAACGGGAAATTATAATATCTCAATGAATTAAGGGGCTGATAAAACTATGGTTAATAGTAAAGTGAAGAAGATAAGTCTGTTTGGTGCAATTTCTGTTACGTTAACCATGATTTTTGTTTGTTCGTATCAAGTCTATCAAAATGTTGAAACGGTACATAATTATTTTTCTCCTAAAACGACTTCAATTCTCGCTCTTAATGTAGAAAATGATGAATGGAACAGTGTTAAATTTAATGGGAATGACTCTGTTAAATTTGATACTGTATTCTGGGATAAAACAATCATTAATGATGCAAACAGTGCGGGTAACATACGGATGAGAGTTAAAGATGAAAAGGGTAATATTGTAATAGCTGAGTTCGAAGTATTTCCAGGAACAAGTAAAAGCTTAAAGGATTTAAATAAGGATCAGCAGTACTACTTCGAGGTAAAAGCTGAAAATGGTCAATTTATCATTAATTTAATATAAGAAGAGGGACTCGGAAAAAAATCTGAGTCTCTCTTCTTTAGCATAATTAGAAAAGGTTTCAAATTATATACCTTCCTGGTCCCAAAAATTCAGAGTTTCAACGTTATGTCCATACAAAGCAGGAATGAGAGCATAGTGCCCTCATTCCTGCTCTTTTTCATCTTCACTAGTCGAAGCAACCTGAGATTACTTTGTTACACTGCTCAGTTTGAACGAGCCGTCGGTCAATTTATTTGTATTGGCAAAATCTACACCAGGTTTATTCGTTTCCGGGTCAATGATCGCAATTGCGATATCATAGGTTCCGGCAGCAAGACTGGAGACCGGAATGGAATCGGTCAGGGTGTAGGTACCCGTTTTCCACGTGGTCAGATTAACGGTTGTTGTTTTCTTGGCGACCACGGTATTGCCGCTGCGCAGTTGAATTTCAACCGGCCAGGCAAACGGGAAGTGCTGTACGCCTTTATTCTCCACCTTAATCATTGTTGTAAACGTGCTTCCGCTAATGGTGGATGGATGCGAAATTTCCTTCACCACAAAATGATATCCCATTCGTTTCTTGAGTGCATCGATATTGGCCTGTAAGGCATGATTCAGAGGAAGCGAGGCAGGGGAATTTGGTCCCAGCCAGCTTGGTTTACTTAGCTCCGTTTGACGCAACGTTTCCGTAAATCCGCTACCGGTAGTTAATGCTGCAAGCATGCCGGAAGCTCCCCCGTAAAATTCGCCGCCTGAGATACGTGTCTCCCAGAAGTTCGCATGTGCAGGCTGCTGTTGACCAATGTCATCCCAATAGCCATTCTGGGTGCCTGTGTACCAGCCCCAATCCGCATCGAAGCTGTCTTTATGTCCAAACACATCGTTGAACATGCCCATGACCATGCCTTTATTATTGGTTTTGGCGAGGGCGATACTGCGCCGGATCAGAACCTGCATTTTGTCCTCTTTGCCAGCAAAGGCATCAATATAATGCTGAACGTATTTGTTCGAGATGTCATTGGTAGGGAAAGCTCCTGTGTAATTGGTTTCACCATTTGGTCCGACATAAGGCCATGTATGGAACTCGCCCCAGTGCCCGAGGGAACCGATCTGGACAAAGGCGACCGGACGATCATTGGTGTTGTATCTTGCCGCAATGGCTTCGATGGCTAATTTGTGCCGTTCTTGCAGATAGGTGGAGTTGTAGTTGGGAGAGAAGCCCATGTTGTTCCCAGTACCCATGCCTCCGGTTGTATCGTTATATACGGTTCCAGGTGATTCTCCACGGGCAATCATGTCATTGTAGAGCCAGTCGGGAATATCTCTGTGAGCCTGTCCTGTCGGGCTGTCCAGAATGAAGCGGAACACCACTTTGACGCCTTTACTTTTCCAGTAGGCAAAATTGTTGGCGGCTTCAATCGCACTAAAATCAAATGTGCCTTTGGTGGACTCGAGCTCCTTCCAAGTCACTCCGGCATATACGAGCCTGTGTGGCTGTGCATAAGTTGTGCTCTTGGCCGAAGGGGCCCAGCCTTTGAATGGATTGTTGAGTGGGCTGTCCAGCTCTACGGGATTCACTACGGTATTGTTCCCCGTACCACCACCTGATCCACCCGAGGTCAGAAGGTAAGCTGGCAGTGTTTGTCCAGACGCGGGCAATCTCGACGAATCCGAGCTGTTGTCAATATACCCGACCCGCACTGTGCTGCCTGCACTGATTTGCAGTGTGGCGAGAGGAATAGCGATCTCAATGACGGTGGAGCTGCGGTAGAATTGGGAGCTGGTCAACGTGCTGTTGAAGTTCCAGACCCAGTCGGTTCCGCTGCCGCCATAGCGATATAAACCCGTATTTTCAAGCAGCCACTCCACACCTGTAACTCCCCAGCCCGCAGCCTGGTAACCGGTTGAAGTATTGTTATCGGTGTTGATCCAGAAGTTGCCCATCGTTGTACTCAGACCAGAGCCTTGAATAAGCAGATAGAGGTTAGTTCCATCATTGGTTACTTTGAGCGTCTGGGCAGTGCCGCTATTGGTGGTGAGAGCACTAACGCTGCTCCAGTCGCTGACATTGCCATCAATGGTGATGGTTGCAGCAGAGGCTTTGGGTAAGGCTGCTGCAGGCAATAGCAGGGTAATCATGAGGACAAAAGCCAAAAACAATCCAAGGCTCCGCTTGCTTCTATCAAATAATCTTGTCATGGTATACCTCCTGAATAATGGATTTTGAATGATGACTCGTTCTGCCCACCCCGAATTTCGTTATGAGGGGAGAGTTAGGAGAGCTCAACTCCTTTCTGATCCACATGAAGTAGCGGAATAGTAACGTTTTATGTAAGAGTCATGTTAGTAATCGGGAAATAAACAACTAAAAAGGTGTGAATTTGGTTTGCGGCAAATATAAAATGTGTTTTTGGTTCTTGGATTCCGTGTCTAAATTGCATTATAGGGGATGAATACGGGAGATTCAACAGATATTTTTCCAGGATTTATTGTGTTTTCTATTGAAAATAGGCTTGTTTCATTGAATTTTGAACATGATTATTCATAACTGGAATAAAATATTTGCCGCAAATAAAATAAATACAAATTAAATTATATGATAATAAAACAAAAATGTAAACGCTTAATTTATGATGAATAAAGAGTTATACTGTTTAGTAGTATATAAAATAGAGTGCAAATATGTTGCCGCAAAATAATATAAAATTTAGCCAAAATCAATTGACAAGGAATAAAAACTATTTTACTATCGTTACATAGTCACAGTCCTGTTAGATTTATTAACATCGAATTGGCTTCATGGCATTTGCCGCAAATTTACGAGCAACGGAGAGTGTAAGCATGGGGAAGATAAAAATGGCTTTTATCGGTGTAGGAGACATGGGGTCACATCATTGCATTGGTTTTGATTTGCTCGAGGATAGTGAGGTTCGTTATATCTGTGATATGAATGAAGCCAATGTGGCACGTACGCTGGCTGAACTCAAGAATAGCAACCCCACCATAGTTAGTGATTATCGTGAACTGCTTGCTAAGGAAGATTTGGATGCGGTGGTTATCAGTGTTCCGAACTATTTGCATCGCGAAGTGTCAGTCGCTTTTCTGGAAGCTGGCAAGCATGTATTTCTGGAGAAACCGGTCGCCCATACCATTGAGGACTGTGATGCCATTATAGAAGCAGCGGAAGCCTCGGGAGGGGTATTGCAGATCGGATTGGTTTATCGATATTCGAATCTGTATCGCCGAATGGAGAAGGAATTGGAGAACGGACGTCTTGGTGATGTGAAATTGATGTGGTGCAAGGAATTCCGTGACCCGTTCCCGCCTGCGGATTGGTTCTATGACAAGACCAAGTCTGGGGGAGCCATTGTAGAGAAGGATTGTCATCACTTCGATATTTTCAACTGGATGATCCAGGCGAAGCCTGTCCGCGTGTTTGCCTCTGGAGGCCAGCATGTCATGAAGCAAGGAGAGCCCAATCGGATTCAGAATTCATACAGTCACTATCCGACGAAAGAAATTTCGGATACCTCCATCGTCGACCATGCATTTATCACCATTGATTATGATAACGGCAGTAAGGCCAATCTGGGCTTGTGCATGTATTTAAAACCGCGCAATCTGATGGGAGAAGGGCTTGAGATTGGCCTGATCGGAGAGAACGGTGGCCAGATGGTTGCCCGTAATGACAAGACGATTGATATCGTTGGCGGGCAGGACTGGACGAAGGACCATCTGGAGATTGATGTGACCTCGGATTCCATTATGGGTGGACACACGGGTGGACAGACCCAACGCATTGATTTTCTGAAATGTGTACAGGAAGGCAGAAAGCCTTTTGCTAGTGCGCAGGTTGGTCGTAACGCGTTGCTTATTGCCCTGGCGGCAGAGAAATCCATTTTGGAAGAACGGTACGTCTATTTAGAAGAAATTTCAGGCTGAGGGGTGTCATCATGAACAGGTTGAGAAAATATGACACACTGCTGTTTTTTCTCTTCATTTTGCCTTGGATTATCGGATTTATCACCTTTTTCCTATTTCCTTTTGGGACTTCGGTTTTCTACGCCTTTACGGATGCGAGACTTCCGGGAGCGACCAACTTCAACTTTGTCGGCATTGATAATTTTACGCACATGATGGATGATCCCATCTTCTTGAAAAGCTTGATGAACACGATGTTTTTCGTTGTATTCGGTGTTCCGATCGTAACGGCAGGTATGCTGGGTCTGGCGATGCTGCTTAATTTCAATGTCAAAGGTATTGCCTTGTTCCGCACCTTCTTCTATTTACCGACCCTGGTGCCCATTGTGGCAACAGTTATTATCTGGCGGCTGGTGTTCAACTCCGAATTCGGCATCCTGAACGCCGGACTTGGCGCGCTGGGTATAGGCAAAGTGGACTGGATTGGCGGGGAGCATACGATCAAGCCAGTCATCATCATGCTTCAGGTCTGGATCTCGGGCAGTGGGGTTCTGATCTTCCTGGCTGCACTGAAAAATGTACCCAGACATTTGTATGAAGCTGCTGCCATTGACGGTGCAAGCGGGATTCGCCGATTTTTCCAGATTACACTGCCGATGATCAGTCCTTCCATCCTGTTTGTCATCATTATTCAGACGATGTATAACTTTCAGATGTTTACGGAAGCGCTGCTGCTATCCAAGGGTGGTCCGAACTACTCTGCTTATACATTTGTCTACAATATTTACAAGTCGGCCTTTACCGATCTGAAATTCAGCATGGCGATGACGCAGTCGATTTTCCTGTTCGCCGTGATCTCGCTTGTCACCCTGATCCTGATGAAAGTATCAAACCGCTTTGTGTATTACGAGGGAGAACGATAGGAGGAGAGTTACATGAACAGCCGAAAAATAGCGGTAAAAGCGTCCCAATATACCATGCTGATCGTAGCATTAATGCTGTTCGCAGGGCCTCTTGTATGGATGCTCTCGACCATGTTGAAAACCAAAGCGGAAACCTACAAGGTACCTCCAACCATCCTGCCAGACACATTCAGTCTGGAAGCCTTTGAACGGTTGTTCGCTGTGCAGCCGATGATGTGGCAGTGGATTCAGAACTCATTTATCATTTCCTTTTTTGTTGCGGCGGGAGCGGTGGTGTCCAGTTCACTTGTCGCTTACGGTTTCTCCCGTTTTGCAACCAAGTATCGGAATATTCTGTTCCCGGTTGTACTTGTTACCTTAATGATCCCTCCATCCATTATGATGATTCCCTCGTACGTTCTTTTTTCTAAACTGAACTGGATTGATACCTGGTTGCCTCTCATTGTGCCAGCCTGGCTCGGAGGCGCCTATTATATCTTCCTGTTCCGACAGTTTTTCATGACCATTCCCCAGGAGCTGGACGAGGCTACATATCTGGACGGCGGCAATCGTTGGACGGTATATGCACGAGTCATTATGCCGCTGTCCAAACCGATTATTATGACGACCATTATTTTTGCCTTTGTGAACTCTTGGCTCGATTTTCTGGGGCCGTTCCTGTATATCAAAAACCCAGAAATGTTCACGCTGAGTGTGGGCTTGCAGCTGCTGATTGGTCAGACGAGCCAGGATTTGCCGGCGCTCGCTGCGGGTGCATTTATCAGTATTGTACCTATCGGTCTGCTGTATCTGTTTGCACAACGTTATATCGTCGAGGGGGTGGTGCTTACGGGCACCAAAGGGTAGAGTGGCTGCCTGCTTTCCGGTTTTCAGGTGAACAGGACTTATTGATATGACTTAAAGGGGAGCTGTGTATATGAGAGCGAAGAGTAAACGGCTATTCAATGTTTGGGCACTTGTACTTGCTACAATGGTGGTGATCAGTGGATGTGGAAACGGGGGATCGTCCGAAAACGCCGACTCTTCTGGTTCCGGCGGCAGCCAGAGTGAACCTGTAACAATCACATACTCCCAGTGGGGGACGGCAGAAGAGCTTCATCGTACACAGGAACTGTTGGATCAGTTCATGAAGGCCAATACCGATATTAAGGTCAAACTCGAAGGCAAGGATTGGGGCAGCTACTGGGACGGACTGACAGCGAATGCAGCAGGGGGCACACTTCCGGACGTGTTCAAAACGAGTTATGCATACGTGGAGAAATACGCCGAGCTGGGCATTTTCAAGGAATTGGACGGCTTGCTCGCGGAAAATCAGTTTGATCTGAACAATGTGGACAAAAGTCTGCTCGGTCTTCACCAATATCAGGGCAAACAAGTATCCTTGCCTATCGATGCCAACGTCATCGTATGGTATTACAACAAAGCGATCTTTGAGAATGAAGCCACGAACCCTCATAAAGCTCCCGTTCCATCGCTTGAGCCAACTTGGGATGAAATTACCGACATTGCAACCAAGCTGACGCTGGATAAGAACGGGAAAAGCGCAGACGAAGCGGGTTTTGATGCCGGAAACATTGTGCAGTGGGGCTTGTCCATTTCACCGGGATCAACGATGGATTGGTTTCTGGAGCCAGAGCTGTGGTCCAACGGAGCGAAGCTGGTGAATGACGATGGTTCCCTTGCGCTTGAGACACCTGAAGCGATGGAAGTGCTAAACTATTTTATCGATATGACCAAAAACAAAAAGATTAACACCACACCTGCACAGATTGAAGGTTTAGGTGGACAGGTGAATCTTGCGATCACTACATCCAAAGTAGCGATGAATCCGGGTGGCAGCTGGAATACAACCAACTACCAGGAGGCGGGCGTGGATTACGGTATCTCCTATCTGCCGAAATTCAAAACCAACCAAACCGTTGTTCAGCCAGCAGGTCTTGCCATCAGCTCCAATACAAAGCATGAAGAGGCAGCTTACAAGCTGCTCGCTTGGCTAGCAGGTCCGGAAGGACAGACAGAACTGGCGAAACAGGGATACTCGATTCCCGCGAACAAGGCCGCAGCGGATGCTTATATTGCCACTGTAGGTGAAGATAATAAAATCTTCCTGGATGCGCAGCAGTATGGCATTGTATCTCCCTTTACAACCAAGAAAACCGATCTGGTCTGGACGTATGGTGAGCAATCACTCAAACTTCCACTTGCCGGAGATGGTGATCTGAACGCAGCGCTTAAGGATTTGGCCTCCAAGATGCAATAAGCAGATAAAGAGGTGGCAAAGCTTCATACGTTTTCTTAAAAAGAATTAAAATTGCGGCAGTTATGGGGGACAGCAAGCTCCCTGACTGCCGCTATTATTTTATAAAAGACTGCGCCTGTGCACCATTTCATTGACTTCTGTCCAGTAGAAATATAGAATTATATTTGCCGCAAATTTGTGTTTGCAGAGATGAAATTGCCCCAATACGAATGGGGTTTAAATACATAGGTTGAGAAAGGTGGGGGACTTCACATGGCAAAATTGAAGGATATTGCAGACCGCGTTGGTGTATCGATCTCTACCGTTTCACGTGTGATGAAGAACGATGTCAATCGATCAGTCAGCGATGAAACCCGCAAAAAAATATGGGACACCGCTGAGGAACTGGGCTATCGTTCACAGCGTCCGGCCAAGAAGAAGAAGGTCCAGCCCAAAACGGCATATGCGATCGGCTGTGTGGTGGCTATTCCCCAAAATAAATACAACAGTCCTTATTTTTCAGTCATTATGGAAGGGATTGAGAAGCAGCTTGCTGAAGCAGGCATGCGCCTGGAATTTGTGTATAGCATCGAAAACGATGGGGATATTGTTCAGTTGCAGTCTCTGGTGAAGGAACATCAGATTGATGGCATGATTGTGGTGGAACGGATTGATCCGGAAGCCTATCGCTGGCTTAAGACCAATGTAAGGACTGTTGTGGGTGTGGATATTACGGACCCGGACATTCCGGTCGTCGGTTATGATCGTGAAGAGGCTGCGAGGGAGGCAACGAATCATCTGATTGCCCAAGGTCATCGGATCATTGCTTACATTGGCGGAGCAGAATTCAAGAATGATTTTCTGGAGGAAAAACGATTTCTTGGTTACCGGCGTGCCATGACGGATGCGGGATTACCTATTGATCATGATTGGGTGATCGATGTGAAATGGGATGTTTCTCTGAGTTATGAATTGACCAAGCAGGCATTTACCAACAATGCGAACAGACCTACAGCCATCTTTGCAGCCAGTGATATGATGGCAATTGCGGCCATGCGTGCTGCAACCGAACAAGGGCTCCGCATTCCGGAGGATATCGCCTTTTTTGGGGTAGATAATATTGAAATATCCGAATTCACTTCTCCCCCGTTGTCGACCATTCATGTACCCAAGCTGGAGATGGGTATGTTCGCGGTTAAACAGCTGCTCGATTATCTGGATCATCCGTATGAAGTGGCTGTCAAAATGATCGTCCCGTACCGCTGCATATTCCGCCAGTCTTCCAATGGCAAAATAGAATAGCTTTTAACCAAAGAGTTCCCTTGTCCAGACTTGGACGAAAGGAACTCTTTGGTTATAAATTAATCGTAGATCACATTTTTCCCTTCTTCACTTAATTTTTTTAAAGATGTAAGCATATGATTGATCTCTTCATCGGAGTGTCTCTCCCATAAAGCTAATTCAGCTACTATTTTTAGAGGTGATTTAGATCTGTATGAGCGTGTTGGGTTGCCGGGAAATTTTTTATCCGTTAAGTTAGGATCATTTTCAAAATCTCCTAGTGGTTCTACAATGTAGATTCTTTCTTTTGCATTCGTTTTTGCTAATTCAGCACCCCACTTGGCAGCATTTAATGTTGCCGTAAAGTAAATATGGTTAGATTTTTTATCTTGGTAATTGGATAAGTATAGCGGTTCTAATACATCTCCAATGTTCAGTTCTGCTTTAGTACCATGAAAAAAGGGTCCATTATCTAAGACATTTTTTTGGTCATCCATACTGATGCACCTCTTTTTTTAGATTTGTATTAAGCAGTATAGTGTAGGAATCGCCAAAAAAACAGTCTATAAAAAACATAAAAATAAAGGTATAATCTAAGTAGAGGGAACGATATTGAGCGAAAATTACCTATATAAGCTGAATTAAAGGTTATGGTTTGACATGGGAAAATGAACCATTTGTCTTAACGTTATTTCAAAAAGCATGGAGCAGACTGCACATTGGCAGGCTGCTCTTTTTTTATAACATTCTGGACAATTTCCGGTATTCCCGGGGGGAAATGCCCTCATATCTGCGGAACATGCGGCTGAAATAATGAATGTCCGGGTAACCACTTTGTACACCGACAGCCTCAATGGAATGATCGGTTTCTCGCAATAGTTTGCGTGCCTCACTCAGGCGGATGGATTGAATGTATTCGTTGGGAGGCATACCCGCAATCTGTTTGAACAATTTGGCCATATGATCCACACTCAGGTTCAATTGTTTGGCGATGCCCGAATTGGTCCACGGGTCGGAAGGGGCGGCCTCTATACGTTTCATGAGTTCGAGCAGCTTCTCTCCGTGTACCGAATCATGGCGTGACGAACTTCGCCAGGATGAACGCAGGAGATGGGTCAATATTTGCAGCATCAAGGCTTTACATACCAGTTCATATCCCGGTAGGCGCATCGTAAATTCATGTACCAATTGCTCCATAAGCTGCACGGTAGCTGGAGAAGGGGTATACACCGGGTTGATAGATAGCGGCGTCATGCCCTCTGCGCAAGCTTCCACTGCAAATTTATGGTGCAGAACAGTCTCTTCGTTAACAACCATATCTGCCTCGGTCTGAATGGTCAATTCGTTGAAGAAATCAAAATGAATGCCAATGAAACGTGCTTCCGGGCTCGAAACCACCTCATTCTGATGATAGACACCGGCAGATAGCAAGATTAGCTGACCTGCCTTCAAAATATGGTGTTTATCCTTCATATAAGTTGCAGCTTCACCTTGAGAGACGTACAGAAGTTCAAAATCATACAAACGCCGCTTTGCCAGCTTGCCGGGAGGAAGACTCTGGAACTGAGCATAATGCACGTTGGGAGACCATTCTTTGTAAGTGACGGTTCGTTGCAGAGGATATACCGCTTGCTGGAGAGACATAAATTCCATCTCCTTTTTCAATGAGATTGGCACAAACAGATTTAATTAAAACTGAACGGAATTGTGCAAATAATCTCTTTATCTCCTAAATAAATAATCAGGTAATTTATTTATAATATATGTATTATCACATGTTCTTACGAGAGTGACAATATCACGGATTAAGCTAAAAAAGGAGAGGATTCAGATGGACTCTCTCCCTGTGGACCGGAGCACGAGTTATTGCTGCGAACCACTTAGGTCAGTTGCACAGAGTGGATTCCCCTCGACTGCGGATTGGGAACGATGTGTTCCAGTGGAACTGGTGGACACGGTAACAGGCAGACCACCTCATCAATCCACAGAAGTCCGTTTTGGCTGGAGTCCCGAATATTTGCATATTCGGTTTGTATGCCAGGATGATCACGTTGTATCTGATTTCACGGAAAGGGATCAGCCATTGTATGAGCAGGATGTGGTTGAACTGTTCATTGATGAACAGGGCGATGGCAGGAATTACATCGAACTGGAGGTCAGTCCGCACAACGTAATATTTGATGCACTCATTCACAATAACAGCGAAGGTTCCGAATTGAAGGCAGATGTAACCTGGCAGCTGGAGGGGTTGCAAACGGCTGTAGAAGTGGATCGTCAGGGCCATCGGGTGTATTTGATCCATATTCCAGCGAGTAACTTCAAGTCGCCCCTGACTAAAGGCGTATGCTGGAGGATCAATGTTTACCGCATTGATGAGAATGTGCAGGGAGATCGGGAGTATCAGGCATGGCAGCCCACGGGGGCTGTAAACTTTCATTTACCTGCCCGGTTTGGTCATTTTCAATTAGGATAGCTACGCGATGCTGAACAGGTATTCATATTTTGAAGGAGGGTATTCGGATGAAAAAAGGGATTAACATATGGTCGTTTCCAGGAGAGGCATCTATTGCGGATTGTATTCAGACGGCGAAGCAAGCTGGCTTTGAGGGGATTGAACTTTCGCTTAATGGAGAAGGCGAGCTGAGTCTGTCTGCCACGGATCAGGAGGTTCGTGATATTCAGGGACGTCTCGAAGAGGCCGAACTCGAAATCGCGGGACTAGCAACCGGATTGTACTGGGATTACCCGATGACGAGCGCTCGTCCAGAGATCCGAACGAAAGCTCTGGATGTGTGTAAAAAACAGCTGGAGCTTGCCGCAGCATTTGGTGTGGATACCATTCTGGTCATTCCGGGTGCGGTTGGTGTGGACTTTATTCCAGATAGCGAAGTGACGGATTATGAAGTTGCTTACGAACGAGCGCAAGAAGCCCTTGCGCATCTGCTGCCGTACGCGGAAAGTGCTGGAGTATCGATTGGTATTGAGAACGTATGGAACAAATTCTTGGTGTCACCGCTTGAGCTGCGTACCTTTATTGATTCTTTTAGCTCAGATTATATAGGTTCGTATTTCGATGTGGGCAATGTGGTGCAGAATGGTTACCCAGAGCAGTGGGTTCGCATTCTGGGTCACCGGATCAAGAAAGTGCACTTCAAGGATTACCGGCGTCAAGCGGGAGGACTTCATGGATTTGTGGATCTGCTGGCTGGAGATGTGAATTATCCGGCGGTTATGCAGGCATTACAGGATATTGGTTATGACAACTACGTGACTGCCGAGATGATTCCGCCATACACCCATCATTCGAAACAGATCATATTCAATACATCCAAAGCGATGGATGCTATTCTTGGACGTTCTCAGGGTTAAGTACAGATAACAACGTTTATTCGATATAAAATCTATTTTTATGGGAGGTAAAAACATGTTAAAAGTGGGATTGATCGGTTTTGGGTTTATGGGACGTATGCATTTTGACAACTATGTACGCCTTGCCTCAGAAGGGGAACCCGTGGAATTGGTAGCCATCTGCGATCTGAGAATAGAGGAACTGAAGAACGGTAAAGCAGCCGGCAATATGGCGACGGAGCAAGAGGTATATGATCTCACACCTTATCGTTTGTACGACAACATCGACGCAATGCTGGAACAAGAAGAACTGGATATCATTGATATTACGCTGCCTACGCCACTGCATGCTGAACTAACGTGTTCCTTGCTGGAGAAAGGCTTTCATGTGCTGTGTGAGAAGCCGGTTGCGCGCCATTCGGCGGAAGGCTGGAAGATGGCACAGACGGCCAAAGCGACCGGGAAAACACTGATGATTGGTCAATGTTTACGCTTCTGGCCAGCCTATGCGTATCTGAAATCCGTAGTAGAAGACGGGCGTTATGGAGCGGTCAACGCAGGTTATTTCTTCAGGGGTTCAGGTTTGCCTCAAGAGTGGTTTTTGGATGGGGAGAAAAGCGGTGGCTGCATATTAGATATGCACATCCATGATGCGGATATTATTCACTGGGTGTTTGGCAAACCGGATCAAGTATCCACGCTGGCTCGCAACGTCATTCCGGGAAGCGGCTATGATACCGTGTCGACCAATTATGTATACCCTGACGGAAAAGTACTGAATGCCCAAGCGGACTGGACGCTGGGGGGAGACTACGGTTTCTCGATGACCTATCGCGTTAATTTGGAGCAGGGGAATCTGGTCTTTGAGAATGGTGAGCTGAAAGTAAATCCGAACGATGCTCCCGGTTTCGTCGCTGAGCTGTCACCCGACTCGGGATATTACCACCAACTCAAATATTTTATCCAGTCTGTTCAAGCAGGTACGCCTGTATCTGTATGTACACCGGAAAGTGCAACAGGTACACTTGAGTTAATTGAAGCCGAGATGCGCTCGGCGGATGAGCGGGGGGCATTGGTTTCATTATAATAGAAAGAGCAGAACCTGTGATGCAGGTTCTGCTCTTTGCATTTCTGAAGTAGTACGGTCTTTGAAAAGAGAGGATTTATGAATTTATTTATATTCTTTTAAACTTTCGTTATTCATTGTGCGTTCAATTTCGGCAAGTCTACTATTAATTCTCTTGATCTTATTATTCATAGTAATCAAAAAGTAAACTAGAGATATAATGCCTATAATAAAAACGAATTGAATTATAGTTGCAGACCATATAAAGCTCATTCGTACACCTCCCGAATTTCTGTTGATTAACTATAATTATACATAATTTGGGAGGCGTACGATGAGAAAATTAATTTTATGATCTTGTGGTAATGATTATACTTCTTCAATTACAGTAATTACTCCGTACTATCCAACAACCCGCCAGTTATTCGCCTGCTCCACTGTTAGTGGTTGATGTCTGCGAATATAATCCTCCACCAGTGCCGCCATATCCGTGGCGCCTTCATGAAGTACCTTTTTGCCTGGATACATCGCATAATCACCGCCACCTGCTGCGCGATAACTGTTCATCACTACAGAGTACGTCGCGTCCACAGCAACAGGTATGCCCTCACGTTCCAGCTTCACCACACGACTTCCCACAGGTTTGGAGATATTCAGCTCATATTCGACGCCCGCCCACATGTCATAATTATAATGCTGTGGTTTCGGCTGCATGTAAGCAGGATTAACGACAACTTCGCCTGATGTCTCCACTTCAAAGTAACGCGCCGTTTGCTCTAATGCATCCCGAATTTCCTGACCACGAAGCTCCAGCACCGTTAGTGTATTGGGATAGATAAAGTTAGACAACACATCCCGGATGGTAATGAGGGAACCGAACCCACGGGCCTCTTCACTGAGTAATGCGGTATTCGATATTTGTGCTCCCGTTGCTTCCATCTGCACCTGATGTACAAAAGAAATAAAGGGATGCGCCGCGAGCCGCAATGCGGCAGGATCGGTGATGGATAAGTCTCCGGCTACCTCGCCAATCGGCTGGTCCAGCCATGCCTGTGCTTTTGCTTCCAACTCGTCCGTCAGTTTCATAACAGCCGCATCGGGCTGTACATCACTATCTTCATCCAAGAGCAACAAGCGAGCCTGTTTTCCGGCAATCTGCCACTTTCCATTCGATAACCGCTCCAACTGGGCGGATACATGACCCACACCGTTCCCACTAAATCCAGGCTGAACCACGGTCACACCATGTATTTCAGCGGTAAGCTGACGGTGTTGATGTCCGGTAAGCAGAACGTCAATCCCTTCAATGTCACGGCAGATCGCGTACGCCTGATTTTCCCCGGTTAACCGCTCAGCAGGTTCGCCTGTCTCCAGGTCACTCTCAAAACCACCATGGTAACTGACCACGAGCACATCCGGCTGTTCATGTTCACGAATATAACCAACCCACCCTCGAATAGTCTCCATAGCATCAAGGAACTGTAAACCTTCTATATTTTTCGGATGCTCCCAATTCGGAATATAGTGCGTCGTTGCGCCCAGCAAAGCAATTTTAACGCCTGAAGACAAGGTTTTGATCAGATAGGGAGGACCGAAGGCGGGAATGGCTGCTCCAGTAGGTGCAGTGTGTAGAACATCTTCGTCAGGCTTTCCTTCATTAACAATATTTGCAGATAGCCAAGGGAAATGGGAATCTTCAATTGCTTTACGCAGCAAGTCCTGGCCGTAGTTGAATTCATGGTTGCCCATTACGGCAGCATCATAGCCCAGTTCATTCAGAACATTAATGAAGGGATGCACTTCGTGATTCGAAACAAAGGAAGCAGCATACGAGGCCAAAGGAGAGCCCTGCAACAGATCACCGTTATCCACGAGCAGCAGTTCGGGTGAACGATCCCGTTCACGCCGGATCAGCGAAGCAAGCAAAGCAAGTCCGGCTGGACGATAGGCATTGGTGTTGTAATGTATGGGACGAATGGCCCCATGAAGGTCACTGGTTACCATGATGTCGAAGTTTGCCGTAGTTGTTATGGATGTCATTTTACAATCTCCTCTAAATATATAAGTTTAAACATATCAAATCACAGGTCATTCTAGCGGCAGAGTACAAGGGAATTCACCATTTCTACTTGTATTATCAACTGTAATGAGGCTATTCTAACAGATCAAAGCCGCTCTGACAGCCTGACAGGAAACTTTACAAAACTCCAAATTTCGTTTCACATCGCGCAAATAATTGACGACTATAGTAGACAAGTAATGAAAAATAGAAACTCTTTGGAGGGTGTTCGCTTGAAGAAGTCTGCTTTATTTTTACCATTGTTGATTTTGGTTCTGTTTCTAAGTGCTTGTGGGTCTAACAGTAGTACAACAGGTTCGGCTAACGGGGCTGATACGAGCTCGGATTCATCCAGTACTGACACGGCAGAGACAGACAAAGCCGCTGAAGGTTATGTGCCGACTGAGCTGACTGTACAATTCGTTCCATCACAAAATGCAGATACACTCGAAGCCAAAGCAAAACCGCTCGAGAAGCTGCTGGGTGACAAATTGGGTATCCCGGTGAAGGTCAGCGTATCCACAGACTACAACACAATTATTGAAGCAATGGCTTCCAATAAAGTGGACGTAGGTTTCCTGCCTCCGACGGCTTATGTACTTGCCAAAGAAAAAGGCGCAGCTGAAGTTATTCTTCAGGCACAACGTTTTGGTGTAAATGATGAGACTGGCGCTCCAACTGAGGAACTGGCAGATTCGTATAAATCCATGATTATTGTGAAAAAAGACTCGCCGATCCAATCCGTTGAGGATCTGAAAGGCAAAAAAATCGCTTACCAGAACGTAACTTCTTCTGCAGGTTATGTATGGCCGGCAGCCCTGTTGCTCGACAGAGGCATTAATCCTTTGAAAGATGTACAGGCAATCACGGTTAAAGGCCATGACCAAGGTGTGCTGGCAGTGCTGAACGGCGACGTTGATGCCGCAGCGATTTTCCAGGATGCTCGTAACACTGTAGTGAAAGACTACCCGACTGTATTTGAAGATACGCGTGTACTGGCGTTCACTGAGCCGATTCCTAACGATACCATCACAGTACGTACAGACATGAATGCAGATTGGACAGCGAAGATCAAACAAGCATTCATCGACATCGGTAAAGATCCACAAGGTCACGAAATTATCAAAGAAATCTACACACACGAAGGTTATGTAGAGTCTGATGACAGCAAGTTTGATATCGTTCGTGAGTACGGGGAGAAAGTAAAAACCGAGTAGTTCTCTGTTCAAGAAATATCGTGATGGATTGATCGCATTGTATTGCATTGATTATCTTTTCATTGGATAACTTCATCGGTTCAGCGGGCAGGCCAGTTCAGCGTGATACACGCTGCGCTGGCTTGTCCCATTACAGCGTGACCCTACGAAATACCATATTAATGAAAGAAGGATTACAGCCATGATTGAGCTTCACAACGTAACGAAAACATATGCTAACGGCACCAAGGGCCTGAATAATATTAATCTGAAATTTAAACAAGGGGAATTCATTGCCGTAGTTGGTTTGTCTGGTGCGGGAAAATCGACGCTTCTGCGTTCCATTAACCGACTTCATGATATCAGTGACGGTGAGATTTTGATCAATGGCAAGTCGATCACGAAAGCTCATGGCAAGTCACTTCGCATGATTCGCCGGGATATCGGTATGATCTTTCAGAGTTTCAATCTTGTGAAACGTTCCAGTGTGCTTCGTAACGTGCTTGCTGGACGCGTGGGATATCATTCCACGATGCGTACCATTCTGGGCCGTTTTCCCAAAGAAGATACAGAACTCGCATTTGGAGCACTGGAACGGGTAAATATCGCAGAAAAAGCCTATTCCCGTGCTGATCAGCTGTCCGGTGGGCAACAGCAACGTGTGGCCATAGCGCGAGTACTTGCACAGGAAGCCAAAATCATTCTGGCAGACGAGCCTGTCGCTTCACTCGATCCACTAACAACGAAGCAGGTAATGGATGATCTGAAACGCATCAACCAGGATCTTGGTATTACCACGATCGTGAACCTTCACTTTATCGACCTAGCCAGAGAGTATGCGACCCGTATTGTAGGATTGCGTGCCGGCGAAGTGGTGTTTGATGGTCCGGTATCCGAAGCAACGGATGAGCGTTTTGCAGAAATTTATGGCAGACCTATTCTGGCAGACGAGCTGCTGGATAAACAGGCTGTACAGGAACAGCGGGGAGAAGTTCTGGTATGAAGCAACCCGTAGACGTATCGATAGATGGATCATTGCAGAATGAATCAGGAAAGGGAAAGCGTCCTGACACAGGTTCAGGTTCGGCTGTCCATCGTCCCAAACCACCAGGGCGTACCAAACATCTGCTCACGCTAGTGATCATTCTGCTGCTTTTGTGGGCAAGTGCGAGACAGACTGATGCCAGCTTCAGTGAGCTGTTTGAAGGTTTACCCAACATGCTGGATCTGCTGCGTGAGATGTTCCCGCCGCGGTGGACTTACTTTGACAACATCGTTCAGGGCATGCTGGAGACGATCCGTATGGCTCTAATCGGTACAACGATCGGTGCGATCATCGCAATTCCGGTCTCGATTATCTGTGCAGGCAACTTAATGCCTAGCCGTTGGATCTACTATCCAGCGCGTTTTGTACTGAACCTAATCCGTACCGTGCCTGACCTGCTACTTGCGGCGTTGTTCGTTGCTGTGTTTGGACTGGGACCGATTCCTGGTATATTGGCACTCGCTGTATTCTCGGTGGGACTGATTGCCAAGCTGACCTACGAAACGCTGGAAACGATTGATCAGGGACCGCTTGAAGCGATGACGGCTGTCGGCATGAACCGGATTCAACTGATTGTTTATGGCGTGGTGCCACAACTGGCTGCCCAGTTTACTTCCTATGTACTGTATGCCTTTGAGATTAATGTACGTGCCGCTGCAATTCTCGGATTGGTTGGAGCTGGGGGCATCGGACTGTATTATGAAGCAACACTTGGATTCCTGGAATATGACAAAACGAGTGTAATCATTCTGTTTACCCTTGTCATTGTTCTGATCATTGATTATGTAAGTACTAAGCTGCGGGAGAAATTGTTATGATGAAAAATGAAACAAGCGTAATCCGGCGCAAACCACGGAAGAACCCGCTTCGCTGGGTCATTGTAATCTTGCTTATACTTGTGTACGCTTGGGCACTTGCCGGTGTACCGTTCACCGGTTTGAAAGAAACCGCTGGTCAGATCATGAAGGCGATTGTCGCCGGGATTTTCTCCCCGGATTGGGACTTTGTTTATCTGCCTGAGGGTGAAGATTTGCTGCGAGGATTGCTGGATACGCTGGCGATCTCGGTGCTGGGTACCGTCATTTCCGCTGTACTGTGTATCCCGTTTGCATTCTGGTCTGCCCGAAATATGAGCAGCTTCCGTCCTGTATCGGGTACGGGCAAAATGGTGCTCAGCTTTATCCGTACGTTCCCGGAGATTATTATGGCTTTGCTGTTCATCAAGGCGGTGGGTCCGGGTTCCTTCGCGGGTGTACTCGCCCTTGGGCTGCATTCCATCGGGATGCTAGGTAAACTGTTCGCTGACGAAGTGGAAAATATTGATTATGGTCCTTCTGAAGCGTTGCTCGCTTCTGGGGCGACTCGTATGCAGCAGCTGTGGTTTGCTGTACTGCCACAGGTTTTGCCTGGATTCCTTAACTACACGTTGTATCGGTTCGAGATTAATGTGCGTTCCGCAACCATTCTGGGGGTTATCGGGGCAGGGGGGATCGGTACACCGCTGATCTTTGCACTCAGCACACGGAACTGGCCGCGAGTAGGGATTATCCTGCTGGGGATTATCGTGATGATCACGATCATTGATCTGATCTCTGGCTACATTCGCAAGAAGCTGGTATAGAGAAGTAAAGGTAAAGTTTGTTTGCTAATAAAGACGAATAAAATAAAGAACATGATGGATATGTTTCAATCCATTATTGATCTACCGGAAGAGCAGCCCATGCAATAGCAGGTGCTGCTTTTTGTATTTTATAGGAAGTTAATATCAGCAAAATGTTGAGCCTATATGAAATTACTGTTTTAGAAGTAGACTCATCTTATGATACTGTATAGTTATAAATTTAGTAATGGAGGTAAATTGTGAGAAAAAACAATAACGTATTATGGGTGTCTATTTCTATACTTATTTTAATAGTCGCCATGTCTCTCACTGGTTGTTCAAAAATGCAAACAAGAATTAATCTCATGGGAGAGAGTGAACATTGGAGAGGCGAGCTAGATACGACAGTAACAAATGAAAGAGCGGAAAATGGAGAATATACTATATTTTATAAAAAAGATAATTTGGAAGATATTAAAGAATATAAAATTAACATTAATGAAGGAAGAATAATTAGAAAGGAGAGCGATTTAACTTCGAAATCTATAGGGTTCCCTATAACGAGTACAAAAGGTTCAATGGTTAGTAGGAATGAAGACCAAACTATTGTCATTGAGTGGACAGATATGAATGGTAACAATTTTGAAGAGAAACTGATCTTATCAGAAAAATAACCGAAAAAAAACCGAAGCGAGTGCCTGGAGTCCCGGCAAACTTGCTTCGGTTTTTCAATGCTTGGTTAAACGTTAGGCATTCCTTAGTGAGGCCTAGCTTGCTGCTGGCAGAGATACAGTGGATTTCGTTACTTGTACCGTAATCGTTTCAGTGCTTGTCACACCCGCTGCATTGATCAGCTCGGCGCGATACGTGTACGTTCCATTCGCGTGGCCGGATACATCTGTCACAGCGCTTTGTGCATTAGGTGTTACTGCGTTCAGTGCTTTGGTATCGATCAGTTGACCATTCTCATAGAGACGGTATTCTGATGCGTTTGTTCCCCACCACAGATTCATCGTCACTTTGTAGTTGCCGTCCCCATCCCAATTGTCTTGGGAGAGAACTGCTTTGCCAGGGGCAGCATTCGCAACTTGCACCGTGAGTACTTCACTGCGAGTTGTACCCTTGGAGTTCGTCAGCTCAGCTACGTAGGTATAAGTACCGTTAGCTTTACCATTGATCGTTGTTTGGGCCGATTGCGCCGCTGGTGTAGCGTCTGTCAGCTTTTGTGTGTCAATCAGCACGCCATCTTCATACAGCTTATAGCTTGTGCCATTGTCACCCCACCAGAGGTTCATAGTAACGGTATAAGACCCTTCAGAGAGACCGTTGCTGTAACCATTGTTGGATGTAAGCGCCGGCTTACCTGGTGCGCCAACAGCTGGCGTCGAAGGTCCTTCTTCGCCGCCTTCTTCAACGGCTACGAAATCGTTCAAGCTTCTAGGCTTCAGTTGAAATACATCTTTGAAAATAGCGGCAACACCTGTCACGCTGATTTTATCGCCTGCTGCATAAGGGAAGGTCGTTTGCGTTACACCTGTACGTGTATCCACACGTACATGCGTGCTTGTTCCGTCCGCTGCAACTGCATCGAATTCAAACGAACCTACCGGTGTTGCACTGATGATGTTCTGAACAGTTACTTCTTTCAATTGAACGAGTTGACCCTGGTTTGCAGCCGTAACTGCTGGCACTTCAATGGCAGCAGGGATGGAGGCTGTACCCGTTTTCTCGATCGCTACGATATCCGTAAGCTCAAATTCACTGTTGTATAGCGCCGTTGCTGCGGTTACTTTAACCACATCTCCAGCGTGGAAGCCGGCAGTACTTTGGAAAACATAAAGGCCACCGGTGGTGTCTTGAAGATAGAAGGATTGTCCACCAAAAGCACCTGGCTCTGTAGTAACTACACCCTCAACTGTAACCGTTGAACCAGCTGCTTTGGTGCGTGCATCAGCAATGCTGATCGTTGCCGGGATTGGTCCTTCTTCTTCCGGAAGCTGCTCAGCCGGAACATTGCCGACGGTAACTGCAGTCGTGATCAGGTTGCTGCCGTTCAGACGCAGACGCAAGCTGGCAGCGCCCGTTGTACCTGATTTAATGCGGACATTCAGGTCTTTGATTGCGCGACCTTTGCTGTCGGAAGTTACGCTAAAGTTGGAGCTATAACCGTACGAAGTCGGCCATGTACCACCTTCATTCTGAATCATGGCGACCTGTGTTCCGCCAGTCAGGTAAATTCCTGCACTGTAACCGGAAACGGTTGTGTTAGCAGGCATGTTCTCTACAACCACACGGATCTGGAAATCCTCCGCATTAGGCAGGGTTTCCTGCTTCACGATGCTGTAGGAAGCGTTCGCGCTTGAAGCTGGTCCACCATAAGAACCTGCTTTGAACGTGGAACGATCATACCACTTGTATCCTGCAGCTGGTGCAGCCCAAGGTTCAGCCTGTGGTTCTGTGGAAGCAGCAGGTTGTTCGAACGGAAGCAATGCTGTTGCATTATCCAGTTGAAGTCCGTTCACTTGAGTCAAGCTAGTGTAATTTTCTTGATTAGCAAGCCAGTTAACGGTATTGACCAGCAATTTGCCGTCATCAACTTCTTTGAAGCCGTCATACGTTGTTTTGCGAGCGCCAGTCTCTTCGCGAAGATACTTCGGTGAAGCATCTTCAACCGGAGAGGAATCGCCGATAAATGCTGCTTTACCTGCACCCAGCTTGGAAACGGCTACGTAAGGACCTTCCTCAACTCCACCGCCATTGTATACGCCCTGGTCAACAGCGTTCGGCCAAGCGTCATTCGTTTTCGGCAGGTATACAATACCTTTAGCCTTTGTTGGATCGGTGATCGCAAGAGTGGACCCTGCGTGCATGGCTACCGCAGATACACCTTCTGTAATGCCAAATGCCTGTCCAGCAGGCACAATGTTAGTAGCATTAATATCGCCTAATGCGTTGTAACGGAAGCGTACGCCGAAATTATCGGACAGCCAGTCGCTGCTAGTTACATTTTGCATAGCCTCAGAGTTACGCTCCTCTGTGCTCATGCCTTTGGCTGGATCTTCGAATGCGCCACGACGATAGCCGTTAATCGCTTCAGAACCGTCCCAGCGGTTTTTGTTACGGTCAGCATTGTAGTGATCTCCAATGAAGAAGATGCTGCCGCCTTTTTCTACATACTCTTTCAAGGCTGCCTGTTCTGTCGTTTTGAAGGGAACATTGGGTTCAGCAATGACAAACACGTTATATTCTTTCAGATCGTCATAGGTAAAAGGAGTCGTCTTGCGCAGTTCCTTTACATAATATCCATCATTCGCGAGTGCATTGCCGAAGTCTGAGAAGCCTCCGTCAATGACCCAGTCAGCTGCTCCAGCTGTCTGTGCATGAGTATTGTCGAACAATACTTTCTTGCCTGCATTACCGTTAACAACCTTTGCCTGAATGAACGGTGCAGGGTCTGTCGCCCATTCGGCCTGAACCGATGCATCTCCATTCCACAATCCAATCTGAAGCGGCAATGCCATGGACAATGCCAGGAGTGATTTTACCCATACTCCTCGCATACGTGTCAATTTACCCAACCAAATCCCTCCCAAATATTAGTTGAAACATGAGTTCGTCCATATTCTAACACACCAAAATCTCACATAGTCATAACAATTTGTAAAAACGAACTCGACTTTTGTAAAAATGAGTCCTTTGTCATGCTCCATCTAACAAATTTTGATACTTTCTAACATCAGATGTTGATTTCACGTCATTTCTGCTCATGAAAAAAAGCCATCTCTTATGAGATGACTTTGGCCCGAATCCGATTGACAGCATGGAATACTGAGGATTTGATCATGCCTTCACTACGGTTAACGAGCTGGGCGGTTTCTTTGATGCTGTACCCGTGAATCACGCGTAATTCAAGAATTTTGCGATGCTCTGTATTGTTAATGATCGACACAAGGTCGTTAACACCTTCAGAGATCTCCAATTCGGATGTATCACAGTGATACGTCTGCATCTCCAACTTACTGTCCCGCTTCAGTGTACGGGTCCGCTTGCGGAATGTATCCATGGCGAGGTTACGGGCAATTCTTTTGAGGTAGTAGAGAAGTCGTTCTTCCGGAATGTCTGCCGATACATTCATCATTCGAATGAAACACTCCTGCGTGAGATCCTCTGCATCCTGTTGATTTTTGACGATCTGAGATAGATACCGTGTCACTTCTGATTTATAGTTTACATAAGCATCATGAATGGTTGTTTTGTTCACGTGATGTTTTCCCCTTTGGATACCGATCTGGCTTTGTCCGGTCTGGTTTGTTCTCTGTGTTCCAAGTATATCGGGATGATGTTTCCAAAGACGCCAGACTTGTATCCGAGTTGTAACATTTCCGGTGAACCTCTGTTCAATCCAAGAGCAGAGATACAGAATATAAGGCAGATGAAATTCATAGAGCAGGGAGATTAAGATTCATCATGAGACCGAAACAGATTTTGATTATTGAAGACGAAGAGTCCATTCGCGACATCCTATCCTATTCGTTGCGTAAGGAAGGATTTGAGATGACCGAAGCAGCAACAGGCAGAGAGGGCTTGGATCTGCTCAGAGAGTCCAGACCAGACTTGATCCTGCTCGACCTGATGCTGCCGGACATGAGCGGGTTCGATGTATGCAGACAACTTTCCGTGAATTCGAAGATTCCTGTAATTATGATTACGGCGAAGTCCGATATGCTGGACAAGGTGCTCGGCATGGAGCTGGGGGCGGACGATTATATTACCAAGCCATTCGACATTCGTGAGGTGGTTGTGCGCATTCGGGCCATTTTCCGTCGGATTGATCTAATCAGCGAGACGCTGGAGAATCAGTCTTATGAAGTGGTACGGCTTGGCAGACATATTGAGATCCGCAAGGATGAGCGTGAAGTCTGGAAAGATGGGGAACGCGCCGGACTGACCAATAAGGAGTATGATCTGCTCTTATATTTGGTCAACCATCACCGCAAAGTACATACAAGGTCCGAGTTGCTGGATAAAGTGTGGGGATTTGATTTTCCCGGAGATACCCGGACGGTAGACATTCATATTCAGCGTATCCGCAAGAAGCTGGATAGCGGGGAGCAGGGGATTTCACTTATTGAGACGGTCTTCGGCGTGGGTTACAAACTGAATATTCAGGTGCATACATGAAGTGGACGATCCAGTTCAAAATGGTCGTTCTTTTCTCGGTCATCGTATTTATTGGTTTTTCGGCCTTGCTCATTATTTCGAATAAAGTGGGTGAGGAGAACATGTACAGGGAAGTGCAGGAAGACATGGTGCAATCCAAAAAAAATCTGGATATCGCGCTCAATCAATACTTCCTGATTCATAATAAACGGATTAGTGAGGACTCCCTGGGAACAGGGAATCGGGACCTCGCAGAACAGATCGGCTCCGCAGTAGGCGGCAAGGTCATAGTCTATCGGTCTGATGGAACTCTCTTTAGCAGCACGGGTGCGAAGGCGAAGCTGGCTGCTGCTCAAACCTCTGATCTACAGGCTGCCATGAAATCAAAGATCGCCTATACAACCGTGGTGGACAAAGGCAGAGTAACAGGGAATCTGTCTTTCCCTGTGCTGTCGGAGGGGAGCATCCTTGGCATTATCCAGCTGGAAAGGGATTATACGGATCTGTTCAAACGGCATCTGCGATTTCAGAACACCATCAAGGGCTTTGCAGCCGTCATTTTTGTGTTTGTTTTCATTGGATCTGTCTTTATTTCACGCCAGATTACGAAGCCGATTCGTGTGCTGACAAAACGTTCAGCCGAAGTTGCACAAGGCAGCCTGAATGCAGACATCCAGATCTCCACGAAGGATGAGATTGGAGAGCTGGCTTCCAGCTTTACCGTCATGATTGCTCGGGTAAAGGAGCAGATTGACGTGATTGAGAGAGAACGGGATGAGGTCAAGCATTTACAGGCACGCAACAAGGTTTTTTTTGACAATGTGACGCATGAATTAAAGACACCGCTGACCACGATACTGGGGTATGCCCAGATTCTACGGGATAATGGATTTACGGATCAAGCATTCTTCGATAAAGGGTTGAAATATATTATCAACGAGAGCCAACGCCTCAACGTCATGGTTGCGGATATCCTTGAAGTGACCGTATCGTCCACACCGATTCAGACCTTCCGTTTTGAGCGGGTGAATGTATCGAATATTATTCGGGAAGCCTGCGAAGACATGTCCATCAAGGCGGGCAAGTACAATATTGGCATTCGCTATGAGCTGGAAGAATTGCTGTATGTCCAGGGGGACTGGAATAAGCTCAAGGAAGTTTTTTTGAATGTGCTGGATAACTCGGTCAAATACGGGAATGTGAATTCCATCATTCAGGTCCAATCGTTTCGGCTGGGGGATTCGGTAGCCATACTGATTCGTGATGAAGGAGAAGGCATTCCGGAGGAAGCGCTGAAGCATGTATTTGAACCCTTTTACCGGGATAACGGGATGAACAGGACAGAGAAGGGAAGCGCGGGGCTGGGCTTGTCAATTGTGAAAAACACGGTGGAGCAGCATGGGGGAACGGTGGAGATGAAGAGTATATTAAACAAGGGAACACAGGTGAATATCAGTCTGCCTGGAGAATCGGACGTATGAAGAAACGAGGATTTTGGAGCAGATATCGCGATATGCTTATGTTATCCGGTTTGCTGATTGTATTTGTCGGAGGTATCTTTGGCATTGGTAGTCTGTTCAGCATTGGACATGGGAAGCCCAGGACCGTCATTCTGCCGGATAAACAGTTCAACAGCCGCCTCGCCCCACCGCCAAGCAGCACCATTCAGATTGAGTCGGCTACCAAGCTGCCCAATGACTTTGCCATTTATGATTTTGAGGTAGCTGATCCCAACACGGTCATATTGAATCGGCCGGATCGTTCCTATACCGGGATCAAGCTGTCGCAGCTGCATATGGATGATAATCTCTTGAAGGACATCGCCACGAATACAGAGTATGGGATTACTTTGAGTCCGGATCAGAGCAAGCTAATTTATTCACAGTACCGATCGACTCAGGCGCAGAAGACAACCTATGAATATGATTTGAAAACAGGAGAACATCTCAAGCTGAAGAATGACAACTCCTATTCACGCGTCTTTGTAGGTAATGAATCCTACATCGGATATGATGACCTGGTGTTCAACATGGTGGAGCTAAAGTCAGGAAAGAAACATGAATTGTACAGTTATGATGAGTTAGTTGCCAAGGTCGCAAAGACGAGCAACATTTCCAGTCCGGATGATACCCTGATTATGCTGGATTCATATGAGATTAGCCGGGATTTATCACGGGTGTATGTGCTGGTTAAATTGAAAGAAAATTACGCCGTCTATAGCTTCTCTCTGAACGACAAAAATGATATCACTGCCTACACCCCTGCCCAGGATATACAGCAGTTTAAGGTTTTGAAGAATGGGGACATGCTGATTCAGGGCATGATCAACAACGAACAGGGATTGTACAGATATCGAGTGGATACCAAGAAGTTTGAGCTGCTGGTCAAAGGGCCTATCTGGAGCTTCGATCTGGATGAGGAGGAGTCCCGCATTGCCTATTTTTTGACACTCGAAGGACAGAAGAATGAGGTGCACATTGCTTACCTGAATGACCGCAAGCTGGGGTCCGATACGGTTGTTTACCGGAATATCGATTACTTTATCAAGTTGAAATGGAATGACAGCAATCTCTTTGTTGTCGGGAGCTCCATGGAAAAAAGCGAGTTATACCGGTTTAGCTTCCGTGCTTGGTAAAGATGTGAATATGAAAGCTCAGAAATTAGGCCCTATGGAATGAAGTCGCTATGTTAAGGACTGAACCCATAGGGTCTTTTTGTGATTTGAACATGTTGCATAAATCCAAAGAAGGCCATTCGATCCAATGGTGTAAAAGGCTGATTTTACAAATTGGATACAAGTCCAGATTGGACCGATACATCTGATGGCTATAATTACCTCTATTACATCGATGAGAGGAAGCCGGATTCATGCTGCGAGTTGAACAGGTATCACACACGTTCCGCAATGCACAAGGGATTGTTCCCGTATTGCAGGACATTAACATATCCGTGGGTAAGGGTGAGATGGTTGCACTGCTGGGAAGCTCCGGTTCAGGCAAATCGACGTTATTGCATCTGATGGCAGGTCTGATGAAGCCGGACACAGGCAAGATCCTTATTGCAGATCAGGATATTGTGCGTATGAGTGAGAACCGACTGGCGGAATTCCGCCGGACACATATTGGCTTTATTTTTCAGGCGTATGAGCTGCTGGCGAACCTGACAATTCGGGAAAATGTGGAGCTGCCGCTCGTATTTCAGGGCATTCGCCCATCACGGCGTAAGCAAAAGGCGATGCACCTGCTGGAACAGGTTGGCCTTGTCGGCAAGTCCGAATTATTCCCTTCCCAGCTATCAGGAGGGCAGCAGCAGCGCGTCAGCATTGCGCGTTCACTGATTACGGAGCCGTCCGTCATATTCGCGGACGAGCCTACCGGGAACCTGGATACCCGAACGGAGGAAGAGATCATTTCCATTTTGCAACAGCTGAATCGGGAGATGCATACAACATTCGTTATTGTCACGCATGAGGCTGAAGTGGCGGAGCAGATGCAGGTTGTCATTACATTGCAGGACGGATGCTTGGTGGAGAGCGGCCAGTCCAAGGCAGTAGAGCAAGGAGAGCGGTTGTGAGAGTTCTGGATGTGTTGCGAATGTCATGGGGACAGATTGTGCGCAGAAAGGTGGTTACTCTTCTGTGCATGATTGGCCTGTCCATCGGCTGTGCGGCCATGATTATCGCATTAAGTGTGGGGCAGTCGGTACAGGTCTATGGTGAGAAAACGTTAAACGAGAATTACAAAATGGATGAGATTACAGTATCCCCCAATGAGGGAATCGGTTCGAGCGGAAGCAATGGGCAGACGTCCACCTTCGAACGAGGAGCGCTGACGGCTCGAAAAATCGATATTATTGCCAGCCTTCCGCATGTCGTCGCCGTTGCTCCGATGCTGAAGCTGGATATGCTGGAGATGGCTACATTGGATGGCAAAAGCTCCAATGTGGAAGTTATCGGTACAGAGCTTGGATCATTGAGCCGTTTCGGCTACCGTTTTGACAAAGGCGGGGCATCAGGGATCAGCGGAGCCGCTATTGTGAATTACGGTGCAACCTTCGGACTTGTGGACGCCGAGGTGATCCGCGAACTGAACAACAAGCTCATGGAGGATTCGTTTAATGACGAGTTTCTACAGCAATACATGGCGTTGATGTCAACCAAAACCGAATTGTTTCAGGCACAGTTTAACCTGAAATATCAGGACATGAATGATTCATCCAAAGCCAAAACAAGCTCGCCTTTGCGAGTGACGGGTGTACTGAAGGTGCCTGGCGGCATGAGTGAGAACAATGCCATGTATGACAAAAAGGTCTATGTTTCCCTCGAAACCGCCCGAATGCTCGCTGAACAGTTCCAGAGCAGTCAGGCACAGGCCGCAGCAGCAGGACGGTTGAACTCGGCGCTCGTGAAGGTAGAGGACAAGAAGTATGTGGCACAGGTGCAGGAGCAGATTCAGAAGCTGACGCTGATGACAGACAGCAATCTGTATCAGGAGCAGGCGATGAAGGAACAGCTTGGCATGTACCAGAAGGCCGCTATGGGCATAGGGATATTCGTTATGCTGCTAGCTTCTCTATCCATTATCGTTGCGATGATCATGTCCACACATCAGCGCCGCAAACAGATTGGCGTCATGAAGGTGCTGGGAGCCAATCTGTGGCAGATCAGGCAGATGTTCATTACTGAAGCTGCTGTACTTGGAGTGTTGGGCGGCATTGTTGGTGTCTTCATCGCTTACGGAGCCATTCAGGGGGTAAATGGACTACTCCAAGGACAAATCTCGATGGAGGCAAGCACACCTCTCCAAGTGGTTATTGAGACGTCGGCCCTGCCTGCTGGTATAGCGTTTGCGGTGTTGACCGGAGTACTCTCGGGAATCTATCCGGCGATTAGCGCCTCGCGTACAAATGCGTTGCAGGTAATTAAATCGGCATAAATATAAAGCAGAGATACAGGAAAGCACAGTTTAGGGATTTAAGGATTTAACAGACGGAAATCACCAGACAGATTCAATGAAGGGACATACGGCAATGAAGAATTCGGCAATAGGCAAATGGATAAAGAGAATCATCATGATCGGACTGCTCGCAGGCGCTGGATATTTTCTGTACCAGCAATATAAACCGGTACCCGAAGCGCCCATCGAGGCTCCGCAGCCCATTACATTTGGAGTCACACAGGAGACGATCACGCAGGAAATTCAGGTCAAAGGCAAGTCGGCTTATGCCAAACAGACGGATGTGTACGCTCCTTTTGCCTCGAAGATAAAGCAGTGGAATGTGGAGAATGGGGAGCCCATTCACAAGGGAGCCGTCATGTTCTCGCTTGATTCGAAAGCATTGCAGACGGAAGTGCAGCAGTTGGAGACCGATATTGAGAAATCGAGGCTGGAAGCTCAATTGAATGAGATTGGTCTTACTCAGGGAGAGGGTCCCGAGCAATTGGGGGTTACTGAAGAAGAACGGAAGAAAGCCTTCGCCGAGCGGGAAACCAAGCGACTGAGCAACGAAATGAACAAGGAATCCATCGCCGTAAAGGAGCAGGAGGTTCAGGCCAAGAAAGCGGTCATGGGTTTATCCACCGTGTACGCGCCTGTATCCGGTGTGTTTCTGATGAACGATACGGAGACCAAGACACGTATGGTGAGCGAAGGTCAGTATGTGGGTACCATTGTGGACACAGGCAAATTACAATTTGTGGCGGCCATTAGCGAGCAGGAGCTATTCAAAATCCAAACAGGCATGCCTGTAAGTGTACATATGACGGGAAACAAGGAGGTTCCGTTAACCGGAAAGGTCATCAAAATCTCCCAGTTTGCCAAAAAGGGAACGGAAACAGATCTGAAGCAGCCTTCCCAATTCGATATTGTCATTGATTTGAAGCCAAACGCCAAGCTGATCGGTGGATTAAGTCTGGAGGGCAAGATTGAAACGCTGCGCAAGGAGAAAGCGACGGTCGTTCCCACGCTGGCGGTCATGCGAGATCAGGATACGGCATATGTGATGCTGGATCAGGGCAACGGGCAATATGTACAGCAGACGATTCAAACAGGCATCGAGACAGATGACAAGACTGAAGTATTGAACGGCTTGAAACCAGGAGATATTGTTGTGCTTCCATAAAAAAATAGCATGAGAATATGCTATGTCAATTAGCTCATTACGGGGAATAAGCCCGTGATGGGCCTTTTTTATGGCTTGGGGAGGCACATCTCAGAATTCCTGCCTGATTTATGGAATTAAATATAATAATTTTTAATAAATTCAATTTACAGTAATATTTACATGGGTTATAATCGATTCATAAGGAGGTGGACACGCGATGTGAGGTTTGTATCGAGGGTAAGCCTTTTTTTAAAACCTCTAAAAGTAAGCGCTTACTTAACTTGAGTCTGAGCAATGCCTTGAAATCCGTTCACCAAAGATCACCCGCACACACCTACAGATGTTATCCCCCTTGCTTTGTCCCTTAACCTCAGTGTAAGACACCATTTCTGTTTCTTGTTTCACACCTTATTGTTGTTGACCTGGATTGTCCCAATTGAACTACATTCATGGAGGTGAAGTCCCTACAGCTCATCCATACGTTCTCTACCGTGCATAGCATCTTGCCGACACAGAGGATCAGACATGAGTATATACCCAATCCAAGTACAGGAAAGGTGGAACCCTAATGACTAAATCGAAAACCTTATCGAAAGGCGGAAAGGTGCTTCGCAGAAGTGTAAAACAAAT
Organism: Paenibacillus sp. OK060; assembly: GCF_900101205.1. Taxonomy (NCBI): domain Bacteria; kingdom Bacillati; phylum Bacillota; class Bacilli; order Caryophanales; family Paenibacillaceae; genus Paenibacillus; species Paenibacillus sp. OK060. The sequence goes on from NZ_FNFR01000004.1 coordinate 185,148, forward strand.
GCTGGCAGCAACGCTGCTCGCGGCGGGCATTTTCCCGGGCATGGCTCCAGGAGTGAGTCAGGCAGCTGAAGCGCATGTGGATAATCCGTTTGTCGGAGCTACGTCGTATTTAAACCAGGATTATTCCGCTCTCGTGGATACGTCCATTGCTCTAACCAGTGATGCAGCGTTAAAAGCCAAGATGGAAACGGTGAAATCCTATCCAACGGCAGTCTGGATCGACCGTATTGCTGCCATTAATGGTGGAACAGACAATGCCGGACGCAAAAGTGTGGAGCAGCATCTGGATGCCGCCTTGGCACAAAAGAAGTCAGGTACTCCAATTACCGCTTCATTCGTTATCTACAACTTACCTGGGCGGGATTGTCATGCCCTTGCATCCAATGGTGAACTTCCACTAACACAGGCGGCCCTACAGACGTATAAAAATGATTATATCAATGTAATTGCCGATATTTTTGCAAAGCCCAAGTATCAGGACATTCGCATCATCGCCATCATTGAGCCAGACAGTCTGCCCAATCTGGTAACTAATCTCAGTACACCAGCTTGTGCCCAAGCGAGTTCAACAGGAATCTATGAAGCTGGCGTGAAATACGCATTGGAAAAGCTGCATGCTATTCCGAATGTGTACAACTACCTGGATATTGGTCACTCCGGCTGGCTTGGTTGGGATAACAACCGTAAAGGCGCAATCTCGCTGTATACCAGCGTTGTCCAAGGAACAGCAGCAGGTCTGAATAGCGCCGATGGCTTCATTACGAACACAGCGAATAGCACACCGCTGAATGAACCGAATCTGCCTAATCCCGATCTGAACATCGGCGGACAACCGATCAAGTCTTCCAAGTTTTATGAGTGGAACCCTTACTTTGACGAAACCGATTTCACTGCGGCACTGTATAGCGGATTTGTACAAGCTGGCTGGCCGGCCAGCACGGGCTTCCTCATTGATACCAGCCGTAATGGATGGGGCGGGGTGAATCGTCCAACGTCTGCCACAGGCAGTGATATTAACACGTACGTGAACTCCGGGCGTGTGGATAAGCGCGATCACCGGGGGAACTGGTGTAATAACAGTGGAGCAGGCATAGGTGAAGCTCCTAAAGCAGCACCAGGACCAGCCCATCTGGATGCCTATGTATGGGTCAAACCTCCAGGGGAGTCTGATGGCTCCAGCTCGGAAATTCCGAACAACGAAGGAAAAGGCTTCGACCGGATGTGTGATCCAACCTTTACAACTCGTGATGGTGTATTGACGGGTGCACTGCCTAACGCACCAGTGTCAGGTCACTGGTTCCATGACCAATTCGTCATGCTGGTGCAAAACTCATTCCCTGTTCTTCCAGCCAGCAATGGTGGAGGGGGTGGAACGACAGCTCCAGCAGCTCCGGCAACACTGTCTGCGACAGCAGGCAACGCACAGGTTTCCCTGAGCTGGACAGCCTCCACAGGTGCGACTAGTTATAACGTGAAACGGGCGTTGAGTGCGTCGGGTCCATTCACTACGGTTGCTGCGGGCGTGACAGGCACATCGTATGCCAACACAGGTCTGATCAATGGTACAACCTACTATTATGTGGTTAGTGCCGTGAATGCTGCGGGTGAGAGTGTGAATTCGGCTGTAAAAAGTGCGGTACCAGTAGCAGGTGTGACTGCCCCTGCTGCACCAACAGCGCTGACAGCTACGGCAGGCAATGCTCAAATCAGCTTGACCTGGGCGGCTTCGGCAGGAGCGACAGGTTATAACGTGAAACGGGCGTTGAGTGCATCGGGTCCATTCACTACGGTTGCTGCCAATGTGAGCGGCACATCCTACACCAATACGGGTCTGACCAATGGAACGACCTATCATTATGTGGTTAGTGCCGTGAACGCTGCCGGGGAAAGTGTCAATTCTGCCGCAGCTTCTGCAACACCGCAAAGTGTAGTTGTCCCGACCAGTGACCTGGTTCTGCAATATCGTGCGGGAGATACCAACGCGGCAGATAACCAAATCAAACCGTATTTCAACATCAAAAACGTAGGTAACACGGCTGTAAATCTGAGTGATCTGAAAATCCGTTATTACTTCTCCAAAGAAGGTACCGCAGCGATGGACTCTGCTATCGATTACGCTCAGGTTGGCGGAGCCAACATCCAGCGTACGTTCACTGATTCCTATGTGGAACTGAGCTTCACTTCTGGAGCAGGCGCGATCCAGGCAGGTGGACAATCCGGAGATATCCAGCTCCGCATGTACAAAACGGACTGGAGCAACTTAGATGAAACCAATGATTATTCCTACGATCCAACCAAAACATCCTATCAGGACTGGAACAAGGTGACCCTCTACAAAGGCGGTACCCTGGTCTGGGGCATTGAGCCTTAAAAGGGTGGCCAGATGATGGCCGAAGTGTTCAGTAATTAAGGCGAGTAAGATGATCTGATGCAGTGAAGGTCATAAGGGCGTTTCCAGCCCAACATAAAGTAGGGGCGTTTCGAAGTCATGTTCATGACCTTGGAACGCCCTTGCTGTTATTTTCAGCTTCACGTATCAACTGTTAATAGCTATGCACCAACTCTCATGGAGAGGGGCTTCAAAATCAGAGAGAGTAAGAGTGGAACGGGATAAGTTTTTTCTTGTAATGACTTCATCTTCATAATCATAGCCAAACCAGAGATGCCAGATTTCCAAATTTATTTCTTTATTAAGTGTAGTAACATAATTATATAATTCTTTCGTTAGATCTATTGGAGGAACATCAAATTTATAAATATGATTGAGATTAGTATATTTGCTCATGATTTTTAAAGCATATGAAGCACTTTCTATGTGAAAATGATTAGACGCTACCGGATCACCATAAAGAACCTTTGCATGTTCATTCATTTCTTTCCAAGGAATCAGGCCATCCGGAACATTCATACGAATCATATCCCCTACAGTTAAAATCTCTTGTCCTCTAAGTTTGATCTCGGGAATTGGACGATCTGCTGCTATGTAGAATTCGAAACTCATCTTCAATCACCCTGCCTTCATAAGGTACTCTTATATTATTGCATACAAGGGAATATTTTGAATATAAAATAACCGAAACGGCTGCTCCGCTGAACCGAAAGTAATATTTTCACATTAATCCTTCCTGAACAACACTGATTATTGATCGTTTTGGACGGATATTTGCCTATGTAAGCAGCAGGCAGGATGTCTATAATAATACCCGATGGGCAGGATGAAGCTGCTCTGATTGATGACAAAATGGAAAGGGGAGAGTCGAGAGAATCAGTATAGGAGGAAGCTTTTCTCTTGCACTTTTTGTAAGCGCATTCAGTAAAATTTGAAGGATATGAACGTCTGTATGGATTGACGGATGTCGCAACGATCAAGCACAGCCATAAGCATCACCCATTCTGTCTCAAGGAGAGTGAAGGTCGATGAAATCCAAAACATTAGCGCCGATACATAAAGGATCGGTTTCAGGTATGTACTCCAATCGCAGGAAGGTGCGTATGCCACTTGCAGCCAAAATGCTGTCTTCGGCACTAAGCGTTGCTTTGCTCGTTGCGGGAACAGCGGGTGCGAGCGGAGCAGCAGCTTCCAGTGAGAACAGCGCGGCAGAGGCCAGCGTGCAGTCACACAAGGGAGGGAGTTCTTTGAAAGAAATTCAGCTTGAGTATCTTGATCGCGGTCTGGTTGCGGCGTCTACTTCCGAGGGTGTTTTTCTCAGTTGGAGGTTGCTTGGTGACGAGGCCACAGGTTATAGCGATAAAGGTCTGACAGGCACGGATTTCAATGTATATCGGGATGGCAAGAAGATTGCTACGGTCACCGACAGCACCAACTATCTTGATGCCGCAGGCAAATCGTCGTCCCGTTATGAAGTGGCAGCGGTAAGCAAGAAGGGCAAGGAGAGTAAACACAGTGCATCCGTCAAACCTTGGGCGAACGGCTACGTCGATATTCCTTTGCAAAAACCGGACGATGGTGTGACGCCAGTGGGAGAAGCCTACTCGTATTCTGCGAATGACATGAGTGTGGGCGATGTGGACGGGGACGGTCAGTATGAGTTTTTTGTAAAATGGGACCCTTCTAACTCCAAGGATGTCTCGCAAAAAGGCTACACCGGTAAAACGTACGTGGATTGTTACACGCTGGACGGACAATTGTTGTACCGGATCGATCTCGGGGTTAACATCCGTTCGGGTGCTCATTATACACAGATGCTCGTTTATGATTTTGACGGGGATGGCAAGGCCGAGATGATGTTCAAGACTGCACCAGGAACCAAGATCATCCAATATAACAAAAAAGGAAAGGTCACTTCCGAAAAATACATCACCCTTCCGAAGCAGGATCGTAAGGCAGGATACTCCAACGAAGATGATTACCGTTTAAGTGCAGATGGCTACTATGATCATGTCGTGGATATGTTCAAAAACTGGCATAAACATGAAGAGGTCGTGAAGGGCAACTGGCCTGCTACGTTGGAGGAAGCTTTTGGGATTGAGAAAAAGTATAGTTATCCATTGTCTCAGAAGGATGCTGAGAGCTTGGCAGATTACTTCATTGATGTGTATGCACCAAGCCGCAGTGACAAGAATGAGCTGCGCAAGTTCGAAGGTTTTATCGTCGATGGACCTGAGTATGTAACGGTGTTCGAAGGAGAGTCGGGCAAAGAGCTGGAGACCATTCCTTATGAGCCGGGACGGCAGGACGATGGGTTGATGTGGGGCGATTACGCAATGGCGCGTATTGAACCAGCGAACCGGGTAGATCGTTTCCTGGCAGGCGTGGCATATCTAGATGGAAAGAAACCGTCTGCGATCTTTGCACGCGGGTACTACACACGTTCGACCATGGTCGCCTACAACTGGGATGGCAAAAAGCTCAAGCGTGAATGGAAAGTGGACAGTGGCTGGACGCCAATGAAGAACCCGTTCAATGACGGTCCGCATGGAGTGGACGGTACAGATCCGGTGTATGGCTCAATTACAACACAAGGCGCGCACTATTTCAGTGTCGCTGATGTGGATGGAGACGGTAAACAGGAGATTGTGTACGGCTCGGCCACGATTGATCATGATGGCAGTGTGTTGTACAGCTCCAAGGACCTGATGCCAGCGGAGAGTGCTGCTCCGGGAACGATTGCACGTCTGGGGCATGGGGATGCGCTTCATGTAGCGGATATTGATCCGGATCGTCCGGGGCTGGAGATCTTCATGGTGCATGAGGGTGGCCCTTGGGCACCATACGGATATTCCCTGCGGGATGCGAAGACTGGGGAAGTGATCTATGGCGGGTACACGGGCAAAGATACCGGACGTGGCATGATCGGTGATGTGGACCCGACTCGTCGTGGATTGGAGACATGGGCTGTGGGATTGTGGACAGCCAGCGGTGAGAAAATAACCGATAAAGCCCCTGGTACCAATATGAATATTCGCTGGGCCGCTGATATGACAACTCAAATCGTGGATGGTGCCATTAATGTCACGCCTACGATTAAGGATTGGAATCGGGGCACGCTGCTGACCGCGAACGGCACGTTGACCAACAATTATACCAAGGGTACGCCATCTCTCGTAGCGGATATCTTCGGGGACTGGCGGGAAGAGATGCTGGTGAGAACCGAGGACAGCTCGGCGATCCGCATCTACCTGAGCACCGAGAAGACTGACCGTAAACTGTACACGCTGATGCACGATGCGATGTATCGTGTCGGCATTGCTGGACAGAACAGTGGATACAATCAGCCGTCCTACCCATCCTTCTACATGGCATCGGATATCGACTGGTCGAAGGTTACGCTGCCGAAGTTCCACACGCCCAAGTCGGGTAAGGGTGAAAAGTGAGATTTGAGAAGTGTCCCAATCCTCAGATGATCATATGATGGTTGGGGTTTGAGGACGTAATACCAGTATGTTGATACTGTTGAACGTATTTGGAAAACCTAAATCCAAGTGTTTCCAACAGTATTATTTTGTTATAAAAAGTGTTTACTGTTGTATTAAGAGGCTCTGGAGTAACCTCGGTGCGTTTAGGCGTACGGGAGGTTACCCGGAGTTTTTTTGATATGGCTAAACTGAAGCAACAGACTACATCATCATTTCAAATGTGCTACGGATGCAAAATCTTGAATGGTGTACTTCCCGTTTTCATGAATCAATGTGGTGATGGAGCATTCGGGAATCAGTTGACTTTGCATGGCGATAAAATTAGGATGCCAGACGTTAAGTTCAAGCTCTGGGAATGTGTTTACTAGAAAATCCGTAATTAACCCGCCATGAGTAACGATAACGATATGGCTATCTGGTGGCTCTACAGTCGTCAATTCCGCTAGGAAAGAGGCCAGACGTTCGCCAGCCTGCTTAGAGGAATCACCCACGGGTGGGAGGTAGTCTGGTTCAATTGTACATCTGTCCCACATCGCGATGAATTCTTCAAAGGTTTGTTCAGGCAGGTCACCCCAGTTGGCGCGTTCCCGCAGACGCGGGTCTTCCATCACTGTAACGTTTGTTTGGTGAGCAATATGCGCCGCAGTGTCGATCGCTCTTTGAAGTGGGCTTGCAATGATCTTGGTGACAGGTACGTTAGCTAAACGAAGTGCTGTCGACTTAGCTTGTACAACTCCCTCGGATGTGATGGGAACATCACCGATGCGCTTTTCTTTTAATGCATGCCTCACCAGAAAAAATGTAGTTTTCATAGTCTCACTACCTCCTCGTTATAGATTAGATTAGATTAGATAAAATAAAATTGATTAGATTTATAACTAATTATATGTTTATCTAATTTATAATCGCAATGATTTTTCAATTACATGGTGAAATACATCGCCGAGACTTGCTACAATGGAAAAAAGTGAGGATCGTTGCAACAACGGAGGTGCAGGCATTGGAAGCAAAACATTGGACAGGCAGTCTGTTTCAGGAGAAACTGCGCACAGAGGACTATGGACCGCGTTTTTACGCGTATTATTACAAGCAATGGGACAACTACCAGATGTCCTATCACGATCATGATTCCACGGAGATCATGTACATTATTTCGGGAATGTGCCGGGTCGATGTACAGATGCCGGATGGCAGCTCGGAACAGGCAGTGTTAAAAAAAGGGCAGTTCATTCTGCTGGACGCGGGGGTTCCACACCGTCTGCTGGTGAAGGATGGCGTACCGTGCCGCATGCTCAATGTGGAATTTGGAGTTGCCAGATCGGAGCCAGGGCATCCATCCATTCGCCAGCTTGCGCTGGAAGAGGAAGAAGTCCATGCTTTTCTATCCGATGCCTCGCCTTATCTGGTTTTGCCTGACCCCGAAGAGGTGTACCATATTATGAAAAGCCTGGTGCTGGAGCTGGATCAGCGTGGACTGATGGAGCAGGGACGATCTTCTGCACCCATGCGGATCATTCCGCCGGAGGAACGCTCGCATCATCGCGAAGCCCGTGATCTGAAGTCACCTGAGCAAGGTACGCTGGTACGCACGTTGTTTATCCAACTGCTCGTTCGGGTCGCACGACTTCGCGGGGAAATCAACCGAAGTGCGCTGGATCAGACAGAGCTGTACGTAAAACGGACGATTGAATTCATGCATCACAATATGGATCGCAATATTCAAATGAAGGATATCGCGGCAGCGGTGAATCTGCATCCAGGCTATTTGCACCGTATTTTTCGCCAATACACGAAGCGCACGCCTACCGATTATCTCACGATGCTCCGAATGGAAAAGGCGAAGATGCTGCTGCAACAGACCGATATTCCAATCTCCGAAATTTCCGATTACGTGGGCGTGGGGAGCAGACAGTATTTTCATATGTTGTTCAAGAAATATACAGGCCGAACTCCGGTTGAATTCCGTTCCTCGATGGAGCGACATGTCAGTCATTATCCACTGGAATAATAGGGGGAATAGGTACTCTGTTTTTATCTGAGCAGGATAGGCTGAATGATCTTCGGACACAAAAGTGAGGATTTTTGACAGCTACTTCGTGAACTGGTCATGATTTTGATAACGCTTCCTTATGTACCGTTGTTACAATGATTTCATCAGGCAACTTCAATTCAATTGCAAGTGTTACTGAATGAAGTCATTAACCGAAGCCAATCGTTTCGGATTACGGGAGGAACTGTGCATGTCGTTTAAAGTGGCATTTATCGGGGCAGGCAGTATCGGATTTACGCGGGGGTTGCTGCGGGATTTGCTCGCGGTACCGGAATTCAACAATATTGAGATTGCGTTCTGTGATATCAATCAGCACAATCTGGACATGGTCACCGAGCTGTGTCAGCGCGATATCCGCGAGAATGGACTGAATATTCAGATTCAGCCGACAACGGACCGGAGAGAAGCGCTCAAGGACGCGAAGTATGTACTGTGTACAATCCGAGTGGGCGGGTTGGAAGCTTTTGCAACCGATGTGGATATTCCGCTCAAATATGGGGTAGATCAATGTGTCGGCGATACGTTGTGTGCAGGTGGGATTATGTACGGCCAGCGCGGAATTGCTGAGATGCTCGACATCTGTAAGGATATTCGTGAGCAAAGCGCACCGGATGTGCTGCTCCTCAATTATTCCAACCCAATGGCTATGCTGACATGGGCCTGCAACAAGTATGGCGGTGTTCGCACGATTGGATTATGTCACGGGGTACAGCATGGGCATCACCAGATTGCGGAAGCGTTTGGACTGAAAATGAATGAAGTGGATATCGTATGTGCCGGAATTAATCATCAGACCTGGTACATCAAGGCGTCCCATGAAGGTAAAGACCTTACAGGCGATTTGCTCCAAGCCTTCGAGAAACATCCAGAGTATAGTCGTACCGAGAAAGTGCGGATTGATATGTTGCGCCGATTTGGTTATTACAGCACGGAATCGAATGGTCACCTTAGTGAATATGTGCCTTGGTACCGCAAACGTCCGGAAGAGATCAAGGACTGGATTGATCTGGACAGCTGGATTAACGGCGAGACGGGCGGGTATCTGCGTGTGTGTACAGAGGGCAGAAATTGGTTTGAGACTGATTTCCCGAACTGGATGAAGGATGAGCCGATGCAATTTGCCCCGGAAAAACGAGGCGGAGAACATGGTTCCTACATTATAGAAGGATTGGAGACGGGACGCGTATACCGCGGACACTTCAATACCGTCAATAACGGTGTGATCTCCAATCTGCCGGATGATGCGATTATCGAAGCACCGGGATATGTTGACCGTAATGGTATTTCGATGCCACATGTAGGCGACCTGCCACTCGGCCCGGCTGCCGTGTGTAATGTGAGCATTTCCGTACAACGGCTTGCGGTTGAAGCTGCGGTACATGGTGACGACAAACTATTGCGTCAGGCGTTCATGATGGACCCACTCGTAGGTGCAGTATGTAATCCAAAAGAGATCTGGCAAATGGTTGACGAGATGTTGGTCGCCCAAGCCGAATGGTTGCCGCAATATGGTGATGCGATTGCCGCGGCAGAAGCAAGACTTGCTGCAGGCAACCTGATTCCTACGAAGGAATATGAAGGTGCTGCACGTCTCAAAGTGAAAACCGTTGAGGAGATGCAGCAGGATCGCGATGCTGCCAACAAAAATGCGGGTGAATCGGATAAAGGGAAAGATCGTGAGAAAGTGCAGCAATAGATAAAAATGAGTAGGGCCTCTCCAAAATTGGAGGGGCCTTGTTTGGTTCTATTTTTTTTCGACACCACGGATTACAAAGGCAAAAGAGGTATCACCCAAGGAAACCTGCGAATTTTTTGGGGAAGACCAGCCGATAAAGGCTCCATAATAATGAGTACCTTTTTCCTGTGCAAACTGGAATGATCCTTCTCGGAAAGAGATGGGACGTGCCTCCCCGTTCACATATTCAACCAGAGTGAATTCGTTAGGCGGTACATCCGTACTCAAGTTAATAGATATGTTCTCGCCCACCAACACCGAGACAGGTACTTTACCTTCCAGCAATTCCACATCACCTGCATAGTCAGCACACATACCTCCCCAGCAATAACTGCCCTGTACAGCTGGAATAGAGATGCCGCTTTCGCTCTGGATAGTTGGCGTAGGCAGTTCCTGGGGTAAGTTGGGTCCAGATTCCTTAGCGTTCTCCTCTAGTGAACCCAATTCAGCTTCCTTTGTATCTGGCGATGGGAGAGAGGGAGGTTCGTTTGTGCCGTTACTTGGAGTAGGATTACAGCCGGATAATATCAGCAAAGTTGTAAGGAACACGAGTGAAGCCAATGTTCTTATAGTAATGAGAAAATTTATTTTAGCCACCCCCCTAATATCTTCCAGACGAAGAAAAAGAGAAGAATGTTGCTCATTGCGACGCATATGTACCATGCGATACATATTACCTTTACAGACATAGTAATATGTCTTATAGTATACCCAGGATTGAAGAAAGTCGGTGAATCTGGCAGATGGATGAACAAGCGATTAACAGTGACCTCATTCGAGGCAACATTGACCCCATTATTCTGAGTGTACTTATATCGAAGGATAACTACGGCTATAGCATTATTAAGGAAATTTATCGCAAGAGTGGAGAACGGTTTGAATTAAAGGAACCGACACTCTATTCCAGTCTGAAAAGGCTGGAGAAGAGTGGATATGTGGAATCCTACTGGGGGGAAGAGACCCAGGGAGGACGACGCAAATATTACCGGATTACAACGCAGGGGCAGGAAGCTTATACCCAGCAAGTTCACGCTTGGCACGCAGCCAAAACATTGATTGACTGCATGATTATTTCCGGGGAAAAGGGAGATGAAGAGATATGACATTGGAAGATCGCATTACCCGCTATGTGAATCGTCTGTTCAATGATGCGCAGGATACATTGGCCAATCAGGAGTTAAAAGAAGAGATTCACAGTAATCTCGCTGCACGAATTGAAGATTATATGGAGCAGGGTATGGACGAGGAGCAGGGTTTTCAGACTGCCATACAACATGTGGCTGGCATGGAGCAGATCATGAGTAATCATCGCAGGGTGCATCGCGTTCCTTATTGGACTGCGGTGTTGCAGTCTGCCTTGATCTATAGTCTTATCGCCTGGATCATTACCATTCCAATGAGAGTCATGGTCCAGGGCGCAACCATTAACAATTTGCTTATGATCATGAGTGTGATCGTTGGTGGAGCGTATGTATTTTACATGATGAAAAATAAAAATACTTCGACTGATCCAGAGGACACTGCCGTTATTCGTACACCTGTGTTCTTACAATGGACGCGCAGAGTGTGGTGGTTATGGGCAGGGCTCATCGTTGTGTTATGGGGTACACAAGCGGCGCTGCGATTTGGAAGCAACATCTGGTATAGTCGACCGATTCAGGTAGAGGGGCCCTATCAATTTACGGTAATCGCGATTGCCTTTGCCATACCTTTATTAAGTATTATTATCCCTTTGATTGTGCAAAGGGCGTATCGGATCGTGGGCAAGTATGAGGTAGGTGATGTCATATGACGGGAAAGAATAAATGGATTATTGCATTGGTCATGCTCGGTATCTTTGGTGTTATTGTGGTTGAGGGCGTCGTTAATCCGAGAATAGAGGCGAAGCAGTCGCAGTATGAAGCAGAGCAGCAAGATCCGTTGACCCATGATTTTGCGGCATTAGTGAAATATCGCAGTGCTTATATGGGAGACTTCTCTAATCTCAGCCATTTGAATCAAGCCTTGCCTCTAAACGGCCAATTGAATGGGTATCAGTTGGTTCCAGAGACATTTACGGCTCAGATCAATTACAGGATGAATACCAGCGAGATGAAGCCCGAAGAGTTGGAACGAATACTTGTATATAATGCTGCTGCCAATTTTGTATGGATTGATAATTTGGAGCATGTGCTTTATTCATTTGAGGATGTTCAATATACTTTGAGCCGTGAAGCCGCCCAGCAATGGGCCGGAACGGAACTGAAAACCCTTCAGGAACCTGAGGAGTGGGATACATTGGTGCGTAAGAAGCTAGTGGAGCCCGCGCAAGTGAACGAAGCTTTTTCACAAATTGTTGACAATTAAGCTGGTTCAAAGATAAGGAAAAGGTAAGAGGCTCGACTCTTCTCCTATGCTATGTTATTATAAGACTCTGATAACGTGGTAACGAACTAAAGCGTTTGGGTTTGGTTATAGACATGGAGGGGTTAGAGAGATGAGAAAACAAGCGATATTTCTATTATTGATCAGCATATGCATGATTGTTGTTGCGGGATGTTCCAGCTCGGGAAGCAAAGATGAACATGCCATTATTGTGGGGATAGATGATAAATTTGCTCCAATGGGCTTCCGGGATGACAAGAATGAAATTGTTGGTTTTGATATTGACTATGCAAGAGCGGCAGCGGAGAAAATGGGTAAAGAAATTACGTTTCAGCCCATTGATTGGTCTTCCAAAGAATCGGAGCTGAACAGCGGCCGAATCGACCTGATCTGGAACGGGTACACGATTACGGATGAGCGAAAAGATAAAGTGCTGTTCACGAATCCGTATCTGGAGAACAGCCAGGTTGCAGTCACACTCGCGGACTCACCGATTACGAAGCTGGATGAACTGGATGGCAAAAATGTAGGATTGCAGGCGCTGTCCTCTGCGGCAGATGCACTCGCGGCAAGTCCTCTGAAGGATAAAGTGAATGCTTCCGAATTCCCGGACAACGTACTGGCCCTGACCGATCTCAAGACGAAACGTTTGGATGCTGTCATCATCGACGAAGTGGTTGCGAGATATTACATGTCCAAGGAAGAGGGAACGTTCAAACTGCTGGATGAATCCCTTGCTCCGGAACAATACGGCATTGGTGTGAAAAAAGGCAATGAAGAACTACTGAATCAGCTGCAAAAAGCATTGGATGAGCTGAATGCCGATGGCACAGCAGCCGAGATTTCCACCAAATGGTTTGGTGAAGATGAAGTTTTGAAATAGGATCAGGCCACTTGCCTGACATATGTAGTAAACAACATGACCCCGGATTCCAAAAAGGAGCAAGACTCCTGCGGAATGCGGGGTTAACAGATTAGAGGAGCCGATTGCGATGAGCTGGGAGTATTTATTGGGCGTCATGAAGCCCATGCTTGAAGGTGCACAGACCACGATCTTTTTATTTTTGCTGGCCATTATAGTGTCTGTACCACTTGGATTTGGAGTAACCTTATTGATGAAAAGCCGATTCAAGCCGTTGGCATGGATCGCTCATACGTACGTATATGTGATGCGGGGAACGCCGCTGATGCTTCAGCTGTTGTTCTTTTGCTTCGGTCTGCCGCTGCTTCCAGGCGTAGGAGAGTATCTTGTATTTGACCGCTTTACGGCGGCAACGTTGGCTTTTATTTTGAATTATGGTGCGTACTTTGCCGAGATTTTCAGAGGTGGATTGCTCTCGATTGATAAAGGACAACATGAAGCTGCACAGGTACTGGGCCTAAGCAAATGGCAAACGATGACGAAAGTCATCATCCCGCAGATGTTTCGGGTAGCATTACCTGCCACTGCAAATGAATCCATAAGCCTTATTAAAGATACGGCATTGTTGTACGCTGTTGCTGTACCTGAGCTGCTTCATTACGCACAGGCCGCAGTAAACCGGGATTTTAAATTGATGCCGTTTGTTATAGCAGCTATTATGTATTTGCTGATGACCATGGTACTTACCTTGTTCTTCAAGGCACTGGAGAAACGTTATACATTTGAGTAAACGCGCACGGAACAGAAGTATATAAAGTTATCTAATCTCATCAATTAAAGGACTGTCTGCATATGACACATATTATAGAAGTAAATCAATTAAGAAAATCATTCGGTACACTTGATGTGCTGAAGCAGGTATCGTTCAACGTGAAGCCAGGTGAGGTTATTGCCGTAATCGGGCCTTCGGGTTCGGGTAAAAGTACGATGCTGCGCAGCCTGATTCATCTTGAGGATATTTCGGGTGGCACCATTCGTATCCAAGGCCAGGCGCTGGCTGAGAACGGATCGTATGCAGGTGCCGCGGATATTCGAAAGATTACGGATCGCATGGGCATGGTCTTTCAGCATTTCAACCTGTTTCCGCATTTGACGGTACAGGCGAATCTGGAACTGGCACCGAAGACGTTGAAAAAAGAAAGCTCAGCGATCATCCGGCAGCGAAGTCTGGAGTTGCTCGGTAAAGTAGGGCTGTCTGACAAGGCGGATGCTTATCCCGCTAACCTGTCCGGTGGACAGAAACAGCGCGTAGCGATTGCACGCGCACTGATGATGCAACCCGACATTCTGCTGTTCGACGAGCCGACCTCGGCACTCGATCCCGAGCTGACTGGAGAAGTGCTGCGCGTCATCAAGCAGCTGGCACAGGAGAATATGACGATGATGATCGTCACCCATGAGATGAGCTTTGCCCGCGATGTTGCGGATCGCGTCTTCTTCATGGATAACGGCGAAATCGCCGAGGCGGGTCCGCCGGAGCAGATCTTCGGTAATGCCAAGCTGGAGCGCACGCGTACGTTTTTGCAGCGGGTGGAAGTGGAAGGGTAGAGGTTAAGACGAGTTAAGATATGAATGTAAACGGGATCCGAATTCATTGGTTCGACGAAAGTCGACGATGGATCCGGATTTTTTTAATAAAATCGGAATATTTACAAATAATGGAGCATATTTTTCCAGTTAATCAAGTATAATAAGACTACTTATTAAACAGGGAGGATTTACCTTTGGATCAACGTCACAATGATGTGGATCGTTATTATAGCGATCCGCTTCCGCCACCACCTTATGTAGTACCAAAAACCAATAGCAAGTCTATCGCAGCTCTTGTCTTGGGGATTTTGTCGCTAACCATACCTTACTTGGGATTTTTTATTGGTATCGTAGCTATCATATTTGCGTCGCTGGCACTGAAAGAACTTAGAATTCGTATGGAACAGGGGAAAGGTTTGGCCATTGCGGGTCTCGTCTGTGGAATTATTGGGACGGCCCTCTATGCTATTCTCATTATACTTGTACTGCTATTTACTTTTATGGTAAGTACCAATGTTACTTCTACATACTAAGTGTTTGAGCAGTTTCCTACCTCTTTTTCTCATGATCAAAAAAAGCAAGGCCGTGTATAAGCAAACACCCGCTGTTGTTGTGGCGAGGGTGTTGCTTACAACATGCCTTGCTTTTTATTTTCCATTTTTTATACGTGAAGCACTGCCTCACTATTTACTTCTTCTACCTCATTCGTGCGATGCATCATGAAATAGGTAAAGGTAGCTGCCAGACCAATCACCGCAAAGATGCACAGAATTCCGATCTGATCCCATGCCACATTAAACTGTCCACTCGAAATAACAGCTTTATACCCGGTTACCGAATAGGTCATCGGCAGCCATGGATTGAAACCTTTCAGCCAATTCGGAATGAGCTCCAACGGGAACGTACCTGCACTGGTGGTCAATTGGAAGATTAACATGAGGATCGCCAGGAAGCGGCCGGGATTCTCCAACCAAGTAACCAGAGCCTGAATGATATACATGAAGGTCAGGCTGGTAACGAAACTGAATAAAAGGAACAAAGGCACGCTTTGAACTTCCAGACCCAAGCCGGACAAGACAAGCCAGGAAGCGAGTAGGGATTGCACGGCACTCATGATCGTGAAAGCCAGCGTTCTGCTCACAAAACGATTCCAGCTGCTCGCATCGGCAACCGAGCTGCCGCGTGTGGGTACAACCAGCGTTGCAATCAATGCCCCGACAAACAGCCCCAATGATAGGAAGTATGGCGAGAATCCTGTTCCATAGTTGGGCACCTCATTATGTTTATGTTCATCCACCTGAACGGGCTCTGCATACATCGTTACAAGTTCATCCGTCTTTTTCACACTGCCCGTTTGATCGGCGGCATCATTCAGTTTGGTGGCAAGCTCACCAGAGCCATCGCTCAATTTGGCGGTACCTTCTTTTAAATCTCCTGCGCCGTTATCCAGCTTGCGGGAACCATCGGCAATGGTGGTGATTCCGTCTGAAAGTTGGTTCAACCCATCAACCAGTTTCCCTGCACCTGCGTTTAATTGACTAGAACCCTCTGAAAGTTTGGCTCCGCCAGCGGCAGCTTCAGACAACTTGGAGTTGAACTGCTGGAGGCCAGTCCCAAGCTGTACCTGTCCAGCGGATAATTGCGATGCTCCTTCTAGAAGCCGCTGCTCACCCTGCACTAACTGGCTGCTGCCTTGGTGCAGCTGCTGTTGAGCAGCTTGCAGGTTTTGGCTGCCTTCGAGCAATTGCTGTCCACCTTGATATACCTGTTCGCTACCAGCGGCAACAGCCTGGCTTGCTGCCAGAAGTTGCTGTACAGCTGGGTTAGCAGCTAACTCTGGACTAGCTTCAGCTAATTGGGCAAGACCTTGCGCAACGGCCTTGGCACCTTCACTTACTTTGCCACTGCCTCCGACTGAAGCCTGCAATCCAGCGGTCAGTTTGGCACTGCCCTCCTCAGTTGCTGCCAGTCCAGCATCCAATTTTGCGACTCCTTCCTGAGCAGATTGAATCCCAACCTGTAACTTTTTGCCGCCAGCTTCAGCCTGTGCTGCTCCGTCACCAAGCTTCGTACCTGCTGCCGCCAATTGGGACAAACCATTGGAAAGGGAGCTGGCTCCTGTATGAAGCTCATCAATACCCTGAGCTAAGGTGTTCGTGCCTTCTTTTAACGGGATAATGCCTGTTTCTAGTTTGTTGGTTCCATCGGCCAGTTTGGATAGGTTCTCTTTCAGCTTGGAGGCACCTTCATCCAGCTTAACCGCACCCTCGTTGATCTGACCTGCGCCGTCTCCGGCATCTGCCAAACCGCTAGAGATTTTCTCTACCTGATCCAGCAGGGTTTCCGTATATGATTCCGTCACTTTCGCAGAGACTTTGGATTTAATCTGTTTGACCGCTGTCCCGCCAATCTGACCCGCAAGGAAGTTGTATCCTTCATTGGGTTCATAGATCAGCTCTGCCGGTTGTGGATGGTCATCCATCAGAGTGGTTGCTTTCTCGGAAAAATCCTCCGGAATAACAATCGTCATGTAATATGTGTTGTCTTCCATGCCTTGCTCGGCTTCTTCTCGGGTCACAAATTGCCAGTTGAAGTCATCACTTTTTTTCAATTCATCGACCAGATTCTGTCCGACTTCCAGCGATTTGTCATTGTAGGTTGCCCCCTGATCCGTGTTGACCACGGCAACAGGCAGTTCATTCATTTTGCCGTAAGGGTCCCAGAACGCATTGAGGAACAGACCGCTATACAGTACCGGAATGAACAGCACCACGAGAATCGGAATAAATACTTTTGGTTTCTTGAAGGCGGATTTCAAATCCTGCCCAAATACAGTGAATGATTTCATCATGTTCTCTCCCCATCATTACGCTACTCGGTTGCTATATCTATCTCTAATCGATAAAGGATTCATATTCACATCTTTCTTTATGTAGGGGATAGTCCACTTTTGAGAAAGAGGCCCACGAAATCCTTGATCTGATCCTTATGCAGCGAAGGATGCGCTTTGTTCCAATCGGAAGTTAAGGTAACATACAGCTTCAGCAGGACAAAAGAGACCAGTCTGGGATCGTCTTCACGAATCTGCTCTAGTTCCATGGCGCGCTGAACTTGGCGTTCCAAATATTCGAGAATCGCGGTCTCTACTTTCTGCAAACCTTCTTTCGCCTGAGGCGTGCCGAACTCGTTCACCTCCTGAAACAGCTTGATTAACAGCTCATGTTCCTCTCTATACTCCAGCAAAGCGTCCATGCTCTGGTGTACGTTCTCAAGAAATGGTTTGTCGTCCTGCACAGTTTGCTCTGTAATCCGCTTCATATCAGTAATAATCGAGTGGAGGATCTCTCCGAACAGTTCTTCCTTGTTCTCGAAAAAAGTATAGATCGTACCTTTGCCCACATTAGCCAGTCTTGCAACTTGCTCCATTGTAGTGGCTTTGTATCCAAACAACGCGAACGATTTCTCAGCAGAATCAATGACCTGCTGCCTTCGATCGATGGTTTTCATGGCAGCTAACACCTCCTAATCATATGCAATGATAAAAGATAACTTAAAGTTGACTGGATTACTTATTCGGTCAATTGGTCGTAAACAAATGTACCATTGAATGGGGAGGGAGGAAGTGATGTTTATCATAATGTTGGATAAAAGCTTTTGAGGGGGATTAAGTGAAGCTAGTATGTATTCAGACAGGTGCTAACGAAAAAAAACGAGTTTTTGATAAGTAAGACTTTTTTTGTTTCAGAGAAGGATAAGATCTAGGGGGAAATGCCGATAACTGAAATGCATCTTATTTTAAACTATGTTATCAGCTAAATGGTTAAGAATCACAGATGAAGAATCGATAGATGAAGTTAAATATTATGCAGAGATCTCTAAAATTAATTTGATGGTATTAAATTTATTGGAAGGCAAAACAGAGGTTTTAGATGAATATGTATCATTTATTCTGCAAAGTAAGGAAGAGTTGATTACTGGGCTCTTAACGCTACTTGAAGCAAACCGATTAAGTGGGTTACCAATAAAAGAATATGAAAGTTTATTTGAAGAAAATATACAGATCATTGACTGGAAGAACATTTCAGATACTGATGCCTCATATTATCTAAAATTCTGCTATGAACTGGCGATGTATTACGGAAGGAGTGGGAGAAACACCCAAGCAGTAAGAGTATTATTAAACTGTACTGTAAGTCATACGTAGTTGAAATATCATGTTTGTCTAGGTTGAATAAGGTTTTTAAATAGAATAAATAACGTGGTTGAGTTACACTTGGATTTGTAGGTTTTGACGATAAAAAATGACTTTTATTGATTAGAGATTAACTTCCAAATTGCCTTTTGAAATTGCATAGATTTAGTTTTATGTATGACTCATAGCGCAAGGATAACGCTTGTCGATTTTCACAATGAAGGCCGCGTATTAACTCATTATCTGTTCGCCCTCCATACGGAGAGCGAGCAGAAGGTCTTATAACAGTTAAAAGAAAATTTCATAAACCAATAACTACTTCACAGATGGCCGAGCTGTCTGTGTTTTTTGACATGATATCGGGTGGAGCAACGTTTACTACAGAAGCGTTGCAGCCCGTTTTTGGAATGATCCATAAATATTTCCTCGCAAGGTGCAGAAGCACACGCTTTAAGGCGTGATCTACCGTATTCGGTTAATTCCATCCCTAATACCAATGAGCAGATGGAAAGCAGTGAATCGCTCAACGAATATCCTTTTCCTTCCGGTTGATCATATACAAACAAGAATTGCCCATCCGTAGTTGTAGATATGCTGGATTGGATTGGGGCACGTAAGAGATGTGTGTTTAGGAAAAGAGAGAGTTCTTCGTCCGTTGCCGTTCGAATAAGATCACGAAACGTATCGCGATAAGAATGTACAGCTATTAAATCTTTCGAGGCAGGTAACTTGCTTGAAAGCAACCCATGTTTACTCAGAAGTTCTGTGAGTAGAGCCACGCTACCGATTCTTTCGGGTTCTTCGTAAAAGGGATCATAGGTGTTGATTAGTTCAAATGTGAAAGAAAACCATGTTTCGTTGTAAGACTTCATATTAGTTTGACTCCTTACATTTTTCATTATATAGTAATGCTTAAATTATGTTTTAGTACTTACATAAAGTCAAGTGAGGAGATAGAAATCGGTGAACAAAACCATTCAAATGATACATGCACCTACGAATCTGGGGCTCCGCAAACATCCAGATGGACGTGAAAGAGGATGTGACAAGCTTCCAGATACACTTGAGCAGTTGGGCTTGCATTCAGCTATTGATGCGAAAGTTACTCAACGAATATCCAAGCCTGAGCATCCTATCGAAGAAGTTTTCGATGAAGGAACATTAAATGGCCGACAAGTGGCTACTTACTCCGTTAATTTAGCTAATGTGGTCCAAAAGGTAATAGAAGATGACGATTTTTCATTGGTATTGGGTGGGGATTGCAGTGTCCTGGTGGGGAGCGCTCTTGCCCTCTCGCGGAAGGGGACATATGGATTAATTCATATCGATGCTCATCCGGATTATTATCATCAGGGGAACAGAAAACAGGCTGTTGTTGGCGGAATGGATCTGGCAATCGTTACTGGAACGGGGACAAAGTTTCTTACCAATTTAGAGGGACGAGCTCCTTATATTCAACCAAAACACGTTCTTTCGATAGGTTACCGAGAATCTGATCCTGAACAGGACATTATAGAGGAAGCCACAATAGCTGGTATTTCTTTTTGCAGTGCGGAACAGATCAGGCGGGAGGGGCTAGAGAAGACGACAACGTTAATACAGAACTATATGAACCGAACCAATGAAGTTGAAGGTTATTGGCTTCATCTGGATGCAGATGTGCTGGATGCTTCGATTATGCCTTGTGTGGATTGCCCGGAATCCAATGGTCTTACCTGGCATGAACTGGAGCACATACTCCAGACGATTTTGGCTTCCAATCTAATTATAGGGATGACGGTAGCTATTTTGGACCCCGATTTAGACTTTACTCAAGAGGTTTCTCGAAAATTTTGCAATCTGCTTATTAAAGTGCTGCAAGGCAAAGAGTAAGCCCATCCGAAATATTAGTTATTAGCCCTCTCACCATCATCCCCACCTAAAGAAAACACAAGTGAACGAAAAGACAGTCCATTGTTGCTCTCTCACAGGAACGCTAAGATGAAGTTGTTGAAGCGTTTACATTATATGGTGAAGGGAGCTTAACTCGGATGCCAGAAATTACGATCAGGCTGTATGAAGGCAGGACGGATGAGCAAAAGCAGGAGATCGTGGAGGTGTTCACACGCGAGCTATCTCGTATTATCGACCGTGAGCCGGATTACATTTCCGTTGAATTCAATGAAATCCCATGGGATGAGAACGTTCCTGATAATTTGAAAGCCATGCAATCACAGAAGCAAGGAGGGGAGAAGACGTGAAGCCGGCGGATATTGCGCCGCCAAGCCGGGGAACAGCCAGACTTAACTCGTCTGGTCTGGGCACTCGGCTCGGAGATGCGGGACGTTATCTGTGGCGATACCGGATACTATATCTGCTCTCCGTACCGGGCATTTTGTATTTTTTCCTTTTCAAATATGTGCCTCTGTTCGGCTCGATCATTGCTTTTCAGAACTACAACATTTTCAAAGGCATTACCGGAAGTGATTGGGTAGGCCTGGAGCATTTCCAGAAGATGTTCAGCCATTATGACTTTTTACGAATTCTCAACAACACACTTCTGCTCGGACTATATGATCTGGTGATTGCATTCCCGGTTCCGATCTTACTGGCCATTCTGCTGAATGAAGTACGCATGATTGTGTTTAAGCGTTTGCTGCAAACGATTGTTTACATGCCTCACTTTCTGTCCTGGGTCGTCATTAGTGGTATCTTCATGGGTATTTTCTCGATGGATGCCGGGGTGGTGAACAAGGCACTTGGATTTCTGGGCATGCAGCCGATCTACTTTCTTGGAGAAGACTCGTACATTCGTTCCATTCTGATCGGTTCTGGGATCTGGCGCGACTCCGGTTACGGAACGATTATTTTCCTGGCTGCCATTGCGGGAATTAATCCCGATCTGTATGAGGCGGCAGAGGTGGATGGAGCCGGACGTTTGAAGCAAATATGGTCGATTACCCTGCCATCCTTACTGCCGACGATTATGATCCTGCTACTGCTGCACATCGGGAAGTTCCTCGATCTGGGCTTTGAGCGTGTGTTTGTATTCCTGAATCCGCTCAATCTGGAATCTGGAGAAATTCTCGATACGTATATCTACAAAGCCGGCCTGCTCTCACAGCAATACAGCTATACAACGGCCATCGGATTGTTCAAGTCGGTCGTGGGTTTGATGCTTGTTCTACTCGGTAATTTCTTCAGCAAAAAAACAACCGGCGAAAGCCTGTATTAGGAGGCGAGATAGATGCGTACCCCCAGTGTCCGTTACCGTATATTCCGCATTGGAAATCTCGTTTTTCTTACGCTGCTCTCGTTGACGATGATTCTGCCTTTCATTAATGTGCTGGCTCAATCTCTTAGCAGCTCGGAAGCGATCATGGGCGGAAAGGTCAGCTTCTGGCCAGTTGCTTTTACCTGGATCAATTATGAATATGTATTCGGCGATGCTTCGTTCTGGCGGGCATTTGCGGTATCGGTTGGGGTGACGTTGTTCGGGACGCTGGTCAATCTCGCTGCAACGGCATCGTTGGCGTATCCCGTTTCCCGTCCAGAGTACAAGGGGCGCTCCCTGGTTGTCATGTTTGTCCTAGTGACCGTTGTGTTCTCGGCGCCGCTCATTCCGAACTTCATCTTGATGAAGGAACTACATCTGGTCAACAACCCGCTGGTTCTGATTGTGCCAGGAGCGATTAATGCCTTTAACTTTTTCGTCATGCGCTCGTTCTTCGCACAGCTACCGGGTGAACTGATCGACGCTGCCCGTATTGATGGCTGTGGGGAATTCGGCATCATCTGGCGTATCGTCATTCCATTGTCCAAACCGGCCATGGCATCACTCGGCATTTTCTATGCGGTGGGCCACTGGAACGCCTATTCCACCGCGCTTTATTATCTGAATGATCCGGCCTGGTGGCCGATCCAGGTAACACTCAAGAAGCTGTTTGAGAGTGACGATATTTCCGTCGATCCAGGTTCTGCCGTCTACAGTACCCTTGCACATACATCGCCGGAAGGCATCAAAATGGCAACCATCATCATCGCCACCCTGCCGATTATTATCATTTACCCTTTCCTGCAAAAGCATTTTGTAAAAGGAATCATGGTCGGCTCCGTCAAATCTTAAGTACAAGAAGCATACAGATCTGACGGAAACGGGGGAATGGCGATGTTCAGAATCTTGATTACAGACGATGAACCGATGATTCGGATGGGTCTGGCGAAGATGATCAAGCAAGCGGGACTGTTCGACTGTGAGATACGTCAGGCAGCGCATGGGGAAGAGGCCCTTCAGGTGGTAGAGGCCTTTCGGCCACACATCCTGTTTACGGATATCCGCATGCCGACGATGGATGGTATTGAGCTGTGCCGACGTTTATCCGAGCAAGGAAGTACGATGCGCATTATTGTGGTTTCCGGTTATTCGGACTTTGAATATGCAAGAGCTTGTATGGATTATGGAGTAAAGCGATATCTGCTAAAGCCTGTGGGACGACAGGAGCTTCATGAACTGCTGCTCAAATTGCTGGCAACCGAAGAAGATAAACCTACGGTTTCCCTTGTACCCGTGAGGGAGCTGAATGATTGGGCGATGCGTCTGGAAGATGCCATATGGGAGCTGAGACAATCAGATGTCACGGAGCTGCTCGCAGCATGGTCTGGTCGTTACCCGTCATATTCCTTGATGCCTGAGCAGACAGCGGAGCTTTTTCAGGAATTGCTGGAATTGATTGTGGCCCGCATGAACGCACGTGGCAACGGAACGATGAGTACATCCTGCGAGATAAATGAAAGCGCTTCCTCTAAAGAATGCTTTGAGGCGCTGGGCAACGAGATCCACACGTTAATGAAGACGATCAAGGAAAAGCGCAGTGGCAAGCGCAAGCATCCAGTGGAAGAAGCAAAAGCCTATCTAGAGAAGCACTTGCGCCGCGAAGTGTCACTGGACGAGATTGCCGCCACGCTGGGCCTTAACCCGTCCTACTTTAGTCAACTATTTAAGCAGACGACAGGGCAGACCTTTATCCAATACCGGATACGCAGCAAAATGGAACTGGCCAAACGCATGCTGGAACAGCCGGGCAACCGGATTACGGATATATCCTACGAAGTGGGGTATGCGGATCATCCCCATTTTACGAAGACATTTAAGAAAATTACCGGACTGACCCCGTCCGAATATCGTAGCAAGTTGGGCATTGAATGATGAAGCGCAGCCTGTCCATCCGTCTGTTCTTTCATTTTGCCGTCGTGATTACGTTGTCACTGTCCGCCATCGGCCTGTTCACCTATACCTATGCCTCGACTGAAATGAACGACCAGCTTGCGGACAACATCGCCCAAACGATGCGCAATACGGCGTACCAGACCGATCTGTATTTGCAAAATTATGATCGTGCGACCTACTCCATTCTCTCGAACGGAAGTGTGAAGCATTTCCTCGATATGAATTCGGAGGACAGTTATGCCTATTACGAGTACAGCCGTCAGATTAAGACGAACGTGTTCCCGCCTGTTTTTATGTTATACCCACAGATCAAGTTCCTGTATGTTATCGGGGATAACGGGCGTGTTGTGATTGATGACAACCAGAATTCAGCTGGCATACCGGATATCGACGCGGCACAGCAATATAAGGAGTTGCTGGCTGCAACCCCTGCAAATGGAGAATCGACGTTGCTTACCCGCAGTATTCGCAGTGGACAGAGTGCCAATGTGATTACGATCGCTCGCCGGATTAGAGGGGTATCCTCCTATACGCCAAACGGAGTACTGGCGATGGAAGTAAATGTGCTGGAGCTTGACAAAATATGGGGAGAACTCGACCTCGGTCAAGGTGGGTATCAGTATGTGATGGATCAGAACGGAACTGTAATCTACACACCCGGGGACGAAGAGGCGCAGACAGCGATGCCGTCCAACACTGTGAACAGGCTTATGCACATGGAGGCAGGATCACTGGAACAGAACACGGATGGCACCAAACGGCTGCTCATATCGGAGCTTTCTGCATATTCGGGTTGGCGTTTTGTCGCTTCCGTGCCGCTGTCGGAGCTGCAAAGACCGATTGCAACGATCCGTTCAGCCACATTATGGGTTGGTGCAGGGACCTTGCTCGCCGCGCTTGTCGTGGCCTACCGGATCGGAGCATCTCAAGTGGAACCTATTCGTGTGCTGATGAACGGAATGAGACAGACGGAGAAGGGAATCTGGAACAAGGTGGAGATGAAGGAAAGGCGCGATGAAATTGGTGTGCTGATCCGCAGCTATAATCTGATGGTCAGCCGCTTGTCGGACATGATTGAGAGTGTATACGAGTCGGAGCTGCGCCGCCAGAAGTCGGAAATCGAGCTTCAGCAGGAGGCGCTGGAACGGCACCGTGCGGAATTTCAGGCGCTTCAGTTGCAGATCAATCCGCATTTTCTCTACAACACCCTGGAAACGATCAAATGTTATGCCGTCGTACAGGACTCCGAAGAAATTGCACAGATGGTGGAATCCATGGCTCATATGCTCCGTTATTCCATTCAGACCAATCTGGAGGAAATTACGGTTGCTAATGAGTTGAAGCATGTGCTGGCCTACCTTTCCATCATGAAACATCGCATGGATCGAGAGCTTGAAGTTGAGGTTATCATTGCGCCGGATCTGTTGTTGGAAAAAATGGTTCGACTCACCCTTCAGCCACTGGTGGAAAATGTGTTACAACACGCATTTCCGCGAGGCATGGAGCCCGGTCACTTTATCCGTATCGATGCTCGGCGCCTGGAAGATCGCTTTCTTGTCATCGTCCAGGATAACGGCATGGGCATGAGCGAGGAACGCCTAGAGAAGCTGCGTGACCGTCTGGAATTGAATCGTCTGGCAGGCGAAGATTCCGATGATGTCTACCATCGTGGGGGTATCGGACTCATGAATGTCCATCGGCGGATTCAGCTTGTATTTGGAGAAATGTATGGCTTGATGATTGAGAGTGAGCGAGGCTTGGGAACGACCATTACGATGGCGCTTCCCGCAGATCAGCATAGCAAACGGATTTAATTGAACCTATAACAGGGAGGAAGATCAAAATGAATATTAACTTGCAGAACAAAATTGCGCTGGTTACCGGCTCCAGCGGAGGAATTGGTGCTGCCATTGCTGGGGCATTGGCTCGTTGCGGAGCAAAGGTGGCTGTGAATGGCCTGCATAATATGGAGCGGGCGGAGGAGGTCGTGGCCGCCATCCGGGATGCTGGAGGTGAAGCAGCTGCATTCCAGGCAGATGTGACCGATACGAATGCCATAGAATCAATGGTTGGGGAGATTACGCTCCGCTTTGGCGGTCCGATTGATCTGTTGATTAATAATGCAGGGCATCTGGTGGAACGAAGCCCCATTGAAACGATGAGCGAGGAGCTTTACAGCCGAATTATGGATGTCAATCTGAAGAGCGCCGTATTTGTCTCCAAAGCGGTCATTCCTGGTATGAAAGCGGCTGGAGGCGGCCGAATTATCAATCTGACCTCGGTAGCGGCTCATAACGGGGGCGGTCCGGGTGCAGCTATTTACGCAGCCTCCAAGGCGGCTGTCATTGCGTTAACCAAAGGACTTGCCAAAGAACTGTCTCCTGGCGGGATTACAGTTAATGCCCTATCACCGGGCTTCATCGGGCAAACGGCATTCCACGCAACGTTCACCTCGGCGGAAGGTCGATCTTCTGCGGTAAGCAGCATCCCGCTTGGACGGGAAGGGACTCCCGATGATGTCGCAGGAGCGGCGCTATACCTGTGTTCCGAGCTGGGTTCTTTTATAACCGGAGAAACGATTGAAATCAATGGCGGAATGTACATGCGTTGATGCTACACCATTACGATAAGGAGGGGACGATACGATGGAAGTGAAGCGGAAGCTTGCAGAAAGACCGTTGTACCAACCAATCAGCGGGCCGTTCCATGTGGACTATGCTCCTGATGAACATACCGTTCTGGCAGAGAATCCGCCGAGATTTACCTGGATGGCGGCGCAGCAAGAGGATGAAAATGCTTATCTGCTGCAGGTGTCGGTGGGGCCTTCTTTTCAGGAAGAAGAGACGATGACCTATGCGCCGCTCCCGTATAACTTTTTCACGCCTGACCGGGTGCTGCAACCTGGGGAGTATTATTGGCGATATGCGCTGCTTGTAGATCAACCAGTGCAGCAAGATAGCGAAGTCAAAGCGGACGCCGTGCTGGGTAAGCAGCAGGAAATTTCGGCATGGAGTGAGGTGAGGCAGTTTACGGTGCCAGCGGGATTGCCCGAGACACCGTTACCTTCTCGAGCTCAGCGGTATGTTGCCACGGACACGTCTCACCCTCGGCTATGGCTCGGAGAGAGTGGGCTAAGGGCACTTGCGGATGGTATTGCATCAGATGCTACATATTGCGGCTGGGATGTGTTTATGGCAAATTCCGTGGAGCCGTGGGCCAATCGCGAACTGATCTGTGAACCGCTGCCTTACCCGGAGAACAAACGTGTCGCCCCGCTCTGGAGGCAAATGTACATTGACTGTCAGGAAACGTTATATGCGATTCGTCATCTCAGCATCGCAGGGCGGGTCCTACGTGACGAACGGTTGCTTGAAGCAGCCAAAACCTGGCTGTTGCATGTGGCGGCTTGGGATACGGAGGGAACGACCTCCCGTGATTATAACGATGAGGCGGCTTTTCGGGTCGCCGCCGCGCTCGCTTGGGGCTATGACTGGCTGCATGATGAGTTGACCAGTGATGAGCAAGAGGTGGTAAGGCGCAGCTTGCTGCGGCGGACAGAACAGGTGGCCCAGCATGTGATGGTTCGCTCGAAAATCCATCATGTGCCTTATGACAGCCATGCCGTGCGTTCATTATCCTCCGTGCTTGTGCCCTGCTGTATGGCCTTGTTGCATGAGGAGCAGCAGGCTGCAGAGTGGCTAGATTATGCGATCGATTATTATGCCTGTCTGTACTCCCCTTGGGGAGGAAGTGATGGAGGTTGGGCTGAAGGTCCGATGTACTGGACAACAGGTATGGCCTATGTGACCGAAGCGATGAATTTATTACGAAACTATGCGGGCATCGACTTCTTCCGTCGGCCATTCTTCCAGCGTACCGGAGATTTTCCACTCTACGTGTACCCGCCCGACGCTCGGCGTGCCAGCTTTGGAGATCAGTCTACGCTGGGTGACCCGGTAAACTTGAAAACAGGCTATCTTGTCCGCCAACTGGCAGGTGTTACAGGCAACCACTGGTACCAGTGGTACTTTGAGCGTGTACGCCAATCCGATCCGGGGACAGAGGGGGCTTTTTATAACTACGGTTGGTGGGACTTTAACTTTGACGACTTAGTATACCGCCATGATTATCCGCAGGTGGAGGAAGAGTCGCCTGTGGACATCGAGCCGCTCAAGTGGTTCCGTGATGTGGGGTGGGTAGCCATGCATCACCGGATGGACGATCCGGATGAGCATATTATGCTTCTTCTCAAATCGAGCCGTTATGGTTCCATCAGCCACAGTCATGCGGATCAGAACAGCTTTACCCTGCATGCATTTGGTGAGCCGCTTGCGGCGGATACGGGCTATTATATCGCGCACGGCAGCTCCTTTCACCGGGAATGGCGCAGGCAGACACGCTCCAAAAACAACCTGCTGATTGGCGGAGCAGGTCAGTATGCCGAGAACAACAAGGTGCTGAACATGGCTGCCACCGGGCAGATCGAAGAGGCCTATTGGCGGGATGGCGATGGTTATGTGCGCGCGGTAGCGACCGATGCCTATGCCAGCACCGTACCCCATGTGAAGCGTGTTGTACGGGAGATTCATTTTCTGCAATCCTCCTATTTCGTAATTGTGGACCACATTGATCTGGAGAAGCCGGACAGCGTTCAATGGCTGTTCCATGCACTGCACCCGCTACAGCTGAAAGGGCAGAGCTTCCGTCTGAACGGTAATAAGGCGGGGCTTGAAGGGACGTTTGTATATGCTTCCTCCGGTGAGTTGTCGCTCAGCCAGACGGATCAATTCGCAGAGGTGGACCCGGCAGAGTACGAAGGGTTGGAAAGACATTATCATCTGAGCGCAGAAACGCGGCCTGCCTCAAGCCATAGAATTGTAACGCTGCTTGTGCCATATAAGATCGAGGAGCCGAAGTATATCCCTTATTTCATTGATGACCAGGATCACGGTATTCATCTCTATTTTACCGACAACGGTGTAACGAAGAAGATCGAGGTATCCAAGACGTACTAGGGAGTGCTGACCTAAAGAAAACGCAATCTCATCTAAAACATCCCCATTGTTGCAGGCGGTGGGGATGTTTTAACATCTATTTGAAAGCGCTTCACCAACGAGTGGTACCTAAATCTAAATTAGGATGAAAAGAGGGGTAGCATGAAAAAGTGGATGGTCTCAGGCATGGCGCTATTGCTGGCGGCAGCTGTTATGACGGGGTGCAACAAAGGGAGCGGAGCGGCATCCGGTGAGGGAGGGGGAGACGGCAAAACAAAATTCTCCATTTCACTACGGACGCTGGCGTATACGTATGTGGAGAAGTCACCCGACATTAACAAGGATCAATGGGTGAAGAAACTGGAGGATCTGACCAATACCGATCTGAAAATTGTCCTGGTGCCCCATAAGGAATATGAACAGAAAATGGTCCAGATGTTTGCCACCAATGATATTCCTGACGTGGTGCAGGGTGACGGCGGCGTCAACGGCAAAGAGATGGCCGGATCGGTCGAAGCCGGGGTATTTCAGCCCCTGGATGAACTGTTGCAGCAGTACGGGCAAGATTTGCTCAAAGTCGTGCCGAAGGAAGCCTGGGACCAGGTAACTCATGACGGTCATATCTATGCCATCCCTGAATATTTATCCAATCCATCCCGCCGGGCAACCTGGATTCGCAAAGATCTGCTGGATCAAACGGGACTACCGGTACCAACTACAGTTGAGGAAACGATGGACGTTTTGCGCGCCTTTAAGAAGCTCGGCGTGGAGAATCCCTATATGGGACGTGAGGATTTCAAATATGCAGATACCTTTTTCGGTGCCTATGACGTACAGCAGTTCCTGTCCATGATGGAGCAGCAGGGCGACCAGGTTGTACCGAAGTTCATGGATAACGAGAATATGCAGCAAGCCCTAACTGTCTATAAGACGATGTACGAGGAAGGGCTCATCAACAAAGAGTTCGCCACCATCAATTCCACCGTATTCAAAAATACGATTCTCTCGGGCAAGGCAGGTATGTGGTCCATGAACGCCAACGAACTGATCCAATGGGAGAAGCAGATTAAAGCGTCGGTTCCCGATGCCAAAATCGAGATTATCCCTTCCCCAGTCGGCCCCGACGGAAAGGGCGGTTATTATCTGTACGGTCCGGTGACACGTGCCTACTTTATTAATAAGGATGCGGCTGATCCGGCTTCCATTATCCGTTTCTTTAACTGGATGGTGTCTGACGAAGCGGAGAAGTTCTTCACGTACGGTACAGAAGGAGAGACCTATACAGAGGATAATGGCGTGATTTCATATACAGCTCCAACAGACTCTGCTGGCGTGGACGAAGAGCGTTACCGTCAGTCGTTCTTATGGTTCGTACAGGACACGACGTACAATAAAGGCTCGTTATCGCTGACAGAAGAAGGCAGAAAGCTGATGAATATTTACGATACCATCTTAGCCAAAGAAGGTAGGGATGGCATCAACTTTGATCCGCGTTTGGAAGCTTTTGTACAGAATCCCGATATTGCTCCCAATTCGGATACACCTCCTCAGGTATTGCTCACACACATGATCAAGATGGTTTATGGTAAGGAGCCAATTTCCGATTGGCCGAAAGTGGTAGAGGAATGGAAATCCAAGGGCGGCGATCAGGCAATCGAAGAAGCCACGGAGAAATTTAAAAAAGGTGAAGGCGTGTCCGCACCTCGTCGCTAACTAAGAAGGATGGAACCAGTGTAGTGAGTCAGCTGAATACGGAGGGGATACAAGTGAATGACGTGTTCAAAACGTGGAAGAAGCGGGTTGTACTTGTTGCCATGTCTGTCATACTCATTAGCGGTATTACCGTTCCCGTGCATGAAGTCCGGGCGATGGAAGACGCTGATCCTCATTCTATTTTAAATACTACGCAGGAAGAAAATATCCCAGATCCGGAGGGTCCGGAGCTGGAGATTTACGCGGAAAACTTTGATGACCCGGACAATTTTGGCTCTACAGGCGGAATTGCACTGAGAGCTCCCTGGCTGCAGGAAGGAGTAGGTGGAAGCAAGGCCAAAACATCATCTTCCACAACTGCACCCTCGCTGCCCAACATGATCAAGATTGACGGAACCGATGCACTCGCGCTGCCACTTGATCTGACTGGATACGGAAATATTCGGCTGAGCTACTACACACGTGCGTCGTCCTATATAAGCGGAAGCATCATTATCGAATGGTCGAAGGATGGAGGCAGTTCCTGGGCAACGCTGGAGACATTTGAACTTCCCCCAGGCACTCCAGATGTGAAGAACAAGGAAGGGAATACGCTAAAAAGCTGGACGCTGGGTTCGGAAGCGAACAATAACAGCACGGTGAAAATTCGTTTTCGGACAGGAGATGCCATGCAGGCCAACATGTATATCGACAATGTTGCCATTTATGGTCAGGCTATTCCCGGTATAACGCCTGCCCCATCGCCAGTTCCGCCTGGAGAGGAGAATACTGAATTTACGCCACCACAAGGAGTGACTTTATACGAGGATGTGGAGATTGGCACGGCTGGTGGGCGAGCAATCTATTCATCCATTGCTGTTCCTGAGACAGCGGCAGCTGAACCGATGCCGGTCATGGTCTATATCCATGGAGGTGGATGGAATCACGGGGACCGAAAGCAGGCATTGAACTCCATTTGCAATTATGTACTCAAACGCGGTTACATCGGTGTATCTCTGGACTACAGGCTGACGCCTGAGGCGCCTTTCCCTGCCCAGATTCAGGATGTAAAGCTGGCTATCCGATATTTGCGGGCCCATGCGGCGCAGTACAACCTGGACCCGAGTCGTATAGGCGTCTGGGGATCATCTGCGGGCGGCCATCTGGCTGCATTGCTCGGTACAACAGGGGACATGGTTGCTGGTCACACCGTAATGCTCGATACAGGAGTGACGGTAGATGCACCTGATCTTGAAGGTTCTGGCGGATGGCCTGAGTATTCCGACAAAGTGCAGGCCGTTGCCGACTGGTACGGACCCGCTGATTTTACAACGACATTTGCCAATAACTATAGCTCGGTCACGGCTCTGCTTGGTGGGCAACGTGCGTTTGATGTTCCGGAGCAGGCCAGACTTGCCATGCCGGGCACGTATGGTTCACCGGATGATCCACCGTTCTGGATTCGGCACGGTGATGCTGATGCCACCATTCCTTACACAGACAGTGTTACTTTCGCGGGACAGCTTCAATCGGCGGGTGTCCCGATAGTGGATATGAAAGTCGTACCTGGTCAGGGCCATGGATTTACAGGGACGGCTTCCGAGGTTGCCAATGCGGAGGCATGGGCCTTTCTTGATGAACATGTGAAGAACCGGATCGTTACGGAGCCCATTATGTTCAAAAACAATCCCGAAGACACTTCGCCTGGAGCCGAAGAAGAGGAAGAAGAAAAACCGTTGATTGAAAAGGTCATCGCCAGCAAGCTGCCAAGTGACGATGCGGCGATTGACAGCAGCAAGCCTGATCTGAATTTCAATCAGGCAACGGGCTCCAGCACCGGATTACTAAGCATCTCTTCCACTTCATCGACCAAGAAATATGTGTATTTCAAATTTGATATGTCCGGAAATGAGCCCGAAGGAGATCGGTATCGACTACGGATTGCCGCCAAAAAAGGCACATCAAATATCAATACAGAGTTGTCTCTTTACGGTTTGAATGAAACAGACTGGAGCGAATCATCGTTAACCTGGTCGAATGCTCCGGTCCAAAGTCTCAGCGAAAGTTCGCTGCTTGGCAAATTCCAGGTCACGGCAGATCGTAGTGGAAGCCCGGCCGTCTGTGAAGTGGATGTAACCGATTATGTGAAGAGTCGTCCAGATGCGGGGCAGGTTGCATTTTTGCTCGCAGATGCGGAATCAACAGGTATTTCCGTGAACGTATACACCAAGGAAGCCAACGGAACGAACAATCCGCGTCCACAGTTATCGGTCATTGCTTTAATCGAAGAAGGCAGTGACGCGCAGTCACCAGAATGGGAGCAGGGAGCTATACTTGAGATTCGCAACTGGGGAACGGATTTTGCGGAACTGAGATGGCCCGCTGCCAGCGATGATACAGCTGTATCTGCCTACCGGATTTTTCGGGATGGAGTTTTGCTGGCTGAACAAGGCAAACAGTCATTTCGTGACAGCGGACTTGCAGCCGGAACATCGTACACGTTTCAAGTGAGGGCGATTGATGAAGCTGGCAACGTCAGCAGTGCCCTATCATCCGATTTGACCACCCTTACCGTTCCGGTATCGTCCCTTCCTGTTGCTTCCGTCTCGGCAAGTGGTAGCGACGGCAACCTGGCGACCAATACCATCGACAATAACAGTTATACACGCTGGTCTGTTGCCGGAGAGGGGCAATGGATCACATTTGATCTGGGGCAGGCACAGCAAGTGGGCTATGTTGGGATTGGTTTTTACAAAGGGGATGTCAGGAAGACCTTTTTTGAAATAGAAACGTCTGTTGACGGTGATCATTGGACCCAGGTATATGGCGGCGAAAGCAGCGGGGATACAACAGAAATGCAGGCATTTGATATCCCGGATACTTCTGCACGTTATGTACGGATCACCGGACATGGCAATTCTGATTCCAGTATTTATACAAGTCTGACCGATGTGCATTTGTATGCTCCTTTTGCAGGGGGAGGGACGCCTGTTGCCCTGATTCCATACATTGAGCCTCAACCACCGGAGGGAACAGAGCCCTTTATCGCTCCAGGTCTGACGGAGACAGATGGAACACCACATGCAGTCCATCCTCCTCATGCTGTAACCGGACGTACGATTGATGTACGGGATTACGGAGCAGATCTGGCTGATAATACGAGCGATGACCGACCTGCAATACAGGCTGCCATTGATGAGGCCAGCGTTGGTGATGAAGTATTTTTGCCTGATGGAGTGTACAATTTGTTGTCCGGGCCGGATGGAACTACCAACCTGATGCTCAAATCCGGGGTGAACCTGAGAGGAGAGAGCAGTGGAGGGACCGTGCTCAAGACATCGTTGGATCAGGTGACGGGCAGCGCCGTCCTGAAAGCATCGGCTCAGCACAGCATTCTCGTATCCAATATGACCCTAACTTCATCCTGGTCTGGCAGTTACACGACCGATCACAAATCCAACAATCCCTCCGCAGGGGGGCCGGATAGCATGATTCACATCGCTAACTATGGTGAGGAACCATCGTATGACATTACGATCGACGGTGTAATTGTGGAGAAATTCAAACGAATGGCTATCCGCATCGAACACAGCCGAGATGTCGTTGTGAAGCATGCAACATTCCGTAATGCAACAGATCTGGGCCCTGGGGGTTCAGGCTACGGAATATCCATTCAGGGAACGGCCAAGACTGATCGGCTCGGCTTTGACAATGATACGATATGGAATGTGGTGGAGGATAGTACGTTTGAGGGCCCTTATCTCAGACATGGAGCGTTGATCCAGTTTGTTGCCCATAACAACGTACTGCGTGGCAATACATTTAACGGAACAAAGCTGGATGCTATTGATCTTCATGGTGAACTGGAGTATTTGAATGAAATCTCGGGCAATGTGATTACGGATGTGCTGACAGGCGCAGGGATTGGACTTGGCAATACAGGGGGTTCAGCACCCAGCAACCACAGCAAGTCGGGCAAAGGAAACTACATTCATGACAACACGATCAGGAACAGCCAAATCGGCATTTCGGTAACCATGGGCACCCCCGATACTCTAATCGAGGATAATCTCATCGAGAATACAACCACGATTGCAGATGCGTCAGGAATCAAAGTGCTGAATGGACCGGGTACGGTGGTTCGAGGCAATGTGATCCGTAACAATACCGCCAGCGACTACTGGGGCGTGCGTCTTGAGCGCGACAAAGGTGATGCCGGAGCCGGCAATATTGGCGAAGGAAACCCCGAGAATGTGTTAATTGAAAATAACCGAATCGAAGGTAATACAAACGGAATCGGACTCTTTGCCGGAGTCGGTATTCTGCTGAAGGCCAACATTCTAAACAATGTGAATGAGGACTATTACAAAGCAGCAGGTGTTACAGTTACCGAGCTGTAAAGGATCAGAGCAAGTAGCCTAGCAGGCGTCTATATAAGTTGAAGCTCAATTTTACACCATACTGCAATCGGAGTGATCAGGTGTAACATTTATAGTTCAACTTATGTAGCCTGATGGGCTACTTTTTGTTGTGAATCATTTATTTAAGATTCATTAAAGGTTTGTCCTCTACCATGGTTTCATAAGCCTAAGTTGCTTAACAGAAACCAAGAAGGAGGATTCATCATTTGAATAGTTTACTACGTAAAGTTGCAGTAACGGCCTTGTCCGTGACGATGGTAACTTCATCTTTTGCCCTGGTAGGAAGCCCGAACGCTGCGTTTGCCGCAGAGGATACAAGCACTAGCACAGGCGTCACGCAAGCCTATGAATCGTTGTTCCAAACGGACAACGTCATTGATGTGAATGTTACGATTGATGATGCAGACTGGAAGAGCATGCTCGAAAGCCCGCTGGATAAGGATTATAAGAAGGTAAGTGTGGAAGTGGACGGCAACAAGCTAGATAACGTTGGTTTCTCCACCAAGGGTAATCTGACTTTGAAATCCGTAGCCTCCATGCAAGATTCTGACCGTTACAGCTTCAGACTGAAGTTCGATAAATACGACAAAACACAAACCTTGCTCGGTCTGGATAAAATGGTCCTGAACAACAACTATTCCGATCCATCGTACATGCGTGAAGTTCTTCACTATGAAGCGCTGCGCAGCATTGGCATGGATGTACCGATGACGAACTACGTTAATCTGTATATCAACGGCGAACTGGTTGGTTTCTATACCGGGGTTGAAGCAGTAGATGACAGCTACCTGGAACGCAATTACGGTGAAGATTATGAGGACGGTGTCCTCTACGATACGGATGAGAAGAGTTATCTGCAATATTCAGAAGGCAGTGACTACAGCACCATCACCGAAGATTTGGGTACGGACGAGAATAAAACCAAACTCAAAAACTTCATCAAAACGCTGAACGACATGCCTGAAGGTGAAAAAGGTGATATCGAGAGTGTGCTGGATGTGGATTCGACACTGAAATATATCGCGGGCAACATGGTCTTTGGTAACTATGACAGCTATAGCGGCGACAAAGGGCATAACTACATGCTTTACGGAGATGCGGCTGGCAAATTCACCGTTGTACCTTGGGACTTTAACATGTCCTTTAATGGATACTCGGGTGGAGGCGGACGTGGTACAACAACAACTGGATCAACCACGACCAACACCAATGCAACGAACGTATCCGTGGACGAGCCAGTACTGGGCATTAGCATGGAAAATGTACCGATGATTAACAACCTGTTGGCCGTGCCTGAGTATAAGGAAAAATACTTGAGCTACGTCAATGAGTTGACGGATTATATGGAAGGCATCCAGGACCGTATCACAGGTCTGGCTGACATCATTCGTCCATATGTAGAAGCAGATCCAACGAAGTTCTACACAACAGAACAGTTCGAATCCAACATTGCATACTCCGCCAACGCTGATGCAACAGGCGGAATGGGTGGCATGGGTGGTACACCACCAGAAGGATTCGAAGGCATGACACCACCAGAGGGCATGGAAGGTATGACGCCTCCGGAAGGTTTTGAAGGCATGACACCTCCCGATGGTACAACACCGCCGGATGGCACAACGGGAACAGGAACAACAGACAGCACAGGCAATACCCAAACACGTCCGGGCGGTAACTTTGGCGGAGGTGGAGGAATGGGCTCCATGGCAGCGGGGTCGCTGACGACGTTTGCCCTGAACCGACTTGCCAATCTGCAAGAGCAGCTTGGACGTGAAGTAACGCCTTTGCCAGAGACTTCAGAAGATACAGGCACGGATAACGGAACAGGAACGACCGACAAAGCGATTACGGTAACTCTCGATGGCAAAGCGATTACGTTCCCGGATCAGGACCCGCTAGAGCAAAGTGGCCGGGTTATGGTACCAGTGAACGCCATCCTTGAAGCTTTGGGTGCAGAAGTAACGTGGGACAAAACAGCGAAAACGGTAACAGCTGTACTGAATGACCAGACGCTTGTGCTCCAGATCGGAAGCAGCACAGCAACGGTGAATGGTGAAACGCTCGAAATTGATGCACCAGCCATTATCAAAAACAGTCGCACGCTTGTGCCGGTACGCTTCATCTCTGAAGGACTGGGACTGACCGTGGATTGGGATCAAACGGCTGCACAAGTAACACTTACATCCAAATAAGAAAATCTCTCAGGTATAGTTAGTAATGTTGTACTACGGAGAACAAGAAAAGGGATTCGATGATCAGATCGAATTCCTTTCTGGTACAATGAGGGAAAAGGAGGGAACACATATGGCTCCCGATAAAACAAAACTTTTCCCTAACGATAATATTCGTACCGTTTGTTACATTCAAAATTTGCCGCCGCGCTCTAATGTGCTGATCGGTGATTATACGTATTATAGTGACAACAGTCGTCCACCCGAACAATTTTATGACCGCATTCAGCATCATTATGATTTCCTAGGCGATCGTCTGGTGATCGGTAAGTTTTGTGCAATTGCCGAAGGTGTGACATTCATTATGAATGGTGCTAATCATCGGATGGAGGGCATGACAACCTATCCCTTCAATATTTTTGGTGGTGGTTGGGAGAGAGTAACTCCTACGCTGGATCAACTGCCTTTTAAGGGAGACACTGTATTGGGCAATGACGTCTGGATTGGGCAAAATGTAACTATCATGCCGGGTGTCACGATTGGAGACGGTGCCATCGTTGCTTCCAATGCGACAGTCACCAAGGACATCGAGCCTTACACCATTGTGGGTGGCAATCCGGCCAAACCAATCAAAAAGCGTTTCGACGACGAGATCATTGCTTTACTGCTGGAACTGAAATGGTGGGATCAAGATGAGGCGTGGTTGGACACACATTTGGAACGACTGGTCTCTACATACGATCCGCAGACATTGCGTGAGCTTCTGAAGAGTAAGTAGGTTGGTGTACGTGAATTGATTTGCAAAAAAACGAGAATATCGCTGGTTCCTTATGGAGCCAGTTTTTTTATTTTGCACTCCATATGCTCATCATCATCACACTTCATGGAACCTTGCATATCCACAATAAGCCCTTGGATGGAAGAAGTTAAGAGAGCCAATCCATCTATAGGTGGACTTAACTCCCGTTAAATTCGGCTACACTAAATGTAGATCAGAGAACACGTGGAGAAGGTGAGGAAAAAAACATGATGAATATTGTTATTGTAGCTGTCATTGTTCTATTGTTATCGCTAAGGGAGAAGGAAGTGAAGACATCCCGTTTATGGGTCTTTCCAGCGATTATTGCGTATTGGGTGCTTTCGAGCGTAGTAAATACACCATTAACGGTGGGCAACATTCTGTTATATATTGTTTTTCTCATCATAGGTTGCGGGATTGGTGCGTGGCGGGTACATCTGGAACAGCTTCGAATCCATCCAACTACAGGTAAAATGATGTCTAAGGGATCGCTGGCCAGCAGCTTGCTTCTGATCGCGGTTATGGTGTTAAGACAGCTCGCCAGCCAATGGGATGTGCATCATACGGTGGTTTCACTGAGCAATGCTCTTTTGTTTCTACCTCTGGGAAGCATCGTTGCCCGGCGTTATTTTCTGTATGCTAAAGTCCAGCGTTTTCAAGGCAGAGGTGTATAATATTTTCAAACTTTAGGATTGGAAAGGATAGCTATGCAGAACGATTCGAAATGGATGCAGATTCGAAAGGTGGTACTGGATCATACAGCAGATCTTATTTTAACGTTGTTGCTGCTCTCCAGTCTGATTGAGCCCTTCAAAGAATTGGCGTGGGTCGATTTGGGTGCAGGACTGATCGTTAGACTGCCCTACCTTATGTTGGTTTGGGTTCCACAGTCACTTCGAAATGAGCGGATGCGAACGTTAGGGATATTGGTGATTTGGATGGTGACGCTGCTCTATGCCCAGTTCTTCCAGGCCGAGTATCGCATATTTGAATTAACCTTTTATCTCATCGGATATACTGCGCTAAAATTGCCTATACATCGTTCTTCGTTGCTTGGCTTCGTTATCATCATTGGGAATGCGGCGCTGCTCTATATGGATGAATACGAACCCAATCAGATTCTGGTGTATTCGATGGCTCACGCTGTAACCTATATTCTATGCTGGGCTGCGAGAATCAGGCGGGAAAGCAGACAGGACAGCAAACGACATTATGAGGAATTGCAGAAGGTGCACGCTGAACTGACACATGCCCATCAGGAGCTTCAGGATACACATCAGGAGTTGGAGCAGGCTACCGTGCGATTGATGCAGTATGCCGTACTTGAAGAACGAAGCCGAATCTCAATGGATTTGCACGACAGTGTTGGTAACCGATTGACATCCATTATTGTTCAGCTTCAGGCATTGCCATATATGATGAAGATGGATGCAGCGGAAGCCGACAAAGCGATGGGTACGGTGCTTGAAGTAGTCCGACAATGTCTCCAGGAGGTTCGGACTGTTGCTCATCAGATGGGCAGCAATGAAGCAGGCCTCGGGCTGGTCGCCTTGACGAGTCTGGTGAATGAGATACGGGAGATGGCAGGTTTCACGATCAAACTGACCCCCCAAGAGCAGACGAGTCATTGGACGCCAGAAACGTCCGAATTATTGTATCGTGTACTTCAGGAAGCGTTAACGAATATCATTCGTCATGCCCAGGCTTCGCAAGTGAAGGTGGACATCTTGGAGAAGGAGCATCAGCTACATATGATTGTGGAGGACAACGGAATGTATCGCAAAGAGAATCCGATCTCTCCCGGTTTCGGACTGTCG
Organism: Paenibacillus sp. OK060; assembly: GCF_900101205.1. Lineage (NCBI taxonomy): Bacteria > Bacillati > Bacillota > Bacilli > Caryophanales > Paenibacillaceae > Paenibacillus > Paenibacillus sp. OK060. Next base: position 224,918 of record NZ_FNFR01000004.1, read on the forward strand.
AGTATGAGAGCAAGATGTGAAAGGGCAGGCGGTTCCTTATCCATTGATGCAGTCGATCCACATGGAATGAGGTTAACCCTTACCATCCCTCAAGATGTGAAGGAGATTATGGGAGGTGATGAACAATAATGAAGCAAGACATACAGGACATACGTGTACTCCTCGTGGATGACCAGCATCTGGTCCGGCATGGTTTACGTTTTATTATTAATGCACAGCAGGATATGGAAGTGGTAGGCGAAGCGGGCGGGGGACATGAAGCAGTCCTTCTGGCAGCAAAGGTTCGTCCACATGTCGTATTGATGGATGTGCAGATGGAAGCAGGAGACGGACTGGAAGCGACAGCGGAGCTGATTCAGATACTGCCTGACTGCAAAGTGGTCATCCTGACCACATTCGATCATGAGGACTATGTGTACAAAGGAATACGTGCCGGAGCTGTTGGTTATCTGCTCAAGGATGCGGCGCCAGACGAACTCGTTGATGCGGTTCGTGCTGCATACCGGGGGGAGGCGATCTACCGCACGGCGGTGGCAGCCAAGGTGATCGGTCTTGCTATTCGTTCAACTCCGAGTCATTCGGATTCAGTGAAGGAGACGGTAGCAAACGAACCATTGCCGGAACCGTTTACGGGACGGGAATTGGAGGTTTTGCAGCAGATGGCATATGGATTACGGAATGAGGAGATTGCTCGCAAGCTTTTTATCGGAGAGAGTACGGTCAAGACTCATGTACATCGCATTTTGCAAAAGATTCAAGTGGAAGACCGCACACAGGCGGTCGTCTTTGCCATTCGTAATGGATTCGTCAAGTAAACCTTTCTTGATCTTCTGTGGAGTAGTGATCCAAATTCAGCAAATAACCAGCTGCCCCATGCGGAGCTGGTTATTTTGTATGATCGCATAAACAATGTCTCAAAATTGAGAAAAGAGATGGAATGTTGTGTGAGATAAGTCATAGAATAACTTTAAGTAAGCGCTTCCAATAACATCAATATGAATTCACGGAGGGGTTCAGAATGCGATTTAAGAGAGCTGCCACACCGCTCGTCGCTCTGTTCATGTCGGTCACATTGTTTGCCGGATGCCAAAGTGTTCAGCCGCCATCAGTAAGTGAACCACAAGGGACGGTGGATACACCGACCACGACAACCCAGAACGAACCTGCGCCTCAGACCAACAAGGAGACACCACGTAATGAGACCTTGTATATCAATGGGTTGCAATGGGGGCCACCAACCAACTTCAATCTGTTGAGCGGAAATCCCGCATTTCCAGTGAATTACGGCAACTCCAGGGAACTGGTGTACGAAACCCTGTTTATGGTAAACCAGCTGGACGGTGGCCTTGAACCTCTCTTGGGCAATTCGTATGAATGGAAGGATGAAACGACTCTGCGCATTGAGTTGAATGCGGATGCGAAGTGGAGCGACGGAACGGCTTTTACAGCAGATGATGTTGTATACACCTATGAACTGGGCAAAAAATACGATATCAACTGGAGTAGCTTCTGGACCTACATCAGTGAAGTGAAAGCAGATGGAGCGCAGGCCGTGGAAATTAAGCTGAACCCTGAAAACCCTAACAAGCTTACCGTACTGGACAGCATTGAACTGATCCCGATGCTGCCGAAGCATATCTGGGAAGAGATCGAGAAGAAGAACAATAATGATCTGACCGCGATTCGTAAAGAGGTTAATGATAATCCAGTGGGAACCGGAGCCTATAAGCTTCATTTTTACAACGACCAGAAAATTACGATTGTCCGTGACGATAACTACTGGGGGCAGAAATTGTTCGGCAAATTGCCCGCACCGAAGTACATCACTCACGTGATCTACAAGGATAATGCCGCAGGTGATCTGGCGTTCAAGAGTGGGCAAGTGGACGTCTCCCAGCAGTTTATCCCTCAAGTGTGGAAGATGTGGGAAGGCGGGGCTGCTGTAAAAACGTATCTGAAGGATGCGCCGTATTATCTGCCCGGTTCCATGCCAAGCATTTTCTTCAATCTGTCCAAAGCCGGACTCGATAATGCTGACGTTCGCCGTGCGATAGCCATGAGCATCAACTATGACAAGATCTCGGAGTTGGCCATGAGCGGATATTCCGCACCGATGCAGCCTTCCCTGACCTTGAACTCGGATGCCGAGTCCAAATATATTGACCAAGATGCCATCAAGTCGTTGCAATGGACGATGGATATTGAAGGAGCCAACGCTCTGCTCGACAAGATTGGAGCAACCAAAGGTAAAGACGGCATCCGTGTTCTTAATGGCAAACGCCTTGGACCTTTCGAGGTTGAATGTCCTTACGGCTGGTCTGACTGGAACGCTGCCCTGGAGATCGTAGCGCAGAGCGCCAAGGCCATAGGGATTGAGATTCGCACCAAATTCCCGGAATCCCCGGTATGGACCAATGATCTGCAAACCGGCAAATTCGATATTATCATGAACACGCCTGCAGGCGGGGTCAGCCCAAGCCAGCCGTGGAACCGTGCGATGACGATCATGTACTCCAAAGGGGTTGCCCCAATGGGTGAGATGGCTTTCTGGAACTGGGGACGGTACCAGAATGACCGTGCAGACGCCATTATTGAAGAGATTCCATCCGTGTCTGACGAGGCGAAGCTGAAGTCACTGTACACTGAACTGAATACCATCTGGCTGAAAGATATCCCTTCTATTCCGCTAATGTACAGACCATGGGTGTTTGACACCGTGAACGAATCGGTTTGGAAAGGTTTCCCGACAGAAGGAGATGGCACCAACATTCCGCCGCAAATCTCGATGGACGGCGCAGGTATTAAGGCATTGTATCAGATCCACAATTAAGGAACTCATATTGAATCAGGACACGATGAAGTGACACGCCACTTCAGACATAAGGCCCTTATCCGCTAAACTCGGGGGTGCTAAATCCTATGAATGCCTATTCCAGATATGTCGCCAAAAAAGTATTCTGGTACGGCCTGACCCTGGTCATTGCCATCGGACTAAATTTTATTTTGCCTAGACTGATTGAAGGTAACCCGGTGAGCATGATCGCTTCCAAAATGACGTCAGGGATGACTGACTCGGATTCCATCAAGCGGGTGTATGAGACGTTTACGGTTGAATTCGGCATTGATCAGCCACTATGGACCCAATTCGGCATCTATTTGAAAAATCTGTTCACAGGCAATCTGGGCACGTCCTTTGGACTGTATCCGAAGCCTGTGACGGACATTCTGGCCTCCGCCGTCCCTTGGACGGTGGGGCTTCAACTTCCGGCCATCCTGGTCGGCTGGATCATTGGTAATTTGCTCGGTGCGATTGCAGCGTACCGGAAAGGTGTTTTTGATAAAGTACTGTTTCCGGTAGCTTTATTTATCAATTCCATTCCTTTTTTTACTCTGGCTATTATTATGCTGTATGTCTTTGCGTTATCACTGAAATGGTTCCCTTTATCGGGCGGATATGACTTCCAGATGGTACCGCAGCTGAGCTTCGACTTTATCATGTCCGTGGTTCGCCACCATACCTTGCCGTTCCTCTCCATCGTGCTTGTGACCATTGGTGGTCAGGCCATTGGCATGCGGGAGATGTCCATCTATGAGCTCAATTCAGACTATGTGTTATACAGTAAACTGCTGGGTATTCGCGACGGCCGAATTGCGCGTTATGTGTTCCGTAACGCTATGCTGCCGCAAATTACGGGACTTGCGCTCTCCATCGGTACGATGGTCGGTGGGTCACTCATCTGTGAGATTGTCTTCAGTTATCCAGGCATCGGCACATGGTTGTTCACGGCCATAAGGCAACTGGATTACCCACTAATCTCGGGGTGTACGCTGCTGATTGCCATTGCTGTATTGCTGGCGAATTTCACTATTGATGTCATCTACGGTTTCATTGACCCGCGCATCAAGGCCGCTCAAATGGAGGAACAGTGATATGAAGCATTCGATCTCTATTTTGCTGAAGTCACCCAAATTCATGATCGGTGCGGTGACTTTTGTCGGCATGCTGCTCTTGGTTACGATCTATCCACTCATTAATCGCAGTGATCCACTCGAGATGATTGCGATGGCGTTCCAGCCACCTGGCGATGGCCTGCTGCTAGGATCGGACAATTTTGGACGGGATATTTTCCTTGAATTGATGTATGGCATCCAGACATCCGTACGTGTGGGGCTAATTGCAGGTGTGTTTGCGACCGTTATCGGTTTGGTTATGGGTCTGGTGTCGGGATATATCGGGGGAATGCTGGATAACTTTCTGACGGCGATCACCAATATTTTCATTGTTATTCCTTCGTTCATCATCCTGATCTTGATCTCCGTCAGCATTGATTCACGCAGTTCCCTGGTGACGGCGATCATTATCGGTATAACTAGCTGGCCTTGGACGGCCCGGGCTGTGCGAGCCCAGACGACATCTCTGCGTAGCAGGGATCATGTGCATATTGCAAAAATTTCGGGACACAGTACGCCGCGTATCATTATCCATGAGATTTTGCCCTATATCGCGTCTTATGTGGTGATGGCTTTTGTGCTCCAGACGGCATCGGGCATTCTGTCCGAAGCATCCATCTCCATGCTGGGACTGGGGCCGTATAATACGATCTCGCTCGGCATCCTGATGAACTGGGCACTGGTGTTTGAAGCGCCAGTAGCAGGGGCGTGGTGGGCGTTCATTCCTGCGGCGCTGGCGATTGCCGTCATTACCTTCTCGCTTTATCTGATGAATACGGGCATGGACGAAATTTTTAATCCGAAAATAAGGAGCTAAGACCATGAACCAACCTATACTTCAGGTCAGCGGTCTGAAAACCTATTACCGTACCCGGCTCAAGGAGAATGTATTTGCCGTCGACGGGGTGGAGTTCGGACTGAAAGAAGGGCAGACGCTGGGCATTGCAGGTGAATCGGGCTGTGGAAAATCGACGCTGGCGCTCAGCCTGATGGGCTTTTATTTCCCGCCGCTTCATTATGGCAGTGGTTCGATCCGGATTAATGGTACCGATATTATGCAGCTGAACAAAGAGCAGCTTCGTTCGCGCATTCTGGGCAAGGAAATTGCTTATATTCCGCAGGCTGCCATGAATGCACTGAACCCAACGCTGCGTATTATCAGGTTTATTGAAGATATCATGAAGGAGCATCGTCCGGAGATGAAACGGTCGGATGTGCGGAAGATGGCTACGGAGCGCTTCCAATCACTGAACTTGTCGCCGGATGTGCTGGATATGTATCCAAATGAATTATCCGGCGGCATGAAGCAGCGAACGGTTATCGCCATCTCAACAATTCTGAATCCCAACGTGCTCATTGCGGATGAACCTACTTCGGCACTGGATGTAACCTCCCAGAAGGCGGTCATTCGTCTATTGAAGGATTTGTTGAAGCGCAAAGTAATCAAATCACTGGTGTTCATCACGCATGAGCTGCCGCTACTGTACCATGTCACGGATGAAATTATGGTGATGTATGCCGGTGAGATTGTGGAACGAGGCACGGCAGAGCAGATGATTTTCAATCCGCTGCATCCGTACACTCGCAAACTGATGGGTTCCATCATTGTGCCGGAAGAGGGCATGAAGGAGCACAAACTGGCTGCCATTCCTGGTGCACCACCAAATCTGAAGAATGTGCCGGAAGGCTGCCGCTTTGCAGAGCGCTGTACACTGGTGACCGACGAGTGCCGCCAGGGCAAAATCGAGAACATTCATGTCGATGGGCGCATATATCGCTGTCTCCTGACACCAGAAATGCTGGAGCAGATCAGGGAGCAGGAGCAGGACAGTCACTTACAGCAGGAGAGCATGAACGAAGAGCCCCAGGAGAGGGAAGAAAATCAGGAGGAGAATGACTCAAATAAAGAAGATGTCCGAGATGTTCAATCTGACACAGACGATATCGCAGACCAATGAAATGATTCTTTCTGGGCGTAATGGGCTCGGATCAAGGCTCCCCGAAAGGAGTGAGGTAGTATGGCGATGAGCAAGGTGCTGATCAGCGGCCGCCATCTGACCAAGGTGTACGGTACAGGCAATCGCAAAAAGGCAGCCGTGGACGATGTGAGCTTTGATTTTCATGAAGGGGAGATTATCTCCATTGTCGGAGAGAGTGGCAGTGGCAAGACGACACTCGCGAAAATGATCATGGGCTTGCTCAAGGAAACGGGTGGAGCGATTGAATACGATGGCAAGCCCAGACAAATGAAGCGGTACCGTGAGCGTAAAGCCTATTGGAAGGATATACAGGCCATTTTCCAGGACCCGTTCTCTTCGTTCAACGTATTTCACCGGGTGGAAAAGCTGCTGGTGGACTGTATCAAACTTCAGGGGCTGAAGCTGAACAAGGACGAGGAATATGCCAAAATGAAGGAAGCCTGTTCTTTCGTCAACTTGAAGTTCGAAGAGTTATACAACAAATATCCGTTTGAGCTGTCCGGTGGACAGATGCAACGGCTCATGATTGCCCGCATTTTCATGCTGCATCCTAAGGTGTTGATCGCCGATGAACCAACGTCCATGGTGGACGCATGCTCGCGTTCAACGATTCTGGATATGCTGCTCAAGCTGCGCGATGAGAACCGCATGACGATTGTGTTTATTACGCACGACGTGGGTCTGGCTTATTATGTGAGCGACACGATCTGTATTATGGAGCATGGACGAATGGTGGAGGCGGGGAGAGCGGAGGAAGTTATTCACCATGCGGAGCATCCCTATACCAAACAATTAATCAATGACGTACCCAAAATTCATTCTCCCTGGGTGCTCGATTGACACAAATCAAGCCCTGGACCGTTTTGAGCGGAACAGGGCTTCTTATTGTCCAAGATGAAAGGTTCGTTTTAGCGAGTGGGTAGTTGTGGTGTCTGTGCAGACTCTGTTGATGGGGGTGTTGAATGGGTGTGATCTTCCGCGTTATTCTGGTTTGTCTGCTTGCCCGAATAAAAGTTAATGATATCATCAACCGTAGAAAACACGACATTTACATCAAAATGTTCGTTGTGTGTTTGAATAAAAACCTCTTTTCCGATCTTGTTGTTGCTGTTTAGTTTAAAGCTTCTTTCATTGTTAATCCTGCTGTGAATACAGGAACTTTACCTGCTGGAAGTTGAATTTCCTTACCAGTTCGACGGCTTTTACCCATACGTGCTTCACGATTACGCACTTCGAATTTGCCGAATCCAACCAGTTGAACCTCTTTACCTTCTTTTAAAGCTTCCAAAATCGAATCCAGTACAACCGTTACGGCCTTTTCAGCGTTCTTTTTGGAGAATCCGCCGTTTTTGGCTACTTCTGTGATCAATTGTTCTTTATCCATTTGTCATACCTCGCTTTTCGTTTTTGGATGATAAGTTTATGAAGTCAGCATTTTGAAAGACGCTCTTTGAATCTATGCAAAATGCTCATGTAATAAAACAAAAAGCTGCCTTGTACAAGGCAGCTTTAATATAATTAAACTTTAGTAACGTTCTCAGCCTGTGGACCACGGTTACCTTGAGTTACTTCGAATTGGACGCGTTGTCCTTCATCCAATGTTTTGAAACCGTCGCCTTGAATTGCACTGAAATGAACGAATACGTCTGTTCCTTCTTCAGTTTCGATAAAGCCAAATCCTTTGTCCGCGTTAAACCATTTCACTGTACCTGTTTGCATGTAGTTCCTCCAAAAAATAAGTTTTTAAACGACCATTTTGAAAAGGTTAATTTTAGAATCAACGCTAATCAGGTATATTCAACCCACAGACTTGATGTCCGCTAATGTATCGATTAATATGATAATACCATGTCCGCTAATATAAGTCAAGATTTGGAGGTTTTTTCTAATGGATAAGGGTTCTGGTACTTCGGTACAAGGGGAAATGGTTGTTCAGGAATTCATACATATGCTTACGAACCAGGGAGAATTGACTCCCAAAACCTTGAAGGAATATGCGAGTGATTTGAAGCATTTTACCGAATGGTATATAGGGAACGATTCTCGGAGTGAAGAGATCTCATTTCGAATCGAAGACGTGCATACATCGACTTTGGTCCGTTATCGGGAAGATTCACAAAAGGTAATGCAATTGAAGCCGTCTACCATTAATCGTAGACTAATTACATTGAAGCGTTTTTTTAAGTGGGCTTCATCGGAAGCCAGGATCAAGAGTAATCCTTCCAAACCTTTGAAATTCATTCCGGAAGACAAGGTTAGCCCCCGCCGAATGACCACCGAGGAAGAACAATCATTCATATCTGCCGTCGAAGACGGTAACTCGCTTCGGGATCAGACCATCCTTACCCTCATGTTTCATACCGGTATACGAACGATGGAGATATGCAACCTCGCTCCCGGTGATATTGAATTGGGCAAAAGAAGCGGGCAACTTACAGTGCGGGCCGATAAACGAAACGGTCAACGGAAAATTCCGCTGAACATGACATGTATTGCTTTATTGAAGATGTACATGGTTGGCCTCGCACCGGATAGTCCTTACCTGTTTCCTTCCGAGAAAACTAGTGATCGCTTAACGGAGAGGGCACTGCGCCATTTGATCAAAAAGGTGATGACTACAGCCGGTCTGGAAGGGCTAAGTTCCCATGATCTGCGTCATCGGTTCGGATACGCTATGGCCGAGCATACACCACTGCATCGCTTGGCAGAAATGATGGGGCATATCAATCCGGATACCACGATGATTTATGTGAAGGGGTTAAATGCCAATTTATCTTCGTCAGCAGAAGAGGATGGAGAAACGGAACCGCATTAAAGTACATGCAGCACTCTTTATGAGGCATTACGAATGGATATAGGATCAATGATGCCCTGACCCACTTCAAGTGGATGAGGGTTGTTTGGTTATCCAAGAATGACTTACATCCCATTCAGACTTGTTGTTTGCATTGATTTGCAATTCTAATGTAATCATGGCATAGGTTCCATCAAGCTTTTCCCAAAAAAGTATCGCCTTTGTATGATCGGGATGTAAAAGCAAGGCAGGCATGACATCTCCGTTTTCCAGCATGGTTCTTCGTTCGTTACTATAATAGGCAGCGATGAAGGAAGAGTGATCTTTATGGGAAAGGGTGTTTAATGAATCCTCCAAGCTGTAAAACAGTTTCCATTCAGTTATATTCTCCTCCTCACTATTCTCATTCAGCGTGTTACGTATCGCCTCTATTCCTCCGCTCCATGATTTTGTTAATTTCTCTTGAAGTTCTTGAGGTTGGTTCTCCCAGAGTGAAGACTGGGTGGATGCTTCAAATCGATCGGTTCGAATCGTCTCCGTGATTGCACCGCTGCAAATTAATATTGCGGCAATACCGGTCGTTATCATTCCGGATTTCAAGTAATTCATCAGTTAATGGATTCCTTTCCTATTTCTTAATTTACTCCTTTCAATAATTTACCAAATATTTCGTTTGTGAGCGCTCATTATATCAATCTTATCATCTTAAAAGTAAGCGATTACATAATTAAATTTATATTGTATATTATGATGGCAACCTTGGATCGTATCGACATATACATTATTGCTTGGGCTTATGGCCCCTAAATAAAGGAGGAATCTGACGTGTACCGGGTATTGCTGGTGGATGATGAAGAGGATGTACGCGAAGGGTTGGTTGTAGAGGTAGATTGGGAAGCGCTCGATCTGCGCATAGTTGGTCTGGCGGAGAATGGACGTGAAGCACTGGAGATGGCAGAACGAGTGGAGCCGGATATTGTGGTAACGGATATCAGCATGCCATTTATGGATGGACTTGAACTTGCTCGAAGGTTGCGGGAGCGCAATCCGCTTGTGAAAGTGGTGATTTTGACTGGATATGATGAATTCGACTACGCCCGACAAGCGGTCTCGCTGAGTGTGGATGAATATTTACTGAAGCCATTCTCGGCGGGACATCTGACAGAACTGCTTACAAGGTTGCGTGCGCAGATGGCGGCTGAAGTGGCCGAACGAGAGGATGTACAGCAGCTGCGCGACCATTATTATACAAGCCTGCCCCTGTTACAGGCGGATCTGATGGCCACTTTGCTACATCGGCAAAAATCACCGGAATATATCCATGGCAAAGCAAAGCAATGCGGACTAGACCTGCATGGTGACCGCTATGGTGTATCCGTATTGACCCTGCATATGGACGGAGACCAATCCGAGGATGCGGAGTTGAAGCAGTTCGCTGCGCTGAACATTGCTGCAGAGGTATGGACGGAACACGGGGCCGGACATGCTTTTATGCATCAGGAGACGATTGTGCTGCTCTATGTAGATCGGTGGGGTGGAGAAGATGGGGAGAAACGACAGCAGCAGGCGCTGGAAAATGTAATGCGCAGCATCAATCACTATCTGCGTATTCCTGCCACTGTTGGATCGGGCTCAATCGTGAACACACTGGCAGGTGTGAAGCATGCCTATGAGGATGCACTACTGGCACTGGATTATCGGCTAGTACCGGGGACTGATCCCCTTATCTATATTGCAGATGTGGAGCGGCAGACGGCGGGCAAATTGCGTTTTGACGAGTTGAAGCAGCAAACGCTGACACGTTGTCTGAAAGCGGGTACGCAGGCGGAGCTGGTGGACGCGCTAGAGATCATTTTCCGGGAAATTACGGTGGAGCATGGGCGAAGTGACATTCAACTGTATCTGATTGAAGTTTTAACAAACGTTTGGAAGGCAGCTCAGGCATCGGGCGAGGCCATGGAGGACATTTTTGGGGCAGGGTTCCAGTTGTATGCCGATTTGTTCCGTTTGCCTGGGTTGTCTGAGGCACAAGGTAAGGTGCATGAGGTTTGTCTGCTCGTTCAACATCGCATTGCCAGCGGAAGGCAGCATGTATACAAGGATATTGTGGAACAGGCATTGTCGTTTACCAAAGAACACTACGCCGATCCGGATCTGTCCATTCAGAAAGTATGTGGGCATCTGCATATTAGCTCGGGTTATTTTTGTGGCATTTTCAAAAAAGAAGTACAGCTTACCTTTCTGCAATATCTGATGCAAATCCGGATGGAGGCGGCCAAGGAATTACTTCGATCCACAGAGATGAAGTCGTTTGAGATTGCTGGTCAGGTAGGCTTCGCAGAACCAAATTATTTCAGTTTTTGCTTCAAAAAACATATCGGCGTCTCGCCCAAAGAATATCGCAAACAGACTGCACTAACAGCTAGTGAAGGCACAAGTCGATGAGAACGTTTGCCGGATGGATAAGATCCCTTTGGCTCAAGCTTCGGTCCAGGTTGCGTTCATCAAGAGTCAGCAGTATCCGCTTTATTATTACATGGTCCTTCTCTGTCTTCATTGTATTGGTGCTGACCATCATGGCGATGCTGCTGCATGACAAATTCACGCAGGCCGCGGAGCGAAGTGCGGAGCTGACGACGAGGCAGATCGTGGATCAGGTCAGTTACAATCTGGAGGATTATGTTCGCAGCATGTCGCATCTGTATCGAGCCATCGAAGAACATATGCTGCGGGATGGCACGTGGGAAGGGGATCAGGTAGATAAACAGCTGGATACGCTGCTTAGCAGCCGCGAAGATATCATCTCCATTACTTTGTTGGATTCAACAGGGCATTTGCTCAAGAACAGACCTTCAGCTGAATTAAAACCGAGTGCGCATGTGACACAGCAAGGGTGGTTTCAATCTGCACTCCGAGTGCCGGATCACCTTAGTTTCTCACTGCCTCATATCCAGAACATGTACACAGGCCCATACAAATGGGTCGTTTCTATGAGCAAAGGCATTACTGTACGCCAAAATGGTCAGGATCGGCAGGTCATTCTGCTGGTGGATATCAACTTCAAACAAATGGACGAACTGAGCCGCCGAGTCAGTCTGGGGCAGCGGGGATACGTCTACATTATCGACGAAAGTGCAGGCAATATCGTCTACCATCCGCAGCAGCAATTGATGTACATGGGGCTCAAAAGTGAAAATATCGAACAGGCACTGGTTGCAACCGGCAGTTATGAAGATGAGGCGGATGGGCAGAAAAGGTTGAATGCGGTCAAGTCTGTCGCCAATATTGGATGGAAAATCGTAGGTGTGGCCTATCTGGATGAGATCATGACAACCCGCCAGGAGGTCAATGGATATCTGATTCGGGTACTGCTGGTTGTGCTGGTACTGGTCATCCTCGTCTCGCTGTTCCTCTCTTCCAGTCTGACACGTCCGATCCGGCGGATGGAACGAAAGATGAAGGCTGTGGAGCGAGGGGATTTTAACGTGGAGCTACCTATCGAAGGGCCGCTGGAAGTGGAACGTTTATCCCGTCGTTTTAACCTGATGGTCTATAAAATTCGGACCTTGATGAATGAAATCATTCATGAACAGGAGCAGAAGCGTCGTCTCGAACTGGAAGCTTTGCAGGCTCAGATCAATCCACATTTCCTCTACAACACGTTGAATTCGGTCGTGCGTATGGTGGGCATGAGCCGGAATGAGGAAGTCATTACGATGATCACTTCGTTATCCCGATTGTTTCGCATCAGTCTCAGTCAAGGCAAAACGATTATTACGGTCAGGGAAGAACTGGAGCACGCCCACCATTACCTGACGATTCAGCAGATGCGGTTCAAGCGCAAATTCAATTTTATCATGAAGGCGGATGAAGATACGCTGGACAACCTGACACTTAAGCTGCTGCTTCAGCCACTCATTGAAAATGCGATCGTGCATGGCATTGAATATCATATGGACGAGGGATGTATTGAGATTCGTGTATACCGGGAGGACGACAAGCTGGTATTTCGTGTTACGGATAATGGGGTCGGCATGACAAAAGATCAGATGTCGAAACTTTTGATGGGCAGTCCTAACGTGAAAAGTGGTGCAGGATCAGGTGTAGCTGTACGCAATGTGCATGATCGGATTCAGCTCTATTATGGCGAAGCTTACGGTCTTGAATTCGAGAGTGAGCTGGAAGAAGGCACAACCGTCTGGATTCGGATTCCGATCCAATCGGAACGAGAGGATGACGATGCTCATGAAGAACAATAAAGGGAACAGCACGTGCGCCAAGCGAACCAGCAATGTGAATAACATCGATAGAACGGATGGGATCTCGAATTGGGTTATGAAAATAAAAATCTGCAATCGCGTGGAAGTTATACGGATGAGAGTCCCTATCCTTCGTTATATGGGCATGTCAGCAGCAATCTTCTGCCTGTTGTTATGTATGGCGTGCGGTATGTCCAATGCTGATCCGGCGGGATCACCGCCGCGTATTGCACTGATTACGCCAGCGGGAACCGGAGAACTTGCAGAAGCGATACGTCTTGGGGCCGAAGCGGCTGCCAAAGAAGCGGGAGCGGAGCTCATTACGGTGGAGGCTTTTCCCTCAGAGGGGTTAACTTACGCGCCATCTAACCCTGACTTTACAGCAGGACAGGGAAAGGTCAAGCAAGAGCACTTGCAAAATGGGACTTATCCACTGAGCGAGCGTGAACAAGCCCAGGTGGATGCGGTATCACTGGCACTGGAACAGGGAGCATCGGCCCTGTTGATCGATCCCTTGAGTGAGAAGACACTCAGCGACATCATCCAGAAGGTACAGACTAAGGATGACAACGGAGTGATTATCCCCGTCATTTTGTTGAATGACGAGTTTCCTGTAAAAGGGATAACAAGTGTTATCTCGATAGATAACGTTGAGGCTGGACGGCAGGCGGGTCAGGCCATGGCTGTGCTTCTGGGTGGACGAGGACGTATAGCCTTGCTTGGTCCTGATCCTGTAAATCCTGTTCTGATTAACCGGGAGCTAGGGGTAGAGGAATCACTGGCTCAATATCCGGACATTCATGTGGAGACTCAATCCGTATGCAGCACGCGTGATAGTTGCTGGCAGGCGGCGAAGCAACTGCTTGACCAGCAGCAGGTGGATGGATTGATTGCACTTCAGGAACCTGCTTCTCTGGGGGCAGCGGATGAATTGAATCGACGTACGTCCGAGAACAATGGGAACATGGTGAAGATTGTGGGATTTGGCAGTGAACAGCAGCAGTTAGAGCAGTTACAGGAAGGCAGAATTCAACACTTGATCGTGCAAAATGGATTCAGTGCAGGTTATCTTGGTGTGAATCAGGCTGTTGCACGGTTGAACAATCAACAGGTGCAAGCCAGGGTAACGCTAGAAACGAAGCTTGTCAGTACGGACAATATGTTCTGGATGGATAATCAGAAGTTGTTGTTTCCTTTTGTACAGTAAAGGCTCAATTGAGGAAGATTTCGATAAAACAGAGGAAGATATTGTATTCGAATTTATTGTAAACCCTTTCATAATAAAGACATCGGTAAAGCCGAATGAACTTGGGGGAGGTCATTAGGATATGAAGAAAACGTGGATGACATTGTTGCTTACAGCGTGTATGGTTGCGGCGGCGGGGTGCAGCAGTGGCGGAGACAGCGCAGGCGGAAGTACAGGAACAGATACAGGAGGCCAGACGGCGGCAGGGACGGAAACGCCTAAGATTGGCGTGGCGATCTATAAGTTCGATGACACGTTCATGACGGGTGTGCGGAATGCAATGACCGCAGCAGCGGAAGGCAAAGCCACACTCGATATCGTGGATAGCCAGAACGCACAGCCGACCCAGAATGAGAAAGTCGATCTGTTTGTATCCAAGAAATACAACGCAATGGCTGTGAATCCGGTTGACCGGACCGCAGCAGGTGTCATTATTGATAAAGCCAAAGCGGCCAGCATTCCAGTTGTCTTTCTGAACCGTGAGCCGGTTGCTGAAGACATGAACAAGTGGGATAAAGTGTATTACGTTGGAGCCAAGGCGGAAGAGTCCGGCACGATCTCCGGTCAGCTCATTGTGGACTACTGGAAGGCCCACCCGGAAGCAGATAAAAACGGTGATGGCAAACTGCAATACGTCATGCTGAAAGGCGAGCCCGGCCATCAGGATGCTGAGCTACGGACCAAATATTCCGTTCAGGCCATCCAGGATGCCGGAATTGAAGTGGAAGCATTGGCGGAAGACACCGCGATGTGGGATCGGGTCAAAGGACAGGAGAAAATGCAGGCGTTCCTTGCCTCCCACGGAGATAAGATTGAAGCGGTATTGGCTAACAATGATGACATGGCACTTGGAGCCATTGAAGCGTTGAAAGCAGCGGGATACTTCAAAGACGGCAAAACGATGCCGGTTGTCGGCGTCGATGCAACGGCTCCGGCCATTCAGGCCCTTCAGGACGGAACGATGCTGGGCACGGTGTTGAATGATGCCAAGAACCAGGGCGCAGCAACGGTTGCACTGGCTTCCGTACTTGCGAAGGGAGAGACGCCAACGAAGGAAAACACGGGTTATGACATTACGGATGGCAAATACGTCTGGATTGCCTACAAAAAAATTACGAAAGACAACATTGCCGACGCCCAATAACAGCAGCAAACAGGGACGTCCGTCATGAGATGGCGTCCTTTTTTTGCCGGGTTTACGGAAGGGGAGGATGAAAGATGGAATCACCTTACCTGCTTGAGATGGACGGAATATCCAAAGCATTTCCGGGTGTGCAGGCACTAAGCCAAGTCACATTGAAGGTAAAGCCGGGTACGGTTCATGCGCTGATGGGAGAGAATGGTGCGGGCAAATCCACGCTGATGAAATGTCTATTCGGTATGTATCGCCCGGATGAAGGAACGATTCGGATGGACGGCAATCAGGTGGAAATTCCGAGTTCGAAAGCGGCGCTTCAGCATGGCATATCGATGATTCATCAGGAACTGAACCCGGTGCCACACCGTCCGGTGATGGAGAACATCTGGCTGGGGCGGTTTCCGATGAGGGGGTTGTTGGTGGATGAGAAACGAATGTATGCCGATACACTGGCTCTGTTCAAGGACTTGAATCTGGACATTGATCCGAAGGCTCAGGCGGGAACTTTATCCGTTTCCAAAATACAGTCGATGGAAATCGCCAAAGCGGTCTCTTTCCGATCCAAAGTTATTGTGATGGATGAGCCAACATCCTCGCTCACGGGCAAGGAAGTGGACCAGCTCTTCGCCATTATTAATCAGCTGCGCAGTCGCGGGGTGTCTATTATCTACATTTCGCACAAGATGGAGGAAATTCTGACGATCTCGGATGAGGTCACGATTATGCGGGATGGTTTTGTGGTCGGTACCTGGGATGCTGCTGATTTAACGACCGACCTGATCATTACCCGCATGGTTGGACGTGATCTGGATGAACGGTTCCCGGAAAGGACGAACGTACCTGGAGAAGTGATTTTGAAGGCAGAAGGCTTAACCTCCAGCCAGCCGAATTCGTTCCGTGATGTGACGTTTGAATTGAGGAAAGGCGAAGTGCTTGGAATCGGCGGCCTTGTTGGGGCACAGCGGACGGAATTGATTGAGTCATTGTTTGGCTTACGCGGACTTGCTTCAGGGACAATCTCGATTCATGGGCGCAAGGTGAAGATCAAGTCACCTGCCGCAGCAAAGCGTCATAACATTGCCCTTCTGACCGAGGAGCGAAGAGTCACAGGAATTTTTCCAGTGTTGTCTGTGTATGAAAATACGATTATCGCGAGTCTCGGACGTTACCGGAATCGGATTGGTCTGCTGGATGAGAAGAAAGGCCGAGATGAGGCACGTGAGCAGACTCTGAAGTTTAGAACTAAAACGCCTTCAGTTAACACGCTAATTCGCAACCTGTCTGGTGGTAATCAACAGAAGGTACTTCTGGCTAGATGGCTGTTGACTGACCCTGAAATTCTACTGCTCGATGAACCGACACGTGGGATTGATGTGGGCGCGAAATTTGAAATCTACACCATTATTACGGAACTGGCCCGCCAGGGCAAAAGCATTATTATGATCAGCTCGGAGATGCCCGAACTGCTGGGCATGTCGGATCGAATCATGGTCATGAGCGAAGGGCGGCTTACCGGAATCGTCGACGGTGCTGAGGCAACAGAGCAGGATATCATGAGGCTGGCCGCACAGCAGCGGATGGCTTAGTCAGGAGGGAAATACATGAATACACAAGTTATCAATCAGGTGAAGCAGTATGTGGCGCAGCGTGCGATCTTTATTGTGCTGATCCTACTCGTCATTGGCATTGCCATTGCCGATCCGCACTTTCTTGCTTTCTCTACACTGCGGGATATATTACAACAGTCCTCCACACGGGCCATCATTGCGCTGGGTGCTGCTTTTATCCTGGTAACGGGCGGGGTCGACTTGTCGGCAGGACGGGTCGTTGGTCTAACGGCTGTTGTATCCGCATCGATGCTGCAAATCGACGAATATGCCAATCGGTTCTTTCCCGATCTGCCACATTTATGGGTGTGGGCGCCCATGGTCTTCGGGATTATTGCCGGACTGGCAGTAGGACTGGTGAATGGTATCATAGTAGCCAAATTACATGTTCCACCCTTTATCGCGACACTGGGTACGATGGTTGCGGTATATGGTCTGAACTCGATTTACTTTGATACAGAGCCCAATCAGTCACAACCGATTGGTGGATTGAGACCTGATTTTACCGTTATTGGATCTGGTTACATTGATCTTGGTGGTGGTTATTCCATTCCGTATATCGTATTGATTGCTGTAGCGGTTGCGCTGATCTGTTGGGTCGTCTTCAATAAGACCCGCCTTGGGAAGAATATGTATGCCATCGGTGGCAATATTCAGGCTGCGCATGTGTCCGGCATTCATGTGGCACGCAACCTGATTGCGTTGTATGCCATTGCAGGTGCACTGTATGGACTGGGCGGTGTGCTGGAAGCCGCGCGTACGGGCGGGGCAACGAACAATTACGGTAACATGTATGAGCTGGATGCTATTGCGGCCTGTGTCGTGGGGGGCGTCTCCACAGCGGGTGGTATTGGTACGGTGCCCGGCGTTATGGCAGGGGTTCTGATCTTTGGAGTTATCAATTATGGTCTGACCTTTATCGGTGTAAGTCCTTACTGGCAGCTGATTATTAAAGGGTTGATTATTGTGGCTGCTGTGGCATTTGATATCCGCAAATATATGGCGAAAAAATAGAAGTGTAGTATTGAATCAAAGAAGCCAGCACTCTTGTCATTCAAGAGTGCTGGCTTCTTTATTTTATGAATTTACAAACCTGTCCACCAAATTAACCACAGGACCAACGATGCATAGAAGCAGCATAAACGCGGCTACGTTAAAGGCTACCTTTGTACCATAGTGCGAACGATACTTGCTAGCGATAATTACAGCAGGTATCCAGAAGATTGCCGCCGCCACGAAGGGAAGGTGAAGTCCCTGGTCTCCATTACTATAGATAGGCAAGTTCAGTAGATTAAACAAATAGTGGCTAATCTGTACCTTTTCTGTGCCCCAGGAAAAATTAAAGGCCAACCCCATTGCGAGCACCAGCAAAGAAAGTGTCCCGATGCCCAAAGGTTTTCTTTGTTCTATCATGCTTATCCCTCCATAACCAAGGTTTTATCCTAAATAAATCCATTAATGTATTGTAACACAGTATTGATCAATCTGATGTATGATAGTTTCGCAATCTCCGTTTTCCTATAAACCGTTTGTCCTATTTTAATTATAAATTTATACATTCATGTGAATTTGACAAGCTTCCACTAATCGACAACATTAGCTAAACATAATCGATATAATACATGTAATTGAGGTATTGATGTGAGTAAAATGTCAAAGGGGGCGAGGCCTTTTGCTAAGTTACACGATGAAAATGCTTATTTTCCCGCTGGGATGTCTGCTTGTTATCCTGTCCTCTTATTTTCTAGGGCTTACTCCCCATCTCGCGTTAATGATATGTGCTGGTGTGTTATTTGTAGCAAGTATATATGGGGAGAAACGTTATCCTGCACTGCGTAATATCCATTGGCTCTTTCTTGGTATATTCCACTATTTCAGTGAACTGAACTGGTGCAATATACTGTATTACCTGCTCATCATGTCGATGATTCAAGATAAACAACGTGTTACCCAGACGTTACCCATTTCGATGCTGCTTGTGCTCGAATATACAGTGATTCGGCTTTCCTATGTACCGATTGATACATATGCTTTGCTGGTATCCTTGTTTGACATGTTAACTGTGATTGTCATTATATTTTTATATCATACCTTGATTAACAGCGAGGCAGAGAAGCGCAGGCTACGGGAGAAAATTCAATTCCTCACCCTCCATGACCCACTCACCGGGTTGCTGAATTATGAAGGGTACATGGATGCTCTTAATAAAACGGTGGAGGAGCACCGCTCCTTTCTACTGATTATCCTGAATATTCAGAATTTCAACGGGTTTGACAAAGAGGTCGAAGACAACTGGTGCAGCGTAATAGGAAATACAGGCGAAATTATTACGACACAGTTTTCGGATGCATACGGTATATCCCGCTATGCAGGAGATCGCTATGCCGTCATTTTGCCTGAAATACAAAATATTGAAGAACGCATGTCGTCACTGCTGTCAGGGGAGTTACGGGGGTTGCAGGTGAACTACAGCATTTCCCTGTATCCGGGAATGTCTGAGACGTTGCAGCACTTTATTACGGTGGCGGAGGACAGGTTATTCCAGCAGCAGCGCAATAAATGGTTGAAAAACGAAGAGGAGGTCTTTCGTTCCGAAAGACTTCGGGCTGTTGGTGAACTGGCCGCGGGCATGGCTCATGAAATTCGCAACCCCCTGACTGCGATTCGAGGTTTCCTGCAGCTTTCACGTGGGCAGGCCTTCAATATCGCACCATGGTATGAAGTCATCATGGGGGAGATCACGCGTGTAACAGAGCTAACGGCTGAGTTTTTACAATTTTCCAAACCACACACCAATCACATGAAACCTGAACGAGTAGGGCATTGTCTCGAACGTGTCATGTCGTTAACCGAGTCGGATGCAGCATCACGGGGCCACCGAATTACACTTGAAATGACTGGGGAGCCAGTCGTGGTTAATATGGATCGGGACAAGATCGTACAGGTTCTAATCAACCTGATCCGTAATGCTTTTGAAGCGATGGAAGACCCTGGTGAGGTGCATATTGATCTGTTACATGATGGAGATAAAGCACTTATCTCGATTACCGACACGGGCAGCGGCATTCCAGAGAACTCTCTGGCGACGATCTTTAATCCGTTTTATACGACCAAGGAAGAAGGTACCGGACTTGGACTGGCTCTTTGTCAGAAAATCGCTCAGGATCATCATGGCAAAATTACCGTTCATAGTGAAATGGGGATTGGCTCTACATTCACCCTTCATTTACCTATGGGGGCATAATTCCAACAAACAAAAACGCTGAACTACTCCCCGTCAAGTAGACAGTTAAAAAAATGGTTCGGTTAGAAACCTTAGCTCGGATAACGTGCTAAGGTTTCTTTTATGCTACTCTGCGCGGTGACGCTTTTTTCAGCGTACTTGCGGATCATTTTATTCTCAGCTACATATCCGTGTGAATTTGACGAGCCTCCAAATATCGACAACATCAGATAATCATAATCGATATAATACATGTAAATAGGATCCGAATGTGAGAATTATGTCAAAGGGGGCGATGCTATGTACCAAAAAACGATTCGTAATAGTTTTACATTAGACGGTATTGCTATACATAGTGGGAATTTGTCAGAGATTACTCTGCATTCTGCACAACCAAACACGGGTATTATTTTTAGAAGAGTGGATATAGATCCATATGAAATTATTGAAGCTAAAATCGGTAATGTATCCAATACGGAACGTTGAACATACGCTGTCTGCTGTTCGAGGGATGGGTATCGATAACGTGATTATTGATGTTAATGGTGAAGAATTACCCATTTTTGATGGCAGCTCTACCGGTATTGCAGCAAAGATTTCAGAAGTTGGCCATCTGCAGCAAAAAATTAAAAAAACATATCTTCATTTACAACAAAAAATTAGAGTTGAGCACGGTAATTCTTTTCTTGAAGCTCATCCCTCTTCAATGATCTCCTATTGCGTGTGTTTTAAAAATGAACACAAAATTGCCTACCTCTCAGATCAAACATCCAATTTTAATTTTATAGAAAACAATTACTTAACGGATATTGCACCAGCTAGAACATTTTGTTTTGAAGAAGAAATAATGTACTTAAAAAGCAAAGGTTTAATTCAAGGAGCTTCTTTAGAGCATGGAATAGTTATTGGTGAAAAGAAAATTTATCCCAATTTACGTTTTCATGATGAATTATCTCGTCATAAGCTGCTGGATCTTATTGGCGATTTAGCTTTGAATCCTCCTTTTCATGCAAAAATCATAGGATCGGGAACCTCTCATTATTTGAACACTCTTTTTGCTAGAGAATTATTAAATAATCTAATCTAAATACAAAAGGAGACGATATCATGCCATGTAATTTAAATGAAATTTCTGAACAGTTAAATGGGATTCTAATAGGTGATGGCGATGTCGTTATAACAGGCGTAGGTTCAATTCATGCTGCTAAAGAGGGAGAAATTGCTTTTGTAACGGATAAAAATCTAAATAAATTAGATAAATGTAATGCTTCAGCGTTCATTGTGCCAGAAACGACAATAATAGAATTTAAAGTACCTGTTATTAAGGTGAAAAATCCCAGACTCGATTTTATTTGTTTAATTGAAATGTTTAGTGAGAAAATCAAAAGTAATGGTGTAGTATCATCAGAAGCAATTCAGCCTTCGGTAACGTTAGGCTACAATGTGCAGATCGACGAATTCGCGGTAATCAAAGAAGATGTGTCTATTGGGGATCATTCTGTCATTTCTGCGCATTCATTTATTGGAAAAAACGTGACCATTGGAACGAATTGCTTGATCCACCCTAATGTCACTGTTCTACAGGATACTTTCATCGGAGATAATGTCATTATTCACTCAGGCGCAGTGATTGGCGCTGACGGCTTTGGTTTTGAATGGGATGGTCAAAAACAAGTTAAAATACCGCATATCGGAAATGTCATTATTTTTGATGATGTTGAAATTGGCGCAAACACCACTATTGATCGCGGAACGATTGATTCAACAACCATTGGTAAAGGGACCAAAATGGACAACCTTATTCAAATTGGCCATAATGTTCAAATTGGTGAGCACTGCATTATCGCAGGTACAAGTGCAATTGGGGGCTCATCAAAAATAGGTAATCGTGTCATAATGGCTGGCGGGAGTGCGGTAATTAATAATATTACTATTGGAGATAGCTGCGTTGTTTTAGCTAAAACCATGGTTACTAAAAACATGCCCGCGAACTCAATGGTGTCAGGGTATACGGCTCGTTCACATAAGAGACAACTACGAGAATCCGCTGCACTTTCCAGACTCCCCCAAACGATAAAAAAACTAAATGAAAAACTTGATGAACTTTCCAAAACAAAGGAAGGTGCTAAATGATACATCAGTCAGCCATTATTCATCCTACAGCAGTAATTGGAGAAAATGTCGAAGTCGGACCCTTCAGTATTATTGAAGAAAATTCAAAAATAGGTAGCGGGTGTAGGATTGGAAGTCACGTTATCATAGGGGCTAACACGATATTGGGGGGGGATAACTATATTTCACATGGTGCCATTATCGGTTCAGATCCACAAGATAAAAGTTATCAAGGCGAAGAATCGTATCTCATTATTGGAGATAATAATACCGTGAGAGAGTATGTCACCATATGTAAAGGCACATCAAAAGGAGATTGTTTCACGAGAGTAGGAAGTAACAACTTTATTATGAATTATGCTCATATCGCACATGATGTATTGATGGGAGATCACAACGTCATCGTCAATAATGTGCAGATTGGCGGACATGTTAATATTGAAGACTATATCACTTTTGGTTGTGGTTCAGGTGTACACCAATCATGTAACATAGGAAGGTTTGCAATGATTGGAGCGGGAAGTAAAGTTTCACAAGATATCGTTCCATATTCTTTAGCAGATGGTCCGCGTTCGTACATACATGGAATCAATACCGTTGGTCTAAGAAGAAATGGATTTTCAAATGAAGAAATAAGCACGATAAAAAAGATTAATACCATTTTATTTCGCCAAAAGCGAACTCTTGATCAATCTATTGAAGAAATAAACAACTTACCTCCTTCTGAATTTAAAGAACACACATTGAATTTTCTATATAAATCTACACGCGGAATTGTACGAATGAAGCGATAAAATGGAAAACGCCGCAAAGGTCCGGAATGAAGCGGAACCTAAAGCGGCGTTTTTGTTTGTGTTTCTTTGTTTTAATCATCAATGAACACGAACCCAATCAGGTAAGCTGTCCCTGATGCAACTGATAATAGAAACCTTGCTGTTGCATCAACTCATCATGGCTGCCTCGTTCGGCAATTTTGCCGTCATCAATGACGAGAATCTGATCGGCCTCACGAATCGTGCTTAACCTGTGGGCAATGACAAAGCTGGTGCGATCCTTCATCAAGGTGCGCATCGCTTCCTGAATCTGCATTTCGGTACGTGTATCGATGCTGCTGGTTGCTTCGTCCAGAATAAGAATTGACGGATCAGCAAGAATGGCACGAGCGATGGTTAACAGTTGTCGCTGTCCTTGACTCAGATTGCTGCCACCGGAAATGATCGGGGTATCGTAACCCTGCGATAATTTGCGGATGAAGGAGTGGGCATTTGCCAACTTCGCCGCTTGCTGGATCTGTTCGTCCGTTGCATCCGGTTTGCCGTAGGCAATATTGTCACGAATGGTGCCGGAGAATAGATAGGCGTCTTGTAACACAATGCCAAGTTCGCGCCTTAGCTGGTCTTTCTCCAGTTCGGAGATGTCACAACCATCAATCGTAATCCGGCCGCCCGTAATCTCGTAAAAACGGGGAAGCAGGTTGATAATGGTCGTTTTACCCGCTCCAGTCGGTCCGACAAGTGCAATCATCTCGCCTGGCTTGGCGGTGAAGCTAACCTTTTTCAAGATTTCCCTCTCGGGGCTATACCCAAAGGATACATCTTCAAATACAACTTTACCCTGGATCTGCTGCAGTTGTTTCTTCTGTTCTTCCACGTATTCACTTGGTGTATCAATAATGTGGAATACGCGCTCGGCACCTGCAATAGCTGCCTGAATCAAGTTGTACTGGTTTGCCAAATCATTGATGGGCCGCTCAATCTGGCGGGAGTAAGCAAGGAAACTTACAATCAGCCCGATGGACGTCAGATCATGATAAGCCATCCATCCACCTACCGCTGCCAGTATGGCAAAGCCGATATTGTTCATGACATTCATCGTTGGCCCGACCAGACCGGATACGCTCTGAGCTTGGGTACTGGAAGTGCGAAGCTTCTCGTTCAGATTCTGAAAATGTTTTTGTGCCTGCTCCTGACGATTATAGGCTGCAACCACCTTTTGTCCGGCAATAGTTTCCTGAGCGTAGCCATTAAGCTCACCAAGCAACTTTTGCTGGGCGGTAAAATGTTTGCGTGTTCTTGAAGCGATCAGCCGAGTGGCAATCGTAATCAGGGGAACAGTGACCAGACTGAGCAGTGTCAGTCGGACATCCAGGGCTAACATAATCGACAGGGAGCCAACCAGCAAGATGGCGCTGGACATCAGTTGAGTTACACTTTGATTCAGCGTCGTGGACACGTTATCGATATCATTGGTAGCCCGGCTCATCAAATCACCGCTCTGATTTTTGTCAAAAAAGCTGATCGGCAGCTGTTGCAGCCGTGAAAACAGAGCATGGCGCAGATCTTTCACGGTCAGTTGGGAAACACCGATCATGACATAGGATTGAGCCCACATCATGAACGAGCCGAGGACGTATACGGTCAGCAATAACATGCAGTCTTTCAGCAGACCGTCCGTAATTTTGGGAACGATATGTTCATTGACCGCACGGCCGAGCAGATAAGGTCCTGCCAGATTAAGTAACGTTCCAAGAGCCGTCAGTACCAGAGCAGTGATAACCCCTTTGCGATGACGTCCCATGTATGACCATACTCGGATGATCGCGTGCCGTGCGTTCTTGGCTCTTACTTTGGGAACCGGACCTCGGCCGGGTGGCCCAGGTCTTCCGATCATCGGTGGGACAACGGTCTGATGGATGGAGGAAGAAGCGTTTTTAGCCAAATTGAACATCCTCCTTCCGTTGCTGCGAATAATAGATGGATTGGTAATGTGACGAATGGGCCATGAGATGTTCATGTGTACCACTTGCCACGATCTCTCCTTCATCAAGCACGTAAATACAGTCTGCATCCTTTACAGAAGAGATCCGTTGTGCAATCAAGAAGGTCGTACTATTTTTCATTAGTGAATGGAGCGCCTTCTGAATGCTTGCTTCGGTACGCAGATCGACGGCACTGGTGCTGTCGTCCAGAATTAGAACCTCCGGTTGCATGAGTAGGGCACGGGCGATAGAAATTCGCTGTTTCTGTCCACCTGAGAGATTGACCCCGCGCTGGCCCAACTCCGTGTCATATCCATCTTTCAGATTCATAATAAAATCATCAGCCGCCGCCGCTTGAGATGCGGCACGTAGTTCAGCTTCCGTTGCATCAGGTCTGCCGAAGCAGATGTTATCCCGGATGCTGCCACTGAACAGGATGGATTCCTGTAATACGATGGACACACGGCTGCGAAGATCCTGGAGATCCCAGTTACGCACGTTCACTCCATTCACGAGCACTTCACCCTGTGAGGCATCATACAAGCGGGGGATCAGCTGTACAAGTGAGGTTTTGCCTGATCCTGTAGATCCGAGCAGGGCCACTTTTTCTCCCGGCCGAGCCGTCAGTGTAATTCCGGAGAGGGTATGTTCTCCATCATAGCGGAAATATACGTCCTTGAATTCCACCTGACCTGCTCCTTTACGAGACATATCATCTCCCGATTGAATATCAGGCTGGGTGTGAAGCACCTCGTTGATGCGTGTTGCAGACACTTTGGCGCGGGAGAAGCTCATCATCATCATACCGATTGAAGTGAGCGACGAGAGTACAACCGTTACGTAGTTGATAAAAGCAATCAAGTCCCCGGCAGCAATATCGCCTCCAACCACCTGAAAGCCCCCAAACCACAGCACCGCTACAATGGTCGCATTCAGCATCAGGCTTAATACCGGTGCATTCAGCGATACGATGCGCCAAGCTTTCACTGCCGTATGGGTATAGTCTTCATTGGCTTGCTGGAAACGCTTCTTCTCCTGACGTGCGCGTGCAAAAGCTTTGACGACACGAATGCCGGCCAGATTCTCTTGAAGAACCGCGTTCACCTTGTCGAGTTTGTTCTGAACACTGGCGAACAGAGGATAGGAAGCGGATATCAGGATATATAAGATGATAAACAGAATCGGCACGGACAAAATGAGAATGAGCGCCAATTTGACACTGATCGTAAACGCCATAATAATACTGCCGATGATCAGCATCGGCGAACGGATAAACATACGCAGAAGCATCTGTACAAAGGTCTGCATCTGGGTGATATCACTCGTCAGGCGAGTAATAAGCGAGCCTTCCTGGAAGGTATCCAGATTACGGAACGAGAACTTCTGGATATGATCAAACAATTCCTGGCGCAGATCGGTTCCGTATCCAACGGCAGCTTTGCTTGAAAACAGCGTACATCCTGCACCGCCAACCCATCCGATTAACGCAAAAAGAAGCATAAACAAACCTGTAGTCATAATGTGGGACAGGTTCCCTGCAAGAACACCATCATCCACAATGCTGGACATCAGCTTGGGTTGAAGCAGGTCCATAGCAACCTCAAGGACCATGAGCAGCGGAGCAAGAATGGCCGCTGACTTATACGGGGTAAGAAATCGTTTTAACGTCCACAATGGGAAAAATCACCTCATTCGATATGAAATAATCATGTTGCAAAAATTTATGCAGACAGATGAATCTCACTTAATATTCTCGCAGATTCTGAACCATACGCTGGGCGAGCGCTGACATCAGCTGCGATTCTTCAGGTGTAAAATCTTTCTGGGCTTGGCGATCAAGCTCTAGGAATACTTCTCTCAGTTCCTTAAGCGCAGCACGGCCTTGATCGGTCAGATAGACACGCAGACTGCGCAGATCCTTCGGGTCAGCTTCACGCCGTATAAAACCCGAGCTTTCCATACGTTTCAGCATTACCGTTACCGTTGCAGGGGCGCGGCGAAGCTGTTCGGCCAGTTGTTTCTGGGTCTGACCATCTTCCCGTTCGAGCTGGAATAGCAGCGGCGGTTGTCCAGGATATAACTCAGGGTGGTTGATAAGTTTCTCATGAACCTTGTAACGCTGTAGCTTGACGAGTTCTGATAACTGTCCCATTAACCGTTCATTTCGATCTGATTTCATAAGCGCTTCCATCCTTTTAATTAGTCGACTAACTAAATGATAAGTTTCATTTGACATATCGTCAAGTGATTTTGATTTTTTAAAATGGATACAAAAAACCTCTGCTTTGAGTGGATGAAGAGAGCATGTTAGCTGACTCTGTTCCTATCTACAAAGAGAGGTTTTTTGGTGTTTTTTTATATGTCGTGGGTAAGGATCATTCTATTTCTTAGAAAACATTTCTTTGGCTTCATCCATGGCCATTTTATTGCCGATTGAAGAATAGTCCAGCCAAGGTTGAGCACCGATCGGGTAGACATGACCTGCTTTGACAGCCTTCAGTCCTTGCCAGATCGGATTATTTTGCAGTTCTTTGAACATGTTCTGAGCTTCATCATCCGAGTTCACAACAACGAAGATTGCATCTGCATCAAAGTCCGGCAGTATTTCACGTGAAACAACTTGATACGGTTTGGACGAATCGAATTCCTCAATGCCTTTAGCTGGAGTTAACCCCAGATCTTCATACAAAATTGGGCCCATTGGACGGCGTGTACTGAATACACGCAGTTCTTTGGCGGTAACACGGATAGCCATTACGGTGCCGTCACCGATTGTATCGTGAATCAGGGATTTCACTTCTTCCGTTTCAGTTGCATAATCCTGAATGTATTGCTCTGCTTCTTTCTCGCGGTTGACCAGTTTACCAATGTCTTTCAGATGGTCGCGCCAAGTGCC
Organism: Paenibacillus sp. OK060; assembly: GCF_900101205.1. NCBI lineage: Bacteria > Bacillati > Bacillota > Bacilli > Caryophanales > Paenibacillaceae > Paenibacillus > Paenibacillus sp. OK060. The sequence goes on from NZ_FNFR01000004.1 coordinate 252,881, forward strand.
ATCATCCAGATTGAAGACGTGTACAGGGGCGATTTTCTCGAATTTGGCAATATCATCACCGGAGAATTCTTCGTCCAGATAGATGACATCTGGTTTCAGGGCAAGCAAGGCTTCCATGTCCGGGTCCTTAACGGGACCGAGCGGCGTTGTATTTTGAAGACGGTCAGCAATATGGGACAGGAAGGCTTTGGCTTCCCCGCCGATCACCGAACCAACCGGTGTAATGCCGAGAGACAGCAGGTCATTGGTCAGATGGATCGACATGGATGCGATGCGTTGATCCCCGGAAGCGGAATTGGTATCCTGTGTAGCGTTCGAAGTGTCCGTAGTAGAACCTTCCGACGCAGAGGATGAATTATTGGCGTTCCCGCAGGCTGCGAGTACAAGCACCAGACAGATGCTCATGAAGAGCATAAGGTTTTTCTTTAACATGGGTAATCTCAATCTCCTTGAACATCTCATGGATGTTGTTTTTATGTTGGGTGTACCGGTGAAATTATTCGGATTGTTCCGATAAATTTATTACTTGGTTCGTACCAGCAGATATAAAAAGTAAGGTGCGCCGATCGCCGCGACCACAACACCTGCCGGAATGGAATTAGGCTGAAAGATCGTTCGCCCGACCGTATCGGCAGCAACCAGGATCACCATGCCGATGAGTCCGGCGGCTGGGATCAGATGGCGATGCATCGGGCCAACCAGTCTGCGGGCCAGATGCGGCGCCGCCAGACCAATGAATCCGATCCCGCCAGCCATAGACACACTGACGGCAGACAATGCTACCGTGCACAATAGTAAAATAACGCGTTGGGATCTGACGGGTGTACCAATACTGGTCGCGGCAGCATCTCCCAGATTGAAGGCATCCAGCGTTTTGGAGCGGCTCCATATGTACGAGATGCACAGCACAACCCATGGAAGCAGCGCCTGAACATGAACCCAGTCTCTGCCCCAGACGCTACCTGCCAGCCAGCGGGCGGCGAAGGAATAGGTGTCTTCATCCAAACGCAGGGACAGATAGAGCGTCAGGGCATGGAACCCGGCTGCTACGGCAATGCCCACCAGAATAAGTTTAATGGGGGATACTCCGTTATGTCGGTCATAGGATAGCAGCATGATAATTAACGCCGCGGCGACACTGCCTGCAAAAGCAAACAACGGAATCAGCAAGGCCACCGAACCATTCATGGAATGGGAGAAGCTTACGAATACCATCAATCCAAAAGCCGCTCCTGCATGCAAACCGAGGATGCCCGGATCGGCCAACGGATTGCGTGTAATGCCTTGCAGTGCAGCACCGGCAACACCGAGTCCCGCTCCGGCGAGTACAGTAACCAGAATGCGTGGCAGTCGATAGTCGAACAATACAATCTGATCATCCGGCGTACCATAGCCAATCAGGGTGTGAAGCACGGCTATTGGTGATAGGCGAATTGTTCCCGAGTTGAGGCTGATAACGATAACGGCACAGGCGATACAGAGCAGCGCAACGCTGACCGCTATGGAACGTTTGCCTCGTGAAGGTGTATTCGTGTTCATCGCTATAGGGCCCTCCTTTCTTTACGGGCCAGATAGAGGAAGAAAGGTACACCGACAAAGGCAACCATAATGCCTACAGCCAGTTCTTGAGGCGGGTTCACAATGCGTGATCCTAGATCGGCGAGCACCAGCAAGACGGCTCCGAGCAGGGAGGACATCGGAATGATGAGTCGATAATCCACGCCAACCAATTTGCGAGAAATATGTGGTATGACCAGTCCAACAAAGCCGATCGAGCCTACAGCAGAAACGGATACGCCAGCCAGCACAACAACCGCCGTCAAGGCAAACAGTCTGGTCCAGCGGAGGTTGATTCCGAGATTAATCGCAACTTCTTCTCCTAGCGACATGAGAGATATCCGACGGGCCATAGGCAAAGTGAGCACGAGAGTAACCAGCAGAACAGGCAGAATCAGCTTCAGATGCCGCCATTCAATTCCCCCGAAACCACCCGCATACCAGAAGGCTAAATCCTGGCTCAAGTCAAAATATATGGCGACACCGGTGCTAAGCGAACTCAGCATGGCTGCAATAACGGCACCCGCAACGGTAAGCCTGATGGACGTCAGTCCTCCGGGTGCCGCCATGCCCAGCAGGAAAATGAGCAGCGTGCCAAGCACAGCCCCTACAAATGACAGGAACATAATCCAGCCATAAGGCAATCCTGGCCAGAAGGCGAAGCTGAGCGCCACGACAAAGGTAGCGCCTGCATTGATCCCCAGAATGCCGGTATCTGCCAGCGGATTACGTGTGATTCCCTGCATGAGCGCTCCCGCCACAGCAAAGGCTGCGCCGATCACAGCAGCAGCAATGACACGTGGCAGCCTTAGCTCGTGAATAATCTGATGCGGCGTCAAAGCCGGATTGTACTGAAATATGGCAGTCCACACGGTCTCCAGTGTCAGCCCCTTGGCACCAAGAGAAATGGCGACAAACATACTAAGCAGCAGTGCGACAATGGCCGCCAAAAACATCAGGCCAACCGTCACTGCGGATTTTCTTGATTTGGACGGACGTTGTGACAGTCCCGGATGTTGAATGCGGGTCACTCCTTTGTTACCAACAACGCATTGCTGTTGTTATTGATTATCATTATCAATTAGTGAACATTATAAAATCTTAATTCAGGCCCGTACATGGCATAAATTAAGATTATAGAGATGGACATTTTTTAGATTACAGAAATGCTGGTTTGTTCGTCAACATAGAGAGCGCTTCATCAAGCTGGATGTTAATGGAATAAGGAGCATATACCACCCATGAATTCCAGTCTATGACATGAACACGTCCAGCTTTTACCGCAGGATAGTTTTCCCACAACGGATCAACAGTAATCTGCTGTAACAGAGTAGTACGTTCGTGCATGGACGTAACCGCAATCAGTAGCACATCCGCTTCGAGGCCATCCCATTCTCCAGGCGTGAAAGACATCCAGTTGAATCCCACACCGTCAGGTTTGCCTGTCAGTTCTTTCTGAATTCGATCTGGAGGTGACAGCTGCAGGCTGCGGTAAAATACATGACCGAAGTTGCGATTGCTGTACATGCGCGGTCCTTTTGCAGTTAAGGTACAGATCGCCACGGTGACCTGACCTGCTGTATCTCTGATCTTTTTGCGAGCCCGCTCCGCCTTACGCTCATGCCGATCCAGCCACTCCTTAGCCGCTTGAGTACGATCCACGATAGAGGCAATTTTCTGCAAATGACCAAACATGTCTGTCTGATTCCAAGGGACGGTAATGATTGGAGCGACATCTCCGATATGTTCTATCGCTTTAGCGGCTGCGTTGTCCTTGGTCAGAATTAAGTCGGGATTCACATCAAGGAATGCCTGTCGTCCCTGTTCCCACGGTTCATAGGCATGGAATGGCAACGTCAACGATTTGGGAACATGGGGCAGATGGCCCTGGATCTGGGCTGCGCATGGTGTGATGCCAAGAGTCATCAGGTGATCGGTGTATGGATAGGAGAGTGAGACGATATTTCGATGTACCTGCTTGGCATAGGAAGTTGGCGCATAACCGGCATGGTTCCTGAAGCGGCGGCTGAAATAGAATTCGTCCCGATAGCCTACCTGGCGGGCTACATCACGAATACGCAGATCTGAAGTCATGAGCAATTCCTTGGCTCGATTCATTCGTAAATGAGTGATATATTCGATAGGATTTTTCTGCATCCGACTCTTAAACAGCTGTGAATAATACGACGGATGCATACCTGCCAGTTCGGCCAGCTTTTCCAGCTTGATTTCGTTCATATAGTTTTCCCGCATATACTGCAAGGTGGATCTGAGCCACTGTTCAGGCTCGTCCTGTGCTTCCGCATGCACCTGACCTTCCTGCGGCCAGAGCGTATGAAGCAGATCGGTCAGAAGCAGCTGCACTTTCAAGCTGGTCTGTGAAGCTTCGGTTGTTAATTGTGCGGCAATTCGCTGTATCCCATAGTAAGGGCCCTGAATCCACCCAGTTACAGGTGAACCAAGATCTCGCTCATATATTCGCCGTTCTTTCGTTTTCTCAGCAACCCGAAACAGATCGAAATGAATGATATACAATTCAATCTCATGGTCCGCATCAGAGAAAAGCTCCAGAGAAGTTCCCGGTATAGACAAGAAGGCGGATTTACGTGTGACAAGGGATTCGATACCGTTCGCTACCAGCTTGCCCGTGAATTTATGCATGTAGACAAAGGTATGGTGAGGGAGTTCAGTCTGACTCCATTGCCAATGCGTATTCATGGTAACCAGCTCTGCCTGACGCAGTTCAAGCAACGCATCGTTCAGAAAAGCATCCATTTCCGTTCGTGTCATGGATTCATTCGAGCTTTTCGGCTGATCCGGTTGGGTCAACGTGTGGGAGGTATTGCGGTTATTATTGGTGCTTGGATGGGTTAACATGGTGTGACCTCCTTTCCTCGCGAGGTTGATATATCATAGTGAGCGCAGCCGCATATCCGATGTGAACCACTGTCGGTATGTCATCAGGCTGAGCAGAATGCTGGTAATGGCGGCTGAGCTGGTAAAAGCAAACACGATCAGAATCTGGTAACGCACGGCCTCAACCGGATCAGCACCCGCAATAATCATGCCTGTCATCATGCCAGGAAGCTGTACAAGTCCTACCGTTTTCATGCCATCGATCGTGGGGATCATGCTGGATTTTACAGAACGTTTCAATACGTCTTGAAAAGCACGTCTTGGCGTTGCGCCCAGTGCAAGCAGGGATTCAATCTCTCCTTTGGAGGATTCGACCTCGCGCTTCATCTGATTCAGGAACAGCCCGGACACTACCATGGCATTACCGATGGTCATCCCGCTCAATGGAATAATGTATTGCGGAGTAGGCTCTACAATACCCAGACCTAACAACAGCCCCATCATGAGCAGCTCCGTGACCGTAATTGCAGCCGCAATATATAAGGAAATCCAGCGAAGTCCTTTGCCACGTTTGCCAGCATTAATGGAGGCTACGATAATCATGAATCCGACAATGGCAATGATAAGAACGGGGTGGTCCGAGTTAAATATAAATTGAAGTACATATCCGACAAGCAACAGCTGTACAGCGGAACGAACGGTGCCTATAGCAATATCCTTTTCCAGATCAAGCTTCTGCCAGACAGAGATGAGCATGGTGACCATCACAAATATAATGGTAAAACTCAAAGCGATGAGTGACATGATTTCTCCTTATTCTGCCGCAGGGGCAGGGTGCATAATGAATTGTCTGGCCAGGTCCGTGGCCGGATTGTCAAAAAAATGAGCTGTCGGCTGGCGCTCCAACAATGTCTGATTGCCCATAAACCAGGTGGTTGTACTGAATGATTGTGCCTGTTCCTGATCATGGGTAACCCAGACGAGCGAAGTACCTTCCTGCTGGCTCCAGCGGGTCAATTGCTCCTCCACTAGGCGTGCGTTGGTCCGATCCAGGGAAGCAGTCACTTCATCCAGCAGCAGGACTTCAGGACGCAGCATCATGGAACGAATAAGAGCTATGCGCTGTTTCTCTCCACCGGAGAGGTCGATGGCCCGCTTATGAATATCAAGATTCTCCAATCCCATACCTGAAAGCAGGCGTCGGGCGAGATCCTGATCGTATGGCTGCCTGTGAAGCAGATGCACTGTTTTCAGGTTATCTTCCACACTGCCTGCCAGCATGACAGCTTGCTGTGCGACATAAGTCATGCGTGTGCGCCAGATACGAGGGTCCGACTCCCGATAAGAAATTCCTTTCCAGATCAGGTCTCCTTCATCAGGAATATCCAGCAGGGCGAGAATGCGGAGCAATGTGCTCTTCCCTTGGCCGGATGCACCGAGTATGGCAATACGTTCTCCCTTATCCACTTCTGCGTTCACATGTTCAAATAAAATACGCTGCTCGGTTAGACCGATACGTTTTACTAGTTTATCAATGGTTAAAAGTGTGGACAAAGTCGGGTCGTCCTTTCATCCGTGATCTGCAATCATCTTAGCAAAAATACGAAAAAATTGAAATGAGAGTGAATCTCAATTAGATCATTGAAATGACAACATGGAATGTAAGAGATGAAACGGGTCTGACGCAAGCGTTTCTTTTTGGTAAAATAAAGAAGACTCCGTGTTGCCTAATCGAGATCGTGATCTTTTTAAAATATGTTGATATCAGGGGAGGCTTTACGATGACGAAAGTTGTTGGACGGGACAAGGTAAATTGGGGCATTATGGGTACGGGATGGATTGCATCCCAGTTCGCACGAGATCTGGAGCATGCCGGAAACGCCGTAAAAGCGGCGGTGGGTTCACGAACATCTGGAAGCGCAGAGAAATTTGCAGCTGAATATGGTTTTGCACGCGCTTACGGTTCATATGAAGAGATGCTTCAGGACCCTGAAGTGGATATTATTTATGTGGCAACACCGCATCCGCTACATAAGGAAAATGTACTTGCTTGTCTGGAAGCGGGCAAAGCAGTACTCTGTGAGAAACCGTTTACGATGAATGCCCGTCAGCTGGAGCAACTGGTGGAGAAGGCGCGTGAGCGCAATCTTTTTCTCATGGAAGGTATGTGGACACGCTTTCTGCCACCGATTACCCAAGCCAGAGCATGGATTGCGGAGGGCAGAATCGGCGAGGTACGTTTGGTCAAAGCAGACTTCGGTTTCCGTGTAGGCTGGGAGCCGGAAGGCAGATTGCTTAACCCGGATCTGGGTGGAGGTGCTTTGCTTGATGCAGGCGTATATCCGATCTCCTTCGCGTCCATGATTTTTGGCGAGCAGCCTCAGCATGTGTGGAGTACGGCGAACATTGGACAGACGGGTGTGGATGAACAGTTCTCCGTACTGTTGTCTTATTCTGAAGGTCGTTCTGCATCGCTGAATGGAGCCATTCGTCTTAACTTGAGTAACGAGGCTGTCATATATGGCACAGAAGGGTACATTCGTTTACCACTTTTCCTGGCAGGCAAAGAAGCTTATCTACATGTGAACGGTCAGGACGAACCGGAGACATTTATCGATGACCGGACGTGTATTGGATATGCGTTTGAAGCGGAGGAAGCAGGTCGCTGCATCCTGGAAGGACGTACGGAGAGCAGAACGATCCAACTGGACGAATCCCTGGAAATCATGAAGTTGATGGACACGATTCGTGGACAGTGGGGCCTGCGTTACAAATCCGAGTAAATAGACAGGAGTGGAAAAGCGATGGTGAAAATTCTGATCTCCGGATTTGAACCTTTTGGCGGGGATGCTGTGAATCCGACGGGAGAACTGATGGAGGCACTTGCACATGAAGTGATAGATGGAGCGGAGCTGAAAACAGTGCTGCTGCCTGTGCATTTCGATGAATGTGCGGATCTGCTAATCGCAGAGATGGAATCCTATCAACCGGATGTTGTCATCGCCTGTGGTTTAGCCAAAGGCAGGACGGCCATTACACCTGAACGGATTGCTGTTAATGTCAAAGATATTCCTCCTGGCTCCTATGCGGACAACCAAGGGCAGAATCCCGTGGACGAGCTCATAGTGGAAGGCAGCCCGGATGGCCTGTTCTCCACATTGCCGATTCGTGCAATAGTGAATAACATGGGGGCAGCAGGCATCCCGGCTGCGGTGTCCAATACGGCAGGTACGTATATTTGCAACAATACGATGTACCGGGTGCTGGATCATATCCGATTGAGACAACTTCCGATTCGTGCCGGATTTGTACATTTTCCAGCTTCAACGGAGATGGCTGTGCTTCAGCCTTCCGTGTCGTCGCTGCCCATTCCCATGATGCTGGATGCTCTGCGGGTTATGATTCGCACGGTAGTGGCGGAGTAATTGAGTTTGGATCAACATTTTGTATAGGTTCGGTTTGTTGTTGGAATAAATTAATAAGGGCTGTCCTATTGTCATGAATATGACTTTATAGGACAGCCCTTTGTATTATCTAACGAACTAGAGTCACTTTTAATAAAATGTTAACGATTCGTTAGCGCCTTGGACACGCAGGTCAATAGCATAGCACTGAGATCGTGCCCAACAGAAAATAGGAAAACGAAATTGGGCACAGCCTCCTATTTTGTATTGATACCGTGCGAATTAGATCCGCAACAAATCTAGATCGAACTCGGGAACAAGTCCTTCTTTCATCGCTCGTCCAAGCAATGCTGTAATTGCACCGTAACCGTCATCGCCCAGGTTGGCGCTGAACTCATTAACGTACAGGCCGATATGCTGCGCAGTTACATCAGGGTCCATCTCTTGTGCATGTTCCATAACGTATGCTTTGGACTCATCTGGATGCGCCCAAGCGTATTCCACCGAGGCACGTGCCCAACCTGCAAGAGCATGAGCATCCAGGTTACGACGGGCGATGATTGCACCCAGCGGGATTGGCAGGCCAGTGTCGCTTTCCCACCAGTTACCGAGATCTGTCATAAGTTTGAGATCATAATTCTGGTACGTGAAACGTGCTTCATGGATAACCAAACCTGCATCGATCTTGCCGTCCCGTACAGCAGGCATAATCTGGTCGAATGGCATAACGACAATCTCGCCTACACCGCCGGGAACATTTTGTGCTGCCCAGAGACGGAATAACAGGTAGGCTGTTGAACGTTCGCTCGGCACGGCAACTCGGCGTCCTGAGAGATAGGCTGGATCGGTTGTACCGTTAGCGGTCAGAACCAGCGGACCACATCCTCTGCCAAGTGCGCCGCCCGCAGGCAAGAGCGCATAATCATTCAGCACATAAGGCAGTGCTGCATAGGATATTTTCATAACTTCAGGTGTATCTGGTCCATCCGGATTTGCCGCAAGGCCGTTGGTAATATCGATGTCCGCATAACGCACATCAAGCTCAGGTGCACCAGGAATCAGTCCATGCACCCAGGCGTGAAAGATAAATGTATCGTTAGGACAAGGGGAAAATGCAATTTTCATGATGTAAGTACCTCCCGTAAAATGGAACTTGCAGCCTGGAGCGCATCCAGAGCGTCCTTGATGCGCCAGGCGTCGCGGTCGCGTGGACCGACCGCGTTGGATATAGCCCGTAGTTCGAGTGCTGGTATACCGAACTGCTGGGCTGCAGTTACTACGCCGAAGCCTTCCATGCCTTCGGCGGCGGCATCCGGCACGCGGCGCAGCAGCTCCGCGGCCGTCTCGGCAGTTCCTGTCGCCGTGGATACGGTGACCGCCGTGCCTCCGCTGACAGCGAGCCCTGCCCGCTGCAGCTCATGGCGCAGGCGCGCGGCAAGCACCGCGTCCGCCGCCACACGGGACGAGCCGAAACCGAGCTCGTCCACGCTGAGGAAGCCGTCTGGCGTCTGCGAGCCCAGATCGGCGGCAACCATGGCGTCGGCTACCACGAGGGAGCCGACGTCCGCTCGGCCGGGGAACCCGCCGCCGATGCCGGCACTGACCACCAGCGTGTACGCTGGGGTCAGTCCGGTCCCGGCAAGGGGCCCCGGCCTTGAGGATGCGGCAGATGCCTGTGCCGCATCGGGTTCGCTTGGCGCGGCGGAGCCTTGCGCCAGCGCATTTGCGCCAGCCGCTGCTGAGGCAAAGGCCAGCGTGGCAGCAGTTCCTGCTGCGGCCGAGGCAGGGCCAACACCAGCAGCAATCACATCAAAGTGCGCAGCTTGGTCACCCAGGCCGCGTAGTACAGCCTCTTTTTCCGCATCAACGGCGGTTACGATTAATACACGCTGTGTCGAAGCTGTGGATGTCGCGTTTGTTTCAAAGCTACTTGACAAGCTTGCAGTTTCTGGGCGATTACGTTCTATAGAATCATTCTTTTTCTGTTCATTCATCCCGAATTCTCCCTCATGAGGTTTTTATAAAGCCATCTATAAAATATGTACGCATAGGCCAGACGGAGTGACAACTATACTGACAACGAGCGAAGCGAGCACGTGAACCAGTGAATGAGCACAACGTTCTTCTCCATCATAACGGAAGGGGAAAGATCAGAACAAGCTTTGAACGTATTTAGCCGGATAAGCGATTTAACGAACAGTAGCAACTCGCCCGAACCAACCAAACTGAACCCAAAATCATGCCTTTTAAATACCGGAGTGATCTATTTTTATTTGCCTATATGTCACTTTAATCATATATATAAACCTAACGCGAATCATACGAGAAGTCAAAGTAAATGGTTGACAATCTGTATTAACTGTACTAATAATAGTAATACAGTTAATACACCTTAGGATTGGATATATACACTTCAATATACAGTCATTGTTCATCAATAGGGTATTACAACTTTTATAGAGAGGAGGTGCGGGATGTTCGAATTGGATGTACGCAGCCGTAAGGCGATCTATGAGCAACTAGTAGACAAAATCAAAGAAATGATCGTGTACGGTGTTCTCCAACCCGATGAGCAGCTGCCTTCCGTTCGCACACTGTCCGGGCAGCTTACGGTTAATCCGAATACGATTCAGAAGGCGTACCGGGAACTTGAACGTGAAGGTTATATCTATTCATTGCAGGGAAAAGGGAGCTTCGTATCATCGTCCGTGGAACATCCGAATGCAGCCATGAGAGATGAAATCAGAGCCGCTCTGGTGAAGCTGATTGCGGAAGCTTCATATTCCGGTCTAAGCAAAGCCGATATGACGCTTTTATTTGAGGAAGCGATGGCCCGTATAGAGAAGGGGGAGCCTCATGATTGAGCTGAATCAGGTCATTAAGGCATTTGAACAGGAAAAAGCCGTTGATGGCGTCACGATGCAAGTACATAAGGGATCGATCTACGGTTTACTCGGTTCCAACGGGGCAGGCAAAACGTCGCTGCTCAAAATACTGGCAGGCATCTATCGTCAGGATAGCGGAACGGTTCGCATTGAGGGACAAGAAGTATATGAAAATATGGACCTCAAGGGACGCACCATTTTTATGGCGGATGCGCCATACTTTTTCCCGCAATCGTCCATCCATCAGATGGCTGCCTTCTACCGTTCGGTATATCCGCGCTGGAATGAGGAGCGTTTTGTACAGCTCGGCAGTGTATTTAAACTGGATGTGAAACGTAAACTGCATCGCATGTCCAAAGGCATGCGCCGTCAGGCAGCCGTATGGCTTGGACTTAGCTGCATGCCTGAAGTGCTGCTCATGGATGAGCCAATTGATGGGCTTGATCCGGTCATGCGGCAGCAGATCAAGAACCTGCTGTTCCAGGAAGCAGCGGAGCGTCAGGTGACGATTCTGATCTCGTCTCACAATTTGCGCGAGATTGAAGACCTATGCGATCATGTTGCCATCATGCACAAAGGGCGGATTATCGTAGAGAAAGATCTCGATGATCTGAAGGCTGATACACATAAAATTCAGGTCGCTTTCCGCCATCCTGATCATGCCAAGGCTATGGACGAACAGGTGAATATTTTGCATGAAGAGCAGCGTGGAAGTGTATCCCTGTTTATTGTGAAAGGCAATCGCGAGGCTGTGACGGAACGGTTCCGTGCATTTGATCCCTATCTGCTGGATGTGCTGCCGCTGACGCTGGAAGAAATATTTATCTATGAAATGGAGGATGCAGGATATGATATTCAACCGATTGTTCTGTAACCGGGGCATCCTGTTCCAAAATTTCAGGCAGCATGGATGGATCGGCATCTTGTACCTGATCACGTTGTTGTTTTCGCTACCGCTCCATATCAGTACAGAGTACCGGGATTTACCCCAGCAGATTACGAGTTTGTTCCAAGCGAATGGGGAACTACAAATTCTGTTTGCCATTACGTTCCCGGTAGCTGCGGGTATATTTTTATTCCGTTATATGCAATCAGGTGCTCCTTCGGATCTGTTCCACAGTTTGCCACTGCAACGAAAGCATCTACTCACGGTTAATCTGTTGACGGGGTTCGTCATGATTTTGGTTCCGGTCTGGATTACCACGGCAATAACCGGTTGGGTATGGGCAGTACTGGATCAGCCAGCCTATACTTTCGGTGGCAGTGAGATCTGGATGTGGGGGCTCAGTATGAGCATCTACTCGTTGTTTATGTTCATGCTGACCGTGGTGGTAGGCATTTGCATTGGACAGTCTGTATTACAGGGACTTACCGTATACGGCATCCTGATGTTACCGGTCGTTATCTGGTTTGTTTTCTCACTGCATCTGCACCACTATCTTCTGGGGTATGTTTATGAAGACGTGGGCTTTAATGCAGAGAAACTCTCACTTGTCCTGCGTATGGGTTCCATCAGCAGTGCTCCTGTAATTCGTTTGGAACTTATCATTTATTCGGTTCTAGCCATTTTGTTCATCCCGTTGGCATATGTAATTTATGCTAGAAGACAAGTGGAGTCCGCCACTCAGGCAGTCACGTTCCGTATTGTAAAACCGATATTCCGTTTTGGATTTATGTTTACACTGGTTCTGATAGGTGGGGCTTATTTCACCTCGATTGCACCCAGAGCTTCTGTAGGGTGGGACGTATGTGGTTACGTCCTTGGTGGAATTGTGGGCTATATTGGAGCAGAGATGATTATCCGCAAAACCTGGCTCATTTGGACCAGCAGATTGGTTCCGAAATTGGTTCTATACGGTATCGTGGCTGGATTGATCTTGTATGTACCCGTCGCTGATTGGAACGGATATGCTGCCCGGGTGCCTGATATAAGCAAGGTCAACAGTATTAAGCTTGGCGGAGATCGTTACATTTATAGCAATGGTATTAATGTGAAGGTGGATGATAGTCCATTCTATTCGAATGATCCGGAATATATGGAAGCAATCATCGCTCTCCATCAAAAAATTGTCGATACCGATCTGCCTTTGAGAGATCCAGTTAATCCGGACGATGATTATGATGAGAATGTATATATCAACTACAAACTGGAGAACGGCAGGGTGATGAAGCGCAGATATAATATCCCCGAAACCGAATTTCACAAGGAATTGATGGCTGTAAAACAGACAATAGATTACAAAAGGGTTGCGTATGATACGTTCAAATTGGATGAGGATGCGCTGAGTATTGGATTGCGCTCAAGTCTGAGTCCGTATCGTAAGGTATACATTAGCAATCCCAAACAAGTTCGTGAGTTCAAAGAATTGATGAAACAGGACATCTTGGATCAGACCTACGAAGAACAGCGCTCCCTTTGGCAGTCCTTTGCCTACGCGGAATTGAATCAGAGTTCAACATCTTCCGATCCTTATCAGCCGAAGGAGATGTGGAATTTTGATATTAAACCGAGTTATAAGCGAGTACTGGCATGGTTGGAAGAGAACAACTTATACGACCAGCTTCAAGTCCCGGCAGACGAAGTCGCTTCGGCACAATTTGTGAAGCAGGAGATTGATAGTCCGGGTAAGGCGAAGTGGGTTTACTCTGATTCGGATTATATAGACGGGAATTCAAGCGGTAACAAACAGATCGCAACTAAAAACAAAAAAATAATAAGCGATCTGCTTCAACGTCAACGAGCCGGATATCGGACAGAGAAGGATACGGTCTACCATATCAAGCTTAATTTCATTCGTGGTGAGAATATTTACATGATCCTGAAGGAAGAAGACCTGACAGAAGAAATGAAGGCCATCCTGGCCGAACAGTAAGATAATTTGCAAGTGGGAAGGGTTCTCCCGGTAAATATGCTGATTTCTCGATCTGACTTGACCAGAATACAAGTATGGAATATATTAGAAAAAAGGTAATGATTCGATTCGAAATGATGACCATTTCGGCGAATCCCATATGGAACGGCTTATGAGGGAAGCACCCGTAAGAGCAGGCAATACGCCTGACTTGCGGGTGCTCTTTTTGTTTTTTTGCCAGTTTGTATATCAGGGATCGTAATCGAGTCACCGCACAGATACTCCAGCAGGTTCTAACTATCAATTCAATTTGAAGGGAGCAGAAGAGAATGCAAATTGAAGTTTTGGAGGACAAGGGAAATCATCAGGTGGGTCATTGTTCATGTTCAGTGCAAGCCAGGCAAAGCCGTATAATTGAGGGAAATGATGACAGGCAAAAGACTATGAATCAATCCCATATGAGGAGCATGAGAGATCGTAGTTTCATGAGCAACCTTAGCAACCGATACGGGGCACGCCCTAACCTTTGTGCTAACGTATGGACGCGTATGAGTCTGGGACTCATCATCATCTTCAGTATCAGTGTGATTTACTATTCCTCCGCTGCTGAAGCGGCGGGTCCTGAGCTTGGCGTAACAGCCCAGAAGGCGTGGGAGACCGTGCTGAGCAAGGCAGATTCGCAGACCAAGTTGTCCCTGCAACGAGCGTACGAGAACGTTGGCAACTGGACGACGCAGGAACAAGCTTGGGAACAAAAGACAAAAACCATTCATGCCGCCAATACCAAGGAGCTGGAACAATTACGTGTAAGTATAAGGCAAATCGATGATACCAAGATCGCTGGTTTAACCGAAAAGGTAAAACAAACCGAGGCCCGGTATGAGTCTTTGTTTGCTTTGTACAGTTCAGTGAATAGGCAGCTCGACGCCGCCAAAGCGATCAAAAACAAAGAATGGAGTGCGGCTATTCGCACCCAAGCGGATACGTTGAAACCAGTTGTTCAGCTTGCCCGAGAAGACATTCGTTTCAAGAAAAAGGAGCTTGCCGAAGCTCGCAAACGGAAAAGCACAGAAGTGAAACGATTGCGTACTTTACTGGCTGGAGCGGATCCGGTGAAGAAGCAGATTCAAACGGGCGAAAAACAGGCGAGCCTATCGAAAGAGCGATATTCAAACGCGTTACAGCAGTTCAAGCAGAGTACGAAGCAAGGCCAGTCATCACGTGTGTTAAGTTCGTTGAACTCATTGGCTGCAGCGACAGAGAAATGGGCAGGCTCCAAACAACATATCTATACACTGGAACAGAAGGTAAGTGCTACCTACGCCAAAGTCAGACAGGAACTGACCAAGAGACCTAAATAAAAGCGAGCTACATTATCCTTTTTGCGACTACCGAGTAACAACAGTATAGTCGATGAGAAGACAGGACTGTGGTACACTCGAAGCAAACGAGGCGGCAGGAGGATATGAATGGCAGACAAAGAAGATTTGACCCGGTTCGGTGTGGCATTTCCCACGCCTCTGATCGAACAGTTTGACAGCTATATTGAAGAGCAGGGATACAAGAACCGTTCGGAAGCTTTTCGTGATTTGGTCCGTAAAACATTGCTGGAGCCCTCTGCATTGCATTCCGAGCAGGATGTAGCTGGAACTATTGTGATGGTGTATGACCACCATATCAGTGATCTTCCTATTCGGTTAATGGAGCTGCAGCACGAGGCACACCATGACATCATCTCCAATATGCATGTGCACCTGAACCATAATCAGTGTCTGGAGGTCATTGCGGTACGGGGCAACCTAGGACGATTGCGTCATCTGCATCAGCAGATCCAGGTTCAAAAAGGAGTACTATATGCAGAGCTGTCCGTAACGTATGTGGATGAACTCAACAAAATGGCAAGCCACCACAGTCCTCACAATCATGATCACAGCTAAAATTAACAAAGTCATCACCATCCTCACAATTCTCCTGATTCTTCAATGGATTAAATTTTAAAAATTTCAATAACCGATTCATTGGCTTTAGCCGACTTTGTCCATAGCACGTATTTAGAACAGCAGATTATTGGTCCAATACCGATAATTTGTTGTTCTTTTGTTTTGTTATAATACCTAACTTCAAATAGTGGATCATCTATTTACACCTCTATTAATCTCATTTAAATTCCCTGTAAATGAAAATAAATGGATTTTGAAGTTAAGTTTGTTGACACAATAAATCTATTTTGTGCTACAATTTTCAAAAAAAGTAACACAGAATTGGATTGAATCGTAAAAGTTAGAGGGGGAACAACGTAAATGCGTGGATTTTCATGGGGGAAACGATCAGTTAGAGCGGGAGTAGGCATTTTACTGATATGCACAGTTGGGCTGTCGGGATGTACACAGGGGACATCCTCAACAGAGAGCGTCCATCAGGCGGCGACTTCTCTTCCCAAAGAAGAATTGGTGCTGGCCGTTGGCACGGAACCGGAAGGTGGATTTGATCCCACTACGGGCTGGGGACAGTACGGTTCGCCGCTCTTTCAGAGCACTTTGCTGAAAAGGGATGCCAAGCTCCAACTGGTCAATGATCTGGCGACAGAGCATTTCGTCAGTGAAGATGGGATGACTTGGACCGTCACACTCCGGGATGATGTAAAGTTCTCTGATGGTGAGTCACTGACGGCCGAAGATGTCAGGTTTACGTTTGAAACGGCTGCCAAGAGCGGTTCGGTCATTGATCTTACCAATATGGCTGATGTGGAAGCACCGGATACAACAACTGTCGTCTTTACATTGAAGTCGCCGCAGTCCACGTTTATCAGTCTTCTGACTACACTCGGTATTGTGCCTGAGCACGCCTATGGTCCTGATTATGCCGAGCATCCGGTTGGGTCTGGTCCATACAAGCTGGTGCAGTGGGATAAGGGTCAGCAGGCGATCGTCGAGGCTAACGAACAATATTACGGGAAAAAGTCTACATTCCATAAACTGACGTTCCTCTATCTGGATGAAGATGCGGCATTTGCGGCGGCGCAAGCCGGAACAGTCGATATCGCAGCTATCCCTGCGGCATTCAGCAAGCAGCAGGTGAACGGAATGAAGCTGGAATCAGTGAAAACAGTCGATAACCGAGGCATCATGTTCCCGATGCAACCCGCAGGCGCGAAGTCTGGTGACGGCCTGCCCGCAGGCAATGATGTTACATCCGACATCTCCATTCGTAAAGCGGTAAATGTCGCAATTGATCGCACTGCATTGGTGGAGGGTGTACTGGAGGGGCAAGGTCGTCCAGCTTACTCGGTCAGCGACGACCTGCCGTGGAGCAATCCGGATTCTGTATTTGCAGATGCGAATCCCGATGAAGCGAAGCAGATTCTGGCTGATGGCGGCTGGGTGGATACAGATGGTGATGGAATTGTAGAAAAAAACGGCACAAAGGCCGAGTTTAATCTGATTTATTTTGCAGGGGATCTAACGAGACAATCTTTAGCGCTGGCTGCTGCGGATATGGTGGCCCAGGCAGGGATCAAGGTCAATGTAGAGGGAAAGAGCAGGGAAGAGACCAAAAAGCTGGCCTATACTAATGCCGTATTATTTGGGTGGGGAAGTCATGATCCGCTTGAGACATACAACCTCTACAGTAGTACCCATAAAGGGGAAGGTTACTACAACACTGGATTGTACAGTAACCCAACTGTGGACAACTGGATGCAACAAGCTCTCCAAGCGACAACGGAAGAAGAAGCACTGCCCTTCTGGCAGAAAGCGGAGTGGGATGGATCGACAGGATTTAGTTACCAAGGCGATGCGCCCTGGGCATGGCTGGTGAACATTGATCATCTGTATCTGGTGAAGAATGGTCTAAATATTGGTGAACAGCAGATCCATCCACATGGTCATGGGTGGCCGGTGACATCCAACCTGGAAGAATGGTCCTGGGAGGAAGAATTGAAATAGAAACGCTGCGGTAGCTTTAGCCTGAATTGGGGAGAGATTGGATGGAGGACAGGATGGGATGGGCCAGATTTGTCGGATTTAAAATGCTGCGGCTGTTATCTTTGCTGGCAGGAGTCAGTGTGGTGTCTTTTATATTAATGCAGTTCTCTCCAGTGGACCCGGTGGAGGCTTACATAGGTGGAGATATGATCAGGGTGAGCGCAGAACAACGCAGTCTTATTGAAGAACGTTGGGGACTCAATGATTCACCCGTAGAACGGCTGTTTTCTTGGGGGCAGGCACTAGTTCAGGGCGATCTGGGAACATCGATGATCTATAGACAGCCGGTTGCGGACATCATCCATGAACGATTCATGAATTCTGTCGCTCTTATGGCGGTGGCATGGGTGTTATCCGGTCTGATTGGATTCGGTCTGGGTGTCGCTGCTGCCATGAGGCGGGATTCGCGGCTGGATCGTCTGATCTGTTGGTACTGTTACACACTGGCTTCCACACCGGTATTCTGGATCGCGCTGTTACTGCTCATGGTATTCGGTGTATGGCTTGGCTGGCTGCCAATCGGACTTGGTGTACCTGCGGGCATGGCAGCAGATCAAGTGACATGGGGAGATCGGGCCATGCACATGATTCTGCCTGCGCTGACGTTGAGTCTGACGGGCGTAGCCGCTATTGCCTTACATACCCGGCAGAAGCTTTTGGATGTGCTGGACTCGGATTATATTCTTTTTGCGAGGGCACGAGGTGAGCGAGGTATTCAACTGTTTCGTCGTCATGGGTTCAGGCATGTGGTACTGCCAGCTTTGACGCTGCAATTTGCTTCATTTAGTGAATTGTTCGGTGGAGCTGTGCTCGCGGAGCAAGTGTTTTCCTATCCCGGATTGGGGCAAGCAACAGTCCAGGCTGGATTGCGCGGTGATGTGCCGCTGCTGCTTGGACTTGTGTTGTGCAGTGCGATCTTTGTGTTTACAGGCAATATGATTGCCGACATTCTATACCGTATTATTGATCCGCGCATGAAGGAGGAGGCTATAGGATGAAACAGACATTGGAACGTCCCTCCCGGCCTGCGGCTCAGACTGCACAGCATCCGAAAGTTAACTCTCCCGAAAGTGAGGCGGGGAACAAGAGAAATTGGAGGTCAGTACATCCACGTACTCATGGTGGGAAAGGTTATTCAGGTGGCAGTAATTCTCGTTTCCGTAATCCGCGCAAATGGGCGATAATCTGGGGTGGCCTGGGTGTGACATGGATTGCAACCGTGTGGCTGACAGGCAGACTGCTGCCCGCTGAATCGACGCTGACCTCCTTGATGGATCGGAATCTGGCTCCGGCTTGGGCGCATCCTTTCGGTACGGATTGGCTGGGACGAGATATGTTCTTGCGCACATTGAAAGGATTGGCAACGAGCATTCAGGTGGGGTTACTCGCGGCTTGTGGCGGCGGACTTATCGCGCTATTGCTGGGTCTTGCTGCTGCTTCAGGGAAAGCTGCGGACAGGGTCATTTCATGGATCATTGACCTCTTCCTGAGTGTTCCTCACCTGGTATCGCTGGTGATGCTAGCTTTTGTGTTCGGTGGAGGTTTGCCTGGGGTGGCGTTAGCCATTGCCCTGACCCATTGGCCGAATCTGGCCCGGATTGTACGGGCAGAGATGATTCAGTTGAGATCAGCAGAGTATATTCACATCTCACGCAGATTGGGTCATTCGCGAATTCGTATTGCGGTGCAGCACATGCTGCCTCATCTGATCCCGCAGCTATTCGTGGGAGTGCTGCTGATCTTCCCTCATGCCATTCTGCATGAGGCAGCGATTACGTTTCTGGGGCTGGGGCTGTCACCGCAGCAGCCAGCGATCGGTATTATTTTATCAGAGTCGATGAGATATTTATCTGCAGGGATGTGGTGGTTGGCTTTTTTCCCAGGTCTTGCATTGTTGATGGTTGTTCGTGCGTTTGATGTGTTGGGCGGTAGTCTGAAGACATTAACGGGAACCGGCAGTTCAAGGGAGGTGGTGTAGACATGGCGCTTCTTGAAGTGGAGGAAGTATCGGTTTCGTTCCGGCGTGCTCGGGGATGGTTTGGGCACGAGGAGACCCAAGTTATTCAGGATCTGAATCTGTCTGTCAATGAAGGGGAGATTGTCGCCGTTGTAGGGGCAAGTGGATCAGGCAAAAGTGTGTTGGCGCAGGCGATCATGGGCATTCTTCCTGCCAATGCGACGATAGAAGGCCGGATTAGCTATGCAGGCGAACCCTTGACCATGGACCGGCAGCTTCATCTGCGTGGAGATAAAATGGTGTACATTCCCCAATCGGTCAGTTATTTGGACCCGTTATTAAAGGTAGGCAGGCAGGTTCAACCTGTAAGCCAAAAGACAGGGCGTAAGCACGGATCGACGCTCCGATCCACGATGCAAAAGGCAGAGCAGGAACTGACGGGACGTTATGGATTGCCACAAGGCACGTCGGGAAAATATCCGTTTGAGCTGTCAGGTGGTATGGCTCGGCGGGTATTGATGGCAACGGCCACCTCCGGTGATCCGAAACTCATTATTGCAGATGAGCCCACACCTGGCATTCATTCCGAAGTGCTGGCTGAAACGATGAAGCATTTTCGTCAACTGGCCAATGAAGGCGTCGGCATCCTTTGGATTACCCATGATATTACGACTGCTTTGACGGCAGCAGACCGCATATCCGTATTTTACGCAGGCTCCAATGTGGAGACGGCGCAGGTTTGTGATTTTACGGGAAAGGGCGAAAGATTAAGACATCCATACACGAAGGCGCTCTGGAATGCATTGCCGCAAAATGATTTTCAACATTTGTCTGGTACCCAGCCTGCAGCAGGTCGGCAGCAGGTAGAAGGATGCTCATTTGCACCACGTTGCATTGGAGCGACCATGGCTTGCACGAACGAACGTCCTGAGCTGCGCAAGGTCCGAGGCGGGGAAGTGAGGTGCATCCATGCCACTTGAGGTTAGTGATGCAGGGTATCGTTATGGCAAAGGCGCTTGGGTATTTCAGGATATAAGTATGAAAGTACAGCAGGGAGAGGCCGTTGGCTTGTGGGGACCCAGTGGTTGTGGAAAAACAAGTATTGGGCGTATTCTTGCAGGATATGTGGAACCGTTGGCAGGTCAAGTGCTGCTGGATGGGAAACCGCTGCCCAAAACCGGAGCCTGTCCGGTCCAACTTGTATTCCAGCATCCGGAGAAAGCGGTGAATCCACGCTGGCGAATGCGCCGTGTCTTGAAGGAAGCCATGATCGAGGATCAGGAGCTGCTCAATGACTTGGGTATCCAGACGAATTGGCTGGATCGAAGGCCCGGTGAGTTGTCAGGCGGAGAATTGCAACGATTCTGCGTTGCACGTGCACTCGGCACAGCAACTCGTTACGTGATCGCTGATGAGATGACCACCATGCTGGATGCGATCACACAGGCACAGATCTGGCATACCGTGATGAATATCGCGCGTCAGCGCAACCTGGGACTGTTGATCATCAGCCATGATTGGGAGTTGCTGGACAGGTTATGTGATCGGATTGTGCAGATGCCAATTTCATAGCTTACGGGTATAAACCGTTTTCCAATATAAAAGGGGTGTCCGAGTAGTCCATCATGAACATTAATCATGGATATGACTACGGGGACAGCCCCTTTTTGCAATTTTAAAGAAACCAATGCTTTAACGAAACTAGCGCACGCTATTAGACGGAATTCTACACTTTCGGTGTTGGAACGAATCATAGACACCTTATATGCCCGATTCGTTAGCGTCTTTAATTTACTTTAACGTATTTCAACTTACTTGGTCGACAGCCTGCCCATTAACACAGACAATCTGCGCATGGCTTCTTCCACTGTTGAACGTGGGCAGGCCAAATTTATGCGCATGAATCCTGTGCCTTCTGCTCCGAAGATACTTCCATCATTGAAGGCGAGTCCCGCTTCCTTGAGCAGCATAGTACACAGCTGCGCATGTGGAATATTCAACTTTCGGAAATCCATCCACAGCAGGTAAGTCGCTTCTGGAAGTTGGATTCCGATTTGCGGCATATGCTCTGCGACATACTGCTGCACGTATTCCATATTTCCGCGGATATAGGCAAGACAGTCATCCAGCCATTCTTCAGCGCCGTTGTAGGCCGATTCGGCTGCTACTGCTCCCAGCGTGCTGATGTTGGCAAGTCCCATTGTTTTCACGCCTTGCGTGAATGATTCCCGCAGCTTGGCGTTTGGAATGATGATATTGGAGGTGCAGAGACCTGGTATGTTGAACGTTTTGCTTGGTGCTGTACAGATGATGCTGAGTTCAGCGACAGCTTCAGAAATAAGGGCCAATGGAGTATGCGCGCCGCGTTGGTGTACCAGATCGGCATGAATCTCATCCGAAACGATAATTACATTATATTGCACGCAAAGTGCAGCAAGGCTTTGAAGTTCTTCATGAGTCCATACCCGTCCAACCGGGTTGTGAGGACTGCACAGAATTAACATTTTGACCCGACC
This sequence comes from Paenibacillus sp. OK060, assembly GCF_900101205.1. NCBI lineage: Bacteria > Bacillati > Bacillota > Bacilli > Caryophanales > Paenibacillaceae > Paenibacillus > Paenibacillus sp. OK060. The sequence continues at coordinate 274,891 of NZ_FNFR01000004.1, forward strand.
CGTCTTCAGGTAGGATTCCAGATGTTCCAAATCCATGGAGTAATGTCCATCGTTCTCCACCAACGGATTAGTCATCAGTTCTCTGTTTTGACCACGTACCACATCATAGAAGGGTGCATATACCGGAGTCTGAATTACTACTGCATCTCCCGGTTCGGTGAACCGTTGTACAGCAATGCTGAGTGCAGGCACAATACCTGGGGTGAATACAACCCATTCATTGTTAATACTCCAGTTGTGACGGCGCTCCATCCATCCCGATAGCGCAGCGTGATACGCATCTGTTCGCACCGTATAGCCAAAAATTCCATGTTCCATTCGAGTCTTCAACGCTTGAATGACCGACGGCGGAGCGGCGAAATCCATATCAGCAACCCACATGGGGAGTGCATCCGCAACACCAAAAATCTCCTCAAGCGCATCCCATTTCTCTGATCCCGTGGAGAGCCGATTAATCGGCTCGTCAAATGTATGATTATTGTTCTTGCTCATTGCTTAAATCCCCCTTGAAATCCGTTCCTTCGACTACAATCGACAGATTATTATCTAATAAATTTGGTGATTTCGCAACTTGTAACAGCGGATGGATTCCATTTTATATAGAGCTGCATCCAGGAATATATTCATGTAATAACAATGATTCGAGTGTGAGTATGGACAGTGACGCAGTATATACCCTATTTCCAAACGTCCAAACAGTAAAAACCACCAGGGAAGGTCCATGATATGACCGCTTCCACTGGTGGCTTTTTTGCTGATCCTGAATTCTTCTCGCTCAGGCAGACATGAAGAGCAGGAGGAAGAATATTTATCTTTTATTTCATAAATATGATCTTATTATGGCGTTACAAGTGCTCGTTAAACCATCCAGCAATATGCTCCAGACGACGTACCCGTAAGTGCGGGTGACCTCCGCGGGACAACTCGTGATTGGCTCCCGGGAAACGAACGAACCGAGTGGTCTGTTTGCGTCGCTTCAAGGCAACATATAGTTGTTCAGCTTGTTCAATCGGACAACGCAGATCCTGCTCACCATGCAAAATCAGCAGCGGCGTGCTGACATTACCCACATATGCAAGCGGAGAATGTTTCCATAACTTCTCGGTGTCATCCCATGCATTACCGCCAATCTGGTCTTCCGTGAAAAAGAATCCAATATCACTGACTCCGTAGAACGAGAGCCAGTTAGAGATGGAGCGCTGAGTGACGGCTGCCTTGAAACGGTCAGTATGTCCAACAATCCAGTTAGTCATGAAGCCACCATAGCTGCCGCCAGTGACGCCCAGACGGGACTCGTCGATAAACGGATATCGGGAAACCGCATAATCCATGGCTTCCATCAGATCACGATAATCCCCACCGCCATAGTCACCCCGGCAGGCATTCACGAATTGCTGCCCGTATCCGAGCCCACCTCTTGGATTAATATATACAACAGCATAGCCCTGTGCTGCGAGGATTTGGAACTCATGCATAAACGTAAAGCCATACATCATATGTGGACCGCCGTGAATTTCAAGGATGGTTGGGACTTTGACTCCTTCCACCATACCAGCCGGTTTCAGCATCCAGCCTTGCAGTCGCAGGCCATCAGAGGAATCGAACCAGAAGGTCTCGGGTGTGCTAAGTTGGATTTCTTCATCCAGTTGAGGATTGCTATGGGTCAATTGTATAGGCACGGCCCCAACTTCATCAGGTTGAGTATATAGAAAGAGATCACCAGGACGAAGTACGTCTGCTACGCCTGCCACAATCTGTCCATTTTCCAGCTCAGCAAACTGATAGAACTCTTTCTCGTCCGGCAAGATGTATTCGGCATGACTGCCATCACGTGCGAATCGGGCAATCCGGACGCTACCTTCAATAGTAACAAGACAGAGAATGGATGAACCATCACGACTGAATACCGGGCCCGTATTAGTTAAGTGTGAGCGCATATCACCAACGAGGCTATGATTGATCTGTACATCCCAATCCTTGCTCAGACATACAGGTTGGCCGCCTGAGATCGGAAGGGTATAGAGCTTGACCAACGTAGCATTTCCATAGGAACGGTCGCTGGCAAGCAGTGCAAGGGATTGTCCATCAGGTGCGTACGACAGCCGGCCGAAAGAGTATCCTTCCGGAGTCAACTGCTGCACGTCAGATCCGTCAGCCTTGGCACGATACACATGGTTTGTCAGGGTGTAATCGTTATGCTGCTCGCCTTCTTCCGGAAACTGAGCGATCCAGGCAATGGACTCTCCATCCGGCGACCACGCATAGTCCCCGACGTCATAATGGCCTGTAGTTACAGGGATCGCTTCTCCGCCTTCAGTTGGAACACGGAAGAGATGGGTTCGTCGACCGTTCCACAATCCACCGCTGTCAGATTTCATTCGAATTCGATCCACGACAAGTTCTTGCAGCAGTTTTTTATCTATGTCTTCAGTTTCATCTTCGTCTTTTTCACTCATGTCCACAGATGATTTAACAAGCAAAGTGAGCCCATCCGGTGACCAGAGCAGGGAGCTAACACCATGCTTTAAATGGCTGACTTGCTGTGCTTCTCCACCATCTGAGGCGATCAGCCACACTTGTGTTTTGCCTTCATGTTCTCGTAAAAAAGCAAGCTGTGAACCATCCGGCGACCAAGCAGGAGCGTGATCCTTATCTCCGGATGTGAAAGCTCTGTCCTTCTGGTTCTCCAGGTTAAGGAGTCTCAGGTGAGAAGAATAACCGTCTCGTGCTTCGTTTGTTTTCCGACTTACATATACCAGTTGTCCGCCCTGAGGAGACGGAGTTGGATCATTAACCCATGTAATCTGAAAAAGATCTTCCGATGTTATGCCGCGCAGACTATTCATTGTTTGTCCTCCCACCACGATCAGATTGTTTTAATTTCCTAACCTTTCCATTTATATTAACGGAAAGCATGAGGCAGGACAACACGATTCTGAACGAACGTACTCCTATTTCTTAACAATATCGCCTGTGCCTGAAAGGAATTATTGGAAGCATGACGAATCCTAATGTTGAATAGTCATGAAATGGACGAAAAGCTGTCTGAAAATGATGTTTATTGTCAGTTGAATCTGTTTAATGAACAATGATATTTAGGTATATTTGGAAATTCAGCTCATTTAATGAGCTGTACCCCGTTTATATAGATCATTCTTGTCTCAGTCACCATGAAGGAGGAGCATCACTTTGTCCACATCCTATGATCAACAGCACGTGGAATACCCGAGCCGGAAGCGAATGGCATGGCTTACAGTGGGGGCGGCACTTTTTGTAGCAGCCGGATTTTTTTTGATGTTTGATGGTTCTTCAGCCAAGGGATCTGCCATTTCTTCCGTTATAGGCTTGTTCTCCATTATATTTTTTGGGCTTTGTCTCTGCTACAGCCTGGTGAAGATGATTAAGAAGGAACCTTCCTTTGTTGTCGATGAACATGGGTTTGTGGATTCATCTTCTTACACATCAGGAGGGTTAATTGCCTGGAAAGATGTTGAGAATATTTTTATGTATGAATTCATGGGACAGAAGATGATTGGGGTTAAATTGTGGGACGAGAAAGCGTTTCTGGATCGTCAGAATGGGATGAAGCGCAAATTAATGACGGTAAACAGCAGCATAGTCGATGCTACGGTAAGCATTGCCCAGAACAGCCTCAAGTTACCACTGGATCAGTTGTATATCATGATGGTGGAGCGTTGGAAGCGATCGAATGAAAGGGCGAGTGAAGGGAGTAGCTTTGATCTGTTTAATAATGAATAGATAATGAGGAATATTGTCAGATTGGAGGAGTACAGATGCAACAAGGAAATCAGACGCGTACGATCCAGCTACCCGATGGGACAACACTGCCTGCAATCGGACAGGGAACATGGTATATGGGTGAGAAGCAATCCAGTCGGAGAGAAGAAGTTCAGGCACTGCGTTATGGTATTGAACGTGGAATGACAGTAATAGATACGGCTGAGATGTATGCTGAAGGCGGGGCGGAAGAGGTCACTGGTGAGGCGATAAAAGACTGTCGTGATGATGTATTCCTGGTATCCAAGGTGTATCCTCATCATGCGGATCGGAAGCAGATGATTACCGCTTGTGAGCGCAGCCTTTCGCGTCTGGGTACAGATCGCTTGGATCTGTATCTGCTGCACTGGCGTGGAGGTGTGCCGTTGGAAGAGACGGTTGAAGCTCTGGAACAGTTGAAACAATCAGGCAAAATTCTGCGCTGGGGTGTTTCGAATCTGGATACAGAGGACATGCAGGAGCTATGGAACATTCCAGCTGGTCAGCATTGTGCAGTGAATCAGGTGCTGTATCATGCAGCTTCTCGTGGTATTGAATACGAGCTTCTTCCCTGGTTGAGGGAACGCCGTATTCCTGTTATGGCCTATTGTCCGCTGGCCCAAGGTGGCAGGCTTCGTAAAGAATTGTTGGAGCATTCAGTCATCCGTGAGATTGCCAAGGATCGAGGAGTCAGTCCTTCGCAAATTGCGTTATCCTGGGTTATCAGGGATGGAGACATACTGGCGATCCCGAAAGCTGTACAGCTGAATCATGTTGCAGAAAATGCTGCGGCGATGGACGTTATTTTGACTCAAGATGAAGTTGTTCGGTTGAATGAGGCATTCCCTGCACCTAAGGGTAAAGTGCCTTTGGATATCGTATAGTAACTTCTTGTAAGATCGATTACATCATACAATGACCGTAATTGGAAGAATCAAGAGTAATAAGAGCAGATCTGAGGATCTGTTCTTTTTTTTGCATTTGGAGCTATTTTAAATAAATGGGCTTTACAACAACAAATCACTAGTGTACTATGTAACTAACACACAGATACAGAGAGGAGCGAGGACATTGTGAGCATCGAATTTGACAACAACTTGCCAATCTACCTGCAGATTATGCAGTACATCAAAAGACAGATTGTGACCGGGACACTTAAGGCAGGCGATAAAATCCCTTCGGTTCGTGAGCTCGCGGCCGAATTACAGATCAATCCTAATACAGTACAGCGAACATTTCAGGAGTTGGAGCGGGAAGAAGTGGTTGAAACCAAGCGAGGTCTGGGCCGATACGTGACAAGTGAGGAGTCGAAAATTATGACGATCAAAAAAGAGATGGCTGGTGAATTGCTGGAGCGTTTTCTGACAGGAATGCAGGAGCTGGGCATCGAAGAACAGGATATCGTAAATATCGTCGCTGTTGCCGTTGCGGAAGGAAAGCAATCACTGCATCGCGATGGAATAGGAGGAACAGTGAATGAGTAATATTCTTGAGCTGAACCATGTGAGCAAAACGTATGGCGGCAAGAAAGCACTTCATGACATCACGCTTGATATCGCACCAGGCCGAATTGTAGGTCTGCTGGGCAGTAACGGCAGCGGTAAAAGTACTTTGATGAAGCTGGTTGCAGGGCTTCTGCACCCTAGCAGTGGAGATGTTCGTGTTACGGGAAAAGCAGTAGGTTTGGAAACGAAGTCGCTGGTATCCTTTATGCCGGACCGCCCATTAACCGAGAGTTGGATGAAGGTACGGGACGCGATTGCGTATTACCGCGATTTCTACGCTGATTTTGATCAAGAGAAAGCGAGAGAGATGCTTGATTTCATGAAGCTTGGAGAGGGAGATAAGGTAAGACATCTGTCGAAAGGTATGAATGAACGACTGCAATTAACACTGGCTCTTTCCCGTAAAGCTCGTCTTTATCTGCTCGATGAACCGATTGGCGGGGTAGACCCGGTTGCACGTGGCAAAATTCTGGATGCGATTGTGAAGTTCTATGACGAAGACAGCAGTCTGATCATCTCTACACATCTCGTAACGGATATTGAACGAATTTTTGATGAAGTGATCTTCATCCGTGAAGGGGAATTGGTAATGCGGGAAGAAGTGGAGACACTGCGTCTCAAGTACGGTAAAAGTGTGGATGAAATGTTCAAGGAGGTCTATGCGGAATGATGACACTGCTGAAGTATGACTTTAGAAGGAATTGGAATACATTGTTGGCTGGGCTAGCCGTATTGATTATCGTTCAGATTGGGCTGGCATTGTTTTTTTCTGAAGTAACAGGGAGTGTTGTAGGTGTCATTGCATATGTCGGAGCAGGTGTGGCTATTTATGTGAAAATGATCAAGACATACCGATCCAATATCCGTTCGTTCAACCGCCGTCTTGTGCCGGTAACAGGGCTGTCTCACGTCTTGTCTCCGATCATATTCGGAACACTCTGCTGGCTGGGCTTAATGGTTGTTGCTGCCATTCACTACTTTATTTACAGTACCACGCATACAGGGATTAACTTTACCAGCTACATTAACGATTCGGGTATTCATGTTTCGGAGATTCTTAATGTGTTGCTGTTTCTCTGGTGGGTGGCTATGTTCAGCATCATAATCATCTTCCTCTCCATTTCTATCGGAGGCAGCTTCCGCTTTAAAACAGGACCGTGGATCAGTATTGTCGCATTTTTCGTACTAGTCAATGTCATTAGCTGGCTGGAGAATATCATCTTCTCGGGTCGTTTTAATTCGAACGAATTATTTCATTTCACTGAAGAAAGCACAGCGCTCTCCTTTACGTCCAATCGGATTACATGGTCAGATGGAACATGGGCCAGTATTATTTTTGAAATCATCGTGGCTGTGATTTTGGTTGGTGTTGCTGTGTATCTGAATAATAAAAAAGTTGAAGTTTAAGATAAGATTCTGTCAGCTGCAATTTAGCTGGCAGATTTTTTATTTGAAGCAATTCCCATTTCTTATACGTAAATAGGGATATATGTCGTTTTACAATAAAGGAGAAGGTTTATTTCTTGTAAGGGAGGGGTTTCATGGAACTCTATTTCAGAGATAATTTCTTTAATGCAGGGTACACCGAGATTATGAACCATGAACAGGAACAGGCAGGTCATCTCGATTTGAAAAGTGCCTTTGGTTCATCGCTTGATGTATTCGATAACTCGGGACTCATTTGCAGTGGTAAATTCCGCATGTTAAGTAACCGTTGGGATGTAACCTCAGCCGATGGAAGGGAATGGGGTGTCTTACGGGCGAGGATCAGTTTCTTCAGTAAGAAGTATGAGTACGATGCAGGACCGCGTGGTGTGTATGATGTCTCCGCTCCGGCGTTTTCACATGAATATGATATCACCGGGATGGGCGGTAAAGTTGTGGCAAGCTTCAGGCGTACAAGTGGCTGGTTCGGTTCAGGCACATTTGTGTTAGACAACCAATCAGAACATCTGGATACGTATGAATTGATAGCGGTTGTGATGGGTGTGCATGCGATTAATAAAAGAAGGAACTCGGCTGCCGGTAGTGGCGCGTAGAGAAAACATATGAACAAAGAGGCTGTCCCTTAGGTCGTTAGCATAACGGGGGACAGCCCTTTTTGTATTATATTATTCTAATGAAACGAACACACGCTATTTGTCCCCCTATGCATAAGTTGGACGTTTAACGAATCACAACTAACAAGAGCTATGCAGAATCACTGCCGTCTGCATTGGCGAAAGGCTTTTCAATGGTGTGGCTGCGCACTCCTCCAGAAGTCCGTTCAGGCAGTGCTTCAAGTTCGGTTTCCGCATAGCGTGCCAATACTTTGGCGGCTGTCTCGGACATTCGCTCTCGAAGCGCAGCATTGTCTGCAATCCGTACCCTTTTGCCCAGAAAACGCATTTTGGACAGCACATAATCCATCTCATTCCGCGGGATGGTCAGTTCAATGCGGTACGTCTGTTGGGCTTCCACAAATTCCACCTGCTTCTCGAAGCAGGAAAAGGCATACAGAATTCGGGACAACTCCTGATTGAACTCCGGCAGCACTTCGATCATTACAGTCGTCTTCCGGTTTTCCGTTAAAATCGCGATTTTGGCAGCATATTGAGAAGCAGTTTCCGGTTGAAGCGGCTGAGCTTCCGCGGTAATGATGCTGTGCAGCTTGGTGGACATCAGTTTGCTGTAGAGTGGAGCATACCAGAGTACGTACCATTCTTTTTTGACCATGGAATATTCGAGCTTGTAGGGGTATCCAAACTGATCCTGGCTGATTCGTCCATTGCGTACACGCCCTGTCAAGCGAAACCCCTGATGATGCAAAATCATCTGCCGTAATGGTTTGAGCAGCGGATGAAAGACACTGTTTTCTTCACTTTTGGCTTTTTCGGTCAGGTAATCCTGAAGGTCCAGATCCTGCTCTGCATCCAGCATGTCATGCATTTTGTGCAACGTGTCAGGGTGCAGCGCTTCTGGTGCGGCAGGGTGATTCAGCATCATGCGCAGCCAGGCCCGTTCCTGGGATGTCCAGGTGAATAGTCCGGTTTCATTCAATCTCGTCATCATCTGGTAGTTGAACATCTTCTCGAACAGATTCATAATATTGCGCAATCTCCTTCCATTCCTTAATCATCTCCTGACGCAGCCTCTGTGGAGCGATCACCTCACAGCTTGAGCCAAAACTCCGAAGCCACGGCTTAATCTCGGTGATACCGTTGACCTGGATTTCATAGAGGAAGGTATGTTCCGTTTCGGGCGTAATCGTTCCCCATTGGCCTTGCAAACGAACCCGATCCAGAATGAAGTTACGCTGGCCGTCCTGAGGATGGAAAAATCGGGCTTGAACCGTCACGGTGTTTCCCGTATCCACCAGCCAGCTGTAGCGGCTGATCTCGGCCCACTGTTGCTTCAATTCGAGCATATATTCTTCTTCAATCGAATCCTGTTCCTCCAGCTGTGTAATGCCTTCCATCCGGAATTTCACAAAGCCACGGCGTCCCTGATATCCAATGACATACCAGCGGCCATACTGATGGTCATAGACCACTTCAAGTGGTACGATCCGGTTGGATCGTCCGCCTGCTTCCCGTTCAAAGCGTGGATTCGTATTCTGCGAGCTGTAGCTGGACGGTTTTTTGGGTGAATAATACAGAAACTGCACATGTTTTCGTTGGCGAATCGCACTAAGCAGAGTGTACAGATGTGCTTCGTCCAGAATGCGTGAATAATAGTGGTATTTATATATGAATGGCTCGGTGGCTTCTTCCTGCGGATAACTTGCGGCAATGGCCTTTTTGAGACTGTCCCGCAATATATAGCCTTGTACGGACGGAACCTGAGTGTTTGCCATAATATCCACAAAATCATACAACTCCAACTGTTCTTCCACGGATAGACCCGTAAGTACGTCCTGCTGCAAAAGGTAACGATATGGCCTGCCGCCAGGTTCCTTGCGGATCACCCCCACTTCTTCCAGATACTTCAGATCGGAGCGAATGGTCTTTTCGTCAGGCAGCGCCAGTTCCTCTGGAAGTTCAGCGCAGCAGGCATCCAGTAATTCCATTGCGGTTAAAGCTTGATCTTGCAGGGTATGCAAAAGGACAGAAAGTCGCTGCACTTCAGTCTCTTTCATCGACTTGGCTCGAAAGAGGAAGAGCAGCATAGGCTCAGCAGATTCTCCGTACTGGAAGCGAACAAGGTCCGCCATTTCTTTGTTTGGTTCCGAGCCTGAGCGTTGGTCAGCGACGGTCTGCATGATTTCTTTTAATCTGCGTTGGGTTTTATCAAAAGTATGTACGGAGATGCCGAGTCGTTCGGCATACTGTTTACGGTTGTACGCACCACTTGTCAGGGACAACATGCGCAGAAATTGAATTTCTTTGTCAAAGCTTTCTTTAGCCATGAATATTCACTCCTTGGTGGCCTGGAGTCAGGCGGATATAGTGGATGACTATGTTGGCAGAACAATTCTGCGATATATAGAAACATTCGTGATCTTCCCATTTACTATATCCCTACATTGTATCAGGATGAGTGGCTGGTTTCATTTTAAACTTATGGAGGTCGCCATACTTTCGCCATGTTCGCGTGCAGACGTGTGAGGCATAATAAGGTTGTGAAGCGGGACAGCAACAAACTCTGCGGATCAAGGTTCCGAGGCGCCAGGGAGGGTTACTTCGACTGTTAATCGACCAGGTCGTTGGTTCGAATCCAATCGCCGCCGTTCATGGCGGTGTAGCTCAGCGGTAGAGCGGGTATTATACCTTCCCACCTTTTTCCTCGGAACATTTTATTATGGAATATCAGTAAATAGACTCACACCGGGAGGTCATGAGTGATGAGCAGAGCAAAACAATTATTTAACCAACCTCAGCCAACGACACGTAATCATGGGGGCTACGGAGCCTATGACCGATTGGTGGAGGAACAATATATACAGTTGTTGATGACCAATACATTGAACAATACGTTTTATGCAGATACACAGCAACTGATGGATGATGCGATGGTCAGTCATCAGGAGATGGCTGAGGTCGATGCAGGGTTTATGGCGCGGGCGCTGGTCTATGCTCGTAATGAAGGTTTGATGCGGTTACAGCCTCTATACGGGTTGGCACTGCTGTCTAAGGTGGACCCGGATCAGTTTGCGAAGGTATTCTCCAAGGTTGTACAGACACCGGCTGACTTGGCTGATTTTCTGACGATTCTAAGAGGAACGGGTCGGGGGCAGGGCGGTCGAGCGGTGAAGCGCCAGGTGAGTCAATTTTTGAACGGCATCACTGAATATTGGGCGATCAAATACAACGGGCGAGGGCGAGGATACAGTCTGGGCGATATGATCGCTACAGCACACCCCAAGCCAACAGATATGAAGCAACAAGCCTTGTTCCGTTATTTGCGAGGACATGAGGTGGATCTTACGGACCTGCCGCAGTTGCAGGCGCTGGAAAAGCTGAAGGCTACCCCAAATCCGGCAAGTCGGATGCATCTGATCGAAAAAGGCAAACTGCCGTATTCGGTGGTCACATCGATCATGCAGCCGACACGTACGGTATGGGAGGCGTTAATGTCCCAGATGCCGACCTTTGCATTGTTACGTCATCTGAATGCAATGGATCGGGCGGGAGTGTTTGAGAAATCGAAAAATATCGATTACGTAACGGGCCGTCTAACGGATGCGGAAGCCCTGCGTAAATCGCGCATCTTACCTTTTCGATTCGCCAGTGCGTATGAAATGATCGCAAGAGAAGAGCTGCGCTATGCTTTGCGGGAAGCGGTGGAGCTATCGATTGGCAACCTGCCATCGTTGCCGGGAAGAACCGCCATTTTCTTGGACCGCTCCGGTTCCATGCAAGGGGATTATTTGCGAATTGGATCGGTGCTGGCACTGGCGCTATATAAACAAACACGAGGCAACTCGCTGTTCTGGTTATTCGACCATATGGTTGAGGATGCTCGTCCCAAGATGGATGAAAGCATCCTTTCCCAAGCTCACCGGATTCGCGCACAAGGTGGAACCGACACGGGACGGCCTGTACGAGAGCTTCGGGATATCGGAGAAAAAGTGGATCAGATCATTATGATCACCGATGAACAGCAGAATGAAGGCAGTCCGTTATATGCTGAGCTTGAACGTTATCGACGGATGATGAATCCGGAGCTAAAGGCATTTATTGTGGATATTGCACCTTATCAGCAGGCAATGGTACCGCCACGGGATGGCAAAACCTTTTATATCTATGGGTGGAGTGAAACGGTACTGACGTATATTGCTGAGACTATAGCGGGATATGATACACTTGCAAACCGGGTGAGAGAGATAGAGATTTAAATTGGAAATGTGGAGGCCACAGAGATGACTCATGTTCATGAAGAAATGAGAGATACGATTAGACAGCAACTGAAGCAGATTGAAGAGGAGGAGCAGGTGCGGATCATCTATGCCTGTGAATCGGGCAGCCGGGCATGGGGATTTCCTTCACAGGACAGCGATTACGATGTTCGTTTTCTGTATGTGAGACCACTTGAATGGTACTTGTCCATTGAGGATAAAAGGGATGTTATCGAACGCCCAATCAGTGATCAGCTCGATATGAATGGTTGGGATTTGCGCAAAGCCTTGAAGCTGTTTCGCAAGTCGAATCCACCGCTACTGGAGTGGCTGCAATCCCCGATTCAGTATGACGAACCGTACAGCGTGGCAGAGCATATTCGTGCACTTTCGCCTTTGACCTTCTCGCCAAAGTCCTGTATGTACCATTATCTGAATATGGCGAAGGGAAACTTCCGGGATTATCTGCAGGGTGAGCAGGTGAAGATCAAAAAGTATTTCTATGTGCTGCGCCCACTGCTGGCCTGTGGCTGGATCGAACGTTATGATGCGATGCCGCCGATGGCCTTCGAAGAGCTGGTGCAAGAGCTTGTTCCTGAGACTACACCGCTGTATACGGAGATTCATGAGTTACTACGCCGGAAAAAGGCGGGCGAGGAACTGGATCTGGAGCCGCAGTTGCCAGCAATACAGACTTTCTTAGCGGAGAAGATCGAGCATTTTGACAGACTGGCCGGCCAGATGGAAAATGAACAGATTATTCAATATGAAGAACTGGACCAGATCTTCCGTTTTGCGCTGCAAGAGGTGTGGGCGGCAACCTGCGATTAAAGTACGAGGTCATGCGTATTTGCACATCATTTATGGTATGGATTACCTCGCACCGGACAATTTGTCCCGGCTCAGCAAACGCAAAACGTCCAAAAAAGAGCGCCACGCTCTGATGGAAAGTGCCTTGGGCATGGAGGGAATCGAGCGTTTTGTGCGCATGGAGCCTGTGGAAAGAGTGCATGAATGTGTGCTCGCAACATTGGCTTTGGAGTCTGAACCGGTGGACCCACGTTTGTAATAGAATCGGTGAAGCATGAGACTTCTGATTCCTTTGGATGCAAGGTAATAGGGCAGGTTTGGTATATCCAAGCCTGTTTTTGTTTATTTTTCGTCAAAATATTTCATTCGAGATAATTAAAATTAGGATTTTTAAGGTTAATATAAATAACTAAAGCCCTATATGTTTCCAATCCATTCTGGGTAATAATTAATAGTAAGCAAGTGGTCATTGGAATCTCACAACGTAACGATAGGGGGTAACCTGTATGGCGTCAATGATTCTGTTGGTGAAACAGACGGAAGACGATGAAAAGGTTATTTATCGATTCGGACCGAATGAGCGGAAGATGGGACTCATTGAAATGAATAAGGTCAAGGAAAGTGTGAAAGAACTGGAACCTGTTCAGGTCGAGGGTGTCAGTCCGAGTTTTTATTTCAATCGGGCCGCACAGCGACTGGTTCGATGTTTGTTCAGAGAAGGCGGTAAGTTCCCTGAACGGACGACATGTGAATCTTAGTTTTTTAAGGCTGGTAAGTCGAACAACAGACTTGATCAGATGGCATATGAAGATAACAAAAGAGGTCCAAGTGCATCCGGAATATGGATGCGTTGGACTTTTTTTAGTTGAGCTGTTATATCATCCATATCCGCATAACCAAAAAGTTCACTGCTCCTTGGAGGAAAGTGAACTGGACATTTTTTAAAATATGGTATCAGAACGTCTTCGCAAAGGAAATCAGTGCGGTAATCGTAATGATGTTAAGCAGCGTCGAGATCAAAACTGTCTGGGCCGCAAAGTCTGGCTCGTTATCGTATTCCTCGGCCAGAATGGACGCATTGACTCCAGTAGGCATACCGGATGCGATAATAAGAGCCTGAGCGGCGATACCTTGCAAACCGAGCAGCAATACAATCGAAATCCCGATGGCCGGGCCAATCAGCAAACGCAGAAATGTGCTAATATACACATCAAGACGATACAGGCGGATTGGATATTTCACAATTTGGGCGCCAAGTGTCAACAATGCTACAGCGACCATACTTTGCTGCGCGTAAGTCAGTGGCATAGACAGGAAAGTGGGCAATGGAATATTCCCCATATGAAACAAAATACCGAGCAACAGTGCATAAGGAACGGGCATTTTTAGAAATCCAATGATTACCGCACGGTAATTGCCTTTGAGCTTCGCACCCTGAATGGACAGCACACCATAGGTAAATGTCAGCAATGCCTGTAAAGACATGACCAGTGCCTGGATGGAAGAGGCCAGCGGATCACCACGAAATACCAGGGAGTTGATGGGCAGACCATAATTGCCTGCGTTGTCCAGCATGATGCTGTTGTTGAAGGCAGCCTTCATGCCTTTGTTCATGCGAAGCGAGCGTGCGAACACAGACCCCACAATATAGAGAATAAGTACATATAAGGCGTAAAAAAGCGTGACAGTTCCGAGCAATTCCCCCGACATATCGGAGTGATACATGCTCATAAAGACGGCTGCGGGGGTAATACAATAGAAATTGATTTTGGCGAGGGTGTACAAGTCCAACTTGAACACCTTTTGCATCCAGGACCCGACGGCAATCAGGAGAAAGACGGGCAGGACGACTTCAAGCATGATGTCTGCAATCATCAGTTCAGCTTCCTTTTTCATGAAAATTTCAGTCCGATTTCGAAAATACTTCAACCATTATATCATTTTATACACAGATGAAAGATGTAAATGACTAAAAAAGATAAGGGGCTTTTCATTATGATTCCAGATCATCTGGATTATGGTTTATCGATATTATTTATTGGATTCAACCCCAGCATCACTTCTGGAGAGACAGGTCATCATTATGCTTATAAAGGAAACCGTTTCTGGCGCATTCTTGAACGTTCCGGATTGACCCCTCGTTTATATGATGCACAAGAGGATGGAGAGTTGCTGAAGCTGGGGTACGGATTTACGAATATTGTGGCCCGACCGACAAGAGGTATGGACGATATTACAAAGGAAGAATATGCAGAGGGACGGCAGATTTTACGGCAAAAGTTGGAGGAATACCGACCAGACATCGCCTGTTTTGTTGGGAAAGGGGTATACACCCAGTACAGTCAGCGTGCCAAAGCGGAATGGGGATTTCAGGACGACCCGGTCGTCAAGGAAATTCATGAATTTGTAGCCCCGTCATCCAGTGGGTTAGTGCGTATGTCGATGGACGAGATCGTAGCGATCTATTCCCAGCTTAGTGATTTTGTCTCAGAGAAAAGCAGGGAGGACTGAAAAACGAAGCGAAAAAGAAACTCCACATGGCAGCAAGCGCCGCAGCAATAATGAAACTTCAATGGTTGCAGAGTTCGCCCATCCGGTTTACACCGGGTGGCGCGAATTCTTTTTTTTGGATAAAGTGAGAAGTTTCAGGAAGTGTTTCCGTCTATATAGTACAGAACCATGCATGGAAGCTGTAGAGAAGGGGGATTACATGACTCAACAGATACCAGAGGAGGAGCTCATTCAGCGTATTATTGCGGGAGACAAACAGCTATTCGCTGTGCTCGTGGATCGATATAAAAATAAAGTCTTCGGCATTTTGCGCGGAATGGGTGCGAGTCATCAGGATGCACAGGATCTGGCTCAGGATACGTTTCTTCGGATGTACCGCTATCTTCCGACACGAAGGGAAGGAAGCAGTTTCTCGTCCTGGGTATATACCATCGCTGTGAATCGGATGCGGGATTTTATGCGGCAACAGAAACCTATGATGACCGCTGTTCATACGGGCTTGGAACAGACCAACGGTGAAACACCAGAGAAACATGTACTGCATAAGGAAATGCAGCGTGAAATCTATCGCCAGATGGAGCAACTGCCGGAATCGTATCGGCTTGTGCTGCTGCTTAAATATACGAATGAGCTGAGCTATGAAGAGATTGCAGATATCACGGACATGAGTCCGGCTCAAGTGCGTAATGCACTTTATCGAGGGAAGAAAACGTTGAAGAAACAAATGGAGCGCAAAGGAGGTTTATCGACGTATGAAGCCTATTCCAAATGATGAGAATCGATTGTGGGAACAGCATTTATTCTGTGAGGAGCCGGATGCGGACTTTACGCTTGAGGTCATGCGGAAGCTGGAAGGGGTGTCCATGGAGAGTGCAGAAGACGGGGATCCATTTACGAAAAAGGCTTCCAAGTCCCATTGGATGCGCCGTACGGGAATCGTAGCGGCGGCAGTTTTGATCCTTGTGGGAGGGGCCTGGTTTGCTTTTGATCACACAGAAAAATTGACTCAACCCACGGTGAATGCCGTAAATAACCCGCCATTACCTAACATACCTGTTCCAGAAGAACTTAAGTATTCCTATTATGCCGATGATTACAAACGTTTGAAGCCACTCGGTCTAGTGGTTAATCCAAATATTAACATTGAGGATCAGGGCTACACGCTTAAGATTGAAAATGTGCTTGTAGATCGTTCTCAGATTGTAATGACCTTACAGCAAAATGCACCAGATGGCAGTATGATTAATCCGGTTTATCCCGATTTGGGAAGAGTTCATATTACAGATGAGAAAGGAAATTCGATTGCATCATTGTCTTCGCCTGGGGATCAGACTCTGTACAGTTCAAAATATCAAAGATT
Organism: Paenibacillus sp. OK060; assembly: GCF_900101205.1. Lineage (NCBI taxonomy): Bacteria > Bacillati > Bacillota > Bacilli > Caryophanales > Paenibacillaceae > Paenibacillus > Paenibacillus sp. OK060. The sequence continues at coordinate 291,170 of NZ_FNFR01000004.1, forward strand.
TGTATACCAGTTGCAGGACGAAATTCCGGATAAAATCGTTGTTCGAGGGGAACTTAGTCATTTAAAGATTCCCAGTTATTATAATTCCGAAAAGGAGGAATTTGTGGAATCTAGCGCAACAGTTGACTGGAGCTTTCAATTCAACATCGATATGACCAAAGCCAAATCACTGGCTGTTGAGGCTCCCATGAACAATACCTACACCACTCCTGAGGGTTTGAAAATAGATATGACACAGCTTGTACGTACGCCAAATGGGACCCGCCTTGATATGAACATCAGTCTGGATGATAAACTGCGTGCCAAAGTCGGAGAAGATTGGGCAGATGATATGGACTTGATGTATCACCTCGAAATTCCTGAAACGAGTGAGTATCGAATATTCAACGGGAGCAGACCAGATGCCCGTCAACCCAAGTTCCGGTTCCGAGATTTGAGTGGATTAATGGATGGTGGTCCATGGAAGTTATCGGAGACATGGGACCCTGCTTTTGTTACGGTGGATGCGAAGAAGATTCGCTTTGTCCTGGAAGGCTACACCATCCCAGTGTGGGGAGAGAAGTCGGTGGAAGTGGATCTGGAAAAGATGCGTAAGGATGCTGAAATTTACACCTACGTACTGCAATTTGAACAATATGGAGATGAAATTTTATTTTCTGATTTCAATTTCAAACCGGTGTGGGAATCCTATGACAAAAACTACTCACTAGTCCTGGAGGGAAGAGGGAAGTTCCGAAATGCTTTTAATGGCGATCGCTGGGTGGCCGTAGATTCGGAAGGGAAAGAGTATCCTGTTCAAGTAATCGGTTTTCCAGACCAGCCTAATAATGACGGAGAATACGTTGCAGACAATCTGAAATTGGTCATCCGTGGTTTTTACAAAGAAGATGGAACGAAATTAACCTTAAAACGAACCGTAGTTAATCGAGAGTATCGAGATGTGAATTGGGAAGTAGATCTTCCGTCGTACAGTAGCCTGCCTTGGCTGAAATAAAGAAACGGAACGGAATAAGCTTGGATGAATAACAAGATAGTGATAAAAGGCCTCGCATAATAACATGCGAGGCCTTTTTGATATTCAATAAAGTTAAGTTGTGCACATTGAGCTACGCCGATTCCCGTGGAATAAGGGATGTGGATAACATGACTGTTTCCTTCGGTGTACCTGGACGTTCAATTCTGCGCTGCAAAGCTTCGATAGCACGCTGACCGAGCTCCTCTTTGCACAGGTTGACTGTGGTCAGGGGCGGGGACGATGTAGCGGCGGCATGCACATTATCGATACCGATGACAAGACAATCCCCAGGTGTGGAGAAACCCATTTCCTGCAACTTATTCATCCACTGCAAGGCGATATCATCATTTACGCCAATCCAGGCATCAGGCCGTTCGTCGGCGGGCATGTTTTTGATTGTGGCAGCCAATTGGTCAATCCATTCGCCGTTCTCATAAGGAATATTCCATTCTCTGAACGTGGTCAACCGACTGCTGTCTGCGTGAAAATGGTTCAAAGCCAGTTCGATGCCGATCTTCCGCTGCGCAAAGCTGGCAGCCCGGCCATCATCCGTAATCAGACCGATCCGGCGGCACTGCATCGACATTAAATATCTAGCCACAGTAATGCCTGCTTCCAGGTTATCATGGCTGATGGTATCACAGTTCAAGAGTGGCTCCTGATGATCCACGAGCACAATGGGGCGGCCTGTCTGGCTCAGTCGTTGCAGGACTGCATGGGGGAAAGCGCCCATGGCGATGACTCCTGCACAACGTTCCCAATCCAAGTGAGGAGCGATTGCCCGTTCTGGAGGCGTGTGTTCATCAGCGACTCCCAGAGAGGGAGATACAATGGCATGATGCCATCCTCTTTCATTACAGGCAGAGATCATGCCGGAGAGGACGCGCTGCCAATAGTGGGGCTCACCCCGGTTGAGCTGATTCATGCAGATGAGAGCAAATGGGGGCTCGGATTGTTCCGTATTGGTTGCAGTTGGAACAGTGCTGCTTCCGGGGGTGCTTTGGCGATATCCCAAGGCACGGGCTAATTCCAGCACACGGGCGCGAGTCGCTTCGCTGACACCAGTCTTGCCACTGAGTGCACGGGAGACGGCATATTTGGATAATCCAAGCTGGTCGGCCAGCGACTGGATGGATACTTTACGTGACATTTCATTACTCCTTCATATGTAAACAATTTGCATAAATCCAACGAGCCATTTCAATCTACAAGATATGATCCAATTTATTTTTTAATATACCATCCGTTATGAATTGACGATCATCTTCCGGCACAGTACACTTACAAATAATAATGTTATTATAATTTATCATAACGAAAATAACAATGCGACACAAATCATTGAATGAAACGATGCAAACAAATATGGAAACTTCAATTCAAAGGAGACGACATCCATGGAACAGTTCAGATTACCGAAAATCCCCATGCCGCATCTGGAATTACCGCAAGCTGTGCAGAACATTCTTACCGAGGCCGAGGAACGACTGCAACATAGACCAAGATTGCTGGCACAGTTCCGTAACTGTTTTCCCAACACGTTGGAAACGACGACAAAGCTATTGGATGATGGGACAACCTTTGTTATTACAGGGGATATCCCGGCAATGTGGCTGCGTGATTCAGTGGAGCAGGTGATGCACTACGTTCCGCTGGCAAAGGAAGACGAACAGCTGCAGCGGATCATTGGCGGGCTGATCAAACGGCATACATTCTATGCGGACATCGATATCTATGCCAATGCGTTTAACGAAACGGCTAATGGATGGCATTGGGATGCGAATGATGAGACAGAGATGTCGCCTTGGGTGTGGGAACGCAAGTTTGAGCTGGATTCACTTTGTTTCTCTATGCGGCTCGCCTATGCGTATTGGCGTGAAACGGAATTGACGGATATATTTGACGAGCGTTTCAAGAGGGTGATGGAGAGCGTAGCACGTCTGTGGAAAACGGAGCAGCGTCATGGTGAGCAGTCCCCATATCGATTCATGCGCCGGAATTGTCCAGCCCATGATACGCTCCGTAACGAAGGATTGGGGATGCCGGTAAACTATACCGGGATGATCTGGTCCGGTTTCCGTCCTAGTGATGATGCATGTGATTTTCATTATAATATCCCGGCAAATATGTTTGCAGCGGTGACTTTGCGTCAAATGGGGGAGATTGCGAGGTGGGTTTTCAGAGATGAGAAGCTGGTCAGCGAGATGGCTCATTTGGAAGAAGAAATACGACACGGTATTTCCTTATACGGTACTTACCGTCACCCCGAGTATGGGCAGATTTATGCCTATGAGACGGATGGTTACGGCAACTTTTGCCTAATGGATGATGCAGGTACCCCGGGACTTATGTCTATTCCGTATTTGGAGTATGCTTCCACCGAGGACATCGTGTACCAGAATACACGGCGCTTTATTTTGAGCAAGGAAAATCCGTTTTATTATGAAGGACAAGCAGCCAAAGGCATCGGCAGCCCTCATACTCCTCCCGGCTACGTCTGGCATATGGCGCTGTCCATGCAAGGTCTGACCGCAGACAATGATAAGGAAATGCTGGAGATGATAGATCTGCTGGAGAACACAGATGCAGGTACCGGGTACATGCATGAAGGTTTTCATTCAGATGATCCAAACACGTTCACAAGGCCCTGGTTTGCTTGGTCGAACAGCCTCTTCTCGCAGCTTGTGTACAAGGCAATGAAAAAAGGAATCCTATAAAAGATACATGTAAAAAAAGATTGCTTACTCCTCGTAAAGCGGCCGTTTCGGTTACGAATCGTTCTTTCGATCGCTGTTATCCCCGGATTTCCTGATCGCCTTTTGCAAAGTCGAAATCCGGTGATAGCGTATGCTTCCGATGCAGCTTTCTTGCAGAAAGCTTTCAGGCGAACGCGCTGCTTCTCCAGAATCGATTTCGTCCCCTGAACTGCGTTTGCTATTTGGCATGACTTTTTTTGCCGACATCATTTCTAGAATAGAAGAGTAAGCAGACAAAAAGCCCAAACTGCAGAAGGTTCGCAGTTTGGGCTTGGTTTATGAGGAGGGCTATTTGACTCACGGCTTGGCTATGTGGTTTTCAGCAGATCGGCGATGAGGACCTTTTGACCTGTACGTGCGCTTTCCAGGGATGCGAGAACCATGGCCATACTGAACTGGTTGTCACTGCAATCGGTCTCAGGCAGTCGTCCGGATTCCAGTGCAGCGAACATGTCTTCGAGGCAGCCGTGATGTCCGGTTTTCTCCATGACGGGCAGGTATCCCTCAATCCGCTCACACGGTTGAAAAAAGGACGGTTTGCCTTCCGCATCCAGATGTTGCGCCGAGACAACTTCAGCATAAATGTCATCATTGCCATCCCAGATGGCGGTTCCTTTTTCTCCGGTTACGCGCCAGGATGCTTCCCATGAAGTAGGTACACCTTCTGCGCACCAGGACCCGCGATAGTTAAACACGGAGCCATCGGACATTTCGAAGATACATAGTGCCATCGCATTGCCTTGATACCATGACCCCGGAGGATTGAATTCGTGGCAGTATACCGAGACCGGGTTGGCACCGAGAATATAACGTGCCTGGTCGAAGGTGTGAATCGCCATATCCAGCAGCAATGGACTATCCATCAGGTCACGGAATCCTCCAAAATGTGGACCCAGGAAGAAATCTGCCCCTGCAAAACCGACTTGGCCAATCGTTCCGTCGGAAATCAACTGCCGATAGGCGCGAATACGTGGATCGAAACGGCGATTTTGCATCACAGCCTGAATATTGCCCGTACGGCGTGCAGTCTGAACAATATCTTCACAGTCAGAGAAGGATTCCGCCAGAGGTTTTTCGCCAAATACATGGCATCCTTGTTGTAACGCCGTCATTGCAATGCCGTGATGGCTCGCTGGAATGGTGACATCAAATACGATATTGGCATCAGTTGCTCGAATGGCCTCACTGATATCCGTAAACGTGGGACAGGAGAGACCGTGTCGTGCAGCGAGTGCAACGGCAGTCTGTTCATACAGATCGACAAGCCCCACAATTTCCGTGTCCGGTCTTTGCATGGCGTAATCAACCCAGGTGTTGGACATGGCCCCACAGCCTGCCACAACTACCCGATAAGGATGACTCATCCTATCATCTCCTTATGCTTTTCATTTTTTATGCTCTTGCAATGGATATCATGCAACTCAATGTTAATCCCGTTTCTATACCGGATTGGGAACAAAATCTCCACCACGACATTGTTTCAAATATTTTAAAGCGTGCACCTGTCCGGTCATTTCGAGTTCATCTTTGTAGACAGGATCATGCCAACCTTCAATATCAATCGTTCCCTGATACCCATTTTGGCGCAGAATCGTAATGATGTCGGACCAGTTGGTATCCCCGAATCCAGGCGTACGGTGCCAGACGAATTCTCGTGGGCCGTGCACGCCATATTCTTTGACGATGTCCCAGGCAATGGTGGCATCTTTGCCGTGCACATGGAACACTTTAGGCGCCCACTTGCGCAGCTGCGGAATCGGGTCGATCAGGCTGGACATTTGATGGCATGGCTCCCATTCCAATCCGATGTTTTCGTCAGGAACTGCATCGAACATCATCTCCCAGGCCGTTGGATTATGCGCAATGTTCCAATCACCCGTCTGCCATGTACCGCCCATATCACAGTTTTCAAAAGCAATGCGTACACCCCGGTCTGCAGCCCGGCGTGCCAGTTCTCCAAACACTTCCTTGAACCGTGGGATTGATTGGTCAATCGGTTGATCGGTCAGTCGTCCGGTAAACCCGGAGACGATATCCGCTCCGAAGAGGTGGGCATGGTCAATCACCCGTTCCCAACTGGCCAGTGTATCGGCATTATCCCCGGCTCCGGTGAGCGGATTGCCGAACACACTTACTGCAGAGATGACAATTCCCTGTTCGTCCACGATTTCACGGACACGTTTGGCTGTCTCAGTGAGGTCCAGATCACCAGTCGTTTGCCAGAAGGTCAGATTGAATGATTCGAAGCCATGTTTCATAATCTGTGGAATGACGCGGACTGCGTCATGTCCACCTACAAGTGTGCCTATACGTAACGGATTATTCATGGTTGTATTTCACTCCAATATTGGCTTATAGTACTTCGTGACACACTCATTATAGCCGGGCATCTGCCGGATGGCTCTATACAATCTTGTGCAATATTAGTCTGATCTTGTGGGGAGAGGAGGAGACAGCGTGCTGGACCTGAAAGCGCTTCACGAAAATACCCGCATTGACCATAAATCGCATCCATTTCAGCTGTTCCAGAATCGTTGCTGGGGGATGAAAACGGAAGAATGCATTCTGTACTTGCACTGGCATGAACACTTTGAACTGATTTTTATGCGGAAGGGTAGTGCACTGTTTCATATCGACAGCAGGCCTTATGTAGCTCAAGCAGGTGAGGTTATTATCATTCCTGGAGGGGCGCTGCATGTTGGGTATGCTCTGGAGGAAGGGGATATCCATTTTGATTCGGTTGTGCTCAACAGTGCATTATTTCATGATTTTACCCATGATCCCGTTCACTTGAAATATGTTGCTCCCTATCTGGAGGGGAAGGTAAGGTTCCCGGTAAAACCGGCGGAGCTCGACATAGCTTGCCAAGGCTATTACTCCCTGTTGGATGAAGCCATCGAGGAGATGGCCTCACAGCCGCTTGCCTACCAACTGGTTGTGAAATCCAAGCTGCATGCCTTGTTCACACTGCTTGCCCGTACATTTATGCCACACCAGCTTCCTGATAAAACAAAGGGATCGTATTTTCCCAATCGGGAACGTTTCAAACATTTGATTGAGCAGATTGAAGCGGAGCCAACAGGGAAAATATCCGTTACCGAGGCAGCCGGTCAGGTGGGTCTGAACACGTATCATTTTTGCAAAATGTTCAAAAAACTGACTGGACGCACCTTTGTAGAATATGTGAATGGGTGCCGAATGACGAAAGCCGAACAGTTGCTGCAGGAGAGCAGCCTTACCATTACCGAGATCGCTGCTCAGGTTGGCTGTGATAATGCTAACTATTTTACGAAGCTGTATAAACAATACAAAGGGATGACACCCTCGCAGGGGCGTTTAAAATAGGAAGGCCTTGCGTCAACAGGGTACAAACAAAAATCCGGATCACCGCCAGAGATGTGCCAGTAATCCGGATTATTTTATGAATATCAGATATCAGAACAAACATTTGATCTGTTTTATAAACATTGCTTATTTCATGAATTTCGAGAATAATCGGTTGGCCTTCTTGGAGAGGTCGTCCAATTTGATATTGGCCTGATCCAGTTGATTGTATCCCCATTTGATCGTTTGCAGCATGCGTGGGGAGATGGGCGTACCTTTGATCCGTGGATAAATATTGTGATAGGCCCAGACGAGATGCTCCCAGCGATTATCGTTGCCGTCCTGAATATACTCCGAGACGTCGATGACTTTTCCGCGTCCATTCTGGAGAATTACATTTTTTAGGTGAATGTCCCGTGGATTCAGGCCACGGCTGCGTACTGCCTCACGAGCTTCGTCCACATCGAGCATGACCTGCTCGGGGACCGGGATTCCTTTTTCCAGACATTCGAGCAAGGTATCTCCCGCTTCAAAACTAATCACAAGAACATTCCGGCCGCTGCCGTAATAGGTAGGGAAGTAGGGCAGGCCTTTGAGCTGCTCATATACCTGTTTTTCATTTTCAAGTTTGTCCAGGGCATGATCTGAGTACATCTTGAAGGCATACTGTGGCAAGCCGTCATACGTAAATACCGCCGCATCCGTTCCTGTACCAATACAATTCAGTCCTTCTACATGGCCAATGATGTTCACGAGCTCATTCCGGTCGCTTCCGATGACTTGGATTTGTTGTAATGCCTCTTCCGCCTGGAACCAATCCGGTCGATTCATGGGTGGTGCCTCCTTTTAGGATATGCCTGTACAATTCATCTGTCTAACTGCAAAATCCTGTACTCTTTTAGTATAGTATGTGTTCTGCGTTGTAATTTCATCTTTTGGTGATGTTACTATATAAACGTTACGCATTGAATCGGAAACGGTTGCGGATAGAAGAAAATTACGGAAGGGTGCTTGCGGCGTTTTTGCCCTTTCCTATATACTGTGAGCATTAAGGGATCTCATGCAGATCCGGCATACAGAAAGGCAGAATATCTTATGGCACAATACCCGCAGTGGTCTTATTCGCAGTCGCGGGCGAGTATGTTCGATGAGTGCCTGCGCAAATATTATTATCATTATTATGGAGCCCATAACGGCTGGAAGGCAGAGTCGGCTGATGAGATGCAGGTACGTCTGTATCGATTGAAGCAGCTCAGTAATCTATACCTCGTATTCGGTGACCTCGCACATCGGATGTGTGAATCGGCGGTACGTAGCAGGGAAGAAGGCAAGGATAAACCTCGTGAGCACTTCCTGGAACTGACGATGCGCAAGCTGCTGAATCAGGCGTATGTGGAATCCATGGATCAGGATCAGTGGCGGCTCGACCCCAAGAACCGGGTGATGTTGTCCGAGATGTATTACGGGGATGACACGTTGAATGACCGGATTGCCACGATCAAAGAACGAGCCTCGGCCTGTGTCGGCAATCTGTATCAGACGCTCACGTGGGAGGACTTGTCCCGTGCGAGTACGGATATTTTGGAGATTGAGAAATGGGATACGATGATGCTGCACGATACGCGTGTGTATGTGAAGATGGACTTGTTATATCGTCGCAGCAACGGCAACATCGTCATTGTGGACTGGAAAACGGGCAAGGAGGATGACTTCTCGGATCAGTTGATGCTGTACGCATCCTATGTGAGGGAGCATTACCGGGTTCCACTGGAGCAGATTGAGCTGCGGGTGGAGTACCTGTTAACCGGGACACACCGAGAGTTTACGGCAACGGAAGAGGATATCCTGAAGGTGGAGGAGAACGTGGGGCGGTATATAGCGGAGATGCGCTCCTGTGTGGATGATGAGTATTACAACCGTCCCAAGGACGTCTCGTATTTCACGCCAATGCCTTCACGCCGCGCTTGCCGGGACTGTAATTTCCGTGAGGTGTGCAGCGAACGTGTAGTATAGAGCGCCACCCGAAGCATCTTCAGATCTCATTCCTATTTCATGTAAAAATAAAACAAGAAGCGCCAGCCTGGACAGGATCTGCCCGGACTGGCGCTTCTATTACGCTCCACAGGCCGGCGACAAGGCGCCAGGTGGAACGGTCTTATCAAGATTACTGGACCGCGGCGGTATTCTCCAGCGCCTGTCCTGCGGGAACATAGGCATGCCCGAGATCACGGGCAACCGCCTCATACGTGATATGTCCATTCAGCACGTTTATCGCGCTGCGAATGGACGAACTGCCGCGAATCGCGACGGCTGCACCGTGGTTCGCCAGCTGCAGCGCATAAGGCATGGTGGCGTTGGTCAGCGCCACCGTAGACGTGCGCGGCACCGCGCCCGGCATGTTCGCTACCGCGTAATGCACCACACCATGCTTCACATAGGTCGGTTCATCGTGGGTCGTGATATGATCAATGGTCTCCACAATTCCGCCCTGATCAATCGCCACATCGACAATGACCGAACCGGGTGCCATGGTGGTGACCATTTGCTCGCTGACTAGGGTTGGCGCTTTGGCGCCTGGAATCAGCACCGCACAGATCAGCAGGTCGGCAGCCGCAACAGCCGACGCAATATTGGATGGACTCGATACCAGCGTATGAATCTGATTGCCAAAAATATCATCCAGCTGGCGCAGACGATTCAGATTCAAATCGAGGATGGTCACATCCGCACCCAGACCAATCGCGATTTTGGCGGCATTCGTGCCCACCGTGCCGCCCCCAATAACGACGACCTTGCCACGGCTTACGCCGGGTACGCCGGATAACAGAATGCCTTTGCCACCTTCCGTTTTCTCCAGCAGCTGCGCTCCAATCTGAGCCGACATCCGTCCGGCAACTTCACTCATCGGTGTGAGCAGAGGCAGCGTACCGTTAACTTCCAGTGTCTCGTACGCAATGGCGGTTACCCGGCTTTCAATCAGTGCCTTTGCCAGTGCAGGTTCCGCTGCGAGGTGCAAGTAGGTGAAGAGAATCAAGCCAGGACGAAAATAGGCGTATTCGCTGGCAAGGGGCTCTTTGACCTTGATGATCATATCTGCCTCAGCCCACACAGTTGAAGCTGTATCCCGAAGCTCCGCTCCAGCCGATTGATATTCGTTGTCTGTGAATCCACTGCCCAATCCTGCGCCACGTTCGATCATGACCTGATGTCCGGCTCTGACAAAATCAGCAGCTCCAGCTGGGGTCATTGCTACACGGTTTTCATTGTTTTTGATTTCTTTCGGAATTCCGATTCTCATCGCCATGCACCTCGTCCATTTAATGGTTGTTAGCTTATACTACAAGTTTATGACCTGGATCATCGTTTTGCACCTTACCTCATGTCTATGTTTTGAAGAATTGATTCAACATAATGTCGAGAAAAGACTATTCAGGACATTTGCCCATCGCTTATAATGTAAGAAAAAATGACACTATGAGGGATCGATATTGAGAAATGACCGCGTGTTTACGATAAAGGATATTCTGGCTCGCCCCGTCTTTGCCAAAGCCCGGCTTGCTGCGGGGAAAGAAGGAACATTACGTCAGGTTGGATGGGTTCATGTGTTGGAGATTACCAATGTTTCTCCATTTGTAAGTCCCCATGATCTTATTTTATCCACTGGACTATGGCTTCAATCGGAAGAAGGGCGCGAAGAATATCTGCTCCAGTTAATCCGGAGCGAAGCGGCGGGGCTCTGCGTGGAATTTGGTACGAGCATTCATGGCATTCCCGAAGAATTGATTGAACTGGCTGACAGGCATCAATTCCCACTTATCGTGTTTGAGCAACCGGTACGTTTTGTTGAGATCACGCAAGATATTCACGCTTTGCTTATTAATCATCAACACCAACTGCTGAAGAGTCTGGAAACCTATTCCCGTCAGCTTCAGCAGCGAACATTACAGAGTACAGACATGCCGGCTGTACTTCATCTTCTGCATGAATACGCGGCCAAACCGGTTGTGTATATCTCGTCCATGGAACCGGGCAGTTTTGTGCCGGAACTACCCACCGAGACACAGCAAGCGATCTACACATGGTACGAACAGGAGGTTGAGCATCTGGATCTCAATGATTCAGACACGGAGTTATGGTTCCATCTGGATGAGGAACAGGTGTTACTGTGTCACCCGGTCGTATGTTTTGGTCAGGTTTTTTCCGCGGTAGGCATGGTTGTACATCCTTCAGCACCCGTTGAGTATCTTAAGCTGTTGCTCGATTATACAGCAAAGGCTGCGGCGGCACTGACTCTGCGGTCGCAGTTTCTGGAGGAGAAGATGGTACGCAACCAGAATGAACTGATCCAGGATCTGATGAACGGTAACATTCTTCATGAAGAGCAGGCGCAGACCCGAATGGGGCTCCGTCTGCTGGTAAAGGGACAGTACTGGTTTGCCGGCGGGGTTATTGAGATGGAGCACCGTCTGAAAGGCATCGGCCGTGAGCGAATGGAAACCAACCATCAGGATATTCTGGTTCTGCTGCGTTCGTTACTCAAAAAGAACAATCTGGCCAGCCTCATCATGCTGAAAAATAATCAGGTATATGTATGCTGTGCCAGGGAAGAGAGCAAGACATCCACACGAAATCAACTGGTAAAGTCACTTGAAGGAACTATTGTTGATGTGAAGAGATTTGCGAGTCGCAACCTGAAGCAGGTTACGATCCATGCCGGATTTGGCAAGGTGCGTAACCGTTTAACAGGATTGCCAGACAGTCTGCGGGAAGCGTATCAGGTCATCGAAGTTTCACGATCCGTAGATCGGCTAGAACATATTCATTTTTACGAACGTATGGGTATATATCAAATGTTAAAAGCATTGCCCCAATCGTTTCTGCAGCCTTTTGTGAATGACCATCTGGGTGTTCTGATTGAATATGATCGGACACATCATCTAAGGCTGGTGGAGACCTTGGATGCCTTTCTGCAAAACTTCGGTTCCAAGCGGGATGCAGCTGCTCAATTGTTCATACATCGGCAAACTCTGTACAATAGATTGGAGAAGTTAGAAGAATTAATGGGACCTGATTTTATGGATCAGGAAAGAAGAATCTGCCTGGAGATGGCGCTGCTTGCTCATGCCATGATCGAGGAGGAACATGATTTTTCGTCTTGATGGATCAGGCTGGAAGACAGTCTAGACTGTGCACTATTGAACATGCACAGTCTAGCAATTTTTACTGATGCGACGAGTTTGTCGTAATGCTCTCGGTAATACAGGGTTGCCAGAATCCGGACGGCGGCCGCGAAACAGTCTCGGTTGGCCAGAGGAAGGTGCAAGGGATAATGAGGTGGGAGCAGCCAAGCGATATGGTGAAGAGCTGCGCTCCGGAAGAGTTCCCGTCTCCATTTTTTTGGATGTAACATTGGTTTGACGCAACCATTCATCAAGTCGTTCACGGTTGATTCCTAGTTGTCCGCTCAGATTACAGATATCGAGGTTTTTTCTCACACAAATCCGCCTTTCCTGGAATATCGGGCTGTATAGGTTCTGAAAGGGAAGCATGAAGTTTGAAAATAGTAGCTGCTTATGGACTTCAGCGTTCTGAATCACATCAAATGCCCACTTGATTGGTGTGCTCGATTAGCGGAATGGCGAATATGTTGAACATCCTCATGAAAGATGTATGTACCCAGTGTTAAACGTTTGCATACAGCTGTTTTGTGTATTTTACTATAATTTGGCTTTTATCTAGATTTTATCACTTCACATGTAACTGTGCGTCTCAATATAGTCTCAACTTGTGAGAAAATACGGTTAAGGGAAAGTACCAGTATCTAGTACGGAGGACACAGATGGAAAACAGTAGTGAGATTCAATACGACAGCCATTATGGTCATGGAAAACGTTTTGTGGGTCGAGCCAAGGAACTGATGCTGTTGGACCGATGGCTCAGCAATCCGGAAGCACCTTTAACCATTTTTTCAGTTACGGGCATGGGGGGGATCGGTAAATCATCCTTGCTGTCCGAGATGTTGTCCATTGCTCGAAACCAGGGAGCAACTGCCATATGGATGGATGGCAGATCCTGCGGCTCTACACCGTCAGTTTTTTTGGAGTATCTCTCCTCTACATTGGGACTTGAGACAATGGGGAGTGATGGTAACAAGCGGCCATTAAGCCTGCTGAGTGAAACTTCAGTTCAGAGGCGGCTGGTCCTTGCTGTGGATAATTATGAGGAGCTGGCTCTTCTGGAGAGTTGGTTTATGGAAGTCTTCGTATCCAAGCTCCCGTTATATGGAGTACTTATTATTCTGGCCTCACGACCGGAGCCGGCTTCAGCATGGCGGACACATCCAAGGTTGCGGCAGCGCCTCGTGCAGATGCCTCTTCAACATTTTACAGGTGAAGAAGTGTCCGAATACATTGCGGTGGCAGGATCATTGAACAGGAGCATAGCGGGGACGATTGCGCGTATGACGGATGGACATCCGCTCGGGCTGGCGCTTGCTGTGGAGGCAGCGGATCAGCGCAGGAATATTCCTATCTCCGATTGGACTGAATTGTCTCAGATGATTAGTGCCAGACTGCTGCTTGAATTGACGCTTCCCCGGCTGCACCCGATGGTAGAGGTATTAACGCTGCTGGAAACGGCGAATCAGGAATTGTTGGCATCTGTGCTGCAAACAGAGGTGACGCTTGAGGAATACAACGTCCTGAGGCGTATGTCATTTATCCGTTCCGGTCCTAATGGTTTGGCGCTGCATGATATGGCCAGACTGCATTTGCTTCGGGATTTCCGCCAACGTGAACCACAGCGTCTGCAAGCCATGCGTGTGCGAATAGCGGGGCTGTTGAAGCCGCTCCATGAACAAGCGGGTCCACATGAGAGACGCCAGATTACCAGGAAAATGCTCCTTTTGTGTCAGGAATCCATGCTACAGCATCGGAAGTATGCTGATGTATCGGCAGATTCACTATTTTCTCCGATGGAAGTGATGCGAGCGGAAGATTTGCCGGCGTTGCACAAATTGCTCCAACAGTGGTGTGAATATAGTGTGGAGCCCTGGCAGGCGCCGTCTTATCCTGCTTTTTTAGACGAACTTGCACAGCGTTATCCTGAGGGAATTGTACTGATGCGTGACAAGGAGGGCGATCCGATCGCGATGTTCATTACGGTGCTCGTGCACCGGGAGAGCAGCGGGATGTTGTGCAACTATTTTCCGGCCGAAATGCAGGAATGTTTCACACCAGAAGAGCTGGATTGTGATCCGGACCAGACGGATACTCACTTTGCGGTACTCGCTGCAGCAAGGGATGATGTGCCAGGTTACAAACGTGAAGAACTTGTGGGTTATATGTCGCTGGATCGGCTGTCACTACTGGGAGAAGGGGCCAGGGTCATATTGGTCGCAACCAATCCGTATCTGAAGCTGTTTTTGCAGAACATTGGTTTTCGGAGTAAAAGAGCACGTACTCGTTTATGTGACCTGTATGAAGATCAGGCATCTGTGCTGGATCTGGATTTACGTAGCGGGCAATTCGGTGACTGGGTGATGTCCCTTTTGGGTCCGGATACAAAGAGCAGCGGGTTACAACAGGGGACATCTGGCGTGAGTCAGGTTCCCTGGTCCGAACAGGATGTACGCAAAATGCTGACTCATCTGCACTCTCCCGGAGAATTGCATGGGTACGCAGCGCGAGTGAATGGCTTGACGGATGGAATTCAATTACAGACTCATATCCTGGATTTGCTGGAGGGCCGGGTTCATGGTATCTCCCAGCAGGATCAGATGCTGTTATACACGGCCTATTGGACACATGCTGGCAATCCAACTGCCGCAGCGCAAGCATGCTCGATGAGTCGTGCCACATTCTATCGGCATTTGCGAGCGGCTTTGGTCAGACTGGCAAGAGTGCTATAGGTGAGAGAAAGAATAATATGATTTCATTGGAAATTAGCATCATCGGAAATTAATATCATTGGAAAAAACAAAAAAACACACAGTAACCGGCCTTTAGAGCTGGTCCTGCGTGTTTTTTTTGATGGAATCATATAAGATCAAGGGTTACATAAGGTCGATAGGTTAGTGGAATTGAAGCATTAATGCTTTGTTTCCACTAATCAGTCGGCCGGTTCTTCTATCTGGATGATGGTGGCAATGGGGTTCCGTCAGTACCGTTATAACGACAAGAAGAGGCTGGTCATAGACCGAGCCTCTTCATGCGGTTATAGAGCGTTGCTCTGGAGATGCCGAGCTGCCGGGCGAGCGTTCTTTTGTTGCCTCCGGCGGCTTTCAGATATTGCAGCAGCAGTTCCGACTCATAGGTGTCCAACTGCTCCTGATAAGATAGGGTGGAAGTATCTTGCGACTCGTCTTGTTCTCCTTCATGTATTGAAACAGCTGGGTCCGAGCTGCCAGGTAAACGAGACGAGCCTGATTCCAGGCCAGGCTGTGGATGAAGCTGCACTGTCTCGTTCAATATGGATTGTGCCTGATCAATGGATGAAATGAAGGTGTCAGGGAGATATTCAGGCTTGACCTCGCCATCCGTGGTGAGAATGGTGATCCGTTCAATCACATTTCTTAATTCCCGTACGTTACCCGGCCAGTCATACTGGAATAACAGCTTGAACACCTCTGGAGGAACCAGTTCAATATGACGATTATAGAGCAAGGAAAACTCTTGCAGGAAGGTCTGTGTCAACTCGTAAATATCTTCCTTGCGCTTACGCAGGGGAGGGATGACGAGGTTAATGACATTCAATCGATAGTAGAGATCCTCCCGGAACTGATTGCGGGCAATCATGCCCAGTAGATTCTGATTGGTTGCGGCGATAATCCGACAGCTTGCCTGTTTCATGCGTGTTCCGCCAACAGGGAAGTAACTTTTCTCCTGTAATACACGCAATAGCTTCACCTGAAGCTCCAGCGGCATTTCACCTATTTCATCCAAAAAGAGCGTACCGCCTTCGGCCAGTTCAATTTTCCCTTTTTTTCCTTTGGGATCAGCCCCTGAAAATGCACCCTTCTCGTAGCCAAATAACTCACTCTCAAATAATGAACCAGGAATAGCTCCGCAGTTAATGGCGATAAATGGCGCTGTCTGCGGTTCACGCAGGTCGTGAATGGCTTTGGCGAATAGCTCCTTACCCGTTCCGCTTTCTCCAAGAATAAGCACGGTAGCTGAGGTAGTACTGATCTTGCGTATAGTCTCCAGACAATGGTTGATTACCGGACTGCTACCCTTGATTCTGGCAAACGGATCGGAATCCGGGCGCAGACGGGCAACGGCTTTCTCCAGATGCTGGACTTTGGATGTCATATGTAATAACTCTTGATGCAGACGAATTTCGGTTGTTATATCCACTTCGGCGGCAACCGCGCCTACAATACGTCCATCGAGTTGCACTGGACGTGCATTAATCAGGGCGAACAGATCGGGTCTTGGTTGGTGCTGCTTTCGATACACGGTTTCCCCTGTATATAACGTTTTGAGGGATTGAAGGCGATCCGGGGGAAAGAAATCCGCTGCCGGTTTCCCAATGATATCTTTTTTGTGAATGGAAAAAACATGCTCCGCACCCGATGTCCAGTAGGTCACCTTTGCTTCTTCATTAATCAACGTCAGAGCTGAGCCTGCTGTCTCCAGTGTTGTCTCGAAATAAGCTTCCATAAGCCGATGGGCATGCATCATTTCTTGCAGAACATCGGATACAGCGATATAGCCCAATAGAGGTCCATCATCCTGAATTAACAGATAAGGACTGGTATTGAAAAGGGGGATGGCATCTGCCAGTCCAGTGGTTGAAGGGATGGTGGGCATGGGGAGGCCCGAATCCAGGATACTCGTATCTGTACGTAATAAGGTCATTAATTCTGGAAGTAAATGTTTCATCGATATCACCTCAGTTAGGGCATAACTTTCGGAAAGTACACCTGTTGCACGAGCTACTTACAAGTGGCCCCCAATTGAAATGATTGGGGGATGATGGTTACCCATATTATAGCTTTCCAAATGTAGTGTGTATATATTTTTTGACATGAAGCATACATGTTATCGGCGCAGAAGAGAGGGATATTGATTTTTTATTTTGTTATGCGCTTACAATTTTATTGTTTAGGAATAATTGTTAATTGATATGAACGAATCAGCATTTCAAGTGAGGTGCGAGTCATTAAAACTGACATTTGAATGGTGAACTGCACTATTATCTCTCACCCTGATACCGGGCTGTTTAAGTGATTATTCATATAGAACATGAATTGTCCACACCATTAAGAAACTTCTGAATAATGCTATACGAAGGCTCAATCCGCATGAAGAAGAATAAAAAGGAGGATGATGAAATGGCCATTCTATCAACCGGACCCATTGAAAACAATATTTCAGGTGTAACCGGTACCCGCCCCACTCAATTCGTCACTGTCAAAATCGATAATCGGGATTCAATAGATGTATATAATGTTCTCCTTTTGGGGTACTATCTCGATGGAGTCAGAACGTTATATGTAGAAGAACTGTTTAATGTGTTGCCCAATCAGGTCATAACCAAAGATTATAGCGCAAATTTTGATGGGTTCGAGTTTATATTTTCCACAGCAGACCTCGCTGCCCCGGAAGCGCAAATTTCCGTATGGGGCAAAGACGCCGAAGGAGAGTTAGTCACGGCTCACCGATTGGTATCACAGGAGTTGCTGGGTGAAAACCTGAGCATAACAGGTGTAACCGGAGCGACAGGAGCCACAGGTGCAACAGGTGCCACAGGTGTAGGGGTAGGCTCAACCGGAGCAACGGGAGCCACCGGAGTGACGGGAGCCACCGGAGTGACGGGAGCAACAGGCAACACTGGAGTGACGGGAGCAACAGGCAGCACTGGAGTGACGGGAGCAACAGGCAGCACTGGAGTGACGGGAGCAACAGGCAGCACCGGAGTGACAGGATCAACAGGCAATACTGGAGTGACGGGAGCAACAGGTGACACTGGAGTGACAGGATCAACAGGAAGCACTGGAGTAACAGGAGTAACGGGTGCAACAGGAAGCACTGGAGTAACAGGAGTAACGGGTGCAACTGGAGATACTGGAGTAACAGGAGCAACAGGCGCTACCGGAGCGACGGGAGTAACAGGAGCAACAGGCGCAACAGGAAGCACTGGAGTGACGGGAATAACAGGCGACACTGGAGTGACAGGACCAACAGGATCCACCGGGGTTACGGGTGCAACAGGCGCCACCGGAGTGACAGGAGCAACAGGCGACACTGGAGTGACAGGACCAATAGGATCCACCGGGGTTACGGGTGCAACGGGCGACAACGGGGTTACGGGTGCAACAGGTGATACTGGAGTGACAGGATCAACAGGCAGCACTGGAGTAACAGGAGCGACAGGCGCCACCGGGGTTACGGGATCAACGGGCGACACTGGAGTGACAGGAGCAACAGGAGCAACAGGAGCCACTGGAGTAACAGGAGTAACAGGAGCGACAGGCGCCACCGGGGTTACGGGTGCAACAGGAGCCACTGGAGTGACGGGATCAACGGGGGGCACTGGAGTAACAGGAGTAACAGGTGCAACTGGGGATACCGGGGTTACCGGAGCAACAGGCGCAACAGGGCAAGGTTTGTCGTCCTATGGCTACATTTTTAATACTTCAACTCAGTCTGTAGCTACCGAGACGGATATAACCTTCGATAGCAATGAAAACCTTACTAACATTACTCATACACCGGGTACGGCTGGAATTATTATTGGTAATGCTGGGGACTATGCGATATTCTTCATCGTTGCAGGCGTTCAGGCAAACCAATTCACCCTTTATCAAAACGGAGCCCCTGTAGGCGGTAGTGTCTATGGTTCAGGAGCTGGCACTCAACCGAATCCAGGAATGATTATTATCACCGCCGCTCCCGGTGATGTGTTGACATTAAGAAATCATTCAAGTGCATCGACTGTTGATCTGCAAACTCTGGCAGGTGGATCACAGATCAATGCCAATGCGTCTATTCTTATTCAACAATTGAGCAGCTAACTCAAGCTGTGAGCTCTGAAGCAGAATGGGGAATAGGTTGCCTGAAGGAGGGGATTGTATGACTGTTCTATCAACCGGACCCATTGACAATAGTCCAGTTCTTGGTGTGAATCCTTCGAGTTTTGTAACGGTGAGGATTGTGAACAGGGATTTGGTCAATAGTTCAGCTCTTCAGATTTATGGTTACATCTTGAACGGTGAGAGAACGATGTATGTCAGTGAGTTGATCGAAGTGTTTCCTAACCAGGTACTCACAAGGAATTATAGTACAAACTTCGTTGCTTACGAGTTCGTATTCACCATCAGTGGTCCAGCTGTGAATGAGACCGAGGTTTCCGTGTGGGGAAAGACATCAATGGGTGAGTTGGTAGACGCGCACCGACTAGTATCTGCCGAACAATTAGGCTCGGGATGAAATAGAGAGGCAACTTGAGGGGAATTAAGTCATGGTACAAAGGAGGGTGATTGAATGACCATTTTATCAACTGGTCCCATTGAAAATAATATTTCAGGTGTAACGGGTACACGTCCCACTCAATTTGTCACAATTAAAATTGATAACCGAAATTTGACTGATGTGTATAATGTACTTCTTTTGGGGTACTTCTTGGATGGGGTTAGAACGTTGTATGTGGAAGAACTATTTAATGTGTTGCCTAATCAGGTTATGACCAAAGACTATGTGGCGAATTTTGATGGGTTCGAGTTTGTATTTTCAACTGCAGACACGGCTGCTCCGGAAGCGCAAATTTCTGTCTGGGGCAAAGATGCTGAAGGTGAGTTGGTGACGGCTCATCGGTTGGTTTCTCAGGAGTTGCTGGGTGAGTCTCAGGGTATAACAGGCGTTACCGGAGCAACAGGGGCAACAGGCAGCACTGGAGTTACCGGAGGAACAGGAGTCACGGGAGCTACCGGTGTTACCGGAGCAACAGGGGCAACAGGCAGCACTGGGGTTACCGGAGGAACAGGAGTCACGGGAGCTACCGGTGTTACAGGTGCAACAGGAGCAACGGGCGATACTGGGGTTACCGGAGGAACAGGAGTCACGGGAGCTACCGGTGTTACAGGTGCAACAGGAGCAACGGGAGCTACTGGAGTTACCGGAGGAACAGGAGTTACGGGAGCTACTGGTGTTACCGGAGCAACAGGGGTAACGGGCGCTACTGGTGTTACCGGACTAACAGGAGTAACAGGAGACACTGGGGTTACTGGAGCAACGGGAGCAACGGGAGTAACAGGAGACACTGGTGTCACAGGTGCAACAGGGGCAACGGGAGCTACTGGAGTTACCGGAGGAACAGGAGTCACGGGAGTTACTGGGGCTACAGGTGCAATAGGGGCAACGGGTGATACTGGAGTTACCGGAGGAACAGGAGTCACGGGAGCTACAGGAGTTACGGGAGCCACAGGTATACCTACTTCCGTGAATTTAATTTATGTAGCTAATTCTGGAAGTAATAATGTTAGTGTAATTAACGGGAATACCAATGCCGTTGTAACCACGATTCTCGTGGGCAGCGAACCCCAGTTTATAGCAGTAAATTCAAACACGAGCCTGATTTATGTAACTAATTTTGGGGATGATACTGTTTCTGTTATTAATGGAAATACCAACACCGTCGTCACAACCATTCCAGTGGGTGTTCAGCCAGAGGGAATAGCTGTGAATCTAAACACGAACCTCATTTATGTGAATAATTTCAGCGACAACACCGTTTCCGTTATTAATGGAAATACCAACACAGTTGTGACTACCATTCCAGTGGGTACTGAACCGTTTGGTGTAGGGGTAAATCCGATAACCAACCTCATCTATGTAACTAATGTAGGGGACGATACAGTTTCTGTCATTGATGGAGGTACCAATACCGTCGTAAATACTATTAATGTAGGAGCACAGCCGTTGGGAGTAGCGGTGAATCCAACAAATAACCGGTTATATGTGGAAAATAATGGGGACGATACGGTCTTTGTTATTAGCGGATTTTCCGATACCGTTCTAACTGCCGTTCCAGTAGGGACTGGGCCGTTTGAAGCAGGACTGAACGCAAATACGAACTTTGTCTATGTTGCAAATAACGGCAGCAATAATGTATCTGTCATTGATGGAGATACCAATACCGTCGTTGCCACCATTCCAGTGGGATCTGCACCATCCGGTGTAGGAGTGGATCCTTTAACTAATGGAGTTTATGTCGCGAACAATACGAGTGGCACGATCTCGGTTATTGATGGAAATACCAATACCGTTACAGCTACAATTACCGTAAATTCCGGACCATTGGGAATAGGGATAAATCCTTAATGAGAATGCATCAATTAATTAATTGATGTGTCCAAAAAAATAGACATTTTAAATTGGGGATGCTCATTTTTTAGACATTAAGAGATAAGCCGGAGAGAAGAAAAGTTGGATGCTCTGGAATGCTGTGTATACAGAAAAACCATGTGCCCTGAAAGAAAGTGGCAGCATGGTTTTTGTTTTTTTATGCTTGTGTTTTTATGTCTGAGTCCAGTCGAGAAATTATCTGAACATGTTTTTGACCACCATCCAGAGATTTGCTGGTTTCTCGGCCAGACGGCGGGTGTAATACGGGTACCACATGGTTCCATAGGGCACGTAACAACGAATACGATAGCCTTCTCTGGCCAGGCGTTCCTGTTCGCCCATGCGCAAGCCGTACAACATTTGAAATTCAAATGCATCCGGGGAGATTCCCCGATCCTTTGCATATTGCTTGGTCCAGGAAATAATGTGGTCATCATGTGAAGCAACCGCAGTGTATACCCCCTGATCGAGATGATTGCGAATCATCGTTTTGAATTGATCAATCACTTCTGAAGTGTTCTGATAAGCTACGGATGCAGGCTCCTTGTAAGCACCTTTCACCAGACGTAGCCGGATTCCTTCCCGAATCATATCACGTGTATCTTCTACGGTACGATGCAAGTAGGCTTGCAGTACCGTACCTGTATTATCCAGTCCTTCCGAGTGTAAACGGCGCACAATATCCAAAGTCGCTTGGGTAAATGGGCTGTCCTCCATATCGATCCGGACGAACAGATTATGCAGCTTCGCTTGGGTGGCAACCGCACGTATATTTCGATAACCTTCCTCAGGGTCCAGCGCGAGTCCCATTTGGGTAGGTTTTAGCGAGACATTGGAGTCTGCACCCTGACGGGCAATGCCTTCCACCAGACGTATATACTCATCCCGATACAACGCGGCTTCTCTTAAATGGGTAATGCCCTCGCCCAGATGATCCAGTGTAGCCATAATGCCTTTGTTGTTGAGTACCCGAATCTCTTCGAGAGCTTCTTCCAGTGTGTTGCCTGCGATAAACTTTCCAGCCAGCTTTTTGCCGTATTTGATGGAGAGATTCTCCACAGCTTTATTACCTGCGACGGTCAGCAGCGTTTTACGGTACATTTCGGTTCCGATACTCATCGGGGTTCCTCCTTAATGGATCATGTTTCTTTATAACAAAGATATCAAGCAATAATCATGCCAAGGTTGTTCTGCATAGAAGAAAATGGGCGGTAATTTTGAAGGATAATATTTATTTTTAAAAAATATTCCTTCATCAACCGGAGTTGGCACGGATCTTGCTACATATATTGGGTGATGAGTAAAATGCATGGCAACTCAGGCAAACAGCCAGCGAACCCCCACATCTGAAGGAGGAAATCATTCATGAATATCCCTTTTGTTAACGAACCATTCACATCCTTTGCAGTCCCGGCCAACCGAGAAGCTTTAGAGAACGCACTTCGCAAGGTGGAGGCTGAACTTGGCCAGGAATACTCCATTATTATTGGTGGACAAAAAATAACAAGCGCCCGCACGGTATCCTCCGTGAATCCTGCGTACAAAAATCAGATCGTCGGAAAGATCTATCAGGCCGATCAAGAGCTTGCTGAGCAGGCCATCCAAACGGCTGCGGAAACATTCCGCACATGGAAGCATACGGACCCGAATGAACGGGCCCGTTATTTGTACAAAGCGGCGGCGCTCATGCGGCGTCGTAAGCATGAATTCTCGGCATGGATGGTGTACGAAGCAGGCAAAACATGGCCAGAAGCGGATGCGGATACAGCGGAAGCTATTGATTTTATGGAGTTTTATGCCCGTGAGATGCAGCGTCTGACTGAACCACAGCCGCTCACACGAATTGCAGGCGAAGATAATGAATTGAGTTATATACCGCTTGGTGTGGGGGTTGTAATTCCACCATGGAACTTCCCACTCGCGATTATGGCAGGCATGACTTCTGCTGCATTGGTATCGGGCAACACGGTTGTATTGAAGCCAGCTAGCACAACACCGGTTATTGCCGCCAAATTCATGGAGCTGCTTGCAGAAGTGGGTGTGCCGGACGGCGTAGTGAACTATTTGCCAGGACCGGGCAGTGAGGTTGGCGATTATCTGGTGGACCATGCGCTCACCCGCTTTATCAGCTTTACAGGTTCCAGAGATGTCGGTCTGCGGATCAATGAACGTGCAGCACGCACCGCGCCGGGTCAGAAATGGATTAAACGGGTGATTGCTGAAATGGGCGGCAAGGATTCAATTGTTGTAGATAGCGACAGTGATCTGGAATTGGCTGCGGAATCCATCACGGCTTCAGCGTTTGGTTTCTCGGGACAGAAGTGCTCTGCGTGTTCCCGTGCCATTATTCATAAAGATGTATATGACGAGGTACTGCAAAAAGTGATTGAACGAACCAAGCAGCTGAGCATGGGCAGTCCGCTTGAAGTCGGAAATCAGGTAGGTCCGGTTATCGATGACAAGGCGTATGCCAAGATCACAGAATATATTGAAATAGGCAAGGGTGAAGGACGCCTTGTACTCGGTGGTAGTACAGGGAACGAGGCAGGTTATTTCATTGAACCGACCATTATTGCTGATGTGGACCCGCAAGCGCGGATTTCACAGGAAGAGATTTTTGGACCGGTGTTGGCCTTTATCAAGGCAGAATCCTTCGGGGATGCATTGGATATTGCCAATAATACCGATTATGGACTGACAGGTGCGGTGATCTCGCGCAATCGCGAACATCTGGAACAAGCCAGACGGGAATTTTTTGCGGGGAATCTATACTTTAACCGTAAATGCACAGGTGCACTCGTGGGTACACATCCATTTGGCGGATTTAACATGTCGGGAACAGATTCCAAGGCAGGGGGAAGAGACTACTTGCTGCTGTTCACCCAAGCGAAGTTGGTATCCGAGAAATATTAGTTGAAAATTGGGTCTGGGCCCGCTGTAATCGCTTGGTTTTTATGCTATCATTTCCTGAAATAGTCTTTGTTCGTCAGTATACTGGAGTAGCTTGAGTAGCGCTTAAGGGGGGAGACGGATGTTAGGATTTCAGTTGGTGCAGGAGGGGCGTATTCGATTATCCATTACGCCGGAGATGAAGCAATCCATTCATCTGCTGACCTTGTCGGGTCAGGAGCTGACTCGTTATTTGCAGGAGGCGGCGGATGAAAATCCGGTGCTTGAGCTAGAAGAGCCCTCTACCCTGCGCACCCGTCTTCCCCGACGGTTGAATCAGGAGAGGTTCTCCTCTTATGATCCGCTGTTACAGATGAAAGGCGCCGAACCTTCACTTGAACATTTGTTGATATCTCAGCTTCGGTTGCAGAATCTTACACCTGCAATGGAGACAACAGCTGTATATTTGGCTGGTTGTGTCAACGATGATGGCTATCTACCGATGGAATTGACTGAGGTTGCATCGGCAAGGGGAATATCGATGCCTGAGGCTGAAGCAGCCCTGGACATTCTCCAGTCGCTGGACCCGGCAGGTGTGGGAGCGCGCAACTTGCGTGAATGCTTGTTGCTTCAGATTAGGCGTGATCCATTAGCTAACCAGCATGCGGAGTACATGGTGGCGAAAGGTCTGGAGGAGTTGGTTCGTTTCCACCCAGGCAGAGCAGGAACAAGACTAGGGATTTCTTCACAGCAGGCTCAGGCAGCCTATGACTATATTGCTTGTCTAGACCCGAAACCTTGCAGATCCATCGGTTGTACGGAACGTCCACATTATATTATTCCGGATGCCGTTGTGCAGATAAGGAATGATGAACTTTCTCTACGTTTAAATTCAGCGGGTGTGCCGCGGGTATCCCTGAACGAAGCTTGTTGTCGCTGGATCAAGGAGATTGATGCAGATGAGGTATGGTCAGGCCGGGCAGCAGAGGCGAGAGCGATCATTCGCAGTGTACGCATGCGTCGCCGAACTCTGATGCGTGTCCTAGCTGCAATCATGAGTGAACAGGAATCTTTTCTGCGTGAAGGACCTGCCGGTTTGAAGCCGCTCAATCTGGCGATTATTGCAGAGGCCATCGGCATGCATGAGTCGACGGTGAGCCGTGCGGTCAATGGCAAATATGTTCAGACACCGCATGGTGTCTTTGAACTCAAGGCTTTTTTTGCATCAGGTCTTGAAACAACGAATGGAGAAATGGCCTCTGCGCCGGCGGTGAAGCTCAGACTGAAAGAGCTGATTCGTTCTGAACGGGCGGAACGCCCATACTCGGATAGCCAACTCACCGCATTACTCGCGAATGAAGGCATCGTTATCTCCCGCAGAACGGTTGCGAAATACAGGGAAGAGCTTCAGATTTTGCCTTCACTTGAACGGAAGCGCTGGGCATGAATGACGTTTGCCTTCATTATATATCCTAAACAAGTAACCCCCGCGAGCCGTGGTAACGGTCTGCGGGGGTTATTCGTTCCGATTTAACAGCAATCGGAAGGTTGTTCTATCATCGGAGTGTCAATGTAAATATTCATTAGTGGAACTTAAACAGCTTACTACCGTTCCATATTGTGCAGGAAGTGCTCACCTGCAATACCAGGAGTAGTCATCTGCTCCGGATGCAAAATTTCTTCCAGTTCTTCCGGTGTCAGTAGACCCCGTTCCAGAATGATCTCCTGCAAGGTGTTTCCGGTCTTCAACGCTTCCTTCACAATGGAGGCTGCCACATCATAGCCCAGATGTGGATTAAGCGCTGTAATTACACTAAAGCTCTGCTTCATAATCAATGCACAACGCTCACGGTTCGCTTCCATCTCTTCAACGGCATAACGAGTAAAGACGTCGATACCATTATTCATGATTTTCAGCGATTGCAGCAAGTTGAACGCAATAACAGGGCCCATGACGTTCAATTCGAATTGACCAGCTTCACAGGCCATGCAGATCGTATGGTCATTCCCCATAACCTGGAAGGATACCTGATTGATCACTTCCGCCATAACCGGATTCACTTTGCCCGGCATAATGGACGAACCTGGCTGACGCGGTGGAAGACGCAGCTCATTGAATCCTGCGCGTGGGCCAGAAGCCATCATACGAATATCGTTACAGATTTTGGACAGACTGACAGCACATACTTTCAGTGCAGCCGACAATTCCAGATAGGCATCCGTATTCTGTGTGGCATCCACAAGATCCTCGGCCGTTTGCAAATTCAATCCTGTCACATCGGACAGATGCTCCGTGACTTTAACGATGTATTCGGGTTTCGCGTTGAGACCTGTACCTACAGCCGTCGCACCCAAGTTAATGGTGAGCAGGCGGCGATTTGCGAACTCCAGACGCTCAATATCACGTCCGATAACACGCGCATAGGCACCGAACTCTTGTCCAAGTCGAATAGGCACAGCATCCTGAAGATGTGTCCGGCCTACTTTGACTACATCGTTAAATTCCTGTTCTTTTTTGCGGAACGCATCCTGCAAACGCTTCATCGTATCAAGCAACGTTTCCGACAACCGATATGCAGCAATGCGCAGTGCAGTTGGGATCACGTCATTGGTGGATTGGGACATGTTTACATGGTTATTCGGGTTACAGTGGAAATAGTCACCCTTGTTCTGCAATAACAGTTCCAGTCCACGATTGGCCAGAATTTCGTTCATATTCATATTCATGGAGGTGCCTGCACCGCCCTGAATGGAGTCAACAATAAAATGATCCAGATGATGGCCTTTCATCATTTCTTCAGCAGCCATGACGATGACATCGCCAATTTTGCGTGGCAGCATCTTCAGCTCCATATTCGTGATTGCCGCAGCCTTTTTCACCGCAGCCAGAGCTGTAATCAGTTCCCGGTGTACAGGAACGCCGGTAATCGGGAAGTTCTCTACAGCCCGAACCGTCTGTATTCCGTAATAAGCATAAGCAGGAATTTCTTTTTCTCCAATAAAATCTTTCTCCGTCCTTGTGGACATTGTAGACATTTCGTTCGCCTCCAGTGGCATCCAAAAATAGGTCAGCTCCGGCAATGCCGAAGCGCACTCAGTATATCATTTAAGCAAAATGGATGCCAAGCTAAATCATTTCACCCTTCTTGCCGATAAATAATTTAAATTAAGGATATCACCTTGGTGGATTAAAGGTTCAGTCAGTCAAAACTCGTCTTATCAATTATGCTCCACTTAGAGGAGAAGTCATGCATGAAGAATAAGATGGGGGTTAATTTGTCGTTTTCAGTGATCTAAATCACATGTAATTTGGTTATCTATTGGTAAAATAGGAAAAAAGGACTATGAGGTGTGAATATGAAATGGACTTTAGGCGCAAAAACCGTCGCAGGTTTGGTACTGATTTCACTGATTACGTACGGAACTAGCGGCTTTTTTATATTTTTCCTTCAGGATTGGCTCTCGTTCTCCATGCCAAGCTGGTTGTATATCTCTATCGTACTCATCATGGGCGTATGCTGGAACGCGATTCTGGGCTGGTTTGCCTCTCGTTGGTTGACTCGTCCAATTGTGCATTTGTCCCGTGCGGCACAACAAGTCTCATCGGGGGATTTGACGGCCGAGATTCCAGAGCGGAGAACACAGGATGAAATTACTGTATTATATGATGCTTTTCGAGTAATGGTTTTTAATTTGAGAAGTATTGTAAACGATATTACAGATAGTACACGTACAACCTCACAGAACGCCCAGTCACTTAGTGAAGCAATCGCCCAGGCAGCGGAGCAGATCGAGATGATGTCTGATGCGGTGGATCATATTGCTGTGGGTGTGGAAGAGCAGAAGACGACATCACATCAGTCTTTGATTACAGCGGATGAGATGTTGAACGATTTTCAGCGTATGCACAGTCAGTCGATTGGGATGACAGAGATGTCCGGCCAGATGGAACGTTCTGTAGATCATACGAAGCAGACCTTCTCTTCTTTGATGAAAGGAATGGACGAGCTGACGGAGTCACACAACCGTTCCCGGGACATCATGGTCCTGCTTGAGAAGGAAGCCTCGGATATTGAAGCCATTACTCAGTCTGTCAAAAACATTGCAGAGGAAACAGGGCTGCTTGCCCTGAATGCTTCCATTGAGGCTGCACGTGCGGGAGAAGAGGGATCGGGCTTTGCTGTCGTTGCTCAGCAGATTCGTAAGCTGGCAGATGAGAGCAAACAATCGGTGCATCGGATTAATGAGCTGATCAGCCGTGTTCAGCAGCGTATCAAGGATACAGCCCAACTGATTCATGAACAGCATGGCCTCGTTGTGAATGAGTCCGAGCGCACGATCTCTGTTGATCAGACGTTGCAGGAGCTTACAGGTACGGTAGAAGTGTTTATGAAGGGCGCTCATGAAATCGGATCCAAAATTGGGGAACAGACCAGCCGCGTAGAACAAACGCACGGCCATGTGAAAAAGATTCAAGGGAAAGCCGGATCTTTCTCGGATGAGGCAAGACGGATTATGGATGCGGCACATGAAGAGACGGCAATTATGCAGGAGATTTCATCCTCGGCTGAAGAACTGAGACAGTTAACAGATCGATTAATGGACAAAACGAAAGCATTTCGGATGCAGCCTTAAGCTGTTTCCGGGGTGTTTTTTTGCTTATTATGGTTAAAGCCGAACGTTCTTTCGTAGAAACTGAAATATGTAAAGATTTTTTTATGAAACATTAACAAAATCGCAACGCTTGGGCGATAAATGAAGATATAATGGTAGTATTCCACTACAGATTAAGGAGCCCAGCATATTGAAAACTTGGACAGGTATCCTGCTGATGATTATTTTGGCGGTAGCGACGATTAGTACAACTTCGTCTGCCAGAACCATGAATGAATCGCAAAAACAGCTTAACATAGATGATCAATCCAGCCAGACCTCAGCGGTCGTGGCTTCCAATATAGAAACAATGAATGAAGCAGCGTTTACAACGAAGGAATCGATTCCTGTAAAGGGAGAGTACGTTTCGGTTGCTCCAGAAAATGAGAATGTAAGACTATACCCCATGAAAGTCGAAGGTTCAGGATATATATATAACGGAATGGTGTTGGAAGTGAACGGCAAGAAACGTGAATTCAGCAAATGGCAAGGAGAAGGCGGATCCTACAAACCCGAAGTGCACGAACTGGATCTGAATGGAGATGGCAAGAAGGAGATTGTTGTGTTGTTTACAGCTGGTCATGGTACAGGCATCTATCTGGGTGAAGCACATATTATCGATCCAGAAACGCTGGAAGAGATGAAGATGCAATCACTGGATGAGATTGTGAAGCAGCATGTAAATTCGAAAATCAGTGTTACACCAGGTCAGGTGACGATCAACGTTACCGTTGATGGTGTTCATTCAGAACCTTCCCTAATGGAGGAAGACACGAGCGAGGGAGTGTATAACGAGCAGCTCAAGTTCGGCGGTGTTGTTTATTACAGTGTGGAGAATGGCAAGTTGGTTGTGTCGGCATCCGGTGCATACGGTATGGGTTTATATGACGGTGACTTGAACTTTGCCTATGACTATAAAGATGGCGAGTGGCAGGCTGTGGACTTGGAATACAGCACGGAAGAGTATGAAGATGAGTACTATGAATCTTTTGATTGAACGGAAGTAATCAGAGAAGCGCAGAATAGCTGAGAACAATGATAAAAAAATATGTCCCCACGGTCTGAAATGACAGAGGGAAACGGGTGAGGCTGAAAAAATGATGTACCTTTAGCCTCGCTTTGTGCTATCCAAAATCGAATTTTTTTTCAGAGATTTACCATGAAATGGTTGACACAAACACTTTAGTCGTTTAAATGTATAAAGGATGGAACTCATCTATTTCATACTTTAGGAGGGATCATTCATGAAGAAGAAGGTTGTATTGGGCTTAATGGTGGGTACACTAACTCTCGGCATCGGCACTGGCGCACTCGCAGCAACGGGTCTGGAACCGATCAAAGCATATTTGAACAGCAAGATATCTCTGAAATTAAACGGGACAACGGTAACAGCCAAAGATGCTAATGGGAAAACGGTATTGCCGATTACTTACAACGGAACGACCTATCTGCCAGTGCGTGCAGTCGGCACACTGCTCGGTACAGAAATTACGTATGACAGCGCAACATCATCCGTTAACATTGGCAGCAGTAATGGATCTGCACCGCCATCCGAAACCGGCAAGCTGACATTAAGTTCGCTGGGAACTGCAGCCTTGGGCACCTCGGACTGGCATACCAAAGATCCGGCCGAAACGGCGTACAAAGGCAAAGATTACAAAGATGTTTACCTGCATACCGACACAGCCAAGCAAGGCAAGAGCTTCCAAGTTATGACCCAGAAAAAGTATGCCAAGCTTCATCTCGATTTGGCTGTTCTTGGCGGTTCACAGAAGCTTGAGATTATGGACGAAAACAATACAACGCTCAAGACGGTATCGCTTGCTCCTGAAGACGGATTGGTTGGGGTAGACGTGGATGTTGCAGACACGGATGCCATCTTTGTTGAAATCGTTGATGAGGACCCGGGTGCCTCCCTGTTTGTTCCGTTGACGACCTCATATTTAACCAAAAAATAAACGAGATATTAAAAACGATTATCGCCTATGCATCAGCCGGATGGTTGTTCCGGATTGGCATAGTGATAATCGTTTTTTTGTTCTTTTGGGACGTATGATCAGGTTAGCGAATTGCTGTATCGAGCGGTTTGAGATTCGCTTCAATCTCTGCACGGCGACCTTCAAGGAATGGAGGCAATGCCAGGGACTCTCCAAGATGAGCCAATTCTTCATCCGTGTCGAAGCCGGGACCATCGGTTGCCAGCTCGAACAGAATGCCATTGGCTTCACGGAAGTACAGGGAGCGGAAGTAGAAACGGTCTACGAAACCGGAATTCGGGAATCGGAAATTATGAACCCGTTCTACCCATTGTTTCAGTTCTTCTTCATTATCGACGCGGAAGGCAACATGGTGCACGCTGCCTCGTCCAGGGCGTTCTTGGGCAAGGTCATTTCGTTCTTCGACATGCACCTCAGAGCCATTTCCACCTTCACCGGATTCGAAGACGAGTACATCGGGTTGGCCTGCGACAAAAGCAGGATAGGTTCCTTTTTGACGGAAGCCGAGCAGTTCAGTAAGAACTGGAGCCGTAAGGGACGCGTCTCTAACGGTAAGATGGACTGGGCCTAAGCCTACAATGCCATACTCGACAGGTACAGGGCTTTGTTCCCAAGGTTTGCCCCCTGCAACACCTGTATTGTGTTCATCAGAAACCAGAATCAGACGTTGTCCTTCAAAGTCCGTAAACGAGAGAGTGGCACGCCCACCGCGTTCAGTGATTTCTCCATGAGGAACATCGAATTCGTCAAAACGCTGTTGCCAGTACGTCAGGGCTGCATCGCTAGGAACACGAAGTGATGTTGCTGAGATACTGTTCACGCCTTCGCGTGTCTGTCCGGCCATCGGAATCTCAAAGAAGGTAAGTTCGGTACCCGGATTCCCTTTTTCATCTCCATAGAAGAGGTGGTAGACCGAAACATCATCCTGATTGACTGTTTTTTTGATCAATCTCAAACCCATGACGTTGGTGTAGAACCGATAATTCTCAGCGGCGTGTGCGGTCAGTGCAGATACATGGTGAAGTCCTTTGATTTGCATTATAAATTCCTCCTGTGGTTAATTTATTTTTATAATATTTCCGTTAAGAAAGTTACTAACTTTTTGTTTGTTTTGTTGTTGAATTTATCTTAACATGAAGATATTTAAAATACAATCCTAATTTAGAATTCCATCTGGACAGTGCATTCATTCAATGACAAAATGAAAAAGTTAACATTAAAGAGATAAACTGTGATTGTGTAATGAGAAGGAGAGAAGAGGAACATGGCTTATCCTCAGTGGCTAGACCCTTATGATGCAAAACCGTTTATACTGTTTTCCAGTTCCCACCTATGGGCGATCGGTGTGATTGCTGCACTGGTTCTATTGATGTTCCTGTTTCGGAATTGGCTGCGCTCATTTTCATCCAACACACGCCGTACCTTTCGGATCACTCTGGCATGTGTCATGTTGGGCTGTGAAATTGTGCTTCAGCTCTGGTATGTATATGGGGATGTGTGGAGTCTACAGACTTCATTGCCGCTGGAGTTATGCAGTCTGTCACTATTGTTATCTGCGCTGCTATTATTGACACGCAGCCGACTGCTGCATTCTGCATTGTTATTCGCAGGAATAGCAGGGGCATTGATGGCAATTGTAACGCCTAATCTCGGTTATGGTTTTGCACATTTTCGTTTCATTCAATTTTTTACTGCTCACGCTTGTATTATTGGGGCGTTGCTCTATATGACTTGGGTGGAACAGCTTCGTCCAAGCTGGAGATCTGTGTTGGGTTCGATGATATACGTGAACGTGGCTGCGTTGGTCGTATATGGTGTGGATGTCCTGCTTGAAGCCAATTATATGTTCCTGAGACACAAACCGAATACGCCTTCAGTGCTCGACATGTTGGGCCCCTATCCCTTGTACATTCTTGGGGAAGAGGTATTGGCGTTAGTCATGTTCTCCCTAATGTACGTCCTACTCTTTGCCATTCCGGAGCGGCTGAATAATCGAGTGAAGAGAGGAAAGAGTTCAGCGCTCTAGTTAAAGGTCATCCGATACCAATGGTAGGCAGTGGGAGCTGTTCTTCGTTCTTCTATAAAGATATATTTCAAACTAATCATCCCGCAGCGGTCTGGATATCCAGATCGTTAGCGGGATGTTTGGCTGTTAACTCCACAGGGAGCTTGTTACTAAATATCATCCACGGAGCAAAGATTCCGCTCCATCCACGTAGATCCGGGTACCCGTCACATGGGAAGATTCATCGGAAGCGAGGAAGAGCACCAGATTGGCGACTTGCTTCGACGTTCCGGGTTCACCTTTGAGTGGATGTTCATGACCTTCGGGAAATTCAACCGGGATCTGTACTTCTTTCAGATCGTCCGAAGGATAAGTGTTGTCATCGATGTTCGTGTCTATGGCTCCTGGGCAGACGGCGTTGACACGAATCTTGTAACGGGCCAGTTCCAATGCTGCCATCTTTGTAAAAGCCGTCTGACCTGCTTTACTGGAAGCGTATGCAGAGAACCCTATGCCAGAGAATACACGGTTACCGTTGATGGAACTCGTAATAATAATGCTTCCTCCGCGGTCTTTCAAATGGGGTATGGCGTACTTCACAGTTGCGAACGTGCCGCGCATATTGATGCCCATCGTCTGATCCCAGTCCTCAGGTTCCATCGTTTCAATGGGAGCCATCGTGCCGTTGATGCCCGCATTGGCAAATACAATATCGAGCTGTCCAGCTTGCTCTGCCACCTGATTGATTGCTTTTTGCACGTTGTCCGGTTTGGATATATCACATTCAATGACGTGGCCTTCTCCGCCTGCATTCTCAATCGTCTGTTTGGTTTTCTCAGCATTCTCCGGGGTCCGGTCCAGCATGAACACTTTGGCCCCATGCTCAGCGAAACGAATGGCGGTTGCCTGACCAATTCCTGAGCCACCTCCGGTTACAATCGCAACTTTTCCTTGCAAACGTTGTTCAGTCATCCTGATCCCTCCGTATCGTATGGATTATCAGTAACTCTCTATCTCTACATACCCGACTAAAGAGTGATGAATCATATGCACGATACAAAAAAACAGGACCGTTCAACGGCCCTGTTTCTATCATTTAGATATCATGATGATCTGATTGCTGCAAAAATTACTTGTGTTTCTTCCAGTCCAGCGAACTGTTATTCAACAGGTACTCAAAATCATTATCTTTTCGCTTCTGTTCCGCTTTACGAGCTTCTTCCGCCTGCAGGCGTTCCTGCTCTTTGCGGTCTGCCTCGGCAGCCTTGGCTTCATCCGCCTGAGCTTTCAGTTTCTCTAACACATCACTGCTCAGCAGATCCTTTAGTGTGGTCGGTTTATCCTGTGCTGCTTTGGGAGCAGGGGTGTGTTTTTTGGATTTTGCCATAGAATAATCTCCTCTCAAAAACATGAATCAGCTTCCATTATCGTTCAGTAAATATATTATATCAGGTTCACCAAACCCATTCCATGAAACTGAGGGACAAAAGCAGGAAATAGGGGGTTACGTGACGAATGAAGACGGGTATAAATTCATATATTATTACCGATACTGCGACTATTCCCTGGAGAAAGGAGTCGTTGTTCGTGGAAGTAAACCGTAGTTTACTGAAAGGGCTTGCATGGGGTGTTGCTTTCAGCTGTCCGCTATGGATTGCGATCATCGGTTGGTTGCGTTTGATGGGATGGATGTATTGAGATCAGCGGGTTGCAGAGCTGCTGCATATAGAGTTGTGCCAGAAGAGGGCATTTTTTATAAAGTCATTTATGTAAACGCTAACATTGAAAAAAGTTCTGCCTTGCGTGAATACGCAGGACAGAGCTTTTGTTTGTCTTACAGGTTGTGAATTAAGATGGATAACTGAAATCCGTTCCAAAGGTAAGGTTAAGGCATTTTTACCGGTTCAGGATATTCCAGACCGTGAGTGTCGACAGTGACTTTTTTCATCACCTGATCGGTAACCGGTTTGTCTTTTTCTCCTATTTGTTGAGCCGCTATTCCATCAACGACTTCCATACCTTCTGTCACTTTACCGAATGTGGCATATGCATTATCCAGATAATCAGCATCAGCTAACATGATGAAAAACTGGGAGCCTGCGGAGTCCAGATTATCGGATTTACGCGCCATGGAAATCACTCCACGAGTATGATTCAGATGGTTTTTGTGACCATTAGATGTAAACTCACCTTTAATGGTATATCCTGGGCCGCCCGAACCATCACCGTTTGGATCGCCACCCTGAATCATAAAGCCTGGGATAACACGGTGAAAGTTCAAACCGTCATAAAAACCTTTATTGGCGAGTGAGATGAAATTGTACACGCTATTGGGCGCAATTTCGGGATATAGCTCAATGACGATTTTCTGCCCGTCTTGCATTTCAATTGTGGCCACTGGATTTGGCCCTTCGGGTGCAGCTGGGACTGGTGTTTCCGTCGCGCTGCTTGCAGGGCGCCCACAACCACTAATGACGATAAGCAACATCGCTAGAACCAGCGACACAGCTGTTGTTTTTTTCCACCGAAAAGACATGAGAACGTTCCCCCTTGCATCTCTGCATAATATATTTAGTCAGAATTATTTTCGGATAATCCCTCAACTATCATACCGTTTTTGCGGACAAGATGGCAATGCAAGGCAGGATATTATGGGCGATAAGGGATGGTGTAAATGCTTACAGAGGTGTAAAATAAGGAAAATGCTTCCGCAGTCAGGGACGTACGGGTCTGTTCCGTCCGCTCCAATACACGGCAGTCCCGGCGTCAGTAACGGAAAGGGCGTGCGGGTATATGGACTTCTCGTGGAAGCGTAATCTGGTGATTTTGTGGATTGGTGTGTTTTTTTGCAGCACCGCTTATTCGATCTCCATCCCATTTCTGCCTTTGTTTCTGAGTGGCGATCTGGGCGTTCGTGATCACCTGGAGTTCTGGTCAGGGCTTGCCTTTGGCATCACGTTTCTGGCAAGTGCGCTGGTGTCTCCCTTCTGGGGATCACTGGCTGACAAATACGGGCGCAAGCCAATGCTGATCCGGTCGGGATACAGCCTTGCGGTTTTGTATTTGATCAATTATTTTGTGCAGGACCCCTATTCATTAATCGTGGTTCGTTTGTTTCAGGGATTGCTCGCGGGGTTTGTTCCGGCGGCGATTGCACTTGTCGGTACCAATACACCGGAAGAGAAGACAGGGTATGCACTTGGTATCATGTCAACAGCCGGGGCAACAGGAGGTATAATCGGCCCATTAATTGGTGGGGTGGTAAGCCACTATTATGGCAACCGGAATGCATTTTTATTTTCCAGCATCGTAGTATTGGTCTCGGCGTTGATCGCAACCTTCTGGGTCAAAGAAGAGAACTTCAACCGGAACAAGGCACGTTCTCATGTGATGGATGACATTCGTGAAGCCAGGGCCAATAAATTGTTTATTACGGTGCTTGGCATGATGGGCATATGTACCTTCTCCGTGATGATTCTGGAGCCGTTATTGACGGTATACGTGATGGAAATGGGCATTCAGCCCGATCGTGCTTCTCTCAGCTCGGGCATTATTTTCTCTGCGGTTGGTGTGGCTACGGTTATTATGGCACCGCGCTGGGGTAAGATCGGTTCGCGAATCGGATATGGGAAAGTACTGATCATTGGCCTCGTTGGAGGGGCGATTGGTAACCTGCTGCAGTTTTTCACTACAGGTTATATTGGATTCGGCATCTTGCGTTTTGTGTATGGATTGTTCTTTGCTGCGGTGTTCCCGGCGATTAATGCAATGATTGTGCAAGTGACAGAACCTGGCTTCCGGGGAAGAGCATTCAGCCTGAATCAGTCGGCTTCCCAGATCGGTACGATGGCGGGGCCGATAATCGGTGGTGTTCTGGGTGGCTGGTTGCCGATTCGTTGGATTTTTATCATCAATGGAGTGGCGCTGCTGATTACCGCCATTGTGGCGAAATGGTCCCGACTGGAGGAGAAGTTGCCGGAAGCGGGCAAACCTTTGGCGAAGTAATCAAAAAATGTTAAAACGTGAAATGGCTAATTGGATAGC
This sequence comes from Paenibacillus sp. OK060, assembly GCF_900101205.1. Classification (NCBI taxonomy): domain Bacteria; kingdom Bacillati; phylum Bacillota; class Bacilli; order Caryophanales; family Paenibacillaceae; genus Paenibacillus; species Paenibacillus sp. OK060. Next base: position 328,201 of record NZ_FNFR01000004.1, read on the forward strand.
AGAGAGAGGGATGGCACCGTACGAAGACGGTAGCCATCTCTTTTTCAGGATAAAGTCATTGTTATTACGAAATTAAAGCAAAAAGAAACCTCTTGGGCAAGAGGCTTCCTATATTCTTAATGAATCTGTAATGCGTTCCTATTCATCCAAGGATGAATCTTTTCGTGGACCTTCAACGCCTTCAACGTTCTCCTTCGGAACGGCATGTTCAACAGCATCAAGCTGATCCTCATCTGCTAGGGCTTCGGGAAAGGAATCTTCCGTGAACAATCCAAAATTCGGATCAATATCCCGCTCGGTTACCAGATTATCGGGCTCATGTACTTGTCGCTTGTGATTATCCTTCATCGTGTCTGCACCTCCTAATTCAGGCTGTGACAAGAGGATTAGCGCCGTGGTGGAATATCGTTCTCCGGTTGCGCATCTGCCCCAGCGCCGTTTAGCAGGTCCGTCCCGTGAAGAGCGTTGGGGTCGGGTGCCGCAGGATCAACCGGACTATTCGGTTGAATAAGATCAGCATCAGGTACGGATTCGAGTGCAGGCTCCGCTGTCCGTGACTCCAATTCCGGTTCTTCCGTAGCCGCTACAAGGGGCGGATACACTGTATTATCAGTATCGATACGTTTTCCCGTAACTTCATTAAAAGTGTCTATGTCACCTTCAGGGACTTCGGTTTCCAGTGGAATATCACGGGATCTCTGATAACGGTCGTAGTAACGTTCACTCTCTTCATTGCTAATCGGTCTGTCTGACATAAGTAGCACTCCCTCTCAGTGGATTATATTTATTGGTTGTTTTTTTTGATTGTGCAGTTATCTTGAAAAGAAAGGTTCTTATTTCGTAGTTACCCAAAGGGCTAACGTTGTAATCTCGCACCCATTATGATTCCCTTGTGTTCCCAAAATATAAATATAAGCTGAAAGTGAATAATGTACGGATTACAGATTCAACGTATATGCTTTAAAATTTAGGAAATACATATTTGACCAGAAAGTACAGAAATCCAAAGAAAATAATGATATAAGCCGCATACTTGATAAACGTGGAAGCGACCATACTTGAATCCGATTTGTGTTGGACATCCTTATGTTCTACCTCTACCGTTCTGTGTGGCTCATTCATTTGAATCACTCCTCATTGGTAAGTGTTTGCTTTGAGGAACATTACACCCGGAAGGGACGATTGAATCGCAGAGATCAGTTTTACAGCTTTTCATCTTTGGCCTATGATATGATGAAACATGGATATATGAGGGAGGGATTCCAATTGGATTGGTTTACGCTGGGGAATATGATCACTCAAATCCGAATCGGGCAAAAAGCGTCTACGCCCGGGTTTTCCCGTACCGTTATTCGTCGTCCGGACGGGCTGTTCTGGGTAGGCGGGATATGGTCAGGACAGATTGTCCAGTTGCGGGACTATCTTTTCTCGGATATATGGACGATCTATGACGATGAGGAAACAGAGCAGTGGTTGGAATATCGTACGAAGATTGAACAGAAAGAGCGCGAAATGATTGAGAACCAGTTCGAAGATCTGCGCGGATAATGGAGAAAACACTCGGAATCTATCAAATAAATGGAAATAAAACTATAAATCTACTAAAATGTGAATTTTCATTTTCCTACAAGAAGGTGACACGTCAAACTGTGGCGAATGATAAATGAGAGAACTTGGGGATAGAGAAAATAAGAACTTTGAGGTGCTGTGAATGAAAAATGTGCCCAAAGCTATCATCATCTTATGGATAAGTATGTTGAATATTCTCTGCTTGCCGCATGATTTCGTCTCAGCGACTGCAGGAGAAGTTGACAAACCTGTATCCATTACGGGATGGGAAGTAAAATGGGGGAACGTACACGATCAGGGATTCATCAGTGAGGTTCAAGGTACGGAGGAGATCTGGGAGAAGCAAGGTGCTGAAAAGCTGGAATACAGCAGCGTAGAAGCTCCTTCGGGTTCCATGTGGACTCGTGTGACCATTCCTAAAATAAACGAAGATAGCTCAGCAATCCGTTTTGAGAATATTAAAGGGAACCACATTGTAATCTACTTGGACGATCGTAGGGTATATGAGAATTATCATTACAATTATGATAACAACGCTGTGTTGTTACCCTTATCAAGTGAGAATTCAGGTGGAAAACTTTACGTATGGTCAGAGAATGAAAAAGGCAGACTTGGCATCTACGGAACGGTTCAGGTTGGGCCTTATGCTACATTACAGGAAAAGTACATTCACAATGGACTGCTTGATGTGATATTGGGAGCGACCTTTGTGTTCACGGCTCTAACGATGCTGAGTTGCACTTTTTTCCTGGGCAAATTCCATAAAGGGTTGTGGATTTCGCTATGTATCGTGATGGGTTCAATCGGAACGATGATTATCACCTATTCACAGTTTTTATATACGTTCTACCAGGTTTACGGTAATCTGTATTCCGTATTGTTTGACCTGGCTATGCTGATGGGCATGCCTGCACTCTGTTATTTTTTTGAACAAATTATCGGACCAGGTCGTTATGGCATCTTTACCAAACTAAGAAAATTCCAATTCATCTATTCTGTAGTTGCTGTGGCTGCTCTGATGATTGATTTTATTTCAGGCGGTCAATGGGACATGCTCTATAGTTTGTTGGTTCAGAACGTGATTGGATTCGTTCTCGTAATCCTGTTGAGCATCTTAATGATCGGCACCATCTCCAAAGCGCTTCAACGGAGCCGGGAAGCTCTTTTGCTTGCTACGGGATTCGGTACATTTGCCTTAATCAGTGTTGCTGAACTACTGTGGTATTACCAGCGTAATGGAACATATCATCTGATATGGTGGAAATGGTCCATGGTTGCTTTTATTATCTCACTTATTGCCATACTGGGAAGCCGATTTGCTGAAAAACATACCAAAGTGCTTGAATACTCGAAAGAGTTGGAATTGTTCAATAATGAATTGCAGCGATCCGAGAAAATGGAAATCATTAGTGAACTGGCGGCGTCAGTTGCTCATGAGGTTCGTAATCCGTTGCAGGTGACACGAGGTTTCCTTCAGCTCATGACAGAGCAGGAAGACAACAAAAACAAGGGATATGTGCGGATTGCTTTGGAGGAGCTTGATCGGGCTTCCGGCATTATTACCGATTTCCTAACGTTTGCCAAACCGGAGTTCGATCATATTGTCTCTCTCAATATCGCGGATGAATTTAATCATATTGAAGGCATTCTTGTACCGATGGCTAATCTGGAAGGCGGCAAAATAACAACTGACATTCCGCCAGATCTATGGATTAGAGGGAACTCTTCCAAGTTCAAACAGGCTTTTATTAATATTATTAAGAATAGTATTGAAGCGCTGCAAGGACAGGGTCAGATTGATATTTGGGCCTATGCTCAGGATGGGGTTATCAAGGTACATGTTAGGGATAACGGTGAGGGCATGGATGAGGAAGCGCTGGTCCGGCTTGGGGAGCCTTATTTCTCGAACAAAATTAAGGGGACAGGCCTTGGCATGATGGTGACCTTCCGAATCGTTGAAGCCATGCATGGGCAGATTAGCTTTACAAGCACAAAAGGGGTAGGAACAGAAGCCGTTGTATCTTTTGCCGCGTTCGTCGAATGACGAGCGGTAGAAGTGTACGATGGCTTTTTTGTTCGCTACCCCTTGTGCCGTTCAATTACATATTCAATCTAATCCGTTTAGCTTCTCCACGGTCCGCAATTTACGTCATAATCCACTTTGGCTGGATTGGGAGGAATTACGAGAACGTAGTCGTTCTGTTGTTCTTCAACGGTACGGACTTGAATGTGTTCAGGAATATCAATGCCAAATGCTTCGCGAAGCGCTTGCTTTGGGTTGGAGTGCAGTTGTTGTCTGAAGTGCTCATCGGTCCAGGCCTTTTCAATAATATCCTCGTGCAACGTTTTCTCTGATACCATCATCGTCAACATTCCCTTCATATTTAAAATTCAACTGTACCAGCTCTTCTTTTGTGATTAGGACAAATGTTGTTTCTCGCTGATCCAGTAATGAAACCCGCCTTGAAAAAGCACTTTTTTGTGTTGTTCAATGTCCTGAACAGTTTGTCCCAGAATGCCACATAAGTAAGAATTAAACGCTTCAAGATGCGAAATTCCCGAGTTAGAAGATGTTAGTCTGATGTTATATTGCTGAGCAATGTCTACATAGGAGTTCATCAATTGAGTATTGTATACATTATCATGTACACGTTCGCTTACAGGATGAGCCGGGTAATTGTGTTCCAGTGCTGCGGATATGTGGGAGAGGAAGCTGTTGTAATTTCCATGCACAGCATCTTGTTTGGTGTCTGTGAAGTCATCTGTCATCTGGAGAGTCATCAGTGCAATGTTGACGGCAGAACATACCGGAGTGACACGATGCTCCTGTTCCAAAAGAAGCAGTGATCCAGCAGCTCCAAGCAGAAGTGGGGCTGCTTTTTGGGCGATTAATAGCGGGCTTCTCTTGAAATAATCGATGGAGTTCTCACCGGTGACGCTCATGGCCCAATCCTCCACATACTGTCTGAAATACGTCCAGAACGGGGAAGAAAGGCTGAAAAGCTCTGAATAGGCACAGATCGCATCCACGTAGTAAAGATTACCCAGTGATAATTTCAGTGTCACATCTTCTGGCTGTTCGTCCATAACTTCATCCTGATTCAGAAAATATAGCATATGCAGGAGACAAGCAGTACTCAGTTTGTGTGCCTTCTCTGGAGGTAGACCATCCGAGAGTTGCATCCACAATGGAATAATGTAGCCAATGTAACTGTGACCCGAATCTCGTAACAAAGGATTGACCAAATGAAGTTGTTCTAGTGCATGTTCTGACATTGGTTCAGGATATTTCTGTACCAGCTGCTCTGCTGCAGCGAACACCACCTCCACATCGGATCTAAACGGATCAAACCATTCTCTCCGCATCGTTTGGTTACGCCCTTCCCAAAGTAAAGTAATAAGGACTATTCGACTAGATCATGAAGTTACTTCCAGTATACCGGAAATGAATTGAAAAAAATAGGAGGTTTTGTGATGAATTGTGAAAAAAACAATGACATTTTGTATTTTTATGGCATAAAAAAGCGGAAGTTAGGCTCAAACTAAGAGAGCACAGGATTTTGACATATGAAAGGAAGAAGAGAAATGAAATACAGATGGAAAAAATGGATGGCAGCCGGACTGGCAGCCGTATTTATAACAGCATCAACCGGCTATACGGCATCCGCTGATCCAAATGGATCTGTTGAGGATCATGTGGCGACACCATCTTCCTCCTCAAACCAGACCAAGCCATGCATGCAAGCAGGTCATGGCCTGTTTATGATTGGAGAAACCGCGGACCTGCTCGGTATTGGGCTCCGTGATTTAAAGGAACAGATGGAGCTTGGCAAAACGTTGACTCAGATTGCCAAGGAGCGCAAGGGACTTAGTGAAAATCAATTGTTGGAGAAGCTGAAGCCCTCGCTCTCTCAGCGATTGGATAAAGCAGCCGAAGAAGGCTGTCTCACGAAAGAGCAGGCAGCAGCAGCCAAAGCAGGAATGGATACCAAGCTGAAGAAGGTAATTAACACACCACTGCGGGAATTAAGACGTGAGTTCGCTCACCACGGCAACAGACGTCCGATGATGGACAAGGGGGCTATTGCACGCTTTATCGGCATCACCCCGGAGCAGCTCCATCAGCAGCTTCAAAGCGGGAAATCACTGGCTGAGATTGCTCGGGCAAAAGGCATCAGTGAAACGCAACTGGTAGACAAGCTGAAGGAGCAGTTGACGGGTGACCTGAAAAGGTTCGTTAATCAGAAGGGCAATGCACATCAAGCTCCTGGTCCTCACGAACCTGTACCCGGTCGATCCGCTTCAACAGAAGTGAAGTGACAAAGAGCGTCTTCCACGAAGGGAGACGCTTTTTCTATATTCGACTAGAATTAGCTGGTTTCCGGACTGCGGTTTGCGCTAGCTGACGGATTGCGCTCCGGTGAACTTGTTCTGCTCGCAGAAATAGTATCATGCAAACGGGGACTTAGGAGTTTCTTCCGTTGTAATCCTATGGTGAAGCGAGAACCAGGAAGTTGGGAAAGTCCCCAACTGATTGCAAGGGACATTGCTACGGTAACAAGAAACGAAAGCAATGTTATCGGTAGATGCCATCCGGTTAGTGTAAGTGGCCGGGTAATATACGCAATGCAATAGATAACCAGTGCATGAACCAGATAGCCACCAAAGGAATATCGGCCAATCCACGTCAGGAGACGCTGAAATGGTGTATCTTTGCCTCGCAGCAGTACAAGGAACCCATAGAACATGAACATCTGAGCCATGATGATGATGAATGTCGTGGGCTTCAGATAGGTTGAGATATTCAGATTAACGACATCGTCTGATCCCCGCAGCACATCATATCCAAGCCAGATGTACATGCCGATAAACAGACAGACCATCCAGGGCAATACCTTTGCAGTCCAACTTCTCCAACTATCCACTGACCAGGCACAGACTGCCCCCAGCAAAAAGTAAAACCAGTACATAACCCATGAATAAGAGCGATATTGCAGCAAACCCGACCAGGGTTGGGGTAAGGAAGCTGTCCACCCGCCCATATCGTAGTAGGACCATTTCATAAGTAAAGTGTATAATGCCATCCCAATGAGAATCAGCGTGATGACGGATTGCATCGGGGTGAAGCGTGTAACTTTTTCAATACGTCTCTGAACGAACTTGGCTCCCGCAAGAAACAGAGGAAACAGAATATAGAACTGAAACACCATAATCACAAACCACAGATGATATCCCGTCTGGGGGAGGAACAGTTCACGAACAAAACTCCGGAAGTCCGGCATACCCGAAAGCCAGAACTCAGGGGTGAATATCCGGACAAACAACCAATAGATGAATGTCCATACCACAAAGGGCACATAGATATCTCCAAACCGCTTACGGATAAAACGGGGGTAATCCGGTTTGGTGTGACTATGATGATAGAACAGCATTACACCAGACAGAAAGACAAATGTCGGCGTACCGAAACGAGTCAGATGATAAATCATGGTCAGCATGATGGAATCGGGTTGTTCAATATCGGCGCGATATATATATTCCGCGATGTTATGCTGCATTACAATAGCGAGAAATGCAAGGCCGCGCAGCTGAGTCCATTCCACGATTCGCGGTTTATTCACGTGTATTCCTCCTTCGTGTAACCGGAATTCATCATTTAAGGGTACCTGTTGAACATTAAGGCTGCATTAAATGGGGAAAATAGGTACAAAAAAAAGATGGCGGCAGCCATCTTTTTAATTGGAGTATCATTGCGATACCTGCCTCATTTTGTTTCCATTCCATTTAGTTTAAGTCTGGTACTTTTGTTGATTCATCCTCTGAGGATTTCGCATCTTCCTCAAACAAATTCTGAATGTATGCTTGGAGTTTCGGTTTATTCACACCGAGTACTTGGGCAGAACCTGCAAGTTCATTAGTAAGCAATTTGTTAGGAGGGATCTGCTGTTTATCGATTTCATTTACGTTAATATCGAATCCGAGCGAAGCTAATTTTAACATCTGTGTTGGACTGAGGTCTGTCTCGATATATGGAGCGACAGCTTCCAATATTTCAGGAATCTTGAAGAGTGACGTAGTGCTTTGCATCTTCTTAGCCAGCTCAGTCATGAAAATCCGCTGCCGTTCGGTACGCGTAAAGTCTGATGTGGCATCATGCCGGAATCGCACATATTGAAGGGCGGTCTTACCGTCCATATGCTGAAGTCCTTTTTTGAGATCAATATCGTACATATGTTTATCTGCTTTGCTGGTATAATACATGTCTTTCTCCACATCAATATCGATCCCGTCTACAGCATCAACCAGCGCCATGAATCCTATAAAATCGGTATACACGTAGTGCTGGATAGGGATGCCGAGCAAGTCACCGACCGTTTGTTTGGTTAATTCCGCTCCGCCGTAGGAGAAGGCCGCGTTGAGTCTGCTCTTTCCGTGTCCCGGAATATCAACATATGTATCACGCAGAACAGAGAAGAGATGGGCTTTCTTGGATACCGGATCAATGGAAGCGACCATGACCGAATCTGAACGGCCAGCATCATCCCCCCTGGTGTCACCTCCAAGCAGCAAAATGTTAACTCGTTCCTTCCCTTCCCATTTAGGAACAGGGGTGGTTGGAGTGTCCGTATTTTGGTTTGTGTCAGAAGTGGAAGTCTCGGAAGCGGTTGAGATGCTATTGGCAAAATGAACGATCGAGTATCCGTAATATACAATGACACCGGTTATAGCAAGTGCCAGGGTTAGGGATGTCCCCCATAACCATTTCTTAAGCATAATCTTCACCTTTCTATGAATGAACTATTATGTAACCCAAACTAGTTTAACAAAAAGTAAGAGAAATGTCCTCTTTGATTTCGAAAGTTCGGTTACTAGGCGACATATTTGACAAATAGTTAGTGTATATTTATTATGTAAAAAATAATCGTGATTTGTGTAATGGAGGTATTAAACGACTGTTATGAATCAATCTGTATTTAATTGGATCAACCAGTTTGCAGACCGAATTCCGTTTCTGGACTGGTTTATGATTACATCAGCTGAATATGCGGTTTGGGTTATGATAGGGCTTCTTGTGATTGTGTGGTTTCTTGGCAATCCGTCGAAGCAACGAATTGTGTTTTATGCGTGTGTAGCTTCGATCGTAGCACTTGTTTTGGCAAAATGGGGAATTTCACCTGTGGTAGGTCATCCAAGGCCGTTCGTGGAAGGCACGGTGCATCAACTGGTTCCGCATGTACCAGATCCATCATTTCCAAGTAAACATGCTTCCTTTGTATTCGCGCTCGCAGCAGCTTCGTTTTTTATCGGGCGTCGCTTCGGTATGTGGATGCTGTTGCTTGCTGTGCTGACAGGAGTGTCGCGTGTCTATGTAGGTGTACATTATCCTGGAGATATTCTGGGCGGATTCATTCTAGGTAGCCTGGTCAGTGTGATCTTGATCGCTACGCGTAATTATACCAAGTCGATTCCCGATTTCTTCATTAACATTCATCGGCGGATTTTCCGTTAGAAACAGTTGAATATAATAGGGATCAGAAGAGAAGTATCGGATACGAGAGCCTTAAGTTTTTGGTGAGCCAAAGACTTAAGGCTTTTTTGTGTTTATTTCGAAGTTAACTGAAATTTACAAAAATCGAATTCCGATATCTACAATTCATGACGATACGTGTCGATATACTATAAATATGTACTAGTTGAGGAGTGGGGAACATGAAAGATACGCGGGGAAACGTGAAGGGGAAATTGAGATTAACAATTCGAATGAAATTACTGACTGGATTTCTAATGGTAGTGGCTTTACTGGCTTTTGTAAGCATTTATGCGTTAACCCAAATTCATGATATGTCCAAAAAGGCCGATGAAATCGATAAGATGTGGATGCCCAGTGTGAGCCTGCTTGGGATGATGAATGGTGATATTTCGGACGTCGAGCGGCTTGCTCTTGCCGTAATTGTCGAAACAAATCCAACTGAAATCACCAAGATGAATGAAGTGTTGGAACAGCTCCAAGCCAAGATTGCGATTGAGCGCAAGGAACTGGTTTCACTCATCTCAGACAATACCGAAGCAGTGGCAATGTACAATACATTTAGCACGAACTATGAGGCGTATTTGGCGAAAATGCCGGAATTTATGAAATTGGGCATGGCTAACAATTACGAAGAAGCCAGCAGATTGCATTCAGAGGCCTATCCGTTATGGTATACAGCGAATGATACCATTGCCCAATTAATCACGATGGGGAACTCACTGTCGGATGCAGCAACGAATACATCGGTTGAGTCTGCTGAACAAGCATTTAATATTATATTGGGAGTCACTATTGTTGCTTTCCTGGTGGCCATGTTTATTGCCTTCTTCATTGCAAGCATCATCTCACGTCCAATTCAGAAGATGAATGCAGCAGCGATGTTGATTGCAGGTGGGGATCTGACGAGTGAGAAGATCGTGCTCAAGAACAAGGATGAGCTGGGAACGCTGGCCGACTCCTTCAATGTGATGACAGGCAACCTGCGGGAGATGATTCAATCCGTGTCGATGACATCCGAACAGGTAGCCGCTTCCTCCGAAGAACTTCTCGCGAGTGCTGAGCAGAATACAAGGGCATCGGAACAGATTTCCGAAACGGTTGAGGAATTGGCCGTTGGTACATCGGATCAAGTAGATATGGTGAAACGTTCTTCACAGGCGATGAGTGAGATGGCTCTTGGTTCGGAACAAATCGCTGAGCTTGCTCAAAGTGTATCCGTATCTGCTGTTGATGCAGCGAATCAGTCTGCCGAAGGAAATATGATTATTCAGCAGGCTGTTGAACAGATGGGATCTGTTCGCAATTCCATTGCATCACTGACAGAACTGGTTACAGGGCTGGGAGAACGTTCCGCAGAGATAGGTACGATTACCGAGGTTATCAACAATATTGCCCGTCAAACCAACCTTCTTGCATTAAATGCAGCGATTGAAGCGGCACGTGCAGGTGAGCACGGACGTGGCTTCGCAGTCGTAGCCGGAGAAGTGCGAAAGCTCGCAGAGGAGTCTTCTACATCTGCACAACGGATTACGGATCTTGTCCAATTGATTCAGAAGGATACAGATCATGCCGTGCAGGCTGTGAAAGTGAACAGCAATGAAACGGAAGCCGGAATTGAGATTGTAACAGCGGCTGGACAAGCCTTTGAACAAATTTCGAATGTAGTGAACAAGGTTGCTGGTGAAATCCAGGAAGTATCGGCAGGTTCGGAGGAAATGTCAGCAAGTACGAATGAAGTTGTAGGGTATGTGGATCAGATCTCTAACATTGCGGGAGAAGCAGCAGGCGGGGTACATAATGTATCTGCCGCAACCCAGCAGCAGCTGGCTTCGATGGAAGAGATCGCTTCCTCCGCAGGTTCTTTGTCCAAAATGGCTGAAGAGTTGCAGGAGCAAATCAACAAATTCAGAGTGTAAACGATCCAAAAGTAGGGTGTTCAGACTGGATAGTACCATGGATCATCATGCAACCTGTAGCACGGGTTATTCAAAATATCAGGACTGTTTCTCATATTGCGTTCAAGCGATATGAGGGGCAGTCTTTTTTGTCATATCACTACCCAAACATGTCACAACAATGTTATTTCAGAAGTCACCAGCGCTGATATTGCAACTGGAGCAAAAGGATATAATGGTAATTAATGGTGGAAATACATGGAGTCACACCATAGAAAGGAGCGGGTCATTACATCAGTGTAATTGGAAAATTACGAGACGACTATTGCAAAAGGAGATGAATGGTTGAAGATGAAGGGAAGCTGGTGGAGACGAATCGCTATCCTCGCGTTATCGGTAGGGCTACTGGCAGGAAGTACATCCATACAGGCATGGAGTGGTAAGGCAGATGCGGCTGCCGGAAATCATAACTATGCGGAGGCATTACAAAAGGCGGTTTATTTCTATGAAACACAGCGTTCAGGGAATTTGCCCGAAGACAATCGGGTGGAATGGCGTGGTGATTCCGGATTAAATGACGGAGCGGATGTTGGGGTTGATTTGACCGGAGGGTGGTACGATGCTGGAGATCATGTGAAATTTGGTCTGCCGATGGCCTATTCGGCTACGATGTTAGCTTGGTCTGTTGTAGAATACCGTGAGGGATACGAGCAGGCAGGGCAACTGGAGCAGATTAAGGATAACTTGAGATGGGCTACAGACTATTTTGTGAAAGCGCATACGAAACCAAATGAATTATGGGGACAGGTTGGAGCGGGCAATACAGACCATGCCTGGTGGGGGCCTGCTGAAGTGATGCAGATGAACCGTCCTGCTTATAAGATCGATGCATCCTGTCCGGGAAGTGAACTTGCGGGAGAAACTGCAGCGGCACTCGCTTCTTCATCCATTGTGTTCCGGGACAGTGACCCGGCTTATGCCAACAAACTACTTCAACATGCCAAGGAACTGTACAGCTTCGCGGATACGTATCGAGGCAAATATTCGGATTGCATTACAGATGCCCAATCGTTCTACAATTCATGGACAGGTTACTATGATGAACTCGCCTGGGCTGCAACATGGTTATATATGGCGACAAATGATAGCGCTTACTTGTCCAAGGCGATTGCTACAGCGAATCTGTGGCAGGCAGATGGACAGAACGGGAACTGGGCCTATACTTGGACCCAAGGCTGGGATGACAAACACTACGGAGCCCAGATTCTGCTGGCTCGCATTACGTCGAGTCTGAACATGCCAGAAGCGACGCGGTTCATTCAATCCACAGAGCGCAATCTGGATTATTGGTCTGTAGGCACGAATGGACAAAGAATCAAGTATACACCGGGCGGGCTTGCCTGGCTTGATACATGGGGATCGCTCCGATATGCAGCAAATGCATCTTTTATTGCTTTTGTATACTCCGACTGGGTCAGTGATCCGGTGAAGAAAGCAAGATATCAGGACTTTGCCGTCTCTCAAATGAACTACATTCTGGGGGATAATCCTCGCCAGAGCAGTTATGTGGTCGGTTATGGTCAGAATCCGCCTAAGCATCCTCATCACCGGACCTCTCACAGTTCATGGACGAACAATGAAAATACACCTTCAGAGCACCGTCACACGTTGTACGGAGCGATGGTTGGTGGACCGGATGCAACGGATGCCTATACCGATTCCATTGGCGACTATGTCAGCAATGAGGTGGCAACCGATTACAATGCAGGCTTTACAGGCGCGTTAGCCAAGATGAATCTGTTATTCGGTCAGAATGATCAGCCCATCGCGAATTTTCCGGCTCCGGAAGTGAAGACAGATGAGTTCTTTGTCGAAGCTGCCGTGAAGGCATCCGGTCCCAATTACACGGAAATCAAGGCTCAACTAAATAATCGTTCCGGCTGGCCTGCGCGGATGGGGGATAAGTTATCTTTTCGCTATTTTCTGGATCTAAGTGAAGTTTACGCTGCAGGATATACCGTATCTGATGTCAAGGTTACAACCGCATACGCCGAGGGTGCTACCGTATCCCAACCGGTTGTGGTTGATGCAGCGAAACGAATCTATGCTGTTACGGCGGACTTTACTGGAACCAAGATATATCCTGGCGGGGAAGGACATTATCGCAAAGAGGTCCAGTTCCGCATTACCGGCCCGCAAGGCGCCTGGAATGCGAATAATGATCATTCATTCCAGGGCTTGGGCACAGGTAATGTGGCGAAGAGCGTATATCTCCCAGTCTACGATGCGGGAATACGGATATACGGTCAGGAACCTGGTGTTACACCGGTTGTCACTCCTGTTGCACCTTCTGGCGTGCAGGCTATATCAGGGAATGCTCAAGTCATCCTGAGCTGGGTAGCATCACCTGGGGCAGAATCGTACACCGTGAAGCGTGCCGAGGTGAATGGGGGTCCATATACTTCTGTAGCGACAGATGTACATGGATTGACATACACGAATACGGGGCTTACGAACGGAAAGACCTATTATTATGTGGTGACGGCTGTTAATTCAGCCGGAGAATCGCCCGGGTCTGCACAAGCCTCTGCCACGCCGCAAGCTGGAACATCGTTGCCTGGCGAACTGACGTTAAGCGGTACGGCTGGCAACGCCCAGTCGATTCTGACCTGGACGGCAGCAACGGGAGCAGTGACTTATAAGGTACAGCGCTCCGTTGTGGGCGGCGCATATGCCGATGTGGCAACTGGATTGGCAGTTTTGAATTACATCGATGCAACAGCGGTAAATGGAACGGCGTACAGTTATCGAATCGCCGCCGTGAATGCGAGCGGACAGACGTTGTCCAATATCGTGACGGTGACACCGAGTGCGCCTCCGGTAACGACGGGCACGCTTGAGGTGCAGTATCGTAATGGAGGGTCAGGTGCTTCCGGCAATGCGGTGACTCCGCAGTTTAATCTAAAAAACACTGGCACTCAGGCGATTGATCTGAGTACCGTGAAGCTCCGATATTATTTTACCAAGGACGGTGCAGGGGATCTGACCTTCTGGTGTGATTATGCTCAGATCGGCACGGCTAATATTGAAGGCAAATTTGTCACGCTGACTCCGACAACGGGCACAGCGGATACGTATCTGGAGATCAGCTTCAAATCCGGGACTGGCAGCCTGGCTGCTGGAGCGGAGACGGGTGTGATTCAGGGGCGCTTTTCCAAGAACAATTGGAGCAATTTCGATCAGAGCAACGACTATTCCTATGATGCAACCAAGACTGCTTTTACCGCATGGAATCAAGTAACTGGGTTTCAGGGAGGTACGAAAGTCTGGGGCATTGAGCCGTAACCTAACAGGGAGTTCAACAGCATGGGCAGACCCACGGTAATTCTAATTGAATTTCACCATTCCAGGGAGGTATATACATGTTGAAATCAGCTGCGAAAAAAAGTTTGTCTGCCATGCTAGCAGGGACCGTTATGCTGACCGGGTACACCGGTTTGTGGGCAGGCCCCCAAACGGTTTATGCCGAAGAGCAGAACATTGATGCTCAGGCGGACGGAATAAATGAAGCTCGATTTTTGCAATTGTATGATCAGCTGAAAGATCCGGCGAACGGTTATTTTTCTCCAGAGGGCATTCCCTATCATTCCATTGAAACGCTGATGAGCGAGGCACCGGATTATGGGCACATGACGACATCCGAGGCATACAGTTACTGGCTCTGGCTGGAAACGATGTATGGTCACTATACGGGAGATTGGTCCAAACTGGAAGCGGCTTGGGACAGCATGGAGAAATACATCATCCCTGTCAATGAAGGTGACGGCAAGGAAGAGCAGCCTACGATGAGTTATTACAATCCGAACAGCCCGGCCACCTATGCAGCGGAAAAACCTTTTCCGGATCAATATCCTTCTGCCATTAACGGTCAATATGCGGCCGGAAAAGACCCACTTGATGCCGAGCTGAAATCTTCCTACGGCAACAATCAGACGTACCTGATGCACTGGCTGCTGGATGTGGATAACTGGTACGGGTATGGTAACCTGCTGAATCCGAATCATACAGCGGCTTACGTGAATACATTCCAGCGTGGAGAGCAGGAGTCTGTATGGGAAGCCATTCCACACCCATCCCAGGACAATAAAACGTTTGGCAAAACGGGCGAAGGTTTCATGAGCCTGTTTACCAAGGAGACTCAGACACCGGCTGCCCAGTGGCGTTATACCAACGCAACGGATGCTGACGCACGTGCGGTGCAGGTACTGTATTGGGCGAAGGAGATGGGCTACACCAATACAACGTATCTGGACAAAGCGAAGAAGATGGGCGACTATCTGCGCTATGGGATGCACGACAAGTACTTCCAGAAGATCGGAAGTGCCAAGAACGGCACACCAACTGCCGGTACAGGCAAAGACTCTAATATGTATCTGATGGCATGGTATACCTCATGGGGCGGCGGCCTTGGCGAGGGTGGGAACTGGGCTTGGCGGATTGGAGCCAGTCATACGCACCAGGCTTACCAGAATCCGGTGGCAGCGTATGCCTTGTCTGATCCGGCAGGTGGCCTGATTCCAAAATCGACAACTGCCAAGGCAGATTGGAATGCATCGCTGAAACGCCAATTGGAGTTCTACACCTGGTTACAGTCTCACGAAGGGGCAATTGGCGGTGGAGCGACGAACAGTTTTGATGGCTCTTACAAAGCTTATCCTGCTGGAACCAGTACGTTCTATGACATGGCTTATCAGGAAGCTCCTGTATATCGGGACCCCGACTCCAACACGTGGTTTGGTTTCCAGGCTTGGTCGCTGGAGCGTGTAGCTGAGATGTATTACATTCTTGCTGAGAGCGGGGACCTCAGTTCTGAGAACTTCCAGATGGCCAAAAAAGTCATTACCAAGTGGGTCGACTGGGCCAAGGATTATGTATTCGTCGATGAGCGTCCGGTGACGGATGCACAAGGATATTATCTGAATGCGGCAGGTCAACGGATACTTGGAGGTACCAATGCACAGGTTGCTACTACACCTGCACCGGGCGAATTCTGGATTCCAGGCAGCCAGGAATGGCAGGGGCAACCGGATAAATGGAATGGGTTCAGTGCCTTTACGCAAAATCCGAATTTCCATGTGGTAACCAAAGATCCTGCTCAGGATACAGGCGTACTGGGGAGCTATATCAAAGCCCTGACGTTCTTTGCTGCGGGGACTCAAGCCGAAGGCGGCGTACTCAGTGCCAAAGGCCAGGAAGCCAAAGATATGGCCGAGAAACTATTGAATACGGCGTGGGATTACAATGATGGTGTGGGGATCGTGACTGAAGAAGTCCGTAAAGACTACTTCCGTTTCTTTGCCAAAGAGATCTATATTCCGGCAAACTGGACGGGAACCTTCGGGCAGGGGAACACGATACCGGGTACAGCCGGCGTACCTTCTGACCCGGCCAAAGGTGGTAATGGCGTATACATTGGTTACCCTGACCTGCGTCCAGCCATCAAGCAAGATCCGGCATGGGCTTATCTGGATAATCTGTACAAAACGTCTTATAATCCAACAACGAAAAAATGGGAAAATGGCGCACCAACCTTTACGTATCACCGTTTCTGGTCACAGGTGGATATGGCTACCGCGTATGGCGAATATGATCGTCTCCTTGGTAACACAGGAGGCCCAGTGGTCCAAGTGCCAGCAGCTCCGGCGGGTCTGACAGCTGCAGCAGGCAGTGAGCAGGTTGCTCTGAACTGGACCGCATCCACTGGTGCCGCTTCTTACACGGTAAAACGTGCAGAGGTGAACGGTGGCCCGTATACTTCCGTAGCAACGGGTGTTACCGGTTCGACCTTCACAGATACAGCACTGACCAATGGAAAAACGTACTATTATGTGGTGACCGCAGTGAGTACGGCGGGTGAATCTGCACCTTCTGCTCAGGCCTCTGCAACACCGCAAGCGGGAACCTCTATACCGGGAGTGTTAACCCTTACGGGAACGGCAGGCAATAATCAGGCTGTGCTGACATGGACCGCATCGACCGGAGCTGCAAGTTACAAGGTACAACGCTCGGTTGCAGGTGGAACCTACGCCGATCTGGCTACAGGTCTGACGGCGCTGACTTACACGGATGCCACGGCAGTGAACGGTACCGCATACAATTACCGAGTGGTGGCAGTAAATGCAAGCGGGCAGACCTTGTCCAACGTAGTGACGGTGACACCAACAGCGCCTCCTGTAACAACAGGTGCACTTGAAGTACAATACCGCAATGGTGGTTCAGGGACGTCAGGCAATGCGGTGACCCCGCAGTTCAATATCAAGAACACAGGCACGACAGCAGTGGATCTGAGCCAGGTGAAGGTGCGGTATTACTTTACGAAGGATAGTGCATCCGATCTGAGTTTCTGGTGTGATTACGCTCAGATTGGCAGCGCCAACGTTGAAGCTCACTTTGTGACGGTAGATCCGGCTAAAGGGACAGCGGATACGTATCTGGAGATTGGGTTTAAATCCGGGGCAGGCAGTCTGGCTGCCGGAGCAGAGACGGGAATTATCCAGGGGCGCTTCTCGAAGAACAACTGGACGAATTTTGATCAGACCAACGACTATTCTTTTGATGCTTCCAAAACGGCCTTTAGCGCCTGGAACAAAGTGACCGCTTATATTAGTGGAGTCAACGCTTGGGGTATTGAGCCATAGTAGATTCATATTGAGACAGAGTACAGCCGGGGAGAGATCTCCGGCTTTTTGTATGATGATTTTAGGATTACAGGTGCTCATAATCGGGAAATGAACCATAGTAATGTTTACCAAATATAGAATTTAAATATTAAAATATAGGTCATATGACGCATGTCCTAAGTGATGCGCGGTTTAGGCCTCTTTTCTGCGTAAAACGAAGCGTAGCAAATAGTTACAATAATTTAACCTTTGAAAAAGAAGAGATTTGCGGCAGTTTTAGCCAACTGGTGTGAGAGGTTTCCCTGATTCTTAGTGCTCAAGCCTGCCTGATCGAATACAGGACTTTGGACTGATGATCGTTATGGACAGCCCGTTTTACAATGGGGCAAGCCCGGCGAATGAGGCCAGGTTAAAATTCTGTAACATCAGGGGGAACACGACATCATGAACTGGAAAAGCAAGATCATTACTGCAAGTGTAACAGCAACGATGCTGATGGGAAGTCTGACAACAGGAGCATTAACGACACCTGCATCAGCAGCGGCAGTTGATAATTCAAAAGTTAAAGTCATCTGGGGAGTTAATTTGCGTACATCGCCATCTTCTTCCGCAAGCATTGTTCGTTTGGTGCCAAAAGGAGAGACTGTCACGGTAGTGCAAAAATCCGGATCAGGCTGGTATAAAGTTACGGACTCCGGTAACCGGACAGGATACATATCTTCTTCTTCAAAATATACACAAGCTGTGAAAGGCAACACGACAACAGGAAGTGGCAGTACTAGTGGGTCTGGTTCAGTTACAGGCAGTGCTTCGGTGGAGAAAGTGATTGCTGCCGGTATGAAATATTGGGGGACGCCTTATGAGTTTGGCGCAAGTCGTAACAGTACGGCTACGTTCGATTGTTCAAGCTTTGTCCGCCAGGCATTTATTGATGCGCTCGGAATCAAGCTTCCATCCGATTCGCGTAAACAAGGTGCTTATGTGAAAGCCAATGGTACCGTTCAGACGAATTGGAAAAATCTGAAGCGTGGTGACCTGATGTACTTTATGTCCTACAAAGGCAGCTCGGCTTCATCGTATTCTAGTGTGAACAAATCTACTGCTACGATTACCCACACGGGAATTTATCTGGGTGACGGCAAAATACTGCACACCTATTCCAACGCTGGCGGCGGTGTAACGATTAGTGATATCTCCGGAAAACATTGGGAGTACCGTTTCTTGTTTGGTGGAAGTGCACTTTAAGTTCCAGCATACTTATTAAATAATGACCATATATAGAACCTTCCATCTCTGCTCTATACGGGGGATGGAAGGTTCTTTTTGTTGTTTATTAGTCCTGGTAGTACAGACGAAACAGAATATCCTGATCGTAGTTGCCGAATCCTTGACCATACAACGTTAGCCCACCCACATGCTGCGCATCTTCCTCCACGGAGAGGCGCAATGTCCACTGATTGCGTTCCACGGGGATATCCGCAAGCGTAATTTCGGACATATGCTGTCCATCAATAAATGTGCCCTCATGGGTGATCCGCAGCACCTTGAGCATGCCGTATTGATTGACACTGTCGCTCCACCATTCCGGGGTGAACATGCCTCGTCCATTTCCGGAATCTCCAGGACTTGTCCATTCACCGAGTCGAATTCCGTTGAGCATGAAGGTAATATCCGAAGGCCAGTTTGGGTTGACCGAAGGAGCTTCTGAACCTATCTCAAGTGACAATTCAATGGCACTGATCTGTTGACCTGACAAGATATAGTTTGGAATTTTGTATTCCACGAATCCGCGTCCAAACCAGAGAATATGGGCATGCATGCGTTCGGGATCTAGAAAATAGCGTGGATCATCATACTGTCCAATGACCTGATTGGATGTAGCTAGACCACAAGTTGGATACACATCAAAATGGGTGTAATGCCCGACAGGGATTGCCACTTCATGAAGCTTGCGGATGGTGCCCGTTTCCTGTGGCATAGAGATGCCAATCCAGTCGACTGCCAGGCTGTTCATTTTGTGCGTGCCGCCATCCTTGCGAATCATTTTGGACTGAATAATGCCCACATCCTGAAGCTTGCGAACATGCATGGTTACAATTGCGCTGCTCAGGCCGAGGGATGCGGCAATGTCCTTCACGTTCATTGGGGTCTCCGCGACAAGCCTGATAATCTGCAGACGGACTTCACTCGCGAGTGCCTCGTATAGGGGCAGCCATTCTGCATCGGTATTTGCTCTAATCACATCTGTTCCTCCATTTTTGATTTATAGAATTAAGTTAAACATAAATCCAGTCAAAAGAATAACATTTTGCAAAATTCAGGTTGAAATTGGTGCCATAATCGATTTTAATATAAATATGAACGTTGATCCATAGATTATCAATTAATTTTTATATTAATCTTAGGGAGCTGAACTTCACGATGGAAAAAGCAAAAATGACGGTAGACAAGGATTTCACAATTGGCGTAGTTGATAAACGTTTATACGGTTCGTTTATTGAACATCTGGGACGTGCCGTATACGGTGGAATATATGAGCCGGGTCATCCTACAGCGAATGAAGCGGGATTCCGTGGAGATGTGCTCGAGATGGTTAAGGAGCTACAGGTTCCGATTGTGCGGTATCCTGGCGGTAATTTTGTATCCGGTTACAATTGGGAGGATTCGGTTGGGCCTGTGTCTGAACGCAAACGCAGACTTGAACTAGCCTGGAGAACTATCGAGACCAATGAATTCGGGTTCAACGAATTTGTGGATTGGTCCAAACAGGCGAATTCGGAAGTGATGATGGCCGTCAACTTGGGAACAAGGGGTGTAGACGCAGCCCGCAACATCGTGGAGTACAGCAATCATCCTGAAGGTTCCTACTATAGTGATTTGCGTATTAAACATGGATACAAAGAGCCTCATGCCATCAAAACCTGGTGTCTTGGCAATGAAATGGACGGTCCGTGGCAGATTGGTCACAAAACAGCAGAAGAGTATGGACGGATTGCACTTGAAGCGGCAAAAGTGATGAAGTGGACAGATCCAACGATTGAGCTGGTCGCTTGCGGAAGTTCATCCCTGGGTATGCCATCCTTTCCGGAATGGGAAGCAACGGTGCTGGATCATACGTATGATCATGTTGAATATCTGTCGCTCCACCAGTATTACGGTAATGCTGAGCAGGATACGCCAACATTCCTTGCGCGTTCCCTTGAGATGGATCGTTTTATTGAGACGGTAAAAGCGACCTGTGATTATATCAAAGCGAAGAAGCGCAGTAAGAAGACGATGTTCCTGTCCTTTGATGAATGGAATGTCTGGTACCACTCCAATGAAAGTGACAAGAAGCTGGACCCGTGGCAGATTGCTCCGCCACAGTTGGAGGACGTATACAACCATGAAGATGCACTGCTTGTGGGATGTATGCTGATCAGCATGCTGAAACATGCGGACCGAGTTAAAATGGCATGTCTGGCGCAGCTCGTCAACGTTATCGCTCCAATCATGACGGATAATGGTGGTGCTGCATGGAGACAGACGATCTTCTATCCGTTCATGCATGCTTCCGTGTTTGGACGTGGAACTGCACTTGTACCGTTGATCCAGTCTCCGAAGTATGACACCAAACAAATTACGGATGTTCCTTATCTGGAGGGCATTGCGGTGCATAACGAAGAGCAGGGTGAAGTGACTGTGTTCGCCGTGAACCGTCATCTGGAAGAATCACTGCCGCTTGAAGTGGATCTGCGCAGCTTTGGGAAGTGCCGCTTGATTGAGCATATTGTGCTGGAAAGTGATGATCTAAAAGCAGCCAATACCGCAGCACAGCCGAATCGCGTTGCTCCGCATAATCGTGGTGATGCAGAAGTGTCAGATACACTGATCACGGCAAGCCTGGCCAAAGCATCGTGGAATGTAATCCGATTGAAAGTTCAATAATAGGTGAAATGAGACGAGGGAATCATTCTGGCTTTCACAGAGATACAGAGCACTCCGATGGCACAACTATCTTCGGATCGCTGTTTTCCTCAACTATAAACGCAAATAAAAGCTGGATGCGAACGAATCGCATCCAGCTTTTTTCGTGTTCCATGGAGAGAATTACTAGAGTATACTCCGTTTGTTAAAAGCCACTCACCGTATCAATGAACTTTATTTCAACTCAGTATCCGGTCCGAATACAAAGCTCTCGCCGTCGCGTGGAATGAGCACCTGTCCATCCAATTGTTCGGATGCCAGATAACTTGCGAGGTCCACGCGGGACATCATGCAATGGTTAATGGCATCCATATGCACAGCGATGACATGAGCATCCGGCGCATGGTGTTTCACGGCAGCTACGTCAGGCCCGTCCATCGTTATCGGATCTCCTTGCAGGAAGCGGGCACCGCCAGCATTCACCACAATTACCTCAGGTCGATATTGACGAATGGCTTCGGCGGGTTCTTCACACCAGATGGTATCCCCGGCGATATAGGAGACAGGTTCTTCGTCAGCTTCCAATACAAAACCAGACACTTTGCCCATACGTTCGCCGATTTCTCCAGTTCCGTGTTGTCCTGAGGTGCGGACAAAACGTACAGAATGATACTCATGTTTCTCATCCACGGCGGTAACGTTGGTAAATCCGGCTCCAGTGAACACGGCCTCATCTCCTGGTTGGCATAGCAGAGGTACATCCTTGCGTAGCTGCTTCGCTGCTGCTTCATCCCAGTGATCGGGGTGGGTATGCGTAACGATCACCAGATCGGGATTCACATAATCCGTTTCCGTCTCGGGTAAAGAGACTCTAGGATTGCGTAATTCATTGGGCGTGTTCGGGAAAGCGGGCATCACTTCTTTATCCATAAACATGGGATCAACCAGTATATTCAGATCCCCATATTCCAACCATAATGTAGCATTACGAATCAATTGAATTTTCATTGAACCTGCACTCCTTCGGGAATTAATGTTATTATCCTATATGTTATACAACCCGTTTATGGGCGTAAATAACACACTGAAAGAAAACAGGCCACTTTAATTTCAAGTTGAAAGGATTGCAAAATAGATGAATGAGACGATTGATGATACAGATATACGCATACTGAAAAGCCTGATCCGGGACTCCAAACGCTCTCACAAAGAGATCGGCGAAGAGGTGCATTTGACCGGACAGGCTGTAGGTGCGAGAGTACGCAAGCTGCATGATCTGGGTGTTATTGAAGGGTATACGGTAAAATGGAACCCGGAACGCCTCGGCTTGGGCCTGCAGGCATTTGTAATGATTTTTCTGAATTCCGGCGACCTACATGCCGCCTTCCGTGAATTTATGGCTGCACGTGAAGACATCGTGGAGGTTCACCGTGTCAGCGGAGAGGGCTGCTATCTGATGATCGTACGCACAGGAACAATGGAGCAGCTTGGCAGTTTGCTGGAAGCCATTTTGCCGTATGGAAATTATAGAATGAACCTGTCTGTTGGTATCGAAAAGTCGGAATGATGTGAGCTGAATTCAGATGTCCTGTTGCTGTTTCTCACGCAGCGTCTCCTGCAGAAGACCAACTGCTCGACTGAGCTCTTTTTTGGTTAGCAAATGATCGGTCTGGATATGACGCCGGGTGGCGTCTTTCAAATACAGGGCAATCATGGGGGAAGCAGACAATATCCATTTGCTGAAGGCGGGAGAGCCAATCTCAATTTTACGAATCTCATTCCAGGGAATGGTCCGTTTAAGGATACGAAGCCCTTCATCATTCCAGGATAATAACACAGGGGGACTTGCGATTGCCCGGGACAGAAACATAAAA
The DNA here is from genome assembly GCF_900101205.1 of Paenibacillus sp. OK060. Taxonomy (NCBI): domain Bacteria; kingdom Bacillati; phylum Bacillota; class Bacilli; order Caryophanales; family Paenibacillaceae; genus Paenibacillus; species Paenibacillus sp. OK060. The sequence goes on from NZ_FNFR01000004.1 coordinate 351,656, forward strand.
AATATGGGCCCGATAAACCACATGCCAAGAATGGCTGCGATGGAATAATATAATGTCTCCAGTTGTTCAGCGTGATCTTCATAGATGATCCATAACAGGGTGACACATAATAGCAAGAACAGAAGACATATTGCTCCTTTCCATACAGCCGTGAAACGGCGATAGCCAATCTGTCGATGCTCCAGCTTCGACTCTGATGATTTATATAATTCAGGTTTCATAAATACGCCTCCTTAACATCATTTCCCAGAAAATATATCAAACATGCCGCCTGCATCGCAGAGCGGCACGTTCAACGTTTATTTAACCCCACTTGGTTCGATGAGCTATCCAGAAATAGCTGAATCATTACCGGCTTCACGAGCATGGGTGTAAAGATCAGCATATACCCCTTCAGCATCAATCAACTTCTGATGTGAGCCTTCTTCGACAATTTCACCATTCTCCATAACGAGAATCCGATCTGCATGCATGACCGTAGAGAGACGATGCGCAATAACAATTGTTGTTCTTCCCTGAGAGACGGATTCCAGCGCCTGTTGTACCAATTGTTCGGTATGCGAATCCAGATTCGCGGTTGCTTCATCCAGGATAAGCACACGGGGCTGAAAGACCACGATTCGGGCAAACGATATCAGTTGACGTTCTCCGGCGGACAGACCGCTTCCGCGTTCGGAAAGACGTGTATCATACCCTTGTGGCAAACGTGAAATCATGGCATGTGCTCCGACGAATCGGCAGGCCTGAATAGCCTGCTCTCTAGTAATATCCTCGCGGAACATTCGTACATTGTCAATGATGGAGCCCGAGAAAAGGAATGGTTCCTGCTGGATCAGACCAACGATCCGATGAAGATTGGCCTGCGGGAAATGGCGAATGTCTATGCCATCAATTTCAATGCTGCCCTGATTCACATCGTAAAAGCGATTGAGCAGGGAGATCAACGTACTTTTTCCAGCTCCTGTAGTGCCTACAATGCCCACCATTTCACCTGGATAGAGATGCAGATTCATATGCTGAATCAGGGGGCGATCTGCCCGATAACCGAACGATACATCATTAAAATCAATCTGTCCCATCACACTCCGTGGTTCAAGTGTGGAGGCAGTCCCGGGTTTGGGGTCAGCGACTTCCGGACGGGTACTCAGAATGTTCCAGATCCGATCCATGGATACGGTGGTTGATTGGAATGTGTTCCACTGCATGGTGATCTGGTTAATCGGCTGGAAGAACTGGCGGATGTAACTGATAAACGCATAGAGCACACCCACCTGCAATGATTCACCCAGCACGGCACGTCCTCCAAGCCAGACCATCATAACGAGCGCCGCATTGCCAAGGATATCAAACGTCCGGTTGAATATGACATTCGAACGGGCTTGTGTGATATTGGCCTTCAGGTGAAGTTGGTTCTGTTCCGTGAATCTTTTCTTCTGCTCTTCTTCCTGATGGAACGCCTGGATCAAAAACATGCCGGACAGGTTCTCTGCCGTGAATGCAATCAAACGGGAGAGACGAGTTCGGGCATTCTGATAAGCCCTGCGTAGTTGGCTCCGAAATAATACAGCAACGATGGCGATCACAGGCAGCACGATGAGAGAGTACCCTGCGAGTACCGGATCGAGCTGGAACATAAAGACGATAATTAGCACCAGCATCATGCCATCCCGGATGAGACTTAGCAGTACTTGAGTGAAGAAACTGCTGATCGTTTCCGTATCACTGGATACATTCGTCACCAGACTGCCGATATGGAAGCGATCGAAGAAAGACATCGACATTTTGGAGATATGCTTGAACAGGTCCTTACGAATGCGAGAGACGATGTTCTGACCGACATGTTGCAGCAGATTGTTTTGTACATAGGTAAAAATAAAGCTGATTACAGCCAGCCCCAAAAAGATAGCTGCCAACTGGACAAGAAAGCCTACACTAGTCTGACCAATTGCCAGATGATCATCGATCGCGATCTTCACCAGATAAGGCTGAAGCAGATCGGCGGAAATACCCAGCAGCGAACAGAAAAAGATACCTGCAAAGGCCCATTTATGAGGTTGGGCGTAGGACATCATCGCTTTGAAGGAAGTCCGCTTACTCTGGTCTGCGCCTGCATCGGAACCGGACCCATGGCCTGACGGTGCTTGTGCTCCCGCATCTGAACGAACTTCAGCGTTACGGTCAGTCATGATGTAATCCCTCCTCCTGCAAACGATAGGTTGCAGCATATAACCCTTTTGCGGCCATCAGCCCTGCATGTGTTCCCTGTTCAGCGATTCGGCCTTCATCCAGAACGATAATTTCGTCGGCATGCCGGACTGCACTGATCCGGTGGGAGATAATCAGCGTTGTTTTGCCTTTACCAATCTCACGCAGGCTGTGCAGAATGCCACTTTCGGTGACGGCATCCACAGCACTCATACTGTCATCCAAAATGAGTACCTGCGCTTTTTTGATCAAACCCCTCGCCAGACTGGTGCGCTGACGCTGACCGCCAGACAACGTGAGTCCACGTTCGCCCAGCAGGGTATCGAACCGATCCGGGAACCGGATAATGTTCTCGTATATCATCGCTTGTCGTGCGCTGTGCTCTACGGTGTCCAGCGGAACCTCGCGGTCACTAAAAGCGATGTTGTCCCGAATGGTTGTACTGAACAGGAATCCATCCTGCGGTACGTAGGCAATACGGGATCGCAGACTTTCCAGCGACAGCTGCCGAATGTCGGTGCCGTTAATGCGGATTGTGCCTTCAGGCGGCTCATATGTACGCAGCAATAGCTTCACAAAGGTACTTTTACCAGAACCTGTTTTACCCACAATACCCACGGTTCGTCCTGCCTGGATATTCAGACTGATATTTTTGAGCGCAGCGGATGAACTGCCGGGATAAGAGAAAGACAGATTCTCAATCGTAATGTCGTTCACGGCTTGGAGACTTGTCGCATTGGGAAGCTCGCGCACGTCAGGCACTTCCGTCAACAGATCATTTACCCGCTCAAGTGATGCTCCAGAACGCTGCATAGTATTGATCACATTACCGATTTGTTGAAGCGGTCCCATGATGATCCGCAAATATAACGTCAATGCGACAAAACTTCCGAGTGTAATGGAATTTTGCATCGTCAAAATTCCGCCGACAAGCAGGGAGACAACCAATGAAATGGCACCCAGTAGCGGTAGCAAGGCCTGAAATAGAGAGGACAGACGAACAAGCCGCAGCTGTTTACTTTTGATTGCATCTACTGTGAACCCAAATCGTTCACGGGCGCTGTCTTCAATGGCAAATGTTTTGGTTACACGAATACCACCGAGCTGTTCCTCTGCGGATTCCGTCATCGTTGCAAGAGCATCCTGCACATCACGAGAGCGCTTGCGAATTCGCGGACCGAAAAAAACGACCAGAAAGGGAATGGCCAGCAAAGGCACAATACTGATCAGAATAAGTTTCATCGGGATTCCGCTGAGCAGCATCATCACGATGCAAGATAATAATAGAAATGTTGCATTGGTCATCATGGTGACGCCGTTGGAGATGGCTTCACGTACAGAGGTAACATCATTCATGACGTAACTGAGCAGTTTCCCATTTCCCTGTTTGGAAAAATAGTACTCGCTAAGTTCGGAAAACTTGCCGAAAATGCGCTCGCGTGTCATGAATTCGAAGCGGCGTCCAAGCTTCATGATCATGAATTGTCCGGTACCGAATAACAGATTATAAGCGATGGCAATAGCCAAAAGCGAAAGACTGTACCGGATGACCGTATTCATCTGAAGTGTGTTCTGCATGAGTTGATCCGTGAAACTGCCCAGAATTCGGGGTAAGGACGCCTGACCCACATTGGAGGCAATAATCAGTAGTACAGCGAACAGATATACGGGCCAGTTGGCAATGACATAGCCTCGTAGTAATCCTTTCTTGGACATAAGATTTGTTCTCCTTTGTTCAGGGTGAGAGTCGGTTTGGAATCGGAGTCAAGAAAAGGGCCGACACCTGATAATAGCGCGTCGTGCCCTCTTACTTTATGCGATCCGGTTTGCAGTTTATCCGTTATTCGCTAGAATTCTCTATTCTTATTTTTGCGCTAAACGGTAAGGATGTCAACGAAGCAAGCAAGCATAATGGAAAGAAAGCAGATCGGCGCCCGTAGGGTAAGGGATATATGCAGTATTTCCATCATTTATTCACCAGATGTCGATTTTACTGAAACATTTCAGGGGGGGCTGCCGTCTGTAGGATTGAAGAGGTCAAAAATTGGGTTTACTAAATATGGAGGTGCCAAGAAATGAAACATAAAAAAGGATTGGCTGCAACGCTTGCGCTCTGCGTGTCTTTGACGGCAGGAGGTGCATCGGTACTTGCATTTTCGGATGTAAAAGATGAAGGACAAAAAACGATTGTGGACTCGTTACATTCCAAGGGTGTTGTTAATGGAGTAACGGCGGATCTATTTCGTCCGGATCTCGCATTGTCCGAGCCACAGGGTGTTCAACTGATTGTGAACGCTTTTGGTCTCAAAAATGAATACGCTGCCGCTTCGGCACAAAATAAAATTAGTCCAACGACTTGGTACGCCGATGCGGTTCAGGCTGCAACACAGAATGGTTTGTCCATTCCGGTGGAGTTGAATCCACAGGCCAAAATGACGCGTGAGCAGTTTGCCATTTTGCTCCTTGAAGGGATTAACACAACCGGAGAATATCCGGTGATCATGCTGTATAATGATATTAAGGACGAAAATAAAATCGGTAAGGACGCCAAATCTGCGGTCCAGAACCTGCTGAACATGGACATCATTGAACTGGATAAGGACGGAAACTTCCGTCCAGATCAGTCGCTTACCCGTATGGAGGCTGCAAGCATGATCTTCAATGCACTTGAATTTGTAGATAAGCACGGCAATGGCGGATCGACAGAACCGACTCCAACGAATCCAGGCGAAGGCCAACAAGGGATTGTGCCTACCGTGACATCAACCAAAGTGGATGACAAGACGGTAAAAGTCAAACTGACCGCGCAAATGCCTCATCCTGGTTATGGATTGAAGATTGAAGATGTGAAACTGGAGAAGGATGGACGTGCCATCGTGCTGTATACGATTATCCAACCTGACCCGGACATGATGTATCCAATGGTTATTACCGATGTAACCGCAGAGACAGACATTCCAACAGGATACACTGCAGAAGCACAGCCTTCTGGAAAGTAATCAAGCCTTGCCAGCGTGCTTCGATCCTTGATCGGAGCACGTTTTTTTGTTTTTTCTCTGAAACCGACGATCGATATGAAAAAGCTTGCGTAGGGAGAGCGGCCGTCTTTCAGTTCGAATCTTGATTAGTCCGACTGAAAAGTATTGATTCTATTTATTATATGTTATATTTTGTGACTCGTAAGTAATTTAAAAAGTGAAATTAAGGTAATTAATGTTATGTTAAATAACATTAAAATTGTCGTTTATAAGATGTAAATCAATATCTATTGAGGTGATAAAGCCGCTTCGTGTTAACGGAGCGGCTATTTTTCTGGCCTGATCCGGAAATTATCATTCATTCAATATCTCCATGTCATGTGCAAATTCAACATATATGACTGGATATACCCAGTGTTTATCTGCGTTTATGTGCCTTGTAGCCAAGGGTGAAAACGACATATTTACGGAGACGGGAAGAAACTCATAGAATAAAGCCAAGCCATAAGGGAGCTTGATGCAGGTGGTAAATGTGTGATAGAAAATATTACATTTATATGGTTGAATTAAATCTATCCTTATTACTTTTCCTAAGCATCAAGAGAGAAAAGGTGCGCCTCACCCATTACAAAAGTAGACCGAAAGACATTAGAAGGTCAAATACATGAGGAGGAGGTCGAAACGCAGTAGCAATGAAGAGGAACTTCTATTACATTCAAGATGGTAATGCGCTATGGATACTAAGATCTTGCGACCTGTATGACCGATGTGAATCCAGAATGCGACCTACACATGGAATAGCTCTTTCCTAAACATATGTGGGTTTTGACTTTAAGGTCTGTTTCTCAACTTTCATTCAGATCGGACATCTCTCAAGTTCATGCGAAGCTACTCCAAACGACAACTTCAAGAGGGAAATGGGTCAAATTCCACATGTTTTATGTCTCCAAAATGACAATGACAAGCTGGAACCAAAAGCGTAAACCCCTGTTTTAACAGTACTTTCCGTGTTTTTAAGAGTGAAGATCGAAATAGCATATTTACGAATTCGGAAATGATCCATAAACTCAGTATGTAAGCGTTACCAATTCGCGAGGGAAACAAGGGCCTCGCATGATAGAAATGTGGTCCGGGACTCATTCCTTACATTTGAACAGGAGTGTTTCGCTCTTCTTACAAAACGGACGGATTTTCATTTAGAAAAGGAGGAAACAACTGATGCAGCCAGAAGGGAAGTCCGCCTTGTCGCAAAACCTATCGGTGTACACGATTCCGAACCGCAAGAAAAATAAATTATGGAGAAGGATGATTCGAAACTGGGAGTTGTATCTGTTTATCGCGCCAGCATTTCTATACTTTCTGATTTTTCATTACGGGCCGATGTACGGCATACAAATCGCATTCAAAAACTTTATCCCGACGCTTGGTGTTACAGGAAGCCCGTGGGTTGGTTTCGATCATTTTATCCGGTTCTTTAATTCGTATTATTTCTGGGATTTGTTATGGAATACCCTCAGTATCAGCTTGTATGAGCTTGCTATAGGTTTTCCGCTGCCGATCATTCTGGCGTTAGCCTTCAATGAAGTAAAGGACTCCTTCTTCAAACGTACCGTACAGACGGTCACGTATGCACCACATTTTATTTCGGTCGTAGTCATGTCGGGTATGATCATTACCTTCTTGTCACCTTCGTCAGGCATGATTGTCAATTTGGTAGAGGCTCTTGGATTTCAGGCCCCTCAATTTCTGACGGACCCTGCGTGGTTCAAGACGGTGTACGTACTCTCAGGTGTCTGGCAGAGTGCAGGCTGGGGTACCATTATATACCTCGCAGCTCTCTCGGGTGTGGACCCTCAACTGCATGAAGCTGCCGTGGTGGATGGTGCGAGTCGGTTTAAGCGGATTCTGCATATTAACATTCCAGCGATCATCCCTACGATCACCATTTTGTTAATTCTGAATATGGGCAGTATTTTGGGCGTCGGATTCGAGAAAATCTTGCTGCTGCAAAATCCGTTGAACATGGGTTCGTCCGATGTCATCTCGACATTTGTCTATCGGTCCGGTCTGGTCGATGCACAGTACAGTTTCTCCACAGCTGTAGGATTGTTCAACTCGGTAGTTAATGCGATTCTGCTGATTACGGTGAACCAAATTGCACGTCGCACCAGTGAAAACAGTTTGTGGTAAAAGGAGGGGAAAACACATGTCAACCGCGGTTAAGGAAAGCAGAAGCGATAAAGTGTTCTTATGGTGCAACTACATCTATCTGACGATAGCGCTCGTCATTGTGCTTTACCCGCTGTTATACATCATTAGCGCCTCAATCAGCGATCCCAAATTTGTAAGCTCCGGTGAGATGTGGCTGCTACCCAAAGGAATTACGTTTGAAGGATATGCTCGCGTATTTGAGAACACCAACATCTGGATTGGGTACAAAAATACGATCATCTATACCGTCGTAGGTACACTCGTCAACCTGATGGTCACTCTTCCGGCAGCCTACGCGCTCAGTCGCTCTGATTTTGTGGGACGCGGATTCTTCATGGCGATGTTTATGGTAACGATGTTTTTCAGTGGAGGGCTTGTCCCGAGCTACCTGCTGATTAAGGATCTTGGTATGGTGAACAGCATGTGGGCGCTTATTCTGCCAGGAGCTGCATCTATCTGGAATATTATCGTATGCCGTACGTTTTTCCAATCGACCATTCCCAAGGAGCTGCAGGAGGCGGCCCATATCGACGGGTGTACCAACACCCGGTTGTTCATCCGGATTGTGCTTCCGCTCTCCATGCCGATCATTGCCGTGATGGCGCTCTTCTACGGAGTCGGACACTGGAACAGCTATTTCAGTGCCATGATCTATTTAAATGATTCCTCGAAGTATCCGCTGCAGCTCTTTCTTCGCCAAATCCTGGTACTTCAGGAGATGGCAGCACAGGGCGGTGGAGCTATCGATACCTCTTCAGCAACGGCGATGAATTCCAAAGCGGAAATTGCTGCGTTGGTCAAATATGCCGTCATTATTGTTTCAACCTTACCTGTGATTGCGATTTATCCATTCCTTCAGCGTTACTTTGTACAGGGTGTTATGATCGGTTCCGTCAAGGGATGATCTTAAACCATAATCCACACTAAAAAAAGGGGAGTTGTCGTCATGAAAAAGCTTCGCAAGGCTTCATCCATTGTACTCTGCCTTACCCTATCCGCAGCATTGCTTGCAGCTTGTGGTTCCAATGAAGATGGAGGTTCTGCGACTTCAAATGTCGAAGGGGTCAAAAAAGAAGGATTCCCGATTGTGGACAAACCACTTACGTTAAAGGTCATGTCCCAGGATGCGGGCGTTGCCGACTGGAACACGATGCCAGTCCTGCAAGAGATGGAGAAATTGTCAGGCATCAAGCTGGAGTACCAGCTTTCGCCGATCGACAGCTTTGAAACAAAGAAGAACCTGGTATTCGCAAGCGGCGATTTACCGGATATGTTCTATGCTGCGGATCTCAAGCCAGCTGAGCAGGTTACTTATGGAACTCAAGGCATTCTGATCCCACTGGAAAAATACATTGATGAGGGCTACGCCCCCAATATTAAGAAGATTCTCGACGAAAACCCGGATGTTCGCAAATCATTTACAACGCCTGACGGACATATGTATGCACTGCCATTTATTGATACAGCTGCCGTATGGTACAGAGGCCCGATGTGGTATAACGGGGAATTCCTAAAAGCACTTAATGTAGAGGAACCTAAGACTACGGAAGAATTATATACGTACCTGAAGCGTGTTAAGGAAGAAGACCCTAACGGCAACGGACAACAAGATGAAATTCCGCTTACTTCTGTAAAACTGGATGATCTCCGTATGTACTTCTTCGGATTCTGGGGAATGTACAACGAAGGAATCTATGCGGATAAGGACGGAAAAGTTCACTATCCTTACCAAGAAGAAGGCTACAAAGGTTATCTGACGTTCATGAACCGCTTGTGGAAAGAAGATTTGCTGGATCATGAGACCTTCTCCCAAACCGGCGATCAGAAAAAAGCAAAAGGCGAAAGCAACAAGCTTGCGCTGTTCAATGACTACCATCCATACTTCACACTCGGCGGCGAGCCTAGCACAAAACATCCGCTGATGACACCCGTGAAGAGTGAGATCGCAGACTCACCTGTATACGGTAAACACCCAGGCATATCGGCACGTGGTACCTTTGCTATTACTAGTAGCAACCCATCCCCTGAGGCAACTATGCGTTGGATCGATTATATGTACAGCTATGATGGGGCGACCCTGTTCAATCAAGGTCCTGAAGGTCTGTTGTGGAAATTCAAAGACAAGGAAAATCTCGTAAAAGAGTGGCTGCCTGTTCCTGGCGGCGGGGATCGTGAGGAATATCGCGGTAAAATCACGCCGAACTATGGCATTTTGACACCGGGTATTAATGATCCGGATATAGCGAAAGGTCTTCGCACCGAATTTGATGAATGGCTTGACCAGCAGAATCAAGAGAAGTTGGTACCTATCGGAAAATCTCCATTCCCTAACGTTTATTTAACAAATGAAGAGCAAAGCGAAGCGACCGCTTTATTATCTGATCTAGATACGTACGTCAAGCAGATGGAAGCGAAGTTCGTAACAGGCCAAGAGCCGCTTGAGAACTGGGATAAGTATATTGCGCAGATCAAAAAAATGGGCAGCGACCGTATCGTTGAACTGTATCAAGGGGCCTACGATCGCTGGAACACAGGCCAATAAGAACAAGGACTCCAGAAAGAGGTGTGAACAAGGATGCAGAAATGGTTTGAAGAGGCCAAGCTGGGAATATTCATCCACTATGGCATCTATGCTGTCGACGGGGTTTCGGAATCGTGGTCCTTCTATAATGGAAGGATCTCTTACGAAGAGTACATGAAGCAGCTGGACGGCTTTACGGCATCGAAGTTTAATGCGGAGAAGTGGGCGGACTTGATTGAGAAATCCGGAGCCCGATACGCCGTGCTGACAACGAAGCATCATGATGGTGTTGCTCTGTGGGATACGCAGTATAGTGACCTCAATGTCGTTAAACAGACACCAGCGAATCGGGATCTCGTGAGGGAATATGCGGAAGCAATTCGGGAGAAAGGCATACATCTAGGGATGTACTTTTCGCTGATTGATTGGTCGCACCCGGATTATCCTAGCGTGTTTGAAGGTGGAAAGGTACCAGAGGATCTCAGCAATGTCAATCGGCATACAAGTCCTGTAGATGGTGTTCAGGATCAGGAGAAATGGGAGAAATTCCTTGAGTTCAATAACCAACAGCTGCAAGAGATCATGACGAATTACGGAAAGGTGGATCTGCTGTGGTTCGATGGGGACTGGGAGCGGAGCGCCGAGCAGTGGAATCTGCCGGAGTTCAAGCATTACCTGCAATCTTTTAACCCGGATGTCATCATCAACTCCCGCCTTCAAGGTTATGGGGATTATAAAACGCCAGAGCAAGGTATTCCGATTACAAGACCAGAGGGACCATGGGAGTTCTGCACCACGATCAACACATCATGGGGCTATGTGCCAACAGACCATAAATACAAATCGTTAAATCAGATCATTCGGATGTTCTGTGATTGTATTTCAATGGGGGGCAATATGCTGCTGGATATCGGTCCACGCGAGGATGGCACCATTGATAAGAGGCAGGAGGATATTCTGCTTGGGCTGGGAGACTGGATCCGAACCCATGAAGAGGCCGTCTTCGGAACGGGTGAAGGTATTATGCCTCGCTATTATCTGGGGGGAAGCACCGTATCCGAGGATAGAAAGGCATTGTATCTGTTTGTTTATGACGATCCAAAAGAGAATGTATGCATCAAGGGACTATGCAATAAGATCAAGAAGATTACTGTGCTGCATTCGGGCAAAGAACTTAACCATGAGATTCATGGGGGCGTGCCTTGGTTCAATATCCCGGGGACAACGTGGATCAAAATGACTCCGGAGGATACACATGAGCAGGTGACGGTTCTTAAGCTCGAATTCGACGAGGAACTGGAAATGTACGGCGGTTCAGGGGCCGTTGTTACTCATAACTAACATTACGGGAGGGCATGCACCTATAGAGGCATGCCTTCCCTCATGAAGCGGAGAGAGAGCGATATGAACCAAAGTGAAGTACCTGAGCCGAAGATTGAGTATGCTCCCAAACATTATATATGCAAGCGTGCGCAGGAACCGCTGATGCTGGACGGCTGCGTAGATAAGGCGTTCTGGGGTGCGGCCGATTGGACGGAGAATTTCGTTGATATCGAAGGGGATCTTCGTCCGAAACCCGGAAAACAGACTCGGGTAAAAATGCTGTGGGATGACGACTATTTCTACTTTGCTGCCGAACTTATTGAAGATCAGATATGGGCTACGTTGACCGAGCGGGATTCTGTTATTTTCTATGACAATGATTTTGAGATTTTTATCGATCCCGACGGGGATACCCATCAATATTATGAGTTCGAGATCAATGCGCTGAATACAGTATGGGACCTGTTATTGGTGAAGCCATATCGGGATGGTGGACCTCCGGTCAACGGTTGGGATATCAGCGGTCTTAAGACAGCCGTACATATCGATGGGGAGCTGAACACACCTGGCGCCGATAACCGAAAATGGAGCGTCGAGGTCGCGATTCCCTGGACCAGCCTAAAGGAATGTGCCGAAGGTAACCGTCCGCCAGCACCGGGTGAGTTCTGGCGTGTCAACTTCTCACGGGTGGAATGGCAGACTGAGGTGCAGGATGGTGAGTACCGCAAAGTGCTGAATCCGGATACAGGCAAACCTTATCCGGAGGACAACTGGGTCTGGTCGCCCATGGGTATTATCAACATGCATTATCCGGAGCTATGGGGATATGTCGTATTTTCGGATGACGGAACGGATCAGCCCTTTGAGCTGCCAGAAGATGAACGAATTAAATGGGAGCTTCGCAGACTCTATTACCGTGAACGCAATTATTTTGAAGCCCATGGTGAATTTACACAAGATGTGAAGTTACTTATGGGTGAGGAATCGTTGATTTGCCAGCCTGTAATTGAAACGACCCGTAGCCTATTCCAGATTAGTACGCCTTCCTCGGATGGCACTACCTTAATCTGTATTCGGGAAGACGGAAAGCTGTGGAAGGAGTGAGATAGCGATGACCAGCCAAACCTTGGTGTTCTCAATGGATGCACAGTCCTTGGAGCGGATCGAGCAGAAGTTCCAGGAGAAGTTAAACTTTGCAGATACCTGCAAAGATAAACTGTTTCATGTGTTTCAGCAGCCATTAACTGAAGAAGAGGCATGGGCTTTGAAATATGTGTATGCCTACATGCCAGTGAACGACCTGGCTGATTATGATGGGGAACTGTTCCTCAGTCATGTGCGTCGGGCACTGGACATTCGCAAGCGTGTGCCTTGGGGGGAGCGCGTACCAGATCATCTGTTTCTGCATTTTGTGCTTCCCTATCGAATCAATACAGAGAATATTGAAGATTTCCGTGGCATTATCTTTGACGAGTTGGCCGACCGGACAGCGAAGTTATCCATGGCGGATGCCATTTTAGAGACCAATTACTGGTGTCATGAAAAAGCGACTTATATTGGCAGTGATCTGCGAACGATATCGCCACTGACGATGATTCGAAATGCCCGCGGCCGCTGTGGAGAAGAATCCACGCTGGCGGTAGCCGCTCTTCGTAGCATCGGCATACCTGCCCGTCAGGTCTACACACCACGCTGGGCTCACTGTGACAGCAATCATGCTTGGGTAGAAGCCTGGGCGGACGGCCAATGGTATTACATTGGGGCATGCGAACCGGAAGCCGGATTGAATCAAGGGTGGTTCAGTCCACCAGCCCGCAGGGCCATGCTGATTAATACGAGAATATTTGCCGACTATCCGGGACCGGAGGATATAACACTCTCCGAGAAGGGATATACGGAGATCAATTTACTGGAGAACTATGCGCCAGCGCATACCATCTGCGTGAAGGTGATAAATGAGCAGGGTGCGCCCGTGTCTGAAGCGAGTGTCCGCTTTGAGGTATACAATAGTGCTGAATTTTATCCGATCGCCGAAATCAAGACGGACGCACAAGGAGAAGCTTCCTTTAAGACAGGTCATGGCGACCTAGTGATTCGTGCGGTTAGTGGTGGCAAGTGGGGTGAAATTCTATTCAAAGCTCAGGAAGTCGCTCATGTTGAGCTCGTGTTGAATTCGTTAGAGCAGCCATCAGGGATCTTGGATTTTGATATGGTTCCTCCTCCGGAAGGGGAGGGAGAAGTAGTGGCTTCGTTACCAGAAGAGAAGATCCTGAATCACAACCGCCGCCTGGAAGAAGGTACGAAGATTCGGAGTGGATATGAGGATACATTCCTGAGTGAGGAAGATGCATTTGCATTGGCTCATACAACTGGACTGCCTCCGGAGCGCGTACGGGATATTCTACAGAAGGCACGGGGCAACAGCCGCGAAATCGCTGCTTTCCTAGAGGGGCGTTCCGGTGAATTTGGCGAGTGGCCACTACAGTTGCTGGAGTCGATGAACAAAAAAGATTTGATCGACACTTTTCGGCCGACACTGGACGATCATCTTATAGGTTCACTCTCGCAGCGTGGACAATGGGCAGAAGAGACGTTTGTGAAGTACATCCTGTGCCCAAGAGTCTCCTATGAAATGATGGTGCCTTATCGATCCGTATTCCAGAATGCTTATTCCGAGGAAGAAGCAGCGGCGTTCAGGGAAGATCCTTCGAAGCTTGTATGCGAGCTGGAACAGAGCTATTCGTATTATGAGGATCTTCCTAACCTGAAAGGTAAGGGAAACCCTGTAGGTACTTACAGCCTGATGAAAGGAGATCCACAGTCGCTCGATATTCTGTTTGTCGCGGTGTGCCGCAGTTTGGGCATTCCGGCCCGATTGCATCCGAGCGAGCAGAAACCGCAGTATCTTAGTGACAAAGGCTGGGAGGATGCGGTGTTCAGTCTAACTTCTTCTCGAAATCAGGAGAGCTCAAGCTGGGGAATGCTGCAACTTCTCAAGGATTCAGAGGCTCGGGAGGATGCGCCGTCAGCATCCTATGCGGAGAATTTCTCGTTGGCCCGTCTGGAGGATGGTGTGTACAAAACGCTGATTTATCCATATGGTCACACCGATGTTTATAGCGATCCATTTGAGGTTGAACCGGGAGCTTATCGCTTAACGACCGGTATCCGTCTGAAAGATGGAACGGTAAGAGTCCGCTTCATCTACTGCACCGTTCGCGCCGGAGACACCACAGAGGTAGCACTGACTTATCGCGAGACGGTGGTAGACATCCCTGTGCTGGGCAAACTGGCAACCGGCAATGAGCTGACTCGTCTGGATGGTTCAGAGGTGGTACTGAAGGATCTTTTGGGAGCTGAGGGGGCCATTGCTGCTTGGATTGAACCAGAACGTGAACCGACCAAACATCTGATTCGTGAGCTGTGTGAGCTGGCAGAGCCGTTGGATAAGCTGGGCGTGCCAATCGTGCTGGTGATCGGAGATACAGAATGGAACGCCTCCGTTGACTCTGGGGCTTATCCGAAGCTGCCGGTACGTACGATTTTTGTACGGGATTCAAGCTATGCGGCCTTGTCTGGTTTCATTTCGAAACCTGCCGCTCACGAAGCGGGCTATCCGCATCTGTTCGTGTTGGATAATCAGGATCAAGTCCGATACTCGGCCTCAGGGTACAAGATTGGTACAGGCAAGGAAGCTCTGCAGATTGCTGCTGCGATATCTCAATCATTGAATGGATCGGAGTGAAAGAGGATGACGAAATATATTGCTGCTGGTTATGTCGTCGATTCTGTTCTTCCCGACATGACGGATGAGGATCTGTTGAAGTTGACCCATCTGAATGTAGCCTTTGGACATGTCAAGAATGATGAAATCACCACCGAGCATTTAAAAAACGGAGAGGTTATCCGTAATATTAAGCGGAAGCATCCGAATCTAACGGTGCTGCTGTCCGTTGGCGGATGGAGCGCTGGTGGTTTCTCTGAAGCCGCCTCAACCCAAGCGGGGAGGGACAGCATGGCCGCATCAGCGGTTAGGGTGCTGGAGGAGTACCCTTTTGACGGGATCGATTTGGACTGGGAGTATCCTTCTTACGGTGAAGCCGGTATCGCATCCAGTCGTGATGACAAAAGGAATTTCACCTTACTTCTCAAGACGATCCGGGAAACACTGGATGCCAAGGGCTCCGAGGATGGCCGTCATTATCTGCTCACCATTGCGGCAGGGGCTGATCAATACTACGTCGACGGTACAGAGATGGCTGAGGTGCAGCAGTACCTGGACTTTGTGCAGTTGATGACCTATGATATGCGCGGCGGTTTTCAGGTTCTGACCGGACATCATACGAATCTGTATACGCCAACCGGAGATCTGTTCCGAATTAGTACTGATGCTTCCGTGAACCTGTTCATCCGTGCCGGCGTTCCGAAGGAGAAGATCGTTATCGGCGCTGCGTTCTACTCACGGATCTGGACTGAGGTTCCTAACCGAAACCACGGTCTTCACCAAATGGCTGGTAGCACAGGCGGCTATGGTCCGGCATTTGCCGAACTGGAAGCGAAGTACATCAACAAGAATGGTTACGTCCGTTATTGGGATGAGGAAGCCTGTGCACCGTTTCTCTTTAATGGGTCGAGCCTAATATCTTATGATGATGAAGAATCGATTCAGTGCAAATGCGATTACGTGAAGGATCAGGGCCTGGCCGGCATTATGTTCTGGGAATACGGCTGTGATCCGACCCATCGTCTGCTGGGTGCAATACATCAAGGGCTTCAAGATGTTCCGGTAGGGAAATAGAAGAAGAGAGTTGGTTGCAAGGATCGGCTTGCCTATATGAGCCAAAAACATACAAAAACCTCCCCGAACCAAAAGGTTCTGGGAGGTTTCTATTTATTTTACGAATCCATCCATTATCCAAGACATTCTTCGTCGTCATCTTCCGGGGAATCGGAGGAGTCATTGGGACGGTGCATTTTGCGGTACTGCCCTGGGGTATAACCCGTCTCTTTCTTGAATTTACGGATGAAGTTCGGTGTGTCCAGATAACCGACGCGAGTGATAATATCTTTTAACGGGTCTGTCGTATGCAGCAGCAGTCGGATAACCTCATCCATCCGTTTCTGCCAGATATATTGGGTAAAGTTCATGCCGATCTTCTCTTTGAAGGAACGGCTGAAATACGATGAAGAGATCGTGAATTTCGATGAAATCGTACCCAGGCTAAGGTCATAATCGGAGTAATTGGCATCAATATAAGCAACGATTTCATCCATCAGGGAGCTTTCTTCCGTCTCGCTCTTCGCCTCGACATGAGCACAGATCTCGGCAGCAAGTCCTGTCAGTTTTTTCTCCAAATCCTCTAACGAGTCGTAGGAAGTGATCCTTGGAAGTTGATTAACCACGTGATGAATGCCAAGTTCCGAGGCCGTTTTGAGCATCGTATTCAGAATATCGAAGCAGATGCAGCGCAGCAATGGTACAGACGGCATTTCGGATTTCAGCGTATTCAACGCAGTTGATACCATCTGTACCGCCACATCGTAACTGCCCTGTTTCAAGCTCTGAACTAGTTTCAGCAGCACATCCTTAGGTACCCAGAAGGAAGAATCCTGTTCACTAGAGCCGGAAAGGGCGTTGAAGAAGGTACTGCTGCCCTGTCCGTGCAGCATGGATGCTTCCAGCGCAGTTGATGCCTCGATATAGGATTGGTTCAGCTGCAATGGAGAACTATAGCTGTTACCGATCCCGATCGCGGGAGCAACTCCGACGTGCTCTGCCACCATCGATTGTAGTGATTCAACAATAGACTCCATACGAGCATTTAAGCTGGATTCATGCCCGACTTCGGCATCAAATCCGACGATGAGGGCTACTTGGTCTGGCTGTGGAAGCTCCACGCCGTAAGCAAAAGCAGACAACTCCGGCAGTTCCATATCGTTGATCAGCTGCATAACAGTACGCTGTTCGGGATAATCTCCGCGGGGAAGATCGTGCATTTCCAATCCCAAGGTCATAACAAAATAATGGGATCGGTTAAAGCGTATGCCGAGATTATCCGTAAACTCAGAAGGGAGCTCTCCGGTATGACCATGCTTCAGTAGCATAAGCAGAATATGATTACGAGCGTAGGGCTCCTGAAGGTCCACACGCTGGCTGTAATCATGCAGCGTTTTCTTGATCCATTCCAACTCATTGCTGGTTGTGGAAGGTTCAGGATTATTTTTTAAACGAATGAACTCCATCAAGTCTGATATCGGATGGTATTGTCTTCGGGCCAACAAAATGGCGAGGAAGGTGCCCATCACCACCATGAAGGAGAAAACAAGAACAACAAAGGTACGAATATGGACAATTCGGCTAAAAAATTGATTGCTTGGCATAGCGGTTACATAAGTCCAGCCCGCGTCTGATTTGACGGATACCACCGAATGCGGTTCTTGATTCAAGGAGAGGCTGTGTGTTCCCGGCTCAAGTTCAAACAGAGCTTTGACTTCCTGTTCGGTAATGGTCTCCCCCTTATAATTGGCGGCCAACACCTGCCCATAATTATCGAAAATATAAGTCATACCATGGTAGTCGCTGAGAATGGAATCAATCAATCCCGTCAGATTGGACTCGTGAATCAGGTACATGACAGTCCCGTGGGCGGGCGTATTGTTAGGTGCAATCGGTACAAGGTAGGCCAGCATGGAATTGGGTACTTTGGTTCCTTGAACGACTTGTTCGGCTGGTCGTATCGTGGGGAACTGAACGTTATTCAAATCCCGGATCATGTCCGTTTTGTTCCATGTATTAAATTTGTAGCGGCCCGTGAATACATCCAGGTTCTCAGAGCCCTGAGACGAGTAGATGCTATCATCTCCGCGGAAGAACAGGAATAGCTCATCGATAATGGAACTGGTGGCTTTGTATTTGACCAAGGCAGCAATTGATTCCCGGCTATAGTAGGGATGGTGTGTCCAATAACGGGTTAGCTGCTCATCATAGGCGATACGAAATGCGATGTCCTGCAATTCCTTCATGCGGTCATCAATGACCGTTTTCGCTTGGGTCAACTGATTGACATTGGTCTGTTCAATCTCTGAACGGAGCGTGTCCACAGCATTGTGATAAATAATAATAGTTAATATAACAAGAGGTATAAGGAAAATGGAGATATAGGATAGTGTGTACTTAAGCAGAAGCTTGGACTTGAAGTGGTTCCATTTCATATCTGCAACCTCCCGTTTTTCTTTAGAGCTGCAGCGATAGCGCTCTCATAAAGACAGTGAAGTATTACCATGATGCCGAGCCGCTGGGTGTTCCTACTAAAAATATTAGGAGAACTTCTCCAATAAATCAATGAATCTTTTCTAAGTTTCAGAGCAAACAGGAAGAAAGTCACATGAAAGAAGAGGAACTCGGTGAGAATAACAGGTGTAAAGCTATGGAAGGGCTTTTTTTATGAGAGGTTCATTTGCTTCTGTACATGAGGAATTATATCGATCCAAGGATCAGCAAACCTTGATTTTTCGGCCATGGAGTAGCATGATATAGACATTCATCCCAACATGAACTATGGAGGGCGAATTGTTGAGTAACGCCTATTTGAATTAGTTTAAAGCCAATTTTCTAATGAATGCGGGTTTAACGATAGCAATTATTTTACCCGGCAGTTCACAAAGGCGTATGGCATGTCTCCCAAAACGTACAGGCAATCTCTATAATAATCCGCTGTGGTGTGATGAACGAAAGAAGGAGGGGTGAGTATGAGAGAAACCTGTGTTCCAACTGGCGTGGCGCTAAAAGATACCGGCTTTGGATATACGCTGTCCTTGGTAAACGGTAAATATAAAATGGTTATTCTGTATTGGCTGTCTGAAAACAAGGTGATGCGACATAATGAATTGAAGCGAAGTATTGGTACCATTTCCCACAAAACATTGAGCGTTATGCTTAAGGAGCTGGAGGAACATGATCTGATTCTACGCAAAGAATATCCCCAAATTCCACCCAAAGTTGAATATTCATTGTCGGAACGAGGACAATCAATAATGCCACTGTTAGATATGATGTGTGATTGGGGAGAAGCCAATATGGTGTCTGCCCCGGGGTTAATGCAAGGCTAACGATCAGGTTGTGAGATTAAAAAATCAAAAAAGCAGTATCTTCCTGAATCGGAGATACTGCTTTTTTGATTTGCTTGGAGTGAGTGTTATAGGTTATCCATGAAACGTAAATAGTTTTGTGCGCTTTGTTCCAATTCATTTGCCGCAGGCTCGTGTTCTGCACCATAGAAGGCAAAGAATGGTCGGTAATCGGCATCGCAGTAATAGAAGGTCGTCTCAAAAGGAGATAACAGTTGTCCAAGGGTATAGCGATATTTGCCCTCTTCCGTGTAATCCGCCTCTTTGATTCCGGCAGATACGGCCAAGGCGACTTTGCGTTGCTGCAATTTGTCGCCCTTGGAGCCATAAGCCCAGCCATACGTGAAAACTTCATCCAGCCATTGTTTAAGGAGAGGTGGGCTGCTAAACCAATAAAACGGAAATTGCAGGACCAGATGGTCATGAGCTTCAATAAGCTGCTGTTCTTGCTGCACATCAATACGTCCATCAGGGTAAACTTTATATAGTTCATGTATCGTATATTTTTCCGGATATTGTTGGAGTTCTTCTATCCATCGTTTGTTAATGACCGACGTTTCCAGGTTGGGATGTGCTACGATGACAAGTGTTTTCAAAATGAATTCTTCCTCCCTAAGCTATAATGTTTCTTGAGTATAAAGGGAGTATTGCCGAGATGTAAGTACGCACTTTTAGTACATGTACTTACCTCAAGGTAAGCACCCTTCCTGAAGAACATCTTGGCGAGATTGGGTGAAAGAAATGAATATAGCCGTCAGTTTCTCAACTGACGGCTGTTATAATGCTTTGTTTTATGATGACAATGTCTATTCGTTGATCTATTCCTCTTGCACATTATAGAGTACACGCGCAAGCAGATTCTGCCCGTAATTGCCGAAATTTTTACCAAAGATCGTCAATCCCCGTTTGTTCACTGGTCCGTCCGTTACAGCGATTCGAAAGTGGATATCGCTTTTGTAATCCAGGCCAATCTGGTCCAGAGTAACATCGGAGATGCGGCATCCATCAATATAGCTGCCCTCTTGGGTGATGCGGATCAGCTTCAGCATCCCGTATTGATTCAGATGCGGTGGCCACCAGTCTGGATTGAACGTACCTCGGGTATTGCCAAAATCTCCTGGACTCGTCCAACAGCCAATCTCGATGCCGTTGACGTAGAAATAAATATCCGAAGGGTAGTTATCGCAAAAACCTGGTGCTTCTGAACCCAATTCCATGGACAACTGGATTTCGCTGAACGTCTGGTTAGGCTTAAGGTAGTTGGGAATGCGATATTCCAGATAACCTTCGGCCAGCCAAATCATCTCCGCATCAATACGGAGCGGATCAGCAAAGTAACGCGGATCATCGAACTCACCGACGATGCTGTCTCGGGTAGCGAGACCACATGTAGGAGCTGCCTGATAATCGCTATAATGACCTACCTGAATTTCAACCTCGTATCGGTTAAAAATCTCCTGTGAACGCAGGTCTACCATTAGTTTTTCCTCATTGAGATAACAAATCTTCTGGATCCCATGTTTGCCAACCGCAGTATTGATCTCAATCAGGCCGCTTTCTTCCAATTTCTTAATATGCATTGTAATGGCGCCATTGCTGAGCCCCAGTTTGGTTGCGAGATCATTGAGGTTAAGACTCTGGTTCTTGGCAAGCAACTCAATAATCTGGATTCGGATTTCCGAACTGAGTGCCTTGAAAATATTAACGCCAGACATCAGATCTTTAATATAAATCATAGGTGGTTTTCCTTTCCACGTTCTGAACAAAGCCCTTCTGATCCAGGCTTCTGCACATTTATATGGTTTGTTTTAGATAATTATAAATGATTACCGGATGGAAGGGAAGGGCGAGAAAAGAAAGCCGAATCCCTTGTATACATAGCATAAATGAGCGTATTATTCATAAAATGTTGAATATTTACTTTAAAAAATAACTTAAATCATTTCATATATATTTGAAATATACCATTGAAATGTAATGTAACCGCTTTTATAATCCTAGTATACCTAAATTGATTTAATACTTCATGAACCAAATTAACTATTTGATCAGGAGAGGTGGAATTCGGTTTGGAAAAGTTCAAAGGAATGACAGGATTCAGGAAGAAAGGTTGGGCATTACCTGCACTGCTTGTACTTGTTTTGCTATTGGCGGGCCAGTCCAGGGCATTCGCGGCATTTTGGAATCTGACCGGCGATATTGCCGTCCACGATCCATCCATCATCAAAGAAGGCAGCTCATGGTATACCTTTTCAACCGGTGCTGGCATTCAGGTACTGAAATCGGATAACGGGTCCTCATGGTACCGCGTTCCGCAGATTTTTCTGAGCAAGCCATCCTGGTGGGCCTCTGCCGTTCCGGGACAGAGTGGTCTGGATGTATGGGCACCTGACGTTGAGCAGTATAACGGAAAAGTGTGGCTTTATTACTCTATCTCTACCTTTGGCTCCAACAGATCGGCGATCGGGCTTGCGTCTGCAACCAGCATTGGAGCAGGCCAGTGGAAGGATGAGGGGTTAGTGCTTCAAACCACAACCGCCAACGATTATAACGCTATTGATCCGAATCTGGTCATCGATGCTTCAGGCAACCCGTGGCTCGCTTTCGGTTCTTTCTGGAGCGGTCTGAAGATTGTGAAGCTCGACAAAACCACGATGAAACCGACCGGAAGCATCACGTCTATTGCGGCGCGTCCGAATAATGGCGGGGCCATCGAAGCACCAAGTATTGTATACCGTAACGGTTATTATTACTTGTTTGCCTCGATTGATTCCTGCTGCCAGGGCGTGAATAGCACGTACAAAATGGTCTATGGACGTTCAACGAGTATTACAGGTCCGTATGTGGACAAAAACGGTGTGAACATGTTGAATGGCGGCGGAACCATATTGGATTCGGGGAATGCCAAGTGGAAAGGGCCGGGCGGTCAAGATGTGTATAACGGTAATGTAATTGCGCGCCATGCCTACGATGCTGACGATAACGGCAATCCGAAATTGCTAATTAACGACTTGCTGTGGGATTCCAGCGGATGGCCAACGTACTAATTTGTTTTAAATAAATATAAAATGTTTTAATAAAGTATTGACTAAAGTGATCTGGATTTGATAAATTTAACAACAGAAATCTTATTTCACCTAATTGAATACGGTTACAAATCCAGATCAGGAGGGGTTCAGATGGTAAAGAAAAAGAGTTTAGTCACACTTATGCTTCTAATGCTGGTAAGTGCACTCGTGTTTGCGGGTTGTGGAGGAAGCAGCGGTTCAAGCGGGGACAAGGAATTGACATTTATGTTCCGGGGCGGCACGGATGAACAGAAGGCATATCAAGCCGTTGTTAAGAAATTCGAAGAAGAGCATCCAGGTGTCAAGGTTAAAATTATCGTTACAGCTGCGGATCAATACGCAACCAAATTGAGAGCTGCCATTACAGGCAACAGTTTGCCGGACGTGTTCTATTTTAACCCTGGCGATATTAAAGCCTATGTGAACAGCAATGTGTTGATGAATCTGACACCTTACGTTGAAAATAATGCGGATGTAGATCTGAATAACATCTGGAAATATGGTTTGGACTTGTATCGCTATGATGGCAAAATGGCAGGTCAGGGCGATATCTACGGAATGCCGAAAGATCTGGGTCCGTTTGCACTCGGTTATAACAAGACATTATTTGAAAAAGAGGGCATCCCATTCCCTGATAAGGACAAGCCTTACACATGGGAAGAATTCATCAAGGTCAACCAACAAGCGACTAAGGATACGAATGGAGACGGTAAACCGGACGTATTTGGTACAGGCTTCAACGTACAATGGGCGCTGCAGTCCTTCGTATGGAGCAATGGTGCAGACTGGTTGGATGATAGCAAAACAAAGGTAACCATTGATGATCCGAAATTCGCGGAAGCACTGCAATTCTTTGCGGACATGCAAAATAAATACAAAATCACGCCTTCTATTGAGGAAGCGCAAACATTGGATACGTACCAACGCTGGATGAAAGGAGAAATGGCTTTCTTCCCAGTAGGTCCGTGGGATATGAGTACATTCGAGAAACTGCCTTTCGAATATGATTTGCTGCCTTTCCCTGCGGGCTCTACGGGTAAATCCGCAACGTGGATCGGTTCACTGGGTATCGGTGTATCGGCCAAAACGAAACATCCAGAAGAAGCCGCAGAGTTGGTGAATTACCTCACAGCTTCCAAAGAAGGCATGCAGCAGTTGGTTGATGCCAAAGTGCAAATTCCGAATCTTCTCGACATGGCTGACGAATGGGCCAAAGATACTTCAACGAAACCAGCCAATAAACAGGAATTCATTGATATCGTAGAAGATTATGGCCGTTCTCTTCCAGGGAACTACACGTACAATGCGGAATGGTATGACCTGTTCTTCACTGACATTCAGCCGGTATTGGATGGCAAAATTACAGCCGCAGACTATGTGAAACAGCAGCAGCCGAAAATGCAAAAGCTGTTAGACAAAGCAGTAGAACAAGAGAAGAAATCTCAGAAATAAGCATTTTATAAAATGCTGAAAAAATGTGGCTGGAAAGATTGAAACATAGGTTCTAGAGAGAATCAGCCTACGCCAAATGGATGAGTAGTAGATTCCGTTTTCAAAAAAAGCCGGTGCCAGCAGCCTGCTATTAACGCTGCTGGCATCATTTTGGATTCCATACGGGCATGTTGCATGAATTGATCAAGCAGGCATCCATCGATTCATGCAACATGCTGATATTAGAAACAGGGGTGAGCGCAGTGATTACAAAATCTAGTTTGTATCGCAAAGAGAGGCTGTACGGATATTTGTTTATTTTGCCTCCGGTTCTTGGTTTGCTGATCTTTGTTCTGTTCCCTTTCCTTTATTCCTTGTACGGTTCGTTTACGGATTGGGATGGCTTGGGACAGATGAACTTTATCGGTTTAGCCAATTTTAAGGATTTGCTCACGGATGATTTGTTTTACAAAGCGATGTTCAACACCTTTTATCTGATGCTGGGTATCCCGATTGGTTTGTTGCTCGCATTGCTGCTGGCGATGGGTCTGAATCGTAAAATCCCCGGCACAACGACGTTCCGTGTAATCTATTATATTCCGGTCATTTCTTCCCTCGCAGCGGTGTCCATCATGTGGAACTGGGCGTACAACGGGGATTACGGATTAGTGAACCAATTCCTTGATCTATTCGGTATTGAAGGCCCTAACTGGCTCGCAAACAAAGATACAGTTAAACCGGCCCTGATTATTATGACGGTGTGGAAAGGTCTAGGTTATACGATGTTATTGTATCTGGCTGCACTGCAAAGTGTATCACGTACATATTACGAAGCGGCTGAGTTGGATGGAGCAAACGGGTTCCAGATCTTCCGCAACATCACCTGGCCCATGGTGAAGCCGGTTACCTTTTTCCTCGTTGTTACAAACATTATTGGTGGTTCCCAAATCTTCACCGAAATGAACATTATGACCCCTACGGGTGGTCCTGAATATTCATCCGCATCCATTGTCTTCTACATCTGGCAGAAAGCATTCAGCAACCTGCAAATGGGTTATGCCTCTGCGATGGCCATGATTCTTGGTATTTTCATTTTTGTCATTACCTTGGTGCAATTCAAAATGAACGAAAAATCAGCCTATGATGGGGATTAATGGTCTAGGAAAGGAGTGAACCGGAGATGTCTTACAGTCAAAAGAGGAAATTAACAAACTCTATCATTTTTATCGTTTTGGCGCTTGGTGCTATTGCGATGATTGCACCACTGATCTGGATGTTGTCCACTTCCGTGAAGGAGAAGCAGGATGTGTTCGCGCTTCCGCCCGTGTGGATACCTGAAGTGTTCCAATTCGGAAAGTATAAGGAAATTTGGGAAGCAGGTCCGTTACTCAGCGGGGTCAAAAACAGCTTGATCGTGGCGGTCAGTGTTACCGTTGTCGGGACCTTTACGTCAAGTATCGCTGCCTTTGCTTTTGCCAAATTGAGATTTCCGCATAAAAACAAACTGTTTCTAGCTTTGCTCGCATCGATGATGATTCCGTATCCGACAGTCATGATTCCGCAATTCATCATGTTCTCGAAGCTGGGCTGGGTGGACACACTGCTGCCGCTTATTGTTCCAGGATTATTTGGTAACGTCGTCATGATCTTCTTCCTTCGTCAATACCTGCTTAGTGTGCCTGATGCCATTATTGAAGCAGCGAAAATTGATGGCAGCTCCTATTTCCGACTGTACTCGAGCATTACGTTTCCGCTCATTAAACCGGCGATTGCAGCTCAACTGATTCTCTGGTTCATGGGCATCTGGAACGATTATCTAGCACCAATTATTTATCTGAATTCACCTGAAAAACAGACCTTGCAGCTCGTTATAGCAAACTTCAATGCCACATATGCGATCCAGACGGATTACCCGCTAATTATGGCAGCGTCCATTGTTGCGCTGTTGCCGGTATTGATCATCTTCCTGATCTTCCAGAAACAGATTATTGAATCGGTAGCAATCTCTGGAGTGAAAGGATGAATCTGCGGAGAACATTCCGCGGGTGGATGAATTCAGGAAAAGGAGTTGTTGCTTCGATGTTGCTGCTGTTGTTGGTTGGGGCTACAGGCTGTTCTGGAGAAGGAGCAGGGGAAGCGGTGTCCCCGCCGGTCTTTCCTGAGGCTCCCCAAGATACCCAATTGTATGACACCTCCATTCTGGACGACGAATCCCGTTGGACGGTGAACAATGCGCATGATCCGGCCATTATCAAAACAGATCAGGGATATTACGTTTATTCGACCGATGTTCGTGTAGCAGGAGAAGCGAAACCCGGCGTCATGGTACGCAAATCGGATGATCTGATCAACTGGTCATGGGTAGGTCAGGCTTTGCCGGGTATTCCGAAGGAAGCCCTCGATTGGACTGGGGCAGTAAATCTGTGGGCACCGGATGTGATTCAGGTTGGTGACACCTACCGGATGTATTATTCGGCTTCATCTTTTGGTAGTACGCGTTCGGCTATTGGTTTTCAGACATCCTCGTCCCCAGAGGGTCCTTGGACAGATGAAGGGTTGGTTGTTAAAACATCCGAGAACGAAAAGGATAAGTTAAATGCCATCGATGCCAATCCGGTATTGGATGCCGAAGGCAATTCGTGGATGGTCTACGGTTCCTTTTTTGACGGGATATACATTGCACCTCTCGATCCGGAAACCGGAAAGTTCAAGGAAGAGGGGTATGGTACACGCATTGCCGCCCGTGATCGTGCTACGGAAGAAGGTGCGGTGGAGGGGCCATATATTGTGTATAACCCGGAGTTCAAAAAGTATTATTTATTCGTCTCGTATGATTCTTTATTCGAAGATTATAACGTGCGTGTAGCCCGTGCTGATTCGATTACAGGCCCCTACACGGATGTAAATGGCATGAACATGCTGGATACAGAGCATCTGCCTCAATACGAAGTCGGAACCAAAATTCTGGGTGGCTATCGCTTCACCGAAGGTGAGGGCTGGGTTGCACCTGGACATAACTCCGTCCTTAAGGATGGAGACGATTATTATATCGTGCATCATGCGAGAGGTGAGACCGATAAAAACTGGCCGTATCTGCATGTACGTAAAATGCTGTGGACCAAGGACGGCTGGCCTGTTGTGTCACCGGAACGTTATGCAGGTGAGTACGCACAGGACATTCCGAAGTCGATGATCGCCGGGGAGTGGGAAGGCCTAGCTGTTGACCCGTCGGTGGACGGACAGGTGCAGGCAGTACCTTACACCTTGCAAGCCAACGGCAAATTGAAAAGCGAAAACGGTTCAGGCAAATGGACGTTTGACGGCAAACAAACACTGACGTTGGAGTGGAAAGAAAGCCCGTGGGGCGGAGCTTCCACAGAAGAGCTGAAGCTGCTCCCATCCTGGGACTGGGAGCGAAGCCAGTCTGCGCTTGTAGTTACCGGCCTGAACGACCACGGCATTGCCGTCTGGGGTAAGCAGATTAGCGCAGCGGAGAAATAGAGAGCCGTAGATATGGCTCGAAGTTTGGAATTGGAGCTGGCCGAGAAAATACGGCCAGCCATGCATTTAGTGGGGAGAGTCGCCCGAGCGAAGCGATCGACCCCATAGATACAGAGCCACACCGATGGCTCGGAGTTTGGATTTGATTCCAGCGAGCGCGGTTAGAGCGAAGCTGTTGTTTTCAAGGTGCACAAGCAGCAAAGGGGGAAGAAGGAGCCGAAGGAGCGTCTTTGGCATCCGATTTCAACCGCCAAGAGCGGTGGGAAAAAGAAATCGGAGGACAAGAGAGCGACAAGGCCCTGCCACCCCCGAAGCGTCCGCGGTGCACCAAGAGCTGGCCCGAGAAAAAAGGCCAGCCATGCATTTAGTGGGGAGAGTCGCCCAAGCGAAGCGCGACCCCATAGATACAGAGCCACACTGATGGCTCGGAGTTTGGATTTGATTCCAGCGAGCGCGGTTAGAGCGAAGCTATTGCTTTTAAGGTGCACAAGCAGCGTAGGGGGAGGAAGGAGCCGAAGGAGCGTCTTTGGCATCCGATTTCAACCGCTAAGAGCGGTGGGGAAAAAGAAATCGGAGGACAAGAGAGCGACAAGGCCCTGCCACCCCCGAAGCGTCCGCGGTGCACCAGCAAAATAGTCTTTGCACTTTATCCATCAGCTGTTTACAAATATTCACTCCGAGCCATACACACACATTTGAAAGGGGAGCATTCCCATGACTGATTCCATTACATTTACCAATCCCATCCTGGAGCAGCGAGCTGATCCGTGGGTGTACCGTCACACAGATGGGTACTATTATTTCTCAGCTTCGGTGCCAGCCTTTGACCGGATTGAGATTCGGCGTGCACAAACCCTGGAAGAGTTGAGAGATGCCGAGCCGGTAACGGCGTGGCACAAACATGATACAGGACCGATGAGTGCCAACATTTGGGCACCTGAAATTCATTTTATCGATGGAAAATGGTACATACATTACGCTGCAGCCCATACCAGCGAAACCAATGAGGGCCTTTTCGACCACCGCATGTATGTGCTGGAAAATGACTCGGCCAACCCGCTCGAAGGCGCGTGGGTAGAGAAGGGACAGATTCGGACGCGTTGGGAGACGTTTGCCTTGGATGCAACGACGTTTGAACACAAAGGTACCCGTTATTTGGTATGGGCGCAAAAGGCCCCGGACATTCCGGGAAACTCCAACCTGTACATTGCCGAAATGGAAAATCCGTGGACTCTCCGTGGTGAGCAGGTCATGATTTCTACACCGGAATATGATTGGGAGATCATCGGCTTCAAGGTAAACGAAGGGGCAGCAGTGTTGCATCGCAATGGGCGGATCTTCATTGGCTACTCAGCGAGTGCGACCGACTATAATTATTGTATGGGTTTGCTCACTGCGGATGAAGATGCCGACTTGCTTGATCCAGCGAGCTGGATGAAATCGCCTAAGCCGGTATTCCAAACGTGTGAAGCGAATGGTCAATATGGTCCGGGTCACAACAGCTTTACGGTATCACCGGACGGCAAAACAGATATTCTGATCTATCACGCACGAAACTACAAGGACATCGAGGGAGATCCTCTCTATGATCCAAACCGTCACGCCCGCGCGCAGGTTATTCGCTGGAACGAAGATGGCACACCTGACTTTGGAGTCCCTGTTCCAGATGGGAAGGCTGCGGCTGAAGCGAAATAATAATACTGCTAAAGTTTTAATATAGTAAGCCCTTAGTCAGCGAGCCATGCTGATTAGGGGCTTTTACTTATGTACACATTGAGAAGGGAGACTTGAAGACATAAAGACGGATACGAGGGTCTGCATATTAGCAACCATCCCGTGACCAATGCGTATGAGGAGTATACAATTCACCATACACATAATATTAGGAGGCCATATATGGATTCACGCGAGACATTGGACCGGGAGCTGGAACAGATTTTAAAATGGGAAAAAGGGCAGAAGGACTTGTTTATTTGGGACAAAATTGGACGTTTGCCATTTGCCATGCTGGATAAAGTTATGCCCAAAGCGCTGAAACAGAAGATTGGAGACTCGCTGAACGAAGTCGGTCAGTATGTGCAGAATGGTGGGGAATTTCTCGTTCAGAAAAAGAAGGTAGCTGAGCTGCTCCGAGAGGAAGCGACCAAATCCGGTTATTCCATGAAGGCCGATACCTCTTACGATGAACAGGATGAAGAGGCAAGAGATACGACGAAAATCCACAGTGTGGAAGGTTTACCGCTTGAAGTATTGGATCGCACTGCTGATAACATTACGGACAGTCGAACGAGGTTTGCTGCTGCACAAGGGGCCGCAACAGGTATCGGCGGCATTGTAACGATTGCGGCGGATATTCCGATGGTGATGGGGCTTTCCCTGAAGGTGCTGCAGGAGATGGCGTTATGCTACGGATATGATCCCGACGAACCCCAAGAGCGCATATTTATCGTCAAATGTCTGCAATTCTCCTCTGCTGATATTGTGGGCAAAAAAGCAATAATGGATGAACTCGCCGATTACGATAATCCGGACAAGCAGGTTGAGGTTATCTCTCAAATGCAGGGCTGGCGGGAGGTTTTTAATTCCTACAGTGAATCGTTTGGTTGGAAAAAGCTGTTTCAGCTTATTCCGATTGCCGGCATGGTATTCGGTTCGGTAAGCAACAAAAATACAATTCGTGATGTTGCGGAAGCCGGAAAAATGCTGTACAAAAAACGGCTCATTCTTCAGCGTTTGAAATAATGTTACAGAAAACTTAACTGGAAGAGATGAATTTACATGTTAAACAAACAAGGTTTCTATGATCTTTTAAACCGCAACAACATAGTTTACGAGAGCTTTGAACATCCAGCAGTATACACTATGGAGGAAATATTCTCTCATAATGTTCCACATACAGAACATATCGTTAAAAATCTATTTCTACACAAAGCGGCGACCTCTCCCCGATGGAATTTCGGGAAAAGGTCGCCGCTTTTATCTTTTTTTATTGCTAACTTGAGGAGTTGTGACTAAACCAGATTGAGGCGAAAACCCCTTTTCAAGTGGCTGAATGTCTATATTCCTTATTCTTCGCTACCGTTCTCTTCCGCCCAGCGGTTCAGCAACTTATCCGATGGAAGCAGGAAGGTGAAGATACCGATCAGTGGCAGGAAGCTGCACATCTGCATAACTGGAGATACGCCGAACACGTCGATCCAGTTCCCCAGCACGAGTGCTCCCAGACCGCCCATACCAAATGCAAGACCAGTAATCAGGCCGGAGACGGTTCCGATTTTGCCTGGAATCAGCATTTGCGCATACACAACGGTCACCGAGAAACTGGACAACATGATGAACCCAATAATACTCAGCAACACGGCTGTCCAGAACAAATTGGCGTAAGGCAGCAGAAGCGCCAGTGGAGCGGCCCCGGCCATCGACAGGAAGATCATGTTACGTTTACCGAAGCGATCCGCCAGTGGACCACCAAAGAACGTACCAAGAGCCCCAGCCGCCAGGAACAGGAAGATATAGATCTGTGCGTCCTCTGTGGACAAGTTAAATGTATCCTTCAGGTTAAACGCATAGAAGCTGCCGATCGAAGCGACATACCACGAACGGACAAAGACAAGCAGAATCAAAATGGTTATGGCAGCAGCAATCTTTTTACGTAATGCTGGATTGGGTGCACGACGAGCTGCCGCCTGTCTGCGCAAATATCCTCCCGATTGCAGCATGCGTCCATACCAGCGAGCGATATAGATTTGAACCGCAATTCCCGCAGCTGCAATGCCCGTGAATCCGATGGCACCAAACAACCCAAA
The DNA here is from genome assembly GCF_900101205.1 of Paenibacillus sp. OK060. Taxonomy (NCBI): domain Bacteria; kingdom Bacillati; phylum Bacillota; class Bacilli; order Caryophanales; family Paenibacillaceae; genus Paenibacillus; species Paenibacillus sp. OK060. The sequence continues at coordinate 382,827 of NZ_FNFR01000004.1, forward strand.
CGGGATGAAAATCCATCTGGTGAGCAATGGGGCGAGAGACTGACCGGCATTACCACCCACCTGGAAGATCGACTGAGCCAGACCTCTACGAGGCCCTGAGGCCATATGGGATACCCGTGAACCCTCTGGATGGAACGCCGCCGAACCGAGACCAACAAAGATGACGGAGATCAGGACGGCCATATAACTGTCGGCGAAGGCAAGCAATAGCATACCGGTAAACGTAAAGCCCATGCCGATGGGCAGAATGGAGGGTGTCGGTTTTTTATCAGCAAAATAGCCTACAACAGGCTGCATGATGGACGCAGTAAAGTTAATAGCAAACGAAATCCATCCGATCTGTGTATACGTGAGATGCATGGAGTCTTTCAGAATTGGAAAAATAGCTGGAATGACAGATTGGATTGAATCGTTGAACAAATGGACCAGACTGATGGCAATTAAGATCCGATAAACGGTACCTTGAGCATCCAATCCGAGTGGAGCTTTTGAACGCGCAGCGGCGTCTTTGGATAATGAATTTTGCATGGACATGAACAGTTCTCCTTTGGTCGCGGTCACGAGGGATCAGCGCCTGATGATGTGATGTGCCTAAGCATATTGTTACATAATAGGACAGATTTGAAAGGTCGACAAGGGGAACAGGGGAAATTAACGTTCTCATTTTAATGTAAACTATTGATATACTTTAAAGAATCTACTATTAAATTTCTACTAAATCAGAAATGATAAAGGACTGATCCATATGAAATCGCTATCACCATATGTTCTTGCCAAACGTAATTTGGCGATGACCATTCTATTTATGGCAGTCATGACTTTTCTGGCTATCTATGTTGCATCGACGTCTCTGTACTTTGCTATCGGATTTTTTGTGGTTGTTCAGTCTATAGGTGTACTTATGCTGAGACATTACATCAAAAAAGTGAAAGAACTGAAGGAAGACAGTAACCCTTGAATGCTAGTCCAATCCATACGATTGGTTGCAAACGCTCACGTTCCATAGCATACAAAAAAACAAAAGCCGAACTTCTTCAGATCGAAGAGTTCGGCTTTTGTGTGTTCAATAATTTTATTTTGTACAAAGCATAATTGGTGTATCTACCAAATTAACGATTATCTATCGTCTCTGGATACATATCATGGTTCATCATGCGGTGCTCGGCCATTTGCTCATACTTCGTCCCCGGTTTACCGTAGTTGGTGTACGGATCGATGGAAATGCCGCCGCGCGGCGTGAATTTGCCCCATACTTCAATGAAGCGTGGGTCCATCAGCTTAATCAGGTCGTTCATGATGATGTTCACACAATCCTCGTGGAAATCACCATGGTTGCGGAAGCTGAACAGGTACAGCTTAAGTGACTTGCTCTCCACCATTTTCACATCAGGGATGTAGCTGATATAGATCGTTGCAAAGTCCGGCTGACCCGTGATCGGGCACAGGCTGGTGAACTCCGGGCAGTTGAATTTGACAAAATAATCCCGGTACGGGTGTTTGTTATCGAAGTTTTCCAGAATACCTGGATCATATTCAAACGTATATTTTACGCCCTGGTTACCCAGCAACGTTAGATCTTGCATTTCATCAGGTTGTCTCATGGATTCGTAAACGCTCCTTATTTCCGGCGACGCACGAAGCTTACCGGTATATATGATAGGCCATCTTAGCCTCTGGTTGTTCCCAAAATTACATCATGCCGCCCATTATTCCATCCAAATAGCCCATCAGACGCCGCGTTTGTTGCCCCAAACAAGGGTATGCAGCTGTGGCAGCACACGAACGTCGTTCAGATCATCGGATGCACTGACTTGATCAATCAGCCACTCATAACGGGCAAGCAGCGAAGTCGCCAGATCTGGGGTATCAGCAGAAGTGACATCCGGGTTCCCGGTTTGCAAAAATAAATCTGTGCCCGGATACCGTGCATGCACACGGCGGGCATAGTCCAAGTCTGTCTCATCGAAAATTACGATCTTCAGACTGTGACTTCGTTCCACCGGGCGAGCAGCCAGGCGATGGATCAGATCATCCAGCACAGCCCAGTCGGTGTTCATGCCTGAGCTGGGAGGCTTGGGCGAGACGGTGACTTCGTCAATGTCCGCCAGCCAAGACTGCCAACGGGAGCCCTGCGTTTCTACCGCGGTGCGGATGCCGTTCTCCCGAAGCAGCTTAACCAATCCGCCCAGCGAAGCGAGCAGGGCAGGGTTGCCGCCTGAGATGGTCACATGAGAGAAGCGTGAGCCGCCAACACGACGCAATTCCTCCCACACATCCTCCGGAGTAATCATCCGAATCAGGTCCTTGCCACTGCCGTCCCAAGTAAAGGCCGAGTCACACCAGGAACAGCGATAATCGCAGCCCGCGGTGCGGACGAACATCGTTTTCTGCCCGATAACCATGCCTTCACCTTGAACCGTCGGGCCAAAGATCTCCATCACAGGAATACGAGCCTCTTTGCTACGTTCCACGCTACTCATCGATCATCCACTCCCGTCTGGCCTCAGCGTAACTGGTCGGTGTCTCATATAAGCGGACAAACTCTGTTCGACCACCCTCGGTCAGTGCTGCATACGGTTCGGTCTGCAAGGCGTGTTCCATCTGCTCGAACAACCAGACGACCATATTTTCAGCAGTTGTGTTCATGAGGGGAAGGGTTTCATTCAAATACTGATGATCCAGATACCCTTCAATTTGTGTTTTCCATATCTCCTTGATATGTCCAAAATCAACCGTCAACCCGGTCTCACCCGGATAACCGCTAATGCCAAAAACAACTTTATACGTATGCCCGTGCAAATTCTTGCACTTGCCTTCATAACAATGCAGATGATGCGCAGCGTCAAACGTAAACTCCTTGCTGACAAGCACACGTTTGCGATGATAGCGAAGCTGGGCAGGAAGGATATCCTCCCCAATCCGCTGCAACCGCTCCACAATACGGAATGTTCCAGGCTCTCTCATCGAACATCCGCTCCCGCAGTTCCAACAGTAGCAGAATTCGTGCGTTGCTCCAGATAGCGATCCAGTCCGGCTTTGCGCAGTTTGCAGGCAGGACATTCTCCGCAGCCATCGCCGATAATTCCGTTATAACAGGTCAGTGTGCGCTCCCGCACATAATCGAAGGCACCGAGCTCATCCGCCATTTTCCACGTCTGGGCTTTGTCCAGCCACATCAGCGGGGTGTGAATGGCAAATGGGTAGTCCATCGATAGATTCAGCGTAACATTCATCGACTTTACAAACGAATCCCGACAATCCGGGTATCCGCTGAAATCCGTTTCGCATACACCTGTGACGAGGTGACGAGCCCCTTTTTGCTTCGCCATAATGGCTGCAAAACTGAGGAACAGCAGATTCCGTCCATCGACAAACGTACTTGGCAGTTCGCCTTCTTCATGCGTAATCTTCATATCCGTACGGGTGAGTGCATTAGGCGCGAGTTGGTTTAACAAGCTCATGTCCAGTACCGTTTGCTGTACACCCTGATCGCGAGCGATCTCTGCGGCGCATTCAATCTCCAGCTTGTGACGCTGGCCGTAATCGAAGGTAACCACTTCAACCTCGGCAAATTGCTGTTTGGCCCAGAACAAACAAGTTGTACTGTCCTGACCGCCGCTAAATACAACGACTGCTTTTTCTTCGTTCAACATAAAAAAACCTCTCCATCTTCTTAAGATCAATCCATGCACATAGGCACAGAGTGTCGGAAGAACAGAGAAGTTCATGAACTGGCATCCATCAAAAAACACACCTTCTCGTAGGCTGCTTCAAAAAAGCAGGACGATCTAGTGTCCTTAGTTTTTTACGTACGTTGTTACCTAAAATGTACGCAAGACTTATTGACCTTAATGAAGGTCGAGTCTTATAGAGGGAGTTCGCGAACCTCTCCCATGCCATAGGCATGGATTTTCTTCTTCAATTGTCCGGTACAGTATATCACATTTCCAATACGGTGAGCATGCTTTCCATGAGAACCCATTTATAACCGAGCCTAACGTCATCTGGACTTATTTGATTAATACATTTCCAAAAGGAATGACTTCCTTCAGAATTCGCTTAAATAAGCCTTCATCGTTCATATCCTGTTCCAGTCTATGATTTTCACGACCGGCCTGAAAGAGTACAGAGCCATGTCCTGTCATCTTCCAATGATAGTTCATATGCTGGCTGGCAAGGTTGTTCCCGTATACGGTAAGTTCCAGCTGCGCGTTCTCGGGATAGGCGATAATACTGCCTGCATCCACGTACAGTGGTGCAGTAGGGTGCAATTCCTGTTGGCAGACCTGACCTTGTGTCAGCAATCCAATTTTGCCTTTGCCCGAAAACTTCATTTTCACGGCATCCCGAGTGATGAGCATGTTTTTGATTTTCTGAATTTTGGTATGCATCGTGACGCCGTCGGAGTAGAAGAAAAGATGGCGGAAGTCATACAGCAGATCGCTGTTCTCACTCAGTTCAACTTCCTTCATGGTGAATCCGGGAGGCAGGGCGGCCACAAATTGACAAGGACCGGTAATTTCGGATTTGATGAGCTTTTTTTTGCGATAGATACCCGAAATATTCATGAATTTATCATTGCGACTGCTACTTGGGCCGCGAAAAGCGACAATTTGCTGGGGGTGGAGAATATGCAGGCGGTCGTTCTGGATCAACGAGAACGTGACCACTTGTCCGGCTCCGCCAGCTTCGGCATTATTCAGGTGTATGTGCATGCGGTTGCTCCTGTTCTTTTATACTCTGCCAGAACGGCGACGCATCCCCCAGCGCATCACCCGAATCAGAATAAAGTATCCCAATATGAGTGAAACGGCTGTGATAATCATCGTTTGAATGCGTTTGGCAGTTGCCGTTTTGGCATCCTGATCATTTTGCAGCTTGCTCACCATGTCGGTCAGTTTTTCGTTTTGTGCCAGCAACAACTCGTTCTGGGCCTTGAATGCTTCGACATTTGCCTGGGCTTGTCCCAATTGGGCAGAGGTCTGATTCAACTGCTCCAGCGTCTGTTTATAGCTTTCCTGCAAGGCGTTCACTTCTCCAGGTAGCTCGGAGACTCGTTCCCATCCACTATAGATATCGGAGAATATATTGGCATTTGCTGCACTGACTGTAGAAGTCAAAGAAACAGTAAACAATACACATGTGGTGAATAACACCCGAATGAAATAACCCTGAATGGGTTTTGGCATGAATGGCACCTTCTTTCGGTTACATAATCGTTTGCCGATTTCGTCGTCATTTGTTGAAATACGGCTCTTACATTATACGTCAAAACCGGGACAATGGGTTCAAGATGATATAGTTTTAATTACCCTATATGAGAATAAATCAATACATGTGGACAAGTGTTTAATTTTAAGAACGTCGGGGTAATAGAAGGACAGGGCAGCACTCCGGACGGCCTTGACATCATTCTTTTACTTCAGCTCTGGGTGCCTGCTATTCATATTAACGAAATTTGTAATTTAATGAGTGAAAACAATATATCCGATTTTTATGAAGATCGTGAATACGAAGGGGTAGAAACGTATGTACACAACTAAACAAGCTGCAACAACCAAAACGATTATGATCACTGTAAATGGTGAGCCGATCGGGCGTGAATTGATTATCGACAGTATTACTTATGCTCCAATCACAGAACCTGATTCTGTACAAAGTTTACACAAAATGGGAATTGATCCATCTACCATTTAAGATAGGACTTGTCATATAAAAGTGGTCTAAAAGCTTGGCATACTGCCAAGCTTTTTCGTCGTTTATTGTCGTAATTACGCGGATTTAGGGATGAGAAACTAATATTATGGAAAAATTTCCTGCGAACATATGTTCCGTGACAATATAGTGTCCATTTACCCTGATAACTTAGAAGATAATACATATAAATCGGGGGAGAGACTACCAGTGAACTCAGTCTTTGAAGTATCTTATTCGTGGAATAGAGAGGCCATACCGACAGGGGGAGCCGACCCCGTATATATGATGGTGGAGTGGCGTAACGGAGCCCCTGCCAAAAGACTCAGGAAAATAGCACCCAAAATTGTGTCACGAGACTTGGAACTTTTGCTCAAACCGGAATTTGGAATTCAGCTCAAGGGCATCTACGGCTGTCGTTCCAAAGAAACGGATATCGGTTGGGTTTTAAGACTTGGTGATGTATACAAGGGAGAGAGTAAACAAATCTTACTCGAATTCGCCATGGGACCGCGTGTATCGGGGAAAAGTGCCGTATGTTCAGCTTATTGGAGTACGCGAAAGTTGAAACAAAGCCAGAGAGTGCTGCTGCGCAGAGAACAGTTGTATATTCAGTATACAAGTCATCTGGGCATGCTGCGTCAGCCGGAAGATCCCAAGGTAGAGAAGACAATCAAATTAAACGAAACAGTTCCTCTGATTAAACAAGCTTTGCGTGCTTATGAAAGAGGCCGTACACAAGAGGGCAGTGATATGCTGCGTCGTCATGCAGATGCTTTGTTAATTGAAGCGGCTCGCAAACAGGATCTAGATTATTATGAGGAAGCCGAAATATTGGAGAAACTTCGGCACCATTACGGGATTACTTTTAATTCCATGGTTCATAATCGCGGAAAAACGATGTTAGGTGAATAGGGATAAAGAACTAGGCAAGATGGGGCGGAAAGGAATGTTTCTACATAATTTTTTGAAGGTGAAGTCAAGGAATAAGTCGAATGTACTAAACAACATAATAATAAAAAAATGGATGGAGTTGTATCGAATTTATTGAAACAACATCGTGGAGGGTCCGGCAAAATGACAGACCGACTGATCCGATTAATGCGCATTATAACTCTTGTGCAGGCCAAACCGGGTATTCTGGCCCGTGAGCTTGCCGAGCGGTGCGAAACAACGGAAAGGACGATATACCGCGACATGGAGGCCCTCAGTGCAATGCATATCCCCATCGCCAATATGGGACACGGGAGAGGATACATGTTTATCAGCCATTTTGCCATGTATCCGCTGAATTGGTCTGATGAAGAAGCTCAAGCCTTTATGCACCTGGCAGAAGTCATGGAGAATATTCGTCCGTTGCTGAAGCCTGCTTTTGAGAGCGCGTATGAGAAAGTGGTTGCTTCGAGTCAGAAGAACAAAACAGAGCGAGTGGAATGGTCTGAGCAAATTAGTGGGTTGTTCAAAGTGGGTACATCTGCTTGGCAAAATGAAAGTACCGAACTTCTGAATCATTCCCTGGTGACCTTGCTTCAGGCCGGAATTTCCCAGAACACTATTGAAGGAGAATATCTGTTTCAAGGTAAAAAGGGGATTGCGCGAATGGATCCCTACTGTCTTATTCCTCGTGAATACCGATTTGATCTGTTGGCATATTGTCACCTGTCAGAAAGACTGAGAATATTTCAAGTGAATCGTTTGCACAGGGTTCGGATTTTGCCACGCACGTTCCGCAAAGATGATTACCTTTTACAATCTCACTTCCGCACGCCACAGGAACTTAGCGGCAGTACGGAGTGGACTGCATTCAAGATCAGATTCTCGCTGCACGCCGTGGAGCGTGTCATGCAGGAGCAGTTTTTTGCACGCCCCATCTTGACGATCGAACCGGAGGGTACGCTGTTATTTGAGGCCATACTGAGTGATGAACAAGGGTTTCTAACCTGGTTGTCTCAATATGGACCCGATGCCGAAATTCTGGAGCCTCAGAGCTACCGTCTTTTGATGAAGGAACGTCTGGAACGTTGGAGAGAGATCTACAACTGAACGTCAGTGCAGATCATGGCTGGTCTGCCTTTGTTCAACATGCGTTGTATGCAATTACTCTTTGGTCTTGAACAGGTGTGCAAGGTTACCAAAAGGGGAATCTTCCTCGTCATCTTCTACACTGCTGGAATAGACCACTTTGGATGTGATGCCCTCATCATCTGCGGCGCAATTGGTTTCCAGTTTGAATTGATCAAATTGATGCATGAATACTTTGGCTGTATTAATCGCATCATCCAAAGCGCGGTGCTGAGTGCCATCGAATTCAATACCACACAGTTCCAGAGCCTGAGCGAGTCCAAGCTGACGGAATTTTCCTTCCTTACGCACAGTTCGCGACCATTGCTGCTGAAGATCATTGTGGTTGGTGATCCAGGCTACATCGAGCTGATGAGTGCGACAATGAGAGATCAGTTTGGTGCGGTCATCCGGTCCCCAGGAGCACATGTAATAGGATTCACTTCCCATCCATGCAATAAATTGATTCAGTGCTTCCGGAAAAAGAGGGGCTGCGTCGATGTCTTTCTGCGTAATACCCGTAAACTGAATTGTATCGGCGGATAGCACCGATTTATTGGATGGACGAACATAAGTGTGGAACGTATCCGACACGAACAGGCCGTTCTCACCTTCCGTTACTTTGACGGCACCGATATCTATAATTTCAGAAGAGTAACGTGTATTGCGACTTACCGTGAATTCAAGATCGTAAATAATATATGGCATAGGACAAACTCCTTTATCAATTAATACATGGTTTCTATTTCTCTATATTACAGGGAACGCACAGCCATGTCAGCCATCGCCCAGCAATTCATTTTAACGTAAAGCTGGCAACAGTGTGGTTGACAACTTCTTGTAAATACACTATGGTGATCAAAAATGATAACAGCGATCAACGAGGACACAATTACGTTAGCCAGCTTCTACAGAGAGGAAACCGCTTAGTGCAAGGTTTCTGTTGCTGTTTCGTTATTCCTACCTCGCGAGCTGCGGAGGAGAAGGCCCGAACGGCCTGTAACCTTCGCCGGATGGGCCCGTTATGCCCTGAAGGACTGCGCGTTCACGTTTTGCATCGGTTGCAAACGTAGAACCGGTTTATGGCAAATGACCTGATGATTTGAAGTCAGGTCAGCCGGCAAAGTGCAGTTAAATAAGGGTGGTACCACGACACATTCGTCCCTTGACGGATGTGTTTTTTTGCTGTTTATAACCAGATTTAAAATATCGATTAGAAGAATAAGGGGTGTGACAAGATGCGTCAAAGTGAAATGCTTGTTCCAACATTACGTGAAGCACCAGCAGAGGCAGATGCAGCAGGGCATCGCTGGTTATTGCGCTCGGGTATGATTCGCCAACTCGCAGCAGGGATATACAGTTATCTGCCCTTGGGACGTCGTATCTTGCTGAATGTCGAACGAATCGTTCGGGAAGAAATGGACCGTGCAGGATGTCAGGAGGTATTGCTGCCAATCATGCAACCTGCTGAGCTATGGGAAGAATCCGGAAGATATACACAGTATGGCCCTGAGCTGATGCGTCTGAAGGATCGCCATGCTCGAGAATTCGCCTTGGGTCCAACCCATGAAGAGGTTGTGACTGCACTGGCTCGTGACGAGGTTAATTCTTATCGGAAGCTGCCGTTTACACTTTATCAGATTGGAACCAAATTCAGAGATGAACGTCGTCCAAGATTTGGATTACTGCGGGGACGGGAGTTCATCATGAAGGATGCGTACTCTTTTGCTTCCGATTGGGAAGAGCTGGATCGCACCTATCAGGCCATGAATACGGCGTATTCGCGTATTCTGGAGCGTTGTAGACTGGAATATATTCGAGTGGAAGCCGATGCAGGCACTATTGGTGGTCAGGGGGAGACCCACGAATTCATGGCACTTGCTGATGTGGGAGAAGATACGATCGTAACCTGCAAACATTGTGGATATGCCGCAAATCTGGAGAAGGCGGGATATCAGACTTCTAAATCTTCTGCTAAGAATCCAGAAAAAGCAGAAGCTTCTGCTGACCTAAAAACGGTTGAAAAAGCTGATGGGAATACCGAGGGTGACACGTTGGTTCGTATCCAAACGCCAGGTGTACGTACGATCAATGAGTTAAGCGTCTTTGTGGGCAAGGATGCCCAGCATATGATCAAAACATTGCTTTATCAGGCTGATGGTCAACTGGTCGCTGCGCTTGTTCGTGGGGATCATGAAGTGAATGATATCGCGCTGAAGCAGGTATTGGGTGCAGAAGAGCTAATTCTAGCTGATGAAACTGCCCTTGCAAGTCATCCGAATTTAACTGTAGGTTTTCTGGGTCCTATTGGACTGGATCTGCCGATTGTAGTAGATGCGGATGTAGCTGCAATGGAATATGCCATTACAGGAGCGAATGAAATTGATGTACACTATTCGAATGTAGTTCCGGGTAAAGATTTTGCTTTGGACAGAGTAGATCGAATCCGTTTCGCTGCTGAAGGTGACGGCTGCCCAACCTGTGGAGAATCGCTTGTATTCACAAAAGGAATAGAAGTCGGGCATATCTTTAAACTGGGAACCAAGTACAGCGACGCTATGGGAGCATCCTTCCTGGATCGTAATGGACGGCAGTGCGCACCTGTAATGGGTTGTTACGGTATCGGTGTGTCTCGTCTGATGGCAGCTATTGCTGAACAATATGCCGGAGAGGATGGCATCCGTTGGCCAGCAGCCATTGCGCCTTATCATGTACATCTGATCGCAATGAGCTGGAAAGATGAACAGCAACGCGAGCTCACGCTTGAACTGGAACAACAACTAGTAGATGCCGGATACAGTGTACTGATCGATGATCGGGATGAACGGCCAGGGGTGAAGTTCAAGGATTCGGAATTGATCGGATTGCCTGTCCAGATTGTTATTGGCCGAGGTGCGGCAGAGGGACAGGTAGAATTTGGATCGCATGTGCTTGCAGCACAAGGCGAATCCAAACGAATCAGTATGACGGCACAAGAGGCTGTAAGTCAGGTGAAGGAACAACTATAGTCCAGAATTAAAAAAAATCCTTATGAAAACCATGCTACGTGTCTCTATATAATAGAGCGATGTATAATAGGTCCAGATATTATGCGGTAAGAGATGTTTGTGGTTATGTAACGGATTAAAGCGTTAAAAAGAGGGCTATAGTCATATAAGTATGCACCACTATTTGCGTATTGTCATACCAAATTACTAGAATTTGAAAAATTGTATTCTGTATACAGTCGGTTTGTCCATAAGAGCTTCTGGCGAACCATGTCAGGAATCTATGCAGGTGCAAATACGCAAATCATGGAACGAGAAATATATCGTTTGAATGTGAAATAACCGCATGAGAGTGGCAATTTTGGAGATATCTTCTATAGTCCATGGTAGAGGGCATGGGATGAAGTGATTTCTTAAAGTGGCTTTGGAGATTTATTTTTGCAGCAAAGCTATATTCATGTAAACATGGATGTGCAACTCGGTAGGTTAACTACTGAGTGATGTAATTTGTAAAATAAAAAAGGGTGTCCATCAGCCAGTTATGGCTTGAGGGACACCCTTTCTTTGAATCTTATTGGTACAACTATCTGCTCTTCTCAGAACTTAAGAGGCTGCAGGCAGTTTCAATTGTTGGCCTGGATAAATCCAGTGTGGATTTTTGATCTTATTCAGCTTTTGCAGAGCTTGCCAAGTGGTACCGTATTGTTTGGAGATGGAATACAGGGAATCTCCGGATTTTACAACATGCACTTTGGCTGGCGCTGGTTTACTTGGCGTCGGTTTCGACGGTGTTTCTGGTTTTGGTGTCTCTGGTTTCGGTGTAGTTGGAGCTGGTGTTTCCGTTACTGGAGCTTCCGGTTCAACCGCAGGAGCCTTTGCTTCCTTGATTCGACCGTCTGTTTTGATTTCTACAGCGCCCAGTTTTTGCATGTATTCGATCAACGCTTCATCCATAGCACCGTACATGCCGGACGTTGTGTATTTCGCAAACATCGTGTACTCGTCACCACCAACAGCAGTGAAATCATTCGTAGCCATTGTGTACGTTGCTTTTGGATCAAGGGCTTTATCTCCGATCATGACGGAGTGTACACGGCTGCCTTTTGCAGCTGAAGAATCAATACTGAATGTCATGCCGGATACTTGTGGGAATCCGCCACTTGGTTCTGGATAAGATCCTACTCCGTTTTCAAGGGCTGCGAGTACATCGGAGCCTTTTACTTCAAGCGTTACAACCTGATTACCAAAAGGAAGTACAGTGATAATATCACCTTTAGTTACGATACCTTTTTCAATAGAAGAACGAATACCGCCACCGTTTGTGAGTGCGATATCGGCTTTGCTGATGTCACGGATGGCATCTGCCAGCAGGTCACCCAGGTTCGTTTCACCTGCACGTACTTGTTCACGTTTGCCGTCCAGCAGAATCGCTGTATTGGCTACTTCTTCTTTCAGAATGGGTTCTTGCTCTTTCTGAATGGAGTTTACCAATGCGGCAACTTTCTCATTCGGTTTGATGTCTTTTGCTTCCGTTTCATCAATTAGTGTTGCTTGTTTTTTCGTTACTTTGCCGCCGTCAACCCACAGGTCGATCACGCCTACAAAGTTTGTATACTCTCCAGCGCTGGCGATCAGTGTTCCGTTATCCGATACAAGTCCATCTTGCAGAACCGTATGGCTATGACCGTCGATGAATACATCAATGCCAGGAACTTCTTTTACAACTTTGAAGCTAGTATCGGTGCTGGACGCGTCTTGTCCAAGGTGTCCCAATACAACAACAACATCTACTTTGCTGCGAATTTCGTTCACGAGAACTTTGGCTTCTGCAGTTGGGTCTGTAATATCAAGACCTTCCACATTTTTCGGATTCGTTTTATACATCGTTTCCGGTGTAGTCAGCGCAATGATACCGATCTTCACGCCGTCTACTTCTTTAATGAGGTAAGGATCGAAGAGACGAGTTCCGTCTTTCTTTTTCACATTGGCACTGAGCATGGGGAAGTTCATCATATCCGCAAGTTCGATGAGGCGCTCGGAACCGTAGTTGAATTCGTGGTTACCCGGTACAATCGCCTGATAACCGATTTCATTCATTACTTTGACAATGCTCTCACCGTTAACGAGTGTAGCAAAGGTTGTACCATGCACTGCATCTCCGGCATCCAGCAGAAGGGTATTTGGGTTTTCGCTACGGTATTTGTCCGCAATTCCAGCAACTTTGGCGAAACCCATCGCAGGTGAGGACTCAACTGCGCGTGCGTGTGTGTCATTCGTATGTAGAATAGTAATGTGCTTACCTGTGCCCGGAGTGGTATCCGTTGCAGCAGCGGCAATGCCCACACTGCCAAACAGCAGACAGAGCGTTAGCACAAGTGAAACATAAGTCTTCCAGATTTTCATATGAATCAGTAACCTCCCCAAAATAATAATCTACCTGAGCGTTTGCACAACTCATGTTGTATTTTACCAGACTACTATTAGGAAATCTCGTGATTTGTGTAAAAATAGGTAACCTGAAAGTGACATCTGATTTTCATAGTGGAAGATTAAGAGAGAACTTCACTTGTGAGGAACGTATGTTCTTAAAAAGGCTAAAAAAAATGCTGCACTTCACGTGGCAGTCCAGTACGCAAACAAAATTTCTCCAGTGATTCATCCGGCTCTGGCATCACCCCTGAAGTTAGAAGCTGTATGGCAAAACGATTGGCCTGTCTTTCCAGCTTGCCTGGGGCAAAATAGGAGTGTTCCTCCAGAAAGAACCGGTTTATGCCTTTGTGCAATCGGTCATGTCCAAGTTCATGGGCACACACAAAACGCTGCCATTCCGGCGGTAAATCATTGTGAATGACGATAAATCTGCGACGGAGCTTTCGGAAATACAGTCCTTTGGTGGACTTGCCCAGATTGGTGAACCGGATCTGTATTCCAATGGCTCTGGCAATGCTGAAAGGGCAGTTTGTCCGGTGTTTTCGAATCAGCTTTGTTACAATGTCATCCATATCATCTCACCTGCTGCTTTAGTTTGTTCAGCTTGAAATGCTTCATGGGCGCTTGTCCGGATCGTTCGTTTTTTTTCGTTTGTTCATCTGTTTGGCTTCCCAGAACAGACCTGTCAGGACATCCTTAATTCGTTTCTTATCCTCATCATCCAGCGGGATGCCGTCAAACATCAGATCATCCTCGTCCTCGAGCATCTTTTTAAAGTCCCGACGGTCCTTATAAGTTGCCCATTCTGGAGCGTCATGGAGCTCACTTGCTGTATTTCCGGTTTCCAGATAGCCGGCCTGTTTCATCATATCCGCGTAGGGAACCGAGAGTGCGTCCGAGATTTTGCGGATGGTAGCAGGCTTGGGAACTCCGCGAACCCCATTCTCAATGCGTGAAATTTGCGAGTTGCTGATTCCTGCTGCTTCGGCGAGCTGATTGATACTGTATCCCTGTTGCTCGCGCAGTTGTTTCAGATAAGGACCAAAAGCGTGCTCCACCATTCATTCCACTCCTTTGATTCGTACAAGTGCCTAAATTATATATTAAGAGAACTTGTCTCACACGAGTCACTCCGATGGCAGAACAACCTTTCGATCACTGTTATCCCCAGATTTCTTTGATTCCCTTCTCATAAGGGAAAAATCCGGTGATAAAGGTGAACGCTACGCTTCTCCAGGTTTTTTCTACCCTCTCCGTTAAACGTGCAAATCTGGCATTCAATCTTAAAATATAAAAAGTCGGACTTATACGAGGATCTTTAATTATCTGTACTATATCGTATATATACCATTAGGTAAAGGGATATGAAACAATTATGCCAAAAGGTAAAGGAAATGAGAGCGCGGGTTTTATTTTATAGTTAAAACGACCCAAAATGAAGGTTTACGCCGATCCCCAGAAAGTGGTATCCTCAAATAGAAATACGAACAAAATACGAACAAAATGTAAAGTTGAGACAAGTTGGATGATGAGGAAAATGAATTATTCCTGCTTCATACCTGACTTTAACTGATTCCAAAAGGCAACAGAAAAATTGAAGAATGCCGTTACTATTTGAGAGAACTGGATAACTCTAATAAAAGGAGTATTTTGTATTAATCCCAAAAGCGATTCAAATTAGCAATAGGTAGATCGAAAAGCTTCTATTCGTCTATCTATTGTACCCGTAAGCGACTGGAACCGAATAATACAAAATACCAAAGATGAGATGAATGCGAGTTTAACTGACCCTTTAAGGAGGAGAATGAATATGGAACTGATGCTGCCCGAATTGGACCGACGCAAAACACAGACTGCTGTTGAAGCCGCGCTGGAAAAATACCGGATTTATAAAACGATTGCTTTTGAAGAACGAGAGGTGATGGTGACGGCGAGTTACGCTGAGCGTTTCCATGGTGCAACGAATGTGACCGGGGATTCCACTGCCAGAACGGCAATCTATAATGTGGATGTACAGCGCGCACGTCAGGCGTACTGCGATACGATTGATTTTGTGGTATCTCGACTGAGCGAGAAGGAACGTGTACTTGTCAGCGAACGTTATCTGAAGGATGACGATGTATTTGACTATAAAGTGTATAACCATGTGTTTGACCCGCCTGTCAGCAAGGATACGTATACGAAGATTCGGACACGTGCTTTCTATAAAATGGCGCTGGCTCTGTCGGATCGGGGTCTGATTAATATGGAGCCTTTATCTGCATCTCGCAAAGAGCGACAGAAGCTGGGCTAGAGGTGAAGCAAGAAGTTCATCCTTTTATATCCTTCGCTGATTGTATACAATAATTGAAAACAATATTAAGGATCAGTCAAAGGAGAGGAATCCGCATGACGGAACAAGCCGGAATGCAGGAGATGTACACACTGAAGACGATCGCGGAAACGCTCAATACATCCAACGACCTGAATCTGATGCTGGATACGGTACTCGGTAAATTGTTGGAACTGACGGGATTGACTACGGGCTGGGTATTCCTGATCAATAATCAGGGAGAGTACTCCTGTATTGCTGATTACAGTTTGCCTCCTGCTCTGCTGCATCATGACAAGGAGCCGATGCGCTGTGGGTCTTGCTGGTGCGTGAATCGCTTCCGGGACGGGAGATTGGATAATGCCGTCAATATTATTAATTGCAAACGCCTAGAGGATGCCGTCGATCATCAATGGGGAGATACCCATGACATCACCCATCATGCAACGGTTCCGCTCCGCTCGGGGGAAAAGATGCTGGGACTGCTGAATGTTGCTGCACCCGGGAAAGAGCATTTCAGTGATAGTGAGCTGGCGCTTTTGCAGGCTGTAGCTTATCAGATAGGTAGTGCAATGGAGCGGATGCGATTATATAGCGCAGAGCAAAGGCGAGCGGATCTGTATGTCAGGCTGGGGGAGTTCAGCCGATCGCTGGGCGTGACGGTCAACAATTGCAGCAGTGGAGACGATATGGCCAAGATGGTTGTAAAGCTGCTTGGGCATCATTACGATTGGCCTTTTGCCGCACTGTTATCCCAGAAAAACGGAAGTTTTATGGTACAGGCGGCTTATGCTCATGGCAGGTCCGAAATGATGACAATATCTGGACTCTCTCCAGAGTTGCAGACTCGCATGCATCGTGTGATTGATTCTCATCGGGCTATGGTATTGTCGGCAACGGAAATCCAAGATGTTTCTGCCATCTGCAATACCGGGCTCCCTAAGTCTGTTTTGGCTTCAGGCTTGGCTGCTCCCATCCCATTAAGTTCTCCTGGAGAAACGGCAGTACTGGTGGTTGGATTGGGCTCGGCCAATGGCTTCCTTCAGGCAGATCGTGAGGTTTTCGATGCACTCGCTGAACATATTACAGCCTCGTGGGAGAGTCTGAGACTGGTATACAAACGGCGGGAATTGACCCGACTGGAGGAACGAAACCGTTTGGCTCGGGATTTGCATGATTCGGTGAACCAAATTTTGTTCTCCCTGTCTCTCACAGCCAAAGGGGCAGAGAGCATGTTAGCCGGATCACTACAGCTGCATCCGGCTGCGGAAGCGATGAAGGATATACGTTCCTTGTCGCAGGAAGCATTGAAGGAAATGCGTGCCTTGATTATGCAACTTCGTCCGGCGGGTTTGGAGTCTGGTCTGCTCAGTGCATTGCAGGAATATGGTACAGGACAGGGATTGCAGGTCGTTGTACATCGGACGGGTATGCGCTCCTTGCCTCAAAGTATTGAGGAAGGCTTATGGCGTATTGGACAGGAAGCACTCAATAATGTGCGTAAACATGCGGGAGTCCCTTCTGCTGAGATATCCCTCCAGCTAAGCGATCAGGAAGCGATATTAATCGTTACAGATCGAGGAAAAGGGGGGGCCAAAAAGCGTGAGGCTTTGCCTGCCAGTTCACTTGGTCTGTCCATCATGAGGGAACGGGCCCAGTCACTGGGCGGCAGACTTGAACTTGTGAGTTCATCCCGAAAGGGAACATCGGTAACGGTCGTCATTCCACTTCCGTCCGAATCTGTATAAAATCAGGGGGAAGAAGACATGCCGATTACGATTTTACTCGCGGACGATCATGCAATGGTGAGGCGTGGGTTGCACGTTTTTTTGTCCACTCAGCCAGATATGGAAGTCGTCGGAGAAGCCTCGAATGGACAGGAAGCACTGGAACAAGCAGAACAACTGCATCCGGATGTGGTATTAATGGATCTGCATATGCCCGTGCTTGACGGGATCGAGACGGCGAGAAGGCTTCGTTCGATCTTGCCTAGAATCCGTATCATCGTACTTACGTCCTTTTCCGATCAGGATCATGTCGTACCAGCCGTTCGCGCTGGAGTGAAGGGATATCTGCTAAAAGATATTGAGCCAGAGGATCTTGCCGTTGCCATTCGTAATGTGCATGCAGGTCAGGTAGAGCTTCATCCTGCAGCAGCAGGACAATTAATGCATGTGATGGCTTCGTCTGAAGTGTCGATGAATGAACCGCATGGGCGTGCAAATCCCCATTCGTCTACTCGGCTTCCAGAGCAAGAGCGGGTAGGGCTGGGAAAAGAAACTTCTCATGGACCGGACATGCTTACTCGTCGAGAACGAGAGGTTCTGGGGCTGATCGCACAAGGATTAAGTAATAAAGAGATTGCCATCAAACTAATCATTACCGAGAAAACAGTGAAAACCCACGTCAGTCATCTTTTAGACAAATTGGGACTGGCAGACCGGACACAAGCAGCGCTTCATGCCGTAAGAAATGGTTGGGTCGTCTGATCCATCTTCCCATATTCTCAGACTAAAGTTGTAGAAACTCAACCCAAAGGTTGAGTTTTTTTGTGCTGCAAGTTAAGTCTATCTGCCGACGATTCCGAGGTGGAAGCAAGGTAAGATGAGAGTAGAGAAAGTTGAATCGAAGAGATGGAATATCTATATAAAATCGAAGGAGAGTGACCTAGATGAATATTATCATTTTGGCAGGCAGTAATCGGAAAAATGCAACCAGTACACGTTTAGGGGAATATGCCGTGGAGGTAATTAGCGGTCAGGGGCATGAAGCCAGCTTGTTCGACTTATATCAGACACCGCTCCCATTCTATGCACCGGATGAAAAACAGAATGAAGATCAGCATCTGTCTGACCTGAACACACGTATGCTCGCAGCAGATGCCATTATCCTGTCTACGCCAGAGTATCATGGCAGCATCAGCGGTGTACTCAAAAATGCATTGGATCACCTGAGTCAGGCTCATTTCAGTGGTAAACCGGTATTGTCCATCAGCTCAGCAGGAGGTGCGGTGGGCGTAAGCTCACTTTTGCAGCTGCAGGTGATTATTCGCAATTTGCACGGTATTAACGCGCAGGAGTGGATTTCCATTGGTGGTGCACAGCGCAGAAGATTTGAAGCAACGTTTGACGGATACGAAGAATTTGAAGGCAGTCAGGACATTGAGGATCGGATCAAACGCGTGATTGGTTCATTTTTACACCTTGCCGAGACGTTAACTGCAGTACGGAAGCCGTCCGTGAGTTAAGAGAAAGAGGTTTTCATCATGATTAAAGGCATATTTGAGACTCATCTGAACGTAACGGATCTGGAGAGATCCCATCATTTTTATGAACAGATTGTTGGATTGCAGCATGCTTATGGGCAGAAGGAACGTGGAAACTCCTTTTACTGGATTGGCGGTGTAGGCAACGCGATGCTCGGACTGTGGCAAAAGGACCCTTCCGAGGTGCAGCGACAGCATTTTGCTTTTCAGGTATCGTTGGAGGACATGAAGCAAGCTGTCACTTACCTAGAGGATGAAGGGATCAAGACGCATAACTTTCAGGATGATGATATTGGCGAGTTATATGTATTTGGATGGATGCCGGCTGTGTCCGTGTATTTTACCGATCCGGATGGTCATTCTCTGGAATTCATATCGATGCTCCCGGATGAAGCGAAGCCGGAACTTGGCATGGTGCCTTGGAGTGAGTGGGAGAAGATGAACGGTCGGGTGAAGGAGGACACAGCATGATTTTTGAAGAGGTCAAATTATATACAGCACGATTGGAAGACATTAAGCACTTTTATATCAACACACTGGGTTTGAACATGGCTGAAGAGTCCGAGCATGCCTTCACGCTACAGATTGGTTTAACGAAAATGATATTCATGCGAAGTGAAACAGACCAGAATCCGTTTTACCACCTGGCCTGGATGATTCCAACCAATCGTTTTCAGGAGGCCAAGGCATGGGCAGCGGCACGTGTCCGTCTAAGTAGGCATGAAGGTGATGATGAGACCTATTCAACGAATTGGAACTCGAATTCGCTCTATTTCGAAGATCCTGTCGGTAACATTCTGGAGCTGATTGCTCATCATACCGTTCATAACGAGAGTGATCACGCCTTTTCGGAGAAAGATCTACTGCAGGTGTGTGAGGTGGGACTTGTCACGGAAGATGTGCTTTCTGCGGTAGATGAACTTGAGCAGATGGGATTGAAACGATGGAGAGCGATAAGTGATACCTTTGCCCCTATAGGGGATGTGAACGGTCTGTTCATTGTGGTGAAGAAGGAGCGAACCTGGTTCTTTTCGGAGCAAAAAGCAAACATCTATCCGCTGGAAGTGTCCATACGTGATGTTGGGAGACTTCGAATCGGCTAAAATGCGCGGAACAGCAGGCAAAACGGTCATATGTGCACCATTTGAATCATCTTATAGAAGTAAACGCTTTAAAAAGAGTGTTTTGCTAAAAAACTGTTGCTGGTCGTGTGTATATCAGGATTCGCATCGATGAAGGGTGGTGGCATGTTGGATCGACGTTTGTTGGAAGAAGGGCTGGCTGTTATTGTGTCCAGTCGGGAGCGTACAGGAGATTTGTGGCATGCCCATTATGGGGCGGGAGCTATTGCGGCTTATTTTTGGTTGCGGGAAAATCGCCTCACTGCCCTTGCGGCGGGCAGTGTTACGGCTGAAGCGAAAGCCATGCTTCGCCAGCACGGGTTGAATGATGGCTTGAACTCCCGGAAGGGAGAGGTTTTGCCAAGGGAAGAGGCCGAAGCGCGTATTACAGCAGCGCTGGATCGAACCATCGGAGAGCTACACTGGGTGGGTCATCAGGCCATCTATGGTGCCCTAAGTCTAAAAGCCATTCGTGAACTGGATGGTTGGGGCACGGAGCATGACATGGATCAGATGGTTGAACTTATTGATTCTTTTGAACGAACCATTCCAGGTAGATCCTGGGTAAACACAACGGTGAAAGAAATTCGCAGCTTGAAGTTAAGTGAGGCAGACGGATTCCCTGATATAGAACGCCCGGAACAATTGTCCCGGCTGATTCTGGATGAGCTTGGTGCATTTCGTACCATCTATCAGGCAGAAGCACATCATGATCTGATCGGCCACATGCTAACCTACGGGCACGCGCTTAATATATTATTTGAACTGGATTACCCTGCTTTGTTCCATAAAGGCGTTCCACCTTTTCTCAGGATGGTCAAGGCGCTGCGATTGAGCCGGGATGTGGATGCCGACCAGGAGATGCCAACACTGCAATCTCCAGTTGATCGTCTGCCATTGATCCGTGCAGAACGCTCTGTTGCACTTCCACATGAACTGGAGTACTGGCTCACCGACAGACGTTCCCGCGATTGGCATGGAGGTCATCTGTTCAAATTTCCATTCAGCTTCTACCATCATGCCAGAAACGGAAATTCAGTTCCGGAAAGCTGGGAAAACTTCCGCTATATTATCGCGTGAGCAAAATACGTTTAAGAGAGCACAGCCTGAGATGGCTGTGCTATTTTATATCTTTTTAACGGAGCCATATTTCAAGGATAAACACGATCAAAATGACTCTGGATGCCAGCATGTATGGTGATTTTCGTATGGGCTGACGCGCTGTCCATATTCCCCAGGAACTCATAAGTGCAATACTTACCCAGAACATCCATAAGGGAATGCCTTCAGGCGTAAATGGAAAGGACAGCGAGGGCAGACCTGTATTGCCAGCCCCAAGAAGAACAATGGTCATATAGACGAGCAGAAGGAAAAGTAACTCAAATAGCAGGGTTTGCAGCCAGAAATAATAGATGTGCAGCACTCGAAGCAGAATGACTGTGACCATGATAAACAGGATACCAACGGATGAGAATGTTGCAGCGGTCCATCCAATGAGTGAAGTAGTTACAATATCTGTTTCCTGATATAAGGTATACATTGTCAAAGCATACATAATGGGGCCGGCCATATAACTGGTAATAGCGATCCACAGATAGAACCAGAGCTTTTTATTCATGATCGTATCCATCCTTTATTGTAAATAGGGTTAGAAAGGCCACTTATATCATATAAACAGCACCAGAAATGGATTTGTTGGGTTATCCGGCTGAAGTCCCTGCAAGAAACCGACGTTTAACCGTCATGATGGCGACAACAAATAGACGTAATCCATACGGATAACCGTCAGCGCGACCGATTTAAACATGTAAGATTGTATTATCGGATCAGTAGCAAATGACATATCCCGATAAGCACATACGCTAATGTACAGACCGGCCAGGGGCCGGTTTTTTTATGCGGTGAGTGCACACTTGCTCTGATCGGGTACTAAAGAAAGACTGAATATATCATTATAAGTTGAATTTAATTTTTACACCAAAACGGAGAGTGCAGAACCAATCTGAAGAAGCGAAGTTAAAAGCTTTCTGCAAGAAAGCTACTTCGTAAGCATACTCTGGCCTTTAGCACCGGATTTTACCCTTGAACTAAGGGATCAAGAAAATCTGGGGATAAGAGCGATCGGAAGATGGTACTGCAATCGCAGTGACAAGGTGTAACATCTCTAGTTCAACTTATCTAACAGGAGGTTTTAGGATATGAAAACAGTATTGTATGTTCCACTGGATGATCGTCCAGCGAATCTGGATGACGTCGTTGTACAAGGAAAAGCAGCCGGTATCCATATCATTACACCGCACCTGGGTGACATTCAAAATCGTCTGGATTCCGAGAAAACGGTAGAAGGCACCACATTGCTTGGAACGTCTACACCTACGTATGGGAAACCGTCCAACATTCATGATTTCGTTTTGAAAAATGCCGCTAAAGTGGATGGCTTCATCATCTCTTCGGATATGCTGGCTTATGGTGGTCTGATCGGCAGTCGTCAGCTTCGTGAAGATGGAGGCGGAACATATCCTGATTACGACCAGGACACTACCCGTTTGCTCGATGTGATCAAAGCGATTAAAGGGAAATATCCACGAAAACCAGTGTTTGTGATGGATACCATTATGCGACTCGCTACCACCTCTTTTGCAGATGGTCTCGCATTGGATGCCTACAACGAGTCACGTGCACTGATGCAGCAGCCACGCCGGTCCTTTACGGCATTCGAGGATATTGTGAACGGGTACAACCTTTCTCCAGAGTCTACGGAATATGGGGAAACGACGTATTTTAATAAAGAACAGTACTACAACACCAGACAACATAAATTCAAAACGAATCTATACATTCTGGATAAGCTTGCTGGCAAAGGATATATTGATTTCCTCGCCGTAGGCGTCGACGATGCGAATACGCAAGGCGTTCAGATCAACGAAATCAATTATGTGGAAGCACGGATCAACGAATGGCTCGGTGGGACGGATGGACAAAATCCCGATCGGGCGATTATCCTTCCAGATGCGGATGGCCTGGGTCACGCTCTGTTGGCACGCATGGCTAACCAATTGCTTCGTGGTGGGAAGAAGACGCGTTATGCAGTGAAATATTTTGGCCCGCATGGTTCCACGATTATCAATGCCTATGAATATATGAATGTGCACGAGAATGTGGTGCGTCATGTGGATATTGTTGGTGGTGTGGTTGTAGCGGATTCCGCTTATCCACAGCCTGATGTGGTAACGGATACAACTCCCGATATGGAAAATGGAAATGAATTAACGAATGCTACATCTGTTGATGAAGCTTCTTCGTTTGATATGGCTTCTGAGCTGGATCGCATGACGAACCGTCATCCAGGCAAACCGGGTAATAAATCGGTGGACATTGAGATTATTGCTATTACGGCGCTGGATCAGGTGCAGGCGGCTGTGGCGCAATTGACGAGTAATAGTGAGAAGGGTCTTCCTTCGGTGCTGATTGATTTTGTAGGAAAAGGTCCGGCCAACGTCGATGTAGCCGAAGCACTCCTGAACAGTCCGTATACGGGTCGGGTCCTGGGGTACAGTGCATGGAATACGCCGGGGAACAAAATCGGTATGGCTGTGGGTATGGGACAATCCCGTTATGCTCTGATTACAACAGAAACACATGCCCATACGTTGCGAGATGCCATGAATGCACATGGTTCATTGTTGTTCAAACGTTTCCTGAAAGATTACTACTATAAAGCAGTAGCGATTGCAGATATCCGCACGTATTCCAGAGCGCATGCGCTGTATACCAATGTGGCAACCCTTGCAGATCAGAACATGGCACTCTTCAACTCTGAAGAGGATTACACTCATCTGCAGACTTTACTCAGGGATCTGATGCAGACCCACACCACGGCACTGGCGAACAAAACCGCCTTTGCTCAAGGGAACGTAGCGATAAAGCAAATTTGTAATGGCGAAGCAGCTTATGCGGAGTATTGCAGTGCACTGCTGGAATATGCGAATCCCGATTTCATCTGGGGACGTGCGTTTGAGATTACGTTGAATCCGAAGGTTACGCTGAAATAGGGTGTTAATGGCATGAGCCACGCTGAGTCGTCTTTTTTCCACCCCGGATGCACCCTTAATTGCACCTAAGTCGTACGAATCACCATCCGCGCTAGCGATGAAAGGGTGTAAGATTGTATTATCGGATCAATAGCAAGGACACACACCGAAAGCACATACGCTAATGTACAGATCGGCCACAAGGGGCCGGTCTTTTTGTTGCGGTGAATGGTGTCCAGCTTTGGTGCCGTAGATACGCAGAGGCTGAGTTAAAGGGGGAATTCGCTGCTGCAACATTGTTGCTGCACAATGCAGGCAGATCTCAAACTTGCAGCTGAAGGGGGCAACATGAATGTGTCTATGAGTAGTGGGTTAAACAACACCGCCAGCACAGGGCAAGTGAGCAACGTCATCAGGCGAACGCTGAAGCAGAAGCTGGAGGCTCTTGTCCCGGCATGGAATGACCGAGTACTGGATACTCCTGTACCGGGAGAGGTGTTAGCCGGACCCTGTGCCGTGATTGCTTTTGCAGAAGAGGTACCGAAGTCTGCTTGGGCGGGGTATAGGAGGATCATCAAAATCTCTCCATATGCACGCCCCGAAGATGGAGGTGCTGAACAAGTAGAAGTATGGTCAGCAGCGCTGATGGAAGGACTGCATCAGGTCAGGCTGGAGGATGAAGAAGGCGGGGCATTTACCTGTATTTATCTGGGTTCTTCAGATTGTGATCGTGTGGATGCCAGTTCTGGACTGGTTACGCGCAGCCTGCGGTTTGGGGTGTATGTTCCGGAAATGCTGGAATACACTCAGGCTGAAACCACAGATTTGTGGATGGCTGCACTTCAGGGCTGGACACAAACTCAGCTCGGACAGGAGTGGTCCGTATATGGGGATGCCTGGCCTGGAGGTTATAGGTCCAAGTCTATACTGTGGCGATTGACGGGATGCAGTACAACCACTGCAGGGACTTCTGCGCTGGAGATTCGTAAGCAATGGATTGGGCATGTGCTGGCTGCGAATGTGGGAGATGTCCGTCAAACGGTCACACATCTGGTTGAACAACTGGCTGTGCAACCCCGTATTGCTTTGACGGATACAGACGGTACGCGATATGTGACGGTGGATGAAGTTTCTGCCGACTTGCAGGCAGACGCTTACTTGAACGGGCAGATTCGTCTGACGTTGCAGCAGCGTATTCGCCGTCCGGGTACGGATGTGCCATTAATCCGCGAGATTCACCATAGCAAAGGGATAGAGTAAGCGCTAGTCGAGAGGGACTCTAGATGGGGTTCCAGATGAGAAATTCAATATCATACTTTAGCTTCAAATTCATAGGTTCATAGTTTCGTAGGTTCATAGGGACAAAAATTCATAGGTCAAAATTATGGTGCAAAGATCAGGTTCAACGAATTCAGTAGTCAAACAATGAGGTGAGATGGCCATGGCAAGCTCAGTGAAAAAAAATAAACAGACTGCCCCGCAATACACGCGGGCCGAGCTGATGAATCATGCCGAAGCCCTCTTTGCCGTTAAGGCAGAGGTGCTGTATGGTGCGCTGTACGAAGTAGCGCAAGAGACGTTTTCCATTGCGGAAGCGAAGGAACACATCAACCAATTTATGAAAGCGAAGGTGAAGGGATAATGGCAGGCGGAACTTGGGAGCAAACGAATCGTCCGGTACTTCCGGGCTTATATATGAATTTTCAGGCGGCAGCGTCTTCGGCCATTCAGGCTGGTAATCGCGGAACGGTTGTTGTGCCGATCAAGGCCAACTGGGGTCCGGTGGGCACTTTTGTAGAAGTCGGCAGTGAAGCTGCAATTGAGCGTATTTTCTCGGCGCATGCCCAGGATAATGGAACAGCTTATACATCCTTGAAGCTCGCTCTGTTGGGTGGACCGAAAAAGCTGCTCGCTTATCGGGTAGCCGGAGAGACGGCGAAAGCAGCCACGCTTACGCTGAAAGACAGCAGTGATACAGCCGTTCTGCAACTGGACGCCAAGTATCCGGGTGACCGGGGTAACGGGTTCTACGTCACCATTCAACCGGGTGTAATTGATAATACGAAGCATGAAGTGCGCTTGTTTGAAGGCAACCGGATGCTATATGCACTGCTGACTGCGGATATTTCGGCAGCGTCGCTGGCAAAAGAGATCAACGCGGATGAAAGCAACATTTGGATTAACGCGCAGGCGATTGGCGAGGGTACAGGTGTTGTTGCAACCGTTGCGGGAGCGGCGTTCAAAGGTGGTGCAAGTGGCAACGATGGACTGACCAATGCGGAGTATATCGCCGTGCAGGGCGCGCTGGAAGGTGAGCAATTTGACGTTTTGGCACTGGATCATGCGGCGGATGCGCCTTTGCTGGCGAGCTTTGCAGCTTGGGTGAAACGTGTGCGCAATGAGGGTAAACCCGTGATGGCTGTATTCGGTGGTACTACGGCAGACGACACCTCTGCGACTGCAGCACAGAAGGCAGCAGCACGTTCACTTACGTTGAATCATGAGGGTGTGATTAATGTTGGTACGGGTGTGCGTCTGGGAGATGCGTTCTACAGCTCGGCGGAAACGTCTGCTTATGTTGCGGGTCTGATTGCCGGACAACGTCTGAATGAATCCACCACATACGCACCATCTCCGTTCGATGACGTGACGCGTCGCTGGACGCGAGCAGAACAGGAGCAGGCGGTTCAGAATGGTGTATTTATTTTCTTCCATGATGGACGTCAGGTGAAGGCGCTTCGCGGAGTGAATACACTCGTGACCCCTGCCGCAGGACAGAATAATGCCTGGAAAAAAATCCGTTCCATTCGTGTTATGGATGCGGTTAATACGGATTTGCAGCGCTCTGCTGAAGATACGTATATCGGTAAAGTAAACAATACGGAAGAAGGCCGTCAGGCGCTGATTGGTGCGATGAAAGCCTATCTGGCACTGCTCGCACAGAGCAATGTCATTGAAGCTGAGAGATACGATGTCGTTCTCGATCCGGCGTATTATGGTGCTGCACCAATTCTCAAGCCGGAGGCGGATCAGGTATTCCTGCAATGGAATGTGAAGCTGACGGATGTAATGGAGCAGTTGTTCGGTACGTTTTACGTGCAATAAGGTTTGTTTAGAAGGAAACTGTCTTTTAAAAGAGACGCCGATTCGTTGAATGGATGGTTTATACGATATTTTCTAATCTCAAGGAGGAATTGTCATGTTGGATGCGTCAAGAGTAATTCTCGGTACCCATGGTCAGCTGCATATCGATGGTGTGTGGCAGACGAATATTAATAAGCTGGAGGCCAGCGTTGAAATCGAGAAGCGTGAACTGAATCTGGTCGGCAACGATTGGAAAGTACACAAGAATGGTGCGAAAAAAGGAACAGGCACGATGACGGGTTACAAAGTCACTTCGGACATGATCCAGCGCGGCTTCACCAAGTTCCAAATTATCTCGAAGGTGGACGATCCAGAATCCTACGGACATGAGAGTGTCCTGTTGAAAGGTTGCATGGTGGACAAAATCCAGCTTGCCAACTGGACTGCGGGTGAGGAAGTACCGGAGGAAACAAGTTTTACATTTGAAGGGTTCGAATTGTTGAACCCGATTGTAGCGAACTAAGGATGGAATGACTTTGAACTTCGGAAAGACCTCGTAACGAAGCTTGTCGCTTGTCTAATCAGGCATACGGGCAACGAGACTTAACAGAAGTGGGATACACAGGCAGGCCGAGAAATTCTCGGTCTCTTTGTTGTCCCTGGATGTGGAGATGTATTAACCCAATTGTGAAATGAGAAGGAGATCGCACCCCATGAGTATGAACGAGAATATGTCTGAAGAACAAATTTTGGATCAGTTGTTTGAAGCAGCAGAACGTTTGCCGGAAGAGAATGTACGCATTCAACGATTGGATCTGTTGCTGACCCTGCGTGGATTGACGTCCTCCAAAGTGGATCAGATCCGCGAACGCTGTACGATTCGCAAAACGGTCAAAGGCCGCACCGAGGAAAAGGTGGATACCGAAACATTTAACGCGCTGCTGATCTCTGAAGCAACGGTGAAAATGAATGTTCGCGGCTTGGAACTGTCCGGTTGGGGAGACAACCGCATCACGGGGCGCATGAAGCTGTCCGGTGGGGAACAGGCGGTTCGCCGCATGTTACTCGCGGGTGAGCTGGATGCCGTTGGCGACAAGGTACTTGAGCTTTCCGGCTTCGGTGTGGAGATTGAAGACCTAAAAAACTGATTCACTCCGGCGGGATGACTACGTTCTTATATCACATGTGGGTCCGTCATCATCTACGGCCCGGAGAATTTTGGTCTTTGCCGCGCGGTGAACGCTCGCTGTTGATTGCTTTTTCAGAAGAGGAAATGGCAGCGATCACCTCGCAAATGAATCGATGATTAGATCGGACAGGGGGTGAAAGAAATGGCAGAAATGATTGTGGGCTTGTCCAAATCAAACGCGGAAATGCGGACGACCATCCGGTATCTGGATCAGATCCAGCGTTCTACCGAACGTCTGGGCAGAGTTCGCTATCAGAGTCTGATCAAGGTGAACAATGAGCTGAGAACAACCGGGCGCAGGCTGGAGAGCATTTATAGTACGGCTGTGCGAATCAGCAGGCTAAGGATTACGCCCAAAATTGGATTGGATGACCAACTTAGTCCGGCACTGGATCGCGCACTAGTGAAACTGAATAGCTTCAGGAACCAGATGGTTAGGGCTTCGGGGGGTTTTTCTGTGATGGTTCAGCAGAAGGTTGAATTATCCATAGGGGAACTACCTAGTACACTGACAACAACGAATGGAGAACTGGCGAAGCTCACTATGTCTAATCAGGATTTGGCGATTAAAGTGCAGGAGAATACTGCTAAGCTGGGGATCACAACCAATATTTCTGGGGCGGGAACAGCAAAAGCTGAAGAAGACAAGGGTTGGTTTCAGAGTATTGTTGATGGAGCTGAAAAATTTAATCATTTAGCTGATGCAGTTAAGAATACTAGTGAAGGAATAAAGTTCGTAGGAAACCTATTTAAAGGTAAAAAATCAAAATTAGACGGAACTGCAAGCTCTGGCTCCCAATGCTGCTGCTGTTCTAGTGGAAGTTTGGTGGGAAGACTCTCAAGAGGTGGAGTGAAAGGTAGCAAAGCAAAAAAATTAGGTGGCGGCAGAGCTAAAAGTGTTGCAACTTCTGAAAGTAGTAAAAAAGGTTCTTACAAGAGCGGTTCCAGATCCTATCAAGAACGTGCAAGTGGAACTGTAGCATCACCAGCTTCCGATCCCACAAAAAAAATCATCACCAACATCTCTCCAGCAGAATCAAAAAAGCTCAGAATTGATTTTGATCAAAAAATGAATCCGAATCGACTGGGCCTTAGCGCTAATCAACCCTCTACTTCATCAATGTCCAAGCTCTTCTCAGGCAATGGCATGTTCGGCAAACTGAGCGGAGGGCTTGCTAAGGGGGCCGGGAAATTACTTGGGCCAATCAGCATGCTCGCTGATGTAGCGAATGTTGCAACTGCACCTCCCGAGGAGCGGGGCCGAGCTGTAGGCTCAATGATTGGCGGCACAGCAGGTACAGCGATTGGTAGCGCTATCGGTAGTGTTCTTTTGCCTGGGATAGGAACATGGGTTGGTGGTGCAGTAGGCGGTTGGGCTGGCAGTGCAGCAGGCGGCTGGATCGGCGATAATGCTAAGGATATTGGGAAGTTTATGTCCAACGCTACCGAGGGTGTGGGTAATGCATTGTCGGGTGCAGCGGATTACGTCTCTGAGAAAACGAAAAACATCACCGATGGCATATCCAGTTTCTTCGGTTTTGGCTCGGAGAAGGAGGACAAGACCGCATCCGCGGCAACGGTGGCTTCAACGTCGCAAATAGCAACAGGTCCTCAGATGCCACCTGCCTATATTCCACCGGCACTGACAATGACGGGTCCAGCAGCATATATGAACAATAAGGTCGGCCAGTCTACATCTGCTGGTTTTATGGGAACAAGCGTGATGCAGACACAAGCCATGGGTCTAGGTAACGGAGCTCAAACGAATGCTAATGGCAAATCGTCCACGATGACAGTACAAATATCCGAAGACCAGATGAGTAGTCTGTCCGGTTACCTGAAGGATTTCAAAACTGAGACGACCAACCAGATCTCCGTAAACGTACCACAAGGAGCTGTGCAGGTGACTGTCCGGGAGAATGCTATCGACTACGATGCCATCTCACATCAGGTTGGAATGAGATTTGCAGGCGAAGTGCGCCGTGCGATGGAAAATCGAAAAACGATTATGGCCTAAGCAGAAAGGAGGCCTGTCATGACTGTATTTAAAGATAACGTGGAAGGTATCAAAATGGAATTTACCCTGATCGATGGGAAAACGAAGTTTCAATTCCCGGTGAAACCGGAAGAACTGACGATCTCCCGATCCAAGGGATACGAAACGATTAATATGCTGGAATATGGCGAGTTTGATTTTGCGCAGGGAGAGAAGGTGAAGGAGATCACCTTCTCTTCTTTTTTTCCCAAAGAATATGATGCGTCCTATTGCATGTACGAGCCTTTGCCTGATCCGCGTGTAGCGATGAATATGCTAAATACGTTTCTTGTATCGAAAAAGCCGCTGCGCTTCATCATTACCAACACGGGGGTGAACGTGCCGGTGTATCTGATCTCGCACAATACGACCTTTCGGGGCGGTGAGAGCGGGGATATTTACTTTGACATTACGCTGCGAACGTGGCGGGATTCCAAAGTGGAGAAGGTTGGCGCGGCTACATCTGCGAGCAAGTCTGGTTCCCGTACTGATCTGAAAACGAGCAGCAAGACCTACACCGTCAAATCTGGCGATTCCCTGTCCAAAATAGCAAAGCTTGAGCTGGGCAGCAGTTCCAAATGGAACGAGATTTATAAGCTCAATGTGAAGACCATCGGCAGTGATCCGAACCGGATCAAGCCCGGACAAAAGCTGGTGATGCCATGACCTACAAGGTCATTGTGGACGACAAATATGACATCACCAAATTGGTGGAGACGATTACGCTGAAGGACTCGCTCGACCAGATTGCGTATCAGGCCAACATCCGGTTGACGGTGTCTGCTTCTTCGGGTCTGCCTGCGATCTCACCGGGTATGGCGGTGCGGATCAGCGGGATTCCTTTTGGTGAAAAATCAATGGTTCACTTGCTGCATCCTGCGGTCATCTGGGAAGTGGAAAGCTCCAACAGCGGTACCAAGCGACTGTCCCTGACCGTCTACGACCGGATGATTTATCTGGAAAAATCAGAGGATGAGTTCTTGCTGCCGAAAGACCAGACTGCCACGCAGCGACTCAAAACGTATGCTAAGGAATGGAAAATCCCATACGCCGCTCTATCGGATACCAAAACGAAGCTGAGCAAAGCGGTGTATCGGTCGCAGACGATTTTTTCGATGATGTTTGCCGATCTGAAGGAAACGGTGAAGTCTGGTGGAGATATGTATCATCCGCGGATGACGCCCGGCGGGCTGCAGCTGTTCAAGGTGGGCAGCAATGCGAAAGTGCATGAGTTGGATCGGCTGATTGATCTGACCCAGATGCGTACGCTCGAAGGCGCGGTCACCAGAGTTAAAGTGATGGCGGCCTCGGAGTCCAGCAGTGGCAAAGAAGTTCCTTCCAAAGTGCTCGCGATTGAGCAGGATGGTGTAGCCGAACTGGGCACACTGCAAAAGCTGATAGAGGACGATCAGGTGAAAACAGCGACTGCGGCCAAGAAGTTGGCGAAAAGCCGTCTGACGGGTATTCAGGAGACCTTTACCGTAACCGCACCGGATGTGAATACGATTCGTGCCGGAGACGCGGTGCTGCTCAAAGGGCTGAAACTGATCGTCATGTCGGTCAGCCGTGATCTGTCTGCCGGACCTGGAACAATGACATTGGAACTGGGGACAGCCGAGCTGGTGAAAAGGAGGTTTTACCTTGAATAAAGATGATCCGTATGGGCATTTTGCCGAGGTCATGCGGGGTGCGATGAGTACCCATACTCGTCAGGCCGTGAGCGGTCTGGGAGCAGTACTGGGTACGATGACTTCATCAGGTGTGAAGCTGGATGATTTCAAGCACGAAGTGCAGGATTATCTCGTGGCCGAGCTGCCGGGCACGCTTGGGTTGCCGGAGCGCGAGGCTGCTGGCGAGATTTCCGGTATACCTGACGTGGCAAACGGCGGAACGACGGGCACGGGACGGTTTCTTTTGCAAAAAGGGGAAGTGGAAGAAGCGGTGTGGTCACTTGGTAAAGGATTGAAGGCCGGTGACCGTGTACTGGCGATGCGGGTGAATGGCGGTAACGACATTGTGGTGCTGTGTAAGGTGGTGAGTGCGAATGCCTAGTTTGTTCCCGGAAACGGGTGTGGTATGGGGAGATGAGGAAGATCTATCGGGGGTGGCTTCGGAAGAGGTGAGGTTTGGACGGAGCTGGCGATTCGATTACGATGCGGGGGATTTTGTGCTGACCCCAAGTGGCAAAGTCGCTGCGGCGGGTGCGCATGAAGCCTGGGTACAGTGGTGTATCAAAGCAGTGAAGACGCCGCGGTACAGACATGTGATCTACTCCCGAAACTATGGCTCGGAGTTGGATGAGTTGGTTGGTCAGGGGGACAGCCGGGGTGTGATGGAAAGTGAGATAACCCGGATGGTTACGGAGACGCTGCAGGCTGATCCACGCACGGATTTGGTGGACCAATTTACGTTCGATTGGAATCGGGAGCAGTGCATGTTCTCGTGCCGGGTGGCGAGTGTGCAGGAAGAGATGTTTATTTTGGAAAGTGAGGTGATCTGACGGGATGGCTGAGATTCCGCGTTATTTGGAGGACCAGACGGAGGAACAGATTTTGCAGCGTATGCTGGATCGTCTGCCCGCGGATCTGGATAAGTCGGAGGGTTCGTTCTTGTGGGATGCTGAGGCTCCGGTTGCGTTTATGCTGTCTGAGGCGGCTTTGTGGGCCCAGGAATTACTGCGGCGCGGGTTTGCGAGTACGGCGGCGAGCAGTGATCCGAATTTTCGTTCGGAGGAGCTGGATTTGCGGGCGGGGGAGCATGGCCTTACTCGGCGGGCTGCGGTGGCAGCACAAGGTACGGTTAAATTTGCGGGTACGCCGGGCAAGGTGATTCCTGCGGGTACGGTTGTGGCTACGTTGGCAGATGAAATCTCCGGTGAGGCTTCGCTCGAATATGAAACCGTTGGTCGTGTGGAGTTGGGAGAAGATGGTCTGGGTAGTGTTGGCGTGCGGGCGCTCGTTGCTGGAAAAGAAAGCAATGTGCCTGCGGGCACCGTGACCGTGCTGTCCACACCAGTGAGTGGCGTTACCTCAGTAACCAACGTTGAGGTGATTAAGGGCGGTGCGGATATCGAGGCAGATACGGCGCTACTGGAACGTTTTTATGCCAAAGTCCGCAACCAAGGGACAAGCGGCAACAAATCGCAATATGTGCAATGGGCCAGTGAGGTGCCAGGTGTTGGTGCAACTCGTGTAATACCGCTATGGAAAGGCCCGGGCACGGTGGGATTGTATTTGCTGGATACGGACAAACGTGCCGCGGGAACCGATCTGGTGGCGGCGGTACAGAAGTACGTTGACCCAACGCAGGATGGACAGGGTGAAGGCGTTGCACCAGCTGGCCCCGTGGTGACTGTCATGCCGGCAGAGGAAGTGCCGATGAACATTCAGGTGAAGCTGACGCTGGCAAGTGATGCGACACTCGCTGATGTGCGGGCATTGATCGAACGCGGGGTGACTGCGTATCTGAAGCAGTTGGCATTTGCCGATCCACTTGTACGCTACACCCGGATTGCCGCGATCCTGCTGGACATTCCGCCGATTATCGACTATTCGGAGCTGACCGTGAATGGTGTGAGCGATCAGAATATTGAGATGACGGCGAGTCAGGTGGCGGTGCTGGGGACGGTGGATGTGCATGAGTAGCGTGCAGGGCCAGATGATAGATGATGATGCTATTCGTGAATGCGGCAATAAAGGCAGTATGGGACATCGGGAATGTTCTGACTATGCTGCATCCGGTTCAACTGGAAATGAAGAGAGTAGCGGGCACGAAGAGTGCTTGGGTCATGCGGTGCGCCGCTCGGGAACGGAGCATTTGAGCGAAGCTGTTTACGTTGATGTGAAAGGAAAGGAGGATGCAGGTCATGAGTGCACCTTCTGTTGTACATGTTGGACTGACGAGTGAGAAAGGGCGGGAGCTGTTCTCGTATTTGCCAAGCTATTATGAGACTTCCCGCGTGATGCAGGCCGATATGCAGTCCAAAGGAACCGAGATGGATCTGCTGTATCAGGCGCTGGATGAGACATTGGATCAGTTCTTTGTCCGCACGGCAACGTGGGGCTTGGATTTCTGGGAGCAGGAGCTTGGCATTGAGACGGATCGTCTCAAACCTGTGGATCAGCGGCGTGCGGTGGTCGAAGCGAAGCTGCGTGGCGCCGGAAAGTTTTCAGGGAGATTGGTTGCGAATGTCGCTGAGGCGTACGCTGGAGGCAAAGTAGATGTAACCTTTCAGCCGGAAGAGTGGAGCTTTACGGTGAGCTTTGTGGATACGATGGGCATCCCGCCCAATATTGACGATCTCAAACGCGCGATTGATGAACTAAAACCGGCCCACATGGCCGTAGAGTATGAGTATCGCTATCTGATCTGGGACGATTTGGATAAAAAACAGGTGACCTGGGATGAACTGGACGCCGCGTCCTTGACGTGGAATGAACTGGAGGTGTGGGCGTAATGCCAAAAGAAACGAATCGACTGAAATTGCCTCTGCCCTTAGGAAACGAGAACGTTACCCGGGAGAGTATTAATGGGATTTTTGAAAAAATTGATGCAGGCGTTGCGACGCAGGCAGATTTGGATGCGCTTCGTGAAGCGGTGAGCAAGATGGACATTCCCGATGCGTCTTTGACGCAGAAAGGGAAGGTGCAGTTGTCTAGTAAGACGGATGGCACGTCCGAGACAGTGGCAGCGACGGAGAAGGCGGTTAGGGATGCGAGGGTGGCGGCTATTAATGTAGCTACTACAGATGCGACAGCAAATGCTAAATCCTATATTGATACAAAGACATGGCAGAAACATAAACTTACGGCTGACGATGGTAAAAGTCAGTTGATTTCCGGTACTGACCTTAACTCATTGGTGGCCAATGGTCAATATAACGGAAATAGTTTAACTAATGCTCCAATCCCAGCGAATGTAGATGAATGGTGGTACATTGACGTACAGTGTCATTCAAATGGACTGGGTTATGTAATTCAAAGGGCAAGTCGGCTTAACGGTGGTACTCAGACTCTTTACCAGAGGACGAGGGAAAATAATATTTGGCAACCTTGGAGCCTTGATGTTTTTCAATCTGTCAGTGATGGAAAAAAAGCAATCGCAGCCGCTATCACTGGCAAGGGAGTAGCAGCATCAGGCAGCGAAACATTTGGTAGTTTGACTACAAAAATATCTCAGATATCAAGTGATTTAAAAAATATAAGTGGTAACACAGGCATAGCTGTTAATAATGAACAAGGATACAACGGTAAGGAAGTTACTAGCACTCTTTTAGATTTCGTTCCTAGGATTGTCACAGTGAATCTTGAAACATCGTATAGAAATTCAAATAGTTATGATTCTGGAAGTTTTAAAGCAGGAGCTTCTCTAAAATTTGATTCAAGAACCAATACTTTTCCATCAAGCTGGATTAGCTCTGAGGGACTTTGGGGAGGTTCTGGTGCAAAATTTTCTTTCTCTATCTCTGTAGGTTGGAATACTACAAGTCGCACATTAAGAATTAGTATAACGGATGAAGTAGGGTATAATCCAAAATATATTACCGTAGGTTGGAGTGTTTATGGATTATAAAACATAAAAGGAGGTGAACCATGACCACAAACCAACTAACTACAACCATCGCAAACACGCTCACACAGCATTTCCCACACATCCCGGTCCACCTAGCAAATGGCGGCAATACACCTGCTCCAGACACCCAAGGGCTTACCTACCGCTTGTTGTCTGCTAAACTTACCCGGGAACGCAGTGATCGCTTTGTGCAGTTCCATACTTTCGAAATTCGCTGGCTCGATGCAAGCAACATTCCAGACACTTTACCGGACAGGCTCTTCGAAGCACTGGAGACCATTGAAGTAGAAGGGACGCCGTATCGTGCTACCGAATTACGATGGAAAACTTGGGGGCAGATACCCAAGCTGCTGGTGTATTACACGATGCGAACCACCAAGGTGTCGGAGTCCACCACTACCATGCAACAACTGGAACAGCGACCTACTGCACTTAAAGCCCGCTAACGAATTACTAACTTAATGAGGGGATATACATGAAAGGAATAGGAGGCGCATTGGCAATGTTTACGAAAAAGGAACTGGACCCTAAAAACTTGGGCACCAAACAGAAAATCAACTCGAAATACAGCAAAGCACAGTTCGCCGAATCCCGGCAATTGAGCCGAATGGAGAAAGACATTCTGGCAGCGGTGCTGCTGGAACAAGAAACATACACAATGGAAGAAGCACAGCAATACATCCAACAATTTATGAATGGGGAGGCACAATAATGGCTGGAGGAACATGGACGACACAAAACAAGGTACGCCCCGGCGTATATATGAATTTTGCATCAGAGGGCTCATTGCCGGGTACGGTTGGTGAGCGGGGAACGGTGGCTTTGGCACTTCCATTGTCATGGGGACAAGCGGCCACAATCCTGACGGTACAAGCAGGTGAAGATGTACAAGCCAAACTGGGCTTTGACTGGACAGCACCTCAACTACTGCTTATTCGTGAGGCATTGAAACGGGCGCAAACTGTGCTCCTTTATCGTCTCAATGCGGGTACAAAAGCCAAGGCAACACTGGATAAACTGACAGTAACTGCTCAACATGGCGGCGTGCGCGGTAATGACCTGGCCGTTGTAATCTCCACCAATATCAATGACCCGGACCAATTTGATGTTTCAACTCTGCTTGCAGGTAAAGAAGTAGACAAACAAACAGGGTCTACCATCCAAGCGCTCGAATCCAACCCATACGTTACATTTACTGGTGAAGGTGCACTCACAGCTACAGCTTCACTTCCACTAACAGGTGGATTGGATGGTACAGCAACCAACCAGGAGCATGCCGATTTCTTGACCAAGCTGGAAGTACTGGATTTCAACACCGTCGGTCTGATCTCGGACGACGCCACATTGAAATCGGTCTACACTGCGTACATCAAGCGTTTGCGCGACACCGAGGGCAAGAAGGTACAACTGGTGTTATCGGATTATCCGGCTGCAGATCACGAAGGGGTCATCAGTGTTAAAAACGGCGTTGTGCTCACAGACGGTACCGTTCTTACGCCCAAACAAACCGTAGCATGGACTACCGGTGCAACAGCGGGGGCTAACCTGAATGAGTCTCTGACGTTCCGTGCCTATGACGATGCCGTGGATGTGAATGGGCGATTGACACATACCGAGACGGAAGCGGCATTGCGTAATGGCGAATTTGTTTTTACGGCGAGCAGCAACCGCGCAGTGGTTGAGCAGGATGTGAATACGTTCCGTTCCATTACACCGGATAAGGCACGTCATTTTGCCAAAAACCGTGTTGTTCGTGTACTTGATGGTATTGCCAATGACATGAAACGGATTTTCGAATCCTATTACATCGGTAAAGTGAACAACAACGAAGATGGGCGCAGCCTGTTCCGTTCCCAATGTGTCACCTACCTGAAGCAGCTTCAGGATATCGGGGCGATTCAAAATTTTGATTCGAAAACAGATATTACAGTTACTCCGGGAAATGAAACCGACAGCATTCTGATCGAAATTCAGGTCCAACCAGTAGATTCCGTTGAAAAAGTATACATGAAAGTGAAGGTGGTTTAAGATGGCATTTTTGAAAGCAAGCGACACAATCTCCGGCCAGGAAGGCCGCGCATATGCAACGATTAACGGACAGACGGAAGAAATGTTCTATGTGAAGACACTTGAAGCAACCGTGGAAAAGCAAAAAGCAGAGGTCAAAACCCTTGGCCGCCGCGGTGTCCAGCATAAAGCAACGGGGTGGTCTGGCTCAGGTTCTATGACGATCTTTTATACCACATCCCGTTTCCGCGAGCTGATGCTTCAGTACATGCAAAATGGTGTCGACACGTACTTCGACATTGAAGTGACCAACGAAGATCCTTCGTCTACCATTGGCAAACAGACCGTGACCCTCAAAGGCGTCAATCTTGACAGTGTGATCATGGCATCCCTGGATACCGAGGCCGAGGCGTTGGAGGAAGAAGTGAGCTTTACTTTTGAAGATGTCGATATGCCTGTATCGTTTAATCTGCCGAAGTAATATAGAAGTCGCGGACATATGAACCATAAACTATAACGAGTTTGACTTTGTAAGCGGGTTTGTAAAATAAACCTGTTCAACTTGCCTGTGTTACGGGCTATTTGGCGTGTCAAAAATTTGTTCCTCGCCGCTTCATGCGGTGGGGAGCTTTACTTTAGAGGAGGAATAATACATGAGCGGATTGAGTATGTTTTTTGCGCAAAATGCAGTGGCGGATACAAATGAGGAATTCATCGTATCTTCCCGTTTCAAGGATGAGAAAGGCGAACCGGTTGCATGGAAGCTACGCAGCATGACCGAAGACGAGAACCAGGAATGTCGCAAGGCGGCTACTCGCAAAATCAAGGGCAAGAACGGTGTATACACACCTGACATTGATGCCAATGATTACATGGCTCGCCTGATGAGCGCCAGCGTGGTCTATCCTGATCTGAAAAATGCTGAACTTCAGCGCTCGTATGGTGTGATGGGGGCGGAATCGCTTTTGCGGAAAATGCTGTTGCCTGGCGAATTTGCTTCACTGGGAGAACAGGTCCAGAAGCTGAATGGCTTCAATCAGGACATGAACGAACTGGTGGATGACGTAAAAAACTAATTAAAGAGGGCGATTCCGAAGCCAATCTGGCTTATTACGCTCTCCATGAATTAAACATTTTGCCGCATGAGCTAATGGCCTTCTCCATGCGAGAACGAGCGGCCATCTATGCCATGATCTCCATCCGGGTAGAGGAAGAGAAGAAAGAGCGGTCCAAGAGCCGCGCCCGGAAAAAATAAAAGGGAAAGGAGGGAGAAATGAATGTATGCCATGTTTGCAAGATTGTATCTGATGTCAAACAAGATGGTTCAGCAATTTCAAAATCTGCCTGCAACGATCAATTCGATTTTCAATCCTGGAAATCTGAGTCGAATCCAGTTGGCAGGCAATTTACTCCGAGGTGTGTCAGAAGAACAGGCTAAGGTAAATGCAGCCTTTGCAGAAGGGGCCGGGCGTGTGAGAGCCTGGATCAGCATGATCAAATCAGCAGGACAAGCTGTTCTTGTTCCAGCGGCGCAGGAGGAGGATTTAAAGCAGCGATATATGGCTGCTACTGGTGATAATACTCAGGGAGAGACGATATTTAATCGATACCGTGCAGAAGCTTTCAAGAGCGGACAGAATGTTACGGATGCTTTGAAAGGTGCACTATCACTCATCCCCTATGCACAGAATACGGATCAGGTTGACCAACTGAGAGATATGACTAAACGGTTGAGTATGCTTTCTCCAGATGGAAAAAGTATCTCGGATGCATCCGGTGCCTTGGTGGCTGCAATGAATGGTGATAACGGTGAACTAGCAAATTCTTTTAATATTCCAGAAGAGATTTTGAATGGGGCAGGTCTTCAACAAACCATCGATTCATCCAATCTGGATGCTTTTATACAAAAGCTTGATGTCATTCTACAAAAACAAGGATATACCCAACAAGCTTTTGACAACATGCTTGACTCACCACTACAGAAGTGGAACATGCTCGTGAATCAGTTCAACGGAGTTCTTGGCCAGATCGGACAAGCAGCCCTGGTTGCCTTAACACCTCTGCTGGATCGATTGAATGAGGCTTTTGCCAATGGAGAATTCACTGGCATTATTGAATGGATTAGCAATGCATTTACGGTTGCGGCAAACGCGTTGACGATGCTGGTAAACGGTATTTTATACATCGCAGCCGTGATTCAGCAGAACTGGGATATCATTCAGCCTATCCTGATGGCATTGGCGATTGTTGTACTAGCACTGGTCATCGCACAAGTATATAGTCTCGTTGCTGCATGGTTATTGTTGAATTGGCCGATTCTCCTTGCAATTGCTGCAATTGCGGCAGTCATTGGAATTCTAAACATGATGGGGATGTCAGGTACACAGATCCTGGGAGTTATTATTGGTTCATTTATGATGCTTGGGGAAATTGTAAGAGTAGTTGTGGCCACAGTGTGGAACCTGTTTGCTTCGCTAGGGGAGGCGATTGTTAACTTTTTCATAGATCCAGTATATGCCGTACAG
Source organism: Paenibacillus sp. OK060 (assembly GCF_900101205.1). Classification (NCBI taxonomy): domain Bacteria; kingdom Bacillati; phylum Bacillota; class Bacilli; order Caryophanales; family Paenibacillaceae; genus Paenibacillus; species Paenibacillus sp. OK060. The sequence goes on from NZ_FNFR01000004.1 coordinate 423,138, forward strand.
AAATTATTTAAAGACATGGGTATTTTCATACTTGATATATTCTATAACGTAGTAACTGTAATTGAAGATGCCCTGGAACGAATTAATGGCGGACTTAACAGTCTGATCAAACTTGTTAATAAAACCTTTGGTTTCAATATTGGTTTGTTTCAAAATTCAGATATTAATTTAGGTGGCAAGCAAATAAAGGAATGGAAGAATAGTCTGGAATCCTGGGTTCCTACCAGTGATAAAGATGTGAAGACATTTTTCAAAATGGACGGAGAATACAATCCTAAAGCTTTTGAAGATGGTCAGAAGGTTGCGGAGGATTTGATTTCTGGGTTCTCTTCAACCTCGAATGCGGATTCCAAGGAAAAAGGATTACCCGGGAATTTCGGTGGCTCTGCTCCCAAAACACCTTCCATGCCATCGATGCCAACAGCACCTGCTCCCACGGTCGTTCCCAACAACAATATGAGTAACATCAACAAAATCAATAATATCGGACAGGTGGACAAGATCGGTGACGTGGACGGCACAGTGGATGTGACGAGCGAGGATCTGAAACTGATGCGTGAGCTTGCAGAGATGCAGGCTATTCAGCGATTTGTCAGTCTGACGCCAACTGTTCAGGTCACCACGGGTGATATCAACAGCGGGCATGATGTGGACAGCATCATCAGCAAAATCACCGATGGACTGAACAGTCAGATCGTCTCCAGTGCCCAGGGGGTGTATGGATAAGTGGAATATTATATTCAACTAAGCTTCAATAACCGCTCCGAATACATGTTTTTCCCGGTGACACCAGAGAGCATTGAGTTTTCGGATTCAGGAGACGGTAGCACGTTTAACGTTAGCGCTTTGGGTGACATTAACGTGATTAAGTCGCCGAAGCTGCGTGAAGTCAGTTTCAGCGGGATTTTTCCGGCAGACTACAGCCCGTATCATCTGAACTACGATGCAAGACATCCGGCAGTACAGAAACAGTTTTACCGTGATCCGTATGAATATGTGAAAAAGATCATCCGTTGGATGCAAACGGGCAGACCCGTCAGGCTTTTCTTTTCCAGTGCAAGGTACACCATTAATATGGCTGTTTCCATTGAGAGCTTCGACTGGAAGGAGACAGCGGGTACGGTGGGCGATATCCAGTATGATATCAAGCTGAAGCAGTTTATCTTTTATGCCGCCAAAAAAGTAGTGCCACTCAAGGACAGTAAGGATACTGCTGCTTCAAAAACAAAAACCAAAGCCTCCCGGCCCAATGAAAAAATTCAGCCGAAGACCGTCACACTTAAAGCAGGAGACTCCTTGTGGTCTGTAGCTAAAGCCCATCTGGGAGATGGATCTCGCTGGAAAGAGCTGCAGAAGCTGAATGGCATCAAAGATGCAGAACTGAAGAAGTTGCCGATTGGACTTGTGATCAAGCTTCCGTGAAAGGAGAGGGAATATGCAAGAGCAGATCAGGCTGGACGATAAGCTGGCAAACATGAAGGAACGGTTATTGCTGGATGACAAGCAGGGCAACATCTGGGACATTAGCGAAATTGCTGGCGATATTACGTACAAAACCTCCCGTATCGGCAAGCCTTCCTCTCTGGAATTCACGTTGATCAAGGGCAGTCTGTACCAGAATAAGAATTTCACATATGAGAATGGATATGTCGTGAAATATACCAGCAACGAGGTAGGCATATTTTATGGATATATCTTTTCGGTGGATAGCGGCAAGGACGAAAGTGTCAAAATCAAAGCCTACGACCAAACTCGATATCTGACCGCGAATCAGACGTATAAGTTCGTTAACGCAACCGCTACGGATGTGATCAAACGAATTGCTACCGACTTTCAGTTGAAAGTAGGCGAGCTGATTCAGCCGAAATATGTCATTCCTCGTATGTTGTTTGATAACAAAAAGCTGATTGACATGATCTGTGAGGCGCTCGACCGAACGTTGATCTATGGCGGCAAAAACTACATCTTCTACGATGATTTCGGCAAGCTTGTGCTTCGGGATGTGGAAGAGATGCCTTATGGATTTGTCATTGGGGATAACAGTCTGCTCACGGATTACAGTTACACTAGGTCGATTGACGACCAGACGTATAACAAGATCAAGCTGTATCGGGACAACAAGGATACGGGGAAAAGAGAAACGTTTGTGCATCAGGATTCAGGCAGCATCCGTCAATGGGGGCTGCTTTTTTTGTACCAAAAAGCGGACGATGGTCTGAACGAAGGCCAGATTGATGCCATGCTGAAAACCCTGATGACGCTCCGTAACCGCGAGACGCAAACGTTGAAAGTGGATGCGCTTGGCGATTTCAAGGTAAGGGCAGGCAGTTTTGTCAACATCCAAATCGATGAACTCAAGATAAATCAATATTTTCTGGTAGACGAATGTACGCATAAGGTACAAGGCGGCGTGCACACGATGTCACTAGATTTGAAGGTGGTGTAAGGATTTATGATGCTGGACGTGATTAAAAAGGCGGCGGTGGCCGCCGTGGATGCCAAAGCTCCTGTTCAGGTGATGTATGGCACGGTTACGAATACACAGCCCCTTGAAATTACCGTTGAACAACGGCTGGCTTTGTCTGAGCCTTTTTTGGTGCTGCCTGAATCTGTAGCGAGCAAAGCTTGGATATTGGGTGACCATGTCTTGTTGTTACGTGTTCAAGGCGGAGACAGCTTTGTCGTGCTGGATCGGCTGGTGAATCCATGATTCCACAGGGTGCGCAGATAAGTGCAGAAGATCAGGAAGAAGCTGCTGTGCTTCCAAGTCTGACGTATGTGTTTCAAGCTTCGGGACAGCGAATTGGAAGGTTACAACTGGATGGAAAAGATGCGGTAAAACAGGCGGTGTATAAAGCGTTGTCCACACGCCGCTACGAGCATCTAATCTACTCTTCGGATTACGGCATGGAATGGTCCTGGGAAGGAATGGCCGGGAGATCCATGGTTGAATCGGAACTGGAACGCTGGATTCGCGAAGCATTGCTTCCGGATGATCGCATTTCGGATGTAACCGAGTTCGATTTTGTCCACGAAGCTGATGGAGTGCGGGTGTCTTTTACCGTGGAAACAGATTTTGGCAGCTTCAGGGAAGAGACGGAGGTGAACATGGATGTATGAAGAGCAGACGTATGAAGTTATTTTAAACCGAATGCTGGATAGGGTACCAGATGGTGTGGATAAACGTGAAGGCAGCATTATCTATGATGCGCTTGCGCCAGCGGCTGTGGAAATGGCCCAGATGTATATCGAGCTGGATGTGAACGCCAATCTGAAGTTTGCAGATACAGCTTCTGGAGAGTATCTGGATCGGGCGGTGGCCTGGTCAGGCATCACTCGTAAAGGGGCAACTCGGGCACGCTGGCTCGGTAGCTTCCGAGATAACGGAGGTAAAGCCGTGGAGGTTCCTTTGGAGAGTCGTTTTTCCACAGGAGATCGGGTGTACCTGACTGTGGAACGAATAGCGGCGGGTCAATATACGTTGGAGAGTGAAGTCGCGGGAGCTTTAGGCAATGAATATTCAGGGGCGCTACTGCCTATCGATTATATTGCCGGCCTGACCACAGCTGAATTGACGCAGTTGCTGGTTCCTGGAGAAGACGAGGAAACGGACCAAGCCTTATATGACCGCTATCAGGACAAAGTTTCCCGACCGATTACGAGTGCCAACAAATATCAGTATGAGCTATGGGCACGGGAAAACTCCGGTGTTGGCAAAGCAAAGGCTTTTCCACTGTGGGATGGTCTAGGTACAGTCAAAGTGGCATTGCTGAATAATGAAATGCAAACACCTGCTGAGGCGGTCATTGAGGCGGTGCAGGAATATATCGATCCAACCCAGGATGGAATGGGAGAAGGAGCAGCTCCAATCGGACCTGTGGTCACGGTGGTGGGGGCGGAAGAAATACCCATCGATGTGGAGGTACAGGTTACGCTTGCTTCTGGTTCAACGTACGAGGGCGTGAAGACACTGATTGAAACGGGGGTTACAGCGTACCTGAAAGAATTGGCTTTTGCCGATCCGTTGGTTCGTTGGACACGTATTGCCAATGTCATTCTGGATATTCCGCCCGTGATTGATTATAGCGATCTGCTGGTGAATGGTGGTATGTCCAATCTGGAGATCGCCCCCGGCGCAGTAGCTGTTCTTGGGACGGTGAAGGTGACATGAGCAAAGCAGAGGTATTAATGACTCTGTTGCCCCCGTTGTATGAGAATGTGCTGGAGATGCAGCTCCTTACAAAGACCGAAGGTGTTGAGCTGGACAAGCTTACGGTGAGTTTTGAAAGTGTGCTGGATCAATTCTACCCGGAGTCTGCGACCTGGGCACTGGAGCGGTATGAGCGGGATTTGCAAATCCCGACAAATCAAGCAAAACCGGACGACCAGCGTAGATCCGTGATCATTTCCAAAATGCGTGGCAGTGGCAAAGTCTCAGGCTCCATGCTCAAAAACGTGGCGCAGGCCTACGAAAGTGGCGGGATTGATGTATCCGTTTCGCCCGAGAAATACTTGATCCGAATTCGCTTCATCGACACATGGGGCTTGCCGCCCAATCTGGACGATTTGAAGGCAGCGATTGAGGATATTAAACCAGCCCATATGACCGTGGAGTACCGTCTGCGGTATTTAACGATTACGGAAGTTGAAAGCATGACGCTGGATGAGATTGAACAGACCCGGCAGGATAAATTTGCAGGAGGTGGGGCTTAAATGAATGAACCAAAAACACCGAATCTTGGATTGAATAAGATTGACCGTTCTTCGCCATCGACAACCTATTTTGATCTGGATAAATATCTGGATCAGAACTGGGAGAAGGTTGATGAAGGTGTAGCAACGAAGGAAGAGTTGGAGGAACTTCGTAAAGCCGTAGGTGAGATAAATGTTCCCGATGCGTCTTTGACCCAGAAGGGTAAGGTGCAGTTGTCGAATGAGGTGGGTGGGACTTCTGAGACGGTTGCAATCACAGAAAAAGCGCTCAATGATGTAAGACAAGGCGCAATTAGCAAAAATCGTCCTTCCAACCTTTTACCAAACAGTTCGGGAGAACTAGGATTTATGGGGTGGTGGAATTTTGATCCTTATGCACCTTTTAGAATCGGAAATGGAGCACCGGAAGGGCCATCTTCATTTGTCTTTAATGGTAGCACATCAACAACTAAATCGACATTAATGGTTTCCGACCCACTCCCAACAAAATTGGAAGCAGGGAAAACCTATACGCTAAGTGTTGATATGTTAAACAGCGCAGGTGTGTCAAGCGAAATTAACGTAAATCTGCACACCCAAAATATTGACAATAGTGGCGGATCACTTGTAGCTACTATTAAATGTGATGCAACAACCGAGTGGCATCGCAAGTCGCTGACATTTACAGCTAAATCCGGAGTAACTTACAACGTATCTATTTCATTAGGATATGGCTTGCCTGCTGCAACAAGACAAGTTAGAAGACTCATGTTTACAGCCGGAAAAGATGGAGAGGCATGGAACCAAGATGCTAATGACAAATTTTTATTAATGAATATACAGAAATCAAATATATGGAGGCCGATCGTATAATGGCGGATGTAATTAAGAATCTTTATTCTGCAACGATTTCAACTACTTCGACTTCTACCGTTTATACTGTTCCAGATAAAAAGTTCTCAGTTGTAAAGTCTGTATTTATTTGTAATAAATCAACTAGCAGTTGTGCGGTTAAATTGATCATAGGAGGAATAAACGTTATATATGATCATGTTATAAAAGCAAAGGATACCTTGGTGATTAATGATTTGGACATCCCTATTATTCAAGGAGAAACGATACAGGTATCGACCACAATAGCTAATACTGTGTCGATTACATTAGTTGGGTTTGAGCGTGATTTTACGTACGATGGAGTATATCCTTATTTTAAATCAAATCTTACTTCCTTAGCTACAACTCTTAGCTCATTTGTAAATGTAGGTTCAGATTATATGGTAAGGAAAATTATTTTAGCCAATTTTTCTGCAAATGATGTTTCTGTAACCTTGGACATTGGTTCTAATAGACTTATGGATGCTTTTAAGATTAAGTCTAAAGATACATTAATTGTTCCCTTATACGCATTTTTAGCTAAATCGAATTCAATTTCTGGTTTTGCAAGTTTAAGTTCTTCTGTTTCTTGCGGGATAGTATTCGAAGGGTGGGGACAATAGATGCCATTAATTGATAGTTACTTATTGGATAATTACGGGTTGGATGGTCCTATAAAAGAAGTAAAGATGCAATCCGGCTTTTCTTCTAGCAGTAACAATACAATATCGAATCTTCCTTTCAAACCGTATTTAATAATTCTTAGTGTGTCCGGTTATAAATCCGATGGTACTACTGGGTCTACAGACTATGTAACAGTAGGCGGAACAATAGGAGCCTATTTGGATGAGGGCGGAAACGCGAGGCATTTTTCTTCATTAACGGGTAGTGGGTATTATGGGAGCGTAACAGTATATCCAGAGCATATTTCATTCGGGGAAAATGACGTAACTTATATGGTTTCTTACAACGGTTATAAAACCAATAATGGTGTTAATTACTACATTTTCGGAGTTTAAAAGTTACACATAGATATATAGTAAGATAATGTTGGAACGTGGAAAAAGGGTGGATATAACTCAAGTTCATATGAATTCATATGAATTAAGTAGCATGTCCAAAAGCGGAGCTTTTTAAATGCCTTTTGGATCAGATGTTATTCTTAAAAACCAAAGGAGGTGAAACCATGGAACGATGGGACACCCTATGGAAATGGGGAATTGCGCTCATGAGCAGCTCAGTAACATACTTCTTCGGAGGCTGGTCAGGCGTACTCGGCGTATTGCTCGTATTCGTCATCTTAGATTACCTAACCGGTATCGCAGCGGCAGGGATGACTGGCAAGCTGGAGAGTAATGTCGGCATGTTCGGCATCGCCCGAAAGGTATTTATATTTGCAATGGTATCGGTGGCACATCTGGTGGACGGTGTTCTGGGAGACGGACATTTGTTCAGGGATGCGGTCGCCTTTTTTTATATCGCAAATGAGTTATTGTCTATAATTGAAAATGGGGGCAAATTGGGAGCGCCGATCCCGCCTGTGATCCGGCAGGCTATTGAAGTGCTCAAGGGCAAGGGAGGAACCGGGGAACTCCCCGGTAACTTCTCCCCAAGTGCCAAAGACTCTTTTTCACAGGCAGATTCAGATGATACAGATTCACAAACAAGAGATGGCACAAAGTAGCTACACCCTAGTCATCCAAACTTACCTTTCACCAAAAATCAGGGACACGCACACAAGCAACCCCTGACCCCCAAGCATTAACTATATACAAACGGCAATTTGCCGCATAAAGGGTGTGAGAAACATGCAAACGAGAAGTCCAGGCAACACACAGGGCATTGACGTTTCCCGTTATCAGGGTACAATCGATTGGGCCAAAGTAAAGGCTAGCGGCATGACATTTGTGTTCATCAAGGCGACCGAAGGGCAGACGTATACGGATCCGAATTTCCAAACCAATGTGACTGGCGCACTGGCGGCGGGCATGCTGGTAGGGACGTACCATTTTTTTCGCGCAACGACTAGCGATGGTGCCAAGGCTGAAGCGGCGCATTATGCCACGACACTGCAAAAAGTAGGAGGCGCCAAGTCGCTGCAATTACCTCCTGTTATGGACTACGAGAACAATCCGGGTAACCTGAGCAAAGCTCAGATCAACACGGTAACCAAGGCTTTTTTAACGGAATTGCAACGTCTCACGGGTGTGAAACCGATCATATACACGGGCAATTCATTTGCTGGCAATTTTGAACCTTCGATGAACTCATACGATCTATGGATTGCGCGTTACAGCAACACACGTGTACCAGAAGACCAGCCGGCCTGGAAACGTTGGACGTTCTGGCAGTATACGGACTCGGGCAAGGTGAACGGGATCAGCGGCAACGTGGATATGAACGAGTTCCAAGGATCGGCAGCGGAATTGAAAGCAAAATATGCAACAGCAACACCAAAGCCACCCGAACCAACCAATCCCACGAATCCAACCGAACCACCGAAAGGGGGCGAACCGATGACAGCCGAAGAGAAAGCAGCGTTTGATGCGCTCAAATCCCAGGTCGATAAACTGCAGGCGCGCCAGCAGATGGAAGTTCCAGTCTGGGCGAAAGCGGCCGTTGACGCAGCACTGGCATATGACACCAAGAATCCGTTGTTCAGCATCGATAGTGGGGCGAGTTATGATTTTTACCGTTTTATCACGGTCATGTACCGCAGAGGTTTATTCAAAAAATAAGCTGACCTAACATAAAAATATAAGTTGGACCTGGTTTTAAAAGAGGGAACACAACAAGGGACACACGACACTTTTTGTCGAATAGTGTTCCTTTTTTGTGTTTTATGTAAATGATATTGACATATATAATAAAGTTGAAGACTTATGTCCGTAAATCTCTTGTCTAATTGATGAATGTGATGTAAAGTAAGTTACACGAAATCGTTTTTCACCACTGTTTATTTACACAATCCTCCTCATCATGACAAGACTTTAACATCAAAAGTTATTGTAATGTCTCCCTGTTGTAAAATCCAACATCTCTAGATCAATCTCGCAACGTTTTGAAACAATTCAATCCAACCCAACCTGTTTGAGAAACCACTAAAATGTTTTGTTTACCAACTTTCTGTTTCAGCTACTTACCACCATTAAATTTTTGCCTATTACACTTTAGCCATGACGTTTAACTCCAAGCCAAACCCTAAGCCAAACTCCACCCCAGACATTTACTCTCAAAATCAGCCTTGTCGGCCGCCACACAGTCTGTACCATTCTACTGTTGCTTATTGACCTAAGTTCAATTATTACGCAACAACCACAGGCATTTACAACTCGTCAAATCATCCGAAAAAACTTACAAAATGTGTACGGTTACATCCCGTTTTACATTTCATATATACGCTTTTACTTATCCAGATTTACATGACAGGTATCAAAGGCATCTAAAGCCTTTCATATGATACAAAGCACCAAACCGATCGATTGTAATCATTGGAGTTTTTTCACGCCAGTATCACACACATTATGAGACAGGGAAGGGTGTTGTACGTATGCGAATGAGAAAAAAGTGGTTATCCGGGGTCATGGCAATGGCCATGAGCACAGTGTTGATTCTATCGGGCTGCTCTAGCGCCAGTAACGAGGGTACAGGCAATTCCCCCGCTCCGGCGGAAGGTAGCGAGCCTCCGGCAGAAGTGGCAGCACAGGATACGATGATCATGGGACGCGGCGGAGATTCTGTGGCGCTGGACCCGGCAATTGTTACGGATGGGGAGTCGTTGAAGATTGGACATCAGGTATTCGACTCATTGCTGGACTACAAAGAAGGTGGAACCGAGGTTGTTCCTGGACTGGCTGAGAGCTGGGAGATTTCGGCGGATGGACTCAAGTATGACTTCAAGCTGAAGTCCGGCGTGAAATTCCACGATGGTACCGACTTCAACGCAGACGCTGTGGTGTTCAACTTCAACCGATGGAGTGATCCGGCCAGTGAATATAAATTCGAGGGAGATTCCTTCGACTATTATGATTCCATGTTTGGTCCGGAAGATGGACGTGTGATCAAGGAAGTAAAGGCGATTGACGAGACAACGGTCGAGTTCACACTGAACCAGCCACAAGCGCCTTTCCTGCAAAACATAGCGATGACGCCATTTGGCATTGCAAGTCCAACTGCGATTCAGGAGAAAAAGCAAAATTTCAAGAGCGAGCCAGTAGGCACAGGCCCATTTGTATTCAAAGAGTGGAAGCGAAACGACTCCATCACCCTGGAGAAGAATCCGAATTATTGGAAAGACGGACTGCCGAAGCTGAACAAAGTGATCGTGCGTTCGATTCCGGATAACACGGCTCGCTTCAATGCGCTGCAAAACGGCGAGATTGATATCATGGAGGATCTGAACCCGGATGATCTGTCCATTCTTGAGGGAAATAGCGAGCTGCAAAAAATCGAGCGTCCACCATTTAACGTGTCATACATTGGTTTTAACTTTAAGAAAAAACCGTTTGATAACGTGAAAGTAAGACAAGCCCTCAACCACGCGGTAAACAAACAGGGCATTATCGATGCTTTCTTTGCCGGACAAGCGCAACCAGCGGTAAACCCGATGCCGCCAACGCTGTGGGGGTATAACGATAGTATTGAGGACTATGCTTATGATCTGGAAAAAGCAAAAGCATTACTTGCCGAAGCCGGCTACCCTGACGGATTGCCTGACCCGGTAACATTCTATGCCATGCCAGTATCCCGGCCGTATATGCCTGACGGCAAGAAGGTTGCCGAAGCGATCCAGGCCGATTTTGAGAAAGTCGGAGTGACCGTCAACATCGAATCACCGGAGTGGGCGACGTACTTGGATGATGCCAAAGCTGGGGAGAAAGACGACATTTACATGCTTGGCTGGACCGGTGATAACGGTGACCCGGATAACTTCCTGTACACGCTGCTCGATAAGGATGCAATCCCGGGCAACAACCGCAGTTTCTACGTAAACGAAGAATTGCATACGTTGCTGACGAGTGCGCAGAAAGAAACGGATCAGGACAAACGTGCGGAACTGTACAAGCAAGCGCAAGTGATTATTAAGGAAGATGCTCCATGGATTCCACTTGTGCACACCACTCCTATTCTGGCAGGTAAAGCGAACCTGAAAGATTTCGTGCCGTCCCCATTGGGCACGGAATCCTATGCCAATGCCTACTTTGAATAACTTATATGCGAGCTGAACTTAGTATTATCACGATCCATTAGTTTAAAGCGCTGGCGTACACGCAATGCTTGGCAGAACCCACATCAGGATGTAACGATCTAAAGCATGCATGTCTGCCAGCGCTTTTTATACGTTAAAGGCAGGTGAATGAGGAGTGAACAGTTACATCGTCAAACGTGTACTCGTGTTACTGCCCGTGCTGCTGGGCATGACCCTGATCGTCTTTTCCATTATCCACGCCATTCCGGGTGATCCGGCCGAGACCATACTCGGGCAAAAGGCAACCGAACAATCCAAGCAAGCTCTGCGTGACCAGCTTGGACTGGACAAACCATGGTTTCAACAATATTTCGCATATCTGGCCGATCTGTTTAAGGGAGATCTGGGCACATCCATCCGCACCAAGGTTCCCATTGCCCAGGAAATTGTGCCCTATCTGACGGCGACCCTCGAATTAACAATGGCGAGTATGTTGTTTGCGATCATCATTGGCGTGAATGCCGGGATCGTCAGTGCGTGGAAACATAACTCGTGGTTTGATTACTGCTGCATGGTCATTGCATTGGTGGGTGTATCGATGCCAATCTTCTGGCTTGGGTTGATGGAACAGTGGCTATTTGCGAATAAACTGCACTGGCTGCCATCCATCGGAAGAATGAATGCGCGTGATCCCATTGAAGCCATTACAGGTTTGTATGTGCTGGATACGATGATTGCCGGACGCTGGGATCAGTTGTGGACGGTAACGAAACATTTGCTGCTGCCAAGTATCGCTCTCGGAACAATTCCGATGGCCGTTATTGCCCGGATGACGCGTTCCAGCATGCTCGAAGTGATGAGTTCGGATTATATCCGAACCGCGAAGGCGAAGGGACTCGGCCCGTTTTTTGTTATTTATGGGCATGCGTTGAAAAATGCGTTTATTCCCGTGCTCACCGTCATCGGCATACAGACCGGATCTTTGCTGGGTGGAGCCGTGCTGACCGAAACGATCTTTGCCTGGCCCGGTGTAGGTCGCTATATATATGAAGCAATTAGTTCGCGGGACTATCCGGTAATCCAGAGCGGCATTCTAATTGTGGCCTTTTTTTTCGTAGTAATCAACCTGATTGTGGACTTGCTGTACGCCGTATTCGATCCGCGGATTAGTTATAAATAGGAAATTCATCATTTGGGTTGATGAATGGAACTTAATATAAGATCTTTAAAAAATTACACGACACGAAGAGTGCAGAACCAATCTGTAGAAGCGAAGTGTTCGCATTTATCACCGGATTTCCACCTTTAAATAGGTGGATCAATAAAATCTGGGGATAACAGCGATCGGAAGATGGTGCTGCAATCGTAGTGCTTGAGTGTAATAGAACTCGTTGATCTTGTATTTCATTCATATCCAAGAAGGGAGACGCCGCATGGCCAAATTATCGACCAATACCGGAGCACCTATTGACGCCGCGTCGGCACCTGCATCAGGTCCATGGCGGGAAGCCTGGAGAACATTTCGGAAAAATCGGCTTGCGCTGGCAGGCTTAATTATTATCGTTTTTTTCATCCTGTTGGCCTTTGCTGCCCCGTATATTGCCCCGTATGACTACAAAGAGCAGGTGCTCGCAGATCGTCTGCAAGCCCCTTCGGCAGAGCATTGGTTTGGTACCGATGATCTCGGACGTGACGTATTTTCCAGAGTGCTGCATGGAGCGCGCATTTCATTGTGGGTTGGTTTCTTTTCTGTTATTGGCTCTATTATTGCGGGCGCATTGCTCGGTCTGATTGCTGGATATTATGGAAAATGGGCAGACATGCTCATCTCGCGTTTGTTCGATATCTTGCTTGCTTTCCCCGCTATCCTGTTGGCAATTGCCATTGTGGCGATTCTCGGTCCGTCTTTGCAAAATGCACTGCTCGCGATAGCGATCGTGAACATCCCGACCTACGGACGATTAGTGCGTTCAAGGGTACTTAGCTTGAGGCAGGAGGAATTCATTACGTCTGCGCGTACGCTCGGGGCTAGCAATATGCGAATTCTGTTCCGGCACATCTTGCCCAATAGCCTCACCCCGCTCATCGTACAAGGCACACTGGGGATTGGGACAGCAATTATTGAAGCGGCTGCACTTGGGTTCCTCGGCATGGGGGCCCAACCACCTGACCCGGAATGGGGCAAAATGCTTTCGGATTCCCGCCAGTTTCTGCAAAAAGCACCGTGGACGCTGATTTTCCCCGGACTTTCCATCATGTTCACCGTGCTCGGTTTCAACTTGCTCGGGGACGGCTTGCGCGACACCCTTGATCCAAGGATGGCCAAAAAGTAGAGGTTTGCATCTCTGGTTGCTCTTCTAGTTTCAACTCTAGTTGAATCTCTAACTAAGTCTACAATTCTGTTGCAATTCTAAAGAACCTAGAAAGCCTTATTCTGCGATTTCTTGCCAATGCTGCCCGTACTCATTACAATTTGTATCCAAGCCGGTTCGAACTTTGGTTCGAGGCGGCTTTTGTGTTGCATGATGTATTGCGCTAAAATGGTTAGAGGTGTGCAGAACATGAAGTGTTATTCGATGATTTTGTTAAAATAACCGCCTTCGTATTGACACCCAATTTTGCCATATGTTATATAAAAGGAAGGGTTTAGCACTCCGATCATCAGAGTGCTAACAAATGATGTTTTTAATACACGACTACATATGGAATGATTGTGTTTTGAATATGGATTAAGTTAACTTTAAATAGGATATGAGAATGGAATGAGCTAGAAAAGGCCTGGCACGCGAAAGATTGATCAATAGATTTTCAATTGAGAAAATCTCAATGTTTAAAATCAGTTCCTGATCAGATGCAAAAGTAGTGGAGGGGACGAAATCGATTTGGAGGAAGCGAAGCGTTCGCCTTTATCACTGAATTTCTCCCTTTTCAAAAAGGGAATCAAAGAAATTCGGGGATAACAGCGATCCGAAAAACGATTCGTAACCGGAACGGCTAGACCGCAGAAAATCATGCACTTATTTTAAATGAACGATTGAGTGAATCAAAAAAATCTAGGTATCAAAACGATTGAAGGCTTTTCTAGTAACGTAATATTCTGCATGGGAGTATTCAAAGGTTTACTTTCTATATTCAACCAATTCATTCTATCCCCAATTTGAAAGGAGACACACATTCATGGCTAAAAAAGAATTCCAGGCTGAATCCAAACGCTTGCTGGATATGATGATCAACTCCATTTACACCCAAAGAGAAATCTTTTTGAGAGAACTGATCTCCAACTCCAGTGACGCAATTGACAAAATATATTACAAAGCACTGACGGACGACACACTCGTCTTCAACAAAGAGGACTACTATATCAAGCTCACTATCGACAAAGAGAACCGTACGCTCACACTGACCGATACAGGAATCGGGATGACGCAGGAAGAGTTGGAGAACAATCTGGGCGTTATCGCGAAGAGCGGCTCGCTGGCGTTCAAGAAAGAGAATGAAGCCAAAGACGGCCACAACATCATCGGACAATTCGGGGTTGGTTTCTACTCCGCATTTATGGTGGCGGACAAGCTGACGGTAACGAGTAAAACGCTGGGCAGCGACGAAGCATGGAAATGGGAATCCGAAGGTGCGGACGGATACACGATCTCTCCAGCCGAGAAAGATTCCGTGGGTACGGAAATTGTCCTGACAATCAAACAAAATACCGAAGAAGATTCGTATGACGAATTTTTGGAAGAGTACCGCCTGAGATCCATCATCAAGAAATACTCCGACTTCATTCGTTACCCAATCAAGATGGATGTGACAGGTCAGCGTGCAAAAGAGGGTACGGAGAACGAGTTCGAAGAGTACAAAGAAGAGCAAACCGTGAACAGCATGGTGCCGATCTGGCGTAAAAATAAAAGCGAACTGACCGAAGAAGACTACAACAACTTCTATATGGAAAAACGCTACGGTTTTGATAAACCGCTCAAACACTTGCACATCAGCGCTGATGGCGCAGTGGTATATAATGCGATCCTGTTTATTCCGGAGAACACACCGTTTGATTATTATACAAAAGAGTATGAAAAAGGGCTTGAACTGTACTCTAATGGTGTATTGATCATGGATAAATGCGGTGATTTGCTGCCAGATTACTTCGGGTTTGTAAAAGGTATGGTCGATTCCGAGGATCTGTCTCTGAACATCTCCCGTGAAATGCTGCAACATGACCGTCAACTCAGCCTGATTGCGAAGAACATCAAGAACAAGATCAAGAGCCAACTGCAAAGCTTGCTCAAGGACGAGCGTGAGAATTACGAGAAATTCTATCAAGCGTTTGGCCGTCAGCTGAAGTATGGCGTATACAGCGACTATGGCGTGAACAAGGATACCCTGCAGGATCTGCTTTTGTTCTCTTCTTCCAAAGAGAAGAAATTGGTTAGTCTGGACGAGTACGTTTCCAGAATGCCGGAAGATCAGAAGTACATCTACTACGCATCCGGTGAATCCATTGAACGGATTGAGAAGCTGCCACAGATCGAGGGTGTACTCGACAAAGGTTATGAAGTATTGTACTTCACCGACGACATTGATGAGTTTGCAATCAAGATGATCACGAATTATAAAGAGAAAGAATTCAAATCCATCTCCAGCGGTGACCTGGGCATCGAGGACAGTGCAGACAAAGAAGAGACGGACGCACAGGACAACGACAACAAAGAGTTGTTCGAAGCGATGCAAGCGCAGCTTGGCGGCAAAGTAAAAGCTGTTAAAGCTTCCAAACGCCTGAGAAGCCACCCAGTATGTTTGTCCACTGAAGGTGAGCTGACGATTGAGATGGAGAAAATCCTGAAAGCCATGCCGAACAGTGAAAATGTACAGGCAGATAAAGTGCTGGAGATCAACGTAAATCACGATGTCTTCAAATCCCTCAAAGACGCATTCGCACAGGATAAAGAAAAACTAAGCCTTTACACAAGCTTGCTGTATCATCAAGCATTGCTGATCGAAGGACTACCAATTCAAGACCCGGTAGAGTTCACCAACGATATCTGCAAGGTTATGGTCTAAAATCCGCAATACTGCAGTAATACAACCGGTGTAATAAGAAAGCAGGATTACAACATTTTACGTAACGTAAGGGTTTAAGGTACGGTAGAGTTCTTCTGTAACCTGCAACGGCCTAACCCTTGCAACCACCATCTGCACTCCGACAGGGTATTTCCTTCCTGTCGGTTTTTTTTATTGTATCTTACCTCAGGGGAGGGACGTGAGAGACAGAGAATCATTGAAGTAATAAATGACATCAAGATTTGTTAATAAGAAACAGCGGAAGTAATGAAGGGATGGAATTGATTCTGGAGACAAAAAATGATCGGAAGAACGATCCGTAACCGGAACGGCCGCCGATGCACATTAAGCAATAATATTTCATGTATTTGAATTGTCTGAATATGAACTTTCATAGTGGAACTGTCGTACCTCATTTTACAATTCGTGATAATAACAAAATGAAGCTATGTAGATAAGTCATTTGTTATAAATAATGGTTCCTCCAGATGTAATTTTCAAAAAAATGAATGGAACTATTTTTTACTGAAAAATTACTTTGGCATTGATACAAACTGTTGGCCGTGATACAATTTGTATCAAAAGCGATGTTGAGAGGTGAAAGTATATTAAAGCATTATTCGCACCTAAACCTTTTGATAATTATTTTAAAATTTGGGCCGTTGTTTTACCTATAAATTCTTGGGTTTTAATGCCTTCAAATCCAGGAACCACGCCGGGGTTACTTTTATCCTTGTTATCAGTTGTTTTTGTGCTTTTATTTGCTATTAGTCTAAAATTCAAAAACAATATGGAAGTTAAACAGGTAACAAATTATTTTTATAGAGATATAATTATTTTCGTTTACGTGTTAACGCTATTTAACGGTTTAGCACAATTAACTGTCTTATTCAAAATGAATGAAGGATATGACTACAACTTTGTGCACAATGTTATATTAGTTAACGAAAATGGGCATGTATTTTTAAGAACTAGCCTATTTACTCAATCCATATATCTTATTGCTGCTTCAATAATTTGCTTTTACACTAAGTATTTTTACAAGAAAGAGTGGAATAAGTACATATTCATAGGTACTTCTATATTTCTTATTTATGGGTTTTACGAATGGATTTATTATTTAGTATTTGGAACAACTGGAGACTTTTTAAGTAACAGAGTATTTGCTTTAGATATTAACGGTGATCCTAGATTGGGGAGCATGAGTCAGAGAACTGATGCTTTTGGAATAAACACACTCAGAATGAAGAGTCTAACAGGAGAGCCAAGCGCTTTCGCGCTAACTGTATTACCTCTCTGGGTATTCGCAATACATTTACGCAAACCTTTATTCCATATCCCCATGCTAATAGCATTAATTTTATCTACCTCATCAACCGCATTTTTAGGAATACTGATTTATTTCATCTATAGAGTTTTGCGTTATCATTTAAAAGATAGGTATTGTCAAATACTAATATATTTTTCCACAATTTTAGTTATCCTAAATTATAAAAGGGTTGCATCTGTTCTTGAATTCTTACTATTTAATAAGATTGATTCCCACTCTGGAAATCAAAGATCCTCTTCTATGTTCACACATCTAGAATATTTTTCTCATATGCCATTTTTCAATAAGTTGTTCGGGCTTGGATTTGGATATGTTCGCTCAACCGATTTTTTCTCAACATTATTGGTTAATAGCGGTATATTTGGATTTATTTTCTTTAGTATATTTTTCTTATATCCAATGTTCAAATTAAAGAGAAACTATTTTAATGATGGTCTTAAAATTTCTTTGCTAATAATTTATGTCTCCTTAATGATATCCGTCCCGGAATTTTCCTACTTGACTACATGGTTATTTTTGGGGATAAGTTACAATCAGCTAGCTAGAGAAAAAAAATCAACTATTCTTCATAATTTGAATCCCGCAAAATTTCAATCATCAAAAGTAATGTGAATATGTAGGGACTTAGAATTAAATGTTCGGTAAAGTAGATTTCTCATTCTTTGAGGGATACTTTACCGAACTTTTTTTTAGAGAATTTAATCAATGGAATACGTTGTACTTATTAATTCAACTTTCGCACCTAGAATGTTAACTTAAACCCTTAAAGGCGTAAGTAAGAATTCAATACAGTTACTTCTATTGACAAAAAAACACCTCGCTTCTTTGATTCATGGAAGTATTGAGCAACCATGAAAAGAAAGGTGTATAAACCTATGTTACAACAACATTCCTTGTCCAAACAACCTCGTTTTTCTAAACTTTTTTCTACGCTTCACATCGTGAAAGCCCTCAGGCATGCAGCTATTTCCAAATCGTTTGCCCTTTCGATTTTAGCGATTTTTAGAGCTGAGAAAATTTGAGTAAATTGTGATTTCATTTTATATCATTATCATTTAGGTGCACGGATGATAGTCTGGCAGGGTATAATAAGAGAAGACGACTGTGCATCACAAGTTGATGTGAGAAGAGATGACAATCGCAGACAGGTTTTGCTTTTCGAAACTGCAGAATATGTGTATAATCACTCAAAATAGAGACAGTCGGCTAGGAGTGATCAACATGCAATGGAACGATCTGAGAGAACATAGACAATACCCTGAACTAACGAAACTGGACGGGGCTCGTGCAGCCTATGAGCGCGACTATTCCAGACTGATACATTCACCGACTTTTCGTCGGCTGCAAGGCAAATCGCAGGTGTTTGGCGCAGGAACGGGCGATTATTATCGCACACGATTGACCCACTCCCTGGAGGTGGCGCAGATTGCGCGAGAAGCAGCAAGAAGCTTGCTGCGTCGCTACCCGGAGGTGGAGTTGAACCAGGCGGACAGCCCCGGACTGATTATTGATTCGGAAGTGGTGGAGTGTGCCGCGATTGCGCATGACTTCGGTCACCCGCCTTTTGGGCATAAAGGGGAAGAAGTGCTGGATGGCATCCTCGATGATCTCATCAACACAGAGGTCAAGAAAATCATGAAGAAAAATCGCGGGGCCAAATCACCTCAACCGGAATCGGAAATTCGTGCAGAGCTCAAGCGGAAGTATGAGCACTTTGAAGGTAATGCGCATAACTTCCGTCTCATTATGTATTTGGAAAAACGGGAAGATATCGATGGGTTAAACCTGTCGGATGCGGTGCTGCTGGGCATCAATAAGTACCCGTATCCTGGTACGGAGAGCAAGAAAGGCATGTATCATCATGAATGGCAGTATATCCGCGAAATTCGCGATCGTTGGAACATTCCTGCTGGCAAAAAGACACTTGAAGCGCAGCTGATGGACCTCTGCGACGATATTGCGTATTCCGCACATGATCTGGAAGATGGCATTAAGGCAGGTAAAATCGAAGTACACGAGCATTTCCTGCAAGATCCACATATCAATCGATTGATTGTGGATAAGATTACCACACTGGAGGATCTGTTCTGGAACGGATGGACAAGGGAAGCGATTGGGAAAAAAGTCGAAGAAGTCCTCGCTTCGTTCCTGCGCATCTGGAATGAAAAGATGCCTTTCTGCGAGCATGATTACTCACGTACCCGCCGTGAGGTCAAGGCCTACTGGGTCAGCCTTTTTGTTGCTAGCCTGGGGGTTATTGATAACGGAGACTGGAAAAAGGTGACGTTTGTCCGTGAAGGAGCCGAGGATCTCGATATGCTGCGCACGGTGAGTGTGCTTAAGAGCTTTGCCTGGGTGACCATGATTCGTGACCTTCGTGTGCAGAGGTTGCAAAAGCGCAGTGAATGGATGATCAAGCGTCTGTGGGATGCTTTCCTTGACCCGGAAACGTCTAAATCCATTATTCCATCCGATTGGCTGCAACGCTATGAGAAGGATCAGGCGAAGGCGAATCCGATCTGGACTTGGGAGCATATGGTGATTGATTATATTGCCGGGATGACGGATGCTTTTGCCGAGAAAATCTACAATGAACTTTATGGTCTCAAGGTCGGTTCCATCTACGATCTGGATTAGAGATAAGCGAGACGAAGGGAGATGAGACGCTTGGGTGCGAACATCAGTGGAAAATACAATCTGGGCGTACTTGACCTTGTTCCAAGGTTGAACGGCGCCACAGCAGAACAGGCGCTGCAACAATCCGTTAGACTTGCGCAGCATGCTGAAGCATGGGGCTATTCAAGGTACTGGACATCGGAGCACCATGACATGGACGAACTTGCATCAGCATCACCGGAAGTGCTGCTTGCCCATATTGGCGCGCGAACGAACACGATCCAGCTTGGCTCCGGTGCCGTACTGTTACCTCACTATAGCCCGCTTAAGGTAGCGGAGTCGTTTCGACTATTGGCGGCGCTATACCCGGGGCGCATTGAGTTAGGCTTGGGACGTGCTCCTGGGGGAGGTCCCCATGCAACGATGGCCTTGAGTGGCAATTACTTGCAACATGTGTCCAAGTTGCCTGAGTCGCTCGCTGCACTGACCGAACTGCTGGAAGATCGTTACACTTATGAGGAACATCCGGTGACGGCCCGTCCGATTCCGGAGCTTCCATTATCCTTATGGATGTTGGGTACCAACGTGAAGAGTGCTGAGTTTGCCGCTCGCTTCGGTATGGGGTATGTATTCGGACAATTCATGAGTGATGCGGATGGTACGGAGGCTGTGCGGCGTTATCGGGAGGGCTTTATCCCCAGCGCCAATAGGAAAGAGCCGGAGGTTATGGTTGCTGTAAGTGTGCTGTGTGCGGAGACGCAGGAAGAAGCGTTGTCCTGTAGCCGCGAAATGGCGGAGAAACGCAGAGCTGTTGGGAAAGAGATTCCAACGCAATCTGACAACATCAACACAAGTACCAGCGCCAACGCCGATACCGATGCCAATGAGAATGAAGTACATCGACATTACGCCGGTACACCTGAACAGGTCTGGAATCAGTTGCAGCAGGTGTGCCAAAGGCTAAATACGGATCGGCTGCTTGTGGTGACAACTGGACCGGATTACGAGCGAAGGTTGGCCTCTTACAAGCTACTGGCGAACGCATAAGAGGGCGACTGTTAGTCGTTATGATACAAAGAATGGCTGGTTTCATACCCGCCATCTGCATGGAGTCAAATCGTAAGAGCTGCAGATCGGATATTTGCCGTATGCTGCAGCTCTTTTTTGCTTCATTTTAGTCTTAATTTTACATCCTTCGATTCCGTTCAACAGATGATGTGAAATAATCACAAGATTTTACAAAATAAAGCATGACTAAAACAAAAGAATGTTATAATACTTTACGTCTCTTTTCCTATAGATATAATATAGAAAAGAGTGTTTTGCAAGATGCCAAAAGAAGGGTAAAACAACGACAAAAGAACCTAAAATACGGAAGTGGCCGAAGATGGGCACAAGGGGGAAATCACATGTTCAGCAGATTCAGGATCAAGAGTATCGGTCTGCGTATCAGCATTGCGTTCTATCTATTAATCCTCTGTTTAATTCTTCTTAGTGTCACGATTGTTACACAAATGAACTCGATGGAAAAAAACACGAATATGATCACCAATAACTGGATGCCCTCCATCCAGCAGATTAACCGATTGAATTATACAACAGAACATATTCTGTCATTGAGCTATCGTCACTTTGATGCACAGGCAGGGGCCAAAGCGGACCTTGCTGAAGAGCGCACCAAATACATTCGCGAAACGGCTCAGGCTATTAAAATATATGATCAACAGCAAAAGACGGCTGAAGAAAAAGAACATTGGGAAGCATTAAAGACCAAGTGGGAAGCTTACCTCAAAATCAACACGCAATCCATCAAGCTGAGTGATGAAGGTCAGGAACAACTGGCTAAGGAAGTATCTGAAAAAGGGGCGGCCTCCTTCGATGCCATGCAAGTCCATCTGGACTATCTGGTAGATTACAATCAGGAGCAGTCCGATCTCTCTGCGGCTCAGACGATCAGATCCGTCCAGGATGGCCGAATCATTATCGTCATTGGTGTTCTCGTGATGATTATCATTACAGCAATTGCGATCCCTATTATCCGTTCACAAGTCGTTAAACCGCTGCTTCGGGTGATCAGTGCCGTGAAACTGATTGCGGAAGGTCAATTGAATGTCCAGGACATACATACCAAACATGAAGACGAAGTTGGTGTACTTGCCAAAGCCGTGAATGACATGAAAGGTAATCTGACCTCGATGGTATTGAATGTCAGACGAATCGCTGAGGCCGTCAATCGTCAAAGCAGCGAACTGGCCATTTCCTCTGAAGAGGTTAAGATCGGCAGTCGCCAAATTGCCATAACGATGGAAGAGTCGGCAAAAGCGGCGGAGAGTCAGGCGGAAACGGCTGTTGAATCCGCCCGTACCGTCGAGGGGCTGAACGCAAATATTCAGCAACATTCGGAACAGGGGAATCAGCTTCGTCTGATGTCAGAACTGATTCTGAAACAAGGACAGACAGGTCGCGAGTCCATGGAGCAATCCGTGAACCAAATGCTACAGATTGCTGGCGCAGTTTCCTCTTCCATGAACAAGATGGAACAGCTGGACCGCAAAAACGAAGATATATCGCAGTTGGTTCAAGTTATTCATGACATTGCGCGCCAGACCAACCTGCTCGCATTGAATGCTTCCATTGAAGCTGCCCGTGCAGGAGAGAGTGGACGCGGATTTGCAGTTGTTGCAGCAGAAGTGCGGAAGTTGTCCGAAGCCGTTCGGACTTCTGTAGAAGAGATTACCGTCATCACCGAGGATATCCAGAAGGATTCTCAGGGTGTTGTTGAGGAATTGCGAACAGGTGTACTGGAAACAGAACGAGGGCAGCAGCAAGTACGTAATTCCGGCAATCTGTTCCGTACCATTAATGAGTCGGTAGAGGGTATGGTTCAAGTCATTGGTACAATGACGGATGGTCTGGAAGGTATGCAGGAAGCGAGCGGACGCATGAATGATTTCAGTCAACAAATCTCGGCAGTGTCAGAGGAATCCGCGGCAAGTGTTGAGGAAGTGTCAGCGTCAGCCGAAGAACAGGTGAGTTCAATGGAAACGATTAGCGGCAATATTCAATCCCTAAAAGATCTGTCCGAGGATCTGCTTTCTTCCATTGAAAAATTAAAAATATAAAACCTCTTCTTATAATAGAAGAAACATGAAGGACGGCTACCATATTGAGCTCTACGAACAGCAAAGATTCAGTTGTCGGAAGTTACGTATATACCTTCGCTTGCCATGAGAATGAACTTGCCCTATGTGAATTGGAATTGGAAACGATGCTCGTTCCTGGGACAGATATTGGTTCAGGAGATCACGCCTATGTTTGCTCCAATATTTGCATTCCACCAGGTAGAAGTCCGTTTGTCCGGGGCAGACTGGATGTGACGGCCGAAGCGGATACAGTGGCAGGTCTGAAACCTGTCGCTTCACAAATCGACCTGTCATCTGGTGAAACGTTCAAGGTTGTCTGCTTGAAAGAGGGCGATGACATGCCGGATTATGCGCATTCCCGTCTGCTGGAAAAAGAGCTGGGCATGTGCATTCAAGGCAAAGCTATGATGAAACAGCCTGACGTGACTTTTGGACTAATGCTATTGAATGGAAAATGGCTCTTCGGTCAATGGACAGAAGCCGATCGCTCGTGGCAAACCCATCATCAGAAGCCGCAAAATTACTCCACAGGCCTTGGTGTTACGTTAGCCAGAGCGTTAGTCAATATTGCTATTCCGCAAGTGGAGGGGCATCAGTTGCTCGATCCATGCTGCGGAATGGGAACCGTTGTAATTGAGGCATTGTCGATGGGAATTGAGGCCAAAGGAAATGATTTGAACCCTTTGGCAGTACAGGGTGCTCGCATTAATCTTCCTCATTATGGGTATGATTCAGCCAGAATTACCCTCGGGGATATGAATGATCTGGAAGGTTTCTACGATGCAGTTATTCTGGACATGCCATATAATCTCTGTTCTGTTCTTCCGGATGAGGAACAACTTGCCATGTTGACCAGTTTGAAGAGACTTGCAGGACGGGCAGTGATCGTTTCCACCGAATGGGTGGAGGGGCACATTCTGGATGCCGGATGGAACATCGACCAGTATCGAACGGTGAGCAAAGGTACGTTTATACGTCACATTTGGCTATGCACTTAGAACGACTGCGCTGAAAATAACTGAAAAAAACCTCCGTACCGGAAAAAATCCATTTTCCGGTACGGAGGTTTTTGATTTTCGTAGGGAAACTACCTTACATGAATTTGTACAATTTCACATAGGAACATCTAGCATTTTTAGTATTTATGACTATAATTCACCAGATTGAGCGGGAGGGTTTTTCCGGCGATATATGCTTCCAAATTTTGAACAAAAATATCAAGTGCCCGCTCGGTGTATTGCTCTGTACTGCCTGCAATGTGCGGCGTAATCAAGACGTTATCCTTACCCCATAGTGGATGGTCGGCAGGGAGCGGCTCCTCCTCGAATACGTCAAGTGCAGCAAAGGCAACCTGTCCACTGTCCAGTGCACCCAGCAGAGCTTCCGTATTCACGCTTGGGCCACGTCCCACGTTGACGAAACAGGAACCGGATTTGAAATGCTCAAATGCAGTCTGATTATAGATATGATGGGTTTCATCTGTGAGTGGCAAAATATTGATAACGTAATCGCCTTGCCCTAGTGCTTCGTGTAAGCTGGACATATTGTACATTTGGTCTACATTTGGAACGTCTTTTCCGGAGCGCCGAACCCCAATGACGTTCATGCCCAGTGCTTTGAGAATGCGCGCAGTTTCTGATCCAATCTCCCCCACGCCGACGATAACCGCTGTTTTGCCATGCAGTTCAGGAAGTGGTTTGCCTGGGGATTTCCACTCCGCCTGCTGCTGGTGCAGCATTGCTTGTCTGAGCCAGCGGCTGTGGGACAACATCATGCCCAGAATAATTTCGGTAATGGGAATGGCGTGTACGCCATTAGCACTGGTTACCAATATACTTTTTTGTTCCAAATCTGAGAAAGGAAGGTTGTCCACACCTGCGGACCAGACCTGAACCCATTTCAATGGGCTATTTTCTTCAAGTGCATGTTCAGTTACCAGAGGAGACCAGCCTAAGATAATTTCGGCTTCTTTTAACTCCGATGTGTCAATCTCTTTGGCTTTGCCAACCGTAAGTGTATAACCTGGTGCTGCATCCAGAATACGTTGTTGCTGCTTTGTCGACAGGGATGGAAAACATACAATTTTACCCATAGTTAGTGGCCTCCTGAATTGAAATAAGTTGTGGTATTAGTGTAGCAGAAAAGAAGGTGATGTGCGTAAAAGGCAGGAATACAGCCTCTTGTGCAAATCCCAAAAATTGTGTCACTCTATACTTAACCAGCTTGAAACCATAGAGACGACTGTGAAATAATAAAACGAACTTTAGATGAGGTGTATACCATGAATAACTATTTACATTCACATACGGATCTTCCATCCCGACGGGAACGATTATTTATTGCACTCCGGGTGCCTGCACATATTCAGAATTCACTTCGGATGTCTGCGGAACAGGTGCAAGGAAAGCTAGATTTTCGCAAATGGACGGACTACCGGGATTATCATATTACATTGCAATTTCTGGGAGATATCCTTGTTAGTGACATTGGACAACTTCGGAAAGCGCTGCGTTCGGTAACGGCCGGGTTCCAGCCTTTTGAACTGCAATTATCCGGTTGGGGAACGTTCGGTTTGGAAGAGGCGCCAAAGGTGCTGTGGAAAGGTGTTGAAGGAGAAACGGATCAACTTCATCTTCTGCAAAAACGGATCGTCGACGCAACTTCCTCCCTTGGATTCGAGGCCGAATTAAGACCTTATTCTCCTCATATTACGATTGCGCGTAAATTTCTGGGTCAGGACCCAGGAAATGAAGATAAAGGGATATTTAAAGTGCTTCCAGGGCAATTTTTAAGTGTTAATTCTTGGATGGTGCAAGATTTTGTGCTTTATGTGACACAGCCAGGTCAGGCGCCGATGTATGGGGTTGTGGATACGTTTTCTTTTTCCTGAAACTCATTGATATGACATAAAATCACATTGACATTACGTTATTCCCTATGTAATATTAGCCATCGTTATTCAAATTCTTTTTTTGTGGTTACTTAGATTAGGGAATTGTTTCGACAGGAGGAATCTTCGAATGGATATTATAAGCAAGAATCGTTGGGTGGCACCGATGTTATCTGTGCTGCTTGTATGTATAGTGGGGGCTAACGTCGTTCAGGCGACTGGTAAGTGGAATGAGGCAAGTGATAGCAAACAGATGACCGAACTTGCGGCATCTGCAGAAAATAGCGAAAATTCTTTTAGCGGAGACAGGCGAATGATGGAAGACGGGACAAGTCTATCTACTGATGCGTCTATTCAGACTGATAACTGGACCAATTCGCTCCCGGCCAAGAACTGGCTGACGGCTGCCCAAGAAGAGCAGGAACAGAAAGAAGCCAAGGCTAAACATGCGGCCCGAGCTGCAGCTGCGGCCAAAGCGAAGAAAGAAGCTGCTCTGAAATTGGCCAAGATTGAGCATGCCAAAGCGTTAGCTGCAATTACGACTCCCCCCCAAAAACTTTACTTTACACGGACCAAACTCCTGAACCAGGAAGACTCGAAACTTGCAACCTGGTCATACAGTGTGTCCGATAAAGAGCTGCTTCTGCTGCAAAAAATCGTCATGGCAGAGGCGGAAGGTGAACCGTACGAAGGCAAAGTGGCAGTTGCCAATGTTGTCTTAAACCGGCTGCGGTCAGCCAATTTTCCTGATACCATTTACAAAGTAATCTACCAGAAATCTCAATTCAGTCCTGTTGCGAACGGGCGCTTGAAACGTGTTACTCCTAATGAGGACAGTATCAAGGCAGTTAATGCAGCGTTGAATGGGAAAAAGGAAGTCGCCGATGATACGTATTATTTCTTGTCATTGACGCTTGCGGATGATCTGACAGTGGCTCGCTCCCAGAAAAAAGTAAAAACGATCGGGCATCATACTTTTTACAAGTAATTGACCTGTAAATTCTGCAAACAGGCAGGGTAGTTAACTATGTATTTGCTACATAGACCTTGAAAAGCCCTGTAATGCAGTTTTATTTCGTCGTTTTTAATTTCATTGGTGATGAGAGTTTGTTATTTAAATTACCCTTTTGTGCAGCAAATCATACGTATATATGAATGAAATAAAAGAAGGTTCCCTTCCGGATCATTGGAGGGGAACCTTCTTTATGCATGTCCTTAAGAGATAAAACATCCTCGTAGAACGACTATAAGGGGTCATAGAGCTGCTAGAATGGGATTCGGGTACCTGACAGCGAAGTTGCCCCAAATCCGGCTGTGAGGCGTTCCTTAGGTACGGATGTGACTTCCGCTGTAGCCGGGAACAATAAATCATGGACAGCCTGGGCACAACACGTTGGATCGTAGGTGTTTCTGCTCCCTGGTTTGTGGACTGATTTCAGCTGGCTTTCAGCTTCACGTGGTGCATAGATCTGCTCACACAAATGTCTGAAGCGATTGGCGATAACGTCAGCAGAGTGAATGACTTGGCCGTATCCGGCTTGTACAAAATATTCACAGTTCTCTTCTTCCTGTCCCGGCAATGGAGGTACGAATAACATCGGCAGGCCTTTAGCCAATGCTTCTGTACAAGTCATACCACCTGGTTTCGTAATGAGCACATCGGATACGTCCATTAGTTTGCTGACCTCACGGGTATACCCAAGAATGCGTATATTGGGATGTTGGAAGCAGGACATTTCCTTCAGCTTGGCAATCATTTTCTCATTGCTTCCCAGACAGAACAGCAGCTGTACACGATCCGCCCATGATGTGAGGGCCTTCATATGCTCTTCATCAAAGGAAAGACCCCACCCGCCACCCATTAGCAGAGCAGTGGGCATGTTCTGAAGCCCCATTTCCTGTCGGAGGCTTACCTTGTCTCCTGCTTCCCAGAAGTCAGGATGAACAGGAATACCGGTGATTTGGATGCGAGAGGGTTCAACACCCCTGATCTCAAGCAGAGCCTTTACCTGAGGTGTGGATACCAAATATTTGTTGACCTCGGGATTAATCCACGTTGCATGTACGTCGTAGTCTGTGACCAGCGTATATAGTGGAATATTAAGTCCCTGACGTTTCAGCCGTGAGATGACCGCATTCGGAAATGGATGGGTACAGATTACGGCATCGGGTTTCAATTGGGATACGACTTGAGCCGTCTGTGTATAGAAAATCCGGTGCAAGGCCAGTTTCGTAAATCCGTTTAGTGATTTGTTATATTGTGTCCGATACAGCAGACTGACCAGCTTGGGCTGAACGGTTAGTGTCTTGCGGTATGCGGACAGAATAAGCGGAGCCATGGTTGGATTTAAAAATTTGCCGAGCTCAATGACCCGACTATGCACATGTGGACTGACTTTCTTAATGCCGCTTGCGAGCGCATGGGCGGCCTGGGTGTGACCGGTGCCGAAACCTTCGGATAACAAGAGCACTCTTGGTTTTCGCATGAGTTCACCTTTATTCATCAATTTAAATTTAACATTCACAGTTATACCGCACGTTGCATTACTACAAGAATATACAGCGAAGCGGAAAATCATGTTCATTCGTTACATATTTACACTATAGTTAATGTTCTGATACATCAAAACTTCGTCTTTATCCGTGTTATTGAAGTCATCATACACTATAGACGACGATAGAAGCAGTTTCCACTGCATTTCGGTTAAAAAAAATTAACACAATTTTTTAATGTTAGGGTTGCAATCTGATGATGAGAGTGGTAATCTTAATTTTGACCGAATGACCGAATTGTATTTTTGGTCATTTAAAGAGGACGATCAACGAAAACGAGGAGGGATATGATGGCTCCGATTGACAGGAGACAGCAGGTCATTCATGCAGCTGCGCAGTCTTTTGCCATGTTTGGATACAAGGCAACCACGATGGATCAGGTAGCGAAGATTGCGAATGTTGGCAAGGGAACGATCTACACGTTCTTTACGAATAAGGAACAATTGTTTGATCAGATTTTGGTGGAAGTAATCCAGGAAATGAAAAACATTGCTCATCGTGAAGTTCATCAGGAAAGTGCTTTTTTTGATAATCTGTTTCGTGTACTAGATTCATTGCTGGAGTTTCGTCGTGATCACGATTTGCTGGTTAAATTGTCCCAGGAGCTTAAGGATTTTGGAACTCTTCAGGCCAAGGAAGGTTTGGAGAAAGTGGAGAAAGTCATCTCCGATTTTCTGGCTCGGGAGCTTGAGAAGGCAAGAGACAACGGAGAGATTCGTGAGTGTGATCCACAGGTAGTAGCTTTTATGATGATTCGTTTGTACATTGCCCTCACCTCAGATTGGAGCAAGCAACACGAACCGCTGAGCAAAGAGGAAATCAAGAATTACTTTCGCCTTTTCTTAATGGAAGGAATTGCTGCAGCAACGTAACCCGAATTTATTCTTACTATAATATGGGTTAGTCATACGATTACAGGCAGTGAGGCTTGTCGAGAGACAGGTTTGTTTTTTTGCTCTAAAGTGACCGTTTGAGGAAAGTGGTCACTTCGTGTTTCGGTAAATTTTCCGGAACGCATCAAAATTAATTTCATTATGGTTATTCTGCTTGGAAAGCAGAGAGAACAAGGGGAGAAAATGACATGAAATCTTTATCCGTGTTTTTCAAGGATGTGGGATCGGCCGTGAGAAACCCGAAGGTGTTGATCCCCGTTATTGCAATTTTGTTTATACCGATTCTATATAGTGGTATCTATTTGGCTGCCTACTGGGACCCATATGGTCATGTCGATGAAATGCCGGTTGCGGTTGTTAACCTTGATAAAGGTGCAGAGCTGGAAGGCAAATCATTGCATGTCGGTAGTGACCTCGTTGATGAGCTGAAGAAGAATGCAGATTTTAAATGGGATTTTGTCAGTGCCAGCCAAGCTAAAGAAGGCATGGAAAACGACAAGTATTATATGCAAATTACGATCCCGGAAAACTTTTCTTCCCAGGCAACGACGTTGCTTGATGACAAGCCAGAGCCGGCTGATCTAATCTACGAACCGAATGGTAATTACAGCTTCGTGGGTGCGCAGATTGGCAAGACGGCTATCAAGGATCTGAAAGCTAAGGTTTCGGCCAAAGTAACGGAATCCTATGCGGAGACCCTGCTCGACAAGTTTTCCGAAGTATCGGACGGATTGGCTGAAGCTGGCGATGGCGCAGGAGACTTGAATACGGGCGCAGGCAAGCTGGATGATGGAGCTGTGAAGCTCAAGGATAATCTGGCGAAGTTGGCATCCGGTACATTGGAACTTCAGGATGGCTTGTCTCCATTAAGTGATGGTGTCAATGCACTGCACACGGGTGCAACCAAACTTGAAAGTGGAACATCGAATCTGGTATCCGGTTTGCAGCAGCTTCAAGCAGCCGCAACAAGCCAGCTTCAGAGCGGAGCAGACCAACTGAAGGACGGCAGTGCCAAGCTGGAAACTGGACTGAAGTCTTCCGTAGACGGAGCAGGCAAGCTCCAAGCAGGTCTGCAATCGTCTGAGCAGGGCAGTGCGAAGCTGTCCGAGGGTCTGCAAAGCGCAGTGCAAGGCAGCGGCACATTGGCCACTGGCCTGCAATCTGCAGTAGACGGCAGCAGCAAGGTTGCTGACGGTGCTCAGGGCGTTGCTGACGGGTTGAAGCAGCTAGCTGCATCCAACCCTGAACTGGCAGCCAGTGAGGATGTACAGAAGCTGCTGGCAGCCAGTGCAGCAGTCGCTGAAGGCAGTAAGCAATTGCATGAGAGCGAACAGAAGCTTGCGCAGGGTGCAGATCAATTGCACCAGGGCAATCAGCAATTGGCATCAGGTGCATCCGAGCTGCATGGAGGCCAAGAGCAGCTTCTGACGGGTGCGAACCAGTTGGTGGATGGTCAGCAGCAATTGCTGGCGGGCGCTGGACAGCTTAGCCAAGGCGGAGCGAAGCTCTCCGATGGTCTGAAGCAGTTTAGCGGCAAGTTGGGTGAAGCTGCAAGTGGCGGCACATTGCTGGCAGATGGAGCCAAGCAGCTGGGCTCGGGAACCACAGCCCTGCAAACGGGTGTAGGTAAACTGAGCGGTGGCGTGAGTTCACTAACGGATGGCTCCAAACAACTCGGTGATGGGGCAGGCAAGCTGGCAGATGGTTTAACTGAGCTGAAAGACGGCTCAAGCGAACTGGCTACCAAGCTGAACGATGCAGCTCAGAAAACGTCAGAAGTCAAGAAAACGGACGATGTGGTGAATATGTTCGCCGAACCTGTGAATACGTCCGAGAACACAACAGAGAACGTGAGCAATTACGGTACAGGGTTGACGCCGTTCTTCCTGTCCATCGGTTTGTTTGTTGGATCACTGATTTCAACGATTGTTTTGAAAATGCGGGAAACTTCCGTACCGGGCGCAACGGGTTGGAACCGTTTTGTCAGCCGTACACTCGTATTCGGTTTTGTGAGCATTATCCAATCCGTAATCGTGGCAAGCTTCATGCTGTACGGTCTTGGACTGGAAACGCACAGCGTACCGCTGTTCTATCTGTTCACGATCTTTACGGGACTAACCTTTATGTTTATTGTTCAGGCCCTCGTAACTTGGCTTGACTTGCCAGGTCGTTATGTTGTCATCCTGTTATTGGTCTTCCAGCTTGCAGCAAGTGCGGGAACCTTCCCGGTAGAGCTGATTCCGTCATGGCTCCAGTCATTTAGCCCTTGGCTGCCAATGACGCACAGCATCATGGGCTTCAAAGCAGTTGTATCCAGTGGCAATTTCGATGTGATGTGGCATCAGGTCGGTATTCTGTCAATCTATGCAGGTGTATCTGTGCTGCTGACCTTGGCTTTCTTCCTTTGGAGCGGCAAACGTCGCAAAAAAGAAGCTGAAGTGGCTGAATCCGGTCAAGTGGTGACGGCATAAGCCGAATTGAACCGGAATAGGACAGAATAGTGAAAATAAACTTTGAACTCAAGTATCAAAATTATGCAATATAGTAGTCAAATAGTGCAAAGAGTCTGTGACCCGAAAATGGGTTGCAGACTCTTTTTGTATACAAATGCATAAGGATGAAGATATTCGCTGGAGCATGGTATGAGAAATTGGCCCAACTATGGTTAAATGCAGGCCACATATGGAATGATTTTCTTTTGTCAGCAATTAAAATTAGTTGTACTCTGACATAAAATGTGTATAATTATTCGAAAAAGATATGAAATTTAGCATCAGCACACTAAAGCTGTACTGCAAAACATTTCTTATCAGAGGTATTAAAAAGTTTAAATTGCGCTGATGTTAGGTCGGTGTTAAAATAATAGAACTATATCAAAAAACGTCGCTCCATATCAGCGGCCGTGCCAGCGGTTGCGTGTTGTTATACCAAGCTGTTTACCGGGTGATCCGGACCAGCTCATCTCATGGATGGCCTCTGCCGCAATAGCAGCAATTATAAGATTGACAGCCCTTATTGCTGTCGCCTCGTTCATCTAGCAGGTGTTTATTCATATTGAAATGCCCGCTCCTTCCGTTTCATTGTTGCTTGTTGCCTATGTTCTTGATCTTTCCGAAATACTTTACTATAGAAAGGTTGCGTTCCATGAGACACATCGGATTACCTCCTAAACAGGGTCTGTACGACCCACAGTTCGAAAAAGACGCATGCGGAATGGGTTTTGTTGCCAACATCAAAGGAGTACCTTCACACGACATCGTTAGTCAGGCACTGACCATGCTGAGTAACATGGAACACCGCGGAGGACAGGGCAGTGAGCCGAATTCCGGTGACGGAGCCGGTATCTTGATCCAGATTCCACATCGCTATTTTGCGCAGGAAGCGGACCGACTTGGTTTTGCATTACCTGAACAGGGCTTCTATGGCGTAGGGATGCTGTTCCTTTCACAGGACCCTGTCATTCGGAGCGCGCATGAAGAGAGCCTTAAGAAGATCATCGAAGAAGAAGGCCAGACGTTCCTGGGTTTCCGGGATGTGCCTACGTTTGATGAGATGCTGGGACGTTCTGCGCTTGCAGCGAAGCCTTATGTGCGTCAGGTGTTCATTGGAAGATCGACTGATGTTAAGGATGAATTGGGATTTGAACGGAAATTGTACGTCATTCGTAGACGTGCGGAGCTGGCTATTCGTTATTCGGCGGATGAAGCAGAAGGTG
Source organism: Paenibacillus sp. OK060 (assembly GCF_900101205.1). NCBI lineage: Bacteria > Bacillati > Bacillota > Bacilli > Caryophanales > Paenibacillaceae > Paenibacillus > Paenibacillus sp. OK060. The sequence continues at coordinate 456,089 of NZ_FNFR01000004.1, forward strand.
GTTCATTCTACCTGCCAAGCTTGTCCTGTCGCAAAATCGTCTACAAAGGCATGCTGACAACGGAACAGGTGGGACAGTTTTATCTGGATCTTCAGGAAGATCTCGTAGAATCAGCGATTGCGCTTGTTCACTCCCGTTTCAGTACGAATACATTCCCGAGCTGGGAACGCGCCCATCCGTATCGCTTCATGATCCACAACGGTGAGATCAATACGATGCGTGGTAACGTGAACTGGATGCATGCCCGGCAGTCGCTGTTTGAGAGCGAATTGTTCGGTAACGACATCTCGAAAGTAAAACCGGTTATCAATCCGGATGGTTCGGATACAGCGATGTTTGATAACACGCTGGAGTTCCTGTATTTGAGTGGCCGTTCATTGCCACACGTGGCCATGATGATGGTTCCTGAGCCTTGGAGTACAGATGAGGGAATGGACCCTGCCAAAAAGGCATTCTATGAATACCACAGCACGATGATGGAGCCTTGGGATGGACCAGCAGCAATGGCCTTTACGGACGGTTTGCAGATTGGTGCAACTCTTGACCGTAATGGTCTGCGTCCTGCACGTTACTATGTAACGAAAGACGATCGTATTATTTTGTCCTCCGAGGTAGGGGTACTTGATATCGCTCCTGAAGAAATTCTCTATAAAGATCGTCTGCGTCCTGGACGTATGCTGCTTGTCGATACACAACAAGGACGGATCATCGCGGATGAGGAAGTGAAAGCTCTCATTGCGGCCGAGAATCCGTATCAGGATTGGCTCGATGAGCATCTGATGGATCTGAATGAGCTGCCGGATGCACCGGAACTGCCTGATCCAAAACATGATAACGTAACCCAGCTTCAGCTGGCGTATGGATATACATTTGAAGAATTGCGCAAAGTGTTGGAGCCAATGGCTTCAACAGGTATGGAAGCTACAGGCTCCATGGGTTATGATGCGCCGCTTGCGGTTCTTTCGGATCGTCCGCAGCGTCTGTACAACTATTTTAAGCAGATGTTTGCACAAGTTACCAATCCACCGATCGATGCGATTCGTGAAGAGATTGTAACGTCTACGGCAACAACGATCGGACCTGAGCGTAACCTGCTGAATCCTGAACCGGAGAGCTGTCGTCAGATTCGTTTGGATACACCGGTACTTTCTAATGAGGATTTTGCGAAGATTCGCCACGTTCGTCGTCCGGGCTTCCGTTCCATGACGATTCCGATCTTCTTTACAGCAAAAGAGGGCGCAGAAGGACTTCGCAAAGCGATGGAACTGCTCTTCGAAGCTTCAGACCGTGTCATTGACAAAGGTCACAACATTTTGATACTGTCTGACCGTGGTGTGGACGCCGAGAATGCGGCTATTCCAGCATTGCTGGCTGTAGCAGGTTTGCATCACCATCTGATTCGTAAAGGAACCAGAACCAAAGTTAGCATTTTGCTGGAATCGGCAGAGCCGCGTGATATTCATCACTATGCCTTGTTGCTTGGTTACGGTGTAAGTGCGGTGAACCCTTATCTGGCGTTTGAAACGCTGGATGACATGATTCAGCAAGGCCTGCTGCGTGGCATCTCACATGAGAAAGCCGTGAAGAACTATATTAAAGCGGCTACGAAGGGCGTTATTAAAATATTGTCCAAAATGGGAATCTCAACGATTCAATCCTATCGTGGAGCTCAAATCTTTGAAGCGGTGGGTCTGAAATCAGACTTCGTTGATCGTTACTTTACCTGGACGCCTTCGCGAATTGGCGGGATTGGTCTGGAAGAAGTGGCAGCCGAAGCATTGACTCATCACAACCGTGCCTTTACGGACAAAGATGGCAATGACAAAGTACTGGATTCCGGCGGGGAATACCAATGGCGTAACGACGGAGAAGAGCATCTGTTCAATCCGCAAACGATCCATACGCTGCAGCATGCAGTACGTACTGGCGATTACAAACTGTATAAAAAGTATTCCAAACTCGTGCAAGGCGAAAATGATCAGTTGCTGACCATTCGCTCCATGCTGAGACTGAAACCGGTAGGTCCTGCGATTCCTTTGGAAGAAGTAGAATCCGTCGAAGACATTATGCGACGTTTCAAAACAGGGGCAATGTCCTTCGGTTCAATCAGCAAAGAGGCACACGAAGATCTCGCTATTGCGATGAACCGTGTTGGTGGTAAATCCAATACAGGTGAAGGCGGAGAAGATCCGGCTCGCTTCATTAAAGATAGTAACGGTGATTCTCGTCGTAGTGCGATCAAACAGGTGGCATCCGGACGTTTTGGTGTAACATCCAACTATTTGGTCAATGCCGACGAGATTCAGATCAAGATGGCACAAGGAGCAAAACCGGGTGAAGGTGGACAGCTGCCTGGACGTAAGGTATACCCTTGGGTTGCTGAGGTTCGTGGATCAACACCGGGTGTAGGTCTGATCTCTCCGCCACCGCATCATGATATCTATTCGATTGAGGATCTGGCTGAGTTGATCTACGACTTGAAAAATGCCAATCCACGTGCAGAGATCAACGTTAAATTAGTATCCGAAGTCGGCGTTGGAACGATTGCTGCTGGTGTAGCTAAAGGTCGTGCCGACATTATCCTAGTAAGCGGTTATGACGGTGGAACAGGTGCTTCTCCACAAGGTTCGATTCGCCACGCGGGTATGCCTTGGGAGCTGGGACTTGCAGAAACGCATCAAACGTTGATGCTGAACAATCTGCGTGACCGTGTCGTGCTGGAAACTGACGGCAAAATGCTGAATGGTCGTGACTTGGCCATTGCTGCTTTGCTGGGAGCTGAGGAGTATGGATTCTCTACAGCACCACTCGTTGCACTCGGCTGTATCATGATGCGTGTCTGCCAGATGGATACATGTCCGGTAGGTGTAGCAACACAAAACCCTGAATTGCGTAAAAATTACACGGGAGATCCTGCTCATGTCGTTAACTTCATGCGTTTTGTCGCTGAAGACGTTCGTGAAATCATGGCTGATCTTGGTTTCCGTACGATTCAGGAAATGGTGGGTCGTACAGATTGCCTTGAAACAGTAGAGGCTGTAGACCACTGGAAGAAGAAAGGTGTAGATCTGTCCGTATTACTGCATGTGCCTGAAATGCCGGAAGGCTCTGCACGTTACCGTACACAGCATCAAAACCACCAATTGGAGGAGACGCTGGATATGCAGCAGTTGTTGCCATTGGCGCAACCTGCGCTTGAATCTGGTCAACCGGTTGAAGCGGTGCTTCCAATTACCAACGTTAACCGTGCAGTAGGAACCATTTTGGGTAGTGAAATCACGCGCAAATATGGAATTGCAGGATTACCGGAAGATACGGTTCAATTCAAATTTGTCGGCTCCGCTGGACAAAGCTTTGGGGCCTTTGTACCTAAAGGTATGACATTGACCGTTGAAGGGGATTCCAATGACTATGTAGGTAAAGGGTTGTCCGGAGGTAAACTGATCGTCATGCCTTCACCAAAAGCCACATTTGATGCCGAAGATAACATCATCATTGGTAACACGGCTCTATACGGGGCAACCAGTGGTGAAGCTTATATTCGTGGTATTGCTGGGGAGCGGTTTGCTGTACGGAACTCGGGTGCCAAAGTGGTTGTTGAAGGTGTAGGCGACCATGGTTGTGAGTACATGACAGGTGGCCGTGTCGTCGTTCTGGGTGATACAGGTCGTAACTTTGCAGCCGGGATGTCCGGAGGTATTGCTTATGTGTATGATCCAAAAGGCACATTCCTGAAACGTTGTAATCTGGAAATGGTACTTTTGGAGCGTATCGAAGATGTTTCTGAGAGTGCAGATCTGCGAGGCATGATTCAACGTCATGTTGCGAATACAGGTAGTGCGGTTGGTCAGCGCATTCTGGATAACTGGCAGCAATCTGTAGATCAATTTGTTCGTGTTATTCCGAAGGACTTCAAACGAATGACCGAGCAAATCGAACGGATTCAGGCAACGGGCCTGAGCGGAGAGGCAGCTTTGCTGGCTGCTTTTGAAGCCAACATGCGTGAACTTGCACGTACAGGAGGTTAATATATTCCTGTCCGATTGCATGAACGGGTTGTATTAAGAATAATAGGAGCTTTATGGCGGCCAAAACGGCGCTGTAGAGCTCCTATTTGGTTTTCGACAAAATTAGAACCCGCACAAAAAACGCTATCGCCATGAGACGACAACATTGAAGAACTTTCTCAAGTATAATTAGGCTAGTTTTGGAGTGCAGGGAAAGTATAAAGATAAGAGAGGTTAGCGGAATGAATATGAAGCAACCAAACAGGGGCGATCGTAAGCCGAAAGGTAAACCAGTCGAAGCAACCCAGATGGACATCATGAAAGTTTTACTGCAATGCGGAATCGACCCGGAGCGTTGGAACCATTTCGTATCCTCCGACAACAACAAGCGCGCTTGACAACACATCGACAAGCCTAGAATAGATGGAGGGAAATCAAGACATAAAAAAGCCCAGCAACCGGAGAGTGATGTTTTCTCGGTACTGGGTCTTCTTTGCGGTTTAATCCATACTGCGCTCCATGCGGACAAAAGCAATAAAACGACGTGCCTCTTCTTCTGTTAAGGGTTTGCCATCAATCATCAGGCCGAAGCGTTCCAGCACTTCCTTATCCGATAATTCAAGGGCGTCCACGAACTCCCTTACGTCCTCATCCATTACGACATCATTTTGTTTCGTCCGTCCAATGAGATAATCAATAGATACGCCAAAGATGTCAGCAAGTCTCGTTAACACTTCGAAATCCGGTTTGCGTCGGTTTTTCTCGTAGTGGGAGAGAGCAGCTCTTGTAATATGAATGGAGCTCGCAAGTTCTTCTTGAGTAAGTCCCCGCTGTTCCCTTAATTCAGCAATGCGATTTCCGTAGCTCATATGCTATTTCCCCCTGAACGCCATCAAATATATATTGAAACAATCCTGAGCCAAGTGTTTGATCAGGGCAGCTTTCCTGCATCATCGTAACGCCTTAGTAGTCCTAGTTGTATATAGGTCTGTCTAAGGACATCTCATATTGTCGTAAATCAAAAGAACCATGTCCAAATACTGCTTGACATGATACAAATTGTATCGTAAATTGGACGTATGGAGTTACAAAATGTATCATTTGGGATATTTTAAGTATGACCACGTTGCCTAGCCAATATACCTGTGAGAAGGAGTATAGGCAACTCTTGCAAGCTAATCCATTCTAAAGGAATGAAGCCATGAATTCAATGATTCAGGAATGGGCGGATCTCAAATTAAATGTCCATATGTACATTCAGGAGTTTCATGGCAAATTGGTAGACCGCAAAAGACGCCCCGTTCTGCTGCTAGGTATGGACACAAGAGCGATCACCTTCCTGAGCGACCTGGACTTGCCGATATCACCAGAGATGCTAATTGGTTTGGATGTAGAAGATAGCCATGTATGTGTGCGACTCCACGCAAAGCTGCAATGGAAACAGCCCTTCGGTGAGCTCACATTGTATCATTCAAACTTGCATATTCAGCAAGAGCAGACACTATATATAACGGGACAGTTAAATACAATGATTCGAGAAGTTCAGTTTCCGACCGTTTCCCGGTTTCAGTATGAGAAGGCATCGGAACAACCTAACTTGCAGGAAACCTATCATTACATTGATTTTACCATATGAAATGAACACATTCTAAACATATTCTGAACAAGCATGTACTTAACGCCATTTTACTATATTTCATAGCGTTATGCATTAGTTCTTTAACACCAAAAGCATTTGCGCAATGAATAAAGGGGCGAGGGGGATCATACATTGAGGAAGTTTGGATATGGTTGAAATGCACTGCCACATTTTATCCGGTCTGGATGATGGCCCTGTTCATATGGAGCAGTCCATTGCGATGGCTGAGAAAGCGGCAGCCTCAGGAATTACCTCGATTATTGCTACTCCGCATCACCTGAACGGGCAGTACAACAATCAACCCAACGTGGTCAATCAGGCAGTGGACCTGCTACATGCAGAACTTCGCAAACGCAACATTTGCTTGGAGATCCGTCCCGGACAGGAGATCAGGGTGCATGACAACCTGATTGCAGACTTATACGCAGGAAAGTGCTGCACACTCGCCGGGAGCCGATACATGTTGCTGGAATTGCCCTTTGGTCATATCCCCTCGCAGTTCCCCGGGATACTCCAAGAACTTAAGTTGGCGGGTATCATTCCTATTATTGCTCATCCCGAACGAAATCGTCTAATCCAGAACAATCCCGATTTATTGGTTGAATATCTTGGGCAAGGTGCTTTATGTCAAATCACGGCTCAATCGGTCATAGGACTTTTCGGGCGAAAAGTTCAGAGATGGTGTTTTCATTTTTGCAAAGAAAACGGATTTCATTTCATTTCATCAGACGCCCACAATATGGAAGGAAGAACATTTTCAATGAAGGCCGCATATCACCTGCTTGAACGCCGATTTGGAGATCGTCTAGTTCAAAATTTGCAAAATAATGCGTGCTCGGTATGGAACAATCAATTCGTAGAGCCGGAAGAACCCACGATCATGAAGCGTAGATTGTTGTTCTGGTAACAGCCAAATTATATATAAGACACCGTTCTTCATCATAATTGCTGATTTAAATGGGAGGAATACGAGATGGAGTTAAAAGAGTATATGCACATTTTACGTAAACGTTTTTGGATCATCGTAGCCTTTGTTGTTGTTGCTTGCATCGGAGCAGGTGTTAAAAATTATTTTTTTACCGTACCTGTTTATGAGGCAAATGCTAAATTAATCGTTAATCAGGCATATAACGCAGAAGGTTTCCCCAATCTTGATATTGGTTCAATCCAGTCCAACATTAAGGTAATCAACTCTTATATAGAAATAATTAAATCTCCAGCAATTCTCGATAAAGTTTCTGCTAAATACCCCGATCTAGGCATGAGTGGGAGCCAACTGGGGCAGAACATTCAGGTCACTACTGCCAAAGAATCCCAGGTTATGAGTTTAACCGCCATAGGTATATCTTCCGAAAAAGCGGCCAAAACGGTTAACGCCGTTGCCAAAGTGTTCAAATCCCAAATCCCCGCAATTATGAAAGTTGATAATGTAACCATTCTAAGTGAAGCGAAGACTACGGATTCCTCGAGACCCATTAATGTAAATCCTTCTTTAAACATACTCGTCAGTTTTCTTGTAGGACTTTTACTGGCTATAGGTTTTGTATTTCTTTTGGAATACTTGGATGACACCTTAAAAACTGAAGATGAATTAGAGAAAGAACTGGGTATTCCGGCACTCGCTGTTATATCCAAAATTAAGAAAGAAGAAGCTCGCATCTCTAAGCAGACAACATCTCAAAAGCAGGTAGGTGATGGCCAATATGCCACGGTTAACCAAAGATAAAGGGAGTCTAGTTACAATGGCTAATCCCAAGTCTAGTTCATCAGAGGCTTATCGGAAGTTGAGAACCAATATCCAATTTTCATCCATTGATAGTCAGATTCAAACGATCATGATTGCTTCTGCTTTGTCTGGTGAAGGAAAAACAACAACGATAGGCAATCTTGCAGTTGCCTATGCTCAAGAAGGAAAAAAGGTTCTGCTTATGGATACGGATTTACGTAAGCCTGCTGTGCATCGTATGTTTAACTTACCCAACCATGTGGGTCTGACCAGTGTTTTGTCAAGTCAATATAAAGTTAAAGAAGTCTTGAGGGAAACGGATGTGGAAGGATTGCAAGTCCTGTCTTCGGGTCCTATACCGCCCAATCCTTCGGAGATGATTGGTTCACGTAAAATGACGGCTCTGCTCCAGGATCTGAAAGAAGAATATGATGTGATTTTATTTGATACCCCCCCTGTTCTTGCGGTTACAGACGCACTAATTATTAGTTCACTGTGTGATGGCGTAATTCTGGTAGTGAGCGCAGGCAAGGTTAAGAAGGATCTGGTCAAAAAAGCAAAATCACATCTTGAACATGTGAACGCACGAATTCTTGGAGCGGTATTAAACAATATCCAGGTGCCGAAGGGTAGAAATGCTAACTATGGAGAAGATGCATAAAGATTAAGGGGATTGAAGTCAAATAATAAAAGCTTCAAGGTCATGTCTACTATACCTTTATCAATGTAGGCACTCGGTCACACTGTGGGTAGTGTACCTTAGACGTATATCGTCAAGGGTGTGATGTGAGGTTGGGTTTAATGCCCTTTTATGAAATTAAAAGTAAGAATTGCATCAATTTATTTCATGGTTTCATGGATTTAAATGATCCAACTCATGCTTTTAAACATAAAAAAATAATAATGGATAGGGTGGTATTTATGACTAAAGTGAGGAAAGCAATCATTCCCGCAGCCGGATTGGGAACCCGATTTTTACCCGCTACAAAGGCAATGCCTAAAGAAATGCTCCCTATTGTGGATAAACCGACCATTCAATACATCGTTGAAGAAGCTGTAGCTTCCGGGATTGAGGACATTATTATTGTAACGGGCAAGGGAAAACGTGCGATTGAAGATCATTTTGACAGCGCGTTTGAACTGGAGCAAAATCTGCTCGAAAAAGGAAAGCTCAGCTTACTGGAAGAAGTCCGGAAGTCCTCCAACGTTGATATTCATTACATAAGACAGAAGGAAGCGCTGGGACTTGGGCATGCTGTCTGGTGTGCTCGAAACTTTATTGGAAATGAACCGTTTGCTGTATTACTTGGTGATGATATTGTGGTTTCTGATGTGCCGTGCACGAAGCAGTTAATTCAGCAATATGAGAAGGTCAAACAATCAGTACTCGGTGTGAAAACCGTGAGTCCAAGTGAAACCTACCGCTACGGAATTATTGATCCATTGCATACAGAGGGGCGTTTGTCTTCTGTAAACAGCATGGTTGAGAAGCCACCATTGGGTACAGCACCTTCCAATTTGGCAATTATGGGTCGTTACATTTTGACACCTAAAGTTTTTGAGTATCTGGAAGAGCAAAATGTGGGTGCAGGTGGTGAGATCCAACTCACGGATGCGTTGCAAATGCTGAATCGGGATGAAGGAATTAGTGCTTATGATTTTGAAGGCTCACGTTTTGACGTGGGTGAGAAGCTGGGGTATATTCTGACCACACTTGATTTTGCTCTCAAAAATAAAGAATTGCGTGCGCCAGTCCTAATGGCTATTGAAGAGATTTTGATGAAGGAACAATTGAACCAAATGCTTGTAGCAGGAGGGGATAGTCTGTGAAACTTTCGAGACCGGAATACTTAGGGAGTGGAGATGCCCTGGCTAAGGATGGCACTTCGGCAGTATTGGAACAGCCTTACTCGCAACGTGTTGGCGGATATGCTGACGTAATAAAACCGTTTATCGATTTTATTATTGCGGCTGTGCTGTTGCTGATTACATCACCGGTCATGCTTGTTGCAGCGATTATGATTAAACTTGATTCCAAAGGACCTGTGATATTTAGACAAGAACGTTACGGGAAAAACGGAGTTAAATTTAGTATCTATAAATTCAGAACGATGCGTACGGATGCACCGAAATATAGCATATCGCCAACGACAAGCGATGATCCCAGAATTACCAGACTAGGAAGATTACTTCGGAAGACTAGCCTGGATGAGCTGCCTCAATTGCTTAATATTATCAAAGGAGATATGAGCTTCGTAGGTCCGAGACCTGAAATGAAACGAATCGTAGAAGAAAGCTACACGGATCTGGAGCGCAGACGTTTTCTGGTAAAACCAGGAATTACCGGGCTGTGGCAAGTAAGTGATGTTCGCAAGGAACCGATTCACCATAATCTGCAATATGATTTTCATTATATCTCCAACGTCTCTATGAAGATGGATATTATTATCATTTTTAAAACCGTTGGCGTTATGATCAAAAGTAATACATTTTAACCTACTCATTAGATAATATGGAGTGTGATCGCATTGAAACATGTTGTAGTGACTGGCGCGGCCGGTTTCCTAGGCTCACATTTAGTCAAATCATTAATTGATCAAGGACATCAGGTTACCGGAATAGATAACCTTTCAACAGGCGTTTCTAAAAATCTGCAAGAGGTGGCTAACAGCCCCCTCTTTTTTTTCCGTGAAGCTGATGTTACGTTGTCCGACTCACTGGATTTTCTGGTAGATCAGCCAGTAGATGAAGTCTATCATCTGGCTTCACCCGCTTCACCCAAGTTCTATCAGGCAGATTCGATCGGAACGATCTGGGTGAACACTCGAGGAACCTATCATTTGTTGGAGCTCGCCCGTACCAAAGGAGCAAAGTTCCTATATTCGAGTACGAGTGAAGCTTACGGAGATCCCGAAGTTCATCCGCAGCCTGAGAGTTATCGAGGTAACGTGAACACTTGGGGGCCTAGAGCTTGTTATGATGAGGCCAAGCGTTTGGGTGAAGTGTTTTGTTATGAATACTACACGAAACACGGTGTTTCCGTGAGGGTAGCACGTATTTTTAATACGTATTCATCAGGGCTTCGGAACGATGATGGCCGTGTTATTTCTAACTTTGTGACACAGGCACTTACGGGGCAGGACATTACCGTTTATGGTGATGGCTCGCAAACTCGTTCGTTCTGTTACGTAGATGATAATATTCGTGGTCTGCAAAAATTGATGGAAACGGAAGAAGCGAATGGAGAGATTATTAATATCGGAAATCCTACAGAGTACAGCGTGCTTGAAGTGGCGTATTTGGTAAAAAAGTTAGCCCAATCGGACAGCAAGTTGGTGTTCCTGCCTTTGCCTCAGGATGATCCTAAAGTTCGCCGCCCTGTTATTCAAAAGGCACAGGAAGTGCTCGGTTGGTATCCGGAAATTTCACTAGAAGATGGATTAAAACTAACGATTGAGAACGTTCGTGCCACGTTGCAGGAAACTCCGTGAAACCAATCAAAGTGAGATGAGATGAGTGCAAAAAATATTAATTGCCCACAGTTTGTATCCGCCGGATGTTATTGGCGGGGCTGAAATATCAACGCAAATTCTCGCTCAAACCCTCAATCCCACTTATGACGTTAAAGTCATTACCGTTGGGGGGCATAAGGAAGGAGAATTGCGGATAGATAAGGTCAATGAAATTGAGATATTGAGATTACCATTTAACAATCGGTACTGGATTGGTGACTCGGCCAAGCAATTATCAACTCCGGATAAAGTGCTATGGCGAGTTAAGGATATTTTTAACGTCAGGCAATATCAGCAAATTAAACGTTATCTTACGCAGACTCGTCCGTCTGTAATCCATACTCAGAACATTCCGGGGCTTAGCCTGGCGATCTGGAAAGCGGCGTATGAACTGGATATCCCGGTGGTGCACACGCTTCGAGACTTCTCTTTGATTGAGCCTATTAAGATCGCAGCCTACTCCAAAATGTACAGACAAATTTCCAAGAGATATAGCCGAATGATCTCTGCGGTTATTGGTATATCAGGGCATATTCTCCGGACGCATACAGTGATGGGGTTCTTCGAACACTCCACCAAACATGTGATTCATAATATTGTGGAGAAGAACGAAGTAGTTCAGGATCTGTATGCAAGCAAAGAGGTTCATCATAATCTGCCGCTGGATATTGGATATTTCGGGCAGCTGACCGAAGTGAAGGGTGTTCAGTATTTGATCAATGCAGTAAAACGAGTGGATGAAAAGATTGCGGGAAGATTATTTGTTTTTGGGGATGGTCCCATGCTGGATCAGTTGAAGGAGATGGCCGGTTCGGACACACGTATTATCTTTATGGGGAAACTGGACAAATCGCAAATTGCCCAAAAGATGAAAGACATGGATCTGACCATAGTACCTTCCACATGGAATGAACCGTTCGGCAGAGTGGTCATTGAGTCTTATCAGGTGGGTACGCCAGTCTATGCTTCAAGGGTTGGGGGGATGCCAGAGATTCTATTGGACGCTGAGCAATTTTCATTTGCTTCCCATAGCGTAGAGGAGATTATCAAGGCTATTTTCCACTATTACAATCTGTCTGGACCCGCCAAAAGAGATTTGAAGCATCAATGTTTTGCGCATTGCCAGTCCTTTAATGCAGATTATCTTCTTAAGGAACATAGTGATATCTATGAGAGGTTAATCACGCGTGGAGGTTAAGTTAACACCCAAATGATTTCACTGAATGACAGATCTCATCCATTCGTTCAGGTGAGATCAGAGTCTCCATCTGCTGTTTATGGTATCGCTGAGCTGCCAGCCGACGAACGCACATGATCGGGTTGAAATCGAATAACTTTGCAGTGGATAATCAATATTTTTCCTTTTACGAACAGACAGGGTGGATTGATTTAATATACTTTGCTGTCTTGTTTGTTTCGCTCGCTGTAGCGCTTGTTCGTAAAAAGAATATGCTGCCTAGTTTAGATGAGTTCCGTTTGCGGCAGGTGGCCATTGCACTACTGGCTGGAATTGCAGCTGCAAGTCTTACAACTAATGTACTTGAAATATTTCCTGCCAATGTGTTCTTATGGTTTGTTATTGGTAAGGCTCTTGTACAGTCTCGTGATGAATATGATAAGCCACAGAAAGCGGGGTGAGCACAGTGAAGATTTTGCATATTGGGGAATACGTTGTTGGTGGTATGGCAACCTATCTCAATGAGGTTGTTGCATACCAGCGGCAACATTATGATGTCTATTTGCTAATGAGCGCAAATAATAGCGCCACAAGTTTTGATTTGGAGCAGGATCATATTTTTCAATACAAATACAAGCGTCATCCTAAGTACTTTCTCTCAGCGATGTGGCAGATTTACCAGACTATACGTAAATTGAAACCGGATATTATTCACATTCACAGCTCATTTGCGGGATTGCTCGTAAGGGGCTTGTTTTTTGTTCTGCCAAGGAAGGCCCATATTTTTTATTGTTCTCACGGATGGGCATTTCTTATGGATACGAAGCCGTTATATAAGAAGGGCTACTTGTTTATCGAGAAATTGATGTCATATAAAACGGATGTAATTATTAATATTTCTAAACATGAGCTCGAAAGTTCTATAAAGCTGGGGCTGTCGGCCTCCAAGTCCAAGTTGGTGTATAACGGTGTGCGAGAGCGTGAAAGTGTCAATTTTAACTTATGGAATGAGGCAGACAGAGAGCCTGAAATCGTTCGGTTATTGTTTGTAGGCAGGTATGATCGGCAAAAAGGACTGGATGTGCTGCTGCAAATATTGAATGATCATCCTGAATTGCAGAATTATATTCGTTTATATGTTATTGGGGATAGCGTGTTGGAGAATAATGAATGGAACTTTCCAGACAATGTTATTCGTTTGGGTTGGGTGAATAATGCAGATATCGATCGTTATTATCAGCAGTGTGACGCAGTAATCATGCCTTCTCGTTGGGAAGGGTTTGGACTGGTCGCTGTGGAGGCTATGAAAAACTTCAAGCCTGTTATTGCAAGCAATCGCGGAGCTCTGCCTGAACTGGTTGAGCACGGAAGAAGCGGATATTTATTTGACATCGAACATTCTCATGAACTGCTGCAGATTCTCAAACATCTTAATAAGGATGAACTGAAGAGGATGGGTGAAGCAGGATATGCCTTGTATAAGACAAAGTTTAGCGCTGAGCGAATGAATGAAGAGATTGTAAGTCTCTATCATCATGCCTATGCAGGAAGTTCATCCCAGGGAGGGGCTGCAACGGGTCGTTTGGAACTTTCAAAGAGAGCTGGAGATGTTCATGACTAAAATATATATTAATGCCCGGTTTCTCACCCAAACTATTACTGGAGTGCAACGATATGCACTTGAACTTGTGAAAGAGATGGATGAGATGATTGATCGGGGAGAAATCGATCCTGCAAAGTACGAGTTTTGTCTGCTGTCACCTTCCAACATAGTCACTCAGCCTGATTTCAAGCATATTCATCACAAAGAAGTCGGTAAGCTGAAAGGACATCTATGGGAACAACTCGAGCTCCCCTTTCATGCGAAAAATGGGCTGTTAATCAATCTATGTAACACAGGGCCAGCTTTTAACAAAAATCAGATTGTAACCATCCATGATGCCGCTGTGTTCAACTACCCAAAGGCTTTTTCTTTTGCTTTCCGTGCTTGGTACAAATTTTTGATGGTTCGACTGGGGAAAACGTCCAAGAAGATTATTACTGTATCTCACTTCTCCAAAGGAGAACTGATGCAGCACTGTAAAATAGCGGAGCACAAGCTCGTGGTCACTCATCTGGGTATTGATCACATTCATCGAAAAAAGGCAGCTGCAGGAACGATCGAAAAATATGGTATTCAATCACCTTATGTCTTAGCCGTGAGTACGATGAATCCCTATAAAAACTTCAACTTGATTTTTGAAGTTTTACCTGAGATCGAAGCTCACAATCTGAACGTTGTTATTGTTGGGTCTAAAAACAGTAAAGTTTTTGGTGAACAGACATGGGCCAAATCCGATGCAGTTAATTGGGTGGGCTATGTTACAGATGAGGAATTAAAGGCGCTTTACGAGGATGCGGCTGGGTTTATATTCCCTTCCTTGTATGAAGGCTTCGGCTTGCCGCCTTTGGAAGCAATGGCGGCAGGTTGCCCGGTTATTGTATCTTCTCGTGCATCCATTCCAGAAGTTTGTGGGGATGCTGTTTTGTATTTTAATCCAGATAGTCCGAAAGAAGCAGCTTCACAATTGATTGAAATTACATCAAATCCGGAATTGAGCAAGCAAATGTCTTATAAAGGAAAAGATCACTCGGGTCTGTTTTCCTGGAACAAATGTGCTAAAGACACGGTGAACATCATTATGAACACGATGTAGATACTCTTTCCATAAGACCTCTCAAGGGAGATAAAATGTATGAATAAGGTATTTGTTGCTATTGATTTCCCGCCGGAAAAAGGAGGGATTCATGATTATGCTTATGGACTTATATCTCAGATTTCGGCAGAAGAGACCACGGTTCTAACGAATAAAATAAAGGATGTTGCAGCGTCCGAACAATTTGACCAGAAGACCGATTTCGAGATTATCCGGAAACGAATCTTTTGGAATTCCAATAAGCTCCTGCTCATCGTATCGCAGCTTATCCTAGTCTTCCAGCTTATTATTCTGAAATGGCGCAAAAAGGCCGACGAAATACACTTTGTTAACATATTCCCAGTAGGCATCGCCGGCCCGTTTATGAAAACTTTTTTTGGGGTTAAATATTTCCCTTATGTTCATGGCCTGGATGTTATGGGGATGGTGAACAGCAAGTTATTCCCACTCCTGTTGTTCATTTTGAGGCGGTCTGACAAGGTGATTGCCAATAGCCAGTATACCAAGTCAAAGCTGGTGGAGCTCGGCATTCCGGAGATGCAGATTGTCATTATTCCACCAGGGTTAAACGTAAGCAAACTAAACGGTGGTTCTGATTTCAATGAAGACATTCGCGATAAATATGATCTGCATGGCAAAAAAGTGATGATAACCGTCTCTCGTTTGGTTGAGCGCAAGGGACATGATGTCACTCTTAAAGCTATTAGTCATGTAATCAAGCGGATTCCTAATCTGAAATATCTAATATGTGGAGATGGTCCATACAGAGGCGAATTGGAACGTCTGGTGAAGCAGTACGGGTTAGATTCTGTAGTCGTATTCACAGGCGGTATCACTGACCACGAGCTGCATCAGTTATATGAAGGTTCTGATCTGTTTGTCATGCCTAGCCGTGATATTAAGGAAAAAGGTGATGTGGAAGGTTTCGGAATTGTATTTCTTGAAGCCAATTACTACAGATTACCTGTGATTGCGGGCAACAGCGGCGGAATTCCTGACGCAGTAAAGGACGAGATAACTGGTTATCTTGTAAATCCTCTGGATGAAAAGGAAATTGCCAATCGTATCGAAGAATTGATTACAGATGAAGGACTGGCCAGAACGATGGGAAATAACGGTCATGACTGGGTTATTAATCATTGCTTATGGTCGCATCGCGGACAGCTGTTGAAGCAATTAGCCTGAACAAATAAAACTGTATATTTGGGGTGAGATAATGAGGGCTTCAGTATCCATTTGCACACACAACAGAGCAATAGACACGATGCAAGCTGTTGAAAGTGTTTTGAATGGGGACACGGGTAGTGCTGATTACGAGATTCTGGTTATTGATAATAATTCAACGGATAACACAAAAGAATTATTCGACTCTCTTAACATGCCAGCGCATGTTCGCTATATTTTCGAGCCTCAATTAGGATTATCCTATGCAAGAAATAGAGCGATACAGGAAGCGAAGGGAGAGTTTATTTTATTCCTGGATGATGACGCACTAGCGTGTTCTACCTGGATTAAAGAAGTCATTAAAATTTTTGATATGGATTCCCAAATTGGTTGTGTTGGTGGAAAAATAGTACCTATCTGGGAGGGGGGGAAACCTGATTGGATACCACATGATATCGTTAGTCTGTACACGCTGATGGATTTTTCTAGCGAAATTGTGGAAATGCAGGCGCCCTCTATTCCTTTTGGAGCTAATGTAGCTTTCAGGATGAGTATTTTTCAGCAGATTAAACCATTTAGAGAAGATTTGGGACGTGTAGGTAGCAATTTAATGTCAAGTGAAGAAAGCGAGCTAATTGGTCGAGTTCGTCTAGAATATAAAGTTTTTTACAGTCCATACGCTATTGTAGAGCACAAAATAGCAAAAAGTAGGCTAACTAAACGTTGGTTACTGCGAAGAGTTTATTGGCAAGGCATTAGTGATGCAACACGTTATAAGAAGAGTGGATGGGGAATATTCAAGCATACTATTAGGATTGTTCAGGCGGCGTTATTAATATTAATCTCATTTAATAATGTCCAAAAGGTAATGAGTGAAATGGCAAAAATATCTTATCGTAACGGAACGATCGTAGGGTCTTTCCGGAACAGCAGAGGACTGAACACCTGATGAATATGGCAATTGCCAAAAAGCCAAGGCAGCTTAGCATGGTGCAGACCATTTTTATGACCAGTGTTGCCAATATTCTTATTATGGCTGTGACGACTCTCACTTCTATTATTACAGCTCGAATGTTCGGGGCAACAGGTAAAGGTGAACTTGCTGCTGTACTGTTTTGGCCCGCCTTTATATCTGGTCTAGCTGCATTTGGTCTACCAACCTCGTTAATCTACAATGTGAAAAAAAACATAAATCAATTACCAACATACATCAGCATGAGCTTTGCGGTTCAAATTCCTATCAGCTTGATAGCTGGGATTGTAAGTTGGTTTGGCATCTCTTTCTGGCTCTCCGGATATTCGGAATCGGTCGTTTCCATTGCGCGCTGGTATACCGTATCCATGGTTCCTGTAATGCTGTTTATGGGAGTGCTTGCAGCAGCCGCCCAAGGAACGGATAAATTCCATATTTATAATCTATCAAGGTTGTTTGCTCCCTTATTTAATCTTGTTGGTCTGGTACTGCTGTGGATAACAGGCATATTAACAGTGGAAAGAGCAATCATTGTTAGTTTTGCAGCTAATATACTTGTATTAATCTGTTACATGTATGCCATGAGGCAGCAAATATTCAGTTCAGCAAGCAAGCTGGTGAGTCAATTTAGAACCTGTATTCACCTATTCAGTTATGGTATTCGAGTATACGGTGTGGAGCTGCTTGGTACTTTGTATAACCAGTTTGATAAAATAATTATTTTGGCTTTACTTACACCCAAAGATTTTGGGTTGTATTCGGTTGTTTTTGCCCTCTCCCGAATGTTTAACGTAGTTCAGACTGCGATAACGAATGTGATCTTTCCAAAGGTCGCAGGCATGGAGCAGCAGAAGGTACTGACTCTTGTAGGCAGAGCCTTCCGTATTAGTATGGTTCTTATGACGATCATCATCATACCTAGTATGCTGATTGGTCGTTTTTTTATTGGAATACTGTTCGGACCGGAATTTCTTGAAGCTAGCGGTGTGTTTTATTTGTTATCTCTGGAATGCATTGTTGGCGGAGGATCCTGGATTCTGGCTTCGGCGTTTAATGCATTGGGAAGACCTGGTGTAATCGTACTCCGGCAGATTGTAGCATTGGCAGTGACGATTACTTTATTTTTTGTGCTCACTCCACTACTGGGCTTATACGGAATAGGGTTAGCATTATTGCTAGGTTCCTTTGTTCGCATGTTGATGTCACTTGCATCCGTATCCATTATTTTCAAAATGCCTATGCATAAGATGCTGTACAACAAGGAAGATATTACTTTTCTAAAGGAAAGATTGAGAGAGAAAAATATACTCAAAGGAGCCGGAAAAGATGCCAAACGTGCAAAGGATTCATCCCATGGATGAGTTAAAAAAGCGGCTTGAATTGATATTGGAGATCGTACCTCCTAAATCCAAAATTTATTATATTGATTATCCGGTTTATAGTAACGGCGGCGATATATTAATAATGAAAGGAGCAGAGGCTTTTTTTAAGAGCAACCACATTCACGTTTCAGCAAGATATAGCGTGCATGATTTTCATGAAAACATTCATATCCCAGAAGACCACATTATTGTTCTTAGTGGGGGAGGTAATTTCGGGGATTTGTATGATGCTCATCAGAAGGTGAGAGAAACAGTTGTTCAGAATTATCCTCGACACAAAATAGTGATTTTGCCTCAGACTATCTTCTATAAAGAGGAAAGCAATATTCTTAAAACAGCAGCAATTTTTAATAAACATACAAATCTCCATTTATATGTGCGAGATGAGTCATCTTATCTGTTGGCATCTACGTATTTTATAAATTGTCATGTTGCTCTTCTTCCAGATATGGCGCATCAACTTTGGCCAATAGAAGTGAAGATTAACCCAAGCAAAGAGAGACTCAATTTTTATAGAACCGATATTGAAAAAAATTCAGAACAAACACAGATGGAAGTACAAGGCGATAATCAGGATTGGCCAACATTATATAACAGATATGAAAAGAAACTTATTTATTACATCAGTAAAGGACTGAAAAAGCGGGCGTCACGAGCCATTTCACAGTTTCTATGGATGAAATATAGTGATTATCTGGTGAATAAGGCTATTCGTTGTTTCGCGGACTATCGCATGATTCATTCTTCCAGATTACACGGACATATCTTATCCTGCCTTATGTCAAAACCCAATGTACTGATTGATAACTCCTACGGGAAAAACTCGGGATATTATCGAATATGGACTCATGAAGTAAACACGGCAAACATGGATACCTCCTCAAAAACGATCTCTCAACCTACACCTAAGTATAGGGAAAAAACCGCAACAATTTAAAAAAATGGGCTCAATGTGTGTAAAATATAGAGAGTGGAGTGATAACCATGAGAATCGTACTTCTCTCCGGTGGATCAGGCAAGAGGTTATGGCCCTTATCCAACGATACGAGATCGAAGCAGTTCTTGAAAGTACTGGAGGGCCCTGAAGGGCAGACGGAATCCATGGTTCAACGGGTATGGAGGCAACTGCAGCATACGGGATTAAGCGAACAGGCCACGATTGCAACGAGTAAGCCACAGGTGGAGATTTTGCGGAGTCAACTGGGCGATAAGGTTGATCTTGTCGTAGAGCCGGAACGCAGAGATACCTTTCCCGCAATTGCCTTGGCAGCTGTATATCTGTATTCGGTACAGGGTGTCAGTCTGAACGAAACGGTTGCTGTACTTCCTGTTGACCCATATGTGGAGGAATCCTTTTTCTATAAAGTTACGGAGCTTGAAGGAGTGTTAGATGAGTCTGGCGCGGAGCTCGCATTAATTGGGGTAAAACCGACGTATCCTTCAGAGAAATACGGTTATATTATTCCTGATCCCCATGAAACCGAAAAACATAACCATTACGCCAAAGTATCGCGTTTTCAAGAAAAACCCTGTGAGACTGAAGCGGCAGAGATGATAGAGCAATCTGCCCTTTGGAATTGCGGGGTTTTTGCATTCAAGCTGAACTATCTGATTAATCTGCTGATCTCCCTTGAACTGCCAATTCAGTATGAAGAGATGCTCAAACAATACGGAAGATTACAGAAAATTAGCTTTGATTATCAAGTAGTCGAAAAAGCCAGTCACATTGTGGTTACACCTTATGAGGGATATTGGAAAGATCTCGGCACATGGAATACGCTGACGGACGAAATGAGTACCCATATTGTGGGCAAAGGTGTAATGACGAATAGCTCGGTAAACACACATCTGATCAATGAGTTGAATATTCCGGTGTGTGTGCTGGGAGTATCCAATCTTATTGTTGCGACCAGTCCGGATGGAATTCTGGTTAGTGAGAAAGAGGCAAGTCCACAGATTAAAGAGATTCTTAAGGATGATAATCAACGTCCTATGTATGAGGAACGCCGCTGGGGTTGTTACAAAGTGCTTGATTACACGCGTAATGCCAGAGGAGAAGAGGTATTAACTAAACGCATTATTGTTGAGGCAGATAAGAATTTTTCTTATCAATACCATCTCAAACGAAATGAAGTATGGACAGTTGTTTCGGGACAGGGCGAACTGATTCTGGATGGTGAACTGAGATTGCTTAATCAAGGGGATGTTATCTCCATTCTGGCAGGTAGTAAACACAGTGTGAAAGCCGTAACCGAACTTGAAATCATTGAAGTTCAGATGGGCAGTGAGCTGGTGGAAGAGGATATCGTACGAATCGAGATGGAATGGGCAGATATTATCCAAAATTGCGTGAATTGGGGGAAAACAAGATGAATATTGCGGTGATTGGAACAGGGTATGTAGGTCTTGTATCGGGAGTATGCTTTTCGGAGATCGGCAACCAAGTCATCTGTGTGGACAACAATGAGGCCAAAGTAGATATGCTCAACGAGGGCAACGTGCCCATCTATGAGCCTGGCCTCAAAGAGTTGATGGCTTCCAACATGCAAGCAGGCAAACTATCATTCACCTCCAATATTGCTGAAGCGATTAGCCAGTCGGATATTATCTTTATCGCTGTAGGCACGCCTTCTCTTCCGAGCGGCGAAGCCAACCTGAGCTATGTGGAGCAAGTAGCTATAGAGATTGGAAGTCACATTGAAAGCTACAAAATTATCGTGACCAAAAGCACCGTTCCTGTAGGCACCAATGATCGTGTCCGCGAGCTGATTAGCAGTATTTCATCTCAGCCTTTCGATGTGGCTTCTGTTCCCGAGTTCCTCCGCGAAGGATCTGCGGTGAATGATACGCTGAATCCTGACCGGATTGTCATTGGAACAGACAGTGATCGTGCAATTAAAACACTAAAGAAACTCCATCGGCCATTGACCGAGAACCTCATCATTACGGATATTCGATCAGCCGAAATGATTAAATATGCTTCCAATGCATTTCTCGCAACCAAAATCTCATTCATTAATGAAATCTCGAATATATGTGAAAAAGTAGGAGCCGACGTTACAAGAGTAGCCGAAGGCATGGGCTATGATAAGCGTATAGGAGCTTCCTTTTTGAAGGCAGGCATTGGTTATGGAGGTTCATGCTTTCCAAAAGATACACAGGCTTTAATTCAGATCGCAGGCATGGTCGATTATGATTTCAGACTGTTAAAATCCGTTGTCCAAGTAAACCAAGATCAGCGTTTTCATGTCATTCACAAACTGGAAGAGGCGCTGGGATCTTTAAAAGGAAAAACAATTGCTGTCTGGGGGTTAGCTTTTAAACCGGAGACAGATGACGTGCGGGATGCTCCAGCGATCGATATCATTCAGCATTTAAGTGATGCTGGAGCAGTCATTAAGGCCTACGATCCCATTGCAACTGCGAATTTCCGTAAAGAGGTAGATGTAGCTTCCATCACGTGGGAAGAGAATCCACTTCATGCTGCTGAAGGAGCAGATGCCTTGTGTGTGTTGACTGAATGGAAGGAATTCGCTCATATCGATTTGAATGAACTGGCCAAAATCATGAAGGACCCAATTATGATTGATGGTCGTAATTTGTATAGTGCTGAACAGGTGCAGGCATCTAATCTTCAATATTATTCTGTTGGTCGTCCAGGTTTGACGAAGCTGGAAGGGAAAGCGGCAGCAATCATTTAACCGCTATTCATCATCTTGAATGTGAGTGAGGAAGAACACATGAAAAAGTGGATGAAAGTTACCATCTGGATTGTTTCCTTGTTTGTAGTTGTTGTGTTTGGTTATGCCATATATCTCTATCAATCCGTTAAATCAACCGCTGACCAAATCTATGAGCCCCGGAATCCTGTAAAGCCCGTCTCGGTCACAGATAGCAGAGGTGGGCTACCAGTGGATATCAACAGTAAAGAGCCTTTTAATGCACTTATTCTTGGCGTGGATGAGCGTCCTAATGATCGAGGGCGCTCGGATACGATGATTGTACTGAGTGTGAACCCAGAAAAAAAACAAGTGCTCATGTTTAATATTCCAAGGGATACAAGGACAGACATTGTGGGACACAATACAGTAGATAAGATCAATCATGCTTATGCCTTCGGAGGCGTGGACATGTCGGTAAATACCGTTGAGCAATTTTTGGGAGTCCCCATTCATTATTATATGAAAGTGGATATGGAGGGCTTTGCCAAAATCATTGACCTGGTCGGAGGCGTGGATGTAAATAATCCTTTTGCATTTGATTATGAGGGCCAGAGTTATGATCAAGGGAATATTCATCTGGACGGTGTTGCTGCGCTCGGTTTTTCAAGAATGCGCTATGATGACCCGAAAGGGGATTTGGGTCGTAATGATCGACAGCGTGAGGTTCTGAAGCAGATGCTTAAGAATACGATGCAATTCTCCAGTGTACTTCATATCCAGAATATGCTTGATGAACTAGGTACTCATGTCAGAACGGATGTTACTTTTGATGAGATGAAGGAACTTCTCCTTGATTATCGTAATGATCTGGAGAATGTAGATACGGTGGAAATTAAGGGTAAAGGCGAGAAAATCAATGGGATTTATTATTACATCGTGGATCAGCAGGAAAAAGATCGCATTCACGGAATAATTGAAGAACATTTGGAGAAATAAACAGAAATAATGAAAGGCTTATGAAAGTGGTGAGGACCATGCTTATGGAGGAGGATTACGGGAAACGAAGGCATAAGCATAGACGTAATAAACGACCTTATGTTTATATCTTGTCACTGCTTCTGATTGCGGCGTGGGTTTTGGTGATTTGGCACTTTTCGACCCAATCATATCAGCAGCAGACAATCCAGCCTTGGCTGCATAAATGGTCTGAAAAGGTAAAGATCGGATTTGCGCTACCTGATGTGCAATTCACATACGGTGAGCTTGATTATTCCTTAAGACAACGACCGTATGATTTTGTTGAGTTCATATTTCGGAAAAGTGCACATTTATTTGTATATGCTGTGCTGGCGGTGCTTATCTATGGTGGGCTGAGATACAGGAAAATGCGGATGTTCACTTGTATCGCTGCTGCCCTGGCCGTAGTAGCGGTTATCGCCTCCATTGATGAATATATTCAACAGTTCAGCCCTAACCGGACGAGTTCAATCCGTGATGTCGGCGTAGATCTGCTTGGCGGATGTGGCGGAATTGCCTTATATATAGGGGTTAATGTCGTTTTCAGAAGATTCAGGTCTCCAAGGCGATCATCAGTCAAAAGAAAGTGATTTCCCAGGAAATGCTGCTCGCTAGTTCCCGCTTCTACTTGCTTGCTATCCATCATAAGTATGGAAGTAGGACAAGGGGGGACGGGGCATGCTGCGAAGAAGGAACCGGAATGCGTTACTTAAAAAGATCGGATTCATAGCACTTGTGCTGCTGCTGTTGTGGCTCATAGTCAGAACCATCCCATATCTGTTTCGTGCAGATGCACCAGATGAAGCTGCTTCCATTGCCCAAGAGTTTTACAAATATGAGCAGACGGGTGATTTCGGCAGTTCATGGGAGTTGTTTCATCCATTGATGAAAGAGCGCTTTCCCAAAAGCGCTTATTTACAGTCGAGAGCGCATATCTTCATGCAGCATTTTGGGGTGGAAACCTTTGATCTGGAGATGGAAAAACCAGAGCGAGAGTTTGACGTTACGGTAATTGATGGCGTTAAGCCATTTGCAGAGGCATATCGCATTGGTGTTACCCAGAAGTTTACGGGAACCTTTGGTCAATTTAAAATCGTGCAGAATTGTTATATCGTAAAGGATGGGGACGATTGGACATTGCTTTGGTATTATCCGAAGAATGGAGATACCGAGACTCAGCATGACAAAACTGAATGATAGTATTAACCCATACTATGTGCCGAATTGTATCATTTGTACTTGAAAAGGCTCTATGAATGCGAGACTTTAGTCGCATTTATAGAGCTTTTTTTGCATTTCATTTCTTTTTAAACCTTTAAGGGGTTGACATTAGTCCCGGTGTCAAGTAAATTACGAGTTAGATACAAAATGTATCAAAATTCAGCGTCTAACGACAAATAACAGGGACTTCAATGCTCCTTGTGAGGGGAAGGAATATCATTGATTGAAACGGACCGCTTTTACTGTGTCAGTTGTGGGATGATTGTGTCGGTCGCTAGGGGCTCTGTCGAACTAAAGGAAGAGGACTGTGGAGGCAATCACGTATTTCGCACCGGATTTTATCGGAGTGAGATGCCGCTTGGATGCTGTGAAGCGTGTGTAGTTCAAACGAAACGTCAGGGGAAATCCCAGTTTGCGGGACAATATACTAAAGATTATGATACACTATCTTCATATGAGAAGCGGGCATGATGTGAATGCCCGTTGATGAAGGAGGAAATGGAATGCAGCAGGAGCCGGTCGTCCGTCTTCAGGGCGTCAGTAAAATCATCTCCTCCCGATCATTGGTCAGTGACCTGACTCTGGATATTTCTCCGGGGCAGGTTTTTGGTTTTTTAGGACCCAATGGGGCGGGGAAAACAACAACGATTCGAATGATGGTAGGGCTGATGTCCATCAGTCAAGGAGATATCATCATCTCGGGACACAGTGTAAAGAATGAATTTGAACAGGCCATCGCTCAGGTTGGGGCTATTGTCGAGAATCCAGAAATGTACAAGTTTCTGACCGGATATCAAAATCTCGTTCACTTTGCCCGGATGTCACCTGGTATTACGAAAGAACGCATTGCCGAGACGATTGAACGTGTTGGGCTTACAGCACGCATTCATGACAAGGTAAAGACCTATTCTCTGGGTATGCGCCAGCGTTTGGGCGTGGCCCAAGCCATATTACATAAACCAAAGTTGTTGGTATTGGATGAACCCACCAATGGGCTCGATCCACAGGGAATACGGGAACTTAGGGATTATTTGCGTCAGCTCTGTCAGGAGGAAGGGATCACCGTCTTTGTATCCAGCCACTTGTTGTCGGAGATGGAATTGATGTGTGATACCGTTGCGATTATCCAAAATGGCAAATTGATTGATGTGAGAAATCTCAGAGCTGAGGCGGGAGCAGACGTACTTACTGAAGTTGCTTTTGAGGTAAATGATGCTCCACGTGCAGCCGAACTAATTAGCGAAGCTACAGTTCAGGGCAATGCCATTGTGATTCGTTTATCCCGTGAGCAGATTCCGGACTTGAATGCGAGGCTGGTCAGTGAAGGGTTCCAGGTATACGGTATCCGTAGCGTAACCCATACGCTGGAAGATCAATTTTTGCAGGTGACTGGGGGCGGAAGCATTGGGTAATTTCGGCAATCTCATTATGAATGAAAACATGAAAATTTTCCGTCGTCCGCGTACTTGGATTATGTTATCTATTCTGGCATTAATTTCGCTGTTGATGCCGGTTCTGCTCAATGAAGGCATGGGGTCCAGTGAAGTTCCATACTGGCAAGCAGCTATTACTACCGTTCAGGTCGTCTTTTTCCTGAATACTATCTTCTGTGTCGTCATTGCAGCCGAAGCGGTGGCCGGAGAGTTCACTTGGGGAACCATTAAACTACTGTTGATTCGTCCGTGGTCACGCAGCAAAATACTGGCATCCAAATATTTGTCCGTGATTGGATTCAGTATTCTGAGTACGTTACTTGTTGTTATTATGGCAACCGTAATGTCGTATATGCTGTTCTCCCATTCCGTAACTCCGGATGGAAGCGGTGCTTCTGCATCACACGCATTTGCACTATGGGGATATCTGTACGTGGACTTGTTTATTACGCTCGCTATTGCCTTTATGGTCTCCTCCGTGTTTCGTTCGGGAGCTCTGGCCATCGGTTTGTCTCTATTTATCATGTTTACACAGAATTTGTTCTCATTGATCTTCAATCCCGTTCGTTATGAATGGGCCAAGTATGTTCTGTTCAATAACATGGATCTCAGTCGGTATATGGATCCAGTGACGGACTTTAGTATGTTTGATGGTGGGAATACAGGCATGACACTTGGCTTTTCTGTTGCTGTGCTAGCTGTATATTATGTTGTTTTCATGTTGATCTCATGGGTTGTATTCAACAAAAGAGATGTGGCAGGCTAATCGCCTGCTTCTTTTTTTTACCCCATTTCTCCTTCAGGATGGAAAAGAGAGTATATTCAGCATTCGCTGTGGCATGACTAGCATTTAAGGGTACATATAATCATACATAAGAATACGGCTTGGAATGGAACACGCTGTCCAAGCTGTATTAAGTTGCATGACATACATATTATCGCCGCAGTCGTATTTGGCAGAGCAGCGTATGGAGGGATCACGTTTCTTGATAAACAACAAGTTTTACCGTATATGCACAGCAATTATTTTGCTGCTGCTCATCGTGTATTTGGGGGATAAAGTCAACTTTATTTTCAGCCCCCTGACCTCGCTGATTCACATCATCATTATTCCGCTGCTGATTGCTGGTTTCTTCTATTATCTGCTGCGTCCGCTCGTCGACTATATGGAACGGCACAAAATGAAACGTGCATTGTCAGTCCTTATTATTTACGTGGTGATTGCGCTGATTATGGCAGGATTCAGTGTGCTTGTATGGCCTTCACTGCGTGAACAACTGTTGAATTTTGTGGAGAATGCCCCGGTACTGGTTACTTCGCTCAGTGATCAGTTGGCTGAATTCGAAAAGAGTGGTTTCCTTTCAAAATATATACCTGAGGATTCCGATCTGTTCTCACGCTTCTCCGATTTTCTAAGTCAAGGCATTGCCCAGGTAACGGATTATGTATCCGGATTGTTTTCTGTCGTATCTAATCTGGTCATCATTCTGGCGACGTTCCCGATCATGCTGTATTACATGCTCAAGGAAGGCAGCAAATTTGGAACTAATCTTACACTGTTGCTCCCGAGACGTTACCGTAAAGATGGAGAAGAGACGGTACATGAAATCGATGAAGCTTTGAGCAGCTACATTGTAGGTCGTGTCATTGTCAATGTAGCCTTGGGCATCCTGATGTATATTGGTTTTCTCTTTCTCGGTTTGCCATATGCATTACTCCTGACGGCCGTATCCATTATTCTGAACTTCATTCCTTATGTAGGGGCTTTGCTGGCAGCCATTCCTGTCGTCATTGTGGGGTTCATTGAATCACCTTCAATGGCGATCTGGTCGCTTGTCATCATTGTTATCGCTCAGCAAATTCAGGATAATCTGATCTCTCCTTATGTCTATGGCAAACAGTTGGACATTCATCCGTTGACTACCGTCATCTTACTGCTTGTAGGTGCAGACCTGGGGAACATTCTTGGGATGATTATCGTTATTCCGTTATATATGATCATCAAAATTATTTTCCGGAAGATTCAGAATCGAATCGTCGAAGACAAGGCAGATCCAGCCAATTAATTCACACGATAAGGTGCTAACAACTCTAGGCACCTTATCGTGTGAATTAGCATGAGTGGCCAAGGCTAACGAACTTCAGGGTCTCTTTTACGCCGGAAAAATGCGAAAGGACCAGCAGATCAAGGCATTAGAGTGTCTGCGATTCGTTAAACTGTTGTAACAGTGAAAATAGGGCCAATAGAACGTGCTCGATTCGTTAGATATTCGCCGCGAGAGCGAACTATGCTAAACAGCAAGTATCGCTAACCGCGACTCATCCCAATACGCCTGCCATATGAAAAAGGTGGTGTCCATCATCTTCACGACGATGGACACCACCTTTTAGTGTATCTATATTGAAGAAGCGAGTTTATTAATTCGTCTCGTCTTCATCAGTGTAGTCGGACATGGTCAGTGGTTCCTTAGGAACAACGGCGACTTTGTAGAAGCGGTTTTTGTCTTTTTCCAGCAACACGAAGGTGAGATTCTCGAACTCATATTCTTCCTGTTCATTCATCTCTGGACGATGGCTATAAAGCCATCCGCCAATGGTATCCCATTCGTCAGCATCCAGGTTTGACGTGAACATATCGTTTACTTTGGACAAGGACACCTTGCCATCCATAATGACATAGTTTTCATTGATAACCTGAATATCCTCCACTTCGTCTGCGTCGAACTCATCCCGAATTTCTCCGACAATCTGTTCAAGCACATCCTCAATCGTTACAATCCCGGACGTACCTCCATACTCATCGACCAGCACGGCAATATGCACGCCATCCTTCTGCATTTTCTTGAGCAGGTCCTTGACCGGAGTCGTTTCGTGAACAGCCGATACCGGCTGAATGAGGGAAGACAGATCGACAGGTTCTTCGTTCCCGTACAACTCCAGGAAAAATTGTTTGGTATTAATGATACCGATAATATCGTCTTTGCTCTCATTTACTACTGGAAAACGGGTGTATTGTTCTTGACGGATAATATCCAGGTTTTCCTCGTTCGATCTATTGACATAAAGGCAGACCATATCAGTCCGGGGTACCATGATTTCTTTGGCAAGCATCTCATCAAAAGCAAAAATTCGGCTTACATATCCGAACTCGGCTTGGTTGATTTTGCCGCTCTCAAAGCTTTCATTAATGATAAACTGTAATTCTTCTTCGGAGTGCGCATCTTCATGCTCCGATGCAGGTTTGATTCCGAACAACTTGACCAGTTGATTCGCTGAGCTGTTTAACAGCCAGATAAAAGGATACATAATTCGGTTAAACCAGATGATAGGTGTAGACGTCAGCAGAGCAACGGCTTCGGCTTTACGGATTGCAATCGTTTTAGGTGCAAGTTCGCCAACTACCACATGCAAATACGTGATGGCAACAAACGCAATAACAAACGATAAGAATGAAGAAACTGCCTCAGGCATGTTCATGCTTTCGAACACAGGGTGGAGAATTTTCTCTACCGTGGGTTCTCCCAGCCAGCCCAGTCCCAGAGATGTAATCGTGATACCCAACTGACAGGCGGACAAATATCCATCCAGGTTGGCAACGGCTTGTTTAACAGCCAAGGCACGCTTGTTTCCTTCTGCAATCATTTGGTCAATCCGGCTCGGACGAATCCGTACCAGAGCGAACTCCACTGCAACAAAAAACGCCGAAAGTCCTATCAAAAATGCAACCAATACTAAATTTAACGCATACCTCTCACTTTCCATTAACTAGTCTTCTCCTTTAAGTAATAAGTTTTTAACGAATATTATATCTAATTTTACGTAAGAAGACCACCTTCCAATCAAGAAAAGAGGAAGAGTCTGGAAGGCAGAGTATGCGAAATGGCGATGGAGTGCTGATCCGCAGACTGGAATGAATCATATGTAGAGGGGAACACAGTCAGAATATACAACGCCAAAGCATGGCAAGAACTGGCTGAGCACTGTTACAGATGCGCTGTGTATGTAAAATTTTATCTAAGCAAGCGTTACGAACAGTGCATACATTGGGTATCTAATGATTAGCTAAAGGCTTTATCGTCAAAGCTTGTACAGTGAGAGAGAACGGCAAGGTTATCCCTTGCCATGAGGAGGAAGCCGAATGTTTTGGCTGGTCATTATATTGCTCGTATTTACTTTTCAGGCAGCCACCATTCTGTTGCTGGAATTCCGTAATCCGGCGAAAGCTGTGGCATGGCTTTTTATTTTATTCTGTGTACCCTTGATTGGCTTTGTTGTGTATTATTTTGTCGCCCAGGACTACAGCAAACGTAAGAAGGTCCGTAAGGGCGGTTCGCGAATCTTTCGGGAAATACGGGAAACGATCTGGGAGCAGGCTCATATTGTCGAGCATGCAGATCAGATGTCTGGCAGCCGATATAATCATCAGCATCGTTTGTTTAACCTGCTGTCACACCTGTCTGAGAGCCCAATTACAGGTTGCAATCGGAGTCAAGTACTGACGAATGGTGAAGAGACATTTGAAGCCATGTTGAGGGCAATGGAACAGGCAGAGCACCATCTGCATGTTGAATTTTATATTTTTCGGGATGATGTCATCAGTACAAAGTTTCAGGACGTGATGATTCGCAAGGCGAAAGAAGGCGTCAAAGTGCGTTTGATCTGCGATGGACTCGGCAGTCACAAGATGAGCTGGAGCTTTATCCGCAAGTTTCAGGACGCAGGCGTGGAGTTTCATTATTTTCTGCCGCCGCTCATTGCAACGATTGACCGAAGGGTGAATTACCGGAATCACCGTAAAATTGTTGTGGTGGATGGAAGGATTGGATTTGTGGGTGGAATTAATATAGGTGATGATTATCTCGGACAATATCCGGAGGTTGGATTCTGGCGCGATACCCATGTACAGATTGAAGGAGATGCCGTATATTTCCTGCAAAATACGTTCCTGAACGACTGGAAACTTGCTTCCGGCGAGCAGATTACAGAGCCTCAACTGACAGAGCTGTTCCCTCCACATATTTGCAGCGGGGAAGAGCGGATTCAGATTCTGGCCAGCGGGCCGGATCAGGACTGGGATGCCATTCAAGAAATGTGCTTTGGGGCGATTTCCGTGGCATGCGAACGCATATACATCACAACACCCTATTTCATTCCGGACCCCGCATTGTATGAAGCGATTAAGACAGCTGCCGTGAGCGGGGTAGATGTGAAAATCATCATTCCTTATCAATCGGATTCCCGGCTTGTGCACTTGGCCTCACTGTCCTATGTCGAAGAACTGTTGCGTGCGGGAGTGAAATTCTATCAATATCGCAAAGGTTTTGTGCATGCCAAGGTCCTGATTGTGGATGATTTGCTTGCGACGGTAGGCACAGCCAATATGGATATGCGGAGCTTTTTCTGCAATTTCGAGTTGACCGCTGTGTTGTTCGAAAAATCATCCATGGAACGGCTGACCGAGGATTTTGAACGTGATTTGGATGAATGCAGCCAGATTGACGTGAAGGTGTTTCAGCAGCGTTCACGGTGGCAAAAAGGGGCGGAAATGCTTTCTCGCATGCTTTCTCCGCTGCTTTAGCCGTTATAGGGCGGATTTCTCAAGATAAGTTCACTTTTTGTGAATTTATCTTCTTTTTGCTAACTATTTTGCTCAAATTTGATCTTTTATGATATAATGTTTATATAAATTATGTCTTGGCGAAGGAGGGGAGTCTGCGGGAAAACAGGCTCCCTTTTGCTCTCTTTTGGAAGTGTCAACCGGAATTAAGACATACTTGAATACATTTCATATAGCCTTTAGGTGCTTTTATAACGGGGTGCATATAGCGTTGGGACGGCGTTGTTCCTCTGTATGTAGGGTTCCTCTGGGGTACTTAAATGATTTATGAAATGGATTCACATCTTGATCAAAACGGGGGGGATACCATGTCCAATGTATCGGTTAAAGAACTAACATCCAAGCCGGACCGCAATGTGAAGAGTTCGGTGTTTTCACTGAAGCTTCTGCAGCGCATCGTGATGATTCTGGTCGGTGCTGCACTGATGGCTGTGTCACTCGAAGTATTTCTCGTGCCGAATGGCGTTATTGATGGGGGAATAACAGGGATTTCGATTATGGTGTCAGAGCTTACACATCTGCCACTCGGAATTTTCCTGACCTTGCTGAACTTGCCTTTCCTGATTCTGGGGTATAAACAAATTGGTAAAACGTTTGCGCTATCTACACTGCTCGGGATCGTTGTAATGTCCATTGGAACGTCATTGTTACACCGCGTTCCTGCACTGACGCCAGGTGAACCACTGCTTGGAGCTGTATTTGGTGGATTGATCTTGGGGGTTGGTGTTGGTCTCGTCATTCGTTCTGGCGGTTCACTGGATGGTACGGAGATTGTAGCCATACTGTTGAGTGAGAAATCACCATTGTCTGTAGGTCAGATCGTATTGTTCATTAACGTATTTATTTTTGCAGGTGCAGGTTTTGTGTTTGGCTGGCCAAACGCCCTGTATTCCATGATTGCTTATTATATTGCAATGAAGATGATTGATATTGTGAATGAAGGATTGGATCAATCCAAATCGGTATGGATTATCAGCGAGAAGTATCGTGATATTGGTTCAGCCTTAACCGACCGTCTGGGTCGTGGCGTCACTTTCCTGGATGGAGAGGGTGGCTTCAGCGGAGACGAGAAGAAAATTATCTTTGTGGTTATTACTCGTTTGGAAGAAGCTAAACTGAAGTCCATTGTTGAAGATTGGGACCCACATGCCTTTGTGGCGATTGGTAACATTCACGATGTGAAGGGCGGACGTTTCAAGAAAAAAGGTATACATTAGCGAATCTCATCGCGCGTAAACGAAAAGATAGCCGGTACCCTTGGTTTGAGGGTGACCGGCTATTTTTGTTTTAAATGCTGGATGATCAGTTCAACAGGCTGGGGTTCGACAGCTGCGATCAGATCCCCGGTCTTCGTCAGGCGTTCCACGATGTTCATCAAGTGGTAATCCTTGATCGAAACGTTGTTCCGCACTTCATCCCATGTGAGTGGAGTAGACACAGTGCCACCTGGCTTGGCGCGGGGAGTGTAAGGAGCTGCGAGCGTTTTGCCACCGTAATGCTGGAGGTAATCAAAATAAATGCGATCCCCCCGGTCTTTTTTTAGTCGTTCCAGTGTAAATAGATCCGGATGTTTTTGAGTGACGTATTTGCCTACAAAATAACCGATGTCTCTTAATTCATCGAAGGTTACACCTTGGCGAATCGGAACAATAATCTGTACACCTGTGGCACCGGATGTTTTCGGTACCGATCTCAAACCAAGTGAAGTTAGCGTTTCCCCCACGATTAAGGCCGCCTGCATAATGCGAGGTTCTTCTTCCTGCGAAGGATCGAGATCAATCATCCACTCGCAAGGCAGATGGTTGCCTACGGCATGCAAGGAAGGATGAAACTCCAGAGCGGCCAGATTGCCAAGCCATAACAGATCAGGGAGGTCGTTCATCACCACATATCGTATCCCGTCATGCATCTCGGTTCGCACAAACTCCGGAACGGGCTCTGGGGCATTTTTCTGATAGAAAAACTCGCCGCCTGCACCATGCGGATAACGTATCGTGGTGAGCAGCCGATTACGGGTGTAAGTAAGTAGGTAGGGAGCCAGTGCCGCCAACTTTTGCAAATAGATAGCCTTGGTTACACCTGCTTCGGGCCATAACAACTTGTCTGGATTAGTCACAGTAAGTTCCATTCCATTAATCGTTATGGTGCCCTTTATTGTATGGGCCATGAATAACACCTCCTCTGGTGAACAAGTATAATTTTAAAAGGAAAGCCTTTTTACTGTTTCAGGTGGATAATTAGTTTATCGTTCAGGGATAAGATGACTGATCTGGCTGATCTCACACTCATCTCGCTTTACCGAAGCAAAAGCCTGGATGCTTGGGTGACGTAGGGTAAGATGGTGGGTGAGTTCCATGAATTGCACTTTGACTCCGATCTGTGGTTCAACCCATGTCGTCTCCGCGCTTCTCTCAGGTATGTTATGGAATGGTCTATGCTTTCGGATGAGAGGCTGTACTTCTTCGGTTAGCTTACGCCAGGAGTCTGAGTTCAGTTTACCCGTGCCGACATGACCAATATAGACAAAGTTAGGCCCATCATATACACCGACTGCGATTGCATTGACGATACCACTGCGGTAGGTGACCCCGCCAATCATCGCATATAGATCGTGGAAAATCTTGACCTTCTGCCAGCGTTGATCCTTACCGTTGATTCCATAGGTACTGGAAAGGTCTTTACATACAATTCCCTCCATCTGGTGCTGTCTCATCACAGTGAGCAGGGTGTCCGGATCTGACGTGTTGGTCACCTCCTGAACATGGGGAGCAGGATTCAGAACTTGATGCAGCAGACGCTGACGTTTTGCAAGTGGTTGATCTGTGACCCATACCCCATCGCAGAAAAGAATATCAAATACCATATAAGTCACCGGAATCTGGTTTACAGCTTGGGCAATGCTATCCGGTCTGCTCATGCGATCTCGCCGCAACACGTGATAGAAGGACGGTTTTCCCGTATCCGGGTCAAGGGCAATAATCTCTCCATCTAAAATATAAGAAGGGACGGAGCACAGATTGCGTGGCTGAACCAGCTCAGGATATTGCGCAGTTCGGTTGTGCAATCTGCGATTAATTAATTGAATTCCCTGTCCGTCCTCGTAAGCAAGCATGCGGACCCCATCCCATTTGATTTGGGCAATCCAGTTTTGCCCGCTAGGGATCACATCTCGGGATATAGGTTCAAAAGGAACCAGAGGATTGAACATGTGCCTAAAACTCCTTTCCTCTTTCAAATCTGCCTGGAGGTTGATGCCCTAAGTTGACTGTCGCAAGTTTAACTCTTCCGCAGCCGTACCCTTAGTTTATGTACCATAATGAGCAGCAAAGGAATTGCAATGCCACAGGTCAGGTCCCAATCAATCCAATATGGAATAACAACCTTGAGATAGAAATTTTCGTTTGGAGCTAGAACAATGGACATGGCCAGAACCAACAGGGCACCAGGCAAAATGAGTGGACGATAGCTGGACAATTTGAAGAGATGAGTAATTCCGAGTACAAAGCTATAGAAAAACAGAATGCTTTTGAAAAAGACGGCAATAATCCAGACGGAAGCCATAAAGGCTTCGATTCGTTGCAAAGAGTTGCCTATGTTAATCTTCAGCGACAGATTAAATGCTGCGAACCAATGGTGCTGCGTCATAAATGGCCCCATGACCAGCAGACAGATGGTTAGCGTTAGGGTAAGCATCAATCCGCCTATAATGGCTGCCAGCAGGATATCCTTTTCCCAATGAGCTTCCTTTTTGGCATAAGGAAAGAGCATAAGAAAGATGCACAATTCACAATAAGGATAGGTAAGCACAGCGACAAAGCCTTTAAAGGGATTCAGAAATCCTTCTCCAAGAACAGGCTTGATGTTGTCCAGATGTGATTGCGGGAACAGACAGACGGTCAGAATGAGCAGAAATAGCACAATCAGGGGAAGAAATACCTCGGCGCTCCTGCCTATGGGTTCCAGACCAGATAAGAGCCCCCAGACAAGAGTGAAAACAAAGAGCAAATTCACAATGAAGAGCGGGGATTCAGGCAAGATCTGGGTCGTCATGAAATCCCCAATTTCTCGTATAAACGCGGAGGTACCCATTAGAAAATAGAATAGATAAAAACAGCTGATGAAGGCCCCGATCCAGGGCCCAAGAGTATGCAATGCATGTTGAATCAGATTCATCCGGGGCTGCAGTTTGTACACAACGAGCATAATGGACAGTATGCCTGCTCCTCCAGCAACGCCCAATAATGCGGACAACCATGCATCCTGATGCGCATATGAAGTGATCATCGAGGGGAAGACGATAATCTGTTCACCAATCGTGCATAAGAACATCAGCGAGCCCAGTTGTCTTACAGTTAAACGCCCCTTTTCAATCATGTGGGTTCTCCTTCGCATGTCGATCTAGATATTTGGTTAGGATACGCCAATTGCACCAATTTTATTAGGAAATGGATAAAGGCATATATCAACATAAAAAAAGGTAGGCAAAAAAGCCCGGACAACTGAATTCCCTATATGGAGCGAGGGAATTTGTGTCCGGGCTAATCAGAGTACTCAATTTAATACACAATATTCACGTCACGGATTTCCCGTGTTAGCTCGTTGTGGTCAAACGAATGCGAATATTCTGTGGGTCTACAGTAAACCAGTCCTTACCTTGCTGTTCGATAGATGTGTTCGACTGACGCAGTTGCTCTACAGCTTGTTCCAATTGTTCTTTCTCGTCATAAACGATGGTGAAGTAGTCAATGCCTGTCGCATTGTCAGGATTTACAGGGGCGCCTGTACCAGCCCAAATGTTCAGCCCGATGTGATGGTGATAACCGCCTGCGGACACAAACAGGGCGGACATATTGGCGAAGTTACCAACGATGTCGAAACCAAGGACTCCTGTATAAAAACGGCGCGATTCTTCCAAACCACGTACGTGGAAATGAACATGACCAATGACGGTTCCGGCGGGCAATCCCTGCCAAGGCTCGTTTGCGGCCAGAGCGAACAGGCTGTCTACATCAACAGGATCACTTGACATAATGTAGTTATTATCTGCATCTCGCTTCCAGGTGTCGCGGGCGCGGTCTGCATAGATTTCGATACCGTTCTGATCCGGATCTGAAATGTAGAATGCTTCACTGACCAAATGATCACCCTGACCAATTTCAATGCCGGATTCAGCCAGATTACGGAGGGCAAGGCCCAGCGATTTGCGGTCGGGCAGCAGGATGGCGAAGTGATATAGGCCTGAAGTGGAGCGAACAGGCATCGTCACGGCATCGGTCAACTGCTCAAGGCGTAGAAGCGAATGCTTTCCATCGGCAGTCATGGTAGCGACTTTTTCACTGCGTTCAAGCAGTTTCAGTCCGACCACTTCGGTATAAAATTGAATGGATCGCTCCAAATTGCTGATTCGCAGACTTACTTCACCCAGATGGGTTGTAGCAGGAATTTGATAAGTAGAAGTCATAAGGATTTCCTCCTGTAAACAAGTTTAGTTGGTTTGTTGCGGTTCGCCCATTGGCAATGGTAGGGGCTATTGTAATGTCATAGCTCATGTGGATATGAGACTCAACTGTACATTTATAAATAAGTTACTTTTCATAAGTTAATATAAAATATAAATCAACTTTCGTCAATTGTATTTTCGATTTTGGTGTAGTCATTCTTGGTTGAATATTACTTCTATTATGGAATACAAAACAAAAATCCGGCTTCATGGCCGGATCTCCAATGTTGATGTTGGTGACAAACGAATCTCTTTGTTGTTTGCCGCTTAAGCCTTAGGCTTAGGCGCAGCCTTCTTTCTTTTCGAAGGAGCAGGAGCCTCTGCCTCTCCTCCAGCCACTGCTTGGACCGAAGTTTTCTTAGGAGCACGTTTTTTGGGTTTGGCTGTGGTGGTTCCGGGATCGGTTGGAATGGGCTTCACAGCTTCAATACTTGCTTGCAATGCTGCCATAAGATCCATGACATTCGCTTCAGGCTTGGCAGGGGCAATTTTAATTTCTTCACCGGCTACTTTGTGATTGATCAGATCCAGCAGTTTGGCGCGGTAGTCGTCTGTATATTTACCAGGTTCAAAAGGAGTGGATAACTGATCGATCAGCAGTTTCGCCATCGTCAACTCCTTCTCGTTTACGTTCAGGACCTCGGGCAGGTTGGGAACCTGAGAGACGGGACGGATTTCGTCTGGATAGAAAATGGTTTCCATAGAGAGGCAATCGTCCAGTACACGGATCGCGGCCAAACTGCTTTTGGAGCGAATGGATATCTTGGCGATGCCAATCTTTCCTGTATCCCGCATGGCAGTCATTAATAGCTGGTAGGCGTTTCCTCCCGCTTGATCGGGGGAGAGGTAATACGTTTTTTGAAAATAAATCGGATCGATCTCCGTTAAATCTACGAAGTCCAGAATGGTAATGGTTTTGCTGCTGGAATCATTTAACGCTTCAAGCTCGTCCTTCTCGAACAAGACGAATTTGCCTTTCTCATATTCATATCCTTTGGTGATCTCTTCCCATTGAACCTCAACTTCGCAGGAAGGACATTTACGTACATAAGCGAGTGGGCTGCCGCAGACTTTGTGAATGTAACGCATGGAGATGTCTTTGTCTTCGGTAGCCGAAAACATTTTGACAGGAACATGAACCAGACCAAAGCTAATTGCACCTTTCCAGACCGTATGCATGAACGGCTCCTTTCCGAGAACATTTTATGTATAGTATGGGCATTTCACAGGAGGGATAACCGTATTTCCCCGGAAGCGGTATGCTTCAGAAAGAGTGGGGGATGATAACAGAAACATCCTTAAGATCTGTGCTGTATTGCGCTGGTTTTGGAAGAGGATGATGTTAGTTATTAACTATCACGTCAGGAGGCACCCCCTATGAAGAACAAACGAGACGAAGCTGAAGCTCACGCCCATACGTTCTCTCCGTATCCTCGTGCCGAGTCGGAAGGGTCTGAAGGTTTTCATACACCTGCAACAGCGGTTAACTGGGAGGCTATCACATCAGAAGAGCTGCCGCTTGACAGGGAGTCGTTCATGCTGGACATTGACCGGATGGTGAATGAGGGTCTGGGCGGTGGACAAGTCACGGAAGATAACGGTTATATCGGTGAAAGTACGACAGATAGCATGGTGCGGGAATCGCATGATGATCCGGAAGGGGAGTATGAATAATGTTGGATGTGAAACGCGCGAAAGCCATTTATGATTCCAAAGATACGATTGCAGTTACATTGGAAGGAGATCCGGTCTGGATCGAAAATGTGGATGAAGCTAATGGCATGGCAACGGTGCAGGTGGGCAGCAGACCGGGGAATACTCAGACGGTACGTGTAGACCGTTTGGAAGAGTAAAAGGCAAAGTGCTGGTGAAGGATGTCTAGGAAGGCCGGTGCCGTCAGGTACCGGTTTATTTGTCGTTCGTGTGAATGGTGGCCTGTCTTCTGCTCTGCTTCTGCTCCTTCGATGTTGCGGGGGGAGAATGGGACCGATATAATAAAGTTCAAAGTGAACTCAGGCGGCTTGACCGCCAAAGGTGGGGCGTATATTGAATCAGACGCATGAGCAGTGGGTGTATCACTCCCATGGCATTGCAGATACAGAAGTACTCGCGTCCGCACTCGCTGAACAGGCAACCGCCGGCATGGTGATTGCATTGGACGGTGATCTGGGCGCGGGCAAAACGGCATTTTCACAAAAGTTTGCCTGGCATTTGGGTGTACGTGATGTGGTCAACAGCCCCACGTTTACACTGATCAAGGAATACGAAGGGCGTCTGCCCTTATATCACATGGACGTGTATCGCATATCGCTGGAAGAAGCGGACGAGCTTGGACTGGATGAGTATTTCTATGGAACCGGAGTCAGTCTGGTTGAATGGTCCAGTATCATTCCCGAATTACTGCCGCAGGAACACTTGCATGTGCAGATTGAAACGACGGGTCCAGAGGATCGAACGATTACGCTGGATGGGTATGGCGAGACTTATGCTGCCTTGTGCCGACAGTTCAGACAGAATGGAGTCAAATGATGATGGAAGATTTACAAAAACAGCCGCGCCAGCGGTTTTTGGCGTTGGATACATCGACTGCGGTGATGGCAGCCTCAGTTATGGAAGGCCACGTCCTTCTGGAAGAACGGAATGAACGGGCAGAACGCAACCATTCGGTACACGTCGTGCCTGTAATGGAGCAGCTGCTGGAAGCTAGCAGCACGCAACCGGGACAGCTGGACGGCGTTGCCGTGGGCATTGGCCCGGGCTCGTACACGGGCATCCGCATTGCGGTGACCGCGGCGAAAACGTTAGCCTGGGCGTGGGACATCCCTGTTGTCGGGGTGTCCAGCCTTCAGGCTATGGCCTGGGGCGGCTGGCACAGTGGCCTCGCCGCCAAGGCCGAAGCTGCGCCAGAGGATGCCGCAGCAGGGGCTGGCGGAACGCCATCCGCGGACCAGGGTGGCACAGGTGCCGCCTCTGTCCACTGGATCGTTCCGCTTGTGGATGCACGGCGCGGTCAAGCCTATACCGCGCTGTTTGCCTCCGCCGGGAGCGCTGCGCCCCGGCGGCTGGCGCCAGATGCCATCCGTATGGTGGACGGATGGCTGGAAGCCCTCGCCGCCCGCATGGCGGAAGCGGCGCCGGAAGAGCGGCCCGCTGCCGTCTGGATTGTCGGCGAGACGGGCCCGCATGCGGTAGCAGCGGCTGAGCTTCGCTGCCCCGCAGGAACGGCGCTCCAGCTCGTACCCTATGAGCTGGAGGGCCGCTGGGTTGGGCGCTTAGGCGCCGAGGCGCTGCTTGCAGGTCAGCGAGATGACGTGCATGCGCTCGTGCCTAACTACACTCAGCTGGCTGAAGCGGAAGCCAACCTGCTACGCAAAGGCTAAAGGGGGAGGGGAAGCAGATGGACAACGTGGAGAATGATGAGCAGGAAGCAACGCTTCAGTTCAGGTTCATGACTCTGGATGATATTCCCGATGTCATGATTATTGAACATGAAGCCTTTACCCTGCCCTGGACGGAAGAAGCATTTCAAAATGAATTGACACACAATCATTTTGCTAAATATATGGTCATGGAATTGGAAGGTACAGCGATCGGCTATGCCGGCATGTGGACAATCATGGATGAAGCCCACATTACCAATATTGCAGTCCGGGAAGCTTATCGTGGGCGCAAGCTCGGTGAGAAGCTTCTGGACGAATTGATGAAAACGGCGGCTTATCTTGGGATGGAACGCATGACGCTGGAAGTCAGGGTTTCGAATCGAATTGCCCAGAGCTTGTATCAGAAAAAAGGGTTTGAATCGGCTGGTCTTCGCAAAGGGTATTACTCCGACAATGGGGAAGATGCGATGATTATGTGGGCGAATTTGCCGCCTGCGAGCCGGAGCGGCGAAGAGGAAGGAAGCGTAACGGATTCATGAAGGATTTCAATGAAAAGGTAAGTTCAGCACCATCTTATATATTGGCCGTGGAGACAAGCTGTGATGAAACATCCGTAGCGGTAGTCAAGGATGGACGGGAAGTGCTGTCCAATCTGATCTCCAGTCAGATCGAGACACATAAGGCATTTGGCGGAGTTGTACCTGAAGTGGCTTCGCGTAAACACGTTGAAGTGATTACGCTAATGTTGGAACAGGCTATTGAACAATCTGGCATCCGTCCGCGTGATCTGAGTGCAATCGCCGTGACGCAAGGGCCTGGACTGGTTGGTGCATTGCTGGTCGGTATCGTCGCGGCGAAAACCATGGCCATGGCACTTGGCAAACCACTCATTGGCACACATCATATTGCGGGACATATCTATGCCAACAGACTTACCCATGAGCTGCAATATCCAGCGATGGCACTGGTGGTTTCAGGTGGTCATACCGAGCTTGTGCATATGGAATCCGAAGGTAAGTTCAAACTGATCGGCCGTACGCGTGACGATGCTGTAGGTGAGGCTTATGACAAAGTAGCGCGTGCACTGGGTTGCCCCTATCCGGGAGGACCGCATGTGGACCGGATGGCTGCTGAAGCAGAGCAGGCGGTACCTTTGCCACGCGTCTGGCTGGAAGCAGATTCGTATGATTTCAGCCTGAGTGGTCTGAAGTCTGCTGTGTTGAATGTGCTGAATCAAGCCAAAATGCGCGGAGAAACACTTGAACCATCGGCTGTGGCACGGGGCTTCCAGGAAGCTGTCGTCGAAGTGCTGGTAGAAAAAGCAGTAAGGGCTGTCCGTGAGTATGGATCACGTCAATTGCTGTTATGCGGTGGCGTTGCGGCAAACCGGGGATTGCGTTCAGCCTTGCAGGAGCGTTGTGCGAAGGAAGGGCTCGAATTGCTGATCCCGCCGATGGAATATTGCACCGACAATGCAGCGATGATTGGAGCTGCAGCGTATTTGAAATGGCAGCGGGGAGAAATCTCGGAATTCGATGCCAAAGCTGATCCTGG
Organism: Paenibacillus sp. OK060; assembly: GCF_900101205.1. NCBI lineage: Bacteria > Bacillati > Bacillota > Bacilli > Caryophanales > Paenibacillaceae > Paenibacillus > Paenibacillus sp. OK060. The sequence goes on from NZ_FNFR01000004.1 coordinate 497,749, forward strand.
ACTTTCACTTGAGGCATGGTCTGTACAATCGCTATAAAATGATTCATGCATATGAAGACTTGACAGCCTCAAGTGAAGAATGTATATTAATTACAAATTAAAACAGGAATTATGATTCCTGAACTGAAAACGCAATGAACAGGAACAGTAGGGTATTTCCCGGTCTTAGAGAGCTGCGGTGTGGTGCAACGCAGTCGAAGGAAACCTGAAACTCACCTGGAAGCGGAACGATGGAACACGGTAACTCCTCGGGAGAAGCCGAAGGCCGATGATGGCCCAAAGTACATGGTTACGGGTTGCCTCCGTGAATGGGCCGTTGTTGATGGAATCCGGATGACATATCGGTAGAAGATCAACAATAACTGAGGGGGCTTTTGTCACTTTGGGCAATGATAACGGTATGGACGCATACAGGATCAGCTCGAAGGAAATGAAAGTCAACAAGAGTGGTACCGCGAAGGTGAACAGCCTGTCGTCTCTTGCATTATTGCAGGAGATGGCAGGCTTTTTTGATTTTCAAAATGGTGATTAAATTCATGGTCACATATCATAAATGTAATGAACGGGAGCAGTAAAACGATAAAGCGCACAGAGAGCTGCGGGGTGGTGCAACGCAGTGGCTGGAATCGTTTGAATCTCGCCCGGGAACGGAGCTGTGGAAACAGATGAGGCGATGTCTCATCCCTTGTCTTTGTAACCAAAGGACATCGTGGTACACAGCAACGGCTAACCTCCGTTATAGGGTGTTTCTCCGGCTGGATCGGTTGTTATTGTTGCGTGTACGCAACTGCAATGGATCTAGGCCGGGGACGACGAGGTGGATGGTGCCTGGCGCAAGCCTGGACCATCAAGCAAGAGTGGTACCGCGGAGGGGATAATAACCCGCCGTCTCTTAGATGAGATGGCGGGTTATTTGTGTTTGCTGCCGGCAGCAGGGTGGGCGATGGGAATCCATAATCATGGTTTAGAAAGAAATAAGACTGGCGTGCAAGTCGACGTGCACGCCGGCATGGAGTGCAAAATGAATAAACATAGAAAACGGGAAATGAACGCCTCGTTCCGATCCCAAAAATCCAATATACATTCAAATTTGATGGAGGTTGATGAATATGACAACGAACAATAACAAACGGATGATTGAGATTTTTGATACAACACTGCGCGATGGAGAACAAGCACCGGGAGCGAGTCTGCAACCTGAACAAAAAATTGAACTGGCACATCAATTGGCTTCTCTGGGCATTGACGTCATCGAGCCTGGATTCCCGATCTCAAGTCCAGGTGAGTTCGCGGCGGTTCAGGCGATTTCCAGACAATTGCAAAACGTGGAAATTTGCGGATTTGCGCGTGCGGTCAAAGGGGATATTGATGCAGCCGTTCGAGCAACGGCTGACGCAGCGCGCCGCCGGATTCACTTGTTTATTTCCTCTTCGGACATTCATATTGAGCATCAACTGCGCCGTCCGCGCAGCGAAGTCGTAGCTACCGCCCGGGAGATGGTCTCCTATGCACGTCAGTTCACGGATATTGTGGAATTCACTGCCATGGATGCGGCTCGCACGAAGATGGATGATCTGATTGAGATGGTTGAAGTAGCCATTGAAGCAGGAGCAAGTATTATCAATTTGCCAGATACGGTCGGGTACGCACTGCCGCATGAATATGGAGAGATGTTCCGTCAGGTGCGTGAGGGTGCAAGAGGCGGAGACAAGGTGCGTTACAGCGCACACTGTCATAACGATCTGGGACTTGCGGTTGCCAACAGTCTGGCTGCAATTGCCAACGGTGCTTCCCAGATTGAAGTAACCATTAATGGTGTGGGAGAACGGACGGGTAACTGTGCCCTGGAGGAGCTGATTATGGCTCTGGAGACGCGGGGAGATGTAATTGGCGCAACGACAAATATCAAACTGAACCAGATGTATGAGACTTCCCGTCAGATTAGCCGTGCGATGCATTTCCCAATTGCCTACAACAAACCGGTGGTAGGGCGCAATGCCTTCCAGCATGAGTCTGGTATTCATCAGGATGGTCTGCTTAAGAATCGGAGTACGTATGAGATTATGGACCCGGAAGCGCTGGGAATTCCACGCAGCATGATTATTCTGGGCAAACATTCCGGTCGTCACGCTTTGAAAGATCGGGTTCGTAAATATGGCTTTGAACCGGATGAGCAGCAAATGGAACAGCTGTATGAGATATTTAAAGAAACTGCCGATCAACAGAAAGTGGTCAGTGATGACCAGTTATTGCAGATGGTGAGCCAGACCATGAATATTCCTGCCCAGGATTATGAACTGGTTGAATTGCAGGTTACGGCCGGCAGCATGACGGATCGAATGGCAGCAGTTCGTATTCGCACGAGCGCAGGGGAGCAATCCTATTCTGCGGTTGGCGGTGGTCCGGTAGATGCAACGATTCGTGCGATTGGTCAAAGTATCTCGGACGACATTACTTTTGTCGATATGGAAATGCACGCACTGAGTGGAGGAGAGGCTGCGAGTGCAGAAGCTGCAGTTACTGTGGAACGTGCAGGACGTGAATTCAGAGGAACTGCCACGCACAATGATATTGTCATGGCAGCCGGTTTGGCTTATGTAGCAGCTTGCAATGCGGCCGGACTGAAGGCGGAGTCTTCCGAAAGTGATGAATCAGTGCACGCGTAATAGTACTCCAGTAAATCACATAACTTTATGTCAAAAATAAACCAGAGGCAGGCCTTAAATACAGAGGTCTGCTTTTGTCCTTTTATAGGAGAAAAATTTGAAAGAACGAATGTGTTTGTCAAGGTGTGATTATAGTTATCCACATATTCAGTGTAAATTGTGGGTAACTATCTCAAAGTCAAACCAGTAATGTTTTCGAAAATAAAAGGCTTTAGGGGATAAAATGGTCGAGTTATATTCACAAAGTTGTGGATAATGTGGATAACTCGGTGGATAAATATGGTTTTTGTGCAAAAAAAGCTATTCTACCGCCGTATAATTAAATGAATTGGATTGCTTGCTATCTTGCTTTCTTGTGGATAAATTAGAGGCTTTACAACGTAAAAATATTTTACTTGATTCGAGTGGATTTGACAAATAGGGAATCATCCTACTCAAATCTGTCTCGCTTTATGCTCAAAAAAAAGCCAATCCCGTAAGGAATCAGCTTTTGATATAAAATCCAGTCTATTTTGTTTTTTTTCTTATTCTAAAGCTAATTCTTCCCACTCTTCATAAGCCTTGGCAAGTTGAAGCTTGTGATCCTCCGCTTTCTCCTGAAGCTCTTGCAGCTTCATGTAGTCCTGATATATTTCAGGCAGAGCCATCTGAGCCTCAAGCTCTGTAATCTCCGTTTCCAGCTTCGCAATCTGTTGTTCCAGAGCTTCCTGCTTGCGTTGCCGGTTACGTTCTTCACGCTTGGCCTGCTTGTCCGCTTCGAATGAGGCGGCACCGGATTTTTCGGTTGCGGATAGACCTGGATCAGATTTGGCTGAGTTTTTGTTAGAGGCCTGGCGTGCTTCAGCAGCTTCGCGCGCAATATCTTCAAGCTCCTGTTTCTTCTCTACATAATCATCATAATTGCCGAGGTAATGCTCTGTTCCGCCGGGATGCAGCTCGACAATACGTTCAGCCATTTTATTGAGGAAATACCGGTCATGCGAGATGAACAGCAATGTGCCCTCATAGTCCATCAGCGCCGCTTCAAGCACTTCTTTGGCGAACAGGTCGAGATGGTTCGTAGGCTCATCCAGAATGAGCATATTGGCTTCCTTGAGCATGAGCTTGGAGAGGGAGACACGAGCTTTTTCTCCACCGCTAAGAGATGAGATCTTTTTGAGTACATCATCTCCACTGAACAGGAAGTTGCCTAGTACCGTACGAATCCGTGATTCTTCCATACCTGGATATGCGCTCCACAGTTCTTCCAATACGGTATTGGAAGGATTAAGTCCCGTCTGCTCCTGATCATAATAGCCAATCTGCACCTTGGTACCCCATTGGATCTCACCGCTTACAGGGCGCAAACTTCCGGTGAGGCATTTGAGCAAGGTAGATTTTCCGATACCGTTCGGACCGATCAAAGCAACCGTTTCCCCGCGTCTTAGATCAAAAGATACATTGCGGAATAACGGCGAAGCCTCATCGTAGGCAACGGAAAGCTGATCCACACGGAGCACTTCCTTGCCGGACATCACAGCCGGTTCGAACGAGAAATGAGCTTTCTTCAAATCTCCCATCGGTTTGTCGAGTCGATCCATCTTGTCGAGTGCCTTGCGGCGGCTCTGTGCCCGTTTGGTTGTTGAAGCACGGACGATATTCTTCTGAACAAACTCCTCCATCTTGGAGATTTCATCCTGTTGTTTCTCGTATTGCTTCATCTGGCTTTCGTACTCGGCAGCTTTCAGTTCCATGTACCGGCTGTAATTGCCCGTATATTTTTTGGAGCGGTGCCGTTCGATCTCCACGATGTTCGTTACAAGCCGATCAAGGAAATACCGGTCATGAGATACAACCAGCAGGGCGCCAGAATAACCTCTCAGGTAATCTTCGAGCCACGTCAGGGTGGCGATATCGAGATAGTTGGTAGGCTCGTCCAGCATTAGCAGGTCAGGGGCCTGAAGCAAAATGCGAGCAAGCGCAAGACGTGTCTTTTGCCCGCCGCTCAGTGTGGCAATCTGGGTATCTGGTGAGAATTCACCGAAGCCCATCCCGTGCAGTACACTGCGAATGCGGGTTTCCATTTCATAACCGCCATGATCCTTGAACCAGTCCGAGCGTTTCGCATAACGCTCAAGCAGATCGGCATACTTTTTTTCATCTTCCATTTGCGCGGGATCAGCAATATCCTGTTCCATCTGACGCAAATCTGCTTCCGCCTGAGTCAGGTGGCCGAATACGTTCATCATTTCTTCCCATATGGAGCGATCGGATTGCAGTCCGCTGTTCTGAGCGAGGTAACCAAGCGTTGTTTCCTTGGATTTGAAAATTTGTCCACCATCGTAGGACATTTCTCCAGCCACAATTTTGAGTAAAGTGGATTTCCCTGCGCCGTTAACACCAACGAGTCCGATGCGCTCGCGTTCTAATATTTGTAAGTTCACGCCGTCCAGGATTGGATCGACACCAAAACGTTTGATAATTCCGGATACTTGCAGCAGCATAAAATTAAGTTCCTCCATAGGTCCAGTTCTTGATATGACAACTATATCCCAGTTTACATGAAATACAGAGCAAATGCACCGATTAGGAGTGCTTGGGGCGTGTAGTCTTTTTGGTCAATCAATGATAAACTGAAAGAAGGCATGTTAATACATGAGGATTTTGCAGAAAATGAATCATTTTAACGATTCCAACACGATGACAACTGGTGCATAACATATAAATGGTTTTAATTGAGAGCTAGTTTACCTTCCCGATCAACAGGAGGTTATTCAAGGACATGCAGGATCATACGGAACAGAAAATCCGTCTTCGTTCCAAGCTGAGACAGAGCCGGGATCTGATGGATGAAAGCATGCGTCAGCAGGCGATGAGTGAGATTAATGATGTGACGAAACGGGAGCTGGAGCGCCTTAGACGGGACAAATGGAAGCTGGGGAACAAGCGGCTTATGATTTTCAGCTATTTGTCTTATGGAAGCGAAGCATCTACAGCTTTTTTATTTGAAGAAGGCTGGAAGCATGGAGATCAGATGCTCGCGCCGAAAGTGCTGACGAATCCGGCTCGCATGGAATTGCGACGTGTCATGGGTGAACAGGATATTCAGCCGGGAATATGGGGGATACCTGAACCCAAGGATTCCTCTGAAGTGCTGCAACCTGAAAGCTGGCCGGATATTGATCTTATCATCGTACCGGGGCTGGGATATGACCTTCATGGAGGGCGCATTGGTTATGGCGGCGGTTATTATGATCGTTTTGCAGAGACACTTGCAGCGAAATGTGCGATGACGGACAAAAGGCCACGGATGGCTGCATTGGTATTGCCAGGCCAGCTACAGGATGAAATTCCGATGGACCCACTTGATCTGCGAATTGATCTGTTGATAACAACCGAAGGTATATTACATATCGTATAAAGGGTTGTGATGTGATTGAATTCAGAAACGAATAACGACCAGGCTTCCGGCAATAAACTGACTCATTTTAATGAACAGGGACGAGCTCGGATGGTTGATATTTCGGGTAAGGAAAGTACCGTGCGTACAGCTGTTGCGGTATCCAAAGTGACGATGAGTCCGGCTACGCTTGAAGCGATTCGGGAGGGCCGAATCGGCAAAGGTGACGTTCTGGCTGTGGCTCAAATTGCGGGCATTCAGGGCGCCAAGAAAACGTCGGACTGGATTCCGATGTGCCATCCATTGGCATTGACGGGTGTGGATATTGGTTTTCATGACAACGGTGTCGATGAATTGCAGATTGAAGTTACGGTCAAAACCGAAGGAAAGACAGGTGTCGAGATGGAGGCGCTCACGGCGGCGTCGGCTGCGGCACTGACGATCTATGACATGTGTAAAGCCATGCAAAAAGATATGATTATCGGTCCAACCATGCTTAATTCCAAGAGTGGTGGCAAAAACGGCGATTTCAGCCGATAAGGGACATTTATTTTCATAGAGGAGAAGGGTGATCTTTATGGTGTGGAGAACAGCAATCCTGACAGCCAGCGACAAAGGGGCCCGCGGGGAACGTGAGGATACGAGTGCCCAAGTGATCCGGGAACTTGTGGAAGAAGAACTGGGTGGGGAAATCGTGGAGTACCGCATCGTTCCGGATGAACCCGATGAGATTATTGCGGCTTTGATTGAAATGACAGATTATTTTCACGCTGATTTGGTATTGACCACTGGGGGAACGGAGCTTGCGATTCGTGATATTACTCCAGAAGCGACCCGGCGGGTTATTGAACGGGAAGTTCCAGGCATGGCTGAAGCCATGAGATACAGTGTTATGGGCAAGAATCGTTCTGCCATGCTGTTCCGAGGCGTATGCGGCATTCGCGGACGTACATTGATTGTCAACCTGCCAGGTACACCGAAGGGTGTGCATGAGCATTTGGCGGCCATTATGGACCAGCTTCCGGAAGCATTGTTAATGGTTACGGGTCAGTTCAAGCAATAAGGGTGAAACAGCTATAGTAGCAGGTGTGAATTAAGCAGGAAAAATGATTGGATGTCGGGGTCTCTTTTGTGAATAATGTGGGTTATGTAAGTGGTTACATCTATGGTATGATTGACATAATTCAAAATGAAGCAAAGACATCCATGACCTTATGGCCTAGCGTGTGCATCTTTGAAGCTTGAAACGAGGAGGAATAATATCAATGTTAAGTTCCATTGGACCAACAGGTTTTATTTTGCTGGCCGTTATCGCGTTGCTTTTGTTTGGACCCAACAAGCTTCCGGAATTGGGGCGGGCCGTCGGACGCACTTTCCGTGAATTCAAAGAAGGCGCACGTGAGATTATTGCGGATGATGATTCATCCAGTCGCAAGGAGCAGGAAAAGGCGAAGCCGCTGGCATCTGAAACTGCATCTGCAGACAAGCCTGAGGACAAACGCCTGCCGGAATAACTTTGACGGCAATGAAAGAGAAATCCCTTCCTGCCGGAAGGGTTTTGTATTTTAAGCTGGCAACAATGGGGGGCAGGCATGACGCAGCAGAAGGAAGAAATGACGCTTACAGAACATTTGAGTGAGCTGCGCAAGCGGTTGATTTATGTGTTGAGTATTTTTATTTTGGGGCTGGTGGCAGGCTTTCTGGTGGCGGACCCGGTGTATCAATATCTGACGAAGGCAGAGACCGCTCAGGGCTTTGTACTGCATGCATTCTCGTTCTGGGACGGGATTGGCATCTACATGAAGATTGCTGGTCTGTTCTCACTGGTCATCACGCTGCCGTTTACGGTGTTTCAGCTCTGGAAGTTTGTCAGTCCAGGTCTCAGGCCGCGTGAGCGAAAAGCCACGTTGAAGTATGTACCTTATGTATTTCTGTTATTTCTGATCGGGTTAGCTTTCTCCTATTACGTTGTTTTCCCGATGGCACTTTCTTTTACTTCATCGATTACGGAAAAAATGGGGCTTGTCGAGACTTACGGAATGAAGCAGTATTTCAGTTTTTTGTTTGGCATTGTACTGCCGGTATCCCTGTTGTTCGAACTTCCGTTAATCATTATGTTCCTGACAGGACTGCGCATATTGAATCCCATCCGGCTTCGCAAAATGCGCAGAGTCGCTTATTTTGTCCTGATTTTCATTGCGGTTGTGGTTACACCGCCTGACTTTATTTCCGATTTTCTTGTGATGATTCCTTTGCTCCTGTTATATGAGATCAGTGTGTTTCTGTCTGGCTTTGTGTATCGCAAACAGCTTGCAGCTGATGCAGAGGCTGAATCCCGTTACATCCGTGCCGAGGATAAGCAGAGCGCAGTATAACAAGAGAGATCCATCTGATTGTTATGACTATGATAATCTTGTATGGTGCCCGTCCCGGGATAAGGCGACCAGTTCTTACCCGGGAAATGAAGGGCGACAAACTTTTACGGTTATATATTCTGATGGACGGGACAAGCAGGCATATTATGTTCAACAATGGATACAATGGAAAAGGGTTGCCTGAGAACGATGCAGGAGGACTTACGGATTCTGTGGAATAAGTTAATGAGGTATTATGGCATTTACGCAGGCCAATCGGGAGTTTTTTGGCTGGGTTGGTGTAAATACAACGTAAAATCTCGCAGGAATTCATGAAAAGGACTTGAAATCATGCTTCAAGTTGAAGTATCATAAAGTTGGTTGTTAGCACTGAACACTGTCGAGTGCTAATACATATGGCTACAACCTACAATGTAACGTTATATAATTTCAAAAGGAGGCTATTTTTCATGATCAGACCTTTAGGTGAACGCGTATTGGTAGAACCACTGGAGCAAGAGCAAACAACTTCTTTCGGGATCGTACTGCCGGACTCCGCTAAAGAAAAACCGCAAGAGGGTAAAATTATTGCTGTTGGCGCAGGAGTATTGAAAGACGGAGTACGTGTAGCTCTGGAAGTGAAAGAAGGAGATCGCGTTATTTTCTCCAAATATGCCGGTACAGAAATCAAGTTCGAAGGTAAAGAATATTTGATTATGAAAGAAAGCGATATTCACGCGATTCTCGACTAATTCAAATTTAATCGGTTAACCGAACCATATAGCAACACTATTTTACACAATATACTAGGGAGGTTTTCTTACCATGGCTAAAGACATTAAATTCAGTGAAGACGCTCGTCGTTCCATGCTTCGTGGTGTGGACGCATTGGCTAATGCAGTTAAAGTAACACTCGGTCCTAAAGGCCGTAACGTGGTTCTGGAGAAAAAATTCGGAAGCCCGCTCATCACGAATGACGGTGTAACGATTGCTAAAGAAATCGAACTGGAAGATGCATTCGAGAACATGGGTGCACAACTGGTTAAAGAAGTAGCAACCAAAACAAATGATGTTGCCGGTGACGGTACAACAACTGCAACTGTATTGGCTCAAGCGCTGATCACAGAAGGTTTGAAAAACGTAACTGCAGGCGCTAGCCCAATCGGTATCCGTAAAGGGATCGACAAAGCGGTTAAAGCTGCTGTAGCTGAACTGCAATCCATCTCCAAACCAGTTGAAACCAAACAATCCATCGCACAAGTTGCGGCGATCTCTGCAGCTGACGAAGAAGTAGGCGAACTGATCGCTGAAGCTATGGAAAAAGTGGGTAAAGACGGCGTTATCACTGTTGAAGAATCCCGTGGATTCGCTACAGAGCTGGAAGTGGTTGAAGGTATGCAATTCGACCGCGGTTACATCTCTCCATACATGATCACGGATACGGACAAAATGGAAGCTGTTTTGGACAACCCGTACATCCTGATCACAGACAAAAAAATCTCCAACACGCAAGAAATCTTGCCATTGCTTGAAAAAATCGTTCAACAAGGCAAACCGCTTGTATTGATCGCTGAAGATATCGAAGGCGAAGCACTGGCGATGCTGGTTGTGAACAAATTGCGTGGTACATTCAACGCTGTAGCTGTTAAAGCTCCAGGATTCGGTGACCGTCGTAAAGCAATGCTGCAAGATATCGCTGCCCTCACTGGTGGCCAATTGATCACGGAAGAACTGGGTCTAGACCTGAAATCCGCTGTTGTGGAACAACTGGGTACAGCTCGTCAGATCCGTGTAACGAAAGAAAACACAATCATCGTTGACGGTGCTGGTAACAAATCCGATATCGATGCACGTGTTAGCCAAATCCGTACACAACTGGAAGAAACAACTTCCGAGTTCGACAAAGAGAAACTGCAAGAGCGTCTGGCTAAATTGTCCGGCGGTGTAGCAGTAATCAAAGTTGGTGCGGCTACTGAAACAGAATTGAAAGAACGCAAACTTCGCATCGAAGATGCCCTGAACGCAACTCGCGCTGCGGTTGAAGAAGGTATCGTATCCGGTGGTGGTACAGCGCTCATGAACGTATACAACGCGGTTGCAGGCGTAGCCCTGTCCGGTGACGAGCAAACAGGCGTAAACATCGTCCTGCGCGCTTTGGAAGCACCAATCCGTACAATCGCAGCTAACGCTGGCGAAGAAGGTTCCGTAATCGTGGAACGTCTGAAAAAAGAACAAACTGGCGTAGGCTTCAACGCTGCGACTGGCGAGTGGGTTAATATGATCGAAGCGGGTATCGTTGACCCTGCCAAAGTAACACGTTATGCATTGCAAAACGCTGCTTCCGTAGCAGCAATGTTCCTGACTACTGAAGCGGTTATCGCTGACAAACCAGAACCTGCAGGCGCTGCTGGCGTTCCTGACATGGGCGGTATGGGTGGAATGGGCGGCATGATGTAATAAAGGTGTAAAAACCTTTTGTAATGCCGATAGATGAAGGCTCCCGAAAGGGAGCCTTTTTTCATTTACTAAGATCGAGGGAGGAAATCATCTGAGAAAGGGTACGAAGTGGACATTGTGGATTCTGGGCTTGATGCTCGCTGCAATTTTTATCAACTTCTATATGAATCTATATAGCTTTGCTTATGCGCTGATTACCGTGCTTTTACTTGTATTTATGGGATGGGGGTTCTTAGCCAAGTTAAAGAACGACGTTCGACAGCATGAAGATCATCATAGAAGAGAGCATCAAACTGCGATTGATGACATCGATCAATACACCAGGTAAAACTAACCAGCATATCAGGAATAGCATTAAAGATACGTTACAAGCAAACTAGGATTAAATGAGTAAAGGCTCCCGTGAGGGAGTCTTTTTAATTTTGATTAGTATGATGATAGTCTCTTCTATTGCTAAATAGACAGTAGTTAAGTAAAATAAACATATGAATAATTGCTCATATATTAATACATAAGCGATATTGGAGATGATACATATGTATGATGTATTAGTTTTCGGGGCTGGGCAAGCAGGCTTGGCGGCAGGTTACTATCTTCAACAGTCGGGGTTAACCTTTTTAATCGTTGACGCTGTCTCATCTGTCGGGGAATCTTGGCGTAAACGGTACGACTCCTTGCGTCTTTTTACCCCACGAATGTATGACGGATTACCCGGAATGCCTCTTAGTGGAAATAAAAATAGCCTGCCAAGCAAGGATGAAATTGCAGATTATTTTGAAAACTATGCTAAACAAATGGAGCTTCCAATAAAGTTAAACTGTTCAATCTCTCGTCTCTCGAAACGAGATGAGATGTTCTATGCTGAAACCAATGATGGAATGATAGAAGCGCGCAATATTATCGTTGCGACGGGACCTTTCCAGACCAAGAATGTTCCTCATTTTGCTACATCATTATCCGAGAATGTAATTCAACTTCATTCATCAGAGTATAAAAACCGCTCTCAATTGCTTCCTGGAACAACAGTAGTCGTAGGCGGAGGGAATTCAGGCGCCCAAATTGCTGTAGAGTTAGCATCAGATGATAGACAAACCGTATACATATCCATAGCTCGAAATATAACATTTAGACCTTTGCATATCAAGAAACGAAGTATATTCTGGTATTTCGAAAAGCTCGGAGTATTACGTGCAAGTGCAGATCGTATGGTCGGAAAATGGTTACGAAATCAGCCTGAGTACGTATATGGCTATGAGTTAAAAGAGTTGATCACTAAAGGGAAAGTTAACAAGCGTCCACGTGCTATAAATGCAATAGATAACCGCATCCTATATGAGGATGGGAGTGAGGCACCAATAGACAATATTATCTGGGCTACTGGGTTTAAACGAAATGATGGTTGGATTGATATCGCTACTGCTTTTGATTCCCAAGGTGAAATTTTACACGAGAGAGGAGTATCACCGGTTGCTGGACTATATTTTGTAGGGCTGCCTTGGCAAACATCACGAGGTTCAGCACTGTTGGGATGGGTTAAATACGATGCTCAGAGAATCGTTAATCATGTGATTTAAAGGTAAGACACATCATGCTAGAGCAGATGCTAGGGATGATTAGCGAATATCATAAGTCACATTTTTGGGTATATTCCTAAAAAGAGGAGATCACAATTACAAACACTGAACTATCCAAACAGTACATATCACACGTTAGGCCGTTCCTTCATGGAGCGGCCTCTTTACACATTGGGTCTTATTTCGCAACAGTTATTTCAAAAGTAGAGTGATCATGATCCTGTATGCTGAAGCGATATTCAAATCCATTTCGAACCGTTGCTCCATCAAAATTACTCTGACTTACATCGCGATCCAATATGCCGATATCCTGAATCACGTCTTGCGCATCATTATACGTGTACTCGCTATTGGTTGTCAGAATGAGTGTAGCGATAGCGGTCAAAAAGATTCCACCCGTTGGTTCGCTGACATCACCATTCTCGTACAACCTGACTTCTTGTACTTTTTGATCTGAATTTAATGTACCAACCAATCGTAATTTATCATTGAATACATACTCGAAAGCGCCAGTGCCCTGCTCGGAAGAGTCTTTCATATCCAAGCGGGTAATACTCAAACCATTTAGTCGGTATTTGCCCACGGCGCCATTAAACTTGTTTTTGAATTCCTCCGTTGTCATATGGAAGCCAGAGGCATTCGTTTGAGTTAGAGGTGCGTGATCTTCCTCTGTTGTAACAGCGCCAGATTCTTGTTTCTCCGTCTGATCTGTCCCAGATGATTGCGGAGGATTTGAAGGTAAAGCCAGCATACCATACATTCCTATCGAAGCAATTGCAAAACATGCCGCCGTTAGCAAAACATGCTTTATCGGTATCCGGTTATGTTTTCGTATGGATAAGACCATCAAAACAATAAATACGAAGAAAGCCATAAAGCCTAGGATGAATAGTATTGTAAACAGATATTGCAAATTCTCACCTCGTAATGCATCGTTATTTCGTACTCTCATTATAATGTTCCTTCGAGAAACTTTAAACCTGTACTCGTCTCTTTAAAAAAATATGAACAGCGAAGGCGAGCGGACGAAAAAAGATGACCCCTGTGCAGTACAGGAATCATCTCTTAAGTGTGGTCTAATCCCCCTGTTAAGAGGCGTTCGGTTCGTTAGCCCTCAATCGGTATTTAGTCAGGCATAATCCAGACGATTTCGGCAATGCGCACGAAGAATTTTCTATTTCTTTCCTCTAGTACAACATGGTCATGTTTAACAGCGACCACACATCCATCCAGTCTACCGCGAGTCGTTTCCAGGATAACCACTTTTCCCACCAGGGACATTAGACTTTCGACTACGCAATGATCCACTGGATGAACGACAATGTTATGGGGCATATGGGGCACATAATGTGAGTTAGCCATGGGATGCATCATTTGATAATTATTCAAGAAAAAACCTCCCAAATCATTTATACGGCATCCTATGCGATTGCCCACGCGAACGACTGGGCGTTTGACCAAAGTATATACTTTTGGAAAATCCGAATGAGGTATTATGTTTGTCAGCCAATCGCAGAGGGTCAAGTTTACAGTGAAATGAATGAAGCACTGCCGGCGTTTTAGCCAGCAGTGCTATTTTTTCTTATCATCACTTGGACTTAATCCAGCAAGGAAAGTGTGACTCGAATCGAGTTTTCTATAAATGAACGATTGGGACGGGACTTCATGAAAACGGTCAGTCCAATTAGGGATACAATAAGTGCTTGCGCGACAGCCTTAGCGTCCAGGGAGGGGTTAAGTTCCCCTGATCGCATTCCCCGCTCAATATTTTCCTGAAAGATGACCGACAGGTACATCTGATGTTCCCGGGTGAGAATTTCAAATTTCTCATCATGGGGTGCAAGCTCAACCATCGTATTGATGCAAAAGCATCCACGACTGAGTCGCTCTGCGTTGTATTCTTCGTCCACGATTTCTGCAAAAAAAGTACGAAAGGCCTCTTTAACCGATGTAATACCCGCCAGTCTGGTTCGCATCTCTGCGGCACGAGCCATCGTGTATTTCCGTAGCGAAGTTTCGAACAGTTCTCTTTTATCTCCAAAAGTGGAATATATACTGGGTCTTTGGATGCCCATTCTTGAAGTCAGATCACTTAATGAAGTGGCTTCATATCCTTTTTCCCAAAAAAGCTGCATCGCTGCATCCAGCACTTTCTCTTCGTCAAATTCGCGAGTTCTCGCCATAATAAATACTCCTTGTTACTTATATTTTCTCAAGTATAGATATTTCGTACTCATCAGTATGATATATAATATATAACTCTCAATAATTTGTCAAACCAACGTCTTTTTGATGATTTATTTAAGAAATGAGATACATATTTAATCAAAATAAATAAATTGACAGTGAGAGAAACACTGAGATATATTAACTACCTAAATAACATACCGATCGGTAATTTATTTTACGAGTAGTGATAGTCCAATTTTGAATAAGGAGAAATCAGTTATGGAAATAGGAATTACTTCTTTTGTGGAGACGACACCCGATCTTCGGACAGGTGAGGTCATAAGTCACGCACAGCGATTGCGTGAAGTGGTGGAAGAAATCGTGCTTGCCGATCAGGTGGGGTTGGATGTATTTGGCGTAGGAGAACATCATCGTAAAGATTATGCGGCTTCTTCCCCAGCGATGGTGCTGTCCGCAGCTGCATCCCTGACCAAGCGTATTCGGCTGACTAGTGCAGTAACGGTACTTTCGTCTGCTGACCCGGTACGTGTGTTCCAGGATTTTGCCACACTGGATGGCATTTCGAATGGACGTGCGGAGATTATGGCAGGGCGGGGTTCCTTTACCGAATCATTCCCTTTGTTTGGATATGAGCTAGGTGAGTATGATGAGCTGTTCGATGAACATCTGGAACTGCTGCTTAACCTGCAAAAGTCCGAAATAGTCAACTGGCGAGGTGGGCACAGACCTGCAATACATAATCTGGGCGTATATCCACGGCCTGTGCAGAGCCCTTTGCCCATATGGATTGGCAGCGGGGGCAATCAGGAATCGGTGGTTCGTGCAGGATTGCTGGGACTTCCGTTGACGTTGGCTATTATTGGCGGGAGCCCGGAAAGGAATTTTGGCCCCCTTGTACAGTTGTACAAGCAGGCAGCGGCACATGCCGGACATGACGCTTCGAAGCTTACTGTAGGGTCGCATTCGCTCGGATTTGTGGCTGAAAATACAGAGCTGGCGGCTGATCTGTTCTTTCCTTCTACCCAGGCGGGCATGAACAAAATCGGCAAAGAACGCGGATGGGGACATTACAGTCGTGCCAGCTTTGATGCTGCACGTAGCCATGACGGTGCTTTGTATGTAGGTGATCCAGAGACGGTTGCCCGAAAGATTATTCACCTTCGCAAGAATGTGGGCATTACACGTTTCATGATGTACGTACCGATTGCCACGATGCCACATGATCAGGTGATGAGAGCGATTGAATTGCTCGGAACAGAGGTGGCACCTCGAGTGCGCACAGAGTTGGCTGAGTGGGAAGCTGAGAATGGACAAAGAGCATAAAGAACATACACTGAAGGTGGAATTGCATATGAGTTTTGTAGATCGGGTGGTACCTGAATTAAGAGATGCATTGACCCAGTTTCCGGGCTTTAATTTGAAGGGGGCATTGCAGGTTAGCCGGGCGATGCTCATGAATCCACCGATTGAGAAGTCGGATGACGTACGCACAACAAAGAGAATTATTGCTGGGGCAGCAGGAGACATGCTGGTCAAAATATATGAACCGGCTGAGCGTACTGGAGATAAATTGCCAGCGATGTTGTGGATTCATGGAGGAGGTTATGTGCTGGGACATCCGGATATGGATGATGCATTATGTGAACGCTTTGTACAAGCGGCTCATTGCGTAGTTGTATCGGTTGATTATCGCCTGGCCCCTGAGCATCCTTATCCTGCTGGCCTTCATGATTGCTATGCAGGTCTGGTATGGATGACGGACGAAACGGAGTCGCTTGGCATTGATCTTAGCCGGGTCGCAATTGCCGGAGCAAGCGGAGGTGGAGGACTGACTGCAGCACTTGCACAAATGGTCCGCGATAAAGGTGGGCCGAGCCTGATCTTCCAAATGCCGCTGTACCCGATGCTGGACGATCGGAATATTTCGGCTTCGAGCCACGAAATTACGGAACAAAATGCCACATGGAATCGGACGAATAACCTGGAGGCATGGAGTATGTACCTTGGAGGAGAGATGGAGGGATTGGGGGAGAACGAAGAACACAACATGCCTTCTTACGCTGTCCCAGCAAGAACTGAAAATTTGGCAGGGCTACCCCCAATGTATACGTATATTGGCCAGCTTGATCTGTTTCGAGATGAAACTATTGAATATGTGACACGCCTTGCGGCAGCGGGAGTGGATGTCGAAATGCACCTCTATCCCGGTGCTTATCACTGCTTCGAAGTATTTGTGCCTGATGCGGAAGTTAGCCAGCGGGCTAGTCAGGATTATATCCGGGCCATGGCTAGAGCGCTTAATCCCTCATGGGAGCAATAAATGTCTCCGGAGTTGTCCATAAAAATTGATGTTCTTTTCATCTTCATTTCAGATTCCGTTAAGGTAACAGGGGTAAGATAAGTCTTGTAAACCCCTTCTCGTGTTAAATAGATGTGTGACTAGCCCCGTCGGATCGTCCGGCGGGGTACTTTTTTTCTTCATTTCATCGGTTGATGGTATGATAGATAAATACATAAATGCTAGTAACGGAGGGATGGTTCGTGGACCCCAGCCTGCATCCGCTGTTCAGACCCATTCAGATGAATGGGACAGATCGGAATACGTATTATATTGAACAAATACCTTCTATCTCCCTAATGGCTCATGTAGCCTGTTATTGGGAATCCGGTTCTATTCCGCACACAGGAGAGCAAGATCAGGAACCTATATCAGTGCCCGCTCGGGTATTGCCGGATGGCTGCACGGACATGCTGATTACATACGACTCGGTCCGTTCGGCTCATTCCTATGCATACTGTGGCAATTATACGCATCCATTTGCTGTGCCCGAGGCATCCGATGTAAGTCCTTCCGCAGATTACACATTTGGCGTACGTTTTTTTCCGGGTGGGGCGTACGTTTTTCATGGTTTGCCATTGGAAGGATTTACGGACATGCGAATTCCGCTTGAGGAATGTTGGCCAGTCAGGTTGAATGAGCTTCGAGAGCGGATGGCTGGAACAAGAACCTTTGAAGAACGGGTGGAGGTAATGAATGCCTATCTGAGTCCACTATCCGTGCAAACCAATACATACGAGAATGATTTGATGAAAAACGCGCTGCATCGCATCTTTATCGATGGGGGACGTATGAGCGTCAGTGAGCTGGCAATGCGAGAAGTTGTCAGTGAACGCCAGCTGCATCGGAAGTTTGCAGAATGGATCGGAATCAGTCCGAAGCGATTCAGTGAGGTGGTTCGTTTTCATCGTGTCCTGGGCAGTATTCATCAGGGGCATACGGCGGATGGGGTAGCGCTGGCCCTGAATCATGGTTTTTTTGACCAAGCCCACTTGATTCGTCAATTCCGCAAGTTTTATGGGGAAACCCCACTGACCGCTGCCAAGGAACATCAACAAAGGTTGTCCGATTTGTACAATAAGTCGGTTGCCCCTTCAGATATACTGAGATCGTGAGAATAATAGTAAAGGAGATATCATATATGAATGGAACATTGCAAATTCGGAATCATCTGCTCAATGAATTGGAGACGGGAGTACGTACGGGGGCGAGTCTGATCCGCCTAATCCGTCCAGAGGATTGGGCATACCGCCCGCAGGACAATATGCGTTCACTGGTGGAACTGGTCCATCATTTTATTCAGATCACGGCATCGGACCTTGCCATTATGCAGGAGAAGAGCGAAGCCGAGGTTGGTGTGGTAGAGAATAGCCTGTCAGGGATCGAGGATAATGAAAAATTGGAGGCAACACTTTGGGGCAATTTGGAGGTCTACAAAGCCTATATTGTATCACTCAGCGAAGAAGAGATGTTGAATCGTTCAACCAAAGCCTTCTATATGGAGCACGGTCATTTGCAGGCTCAATGGCAGATTGAAACGCTAACTCACGTATTCCATCACCGTTCACAGTTGTATAATTACCTCAAACAACAGGGGCATGAGTTGAACTTTTTCATGCTGTATGCTTAAAAATCTTAGAATATGAGTTTTGTGTAATTAGCTCCGCCTAATGACTGGCGGGGCTTTTTTTTTGTGTCTAGTATTCTAGCGTCTCTATTAAAATGGACGTTATCACACGGTCATTTTACCGTTACATTAATAGATTCCAAACATAGAATACTGTATCAAAGCAAAAGGAGGTGATTTCCATGGCCATCCTTTTACCGCAACAATTTTATGCCTTAGATGCAAGCGTGGGTAAATCGTATTATGAAAACCTCGCTGGAGGTACGAATGCCAGCATCACGGTGAACAATTTTGGTACTGCCCCGGTAGATCTGGTTGTGACTCGTGTTAACGCTCCAGTGATCACGTATATGATCCCAGCTGGCAACAGCCTTACGTTGTCTGTTGATTTGCTGCTCGTAGCTGCACTGCTGACTACTGCGGCAGGTGCTTCAACAGGCACGATTCAAATCGCGACATCTGATTTCTAATGAATGTAGCGTGCTTTGTGAACCTCTGTCGGACATGTTGTCGGCAGAGGTTTTTCTTTTTTTTTATGGATGCATCATATCGATTCAATCAAGAAACAGCCTCAGAAATTGTATGTGCGACCCCAGTGATATAATAGGTTTAGATCAAATTTTTGTTTACATAGGTTACTATTCGAGTAATTTATATTAGGAACATCGTGAAGACTGATGTTGTGAAACAGGAGGTTATTGGACGATGAAAAGACCAACGTTTCTTGAAACCGAGCGGCTTGTTTTCTCGACATGGAATGAAGAAGACCGTGCTCTGGCTTCCGCTCTATGGGGAGATCACGAGGTATCGAAGTGGATTAGCAGCAAAGGATTTCTGAGCGAGGATGAAGTGGAAGCGAGATTGACTCAGGAATTAAAAAGGCAAGAAGATGTGGGAGTGCAATACTGGCCACTCTTTGAGAAAGATTCGGAAGTGTTTGTTGGTTGCTGTGGCTTGCGCCCGTATTCTCCGGAAGAAGAGATATATGAACTGGGATTTCATCTAACCCGGGATCATTGGGGCAAGGGCTACGCCATGGAGGCGGCAGGGGCGGTGATTGACTATGCATTTGGCGAACTGAAGGCTAAAGCGTTGTTTGCCGGGCATCATCCGGATAATGAAGTGTCACGTCACATGCTGTCCAAGCTGGGCTTTGAGTATGTACGGGATGAGCGTTATGAACCGACAGGACTGATGCACCCGTCCTATTTGCTGAAAAAGGAATAAATATGTTCCAAAATGCAGCACAACGTCTTTAAATATATAGCATAAATGGATGGATAGCAGCGGTGACCGTCATTTTTTGGTAAAGGGGTTTTCATCGTTTTTTTATTTCATTTTCAGCTTCTATTAAGGTAGCAGAGGTAAGATAATTCTTGTAAACCCCTTCTCGTGTTAGATAGATGTGTGACTGACCTCGCCGGACGCCGGTGAGGTATTTTTTTGCTTGTTTTTATAAATATACACAAAACAAATATAAACAAAAATAAATAAAGCAAATAACGCTGTGTATTATTGACTAATAAAAGTAAACAAAGGTATAATGAATGTGAAAAAAGGAACTTACTATGTACGTGATGGGCATTCTATTTTTTATCATGAGGAGAGAATGATGATGAACGTGACCCTTACCAATGAAACAACGCAGGCTGCAGGCTTCCATATCCCATTTGTTCGTGAGATGGCGGAGATTACTCAACATATGTGGAAAAACGGGTGGGATGAACGCAATGGTGGCAATGTCAGCTATCTGCTGGGGGAAGAGGAAGTTGCCAAATATATCGATATCAACTATGTGATCCGCAAGATCAAACCAGCATTTTCGATGCATGAGCTGGCAGGCAAGTATTTTATTGTGACTGCTTCGGGCAAATATTTCAAAAATGTACTGGCTGATCCGGAGAGCAATCTGGGGTTGCTACGAGTATCGAATGATGGACAGGAGCTGGAAGTGCTGTGGGGGCTAAAGTCGGGAGCGAACCCAACGAGTGAATTGCCTACGCATTTTATGAGTCATATCGAACGTCTGAAAGTCGACTCGAAACACCGGGTTGTGATGCACAACCATGCGACCAATGTGCTGGCGATGACCTTTATACATGAGTTGGATGAAATGAAATTTACAAAGACGCTGTGGCAGATGTGTACGGAATGCGTTGTCGTATTTCCTGACGGTGTTGGTATTATTCCGTGGATGGTGCCTGGATCGAATGAAATTGGACGGGAAACGGCTGAGAAAATGAAGGAATACCATGCGGTCATTTGGCCGCAGCATGGGATTTTTGGAACAGGTACAACGATTGATGAAGCCTTTGGCCTCATTGAGACTATTGAGAAAGCGGCTCAGGTGTATATGCTGGTTGCAGGTCATGAGATCAGACAGAGAATTACGGATGAGCAGCTAGCTACATTGGCCCAAGCTTTCGGTGTCACTCCATGTCCTGGTATATTGGGCATAGAAGTTTGACGGATCGAAATCGTATAAAAGAAAGAGCTACAACACAGCCTAATATGAATGGTCTTTGGTTTATTAAACCGAAGGCCATTTCCTTTTTTTTGGCGAACAAACGCCATTTTGGTTCAAAAACGTTCAAAAAACTGATAAAGCGCGGCTTTGTTATCGATTATTGAATCGTAGAATGCATTATCACACGCTGGCGAAATTCGGGTGAAATGACGTATTGTCAATGGCTCGGCGATTTTGCATAATAACAATGCTTCACAGATGAAAGACGGAAGGAAGTTATGATCATGCTTGGCAAAATGAAGAGAATCTTAATAGGCAAGCCAATGAAATCGGCTGAATTGGATGCAGAAAAATTGGGGAAATGGAAGGCACTTGCCATTCTGTCCTCCGATGCACTATCGTCCGTTGCCTACGGTACGGAGCAGATATTACTGGTGCTCGTTGCGGCCGGATTCGCCGCCTTGTGGTACTCTGTTCCAATCTCCATCGCCGTGTTGGGATTACTCGTCATTTTAATTTTTTCCTACCGCCAGACGATTTTTGCTTATCCAACAGGAGGCGGCGCGTATATCGTAGCCAAGGATAATCTCGGCACGGCTCCGAGCTTGATTGCCGGAGGATCTTTGCTGGTCGATTATATTCTGACTGTTGCGGTAAGTTCGTCCGCAGGGACCGATGCGATTACATCTGCCTTTCCAATGCTTCATGATTACAGCATCGTCATTGCACTGATCATGATTGTATTTCTGACTATTATGAATTTGCGAGGGGTGACGGAATCAGCTTCCGTATTGGCGATCCCCATATATCTGTTTATCTTTTCGATTGCGATTCTGATTATCTCCGGAGGTATCAAATTTCTGGCTGGTGGCATGGAAGCTGCGGCCCCAGAATTCGGAACGAGTATGTCTCATGTGAGTCTGTTTCTGCTGCTGAAGGCATTCAGCTCGGGTTGTTCGGCCTTGACCGGGGTTGAGGCGGTGAGTAACGCCATTCCGAACTTCAAGCAGCCTGCGGAGAAAAATGCAGCAGGAACCTTGATGCTTATGGGATGTATTCTGGGAGCCATGTTTATCGGGATTACGTTACTTGCTTATGGTTACGGGGTGAAGCCTGATCCGAAAGCCACAGTCATTTCCCAGATTGCCGAAGCGACATTTGGCAGGGGTACGATGTATTTTATTATTCAGGGTGTAACGGCCTTGATTCTGTTCCTGGCAGCGAATACGGCCTATTCTGCTTTCCCGCTGCTGTCCTTCATGATGGCAAAGGATAAATATATGCCACATATGTTTATGGTTAGAGGAGACCGCCTTGGCTTCTCGAACGGTATTATTTTTCTCAGTGTGATGTCTGCCTTGCTGGTTGTTGGATTCAAAGGAAATACGGAAAGCTTGATTCCGCTCTACGCGGTGGGCGTGTTCATTCCATTCACCCTGTCGCAGCTGGGCATGATGATTCGTTGGATCAAAGTCAAACCATCCGGATGGGGTGTGAAGCTGCTCGTCAATACGATTGGTATGCTGACCACACTGTCGATTACATTGATTTTTATATTCACCAAGTTCACACAAACATGGGTTATCTTTATTTTCCTGCCACTCGTCGTTTATGTGTTCATGCGCATTCACCGTCATTACTGTAACATCGCGGATGAATTGAGGATTGATATCAAGCTGGAGAAACCGGTGAGAAAGGGCAATACGATCGTCATTCCGGTGGCTGGCATTACAAGGGTGGTCATGAATACAATCTCTTACGCCCAGACGATGTCAGATCACGTGGTTGCCTTGTATATCGGGTTCGATGATGAAGCCATTCGCAAGATGGAGCAGAAGTGGGAAGAGTGGAACCCTGGCGTTCGCCTGGTTGTCATTAAATCAAGATACCGCAGTATTATGGGACCGCTCAAGAAGTTCATTGATACCGTGGAATGGAAAACGGCCGAGACGGACCATATCACGATTCTAATTCCGCAGTTCATCACCAAGCATTGGTGGCAAAATGTACTGCACAACCAGACCAGCTTCATGATCCGCGCTTATTTGATCAATTACAAAGACGTGATTGTTACAACAGTGCCGTATCATCTCAATCGTTAAAAGGCTTCGTCTACACTGGCCAATGGCATGAAAAGAGTATGTCATATGCTTATATGCCATCCATTTTCTTTGGGATTCTCTACCGAAAATTTTGCGTTAACATTAAATATCCAGTTTTCTGTTAAATTGATTGAGTAGATATCGAATCGTTGTTCATCTTCCCTTAACACATAAAGCCGCACGAACGTTCCCGAATCAAGGGAGTTCTTGCGGTTTTTTTGCTGTTTGCTGAGCTTGTTATGAAGTCTATTTAACATCCCTTGTTTGGTAAAGTCGCTTGTCCACGATTAACGCTGCGTTGATTCAGAACGGATGCTGCTGTGACAGTTGGCTTTTACACTAGATAATGTGGGTGATGAAGTTCACACACCGAATGCGTAGATCAAGGGGGAAGAAAATCCGATGAGTGAGCTTGACAACCGGATCGGCTTGCCTGCTGCCAGACGGCGCGTATGGGGTACAAGTCAGCGCCGGACAGCTTCGCTGCGTGTGCAGCGAATGCGGGAGAATATGCTGGCCTATGGTTTCCTGGCACCATCGCTGCTTTTATTTGCAGTGTTTCTGTTTTATCCGATGTTCAAGTCGGTGTACCTGAGTCTGCATTCCACTGACCCTACCGGACAGATTGCAGCTTATGTGGGACTGGACAATTTCAAGGCGGTATTCCAGTCCGGACTGTTCCTGCAAGGCATGAAAGTGACGTTGCTATTTGTCCTGTTTACCGTGCCAACCGGCATGCTGGCAGCTCTGATTCTAGCGGCATTAACACACAACCGTTTCAAGGGAATGCGTATATTCCAGTTTGTATTCTCTCTGCCCGTGGTATTGTCTGTCGGTTCATCGGCGGTCATCTGGAAGTTCCTGTTCCATCCGACCTTGGGCATGCTTAATTATTTATTGGGAAAAGTTGAAATCGATCCAATTCCCTGGCTGACCAGCCCGGATTGGGCCTTAATATCGATCTCCATTATGACGATTTGGATGAATCTCGGATTCAATTACATTATTCTATCCAGCGGATTACAGGGCATCCCGGATGAAATTTATGAGAGCGCGAAGATTGATGGCGCAGGTCCTTTACTTACTTTTCGCAAAATCTCGATGCCACTGCTGTCGCCAACCCTGTTTTTCGTCACAGTTGTATCGATCATTGGTGCGTTCCAATCATTTGGTCAAATCAACATTCTAACCCGTGGTGGCCCGATGGACAGCACCAATGTATTCGTATATTCCATCTATCAGGAAGCGTTTGTTAATTTCCGCTTTGGGACGGGCAGTGCGCAGGCGCTTATCCTGTTCGCGGTCATTATGCTGCTGACCCTGATTCAGTTCAAATGGGTGGAAAGGAAAGTGCATTACCAATGAGGACACCATGGACCAAAACATTGCTGTATGTGTTGCTTACATTCTGTGCGGCACTTGTACTGTATCCGGTGCTGTACACCTTTTTCATGGCGGTCATGACGCCGGAGGATGCCAGTGCGTATCCCCCTCATATCATCCCGCAATCGATAGACCTGTCCAATTTCACGGAAGTATTCGATATCGTTCCGATTGGTTCGTTTATCGGCAATACATTCCTGGTGGCAGGACTGACGATGCTTGGTCAGCTTGTTACAGCGAGTATGGCGGCCTATGCATTCGCGAAAATGGAGTTTAAAGGCAAGAACGTCATCTTTAGCATGTTTGTGGCGACGATGATGATTCCTTGGGAAGTCACCATGATCCCGAACTATCTGACGGTGCGCAGTTGGGGCTGGCTCGATACGTATCAGGGACTGACCATTCCGTTCCTGGCAACAGCGTTCGGTACATTCCTGCTGAGACAATTCTTCATGCAGCTGCCCAAGGAACTGTTTGAAGCAGCGAAGATCGATGGCTGTGGGCATATCCGGTATTTTGTGTCCCATGTCCTGCCATTGTCTCGCCCGGCACTTGGAACATTGGCAATCTATTCGTTCCTGAGCATGTACAACTCCTATCTGTGGCCACTGCTTGTTACAAATACTCCAGAGATGAGGACGGTACAGATCGGGATCTCGATGCTGGAGTTCCAGGAATCCACAGCATGGAATCTGGTGTTTGCCGGCACAGCGCTTGTTATTTTACCGTCGCTGCTGCTTCTGGTCTTCGGTTTGAAACAGCTTGTCCGCGGTATGGCCGCAGGCGCGCTGAAGGGTTGATTAAGTTAAGAGTGTATGGATTTAACGGGTTAGTGGTTTGGATACCCAGGAGCGAATAAACAAGGCCTCACTCTTGAAATAAGTTCTTTAAAGGCTGCAAAAGCAGTGGAGGGGACGAAATCGATTCTGTAGAAGCGAAGCGTTCGCCTTTATCACCGGATTTTCTCCTTTGAGGGAGATGAAAAAAATCCGGTGATAACAGCGATCGAAAGAACGATTCGTAACCATAACGGCCACCTTGCAGAAATTAAAGCACTTATTGTGACGTGAGCCCCAAAAAAAGGAGAGCGATTATGATCGGGTTTCGTTTGAAAAAAAGAGGAACATTTGCATTGATGTTGGCTGCACTTATGCTGGTATTGTCCGCTTGTGGCGGAAAAACCGAAACAACAAGCACAACGGGCGGAGCGCAGGCAGATGCTGCAGCTGCTGAACCGGTACAACTGACGTGGTGGCATTCGATGTCGGGTGCAGGGGAGAAAGCCATTAATCAACTCGCTTCCGATTTCAACGCAAGTCACCCGGACATTCAGGTGAAGGCAATCTATCAAGGGAAATATGATGAGAGCCTGAACAAACTCAAAGCTTCCATGGGTTCGGACAGTGGTCCGGATATTATCCAAGTGTACGAGATCGGCAGCAAGTTTATGATCGATTCGGGCATGATTACGCCGGTACAGCAATTTATCGATAAAGATAAGTTCGATCTGTCCCAATTGGAGCCCAATATCATCCGTTATTACACCATCGATGGCAAATTAAATGCGATGCCGTTCAACACATCGAACCCGATTCTGTATTACAACAAAGATATGTTCAAAGCTGCTGGTTTGGACCCGGAGAACCCGCCTAAGACATATGAAGAGTTTGAGCAAGCAGCTAAAGCACTGGCGAAAGACGGTAAACCAGGTGCATCCATGGCCATCTATGGCTGGTTTATGGAACAGTTCTTTGCGAACCAGAATGCAGATTATGTAAACAATGGTAACGGAAGAACCGGTGCAGCGACTGAATCCATGCTGAACTCTGAAGCTGGTGTGAAGACTTTGACATGGTGGAAAAAGATGATGGACGAGAAAACCGTCTCTAATCTGGGACGCAGCACTGACGATACGACCGCTGCGTTTACCGCACAGCAAATCGGTATGACGCTGGATTCCACCGCTGGATTGCGCAAAATTGTAGAGGGTGCTGGTGGCAAGTTTGAGCTGGGAACAGGCTTCCTGCCACGTCCAGCAGATGCCAAAGAAGGCGGCGTCGTTGTTGGTGGCGCAAGCTTGTATATTATGAACAACAAATCCGAAGCTCAACAGCAAGCCGCTTGGGAGTTTATCAAGTACCTGGCTACACCTAAGGTACAAGCTAACTGGAGTGTTGCGACAGGATACTTCCCTATTACGACAGCAGCCTACGATGAGCAAGTATTAAAGGATAATATGGCGAAGTACCCGCAATTCCAGACAGCAGTCGACCAATTGCACGCTTCCGCTGATTCGACAGCAACATCCGGGGCTGTAATGGGTGTATTCCCCGAAGCACGTCAAATTGTCGAAGGAGCGATCGAGACAGTTCTGAATGGACAAGGTACACCGCAAGACGTATTGGATGCAGCAGCGAAGCAAATTACAGACAAGATTGGGCAGTATAACAGCACGGTGAAGAAGTAACTTATTTCTTGAAATAGGACAAACTTTAGGCTGGATATAGCAAAGTTGAAATGTATGGCTTAACTTAGGATTTCATAACGAGTGAGACGTATGCGATGGTCAACCCTGACTGTCGCATCGTTTTGCTGTGAAAATATCTTGAACAAAATTGCTTTAAGGCGAATTGGCTATAGGGATATCTAGCAATATATGTCGAATACAGAGATCCACATCTTTATTATGTCAGTTTAAGTTACTCAATATAGGTTTTTATACACAGAAATTCACTATAAAAGTAATAAATCTGACATATAAAAGCTGTGAAGTAGTACTTTTTTACCTATTTTTATTTTTTGTCATCAATTTTGTGATGTTTGTGTTCAATTTTATATCATTTAAAAAGAATATTGTTTACACGTAATAGAAGTTCAGTTATCTTATATTTGAACTAATGTACAAGCTTCATGAACAAATGATTATGAATTTAAAACATGGAGGTAGGTAAAAGATGCATGTTCTGCAAATGAAGAGGTGGCTCAGGTTGTTCCTGGCCATGGTCCTGCTCATCACGGGTGCCATTCCAGCCGGATTGTTCAGCAGTAAGGCAGCCGCGGCGGATGAGCCGTTAACGGTTGCTCAGGCGATAGCTCGCAACAATGATGGACTACCGGGGACAGTAGAAGGATACGTTATCGGGTACTTTAACAATAATTCTAAAAACCAACTTCAAACCGAAGCTCCGTTTAGTGGAGGAAGTAATTTCGGACTTGCCGATACTCCAGGGGAAAGGGATTTAAGCAAGATTATGTCTGTTCAAATTCCCAGTGATACCTCCGTACGTGACATATTTGGATTAAATAAAAATCCCGAGCTGTTTGGTAAAAAAGTCAGGATAACCAATGGAACGTTAGCTTCCTATCTTTCTCTTCCTGGCCTCAAATACATTGACTCCTCTTCAACAACCTTCCAACTGATCGATGAGACTCCAGTAACTAAAGTGGCAAACGTCACAGCTAATCCTACTTCCGGCGCTGTTCCAACAGGGACCCAGGTGGCCTTGGAAACAACCACAGTCGGTGCAACTGTATACTACAAACAGAATACGGATGTTGATTATCTTCCCTACACCGTGCCCATCACGGTAAATGATGCAACTCACATTGAAACCTACGCAGCCAAAGAGGGGATCGACAATAGTGATGTTATCAGTTTTGACTACACCATCATCGACAACAGCCCTATTTCCATCTCTGATGCAAGAAAAGCAATTGAAAATACGACCGTTACCGTTCAAGGCATTGTAACTTACAGCGAATTATCCGGAAGTGTATCCAATCTGTATATTCAGGCTAACGATGCCGGGATCGTTGTGCGCGGTAATGCTTCTGGTGTGGAAGTGGGAGACCGAATTGAAGTCTACGGCCCAATTACGATCTACAACGGCCTTATCCAGGTTGAAGCAAGCAAATCGGGATTTCAGGGTGGATATATTCGGACTGTCGAAAAGTCACAGGATATACCTTCACCTGTACCACTCAATTCTTCCCATTTTGCTTCTGGCGCGGGGGGGAGTAAGGGTTCTGGAGGGCAGTATGAAGGGATGCTTGTCGAAGTAAACAATATTCAAGTGACAAAAAGCAACACGCCCACTTACACGGCGACAGATGAACATGGCGGTGAAATGCTGATTTATGCCAAAAACAGCCCGTCTGCTCTCTCCGTTGGCAAATCTTATCATAAAGTGACAGGAGTCTTGACGTACCATTCCACTTACGGTCTGGAGTTGATTCCTCGAACGGCGTCGGATATTCTGGAGGATTTGCTCTCCGTAACAGCGAGCACACCTTCCGGTGGTATTGTAAAAGGAACGGAAGTTACGTTGTCTTCCCCTTATGTAGGTGCCCAAATTTTCTATACACTGGACGGTTCTGAACCAACTGTGAATTCAACGGAATACACACAGCCTATTACGATTAATCAAGATCAAATCATTAAAGCTGTTGCTACTGCTGATAGCAGAGTAAGCACCATTTTTTCTTTTGAGTATACTGCGGTGGATCGACTTGATGGTGTACGTATTCACGAAATTCAGGGAGCAGGCCATTATTCCATTTATGACGGACTGAAAGTCCAGAATGTAGAAGGTGTAGTTACATCTGTTGTTAACGTAGATTCATTCTATATGCAATCCATTCCTGGTCAGGAAGATGGAGATCCGGCAACTTCTGAGGGGATTTTAATCTATAAGAAAGATCATGGAATGAAAATCCAGCATCAAGTTAAGGTTTCAGGTCAAGTCAAAGAGTATGCAGCAAGCGCAACAGACCTGCCAACCACTGAAATTGTAGCTTCTGAGATTACGTTGGAACAACCCAATGTTGAATTGCCACAACCCGTAATCATTGGAAAAGGTGGTCGCGTAATACCGAATGTCATTGATTCGGATGGATTGAGCGAATTCAACCCGGACGTGGATGCCATTGATTTCTATGAAAGTCTGGAAGGCATGCGTATTCAGTTAGATAATGCTACTATTCTTGGACCTTATTCCTACAATCCTGGATTAGCAGTGACGGTAGACAACGAACTTAATAATCCATTGCAGACCCCGGCAGGAGGACTAATCTTAAGTAGAGATGGAGCTGGAGAGTTTGAAAGTTCTCTAAATCCTCAACGCTTATTCATTAATAAAAAACCTTCTCAAGCTGTGACCACGGGTGATAAATTTGCAGGCCCGATTAATGGTGTGATTTCTTATTCGAGTGGTAATTATAAGGTCACCTTGGAAGGCGATTTACCTCCGATTACATCCAGTGGTTTGAAACAGGCAACAACCTCAATTGAATCACAACAAGACAAGTTGACTATTGCTACATTCAACGTAGAGAACTTCAGTAAAAAAGATGCAGCACGTGGAAACAAAATCGGTAAAATTATCGTTAACAATCTAAAAAGCCCTGATATTATAGGGATCATGGAAGTTCAGGATAACGACGGCGCAACAGATAGCGGAAACACAGATGCGAGTGAGAGCTTCAAAACGCTTCTGGATGCAATTAAAAGCAATAATGGACCAAGTTATCAGTATACCGATATTGCACCGCTAAATAACATGGATGGTGGAGCAACCGGAGGCAACATTCGTGTAGGGTTCCTGTACAATCCGAATCGAGTATCCTTAAAAGCAGGTACCAAGGGTGAGGCAAAAACAGCACTGTCCCTTGATGCAAGTGGAAACCTGTCGCTGAATCCAGGGCGAATTAAACCGGATAATGTTGCATTTGAAGCGTCAAGAAAACCGCTTGCTGCGGAATTTGAATTTAACGGTGAACGTGTGGTCGTTATCGCTAACCATTTCAATTCCAAGGGTGGAGATTTAGCCCCATTTGGTAATGTCCAGCCTGCAACCCGCAGCAGTGAAGTGCGGCGTGCGCAGCAAGCAACGATTGTCAATGATTTTGTAACTGAATTAATTAACAAAGACCCTGACGTAAATGTCGCTGTACTTGGAGACTTCAATGACTTCCAGTTCTCCAAGACGCTGAACATTGTTGCAGGAGACAAGCTGGACAATCTGATAAACAAACTGCCAGAGAACAAGCGTTACTCCTACATCTATGACGGAAACTCTCAGACACTGGATCACATTCTGGTGAACAAAAATCTGTCCGAAACAGCGGCTATCGAAGCGGTTCATGTGAATGCTGACTTCGAAGATTCCCATGGTCGGGTCAGTGACCATGATCCGTTGCTCGCGCAGCTGAGCATTGGAAGCACGGCAGAAGAGGGCGACTTCAACCTGCGTGTATTGCATACCAATGATACGCACGCGCATTTGGATAACATCCCGCGCCGCGTAACAGCTATTAAAGAAACACGCAATGATAACACCCTGGTGCTGGATGCAGGGGACGTATTCTCGGGTACATTGTACTTTAACCTCTTTAACGGTCTGGCGGATCTCGAATTCATGAACATGATCGGATACGATGCGATGACCTTCGGAAACCATGAGTTTGATAAAGGCCCAAGCGTACTCAAGAAATTTATTGAAAAAGCGGAATTCCCATTTGTGAGTGCCAATATTGACTATACGAAGGATGCGAGTTTGGGTGGCTTGTACAACAGTACCATCGGAAATCCAGGTGAGAATTCCCAAATCTATCCGGCCATTATCACGGAAGTAAACGGCGAGAAAGTCGGAATCTTTGGTTTGACGACACCGGATACCGTATCCCTGTCATCACCGGGAGATGATCTGAAGTTTAAGGATTACAAAGCTAGTGCTCAGGCGACAGTGAACATGCTGCAAGATGAAGGTATTAACAAAATCATCGCACTGACGCATCTGGGTTACTCGGAAGACCTGAAACTAGCAGAAGCGGTAGAAGGCATCGACATCGTAGTGGGTGGTCATTCACACACTATTCTGAACAAACCGGTGGTTGTAGATACACACACCGATCCTACGCTGGTCGTACAGACAGGAGAATATGACGTTTCCCTGGGTCAACTGGATGTAACGTTCAACGAAGCAGGTGTACTGAAAACATGGAACGGCAAATTGCTGAACCTGGATGCGAAGGATGCCACCGGTAAGTATGTTTACGAAGATGATAAGGAAGCAGCCAAGAAATTAGAAAGCTATGCGAAACCTCTGGCTGAGTTCAAAAAAGAAGTTATCGGTAAAACGAACGTATTCCTTGATGGAGAACGCGGCAGTGTGCGTAAGCAGGAAACCAATCTCGGTAACCTGGTAGCAGACGGCATGCTAGAGAAAGTGAAATCTATTGTGAAGGAAAACAATGTTAAAGGATATGTAGCCATTCAAAATGGTGGAGGCATTCGGGAATCGTTCAAGGAGGGAGACATCACCCTGGAACAATTGCTGAAAATGATGCCAAATGGAAACAACCTGTCTGCGCTAAAAATGACAGGTAAGGAAATTACGGCTGCGCTGGAAAATGGCGTGAGTGGTGTAGAAACAGGCGAAGGGCGCTTCCCGCAAGTTTCAGGCATGCGTTTCTACTATGATTCCACGAAGCCGGGCGAGAAAGTTGACGCTATAACCAATACGGTGACCCAAGTCGGTCAACGCGTGCTCAAAGTACAGATTAAGAATGCCAATGGCACGTACACAGACATCGATCCAAACGCATACTACATCGTAGCGACGAACTCGTTTATGGCTAACGGTGGAGACTTCTATCGGTCCATGAGAGCGGCCAAGGATGACAACCGGTACTATGAACTGAATCTGGTCGATTATGAAGTCTTCCATGAACATCTGGACCGTGTAGGTACGGTAAATCAGACAACGGAAGGACGCAGTACCGATCTGAAGGGAGCTCCACTTCCGGGGGATGACAACGGAAGCAATCCGGGCAGTGGTAATAGTGGTGGAGGTACAACGACACCAACCACACCAACCACACCTGTAGCACCAACAGATCCAACAACTCCGACCACGCCTACAACACCTTCCGTTCCGGGGAATGGGAATGGTGGCGGTACTACACCAACCAATCCGGGTGTGATTTTGAAAGATATCGGTAATCACTGGGCAGCAGCTGCCATTGAGCAGGCCATTTCCCGGGGAATTGTGAATGGATATCAGGACGGTAATTTCCGTCCAAATGGACCGGCAACACGCGCCGAGTTCATTGTAATGCTGGCAAGAGCATTTGAACTCCCAGCCAGCAGCAAGACGTTGACGTTTAAGGATGCTTCCAAAATTCCAGCATGGGCACAATCCTTTATTGCTCAAGCTGTAGAACAAGGGATCATTAGTGGCTATACGGATGAGACGTTCCGTGCATCCGGCAAAGTATCCCGTGTAGAGATGACGGTTATGCTCGTAAGAGCGCTCGGACTTCCAGTTAAATCGAATGCCACACTAACCTTTGCAGATGCAAATAAAGTACCTGCATGGGCCGTACCTTATATCGCAGCTGCATATGATGCAGGACTGGTGAAAGGTACAGGCAAGAATATGTTTAACCCGCTCGCTGAAGCAACTCGTGCTGAAGTTGTAACCCTGTTGATGTCAGCGAGTGAGTTTCAGGCGAAGTAATAAGACTAATCAATCTTCCTATGAAAAGGGAGCCAATACTCTAATGAGAACAGCTTGCAGACCTTCATCTGCAAGCTGTTTTTTTACTAATTAATGACTGTTCATTTTTACCAGAGGAAGGTATAGTAGACAGGATTATATTGAAGGAGTGTTGAAATGCAAGATCAACCGGTTTTAATCGCACTATTGGCTATTGCCGCAGGGATTTTCAGTTTGTTGGGTGGAATCAATAATTGGGATTGGTTTATGAAGAGTTTTAGAGCAGGTCTCTTTGTGAAAACCATTGGACGTCAGGGTGCAAGAGTGGTGTATGGGATTTTTGGTATTGTGCTGATTACCATTGGCGTATTATTGTTGCTGATTGGGTAAGCATAGAAAAAGAAAAGAAATTTGTAGAGTCTGAGTACATAATTCAGTTTCACAGCTTTAAACACCTGATAGCTTACCTAATCAATTAAAAGTTACACTAAAAAAGACCACCGAAAAAATTCCGGTGGTCTTTTTGCCAAATTCAGGTTTATCCATCTCAATCTGGTTTAATTATCTTTTAAATCTTCAATGGAATTGATGTCCATATAGGTTGGTACAACCAGACCTGTTTTGGCACCGTCCATATTTGGACCGAGATCATCGATCTGATCCTTGTATTTGTTGAAATAATCTGCAGAGGTGAGCGGCAACCATGCAGCTGGAGTTGCATCTACATCACCATTGGCAATGCCGGTCCACATTGGACCGATCTCCACTTGAAGAGAGGTTACTTTGTAACCCAGTTTTTCTTTAAGGATGTACTCCAGCAAGTTCGTACTTGCAATCTCGGAGTCCCAAGCTACGTAACTTAGTTTAATGGAATCTCCATTCACCGGAGTCAGACCTTTGGTCCATTCAGCCACTTTGTCGCTATGCTTCTCTGCAAAAGCTGCTGCGGCTTTTTGGGGATCTTCTCCGTTTTGAATGGCAACCATGATTTCACCCATATCCTCAGGTGTCCAGGAGAAGCGATCCAGGAATTCATAAGCGACAGGTTTGTCTTCCTTTAACCCTTTACGGGCAATGGTATGAATTTGTTCTGCTTCACCGTAGACGCCTTCCGGATCGTCCAGGTATTTCAGGTCATATGCATTGAACATCCAATGCGGTGTCCAACCGGTAACGATAACCGGTTCCTTATTCTTAACCGCTTTATCCAGCGTAGCTGTCATTGCGGCTCCTGAACCTTCAACCAGTTTCCAGTCAGACAAACCGTATTTCTCAATGGCACTCGCTGTGGATTTCATAATTCCGGCACCTGGATCGATACCGATAATTTGGTGATTCACTTCATTTCCCACATTGGCATTCGCCGATGGAGTGGAGGAAGAAGCACCTGTTTCCAAATCTGCAATCGAATTAACGTCTGTCATGTATGCAGGAACAACGAGCCCTGTGCGTACACCGGTCATGTTGGCTCCCAGATCATCCACCTGGTCTTTGTAACGTTCCCAGTAGTCAGCGTGAGTCAATGGCAGCCAAGCTGCTGGAGAGGCATCTACGTCGCCTGAGGCGACACCCGTCCACATAGGTCCAGCTTCAACTTGCAGGGCGTTAACTTTATAGCCAAGTTTGCTTTCCATGACATATTTCAACAGGTTAGTACTAGCGATCTCGGAATCCCAGGCTACATAGCTAAGTTTAAATGCATCACCGTTAACTGGCGTCAGACCTTTGGTCCATTCGTCAATCTGGTCTGCATGTTTCTCAGCGTAGTCTTTTGCGGCTTCTTCTGGAGATGTACCATTTTGGATGGCACTCATCATTTCGCCCATTTCATCTGATGTCCATTGGAAACGGGACAGGAATTCATAAGCAACCGGGTGATCTCCTTTCAAGCCTTTACGTGCGATGGTGTGAATTTCTTCAGCATCACCGAAAGATTTTTCGGGATCATCCAGATATTTTAGATCATATTTGTTGAACATCCAGTGTGGAGTCCAGCCTGTAATAATGATCGGTTCTTCCGCTTTAATGGCTTTGTCCAGTGTGGCGGTCATCGCTGCACCAGATCCTTCAATCAGGGTCCAGTCCGTCAAATGATAATCTTCAATGGCTTTGGCAGCGGATTTCATAATGCCTGCACCCGGATCAATACCAATGATCTGATATTTGACTTCTTCACCTACAGCATTCGCTGGAGTGTTGTTACCGCCGGCAGAAGTACTGTTGCCGCCAACAAAGTATTGTGAGAAACCAGCTACGAGCACAACAAATGTGGCTGCAGCGGTAATCCAGGCTTTTTGTTTCGCTGAGAAGCGTGAGCTTTTCTTACGGCCTGGCATAAACAGATTTTGAGTGAAACGGTCAAGTACGATCGCAAGAACCACGACAGCCAGACCAGCTTCAAAACCTTTACCAATCTGCAACTGTGTTACCGCACGATAGACTTCCGCACCAATACCCTGTGCACCGATCATGGAAGCAATAACAACCATGGACAGCGACAGCATGATGGTTTGGTTAATCCCTGACATTACGGTAGGCAATGCGAGTGGAAGCTGTACTTTGAACAACTTTTGCATGGACGTAGAACCAAAAGCATCCGCTGCTTCGACCAGTTCGCCAGATACTTGCTTAATTCCGAGGTGAGTCAGGCGAATCGTAGGTGGAATCGCGAATATAACGGACGCGATAACACCGGGAACCACACCAAGGCTGAAGAAGGTTACCGCTGGCAGCAAGTAGACAAATGCAGGCATGGTCTGCATAAAGTCAAGCAATGGTGTAATAATCCGGGCTGCAGTTTTGCTGTATGCGAGCCAGATACCGATGGGAACACCAAGCAGAATGGAGACTAATCCTGACGTAATAACGAGGCCCAAAGTATCCATCGATTGGGACCAATATCCGAGGTTATCTACGAGCAAGAAACCGATAACTGTAAACAGGGTCAGTGGTATTCGGCCAACAAGATATGCCAATACACCGAGTATTACAATAAACAGGAGCGGATGGGGGAGCATGAACAGCCCGGAGAAAAATCCGACAACCTCCTGAATAACAACAGAAATGACTTTAAATAATCCGGAGAGCGAGGTGCTCATCCAATCAACAATCGCTTCAATCCACGATGCTAGTGGTATTTTGGGAATCATTCACAAGTTCCTCCTTTACTGCAACTTCACCGCTTAGTGCTCCAAGCAGGGCACCGCGGACGATAACACCTTGCAGACGGCCGGTTTCGCCAACAACAGCGAGCGGCACATGGGCTGAACTTACAATTTCGAACAATTCATGAATCAGGGTTTCAGGCGCTACAGTCGGCCCATCCGTAATCAGAATATCGTTCAACACTTTGTTTTCGCGCATTGCGCGGGTTGCATCCTCTGCTGTAATAACACCAAGCAGCTTCTTCGAACGGTCAATGACAAACAGGTTGGAAATACCACGTTCGCGCATTAATTCGAGGGCAACACGAGGACCACGGTCAAGCGTAATCGTTTCAGGACGTCGCATAACATGAGATGCGGTAAGGACCTTGGACAAGTCCACGTCTTCGACGAAGCGGGCCACATATGAGTTGGCCGGTTGAATCATGATTTCTTCCGGAGTACCGATCTGCACGACTGCGCCGTCTTTCATGAGGGCAATACGATCGCCGATGCGCAGCGCTTCGTCCAAGTCATGGGTAATGAAAATAATGGTCTTTTTCATTTTATCCTGAAGCTCAATCAGCTCATCCTGCATATCACGACGAATCAGTGGATCAAGTGCACTGAATGCTTCATCCATTAACAGGACTTCCGGGTCATTCGCCAGCGCACGAGCCAAACCTACACGTTGCTGCATCCCGCCACTCAGCTCATCCGGCATTTTGTCTTCCCAGCCTTTAAGGCCAACCAGTTCAAGCGACGTTTTTGCTTTTTCCCGACGTTCATCTTTATCTACCTTTTGAACTTCGAGTCCATACTCCACATTATCAAGAACGGTACGGTGCGGGAATAACGCAAACTTCTGGAATACCATGCTGATCGTTTTCCGACGCACTTCGCGCAATTGTTCTTTGTTCATCTTACGTAGATCTTTACCATGGACAAGAATCTCTCCCGATGTCGGTTCAATCAGACGATTGAACATTCGAACAAGTGTAGACTTACCACTTCCGGACAGTCCCATGATGACGAAAATTTCACCTTCCTGAATTTCCATGTTGACCCGGTTGACACCAACCGTTATCTGTTTTTCTTTGGCCAACTTTTCTTTGCCCCAACCTTGCTCCAGTAATTGTAGACCTTGCTCGGTTTGGGGTCCAAACAGTTTACTTACATTTTTTACTTCAAGTATGGTCATGTTTTCACCCCTTCTGATGTGTTGTGCACTTCGAACGGCTTTCAGCATCCACAAGCCCATACACTTGTGCGCCCAGCCACGAAATCCGGTAATCGTTGCTTCGCTTCCCGTCTTTCTGGGTAACGTTTTGTATTCTAACAATACTTAACCCGTATAGCAACCGAATAAACAGTACATAATGTTTGTACAGTAAAAACTGTACAAAGTTTTCCGTCCATATGCTCCGTCATTCTCCTTATTCTGGCTAATAAGACACCTTTACATTTGATATCGCTTTTTCTACAATAGAAAATGTGCTGAATCTAAGCAGTTTTTTTTGGTTAAAAGATAGTCGTAGGCGTTTGCAACTTGGTCAAGCTCCCATGAAATACATGGGGTAACCTAAAGCCTGTTGGCATATAGGATGTCCTGCCGGATACTTTCCCATGTAAGCCGGATCTTAAACAGTTGCAATTATTTTGCCGAGACTGGGAATGTTGAGAATGGAGGTTGCAAGCATGAGCTTGGACCATTTACAAGAGGAACAGCAGGCAACCGTTCTTAGGATCCGTAAACGCGTCATTGAAGCCATTGGGCGTAATATGGATCTCTACGGCGTTACGCTGTCCACGGGACACTTATATGGATTGCTTTTTTTTGCAGACAAACCTATGACCCTTGACGATATGGGCCGGGAAATGGAAATGAGCAAAACGAGCATGAGTACCGGCGTACGTACACTGCTGGATCTAAAAATGGTGAATAAAGTATGGAGCAAAGGCTCCCGGAAAGACCTATATGAAGTGGAGTATGACTGGCATCAGACGTTTACGGATTATTTTGTGATTAAATGGAGAAAAGCCGTGGAGAGTAACCTTCAGGTACTGCGCAAATCCGTTGATGAACTGAATCGTTTGATTGCTGATCTGGATGAACAAGCAGATGCTGAACTTCTTCACATTCTTAAGGAAGACAAGCATAAGGTGCTTCAAGCAGAGGCCTACTACAAATGGCTGGATCGCTTGATTGATACCATGGAAGATGAAGAAATATACAAACTGGTTCCGAAGGAAGAGATTAAGGAACATTAATAACAGCAAAAGCAAAGAGCCCTTTCCGAATTGGAGAGGGCTCTTTTGTCTTGGGGGTTACGCACTTGTACATTTATAATGAAGAAAAACACATGCTTTACAATTGGCCGATTAATCCCACACGTGATAAGGTCACAAGCTGCTGAACGATCTGTTCCAGTTCGTCCATGATCTGATGGCGTCCGCTGGGGGTCCAGGATCGTACAGACCAATCGGATATATCGTGTACGTTACCTTTCAACACGGCTGGAGATCGATTCCAGGCTGTAGTTTGTTTCATACGCCGAAGCAGTTTCTCACTGGCAGGAGTATTGGAGACGCGGTTCATGAACAGATGATCCGTATCCAGCATGGGGATGCTATCTGCCGCATACTCATCTGTCATTAAGTCTGTACATATGATCTGTGCAGGGTTCAGTCCAAGTTCACCGTAGATAAGGCGATTTAATGGATGCTCGATATTTTCCTGGAGCCGGATAGACTGATTCGTAACCTGCATAAGCATAATACGTTCTTGCCCGAAATGATGCTTCAAACGGAGTCCGATATCAAGGTTGCGAAGCTCAAGCTGTTTGAAATTCTGTAAGGCCTGCTGCTCCCGTCCGACCAGTTCAGCCAAGCGTACATGATTTTCTTTCCATTCATGGGCCTGATCCATGATAACCGTAGGTGCAATACTTTTGAGCTTATCGTAAAAGGGTTGATGATAAAAGTCACCGATAATCAGGTCCGGCTTGGCCTGACGTAATTTCTCCAATTGTGTGGATAGCCGCTGCTGCTGCTCGACTTCATCAAGCTCCCGATCATGGAATCCGTCCATTGCAGCTACGGGAGACAATCCGAGCGAAGAGAGGTTCTCATGAAGTCCCATTCTGGACGCGGTAGCCACGCGAATTTGGTCTTTTTTCATATATAGGCTGGGTGCGATCCCCAAGGTTTGTTTGAATTTGCGGCTAAAATAATATTCATTGCCATAGCCAACAGATACGGCGACGTCTTTGATTACACATGTTTCCTGCTTGAGCTGTTTTTTGGCCTCGTCAATCCGTAAGCGATTCAGATAATCGGTAGGTGACATGCCCTTGGCTTTCTTGAAACTGCGAGAATAGGAGCTTGGCGTCAATCCGGCAATTTTGGCCAGTTGATCCATGCTGATACCTTCACTCATGAACCTTTTCATATACATAATGCTGCGTTCAAGCGCCGGATCGACCTTCTCATAATTTTCTTCAAGCCGGTTCTCCGAGAGATACTGCAAAAGCTCGTGCAGCTGGCTATGTATACTGATAAAGTGATCGGGGTGAACGCCGCGGTAGGCTTCATACAATTGTTCAACTCGCGCTCTGGCTTGTTGGTCATGACGAACCATCAGTCTGCCTGTCTCCCAATCCAGCGGGAAACCAGAAGAGGAGGACATTTTCCATTGGCCACGCACTTGCTGCAAACATACCGTATCCATGCTAAGTATTATAAACTCCGTAACAGCCGAGCGTGCAGCCGCCTCAATCGTTGTTCCTGGCTTAAGAACATACAGTTGATTGGCTTCGGCGGTATAGACTGTATCGTTCAAGACCAGAACACCGTCTCCTTGTAAAATAAGACAGAGCATGGGCCGGGACACCGTCTTGCCCTGCACACGGAAATGCTCCCCGCGCCGTACACGGCACATGGAAGAGAGGAGCGGTAGAGATGAGGTTTCAGAAATGAAGGAAAGCTGTTCAGTCATACGGACCATCCTTTTGTCTTATTTTCTTAATGATAACAATTATCATTCTCATATGGAAGATGTTTTTGAAAAATAGTTTTGGACATGAAAAAAAGAGGATACCCAGAGCCGTGATGGCTTTAGAGTTATCCTCTATATTTGAAACTAGAATGTTGAGATAGCTATAAGTCTCTATAAGTCTATACCCACATGCGTGGGTTAGTTTGGCACGACCAACAGGATATCATCCAGGAAAACGTCGCTTAGCACCTTTTTGCCTGTGCCATTGGCTTGCACATGATACAGCCGATAGAGATCATTTGCGTTGATGTAGAACATGCCCGGAACATCGTCATGAAGCTGGAACGTTGACCATTCCTCTCCAGCAAGCTTGGTTACTTTGAGAGCTGTGCTCACGGAATAAAGACCATTTGTACCGGATAGATATGCAATAGTTGGTGTTCCGTTGGTCAACTGAGCAGTTACGAAAGTGACACTGTTCAAATTCAGGTTGGCAGATTTGGATACCTTGTTCCCGGCGATGGTTTTGGCATACGCCTTTTTGTCTGCATCCACAACGACAACCTTATCCGTACCCAGTGGATTGACCTCCCGGATGCTCTTACTATGAATCTGAAGTGTTTTGCCAGAAGTGGTTAATGCAAAGGCTTTGCCTGTTGAATAATCATAATCCTTGTTGCTATCCAGCTTGATGCCTTTGTTGTACACATACAGATTGTTGCCCCAGCCGCCAGCGTAAACAGCGTTCACATCCAGCTTTGCTTTGGGATTAACTGCTGTACCTTTGCCTGTATTGTAGTTTACCTTGTACATGATAATGGCGTTGGTAGAGTAGTACTGCTCGTATGGGTCAGTGTTCACCATCAATTGCAGTTCGTTTTTGGCCACGTTCATAAAATAACGACTCTCTACTGCACCAGCAGCAATTCGTTGCACTGCTCCGCTTCCATTGGATGCCTTAGAAACGATCCATGGGTTTCCATTAACGAGCCCGTTATAATATACACGGCCTTTCGTTACGGCGAGCAGCGGGAAATCTGTATCTGCTTTGTCTGCAATTTTGGTGGCAGCGGAAGCTTCGCTATTGCCATTTCCACGATAGATCGTTCCTTTGGAATCCATATAATAGATGAACCCGTTATCCGTAAAGTAGCTCAATACATCTGTCGCATACGTTTCAGCGGAATCACTAGAACCGTCATTGGGAACGCGAAGCAGCGTTGTGGAAGACTCGGAACGAGTGTAATAGAGATAGGTTCCAGCCGCAGACAGACCATCTCCTTCAAAATCAAGCAATACCTCTGTAGTTCCGCTTCCGTCACCGGATACTTTGTACAATACACCATCGGACTCATAATATACCGTAGTTTGGCTGAGGGAAGCTGCATGAGCATTGGCTCCGCCTCCAAGCACTGCTGCCGTGATCAGTGTGAACAGCAGCAAGGTGCAAACCGTGCGATGCATACGTGTAGACCATTTGTTCATAAATCAATCGTCACCCTTCTTTTTATGTATGTAAGTAACACATTATCACCTTACGTTATATCGGTAAACTATGGAAAATATGTTACACATCTCAGTCAGATAAAAACGACAGAAGATCAGATCTTCTGCCGTTATATTCAACCATATTCAGCCTAAATCTGACTTTCAGCCAGCTGTTGACGACTGTTCCACAAAGTAACCAGACGAAGCAAAATGAAACTGATGAGCAGAAGTACTGCTCCGACCAGGATTAACATGAGAGGACTGATAAGCAGCATGCCGCTCGCCTGACCAGCAATCAGCGCAAGCAATGGAAGAACGACCAGTCCTCCGAGTTGATAGGCCTCCTGAAATCCACGTACCTTCGCCGAGATCAGTACATTTAACAGAATGACCACAAGACTGCACGTTGGAACAACCCATAGAACCAGAATGATCCAGTTCAGATTGGGAAACATCCATGCCCCGAACATGGGATACAACAGGATATTGGCAATGATTCCGTAGATAATGAAGGTAATCCAGGATAACAGCAGGGAAGGAATAAGGGCAGCTAACACCTTGCCTTTAAACAACGTATCCATACTCATCGGAGTGAACAGAAGACTTTCCAGAGTCTTGCGCTCCTTCTCGCCTGCAAAACTGTTGGCCGTCAGAATGCTGGATGCCATCACCGGAATGATGAGAAACAGGGGTGCGAACATGTACAAGGCCAGGTAATAGACAATACGATGGTTATCCGTAGGCATCGAAGCAAGCTGCGGAATCCGCCCGGCACGGGTTAGGTTATCCAGTGTATCAAGCAGGAAACTCATATTGCCGAGGGAAGCAAGTTCCATCCTTGAGGCTGCCCAAATGAGTATCCCAGGCATGATGATCCCGATAACTAGCGGAACGATCAACATGGGCAGCCAAAGCTGCACGCTGGCTGTGATAGCTCGAATATCTTTACGAACAAGTGCACGTATGGCTTGTCGGTTATTCATGATGATGTGCCTCCCTAATGGCAAAATAAATACTCTCCAGATCGCTGCCCGTAATCCGGGCCTGATAGACTTGTCCACGCTCAGTCAATTGTCGCATTAACAACGGAATATCTTCACGGGTTTGAAGCTGAAAAACGGCTTTGTTCGCGGAAACCATCTCCGGTGTATACCCTGTTACCGTTTGCCAGCCATTCGGCATGGTCGCTTCAACCTCAATCCGGGGTGAGGTCAGGTATCGGT
This sequence comes from Paenibacillus sp. OK060, assembly GCF_900101205.1. NCBI lineage: Bacteria > Bacillati > Bacillota > Bacilli > Caryophanales > Paenibacillaceae > Paenibacillus > Paenibacillus sp. OK060. Next base: position 540,635 of record NZ_FNFR01000004.1, read on the forward strand.
TGACGATCTCCTGCTCCGTACCTTCCTCAACCTTGCGCCCCTTTTCCATAAAAATATACCGATCACACACGGCCGATAGTTGGGATAACACATGAGACGATACGAGAATCGTCATATGTTCCTCTTGATTTAGCCGACGGATGATTCGGAGGACCATCTGAATCCCATCCGGGTCAAGCCCATTGGTTGGCTCATCCAGAAAGAGAATGGAGGGACGGTGCAGCAGCACCCGTGCTAGACCTACGCGTTTTTTCATGCCTGTGCTGTAGGTACCTACTTTTCGATGTTGATATTCCTGCAATTCGAACAGATCCACGAGCTCGTCAATCCGTTCTTTGGCGCGTTGTACACCGAAAGCTTCAGCAAAAAAGATCAGGTTATCATGCCCGCTCATATTTTCATACAATCCGCTCTGCTCGGTTAATGTGCCGCAGATGGCGAGTACGTTCTCCGTCTCACGGAAGGGATCGAGGCCGTTAATGCTCACTTGCCCACCCGAAGCACCGAGAACACCGTTCATGATGCGGATCAGGGTGGTTTTGCCCGAACCGTTGGGCCCGATCAGCCCGGTAACGCTGCCTTGTTCAACCGTGAAGCTGACATCGTTCAGTGCCTGATGCACTTTAAATTGCTTAGAAATGTTGCGAACTTCAATCATGCACATTCACCGTCCGATCTGAGTTTGGAGATTATACGTCCAGATGAGATATATCGTTCAAATGGAGGGCCGAAAAATAAAAATTATACGTCTTTAGTCCCAAACGCAAACAGCAACTTCACCCTAAAGTCCGGCGAAATCGGGTCTCAGGTTTGTTTTCACTGTGGTCTATACCATGTATTCTGGTTAAAAGGATGCAATATCTCGTTTCATTGCCATCCATAACGTGGTAATTAGACTTAAGGCCTCTTACATATCATGAATGCCTGAATATTCATCTAACGCCGGTCTTGGTTAGCCAAGGCCGGTTTAACGTCGTTTCTTGGCGTATCCATCCAATGGAACGCCTCATTTCTTGTGATTACATAACTATTTCGTCTAACACATCATATGAACACTTCCAAGTAGGAAACATCAGATGTGTTTGGACCAGAGGAAGGTGAGCGAAATGACAGCATCCAATGAGTATCGCTTTCAGGTAAATCTAAGCGGTATGATCCAGATTCTATCGAACCATCTATACAGCAGCCCTAAAGTATTTTTACGTGAATTAATGCAAAATGCGACTGATGCCATTACAGCTCGAACAGAAGCGGAATCAGGATATCAGGGTGAAGTACGTGTAGAACTGACCGGAACAGGCGAGCAGTTGACCATGATGGTGGAGGACAACGGCATTGGGTTGACGGAAGCCGATATCCATGAGTTTCTCGCGATGATCGGACAATCTTCGAAGCGCGGGCAGCAGGCCTTGATGGATGGAGAGACTTCGTTTATCGGGCGATTTGGAATCGGATTATTGTCCTGTTTCATGGTGAGTCATGAAATCGTCATGCTGACGCAATCCGCTAAGGGTGGACCTTCGATGGAGTGGCGGGGTAAGCCCGATGGAACGTATACGATTCGGCAATTGGAGACACAGTTGTCTCCTGGAACGAAAGTATATCTGCGTTGTACGCCGGACGCAGCGCATTATTTTGAAACGGAATATGTGAAAGAAGCCTTGTTCTATTATGGAGCGCTGCTGCCTTATCCAGTCATCCTGCATAGTGACGGTGTTCAACATATCGTCAATAGCGAGTCACCGATCTGGTTGATGGAGCCTGAGCTTGCACGTGGACGCAGAGCGGAAGTGCTGGCTTTTGGTGAACGATTGCTAGGAGAGAAGTTTCAGGATTTCATCCCACTGACGACGGTTTCAGGCCGTACAGGAGGCATCGCATTTGTTCTTCCGCATGCAGTTAATTTGAATGCCAAGCGTTCTCACCGGGTGTATCTGAAGCGAATGCTAATCTCGGAGAAGGCGGAGAATATTTTGCCGGAATGGGCCTTTTTCGTGAAATGCCTTATCTGGACAGACGAGCTTCAACCGACAGCTTCACGGGAACATTTTTATGAAAATGAAAAGCTGGAAGAGGTTCGCTCCGAACTTGGCGATGCCCTTCGTAAAGGATTGGCCGACATGGCTGAGCGCCAGACGGAACGGCTGCAAAAGCTGATTCGCCTGCATGCGTTGTCGATGAAAGCACTGGCTGTGCAGGATCAGGAGTTCTACGCGATGATTCACCGCTGGCTTCCGTTTGAAAGTACCCGTGGTCATCGGGAACTGGGTGAGTTGATGAGTGAGGGAGAGACGTTGTACTTCACTACCACAGTGGATGAGTATCGCCAGATTCATCATGTCGCGTCAGCCCAATCGATGCTGGTCATTAACGGTGGATACATCTACGACAGCGATTTGATGGCAATGCTGCCACTAGTGGTGCAGCATGTACAGACGCAGCGGTTGCAGCCGGATGAGGTATCCATGAGTTTCACCGATGTGCCACCAGCTGAACGGAATCAGTATTATGATGCCTTGCGCCTTGCTGACTCTGCTTTGCAACGTTTCCGCTGCCGTGCAGAGGTCAAGGGCTTCAAGCCAGCTGATTTGCCGGTGCTGTTCACGCTCTCGCAGGAGTCTTCCACGCTGCGTGCATTGGAAAAAGCAAGTGAGGAGAGTACAGAATTATTCTCCTCCGTCCTTGGATCATTGTCATCCGGAATTAGTTCCGCAGGTTATTCGACCCTGTACCTGAACATCAGCAATCCAATTATTCAGCGGGTCCTGACTTCACCGGATGCCCAAATGACTCCGATTGCTATTGAGATGTTGTATGTCAATGCATTAATGATGGGGCATTATGCGATGAATCGACAGGAGCTTGAGGTGCTGAATCAGGGCATCGTTCGTTTTATTGATTGGGGTTTGCGTGCGAATACAGATCGTAAGGGGGATGCCTGATGAAGACCGAAATGGATTTTGAGGATTTGATGGATGAGGCCTATGGCCTGCCTAATGGAACAGCGAAGCTTGGCATGCTAGAGGAAGCGGCAAGAGTCGCCGATGTGAATGGCATGGAGGAGGAAGCGTACGAAGCGCGTTCAGAGATCGTGGAGACCGCGACATTCTGCGGTTATCCGATGAAAGCACTGATTGCTTTTTCCTGGCAGCTGGGCAAGTTTGATCAAGAGCCAGAACGCTATGACGAAGAAACGTTAATGTGGTCGTATAAATGGATTTTGGGAGAACTATCCAGCTTCCCGGAAGTGTCTCGCGATAAAATGATGGAGCTGCTGGAGGACTTTGGACGTCGCTTCAAATCATTTGGGTACAGTGAACGTTCGTATTGGTATTATCGATTCCGCATATCCATGGATCTTGGCGATCTGGAGGAGGCGGGTACCAGTTATACGAAGTTCAGAAGTATGGATCGTGACTTTATGAGTGATTGTGAAGCCTGTGAGCAGGACGAGATCATGCGCTACTGGTTATTGGCAGGTGATGATGAGAAGGTATTGGAAGCAGCGAAGCCCATTTTGAAAGGGAGAATGAGTTGTGCCGAAATTCCGCACCTGACCTTATCGGAGATTTTGATGCCACTATACCGACTTGGTAAGATTGATGAAGCTGACAAACATCAGGCCAAAGGCTATCGCATGATCAAAGGACATAATGATTTTGTGCAGAGCTTTGCTGAGCAGATGGATTATCTTGCACGCACGAACCCGGCGAAGGGCATCGATGTACTGGAAGAAAGTATAGTGCTCGCGATGGATCATGAAGATCCGTTTGCCAAAATGATGTTCTATGCTAGAGCAGCACAACTGCTGCGCCGCTGGGCTGATGAATCTCCAGGATACCGATTGCGGCTTCCTGCTTCATTCTCTTATGAAGGAGATCCAGGAGATTTGCGTAAACTGGCCGACTATTTTGCGGCATATGCCAAAGCGGCCGCAGACAAATATGACCAGCGGAATGGCAATCAACATGTCTCTTCCATGTTAAGCGAGGTATAGGAGAAGAGGAAGACAGCAGAGCATTCCGGCTACAAATGGTCAGCGTACAAACCAAAACAGGCTTGTTCAGGGGGAGGAAGCTCCTCCTTCGAACAAGCCTGTTTAATTTTTTATGTTATGAGTGCGAGAGTAATACTGTTATTGCAATCTGGTGTTCAGGTTATTCAGGATTCACGGTTGCAGGTGCAGCCGAAGCATCTTCAGCAGGTTTTTCGTCTTCAGGGGAAGCCTCCGCTTTTGACTGTTTTGCCATCAACTCAGCTACGATTTTATCGGTTGGCTGCGTGAACAATTTATACATAATCGCTGCCTCTTCCTGGCGGATCAGTGGTTTGCGGGAGAGGAAGTCAACCGACCCATCCTCCAGCACCTTCACTTCAGGACCGTGGATGCCTAGCTTAACCATCATCTGGATCGCAGGCACAGCCCAGGCATCTGTCTGCCCGGCCAGCTTCACATCCTCGAACAGTTCATTTGGATATTGCAGCTGGAGAGTTCTCCAGATCATCACCATGGCTTCCTGACGTGTGATGACCTGATCTGGTTTGAACTGTTTCTCATCGGCACCCGCGATCATGCCGGATTCATAACCTAGCTGAATGTAACCGGCAGCAGGGTGAGTTGCCCAGTCGGTATCCGTAGGTGGCGTCGTTTTGCTGGCTTTCAGCCCGCTCATTTTAAGGACGTCCTCAATGAATTCAGCCCGTGTAACGGCATTTTTGGGTTGAAAAGCTTCATTTGCATCATTGGTATAGTATCCAAGGGATTGTAATCCATAGATGGCTTCAGCATAAGGAGTATTCGCCTGGACATCCCGGAAGCCTTGGGGTTTCTGTCCTTTTTTCTCATATCCGAACGGGTTGAGATAAGGTTCTTTCATGTAGATGGTTCCATCTGCATTTTCCTTAAACGCCGTGAACTGGCCTGTTAATTCATCCTTGAAGAGATGATCTTCAACCTGGATCAGATTACGTGGGCCTATGAAAGCATCTGAAATGCTCAATTGTCCGGGCTCTTTGCTGCCTTCTTTCAAGGAACTGACAAGCGTGCTAATCCGCAGATCCGCATAAAGTCCGTTGAACCGTTGCAATTTATCTGCCGATTGCGGCGTGTATTCCTTGAACTTAATCGGCTCGGCATATTGCGGGAAGAACGTCCGGATAAAGGCTGGATAGAACATATTGCGAAGTGCTCCAGCCTGATTATACGTTAGGAAGACACCTGTGTTTTGCTCCGGAATTAGAAAAAGATAAGAGCTGAACCCGGGCATGTCGCCTGCTTTGGTAATGATTTTGGAATTACTACCCGCGCCAGGAAGCTGGTAAGCGGCTTCAAATCCATACGTGGTGTCTGGTAACAAGGGATGAATGGAGGAACGATACTGTTCCATGCTTTTCACAGTCGATTCCTTGAAAACACGTTCGTTATCCTTCACACCATCGTTCAGGAAAGCAAGCATGAAATTCCCAATGTCCTCTGTGGTAGACAACATGCCACCTTGAGGCAAAGGCGTTGGAGAGATCGTGTACAGATCAATTGGTTTATGTGCCGCATCATAGGCTGTTGCCAGCTGTTTTTTGAACTTGCCATCCAGCATAAAACTGCTGTTATCCATGCCCAGAGGCTGGAAGATATGCTGCTGCATATACGATTCAAACGGCTCGCCGCTCACATTCTCCACAATCATGCCAAGCAGCAGGAAGGAGAAGTTGTCGTACATGTAGGCGCTACCAGGTTCTCTAACGACAGGTGGCATATGTAACTTGGCATAATCCTCCATCGATACACTTTTGTCAAAGTCATCATGGATGTCTTCCTGCTGCGGGTCGCGAATCTCGAATCCGGTGGTGTGTGTGAGCAGATTCTCTACCGTTACAGGTTTGTCAAAAGGATTATCGAATTCCAGTCCTTTCACATAGGTCTGGAAATCAGCCTTTAAATCCACCTTACCTTGCTCTACGAGCTGCATGACAGCGGCTGATGTGAATGTTTTGGAGACAGAAGCGATACGAAAAGTGGTATTTTTCGGATCAACGGGCTCTTTGCTCTCCAGATCGGAATATCCATAGCCTTTCTCTGCCACGACTTTTCCATCTTTGACAACGACTACGGAAGCACCAACATATTGGGCTTTCGCTTCGGCGGAATCAAAAAATGTATCCAGAAAGGCTGTCGCAGAATCTGTTGTCAGCGCTGTCACTTTTCCTTTTTCATTGACCGCAGCAGGTGCGGTCTCCGCCTGCACGGCGGGTGCCCATAGACTGAGGGACAGGACCAACGCCATGAACGCCCCTGTTATGGAGGTGAGCCTGAAGCGGGTGCTTCGATTGGATAAATGCATGTAAACACTCCTTCAAAAGAAAATTTTGTAAAAGGAACTCTCCTGTTTATTACTGATTACTGGCCCAATAGGTTTCAAGATAGTAGATTGTGATATCCATTCCTCAATAGAACTCACAACGATCAGGAGCAAAATACAGAATAAAGGATCCGAATATTTAGGAGGCGTCTGCGCATGGTTGTGGTTCTCTTTGACCCGTTGACGGGCGAAGCGACTGCCGGAAAAATACGAGAGCGCCGATCCCCATCAATACATACAGGCCAGCCATTGCATAGGAAGGCAGAAAGGCCCCCATCGTTAGGCCAAGACTACCCAGGAGAGCGGCCGCGTTATAACTCATGCCGTCTGCAGCCATATAGGCAGCACGGTCGGATTCAGGAATCATGCCAGCAAGCATGACCTGACGGACGGGCGCATACATGAGCTCACCGATGGTTAGCAGTACAGCGGATGTAATAAGCAGCCAGGCCCAATTGCTGAAAGCGAGCACGGCAAAACCAGTAGTGTACAGACACATGCCGACAGTCATAATAAATCTGGACTGGAAACGCCCCAGCCATTTGGAGAAAGGAATGGCCATGATTACGACGAGCACAGTGTTAATCGCCATGATCAGACTGAACATCTGCAGACCTGAGATGTCCCAACGGAACAGTTGGGCGTTGAATTCACTTTTCAGACGAACGGCGATGTATTTATCCATTTGGAATTCCAGAGAGACAGCCAGCACTGTTGCGGTGAAAAACACCATAAAACGTTTGTCCCTAAATACACCGCCATACGTTTTCAGTATGTTCCTATTAATCGGGGCATTAAGCTGATTCGAGTGTTTAATATCCATTGTTTCGTGAATATATAACAAGAGAATAAATAGTGTAACCAAGCTCTCCATGCATACCAGACTGAACAAAATGAAGCGGAAGGACTCGAATAATAACCCGCCCATCAGCGCACCAATCGTAACGGCAACGTTGGTGGTCCAATATTGCAGCCCATAGACATACTGACGTTCATGTTCACTGCTCACGTCTACAATCATGGCATTGGCAATGGGTCCGGTGATACCCGAACTGATGCTGCTAAGCAGAAACATGACACAAGTTAAAGGAACGGAGTCCATCCATGGGGAGTTGGCGGCAGCCAGCCAGAACAGGGCGAATACCTGCAACATTTGGGCGATGACCATCAGTTTCTTGCGCCCGACTCGGTCAGACCAGTATCCTGCGCCCAAGCCAACGATCATGGAGGCCACAATATTAACGGTTAACAGTATACCTGCCCAGCCTGCACCAATCTGGACACTCAGATAAATCGCCATAAAAGGAATAATGGATTTCTGAGTTAGATCCGTAAAAAAATCAGTAATGATACGAATTTTGATGTTGCGGTGCAAATCAGTATATTTCATGTGCAGTTCTCTTCCTTCCCGCTGGTGTTGTCGATGTACCTGAGTATAATGGAGGAAAACCTGAAGAAAAACTGTAGAAGCGTACGGGTCAATTTCGTATTTTACTCAGGGAAGGAAAGGCAGGGATAGTTGTGGAGGTCATGGATCATTATATTCAGCTTCGCGTGGCCTTTTCGAACGTGGACGAAGAGGAAGAAATACATACAACGATTGGTGAGCTGGCGAATCATTTATGTTGTACGATGCGCAATATGAATCTGATTATGAACAAATTTATGGATCATGGCTGGATCAGATGGAGCCCACAACGCGGCAGAGGGAAGACATCGGTGCTCGTTTTTTGCCATCCTCTGTTACAGGCTGTTCAGGAACGATTTGATCGACTGTTGCAGGGAAACAAGTTGGAGGAGGCCTATATGCTGGCTTCAACAATGCCGTTTTCGATGCGAGAAATATTGATGCAAGGATTACAAGGCCAGTTCGGTCTGCGTTCCAATCACGGCGCTCGAGGTAGAGTTGATACGCTGCGAATTCCACAGGAGACTGCCTTTGAGACATTGGACCCTACCCGGGCTTACATGTGGGGAGAAGTTGGAATTGTTGCGGAGGTATTTGATCGCTTGGTGCAGTACAACGCTGAACGCCAAGTCTGTGAACCGAGTCTTGCCGTTGCATGGGAGAGCAACCCTGAGGGAACAGAGTGGATCTTTTATTTGCACAAAGGCATAGTCTTTCACCATGGCAGGATGCTTAATGCAGAGGACGTAAGATATACGTTTGAACGGATTCTTTCCGATCAGGAGAACCCTTGCAAGTCACTGTTTGGCTCCATTCATCACATAGAAACGTTCGACGAGCTAACGGTGCGCTTTGTGTTGCGGTTTCCCAACTTTATGTTCCCGGATCTGATGAGCAGCATGAATGCATCCATCTTACCCCGTGATGTGGAGCTTGACCCGATGCATCCGATTGGTACGGGGCCTTACCGATTGACACGCAATCATCCCAAGCTGCTTGTGTTGGAGGTGTTTCCTTCCTATTTCAGGGGGCGGGCGTTTATTGATCGGGTTGAAATATGGCAGCTTCCTCAGACGGGTCTAGTGGAGTCAGTGATCAAACAGGACTTGTTTCCAGACGGACTGGCTCGCTTGATTCAACATGAGGTTCAGGGCGGTGTGTTTATGACTTTTAATATGCGAAAAGAAGGCCCACAGCAGGATTTATACTTTCGTCAGGCTGTTCAGCAACTGATGGATCCACAAGAGATGATGGGGGCGTTGGCACACACAGGTGTACATGCTGCATATAGCCTGATTCGGGACAAGTCCAAGGAAAAGCAGATACTTGAACGAATAGAATCGAAGCCAACAGCCCTTTCTGCTGACTTATCTCTCGTAAGAGCTTCAGAGCTGTTACAACGCAGCTGCTACGCAGGCCAGATCATGAATGTGTGGGTAGAGGAAGGCGAGAAAATGGAGACAGACATGGCCTGGTTCGCACAGCGTTGTGCACTTATTGGACTGAAAGTGAGTGTTACGCCAGGTAATCCGGTAGATGCCGTATACCATGATAAATTCGCCTCTTATGATTTGATTTACACGGGTGAAGTGTTCGATGAGCATGTGACGCTGAGTCTATTAACGATGTATACTTTCCAAAATACGCTGTTCCTTATGGCATTGGATGACGAGCGAAAAAGCGAGCTAGAACGTGAATGCAGACACGTCGTTATGATTCAGGATAGTGCTGAGCGGTTGCGTACGCTAATGACGTTGGAGGGGCGACTCATTCAAGAGGCCTTACTCTTGCCTACATACAGCTTCAGGGAAGAACATGCACACCACGTTTCGCTTCAGGATTACCGTGTCGTAGCATACGGTATGCCTGATCTGCGTCGATTGTGGGTGAAGAGAAGTCCAAATACAGAAGAAGATACTGCGAGTTATCCGGCGTATATCCCATTGTGGTAAAGAGTGTAATTACTACAATGGGATAGGCCGGTGGGGGATACTTTTATACTGAAGGTGTCTTTATAAATTCAATTGGATTCGTACTTGGTTCCAGCAGTAGCGGAATGGAGAGAGAGCTTATGGTGTCCTCTTCATCCGTCTTAAACGTAAAAGTGATTTTCAAGCCAAACAGGACAAGCTCTACGGAAAACGTATCTTTTCCAGTGTATTCCATAGGCATTTCAATGGCATTCAATGTGGCCTGTAACCCATCGTTCGTCTGTTGAATAACGATCTCGCCGTAACCCGGATGATTATAACTTCCCGCATACGCATGGATAGGACGATCATGGGGATGAACCTGAGCTTCCACTGGTTTTTCCTCAACCGAGGTTTCTGGCGTAGTTGGTGTTTCTATGTTGTCTGTTGCTGCTTCGGAATCAGTTGAATCTCCAGTCATTAATTTGGCTAATCTCCCACTCCAATCTACAGGTTTCAATTCAAGCAAACGATCAATAACATTAAAAGAAATCGTGTAGGGAAGAATGCTTCCATTGGTATTGCAAAGGACTACAACACCGATCTGTTCCTCTGGTAAAAAGGCGACCTGTGAAGCGAATCCATCGATTGCCCCGCCGTGATGAATCATGGCGTTCCCGCGATAAGAATCGATCATCCAGCCCAGACCGTACGTGCTAACAGGCAGCTCTTTGCTGTGGAATGGTGAATCACAAGCCATTTGCGGGCTGTGTGTAACAGCCAACTGTTCTTTGGAAATCAGTTGATTCCCACCCTGTTGCCCTTGATTCAACTGAAATTGCACCCAGGCGATCATATCGACCAGATTGCTGTTAATGGAGCCAGCAGGGCCTACGGCATCAATTTTCCGAAAAGGTATCCGCGTATTCTCACCATTTTGATCCATATAAGGGAAGGCGAAGTCAGGTTGATTCTGCATCTCATCGACAGAGAAGACACTTGAATTCATACCAAGTGGGTTAAACAGGGACTCCTGGACAACATTCTCCCATGAAGTTCCTTTGAGTTGACCCACCAGATAACCAGCGGCCATATACATCAGGTTCTGGTATTGCCATTTGTTCCGAAAGTCCTCATTAGGCTCCAGATACTGAAGCGCGTTTACGAGTTCTTCTCTGCTCCGTGATGAGTTATACCATGCCATATCGTGCCTTGGAAGTCCGGAGCGATGACAGAGCATATCGCGGATGGTCAGGCGTTCTGTAGCTACCGGATCGAACATTTTGAAGTCTTTCAAATAAGTTCTAACAGGTGTGTCCCACTTCAGAATGTCCTGATCGACGAGCAGGGCAGCGGTTGATGCTGTGAAGGCTTTGGTACTTGAACCGATCGCGAATAGGGTATGGGGTGTAACTTCAAGCTGGGACTCCAGATCGCGATAACCGTATCCTTTTTGCAAAATGACTTCATCCTTGTGAATAACCGCTACCGCCACACCTACTCCTTTCCAACGTTGAAGCTGCTCTTCCACAAAATCATCCAATCCATTCAGCAATGAGTGAAGATAGGTTGTGTTCATTATTTTCCTCCAATTTAAAATAGAGTTGTACATCAATTAAGCTACATAATCGTGGTATGTAATTACATGGGTTGGGTTGTTATCTGTATTTACTATGAAGAATCTGGTTGGATTTTACATCCTACCCGAGACTGATTTTGTTACCAGATAGGGTATTGCGGCACTGATTGATGGAATGCTTGTCAAACTAGTCCGCATATATCGAACAAGTCCCTCATAACATGTACTAATCAAGTAGGGGTTCTGCTGTACGCACAATCCTGAAGTGAAAACATGTGCTAAAGGGGATGATGTCATGCGCCGAATATCATGGATGCTTGCCATGGTATTGGTCTTATCGACCTTACTTGCCGCCTGCGGGAAGAAGGATGCGGCAGCCGTGGTCAAAGATCTGAACGAAGTCGTAGGAGAAATGGAAAGTTATCAGGGGGCAGGCGTTATGACGCTGCATACCGGAGATACGCCGCAGCAGTACAAGGTCGAGGTATGGCATCAAAAGCCTTCATATTATCGTATCGCGTTAACGAATGCCAAAAAGGATGTAACACAAATTGTACTGCGCAATGATGAGGGCGTATTTGTCCTGACACCGAGTCAGAACAAAAGCTTCCGTTTCCAGAGTAACTGGCCGGATAACCAAGGCCAGGTTTACCTCTACGAGACGCTGATCCGCAGCATAACAGGTGATTCGACCCGCCAGTTTGCCGATGAGAAGGAAAGCTATGTATTCGATGTAGCTGCCAACTACAATACACATGCATTGGTCAGACAGAAAATATGGTTAAACAAAAGCGATTACGCTCCAAAACAGGTAGAAGTATCCGACTCGAATGCCAATGTGGTGGTCGATGTGAAGTTCGATAGCTTCAAATTTGGTACCGAATTTGAGAAAGACGCTTTTGATATGCAGCGTAATATGACTGCTGCTAATGAAAATGGTGGCAAGGTTGGTACTGACTCAGGCGCGGCTCCTGCTGGGGAGGGTAAAGAGACTACCAATCCTCAAGCTGCAACAGAGGAAGGTTCTGCATCCAATCCAAGCGGAACCGTTAGTGATGGACAGACGGGTGTGAGTGATAACGCCGAGCAGCAAGGTTCTGAAGATCCAGCCAGTGGGAAAGGAACCGAAGAACCGACATCGGCCGAGCCGGAAGGTACAGGCAGCTTCGGGGTTATTCAGCCGACCTATGCACCGGAAGGCGTCAAGCTGAAAGACGATCAGATCGTGGAAGGATCAGGAGACTATTCGGTTATGCTTCGCTACGAAGGAACATATAATTACACGATTTTTGAAGCGCGGCCGCAGGACAGAGCGGTATCACTTGCGCCATCCAGTGTCGTGGATCTTGGATTCACGCTGGGTATGTTGAGTGGAGATGCCTTACAGACACTTACATGGATGACAGATGGAGTGGAGTACCGGATCACAAGTGCAGATCTTCCACAGAATGAGATGGTACAGATTGCGACATCGATGCAGGAAGAGTCAGGGAAATGATTTGCAAAGTATAGTCGTCCTAACATAAGGAATGCTAAGAAGCATCGGAGATGAATTCTCCGGTGCTTTGCTGCATATACAGGTCTTCGTTCCTGTTTTATATCAGTGATTCGCAGGATTTGATTTTCAGTTGAAGCTATGTGTATCAACAGCCAATGATCCTGCGTAAGATAAGCAAGGATTAGGTCCAGTGTACTCAATAATGCAAAACACGCTTCTACGCGGGAGGAACCGGGTAAATAATACGATATAAGCAGATGAGTTACGTTATGGAGAGATAAATATCTCATTCATGGTCTGGCTTATAGGTCTTATTCCGCGTTTGCTCCCGACTTCAGGATAGCGCTCCTGTATGTGTTTTGGACTACAGATCTTCCGTTCATTTGACAGTCACATGCTTGAGCATTACGATGGAGTCTGACGTGAGCCGGATTAAGATGATTAGAGAAGGTGACTTAACGTGCAAGAACAATATCGGCCGACCCAAGCGGAAATCAATTTGGATCATTTGTGCAACAACGTAGACGCTTTCCGTGAAACATTGCCGCAAGGCAAGAAACTGCTCGCTTGTGTGAAGGCTAATGCCTATGGACATGGGGCAGTGGAGATGGCCAGAGAACTGGAACGAGTTGGCGTGGATTACTTAAGTGTAGCTTTTCTTGACGAAGCGCTTGAATTGCGACAACACGGAATTACCCTTCCGATTCTGGTATTGGGCTACACGCCGCCAGAAGGCATCGCTGAAGCATGGAAACATGATGTAACCATTACGCTGTTCAGTAAGGAAGTACTCGAAGCCATTCAACATCTGGAGACGGGCACATCCTCTCGTAAGCTCAAGGTTCACATCAAAATCGACAGCGGCATGGGCAGACTTGGCCTGTTGCCTGGCGAAGAGGCAGTTGCTTTTATTCAGGAAGCAGCCAAGCTGAAGCAGGTGATGCTTGAAGGCATGTTTACCCATTTTGCCAAGGCGGATGAAAAAGACAAGACCTATACACTGGAGCAGTATCGACGGTTCCGAGGCGTGGTTGATGCGCTGCGGGATCAGGGATGTGTCATCCCGATTATACATACGGCGAACAGCGCCGCTACCATTGATACACCGGAGTTGTCCTACGATATGGTACGTGTGGGAATTAGTCTGTACGGATTGTATCCTTCGGGAGAGGTGAATCATCAGGTAGTGAAGCTGTCCCCGGTATTGACACTGAAGACGAAGGCGGTTCTGGTCAAAACGCTGCCACCTCATTGGGGTGTCAGCTACGGAACCCGTTATGTAACACAAGGGAACGAACGAATAGCGACCCTGCCTATAGGCTATGCAGACGGATTTTCAAGAATGCTGTCAGGTAAAGCACAAGTACTTGTGCGCGGCCGCCGCGTTCCTGTCGTCGGTACGATCTGCATGGATCAGTGTATGGTGTCGCTACAATCTTTTGCAGCAGAAGCAGAAGAAATTCAAGTCGGCGAAGAGGTTGTTCTCATCGGTCACCAATCGGGTGCAGTCATAACTGCAGACGAAGTGGCATCTCAGCTCGGTACGATTCCCTACGAAGTGATCTGCATGATGGCGCATCGAATCCCGCGGGTTTATACCCGTAATGGAGCAGTAGTCGCCAGAATCAACCCTCTTTTGACATCCTGATAGCTCGACTGGACGCTATTACCAATAAACTTTTTTTCAGAACAGAAGGAAAACTGTCGGAGCATCTCGAATTATGAATGATGACTGGGATGAAAAATCCTGAAAAGAGATGTTTGGTCTGTACGAATATTGTTCCCCGTGTTTATAATGGAGTACAGCATACTTGATATACTCGGGGCATATATATTCCTTTGTATAAAAGTTCTGGAAAAACGTAATACTGGTTCACAATGGCGAAAGGTTTGTGGGGGTGGAAGAAAGGTGGCCAACTTGCAGAACACCAAGCGGATCATGATCAGTTTGCCTGATTATCTTTTGCAAGAAGTGGATGGCATCGTAGCGCTGGAGAATTCCAACCGCAGCGAATTGATTAGGCAGGCCATGAAGCTGTATTTGACGGAGCGTAAGAAAAGTTACATCCGTGAATCGATGCAGCGAGGGTACATGGAGATGGCGAAGATTAACCTCACCATGGCATCCGAGGCCTTTCACGCGGAGGAAGATGCGGACAGCACTCTGGACCGCTTAGTTAGCGGGGTGTAGACATTGATCGTAAAACGCGGTGATGTTTTTTTTGCGGATCTTTCTCCCGTTGTTGGTTCCGAGCAAGGTGGAGTCAGGCCGGTTCTGGTCATCCAGAATGACATCGGCAACCGGTTTAGTCCTACTTGTATTGTGGCGGCGATCACCGCCCAAATCCAAAAGGCAAAGCTGCCGACGCATGTAGAGATTGATGCGGCGGCACACGGCTTTGACCGGGACTCGGTTATTTTGCTCGAACAAATACGGACGATTGATAAGCAGAGGCTGACCGACAAGATTACCCATCTGGACGAGGAGACCATGAAACTGGTCAACGAAGCCTTACAGATCAGCCTGGGTTTAATCGATTTTTAAGGCACCAGGCAGTTGTTTCTTTGTTCTGCCGTGCCATCCGTAGACAATGGATGTTCCTTGCAGGAACACACAATTTCAGACAGCAATCAAAAGAGCGTACAACAGCCTAATGGCTGGGGTACGCTCTTTTGATTAAAGCTTCATGAAAGCGTAGAACATTGTGAAGCTTTTCGTTATAATGATACCTGAGAAACCGTTTACGTTAATCGACATATATAGAGGTGGAGGAGACATATGAGCATTTATATTGATCAGGAGAAGCTTCAATTTCATCTACAGACTCAAAAGGCAAGCTATGTATTTCAGGTCCTGCCTTCGGGATATTTGGTACATTTATATTATGGCAAAAAACTGCGTGATACCGATCTGAGCTGGCTTCATGTGCGTACAGAGCGTGCTTCGTTCAGCCCAAATCCGGTGCCGGAAGATCGGACGATCTCTTTCGACACGTTGGCAGTAGAACTGCCGGTGTATGGTACAAGTGATTTCCGTAATCCGGCAATCCAATTGGAGCTTGAGAATGGTTCAACCGTTTCGGAGTTTACGTATACAGGCCATCGACTGATCAAAGGAAAGACAGCGCTTACCGGACTGCCTGCAACTTATGTTGAGTCCGACGATGAAGCCGAGACACTCATCGTTGAACTGGAGGACCGTGTTGCAGGGATCAAGATTGAACTTAGCTACACGGCCTTTACGGCCTTTAATGCGATTACGCGTTCCATGCGGATCATTAATGAGAGCGCTACCTCGGTGAATATTGCACGTGCGCTCAGCTCTTCCGTTGATTTCCCGCATGCCGATTACGAATTGCTGCAATTGTCAGGAGCATGGACGCGTGAACGGGACATCGTTCGCAGACCGCTTGCTTCCGGCCTGCAAGGCATCGAGAGTCGTCGAGGCTCAAGCAGTCACCAGCAGAACCCGTTCATTGCACTGATGACACCGGGTACAGACGAAGATCAGGGTGAAGTCTACGGGTTCAGTCTTGTATATAGCGGCAGCTTTACAGCACAGGCAGAAGTGGATCAGTTCCACACCACTCGTGTATCGCTTGGAATCAATCCATTTGAGTTCAGCTGGAAGCTGGATTCGCAGGAGTCATTCCAGACGCCTGAGACGGTCATGGTCTATTCGGACGCAGGTCTCGATGGTATGTCTCAGTCGTATCATAATCTGTATCGCGAACGCCTTGCACGTGGCAAGTTCCGTAATGCAGAGCGTCCGGTTCTGGTCAACAACTGGGAAGCGACCTATTTCGGCTTCAACGCAGATAAGATTGAACAGATCGCCCAGGCAGGCAAGAAGCTTGGCATTGAACTGTTCGTACTGGATGATGGATGGTTCGGACATCGGGACAGCGATAACTCCTCACTTGGTGACTGGATTGTGGACAAGAACAAATTGCCACAAGGCCTGGATGATTTGGCCAACCGGGTAACCAGTTTGGACATGCAGTTCGGACTATGGTTCGAGCCTGAAATGATTTCGCCAGACAGCGAATTGTACCGTGCTCATCCGGACTGGTGTTTGCATGTGCCGGATCGTCGTCGTACGGAAGGGCGTCAACAATTGGTACTCGATTTCTCCCGTCAGGATGTGCGTGATGAGATTGTACGCATGCTAAGCGATGTGCTTGGATCTGCGCCGATCACTTATGTGAAATGGGACATGAACCGGAATATGACGGAAGTGGGTTCTGCATTGCTTCCAGCAGATAGACAGCGTGAGACTGCGCATCGTTATATGCTTGGATTGTACGAAGTCATGGAACGTATTACTTCGGCGTTCCCGAATATCCTGTTCGAGAGCTGTTCAGGTGGTGGCGGCCGTTTTGATCCAGGTATGCTGTATTACATGCCGCAAACGTGGACCAGCGATAATACGGACGCGATATCCCGCCTGCGTATTCAGTATGGTACAAGCCTGGTATATCCGGTAAGTTCAATGGGGTCACATATCTCAGCGGTTCCAAATCACCAGGTCAACCGAATTACTTCTTTAGAGATTCGTGGACATGTCGCGATGTCGGGTAACTTTGGATACGAGTTGGATTTGACTCGTTTCACAGAGGAAGAGAATACTATTGTAAAGGCGCAGGTTGAACTGTACAAAGAAATTCGGGGAACCATCCAATACGGAACGTTCCGGCGCCTGCTAAGTCCGTTTGAGGGAAATGAAACGGCATGGATGTTTATTGCCCCAGATGGCAGCGAAGCCGTTGTATTCTACTTCCGTGTGCTGTCTGAACCAAATGCACCGCTCCAACGTCTGAAGCTGAAGGGCCTCGACCCTGATGCGGATTACCGCCTGAAAGGTGGTTCCGAGACGTTTACCGGGGATGCGCTGATGTATGGTGGGATCTCTGTAGGCCGTGCATCGGGAGACTATTGGAGTGAAATGTTCCGCTTCGAACGGGTATAATAAACTGGCGTGAATGCAGTGTTTGTCAGGGGAGACCGGAAGACGTCGGGGAGACGTTTTTCGGTCTTTTCTTATGGTTGAGATGAAGGTTTGATACGTAATCTCAATTGTAAGAACTTGTAACCAGGACGAATGCTGGAAATCTGAACGGGATTTTGTGATAATATAGGGGAGAGGAATCTGCATGAATGCAGGTTCGATACTGTGATTACAGCAGCAAAGCTGCCCTGAACAAGCTTCAACTGAACGATTCAGGAAGGAAAGAGGGATTTATTTGTCTGAACAGGAAACGGTTCTGGAACCCAATGAAGAAACAATAAAGGCAGAACGCCATGAACGAATCATCAAACAGGTAGCCAAGGAACTGTCACTGTCCTTGAAGCAGGTCCGCACAACGTCGGAGCTTCTGGACGAAGGCAATACGATTCCATTTATCGCCCGCTACCGTAAAGAAATGACTGGAGAGCTGGATGAGAACCAGCTGCGGCTCATTGAAGAACGCATCGTATACTTGCGTAATCTGGAAGACCGCAAAGTGGAAGTCATCCGTATTATAGAGGAACAAGGCAAGCTGACCGGAGAACTGAAACAGTCTATCACTCAGGCAGTTAAGCTGCAGGAAGTGGAGGACTTGTACCGTCCGTTTCGTCAGAAGCGGAAAACCCGTGCCAGTGTAGCGAAGGAAAAAGGTCTCGAACCACTCGCTGTCTGGATCTGGGGTCAACCAAAGCAAGGGAACCCTCTGGAGGAAGCTGCGCGTTATATCAATGCTGAACTTGGGGTAGAAGATGCAGAGGTTGCAATTCAGGGAGCCAAAGACATTTTGGCTGAGAATATTGCAGATGATGCTGCTATTCGTGCATGGATTCGTCGTTATACGCTCGATCATGGCATGCTGACTTCGGAAGCGAAGGATGCTGAGCAGGAGTCTGTATATGAGAACTACTATGATTATCGTGAATTAGCCAAAAAAATGCCTCCTCACCGTATTCTCGCCATTAACCGCGGTGAACGTGAAAACATTTTGAAAGTGGGTCTGGACGTGCAGCCTGAACCGGCTCACCGTCATATGGAAGGACAAATCATCAAGGGTGCATCTGCGGTCCAAGACGTTTTGCGTGCTGTGATTGAAGATGCTTACAAACGATTGATTGCCCCTTCGATTGAGCGTGAGGTTCGTGCAGAACTGACGGAAAAAGGTGAAAACCAAGCGATATCCGTATTCTCGGCTAATCTTCGTAATCTGTTGCTTCAGCCGCCAATTCATGGCAAACGTGTGCTTGGTGTCGATCCTGCCTATCGAACCGGTTGTAAACTGGCTGTGGTCGACGATACGGGCAAGCTGTTGGAAGTGGCTGTTACGTACCCAACGCCACCACACAACAAGAAGCGTGAAGCTGCCGAGGTTTTCCATCGGATGATCAAGCAATATGATATCGGGTTGATTGTTATCGGTAATGGTACCGGATCCCGTGAAACTGAACAGTTTGTTGCCGAGATTATTCAGGAGAACGGGGACGAAAGTCTCGTGTATCTGATCGTCAATGAAGCTGGAGCGAGTGTATATTCTGCATCCAAGCTGGCGCAAGAAGAATTCCCGGATCTTGACGTTGCTGAGCGGAGTGCTGCTTCGATTGCCCGTCGGGTGCAAGACCCGCTGGCTGAGCTGGTTAAGATTGATCCAAAAGCCATTGGTGTAGGCCAATACCAACATGACGTATCTCAAAAAATATTGGAAGAAAGCCTGAAGGCTGTTGTGGAATCCGCAGTTAACCATGTGGGCGTGGATGTGAACACGGCTTCGCCTTCACTGCTGTCCTATGTTGCGGGTGTAAATGCCACGATTGCCAAAAATATTGTGAAATACCGCGAAGAGAACGGCCGGTTCACGAATCGTCGCCAGTTGCAGAAAGTGCCGCGTCTGGGTGCCAAAACCTATGAGCAATGTGTAGGCTTTATGCGGATTGGCGAAGGTGAGAATCCGCTGGATCGCACACCGATTCACCCTGAATCGTATAAGGTCGTAGACCAGCTCTTTAAGGAGCTTCAGGTTGCGCTGGACAAGCTGGGCAGCAAGGAACTGTCTGTTCTCCTGTCGGAGCAACAACCGGAACAGCTGGCTGTGAAGCTGGATGTGGGTGTACCTACACTGCGTGACATTCTGGACAGCTTGCAGCGTCCGGGTCGTGACCCGCGTGAGGAAATGCCGCTACCGATCTTCCGCACGGATGTGCTCAAAATTGAAGATTTGGTGGAAGGCATGGAGCTGCAAGGTACGGTTCGTAACGTGATCGACTTTGGTGCTTTTGTTGACATCGGCATCAAGAGTGACGGGCTTGTCCACATCTCACAGCTGAGCAACGGTTACGTCAAACATCCGATGGATGTTGTATCTGTCGGGGATAATGTAACGGTTTGGGTGATGAACGTGGATACCAAAAAAGGCCGTGTCGGCCTCACGATGAAGAAACCTGCTTCTTCTAAGCAGTCTTCCTAAACCAGGCACAATGATCGGAAAACAGCCTTCCCTGTAATGGGAAGGCTGTTTGTTGTCAGTTATAATAGTACTGTTGCCCGTACTGTATCCTTCGAAGGGATTTTATGAAAGAAGTGAGAGCTTGAAGTGGACGGGGAGAGTGGCGTCAGATTCTTAGAGTTCGCTGTCCGCGCTGCGCGGGGTGCCACTTGTCGGTTTGTTTCGGTAAAAGAACCAGCATTCGTTCAGCAGCTTGATCTGTCTGCTGTCTTTTTTGTGAAATGCACGCATCAGTTGATTGCAAAGCCATTGAGGCAAGGGTATCTCCTCCTCTTGCATAATTCATCTGTACGTTAGCATATGTGGCAATAGCCTGGACTGTGCGAATTAACCCTTGATGAACTCGGAAAATTCAATATCTATACGGATATGTACTGAAGAGCGGGGCGTATGAATGTAGGGTTGAAAGAAAATGAAAAAAAGCGCAGCCCCTGTTTTTAGGAGATGCGCTTTTAGTTCCATCCTGCATTAATAATAAGTCCATAGGTGGATTAGAGTGATTCCATCTCTTCTTCATACCATTGCTCTAATTGAGCCTGAAGCGCCCGGATCTCAGTGAGCAGGGAAATCAAAGGATATTCACTCTCTCTTAGTGCTGCAAAGCTTTGTTCAAGCGCATTGATATAATCAAGGCCTCCGATGATGGAGAGTTGCTCGTCCAGAAGATCAAGATTGTCACATTCGGCGATTGCCCAAGGCAGAACAGGTACATCTGCTGCGGTAAGTTTGTCAATTTCTTTGTGCAGGCGCAGGTTGAGCGCACTGAGTTGATAAGCGTAATCGGCAGGCATTTCCACAAACTGCAATTGCTGTTCCTGCTGCAGGATGACGTAGCGCATTGTAGGCATAACGAGTAATAATCTCCCCTCATACATTCTACTTGACAGTGTAGCCTACGAAACGGTTAAAATTCAAGTATTATGGCGGAAAAACAAATGGCCCAAGAGGTGTGAAAGGAGGACAAACCGATGGAAAATGAGGAATTGCAGCAATGGATTGAGCAGGTGTCACTCGATCATTTCGGGGTTCCGTTCACTCACGAGGCGCTGTTTAACCGTCGTCTGACGACTACAGGTGGGCGTTATATGCTCAAGAGTCACCGAATAGAGATTAATCCTCATCAGCTCGAAGCCTATGGGCGGGAAGAGGTTGAAAAAATCATCAAGCATGAGCTTTGTCATTACCATCTGCACATTCGTGGACGCGGCTACCAACACCGGGACCCTGAATTCAAAGCCTTGTTGCAGAAGGTGGGCGGTTCGCGATTCTGCCAGTCCCTTCCGGATGGAAAGGGCAGAAAGCCATTACCGTATCGCTATAAGCTGGTGTGCAAGAGCTGTGGCACGGAATATTTGCGTAAACGCAAAGTTGATCCGAAGCGGTACCGCTGTGGTCGATGTGCCGGCAAGTTGCTATTGAGTGAAATATAGTGAAAATAAAGTCTATCCGAATTATATATAGCCATCTTAAGAAAATTGTAATGTTTTTATTAACATCCTTGTCATTATTTTGTAGTAAGCTGGTGTAGTTCAGATCA
Organism: Paenibacillus sp. OK060; assembly: GCF_900101205.1. NCBI lineage: Bacteria > Bacillati > Bacillota > Bacilli > Caryophanales > Paenibacillaceae > Paenibacillus > Paenibacillus sp. OK060. The sequence goes on from NZ_FNFR01000004.1 coordinate 562,428, forward strand.
CCAAAAGAGTAATGGCTAAGGAGGAAAGAAGATTGGCAAAGTATAGGGTACTTGTAGTAGATGACGATCCCGATATCCGCAACGCGATTGAGATTTATTTGCGGATTGAAGGAATCTTGGTGACTAAGGCAGCAGATGGGCAGGAAGCGATAAGAAAAGTCAGGGAAGAAGAAGTTCACCTCATTGTGATGGATGTAATGATGCCCATTCTGGATGGTATACAAGCAACTTTCAAAATACGCGAGGACTGCAATGTACCGATTATTTTTTTATCTGCCAAAACCGAGGACAGCGACAAAATTCTTGGTCTGAATATTGGAGCTGATGATTACATAGCCAAACCCTTCAATCCATTAGAACTGGTGGCTAGAGTGAAGTCCCAGTTGCGTCGATTTACAGGACTTGGAACACAACAAATCGACCGGGATAATGAACAAGAAATTGAGGTTCGGGGGCTAGTACTTAACAATAGGAGAAAAAAAGTAACGCTGGAAGGTGAAGAGATTCGATTGACTCCAACGGAGTTTCATATTTTAAAATTGTTGATGGAGAATACGGGACGCGTTTTTGCCATTGATGAAATCTATGAACGTGTTTGGAAAGAGCCGGCCTTTCAGCCGGAAAACACGGTGGCTGTACATATTCGCCGAATCAGGGAGAAGATTGAGTTTAATCCCAGAGAACCGAAATATGTAAAGGTGGTGTGGGGCATTGGCTACAAGATGGAAGGTTAATGTGATTCCCTATATGGTTCGATTTGTTTTGATCAGTTGCAGTACCCTCATGTTTTTTTATGCCGTCTCACGAAGTTTCCAGAATATTGATTTTGTTTTTCGAGGCTGGGGTGTTCAGAGTGATCCGTCTTTAATCATATGTTTGTTCCTGATCGCTGTTTTATTTGTGTTTAGGAACCGATTCCCACTGCCTCCGGAGAGCAGATATGTGAAGATGAAGAATTGGATGTCGGTCAGATTAACTATGGATGTACAAATATTGCTTTATTTTGTCATCGGTTTAGCGTTGTTCTATGGAACGATTCTTGTCATGCAGGGGAACGGCATACGGATGAGCCAACATGAGTGGATCAACGACTTTGTCATGTATTTATCTGCATTCCTGTTATCATCCTTGCTGCTCTGTTTTGCTGGGGAGTATGGTAGGGCGGGAATTCGGTTGATCTCAGATCGAGCCGCGCTTTGTCAGATTCTCAATGAATTATGGTTACGTACGACGATCCATATGATACGGGATGAACTGAAACATGGGACCCCACCTGGAAATAGGATCATCAAAACCCTCATCGTTTGTTTTGTATCTCAATTCGTATTACTGATCATTGCGTTTGTGGTAGAGGTATTTAGGTTTCCAATCCTACTGCTGATCGTGGCGTTCAGTGTGATTATCCTGGGTCAGATCGTACGAATCATTCATGGTTTGCAAGGTGTAACACAAGCCGCTTCGGCCATGGCTTTAGGACGTATGGACGTTCAGCTTCCTCAGCAGACAAACGGTATGCTTGACCAACTGACGATGCATATGAACGATATGAAGCAAGGAATTCAGAATACCGTCGAAAAAAGAGTGAGAAGTGAGCGAATGAAGTCGGAACTGATTACCAATGTCTCACATGATTTAAAAACGCCGCTGACCTCGCTGGTGAGCTATGTGGATTTATTAAAACGTAATGAAGGGACTGCTGAGGAAAAGGCAGAATATATTGAGGTGCTGCAACGCAAGACGAAGCGGCTGAGTGTACTTGTTGAAGATTTATTTGAGGCGGCTAAGATGGCCAGTGGGGATGTGGAGCTTCATTTGGAGCAGGTTGATGTTGCGGCCTTATTACATCAGGCTTTGGCGGAATATAGTGAGTCTATCGTACAGTCCGGTTTGATTTTCAGAGTAAGTAGTAGGGATGGTCCGATGTACGCTCACTTGGATGGAAAACGTACATGGCGTGTATTCGAGAATTTGCTTGGTAATGTCACTAAATACGGAATGAAGAATTCAAGGGTATTTATTGAATTATCAGAAGATGATGTGTATGTGATATTGTGTATCAAAAACGTTTCTACATATGAAATGCAGTTTGCAGCAGATGAAATATTTGAACGTTTCAAGCGGGGCGACCATTCCCGGAGCGAAGAAGGATCAGGGCTGGGTTTATCCATTGCGAAAAGTATTGTTGAGCTGCATGGAGGAAGAGTTAACATCGAAATTGATGGCGATCTGTTTAAAGTGACGGTCCATTTTCCAAAATGCATTCAGCAGAAGCAATAAAATAAGCGTTATGACCGACTTTTCTATGCGTTCGAATGAAAGATGCAAGGCTTCCAAGAAAGTCACCGAAGGCATGTTGACTTGGAATATTAATCATGATAAATTTAGGTTATTCAAGATTATTATTCCCTGATAGCTCAGTTGGTAGAGCACTCGACTGTTAATCGAGTTGTCACAGGTTCGAGCCCTGTTCGGGGAGCCATTCTTGGAGAGATACCCAAGTGGCTATAAGGGGACCCTCTGCTAAGGGGTTAGACTGCGTAAGCGGTGCGAGGGTTCGAATCCCTCTCTCTCCGTTCTGAACAAAACATAATCCCCCTCCTCAGTAACCTTTAACGGATACTGAGGAGGGGGATTTTTGATGTATCGTCATTTTGCCAATGTACAAGAAAAGAATGCCCGATTGCGTCCCTATAATGAAATGCCCAATACCTCGTACAAACCCTTCTTGCCAGCTTCCGTGACTTCCACGGAACGGCTGCCTTCCTTCTGGCGGGTCCAGTCCAGCTCAGACAAGCGGCGTCCCAGTTCGTCTCCCAGTACTCCGGAGATATGGTGACGACGCTCACTCCAATCCAGACACTTGCGAGCCACAGCGCGGCGTGATCCGGCTTTCCCTTCAAGCATAATGCCAAAAGAAGTGAACCATTGAATCCCTTTCTCTGTAATGTGGTAATCCTTGGCCTGCTCATCCTCAGGTTTTTCGAGATAACCTTCCCGTAATAAAGCTTCACACAACGATATCCCCAATTTTCCGGCAAGATGCCCATAACAGGTTCGAGCAAAGCTTAGATGTTGAAGCTGGTTGGACTGTTTGAGGGATCTCACTTGTACTGGTGCGGCGATACTTCCCATCGTCTCAATCAGAAAAGCAACCTCTTTGCCTGCGAGACGATAGTATCGATGTCGTCCTTGCTGTTCAACGACGAGCAGCCCGCCTTCTACCAGCTTGGCGAGATGACTGCTTGCTGTTTGAGGAGTAACACCCGCCATGTATGCAAGTTCGCCGGCAGGAAGCGCACGACCATCCAACAAAGCTTCCAAAAAAATAGCACGACTGGGATCAGCAATTAACGATGCAATCACAGAAATATTCGGATAGGTATTCATACTTCGATGATACCTTAACTATTGGTGTATTACAATTAATCATGCATGAATTAGAACCCAAGAGATGGAAGGGATGGATTGAAGAATGGAGGAAGAAACAATGTATACCAATGATAGATCGCAAGAAGAGTTTGGATCAGAGCATCAAGTGGGCTGGACCAGCGAATTGATACAGCACGAGGTGATAAATCCAAGTATTTTGTACTATGGCACACCGGTATTGCTGCTGAGCACGTTAAATGAAGATGGAACGACAAACTTGTCGCCCCTTTCTTCATCATGGGCACTTGGAGACTGCTTGGTACTTGGAGTCGGTATTCAGGGCAAAGCCTTTGAGAACCTGAGTCGTCATCCCGAATGTGTGATTAATCTGCCGGATGCATCCATGTGGGAGCAGGTTGAGGGACTGGGGCGTTATACCGGAATATATCCCGTTCCTGAGGAGAAAAGGAGGATGGGATTTGAGTTTTGCGATGATAAATTTGCCGTCTCTGGACTGACACCCCAAAGTTCAGTTCAGGTTGAGCCGGATAAAATAGAGGAATGTCCGCTCCAGATTGAAGCCGCGGTACAACACATTCGTATTCCCGAACATACACCTTTCATGGCGATTGTGGAAGTGAAAGCGTTGAAGGTACACGCACATACCCGACTGATTTCAGGTTTGAACAAGATTAACCCAGAGAAGTGGAACCCTTTAATTTATAATTTCCGACACTATTATGGACTTGGAGAAAGGTATGGGGAGAGTTTTCGGGCAGAGAAGTGATTTGTGGATTCTAAAATAGCATAGACTACCAATAAGTAATCCAGAATATATGAAGTGGGGCCAGTTGTGGTGCTACTTCTTTCTGTCTATATGAGGCTTCATTAAGGTTTCATGCGAGTAATCAAAGAATTCGGTTATTTTATTAGGCAGGGATTGGGTAAATAGTAAAGAAAGATACATGTAAGCATATACATAAGAGAGGTGATGAACATGGAAATGGAATACTTAATGCGTGTACTCATAGCTGGCATATGCGGCGTGTTGATCGGATATGAGCGCAAGAACCGAATGAAGGAAGCGGGGATACGTACACACTTTGTTGTTGCGGTGGGTGCAGCATTGATGATGATTGTATCTAAGTATGGCTTTCAGGATCAGGCAGGCTGGGCGAATCTCTCGCTTGACCCATCCAGGATTGCCGCACAGGTGGTCAGTGGGGTTGGCTTCATTGGAGCCGGGATGATCTTCACACAGCGCCACACGGTCCGGGGATTGACGACAGCGGCGGGAATCTGGGCGACTGCAGGAATGGGACTGGCTGTGGGTTCGGGATTGTATTGGACTGGGGCTGGGGTAACGCTGCTTATTGTAGTGGCACAGATGCTGCTGCATCGGCCGACACGCTGGTTGGTGTCCGCGAGAACAGAGACGCTGACCATTCGACTGCTAAAGGAAGGGGACACCCTCAAAACCGTTTTGGCTTTGCTTGGACAGGAGAAAATCTCGGTGGTTGGGTTCAAAACAGAACAGCAAATAAGCACAGACTCCGGGGAGGAGACTGTACTTGAATTCACTCTGCAACTGCCTGGATCATATCGGGCCGAGCAATTAATTGTTTTATTACAGGATGTGCCTCACGTTCGATCCGTTGATATGAGGTGAGCCCAGGCTATCGCTGGTTCGTTATGTCGCGCAATGCCGAGCTATCACGACAATCGATTACTGACCGCCTTCAACGACGGTCTCCGGCCGGGAAACGGGCTTGCCTTCAAGAACACACTGAATGGCATGTGCGACACCATGCTCCACATTGGTCAAAGAGATAGCCTTGGCAAGCGCCTTAATCTCCGGTTCAGCATTGCCCATGGCAATACCGAGTCCTGCCATTTTCAGCATGGATACATCGTTGAAGTTATCACCAATGGCTGCTGTATCTTCCATGGAAATGTTCAGATGAGCTGCCAGTTTGCTTAAGGCGTTACCTTTGGATACATCAGGATGCTGCATTTCAAAGTTGTGTTCAGAGGACACCACCATGGCTACATCGGAGCGAGAAGCAAAGTATTCGCGTCCCTGCTGCAATTGAGCCGGATCCATTGAAAAGGCCATAATATTGTAAATGTAAGCTTCGGAAGGGATTTCCTGATGGGAGTTTACGCGGTGATAGTCTTTCTTGTCATAGTGCTTCTTAACAGCTCGAATAAGGCGTTCAATATCCTCCCCAGGACTCGAACCCAGGATGCGATCCATCTCAGCGAGCATCGCCTCGTGGCTGCTTATAGGAGCGTAAATACCCTGTTGTGTGGAGGCCTCGTAGTAGCAATGATGATCCTCCAGCCACTGCATGACGGATGCGGCCGTTTCACGCTCAAGTGGAAGATGGAATAGGCGTTCACCGTTGGCATCGTGGATGGTAGCTCCGTTGGAGCCGATGACTGGTGTGTTAATTCCGCCTTCGCTGCTTATAGTTAATACGTCGGAATAGACCCGACCTGTAGCAATCGTAATCTTCAATCCTTCTTGTTGCGCCTTATGGATTGCAGCTGCGTTTTCCGGGCTGATCTGACTATCTCTGTTCAATAGGGTTCCATCTAAATCGGTAGCAAATAATTTCATATGTTACAACTCCTTTTCAATTGTAGGTTCAGGAATGAGAATCTCGACTTGTTGCTCGGCTAGAAAAGTCCGCCAATCTTGGGAAGGCCATTGATCTGTAATTAACATATCAACGAGTGACCAGTCCGCAAAACGATAACCATAACGCTTATCAAACTTGGAATGGTCAGCGAGTACAATAACCTGTTTTGCAGCCTGCATCATTTTGTGCTTGATCTTTCCTTCTTCTTCAGAGGCACTGAAGCCATCCATCGTAATTCCGCCAATGCCGATAAAGGCTTTGTCTACATAATAATGGGAAAGAGTTTCAATCACTGAAGTACCATAGACATAACGTTGCTCCTTATCGACTTTGCCGCCCAGCAAACGAATCTCGACAGCAGTATGATTGGAGAGAAGATCAGCTGAATAAATGGAATTGGTGATGACAGTACAGGACTTGCCATTTAGATTTTCGGCACAAGTCTGCACTGTAGTGGAAGAATCCAGAATAATGTGTTCGCCTTGGCGGACGATAGCAGCGGCTAGCTTGCCAATAGCTCTTTTTTCATTGGAAATGTGGAGCAAACGATCTTTATAGGATCGGTGCTCGTCTGGTGGAACGGGGAGAATTGCACCGCCGCGCGTTCGGATAATGGCATCCTGTTCTTCGAGTTTGATCAGATCCCTTCGTGCTGTGTCCCGGGAAACGTCAAAGAGGGATACAATATCATCAGCTGAGATGCGATTGTGTTTACGCAAATGTTCAATAATCAGCTGCATTCGTTCTTCCTGAAACAAACGTGCCGCCTCCTTATACGTAGCTGACCGTGTATATAACTGATAGGTTAATTATAAGTACTAATAATGATATTTGCAATATTATAAGTGAATGTAAGTGTATTTAAGTTTTTTGATATTAATTTAACAAAATGCGAAGATTACGATGATAAATTTGTGAAAGACATTTCAGGCGTGAGCAACGCTCTTGACCTCATGGAGAAGGGGAAAAGGAGTGCATAAAAAAAGTTTGAAAAAAAGTGTTGCACATTTAAGTTGGCCTATGATATACTCATTCTTGTCGCCAAGAAAGACAAGTTGTTTACAAGGCCCGTTGGTCAAGGGGTTAAGACACCTCCCTTTCACGGAGGTAACAGGGGTTCGAATCCCCTACGGGTCATTATCTTCACCACCTCAGGGATGTACAATCCTGATGAGGAATCCTCAAAAAGTCATAGCTCCTATACAAAAGAGTTACGCATGGCACACACACATTCGGTGAAGTTACAGCAAGAGCCATTAGCTCAGTTGGTAGAGCACCTGACTTTTAATCAGGGTGTCGAAGGTTCGAGCCCTTCATGGCTCACCATTTTTACAATTGAATATGCGGTCGTGGTGGAATGGCAGACACGCTATCTTGAGGGGGTAGTGGGTGTATACCCGTGGAGGTTCGAGTCCTCTCGACCGCATCACAGTAACAAACGTTATAAGATAGACTCTCATGATTATTCATGGGAGTCTATCTTTGTGTTATGAGAAATACCAGAACGTATTCCTGGGATTAAAAGGCTGAGGATTCAGGAAGGTTGTGGTATAATTTAGGTACATGTATTGATTATTACGGTTGGAAGGCGGTTCTGTATGCAGTCGATCTATGAGCGAATTGAACACCTGATTGCCGAACGAGGAATGACCAAGAAGGCTTTCTGCCAACAGCTGAAGATCAGCACGGGCAATCTGGGTGACTGGAAACGCGGTAAATCTATTCCGAGTACGAATAAACTAATTGAGATTGCTTCGTTTTTTGATGTGAGCCTTGATTGGCTCATGATTGGGCGTCCATCCAAGGAGGCGATGGTACGGGAAAAACGGGAGGATTATTTTTTTGACGTGTTGCGGCAATTGAATTGCCAAGAAAGCGAATTATCGACTGTGGAACAGTCTTTTATCAGTGAATATATTGAATTTACCCGTTATCGCAAATCCAAGGAAAGCAGAGATTCAGGCGACTTTCGTTACAAGGGAGAAGATAAGCCCAAAGGAGACGATCTGTTGTAGTACAAGTTAGTGGAAGCTACGACTTGACTGGATTATCTGCGTATATAAAAAAACCTCTGAACACATCCGAAACCCGTCGGAGAGTGGTCCAGAGGTTTTTTTCTTTGAAACTCGTTGCAACATGAACATGCGATTCCGAAAGTTGTTAGTCTGATAGACGTGTAGCCTTCACTTGCGGAATGTGAGGCTAGGTTTACCCAAAAGATCGGAGCGAAGGGTGTTCCAGATCTGAAGGCATTGCTCCTGAAGTTCCCAAGCAGCCATTCCGAGCAAACGAACACCAATCCCGCCTGTAGCGAGCAAACTAGCCCCGGCAAGCATGCGACCATCTGGGGGAAGAATGGACCGTACGGACTCCAACTGTGCTGCGCCCAATCCGGGGGCAATCATCCATAAAGCTGCAGTATGGGTGTAGTTTAACAACGCTGCGGATGATTTTGGATCGTCCGACTCTGGTTCGAGCCCGAAGCGATCCCATACGGCCAATTGCTTCCCTTGCCAGATTTCTGTCAGACTGCGATATCGCTTGAACTGAAAGACTTCTCCCCGATGAATCCGTCCAGCGGACCAGATATCAGCATACGCAAGTATTGCTTGTTCACCCAGCTCAAAGGTCGTGGTGAGTGATGATGAGCTGCCTTTAAACGGGATAACGCATTCAGGGAAGTACTCCAGCACCGCTCCTTGCTCCAGTCGAAAGTGATGGTTCACAGATGACGGAACAGTAGGTGTTGGATGAAGCCTCGTGGCTGATGTACTGCTTAGCATTAAGTGAGTGTTCTGGCCCAATTGCCATTCGGATCGATAATGATCACCGTTCAGCACGCCTGGAGAGACGTCTGAGGTGTATACACATAATTCATCTCCGCCACCCGGAGGTCGAAAGGATCGACTGAACCGCAGAGGGGCGCTATAATACCGATCGGTCATGACGGTGCGCCCGCCTTGGAGGGCGAAAGTGGCCCGAAGCTCGCTGCGGCGTATCACGGCCTCTCCGGTACTGCGGTTCGGTCCATGTTCAACTCCATGTGAAGAGGAAGAAGGATTAGTGGCTGTGAGTCGTTCCGTGCTCATGAGTGTGGGTATGCAGATGCGCAGCGGAAGCATCGTCATCCATATATTGATGTTCAAGCCAATGGACGATTTCGGATACCCCTTCACCACTCATCAGGTTCGACATCACATAAGGCCGTCCTTCGCGTACCCGTTCAGTATCATCCTTCATCACTTGCAGACTTGCGCCAACATAAGGGGCGAGGTCGGTCTTATTAATCAGTAGCAGGTCAGAACGTGTAATACCTGGACCGCCTTTGCGAGGCAGTTTTTCCCCTTGAGCCACATCAATAATGTAAATGAATACGTCCGCCAGTTCAGGGCTGAATGCAGCAGAGAGATTGTCGCCGCCGCTTTCGATAAAGATCAGTTGCAAGTCCGGGAAGCGTTCAATCAACTCATCAACGGCTTCAAAATTCATTGAAGCATCCTCGCGAATAGCTGTATGTGGGCATCCTCCTGTTTCTACACCGATAATACGTTCCGGCGCGAGCGCATTCTGACGCAGCAAAATCTCGGCATCTTCCTTTGTGTAAATATCATTGGTAATAACGGCCAGGCTGTAGCGTGTACGCAGTGCCTTGGACAGCTTCTCTACTAGGGCCGTTTTTCCTGAACCTACCGGCCCACCGATTCCGATTCGCATCGGGCGACTCCGATCAAATACCTTACGTTCCCACTCCGCATGATGCGTATGATTAGCTCCTCCACACATAACAAATTCCTCCTTGGTTTTGAATTATTGTAGTTAGGACATAAACAGACGGGCTGGCAGGCTCTCGTGCCGCATAGCGTAGATTTCCTGGGCAATACCGAAGCTGTGCATGTCTTCCGGGTCGTTATCCCGGATTTGAGACCATTCAGAATCAATATCATTCAAAAGTTTTTGGATAAGCATCTGTGCTTCGGTTTGCCCGATGGGCAGAAGACGCAGAGCGCTATTTACATAAGCATTAACTGAGGTGTACAGATGTCCGGTGACGGCTTCGTCCAGTCCAATTTCCAGCTGATAATTGATGTAGCCGTGAATGGTTGTAATGCCGCAAAATGCACCGTGTTCCTGTACGGCTTCATCGATTAGAGAAAAGTCCATCCACGGATATAGTGATCTCGCGAGTTTGAGTAATCGCTTACCCATCTTGTGCCCACTTTCCCGTAGTTCCCTGGGGGTTCGCTGGGCGTGTACACGTTTGTCGTAAAGGGCTAGAAGGGCGGCATCCTGTTGCTCAATGGCTTGGTAGACACCCTTGATGGCAAGACCATCGAGCCGTACGAGGCTGGAATGAAGCTGGCCGCGAATGAATTGTTCAAGCTGGGCGGTGGTCCGTATTCTACCGTCATGAGTGTATGCCTCCAGACCGAACGAGTGGGAGAACCCGCCAATGGGCAAGGCCGAATCCAGCAGTTGAACATAACGGAGTAATTTCGTGCCGCTGTGCATCATCATGCGTTTCCCCCTTTGTCAAAACATGAAATAGCGTTGTGCCATCGGTAATTCGTCTGCGGGCTCACAGGTGAGAAGCTCGCCATCAGCCCGTACCTCATAGGTTTCGGGATCGACTTCAATGATGGGTGTCACGTCGTTGTGAATCATATCCTTTTTGCTCACTGATCGGCAGCCTTTGACGGGTTCCACACGCTTGTTCAAGCTTAGCATCTCCTTGATTCCTGCATCTGCTGCGGCTTGGGAGACAAAAGTGATCGACCCTTTGGCAAGTGCACCGCCGTAAGCACCGAACATCCTTCTGCCGAATACGGGCTGCGGCGTAGGGATCGATGCGTTGGGGTCACCCATCTGGGCGAAAGTGATCATACCGCCCTTGATAACCATCTCGGGCTTTACCCCGAAATAGGCCGGGTTCCAGACGATCAGGTCTGCCAACTTGCCAACCTCCACGGAACCGACGAGATGGCCTATGCCGTGAGCGATAGCTGGATTGATCGTATATTTGGCGACATACCTTTTGATCCGATCATTATCGGACGGGGAGCCTGAGGTCAGTTCAAGTTTGCCTCGCTGCTTTTTCATCTTGTCGGCAGTTTGCCAGGTGCGAATAATGACTTCGCCAACCCGGCCCATCGCTTGCGAATCGGAACTGATGATGCTGAATACACCAAGATCATGCAAAATGTCTTCGGCCGCGATCGTTTCGGGACGAATACGTGAATCAGCAAAAGCAACGTCTTCAGGGATAGACGGGTCCAGATGGTGACAAACCATCAGCATATCAAGATGTTCTTCTACGGTATTGCGTGTGTAAGGACGTGTTGGGTTGGTCGAAGAGGGGATGACGTAAGACTCTCCGGCAGCGCGAATAATATCCGGCGCGTGTCCGCCGCCAGCACCTTCTGTATGGTAGGTGTGGATTGTGCGTCCGTTAATGGCCGCCAGTGTATTTTCGAGAAATCCGGTCTCGTTCAGCGTATCGGTATGAATGGCTACTTGAACATCATGTTCTCCGGCTGCGGTCAGACAGGCATCGATAGCGCTTGGCGTTGTGCCCCAATCTTCATGCAGCTTCAGTCCAATGACACCGGCTTCAATCTGTTCAATTAATGGAGCGGTGCTGGAACTATTGCCTTTACCTAGATAACCGATATTCATGGGAAATGCCTCTGCGGACTCCAGCATCCGGTGAATGTGCCAGGCTCCGGGTGTACAGGTGGTGGCTTTGGTGCCAGTTGCAGGTCCTGTACCGCCGCCGATCATGGTTGTTACTCCTGAAGATAATGCCGTTTGAATCTGTTGTGGACAAATAAAATGAATATGGGTATCAATGCCTCCAGCGGTCACAATCATGCCTTCTCCGGCAATGATTTCGGTCGATGCGCCAATAACCAGCGCGGGATCGACTCCATCCATCGTATCCGGGTTGCCGGATTTGCCGATTGCGCAGATGAGGCCATCGCGAATACCGATGTCCGCTTTGACAATCCCCCAATGATCGATGATGACGGCGTTGGTAATGACGGTATCAGGTGTGCCATCACTGCGAAGGGCAGATGTGGACTGACCCATCCCGTCACGAATAACCTTACCGCCACCGAATTTGCTTTCATCCCCATAGACAGCGTAATCATGCTCAATCTCCGCCCATAGTTCCGTATCCGCCAATCTGACGGCATCCCCGGTTGTAGGCCCGAACATGGACGCGTATTGTTCGCGGCTCATTCGTTTCATAAAGGGTCCCCTCCGTCCTGCATAGGGGGTGCAAATGTCTTCAGAAATGTTTCCAGTTTCTGTGGATCAGGTGGCTGATCTGCCGATCCTTCGGTTAATCCGTTAAATCCATAAATCTGACGTTTGCCACCGAATGTGGTGAGTTCGACCGGTTTTTCTTCACCAGGTTCAAAACGAACAGCGGTGCCTGCCGGAATATGCAGACGGTGCCCAAAAGCGGAAAGGCGATCAAAGTCCAGCGCAGCATTGACTTCATAGAAGTGAACGTGAGAACCGACCTGAACGGGACGGTCGCCGCGGTTCAGTACAATCAGACGCACGGTTAAGCGATCGGGATGACAGACGATCTCATCATCCTGTTTTAAGCGATATTCACCTGGGATCATGGAGTTCTCCTGCCTTTCTCAGCGTATAGGTTCGTGGACAGTGACCAGTTTTGTTCCGTCAGGAAAAGTGGCTTCCACCTGTACCTCAGGAATCATATCGGATACACCTTCCATGCAGTCTTCGCGTGTCAGGATCGTGCCGCCGTATCTCATCAACTCTGCAACACTCATCCCATCGCGTGCACGTTCCATGAGTTCGGAGGTCAACAATGCGATAGCTTCAGGAACATTCAGTTTAAGTCCACGTCCTCTGCGTTCGCGGGCGAGGTTAGCAGCCACGGTAATCAGGAGTTTTTCTTTTTCCTGCTCAGTCCAGTGCAAGGTAATCCGACCTTTCCCTTAGATAGTCTATGTCGTCATGGATCATGTTATATGTTAAATATACTCACACAGGGTGGACCCTTTGTCAATATGGTTCCAATTATATTAGCAGCATGCATGAAATGAGTATGCATAAAATAAAATTATGTAAGCATTATTGACACGGTGAGTGTGACCCTCCATAATTTGGATCAACGAACATTTCGGACATATATGACCTTAATGTTCGTCAATAGACTAAAAAAAGGGAGTGTAGGCTATTGAAGAAGAGGACGGTCAAGTTATGGAGTGTTTTGCTCGGTGCAGTCATTGCGTTGACAGGATGTGTGGAGGGTGGAACGCCGCCGGAAGCATCGGGCTCTGGTGGGGCGGGAGAATCAACTTCGTCCGGAGAACCGATTAAGGTAGGTGTTCTTCACTCCCTAAGTGGAACGATGGCAATCAGTGAAGTGTCGGTTAAGGATGCGGAGATGCTTGCCATTGAGGAGATCAATGCAGCGGGCGGAGTTCTGGGTAAACAGATCGAGCCAGTGGTTGAGGACGGAGCTTCCGATTGGCCTACATTTGCTGAGAAAGCAGGAAAGTTGCTGCAGCAGGATAAAGTAGCCGCTGTATTCGGCGGATGGACCTCTGCGAGTAGGAAAGCGATGCTGCCAGTGTTTGAGCAGAACAAGGGTCTCTTGTTTTACCCGGTGCAATATGAAGGATTGGAATCGTCCCCCAACATTTTTTATACAGGAGCCACAACGAATCAGCAGATCGTTCCATCCGTAACCTGGTTGCTGGAGAACAGGGGCAAGAAGTTTTATCTGCTTGGTTCCGATTATGTTTTCCCAAAAACGGCCAATCAGGTCATCAAAGCCCAGCTGGCAGCTGAGGGTGGCGAAGTTGTAGGGGAAGAATATACACCGCTGGGACATACGGATTACAGTACGATTATCAGCAAAATCAAGGCTGCCAAGCCGGATATTGTATACAACACGCTGAATGGAGACAGCAATGTCGCCTTTTTCAAACAATTAAAGGATGCCGGGATCTCTTCGGAACAGTTGACAACTCTGTCAGTGAGTGTGGCGGAGGAAGAAATTCGGGGGATTGGTGCGGATGTGCTGAAAGGGCATTTGGCTTCGTGGAACTATTATCAAACGACAGATACACCTGAAAATAAAACGTTTGTAGAGAAATATAAAGAAAAATATGGAGCTGACCGGGTGACGGCCGATCCGATTGAAGCGGGATATGTGGCCGTTTATCTGTGGAAAGCAGCCGTGGAAAAAGCCGGATCAACTGATGTCGAAAAAGTGAAGGAGGCAGCCAAAGGTCTGGAATTCGATGCGCCGGAAGGAAAAGTGACGGTGGATGGAGAGAACCAGCATATCTACAAAACGGTGCGGATTGGTGAAGTGCAGGAAGATGGACAGTTCAAGGAATTGTGGAACTCCGGAGCACCCGTCAAACCTGATCCGTATCTGAAAACGTACGATTGGGGCGCTTCCCTTAGTACCAAATAGCATGGGCATCTCACGTCAGAACTGCTGAATAAAAGACGAGGGTGAGACAACACACCCTCTTACAACATCACGGTAAAGCGTTGATGCGAAACGAAAATTGATGTCTTGTATAAAATTTCAGATGTTCACAGCATGAGGAGGGAAAGGCGATGGATATGTTTGTCCTGCAAATGTTCAATGGGTTAAGCATCAGCTCCATCTTGCTGCTGATTGCATTGGGACTCGCGGTTACATTTGGATTGATGAATGTCATTAACATGGCTCATGGTGAATTGATCATGATCGGTGCTTACGCTACATATGTGACGCAAAACCTGTTCATTTCGTATGCTCCGCAAGCGTGGTTCGATGTCTACTTTATTGTGGCTCTGCCTATCGCCTTTGGTGTGGCGGCTCTTATAGGCTGGTTGCTGGAAGTGGTGCTGATCAGGCATCTGTATGGGAGGCCGCTCGATAGTCTGCTTGCTACATGGGGCGTAGGCATGATGCTGCAACAATTGGCCCGAACGATATTTGGGGCGCCAAATGTAGGGGTATCCAGTCCGGCTTGGCTCAACGGAGGTCTGACCATAGCGGACGGTATTGTGTTTCCGTATAAACGTCTTTTCATTATCGCGCTGGTTTCTGTTGTACTGCTGTGCATGTATCTGTACATCTATCGGACTTCTTCCGGGAGACGGATGAGGGCCGTGATGCAAAATCGAAGCATGGCGGGCTGTCTCGGGATTTCCACCAGACGGGTGGATGGCATGACCTTTGCGATTGGTTCGGGCATTGCCGGCATCGCTGGATGTGCATTGACACTCATTGGCCCGATTGGCCCTTCGCTGGGGACGTATTATATCGTAGATGCGTTCATGGTGGTTGTACTGGGCGGTGTGGGGAAACTGGTGGGAACCGTGTGTGGTGCGCTTGGAATTGGCATGTTCAATACGTTATTTGAAACGTATACCTCAGCCTCTATCGGTAAGGTGCTGGTATTTGTCTGTATAGTAGCTTTTCTGCAATGGAAGCCGCGTGGGCTCGTTGCCATACGGACTCGGAGTCTGGATTAATGCGAAGAAGGGGGTTATATGATGTCGGCACTTCTCAAGACGGGTAGTCTGAAAATGAAGATCATCTGGGCGGTTGTCCTGATCATGATGTGTCTGGCTCCACTCATTTCCACGGAATTCCGGCTTAGTCTATTGGCGAAATTCCTGGCACTGGCCATTCTGGCGATCGGTCTGGATTTGATCTGGGGATATGGAGGGGTGCTTAGTCTGGGCCATGGTGTATTCTTCGGACTTGGTGGGTACGCCATGGCGATGTATCTGAAGCTGCAAGCCAGCGGTACAACACTTCCAGACTTTATGGGATGGAGTGGTCTTAGTGGTCTGCCGTGGTTCTGGGAGCCGTTCAGGTCATTCCCAGTGGCGCTATTGCTGGGCATTGCCCTTCCGGCATTGCTGGCCTTTGCCCTGGGGTGGTTCACGTTCCGTAACCGGATCACCGGTGTGTATTTTACAATCCTGACCCAAGCGTTAGTCCTCATTACCGTAACGTTATTTGTGGGCAAACAGGAATGGACGGGAGGGACCAATGGTATAACGGGATATAACGCGATCTTTGGTTTTACCCTTCATTCGGCAGGGACAACGATTGCTCTCTACTATATAACGCTTGCCGTTCTGGTGCTCGCCTACCTGCTTTGTCGCCGGGTTGTGAACAGCAGGTTTGGTCAGGTGCTTGAAGCTGCGCGGGATGGGGAGAATCGGGTTCGCTTTCTTGGCTATGACCCGGCAGGGTTCAAGACGCTGGCTTTCGCCCTTTCCGGAGCGTTGGCGGGAGTCGCAGGTATGTTATTTGTGCTCCAGGTAGGGATCATCTCACCTTCCATGATGGGGATCGTGCCATCAATTGAAATGGTATTATGGGTTGCCTTGGGCGGGCGTGGGACGCTGATTGGTGCGGTAATCGGAGCTGTGGTACTGAACGCAGCCAAAACGGGCATCAGTGAAGCTTATCCGGAAGGTTGGTTGTTTGTCATTGGTGGGCTCTTTGTAACAGTGGTCTTGTTCATGCCGAATGGACTTGTTGGTGTATATCGTCATGTGGTGCGCTTGCTGAAACGGAGAGGAGAGGTTGTGCATGTTCCAGTCAATCAGGAAAAACCAAAAGTCTACTGACGTTCCGGTAGTTCTAGTCGCCGAGGAAATTACGGTGGCATTTGGCGGTTTTGTTGCGGTCAAAGGTATGAATCTGAAGCTGCATGAACATGATCTGCATTTTCTGATCGGCCCCAATGGTGCGGGGAAAACAACGATGCTGGATGTGATTTGCGGCAAAACCAAGCCCTTGTCCGGTACAGTGAAGATGGCGGATGGTACGGATCTGACACGTCTGAAGGAGCACCAGATTGTTCGAAAAGGGGTAGGGCGCAAGTTCCAGGCTCCATCGATCTTTGCTGGTCTGACCGTGCAGGAGAACCTAACGCTGGCTGCGGAGACTCGTCGTTCTCCTTTACAGGCTCTGGGTATTCAACGGTATTCAAAAATAAGTCCGGCAATGGAGCAGATTACGCTCCAGATTGGTCTGCAGGACCGTGTGGACGCACGTGCAGGTGCTCTATCACATGGGGAAAAGCAGTGGCTTGAGATTGGCATGCTGCTGCTGCAGGAACCCCGTGTATTGCTGCTGGATGAACCGGCAGCGGGGATGACGGACGAAGAAACACACAAGACGGGTCGCCTACTGCAGGAGATTGCGCGAGAAAGGTCTGTTGTGGTAGTGGAGCATGATATGGAATTCGTCCGCGAGTATGCAGCCAAAGTGACGGTGATGCATGAAGGCAAACTTCTTAAGGAAGGTACGATGGCGGAAGTGCAGGAAGATCCGAGAGTGGCTGAAGTCTACCTGGGCAAAAGGAGGGATGACCATGCTGTCGCTGCAACGAATTGAGTCCGGCTATGGGGAAAGCAATGTGCTGCGCGGTGTGAATCTGGATGTCGAGCCAGGTCAGGTAGTATGCCTGATGGGACGTAATGGTGTGGGGAAAACCACCTTGATGAAGACGTTGATGGGGCTTCTTAAAACGCGCAAGGGAAGTATTCAGTGGAAAGGTCAGGAATTATCCACCCACGATCCGGCCAAACGGGCCAGGTCGGGGATTGGATATGTGCCGCAGGGGCGGGAAATATTCCCGCAGCTTACGGTAAAAGAAAATCTGCTGCTGGGTCTGGAGACAAGTGCAGCGGGTGTAAAGATGTTCCCGGAGGATGTACTTGCGATGTTTCCGGTGCTTGCCACGATGTATGGACGGCAGGGTGGTGATCTAAGTGGTGGGCAGCAACAGCAGTTGGCATTTGCCCGCGCACTGGCTGCCCGGCCGGGATTATTGCTTCTGGATGAACCGACAGAAGGTATTCAGCCTTCCATCGTAGAGGACATCCGGCAGGTCATTTTGCAAATTAAGGAAAAGGGTGAGATCTCCATCTTGCTGGTGGAGCAAAGCATTGATTTTGTACGCGGTGCTGCAGATTATATCTATGTAATGGACAAAGGGGCAATTGCACTGCAAGGAGCACCGCGAGAGCTGGATATGTCGCAGTTTGAGCACCATCTGTCTGTCTAGCTAAGGTTCATGGCGTAGGATGAGTTCAGGAGCGTTTGTCCAGAATGTTGGAGTACTTCGGATATAGTCTTCGGATGCAATCCGGGCAGATATCATGAGTGAATTCGGCATGGGTGTGCTTCTCCAAATAACTTTCAACAGAGTTCCAGCTGTCCTGTTCATCCTTAATCTGTTTGCAGACAGCGCAGATGGGAAGCAGTCCACGCAAAGTGCGCACTTCAGACAGAGCCTTCTTCAATTGGCGTTCTGTCTGTTTCTGTTCGGTAACATCCGTGTGTGCAATCAGTGCAAGATCAGACAGCAGGGATGGGTCGGCCTGAATCAATGGGGTGAGTTCCATACGGAACCATCGCTGTTCGCTGTGAGCAGTTTGAACGGAGATATCGTATGTATAACTGTCTTTAAAAGGTGCAGTGATACTTTTCAACTCCTGAACAATCTTCGCATTTTTTGCTTTCTCCTCGCGTAATGTCCACCCCTCTACAAGATGAAGGTAATGAGGCGGTTCAGGTGCTGTTCTGGAGGGGCTTGTTACGCTCTGTTTGGGAAGCAGTTGCCCAAGTCCATGTTGCCAAGCGGTGTTGCAGCTTCGAATGATCCAGTTGTGATCGACGATGATAAGTTGGTGTTGAATGGACTGGAACGATAATCTCTCCAGATCGGATATTAAGTATCTCATGAAATGAGCTCCTCCTTGGCAGAAATCTTATCTTAAATCATCTGGAATTTCCAAGATGTCTGCGACCTGGTTCCTGAACCGGGTTGCTTTGCGGGTACCGTGAATGAGATTGGACAGACGATATGGCGGAATGCCATACTGTTCACAAAATGTCTTTTGGTCGACCTGGAGTTCGGTTAGTCGTCGTTTAATGGCCCATCCGAAAGGAGTCACAGGTTTCTTTTTGTTCAAAAGGGTTCACCCCTCGTTGGAATGTAGTGTTCAGCTGGTTATTCTTGGTGTAAAATATATAGATATGCGAGCTGTATGTTTTATTATATACGCATTTGCGTCATCTAACAATTAAAAAAGACGGAAATAAGTGTATTTTAATGTGTTAAATGGCGTAAATGCGTTAAATAGACAAAATAAATGACATAAAAAACACGCCAGCAATGAGGTTGCGGCGTGTTTTTTTATATTTTACTGTGTGAGGAGGTGGGTTGTGTGAAGAAAAAGGGGATGGGAATTAGGCTCTGTATGCGTGAAGCCCTGCTCCAAGCATGTGAAAGCTTGGAAACAACGTTTTCATGGACAATGAGGTCGGTTGTACCGGTCCATCCGCAGCGGAGGCGCTGACGGTATCCCATTCATGCTCCAGGTCTGCGGCCAGGCGAACCAGCAGGTCCTGGGTTGTATCGGTGTTAAGGGGAATCACTTTGGAGGCTTCGGTTATGCAGGCACTCATGGCTGAATGCAGATAACCAAGGACCGCCTCCTCGACAGGGATTTCGAGGTGGTGGTTAATCCAGGCGTGAACAGTGGGGAGACAGCCAACAGATTCATACTTAGCCAGCGTTTGTTCGAGATGGCTAAAATCAATCCAGGGGTGTAGTGCGCGAGCTAGCTTAATTAGTCGTTTGCCCATAATGGAGGCATGTTCTCTAAGATTGACTGGGGTGCGCTGGACATGAACGAGTTTGTCGATGAGGGCTGTACGCCATGCGTCCTTGTGATCTGCGGCGGTGTATATGCCTTTAATCGCCATACCTTCCAGACGCACGATGCTGGGATGCAATTGACAGCGCATGAATGATTCGAGATCTTCAACACTACGAATGGTACCTTCAGCGATATGGGCATCCATACCGAAGGAATGGGTGAACCCTCCGACCTGGATAGAGGAATCAAGCAGTTTGACATAATCGAGCAGCTTATTCCCACGGTTCACAATCTTTCGCCTCCTACGTTCGTTAAATGTTATGTTAAATAACATTTATACTCCTTTTTGGTTCGCTTTATGTTTGTAAATCCGAATTATATGATATATATATTCACATAAATATCCGCTTTTTGTCAATAGTTTCTTTGTTTTTTGAATATTAAATCTATTTAGTGTTATTTTATATAACTTTATGAGTTACTTTATACTAAGGGATATGAAGGATGGTAATACAAATAAAGTAGAGTGATCGGCCTAATCGGGTATACAAACGGGATTAAATTTAATCATATGCACTTCGTAGGAGAAAATGACGAGATTATACGATTTATGGAAGGAAAAGCGCAGTTAAAATGATATTAAGAAAAATGCTTTACTTTTAAACATGAACCGGGTATAATCAATTTTGTTGCCGATTATTTACGACATGCGGTCGTGGTGGAATGGCAGACACGCTATCTTGAGGGGGTAGTGGGTGTATACCCGTGGAGGTTCGAGTCCTCTCGACCGCATCATAAGAACGATAAAAAAGAAGCTTCCCGTATGGGAAGCTTCTTTTTTTTGTTTTATTTACAGTACAGATGGGCCAGACAAAAAAAGGTCACCCGTTTCCCCTGAATGCATGCTCATTCTGTCTGCTGGGGTCGGATGGCCTTTACTTGTTATTTAAGCAATTCTTTGATGTCCGCTTCAATTTTATCAGGTGTTGTTTTGGGAGCATACCGTTTCAGAACACGTCCGTTCTGATCCACAAGGAATTTGGTGAAGTTCCATTTGATGGCTTTGGAGCCGAGTACGCCTGGCGCTTCTTTGGTAAGGTGCTGGAAAAGAGGGTGAGCGCTTGAACCATTCACATCGATCTTCTCAAACATCGGGAAGCTAACACCATAGTTCATCTGGCAGAACTCGGCAATATCATCAGAAGAGCCTTTTTCCTGTGCAAACTGGTTGCTTGGAAAACCAAGAACTTCGAATGGGGAGTCTTTAAACTTATCCTGAAGCTCTTGCAGACCTTTGAATTGAGGTGTGAGGCCGCATTGGCTTGCTGTATTCACGATAAGCAGTACTTTGTCACGATAGTTGGACATTTCAACTTCCTGACCGCGAAGGGTGTTTACTTTGTAGTCGTAGACTGACATGAAAATCGCCTCCATTTCATATTCTTCTTTCTTCTATTATATTGATTACAATTAAATAATGCAAAATTAATATTGCTTTTTTAACTCAATTTGAAGCTGTCGTGTATGATCTGTGACTGATTTGCTACCTGAATTTCGCTAAAGAGAGAATTAGAGAGCTTTGATGAGATGGGTAGAGAATGGATACGTTGTAAGCGCTATTATTGATGTGAAATGGCAAAAATCCGTCGATTCGGTGATCTGCGCAGACTTTACACCAATATGGCACGGGTGTATGATTCATATCGTAATTCCAATTTAAATTAAATTTTACATGAAAAACGAAACAAACGATAATATCGCTCTGATTAATGATTATAAAAGAACGATGTTTTAATCGCTGAGTTTCCATTCATTCATGGGTGGGAAACGGGGGAACCAACAGGATGAACTGTCCAGGACAGTAGGCATCCATGGGGTGAATTTTCCGGTGACAGCCGGAAATAGGGCGACTCTCGCGCCCGAATCCGTCAGCTAACCTCGTAAGCGTTAAAGGGAGAGGCAACAAGCCGTACGCTGGTTCATAGTGTCTTTTTGCTATGGATTATTGAAGAAGCGTCCGGGAGGCCTTGGTCCCCCACGCTTCTTTTTTGTTGTCTTTTCACGCCAAGGGAGGAACGAATGATGGATAAAGAGATGATCTTAGTGACTGCTCCAAATGAAGCAGGACGTAAATTTATCAAATTGCTGATGTACAAAAAAATGCCGTTTGCCGTTCTGACCAACAGTGCAGGGGAAGAGCGCAGGCTCCGGAGGATTGGTGTGGAGCATGTCATTCGCATGAACACAGCTGCTGCTCAGAAATGGTTTTTGCCGCAAGGTAGTGTCGGCAATGTTTTTATTTTTGAAAATAGCCTAAACCTGACCTGTCGATATTTACAGATCTGCCGCTCCTGGACATCCAAGTCCCTGTGTGTCATTACGGAACAAAGCCACCCCAAAGGGATCTATCGGGGAATGGGAGCAGACCGTATTGTATATTCCTTGAATGGGGAAGTTGGGTTTCTACTGAATGGCTAGTGGCTAGTACTATTCCTGTGATTGATCCAGTGTCAGCTGCCTGTTATAATTGAAATCATAAATAAACGGAAACTTGAGGAGACTCATGCATGTTGGTGGGTCTTCTTTTTTATGGTTTGGGAAATAGGGATATGGATTTCCTGTGGCTAACGAGGAGGAATAGGCGTGCCGGATGTACGTGGAATACAATGGTTGTTCTTTGATGTGGGGGATACGCTCGTGGACGAATGGGAGCCGGTAGATGATATTATCGGTCAGTTCGTTCGTGAAGCTTGTGCGCTTGGTTATCAGGTGGAGATGCAGACGGTGCGAGAACTATTTGCCGCCTCCTACCGAAATTACGAGCAATGGCCGATGAAATTGGCTATTCGTACCCTTATCAGCGACGAGGGGCACCGGGAACAGATACAGGAGAAGCTGAAGTTCCGCAAAGAGCTTGAGCGCCCCTTCGCGTCAGCCGACGCTGTTCTCCAGACGTTGTCGCAAAACTATAAGATTGGTATCATTGCCAATCAGAGTCCGGGGACGGAAAATCGGCTGGATAGCTACGGCTTGCGCAAGTATGTGGATGTGCTGGCCTGTTCGGCTGAAGAAGGAGTGTCCAAGCCTGATCCTGAATTGTATGCTGTAGCGTTGAAACAGGCGGGATGCAAACCTGAGGAAGCGGTCATGATCGGCGACAGGATTGATAATGATATTATTCCGGCTAAGAAGCTGGGTATGCACACGATCCGGATTTTGCAGGGTTATGGCAGATTCCAGCCGGAGCTTGCGGATGCAGAGCGTCCAGACTGGACTATTGAATCACTGGAGGAACTTCTTCCTTTGTTAATGGTAACTCAAAATTCAGACAACTAAATAAGAGCAGTATTTATGAACTATTCGGTATAATTAGGCTGCTGCTCTAACATATAAAAGGCTGATCGTCTCAAGGGGTACGTTACTTGAGTTGATCAGCCTTTTTGAGTTAGACAAAATACGGCGTAATTCCGTTTAACCTAGAACAACAGAATGGTCTGGATAATCAGATACACATTCAGGACAACGATAATTCCGGCAATGATCCAGGAGATGATTTTGAGCCACAGCTTGTTGGCAAAAGCCCCCATGCTTTTTTTGTCACTCGTAAACATTACCAGCGGAATGACGGCAAAGGGTAGCTGCAGAGACAGCACAACCTGGCTAAGAATCAACAGTTCTTCTGTTCCGTGCTCTCCAGCAATGGCTGTTACGATGACGGCCGGGATGATAGCGATCAGACGTGTAACCAGTCGACGAAGCCACGCTGGAATACGAATGTTCAGGAAGCCTTCCATTACAATCTGTCCGGACAACGTGCCGGTGAGTGTTGAGTTTTGGCCTGAAGCCAGCAGGGCTACACCGAACAGGATGCTAGCGATGGTGGTTCCCAGCAGAGGTGTCAACAGATGGTAAGCATCTGTAATTTCCGCCACCTGGGTCATACCCGCACTATGAAACACGGCAGCAGACACAATCAGGATGGCTGCATTAATGAACAGAGCTAGCGTTAAAGCGATGGTTGAATCCATGGTGGAATACAGAATCGCTTCTTTTTTTCCTTTTGGTGTCTGTTCAATCTGACGGGTCTGCACAATGGAAGAATGCAGATACAGATTATGGGGCATGACGGTTGCGCCGATAATCCCGATGGCGATGTAGAGCATAGCCGGATTTTGCAAAATCTCGACATTCGGTACGAAACCATGCATGACGCCACCCATATCTGGTTTAGCGAGAAACAGGTCAATCCCGAAGCAGAGGGCGATGGTAGCCATTAGTACAATTACGAGGGATTCCAATGCGCGAAAGCCTTTATTTTGCAGCAAAAGAATGACCAGTACATCGACAGCGGTAATAATGACGCCGTATAACATGGGGATGTTGAACAGCAGCTTGAGCGCGATGGCTGAACCAATAACCTCGGCAAGGTCAGTGGCTGCAATCGCAAGCTCACACAAAATCCATAATACGATCACAACAGGCATGCTGAATCGTTCGCGGCAGGCTTGTGCCAAATCCCGTCCTGTGACAATCCCGAGCTTGCCAGCGAGAGACTGTAACACAACAGCCATCAGGTTTGAAATCAGAATAACGGATAATAACGTGTATCCGAATTGTGAACCACCGGCAATATCCGTTGCCCAGTTCCCAGGATCCATATATCCAACGGCAACGAGGTAACCCGGTCCAACAAAAGCAAGGAACTTTTTCCACCAAGCAGCGTTCTGAGGCACCTTCATGGAGCTGTGGGCTTCCCCGAGAGATGGGGCCATGCCCGCAGCCAATGGCTCATTTGAAGGAGTGTTGAACGGATTTTTTTTACTCATAATATAATCACCCGACTTTGAAGTATTGATATTCTATATGAAGAGGAACGGTGTCATTCCTTTGATTAAATTGGAACATTGAAACCAAAATCTTAAAAGCGTAATTAAACGACTTCACATATGTCTAAACGTTTATGTTGATACTTACATTGTACTCCTTCAATTATTTTTGTCTAGTGCAACTTTTGTGTATGAGGACAAAAATTACCGGAGAGTGAATTGTGCCTTAGTATATTACCCAACCCTGGATAAATTACCTGTGTTCATCCCCAATGCATGAAAAAGATAAAGATGTAAAAGCTGAATAAGGAGCAACAACGTTTCAAAATGAGCCAGAAGTTTAAATTGAATTGTAGGCAACAAAAAACTTAAAGGTGAAGGAGAGATTCTTAATGGAAGCTTTATATACAGCAACAGCGACAGTTAAAGGTGGACGTACAGGTTCGGTGGCTTCTTCGGATGGCGTGCTCAAGCATGATCTGAAAATGCCAAAAGAACTTGGAGGCTCCGGTGGTGAAGGAACCAATCCTGAGCAGCTCTTTGCAGCGGGATACGGTGCATGTTATGAAAGTGCTCTTGCCAATGTGGCACGCAAAGCAGGCGTGAAATTGGAGAATGTGGTGGTCACAAGTAATGTATCCATCGGCAAGGATCCGGCAGATGATGGTTTCCAACTGTCTGTACGTTTGGATGTGAGCATGCCTGGCGTGGATCACAGTCAAGCAGAGGATCTTGCACGCAAGGCACATGATTTCTGTCCTTACTCCAAAGCAACACGCGGCAATATTGATGTGGTACTTAATGTAGTTTAAGACCTGACTCGTAGGAGTAAAGGGAACATATAGAGCAGGGTATCTTTGGATACCTGATGTTCGAGTACAAGACCCTGCTGGCCTTCGGCAGGGTTTTGTATTTTATAATACAGATGAGATGCAGGAGATTGCATGTTGAACAGCGTACTATTTTACATAATCTACTCTTGCTTGAAGTCATACATTCGAATAAGGGGGAACGACAATGAGTATTGAAGAGATGATAGAACGACGATTTGTATGTACCAAATGCAGGGGTACGGATTGCAATATTAAGGAAGTATCCATGTCAGGAGCAGGACTTAGCAAAATGTTTGATATTCAGCACAATCATTATCTCTTCGTCGCCTGTTCTTCCTGTGGATATGTAGAAGTATTCGATCCGGATGTGTTGAAAGGGAAAAAACAGGGTCAGGTGGGTACCATTCTTGATATTCTATTTGGTGGGTAAATGTGCGTGAGTTGACATCGAACTAAAATTTCTTTAATATGATTTAGTACTAAGAAGTGTCAATGCATGAACCAAATTTGAATTAACAGGTGATATCCATGTCTTATAGACCGCGTATTGCAAATTTAGAATTAGCTAGTGGCAACAAGGAAGACGGATTGTATGAATTTAAAATGAAATTGGTAGACGGTACACAATGCCGTGTATTCTACTCCCATTCCCCGGAATGGAAGCTGACCAATATCAGCCGTCTACAGAAAACACCTTGTCCGGTATGTCGCAAAGATTTCATTTGCAAATGCATGGACCAGTGGGCTGGTGACCTGCACCAACAGATGATCGACGACCAATGGATGGAAAAGGCAATTGCCGAGTAATTGCCAAAACAGATACGAGCGTGGGCATAGAGCCTGCGCTCTTTTTCTATTTTCCGTTTTACTTAAATAAAATGTGAAAAAGCGACCGAGATGACTCAAAACGGGTAAGTTATGCTAATAGCACACATGAGGAGGCCACGATTATGACAGTAAATCAAACGGATCAGCATCAGGGACACCCGATTGTGCTTGTGGACGGAGTCTGTCATTTCTGCCAAGGATTAACGAAGTGGATTATCAAGCGTGACCCTGAGGGGAAATATCATTTTGCATCACTCCAATCGGATGTAGCGAAAAAATTGCTGGAGAAGGGCAATCTGTCCACGGACAGCATGGATACTTTTGTACTCATTGAGGATGGAAAATATTATACACGTTCAACCGCAGCGCTGCGTCTGGCCAAAGGTTTGAAATTCCCTTATCCATTATTGTACGTGTTGATTATTGTACCGAAATTTATTCGAAATGCCATATATAACACTGTAGCTCGCAACCGATATCGCTGGTTCGGTAAAGATGAAGCGTGCATGCTGCCTACACCTGAAATTAAGGATCGATTCCTTTGAAAGGCTGAAGTGTGACATATTTTATCGGTGACGATTGATTAATAACGGAAATAATTGGGTAATGAGTACGGATCAACTCTATTTTGGGAGGCAAATAACTTGAAGAAGTGGACTACATTAATTATTGGGGCATTATTAGCAGTAAGCATGACAGCTTGCAGTAGCGATGCAGATAACAGTACAGCAACGCCGCCAGCTGGAAACGAAACGTCTAACGAGGGGAATACAACTGCGGAGCAGGAGACAAAGATCCCTACATTGGACGAGTTAATTGAGAAAACGAATGCAGCTACTAAAGATATGAAAAGCTTCACTACGGAAGCCAATATCGATCAAAATTTGAAACTGGTGGCTGGTGAGCAGTCCCAGGATCAACAGGTGAAAACATCGCTGAAGATGGATATCATCAAAGATCCGATGATGATCTATCAGGAGATGAAGATGGAAATGTCCGGACAGGAAGCACAGAATGTGAAGCAGTACATCACTTCGGATAACATTTATTCGCAGGTGGGAAACCAATGGGTCAAAATTCCTGACGAACAAACGAAACCACTGATTGAGCAGATGAAGGCAAGCATGAATCCGGAAGGTGAACTGGAGCAATTCAAAAAGATTGCCGAAGACACCAAGATTACGGAAGAAGGCGACAACTATGTCATTAACGCTGACGTATCTGGTGATAACGTGAAGGAGCTGGCCAAAGCGGTCATGGAACAAAACGGATCAGATGCCCAAACTCAAGCGATGCTTGATCAAATGAATATTACCAGCATGAAAATGAAATATATGATCAACAAAGAAACCTACCTGCCTGCAAGTACGGATGTCAACATGGTTATGAATATGGAGCAGGAAGGACAGAAAATCTCGATGGACATGAAGATGACCAGCACGTTCTCTAACCATAATGGCGTGAAAGAGATTAAAATCCCGCAAGAAGCATTGGATAGTGCTAAATAATAAGCGCAAGGCTAAGCGGGTGTGATTCTCTCTGATGAGAAGTTAACCTGGTAAAGTTGCTTATGATGTGGATCTTCTGGAGAAGGCACTTCTGATATGAATTTGTGTGAACCGACAGGTTCGCTGAATTCAATCAGGGGTGTTTTTCTTTTTTTGTATGCGTTGTGGTCAGAGTCCAAGGTGTTATAGTATAGTCGTGTAAGCGATTAAATTTAGAGTTGATGGGAAGTTGAAGGAAGGCTATTTCAGGCAGGAGGTCAAAAGAAATGATTGAATATGCACATATACACCATGTGAGTTTGGCTGTACGTGATTTGGAAGTTGCGAAGAAATTCTATTCCGGTTTGCTCCGTATGCAGGAGATTGAACGTCCGCCTTTCAACTCCACAGGCACTTGGTATGCCCTTGGTAGTCAGCAGCTTCATCTATTACAGCATCCGCAGGGACATACGCTTCGTGAGGCTGGCATCGATACAACAGATGGACATTTTGCGATCTGGGTGAAGAGCTACAGAGAGACTTTGGCCTGGCTGGAACAGCAGGGAATTGAATATGAGGCAAGACCAGATAGTGTTGCCGGGTTTGCACAGATTTTTGTACTTGATCCTGACCGCAATATTATTGAGTTCGATGCCCCTTATCATTCTTGAATGATTTGCGTTTGAATAAATCCCTTGCTCCTCCAGAAATTGTATGCTATATTATCCATACATTCATAGCACGTGACGGAAGCACCGTCCATACACTGCATATTTTTGCGGTTATTGGACGGTGCTTTTTTGTGCTTTTTTTCAGGGAGGGGAGAAGAAGTGATTGTTCTTAAGGCAGTGCTGGCTTCTAAAGACAGAGAGTATATCAGCGCCTGGCTTGATTTTGTACAAGGCAGCCCGTCCGGCTCCAGTATACGGTTTACCGCCTTTTCACAATGGGAAGCGTTCAGGGATCACATGAACGAACAGGAAGGCAGGGAACTGCCGGATCTGGTGATTGCGGAACCGGAATTTCTGAACAACTGGCTAAGTCACGGTGGCGAAACCTCGGGTATTCCATGGTTGATGCTTAGTGAAGGATTAGATGAGGTGGATGAGGATAAACGGCTGATGAAATATCAACCATTGCCTACGCTGATGGACGCTGTTCTTAATGCTTGTCGGCAGCCGCGTCGGAAGAAGGCCCATCGTCCAGGACAGGAGACGCTTTCTATTGGAGTTGTATCAGCCTCCGGCGGGAGTGGCAAAACGGCGGTGGCGATGCATATGGCGAAGCAACTGGGGCTTGCAGGATATGCTGTTCTGTATCTCAATCTGGAGACGCTGGATAGCTCAATGCCATTTCTGGAGAAGGGTATGTCTAGAAGTGGGCAGCGTATAACTGATGCAGAAACAGGGCTTTCACGTCTGCTATACGATTTGAAGGTGGGCAGGAAAGAATCAGGCAAACAGGGACAAGTGCAGTCTTCCTCCAAAGGGGTGGATGGATACGTGCTTCGTCACGAAGCGCTAAAGTCGGATGTATTCTGGCCGTTATCGAATCGGAAGGAATTGCTGCAAATGTCCCGTGAAGATACGAAGAGTCTGATCCGTTATTTGGGGGACTGTGGGCAATATGATGTGCTCATTCTCGATGGGGACTCAGGTTGGGATGGACGCAGTGAGGGGATTTTCGATGCTGCAGGTGTGTTCGTGTGGCTGGTTGAGGATGACATCTCTTCCATGCACCGCTGGGGTCAATGGATGCAGCATATGGAGCGTACGTGGCCGGATCTGCATGAAAGTGTACTGGATCGTGCCCGCTTCATTGTCAACAAGTATCGGGGCAGCGTCATCAATGCCTTGCCAAGACCTGATCTGCATCTGGATGCTGTACTGCCGTATATCCCTTCCTGGAAGCAGCTAAGCCAGGAGGAAGTGATGCTCAGCTCACCGATCTTTCAACGCGAAGTGAAGAGGCTATGCGCCCTGATCCTACAGGATGGGGAAGAAGAACTGAAGCAGACAGGACGAATCCAGAAGGGTGATGGTTGGTCACTATGACGGATTCATCCAAGATGATACTGGACCGTGAAGAGCAGTTTCAGATCATGCGTCGCGAGGTTAGGGCTGGCCTCGATTTAACGTCGTCTGCGGGAGACGAAGAACTGTGGCAGGGAATTGAGCGTAAAGTGCTCTCTGACCCGAAACTGGATGATCTGACCTCCGGGGAGCGTCATACGCTGGTACAACGGTTATTCGACTCCTTTCGAGGGCTGGATATTCTGCAACCCTTGGTGGATCATCCCGAAATTACGGAGATTATGATTAACAGCCACCGGGAGATTTTCGTTGAGCAGGAAGGTGAAGTCAGACAGATCACGCTGGAGTTCGAGTCCAGGGAACGACTGGAAGACATTATCCAGATGATTGTATCCGGGGTGAACCGGATTGTGAATGAGTCTTCTCCAATCGTGGATGCGCGGTTGAAAGACGGCTCTCGGGTCAATATCGTGTTGCCTCCTATTGCATTGAAGGGTCCGACTATGACGATTCGGAAATTCCCAAGTGAACCGATGAAGATGTCCGATCTGATTGGTAAAGGTGCCCTGCATGAGAAAGCGGCAGAATTGCTGCAGCAGTTGGTACGCAGCAAATACAATATTTTTATCGGCGGCGGAACCGGGTCGGGGAAAACTACTTTCCTAAATGCATTATCTCAGTTTATCCCGGCGGATGAACGGATCATCACGATTGAGGACTCTGCTGAATTGCAGATTGTTACGGTACCCAATCTGGTATCGATGGAGACGCGTAATGCCAATACCGAAGGCAAGGGGCAAATATCTATTCGTGATCTGATCAAGTCATCCTTGCGGATGCGTCCAAATCGAATTGTCATTGGTGAGGTGCGGGGGGCAGAAGCACTGGATATGTTGCAGGCCATGAACACTGGACATGATGGCTCGTTGTCAACGGGTCACGCCAATACGATCTCCGATATGATCAGCAGATTGGAGACCATGGTGCTCAGCGGAGCGGATCTTCCCATTGCGGTTGTCCGGCAGCAGATCAGCTCGGCCATTGATATCTTTGTACATTTATCCCGGCTGCGTGATCGTTCACGTCGGGTGACCGAGATTAGCGAAGTGATTGGCATGCAGGACGGAGAAGTACTGCTCAATCCACTGTTTCGTTTCCAGGAAATCGAAGAAAAAGAAGGCAAGATTATTGGCGGACTCGTGCAAGTTGGAACACTGAGACAAGTGGATAAAATTCAGATGGCTGGGCTAGCGGAATGGTTGAACGAGTACATAGAACGCAATAGTGATGAGTTGAATGGATCGGATAACAACGTGAAATAGTCGATTTTATTGGTAGGTGATGAAGTTGGGTGAGGCCAGACAAGCGTTAACGGACTACACCGTATATACGCTATCTCGAAGACAGCGGATTGTCTGCATGCTGATTAGTGGTTTGTTGTTCTTTGGTGTCGGTATTCTGTTCTATCATCAGTGGTTGGCCGGACTGATATTGGCTGCGGGGTGTATATGGGTACCAAAACACTGGACAAAAGTACTGCTGGAACGAAGAAGAATGACTCTCAGTTTACATTTTAAGCAGGCATTATATGCGTTGTCCTCTGCGCTGGCTGCGGGAAAATCAGTAGAGAACGGTTTTAAGGAATCAGTGGAGGATCTGCGCATGCTCAATCCTGAGGCGGATACAGATCTCATTCGTGAATTCACCATTCTGAGGACGCGGATGGAATATGGTCAGCCCATTGAAGAGGCGCTGCAAAACTTCTCGGATCGGGCCAAAATTGAGGATATCACAAACTTTGCCGATGTGTTCATCACATGTAAGCGAACGGGTGGAGATCTGGTCGAAGTGGTAAGGCGAACCTCGGCGGTAATTGGTGAGAAGCTGGATATTCAGCAGGACATCATGGTAGCGGTGGCACAGAAGAAGTTTGAATCTAAAGTGATGTTTGCCGCTCCATTTATTTTTCTGATTTTTCTAAACTTTACGGCCAAGGATTTTATGGAGCCGTTATACAGCGGGATGGGATATATGATCTCCAGCGGGGCATTGGCGTTACTTGCCTGCTGTTATTTGTGGATTACACGCATTATGGATATCAAAGTATAAGGAGCTGACACGATGCTGCTTCCCGTTATTTTCGGAGGGGTGCTCGGAGCAGGGTGGCTGGTGCTTGATCGAACGCGAGGGCAGACCTACCGACATTTGCGCAAACTGGATATGGAAGGAATACGTCTGAAGAAGCTGCATGGCCCCTTTTTGTTTTTACTGGACAAGTTCGAGGTGGGCCGCAGATTGCCTGTGCTCATGTTCCGTATGCAGCATGCCATTCAGAAAATGTATGGCATACAGCATAGTGGAGAGAAAACGATGCTCTACTGTGCTGAGATGCTGACTTATTCGTGGCTGATGTTGCTCGTAGGCTGCCTTCTGGCGCTCGTTGGGGACATGGGGCTTGGGGGTATGGTAGGTGGATTGGCACTCGGTGCTGCACTGCCCTTTGCGCTCTACAAAGATCTTAACACCAAAGTACAGCGAAGAGATCAGGACATACTCATGGAGCTGCCAGAGTTATTGAACCGAATTGTTCTGCTAGTTGGTGCGGGAGAAACGGTGCAGCGTGCAATTGTTCACTGTGTAGCCAGTCAGGGAGAACGGAATCATCCTCTCTATAATGAGCTGCGAAAGACGGTCGGGGATTGGAACAACGGTTACTCGTTTCAACAATCCTTTGAACAGTTCAGTCGTCGCTGTGGTGTACAGGAAGTGACGATTTTTACAACAACAGTGCTGCTGAATTTCCGGCGAGGGGGAGGTGACTTTGTACTGGCGCTGCGTGATCTGTCCCATGTGTTGTGGGAGAAACGCAAGGCTGTTAGTCGGGCTAAGGGAGAACAGGCTTCTTCCAAACTGGTGTTTCCGATGGTACTGATCTTTTTTTCGATTGTGGTGATGATCGGGGCACCGGCTTTTATGATGATGAATATGTAGGAGGAATTGGGGATGCTGGAATTGATGAAAAGCAAGGTAACTGGATTTTGGAAGGAAGAAGATGGGCTTGGTACGCTGGAGCTTATTCTGATCATCGGCGTTATTATCATTATTGCATTAATATTCAAGAAACAAATAACTGAACTAATTACGAGCCTCCTTAGTAAAGTGGACACGAAAAGTAATGAATTTTTCCCGGGTTAGTAGATTCAAAAAGGAAGAAGGGAGCTTCACCATTGAAGCCTCCCTGGTCTTCCCTATTGTGTTGTTTATTCTCGTGTTGCTTTTATTTTTCTCCATGTACATGTATCAAAAGACATTTCTGAACCAACATGCGTATGCAGCTTCTGAACGTGCCGCCTACAGCTGGGACAACAGCTACAAGCAGGCGATGACGGGTGAAGTTGTGGCTGGGGAACATGACAACTTGTACTGGAGACTGACCGATGATCGATTGCTCGGAGCACTGTTTGGTTGGGCGGGAGCGGACAATGAGGTTGTTGTGTCTGTACCCGCAGGAGAAGGTGGAAGTTTATCGGAAAAGAAGCTGTCCCAAGCAGCACAAGGCATGCCTTCTGGTATGAACGGGACAATTGAATACCAGAACTCGCTGATCCAGCGAAAAGTTACAACCAAGCTGGAGCAGGTGATTTCTTTACCGCTGCCTTCTTTTTTGTTTGATTCAGGTAACAATGTGCTAACACAAGGTTCATCTGCAGTTGTAGAACCGACGGAATTTATCCGAACGGTGGATCTGGTCCGTTATTATGCAGCCAAGTTTAAAGGCAAGGGCGGAGCCGCATCCAGTACTGCCGCTGAAGCGGGACAGGTTGTACAGCATTTTGGCAAAACCAAAAAATGAGGAGAGGAGGAGGAAACACTGTTCAGAAAAAAAGACGGTGAATCTGGTGCCGTAACCGTGTTCTTGATCTTGATTTTGGCTGGAATCTTTATGTTTGTTTCCATTTTCATTGATTATGCACGTATTGCTGCCTTCAAAGTACAGGCAGAACGAATGACACATGCAGCGATGAGATCTGTGATGTCAGCCTATGATACTTCCTTGCGGGAGTATGGTCTATTTGGATACGGTGACAGCAGTGGTGAGGCCATCATGGCCAAGGTGCTGAATGATAGTGTGAAGCCCTCGGCTGTGAAAGATGGCTTTCCAATTCTGGATATCCAATGGGATACGACTTCACTAAGCATGGAGCGTGAACTGGGCAGATACGATATTTTTAATCGCCAAATTCAGGAGGATATGAAATATCGTGCGCCGGTTGATTTTACCCTGGAAGTGGTCAACCGTTTTAAGCCGATGTCAGAAGAGATGAAAGAAGCTGCTCATACTGTGGATCTGCTCAAAAAATTGCAAAAACTGTATGACAAACGTGAGGAATTGCTAGACGAAGCAATAGCCAATCAGACGGAATCTGCCGATAAGCTGAAGGGTCTGCCCGCACTGATCATGAATCCGCCTTCCTCTGCCATTTACGATGAGATGTTAAGAGAGACGCCAGAGACAGCTGCCGAAGCAGCGGCGCGTTATGCGGATTATCTTAACAAAAAACAAATGGATGAGGGGCTGCCATTTAACCAGCAACAGTACATGCTAGAGCTAGCTCGTTATCGGACAGGTGTAGGGAATGTGGCGACAGGCATAAGCACGATCATACAACCAGCATTGCAGGCTCACCAGACAAAATTGGAGGAAGCCCAAGTCGAGATTGAAGAAGCTCGCAAGATCAATGAGGAAATGAAGCGGGTGATCGCTGAAGGGGAGAACCGTTCACAGAATGCCAGTTATGAAAACGTAGGCAACTCAACGCTGCCTGGGACGAGCCCTCCGTCTACCGGATCGGGAAGTGAAGCCAAGAGTACACGCTCCCTTGCTTCGGAACTTTTAAGAGCTGACACGCTGTTTGATCAGTTAAATGCACATGTACGCTCACAAAATTCGGATTTCACCAATGTCAGAAATGACAGTATGGAGCTTAATACACAGCTTCGCACTGTTACGGTAATGAGTGGTGTTTCCATTAAACCAGCGGTTAGACAGGCTAGTCAGGTCACGGAACGATACATGGACACTTATGTAAGAAGTGGTCCCTCCAATGTTATTCTCCAAAGCAAACAGCTGTTGGAGAGCGGTCGCGGATCTGATGCCCAGCGCAAAGCGAATGATAAGGAATCCAAAGGGAAGTTGAAGGAAGTTAAACGCATATTGTCACAAATCGAAAAGGGGAGCTCCGGCTCCATGGAAGCCTTCAAACAATTGGAGGAGTACTACAACGCCAACATCGCTTTTAACCAAGCGAGCCGTGAAGAAGCCAAGAAGGCAGAGATTGCTGGAGATCCGTATGACTCCGGTGGTGACGCAATGAACGGAATGGACAGTTTGTTCGGAGGAATGTCTAATTTGCTGGATAGTTTTGGCGATGAGTTGTTCCAGAATGAGTATGCACTGGCGTATTTCAACTCCATGGATTTTGGGCAATTGTTGGGCTGGACTGAAGGCAGTGGAGATGCTGGTGAAGTGTTCAAACTGCAAAATCAGGAATTGGAGTACATCGTATATGGTTTCCATAATCCTTCGGGGAACATTGCCGCTGCGTATGCTGAGATCTTTGGCATGCGTCTGGCGATTCGAACTGCAGAAGGACTAATTGAGAATAGCAAGCTTGGGAATCCACTACTTGTATTATCTGCTGCAATTTTATACGGAATTACAAACGCTATAGCAGATATGGTGAAACTGGCTAAAGAAGGTAGTGTGGAATTGTCCAAATATATCAAAGTCAAGCTTACATACAGGGACCATCTGCGTTTGTTCCTATTAATGCATAGCAACAATGAACGCAAAATGTCCAGAATGTTGGCTTTGATCCGATTGAATACCGGCGTGAATCCGGATGAGAAGCAGACATACGCTTCAGGAAACATGCGCAGCAGTATTAAATTGTGGTTTTTACCAGGAGTCACAAGAAGTATAGGTGCTCTCATGGGTAGTGCAGACCAGGTAGAGGATGGGCGATTTTTCATTGATCGAAAGGCCGATTATTCCTATTGAGTAATCTGGGTCGTTTCGGTGGAGGGATTATGGATAAGCAGCATCTGCAGGAAAAAATATTGGCACGATTACAGAGTCGACTTACACGAGTGCGTAGACTGGAAAGATTAAAGTCTCTGACTGAGCAGACACATTCAGTTTCCAAAGTGCGTTTTCCAAAAAAGACGGGTTCATCAGAAAAGGAAATGGGCAGCATCGTTTTGGAAGCCTCACTGGTTTTGCCTGTATTCCTGTTCTTTGTCATGTTCCTCATTTACATCGTACAGATGACGTTGGTATCGACAGCATTGCAGAGCACGGCAGGAGAGGCAGTAAAGCAGTTATCCACGAAAATATATCCGGTCTCTCTTGTATTCAGCCCCTCTGATTCCGCAGGTAGTGGAGGCTCGGAGGGTGGATGGAAAATACCGGAGCTTTCACTGACGGAATGGGCCAAAGAGTATGCCTCTTCACTGCCGGAGCCGCTAAGTGATTGGGTACGCGCAGCTGCTGCCAGAGGTGAACAACCGTTACAGGAGGTGAAGACATCCGTTCTTGAGACAGTACTTGATCCTACCGTTAAACCGCTGCTTGAGCCTTTTATTAATACTTCTGTACTGAATGTAGAGCGTGTGCATGTTAACGGTGTTTTCATACCTGATCTCAAAAATAAAACGAATCCTTACTTTCGGCTTGAATTGAGCTATGAATTGCCTGTTAAAGTCCCCTTTCTAGGGAAATCTTTACGTATTCAAGCGGCTGCGGCAGAACGGGTATGGATCGGAGATACCGGAGAAGGCTCCAATAGTAGTGGGGGAGACGCCGATTCTGCAGGAACAGTAACCGTGTTATCCAAGCCGGAGCCAGCATACATAGGCAACAATGCAACAATTAAGGTCAAAGTAGAGCCCGGAGCCACAGCGAACTTGACCATATTTTACAAGTCCGGTGAAAGTTCAGCCAAGCATATCGGGTGGGCGACTGCTGACGAAAATGGTGTGATTGAGTGGAACTGGTTTGTTGGTACACGTACAACGGAAGGCACATGGACATTTGTTGTAGAGACTGCGGATGGTGCCAAGACGGTGACCGAGTTTAATGTGGCTTCCAGAAAATAAGGAAGGAGATGGTGGAGGTGGAGTGGTTTTACCTGGCCTGTGGTCTGTATGTGATTGCAGCTTTTGTTACAGATGTTCGTTCGATGAAAATTCCAAATCGTTTAACTTTACCAGTGACTGTCGCTGGAGTGCTGGTCCATATTATCTGGGGAGGTTGGGAGGGGTTTCTGTTCTCCGCAGCCGGATTCGCGATGGGGTTTGGTGTCTTATTTCTAATGTATCTAATCGGGGCAGTGGGTGCAGGAGATGTGAAATTGTTTGGAGGAATTGGAGCTTGGACAGGACTGGCCTTTGGCGTTCACGTTATTATTTACTCCGTTTTGTACGCAGGGGCAATTGGATTAGTCATTCTATTGTTCCGAAGGGATTCTGCGAAGCGGATTCGCGGGATGGCAGGAAATCTTGCCGGTTTCTTCATGCTCGGTTCGCTCAAGCTGGTCAATCAGGAAAAGACATTGAAGTTTCCTTTTATGCTGGCCGTATTGCCAGGATTCATTAGCGCCTATATCTACATGATTTAACTAAGCAATGGAAAGAGAGGATTGGCATGTATGGATTAACGAGAGATTTCATTCGAAACGGCGGATCGTTTATGGTTTTGGAGAAAGCGGAAGGGCTGCGAATGGATGAACTGAGCCGTGTGCAGACGGGCATGTTGTCTTCAAATCAAATTCCCCGACTTCTTCCCGTTCATATTCGAGAGGTAGACCGAAATGTAACGTTACAATACGATATTTCAGGATATAAGATGTTACCTCAAATGTTGAAGTTGGGAAAAATCAAGCTGCGTGTGTTATATGGTCTATTGTTTCAGCTGGCAGACACGTTTACAGAGTGTAGACAATATATGTTGGATTCGCGTAAATTACAGATTCAGGAAGAGTACATATTTATCAATGGTTCACTTGAACTGGGAGAGCTTGGCTTAGTATATATTCCAATTGTCGATGCAGTTGAGGTAGATCCGACGCCTCAGCAATTCCGCGAACTGGTTATTAGGTTAATGGCCCATGTTCAGGAACTTCAGGGCGAAGGAATTCAGCGTGTCCTCCAGCTATGTGAGATTGAACAATGGGATATTAGACAACTGCGTGAACTTTTGCTTGAATTATATGCAGATGAGCAGAGTGGTTCAGGCCAGGCAACGTTTATGTCTT
Source organism: Paenibacillus sp. OK060 (assembly GCF_900101205.1). Taxonomy (NCBI): domain Bacteria; kingdom Bacillati; phylum Bacillota; class Bacilli; order Caryophanales; family Paenibacillaceae; genus Paenibacillus; species Paenibacillus sp. OK060. Next base: position 600,444 of record NZ_FNFR01000004.1, read on the forward strand.
CACGTGGGTCATCCGGCTCAAGTGACAGTAAATTAGGAATGCCACTTTCTGCAGTTCCGGAGCAGGGAAATGATCTGTTTTCCAATAGAAGTGGGCAAGATCAGTATAGTCAGTTGGATCGAAATGGCGAAGCTGGGCAGCAGTTAAAATCAAATCATCAACCGAGGATATCTACTGCGGAGGATGACAAGCCACTTAACAAACCCTTTTCAGGATTTTCGGGCAGACGTTCACCGATAGAGTCCTCATTGCAAGCGAAAGGTGTTACGAATCCGTCACAGCGCCAAACGTTTGATTCAATACAGGACGATGATATGGAAAAGGACGAGAAGGACAAGAAGCAGGATTCTTCCAAAACGACCTATATCATTCTGGGCTGTATGATTGCCATCGCGCTGGTATGGAGATTCATCTATATGGAACAACCAGGGCAGACACAAAAGATTCTATCTGCAGCATTAAGTGCTGGCTTGCTTGGGATCGCGGGTTGGGCATGGGTGACCAAAGGGAAATTCGGAAATTCAAAATCCAATTTGCTACGCAAAAAGATGCCGAATGAAGAATATGCAGATGGCGAATTACAAGAGGGCTCTACCAATAAGAAATCTGCTTTTTTTGGATTGGGGAGAGGCAAAGATAAGCAGAAAGAAAGCCAAGAAGAGATGTTTCAGGAGAGCTGGCGTTGGAATGCATCTGAAATGTCACCAGAAGGTAACAGCTATGGACAAGGTTACATGAGTCAACAGAGCTCTGGTGATATACAAAATGCTCAATCAGAACGGGGGCAATCTTTTGAATCCAGGTCATCTGTAGCAGGAAATTCTCGCTTTCAAAATCTACATATACCATCTGAAGCTTCTGATGAACCTTTTGTTCAGCATACTGTCGAATCCGTGGCTGCAACATCGGAGCTCATTCGTCATCATGCGGCGGCTGATGCTACAGTAAATTTGCAGAGTGTTGCTGGCGGAAGCATTACAGGAGCAGGTCTAGTAGTACCTTCCTTTTATCTTGAACGCAGATCAGCAACAGGGGACAAAAATGAACGGATGGATGTCCGTGGAGCATCGTTTGTTATTGGCCGATCGGCGGAAATGGTCCAGTGGGTAGATTCAGCAACCGGTGTGTCCCGTGCTCATGTGGAATTGAGCCGGAACAAATCGGGCTATGTCATTAAGGATTTGGGTTCTGTGAATGGAACCATTCTCAAGGGCGATGTTCTTGCTCCGTACAAAGAATATCCACTGGAAGATGGGGATACCTTTACGTTAGCTGAGTCTGTTTACACGTATCGATCAGTCGGATAGACCCCGGTGTTTTAGATCTTCCAGTGCATCGGTTAATGTAGGAAAGGTGAACTGGAATCCGTGATCCAACGCTTTTTGCGGGATAACCCGCTGTCCTTGAAGCAGCACGACAGAGAGTTCTCCGACCAGTGTTTTGATCAGAATTCCGGGTACGGGGAACCAGTGCGGACGATGATACACTTTGCCTACCGTGCGTCCGAATTCATCGTTGGTTACCGGGTTGGGCGAAGAGGCGTTCACCGGACCGGAGATTTCTTTATTTTGGATCGTGAAATCAATCAAACGCACAATATCCATAATATGAATCCAACTGGTCCACTGTTTGCCACTTCCCACCCTGCCCCCAACACCAAGCATATAAGGCAGTTTCATTAATGGAAAAGCACCTTTTTTATGACCAAGCACGAGGCTAACGCGGATTTTCACAAGTCTCACATGTTTGATGGCATCAGCAGCAACTTCCCATTGTTGAGAAACGCGGGATGGGAAATTCACCGATTTTTGAGGACTGTTCTCATCAAATGTTTCTGTAGGAGAGGTGCCATAGATTGCCATGGCAGATGCCTGTACGACCACCTCCGGTTTGTGTTCCAACGAATCTACCAATTTGGCTACGCGCGCTACTGTAGTCACTCTGGATTCAACGATCTCTAGTTTCGCTTTGGTTGTCCAACGTTGATTCAACGTTTCTCCGGCCAGATTCACCAAGGCATCCATTCCCTCTAGCAAATGAGGCTGTTCCTCTACCTGTTCCCATGAGACATAAGTAAGGTTTTGGCTGGGATTATGTAAATTCGGCAGTTTGCGTGTAATAACTTTCACATGATGGCCTGCCTGAAGCCAGTAATCAACGAGCGCTCCTCCGACAAAACCGGTACCTCCGCAAATCGCAATCTTCATCTTGGCGACCTCCTTGTTATTTTGACTATGCTGACATGTAATATTGGATCGACAAACAGCCCCGGGCGGTAAGCACTGCCTTGCTGGGAATGACTTACCTGACGGAGCATGTTTGCAAATATGTAAGCCTAATACATGTTTTCCGTTTTCTATTTATTCATCAAATGTTTATAAGGCGAATAGTCAATTTGGTTCTTCTCCAAAAATTTCACCAGAAACTTATTATCCCGCTTCGGTGTGGCTATAATGTATCCTTTAATGCAATGATCTCTGGATACTTCAGGTGCATTATTTTCGTACGCAATTTTGCCGATTTCTGCTGCAATGGAATGTTTGGCGATATCTCGAAATGGGCCAGGAACAGGCTCCACAAGCTGGTCTAGAAAAGCTTTTGCTTCATCTGTCCATAAATGACGGCTGGTTTCAACCCAGTGGTTCTGCCAATCGAGTTTCGACTTCCCGTCTGCCTTCGGAAGCACTTTCAAAAACTTGCGCATCATAAAAAATCCGCCAACACACATACTTCCAAGCAAAAGAACGGTCCAGAATGCGATCGTGTTCATAAACCAATTGCTGGGGGAACTACTAGTCAACGTCCAAGCGTAGGAGCCGAAAATCATTGCGGAGTCACCTCGGTTTATTGATTTTCACGGAAAGACGGATTCCGCCCACCCATGTTCCAAATTACAGCTGTAAAAAATAGCCTATATCCCGAATTATAGCGCATTTCTAGATTTATTTCGATAATCGCGTTAGAATAAGGGATAATTCAGAAAAAGGGGGATTAATGATGCTTAAAATCGGCTCCCATGTGTCCTTTTCGGACAAGGGATTATTGAGTGCAACGAAGGAAGCGTCCTCGTACGGTTCCAGTTCGTTTATGATATATACAGGTGCACCGCAAAATACCCGCCGCAAGCCTATTGAGTCCATGTTTATTGAGGAAGGCAAGCTTGCGATGCAAGAGGGCGGAATGGAAGATATCGTTGTCCATGCGCCATACATTATTAACCTCGGATCCTACAAAGAAAACACGTATGAGCTAGCCGTAAGTTTCCTTCAGGAAGAGATTCGTCGCACACATGCGATTGGTGTCAAAAATATCGTGCTGCATCCCGGCGCATTTACGGATAAGGATGCTCACTACGGCATCGGACGTATTGCTGAAGGCTTGAATGAAGTGCTGGACGGAGTGAAGGAGACGGATGTGAATATCGCTCTGGAAACGATGGCTGGTAAAGGAACTGAAATGGGCCGCAGTTTTGAAGAAATTGCTCAGATCATGGAGAAGGTCACACACAATGAACGCCTTACTGTGTGTATGGATACATGTCACATTCACGATGCGGGTTATGATATCGTGAACGACTTGGACGGTGTTCTTGAACAATTTGATCGTACGGTAGGGCTTGACCGCATTGCCGTAATGCATATTAATGATAGTAAGAACCCTGTGGGTGCGCACAAGGACCGTCATACACCGATTGGATCCGGCTGGATTGGTTTTGAGGCGATTAACCGTATCGTGCATCACGAGGCTCTTCAAGGGCGTCCGTTTATTTTGGAAACGCCTTGGATTGGTAAAGAAGCCAAAACTCAGCGTCCTATGTATGAAGTAGAGATTGCATTGCTTCGCGGGGATGTTGCTGGTCGATTTGGTCCCGAGTTCCTGACAGAAGTGGAACAATTGCATCATTTCTTCAAAGGAAAAGAGATTGAGTCCCGTTCATATGTTCTGGATATCTGGACATTGCTCAAAAATGATGCCAAAGCAAAGAAAGCCGACCCACGCGAGCCGTTGGAACGTCTGTATGACCTCGTGGCTGAAGCCGCATTGTTCCCGCATTTGAATGAAGAACAACTAAATCATCGTTTGATCGCCTGGCTTGCAGGCAAAGAAATTTTTGTCACGGCCTAGTTGAAGGAGGAAGAATAACCCGATGGAGATTCACGCTAAACAAGTACGTCCTGATGTTAAAAACCGCGCCGATCGGGCGCGGATGCTCATTTCCTGTCCGGATGGACCGGGAATTGTTGCCGCAGTATCCCATTTCTTACACCAGCATGGTGCAAACATTGTACAGTCGGACCAGTACACAATGGACCCGGCTGGCGGAATGTTTTTTATGCGGATCGAGTTCGATCTTCCACAATTATCGGTGAACCTGCCTAAGCTGGAAGCTGATTTCGAAGAAGTAGCAAACCGTTTCAAAATGGATTGGAGTCTTTCTGCGGTTAGCCGCAAGAAGAAACTTGCCATCTTTGTATCCAAGGAGGATCACTGTCTGGTTGAGCTGTTGTGGCAATGGCAGGCTGGCGATCTGGATGCAGACATCGCGCTTGTTGTGAGCAATCATCTGGATATGAAGGACTATGTAGAATCATTTGGCATCCCTTATCATCATATTCCGGTTACAGCGGATACGAAGAAGGAAGCGGAACAACGTCAGTTGGACGTCATTGGTAATGATATCGACGTGATTATTCTTGCGCGCTACATGCAGATCATTTCCCCGATGTTCATTGAGCATTACCGCAATCGTATTATTAACATTCATCACTCGTTTCTGCCTGCCTTTGTCGGCGGTAAACCGTATGCCCAAGCGTACAACCGAGGTGTCAAAATTATCGGTGCGACAGCTCACTATGTTACGGAAGAGCTGGATGGCGGACCGATCATTGAGCAGGACGTTCAGCGTGTAAGCCACGGGGATGATGTAACCGAGTTGAAACGCATTGGACGTACCATTGAGCGTGTAGTTCTTGCTCGTGCCGTTAAATGGCATGTTGAAGACCGTGTACTGGTTCATGAAAATAAAACCGTTGTGTTTTAAGCTAATGCTTTAATACTGCGCAAGGTTGATTCGTAAAGATACAGTTCAGTTCTATTCCGAAAAAAAGAAAAGGCGGTCCCCTATTCATGTCTGAAAGGGGGATCGCCTTTTTGGTTGTGCTTCTGGCTGTGCTTCCATACATGACCGCACCAACCAACGACCACGCCAAATAACAGATGCCCTGTCAGCCAGTAAAGTATCGCTTTTATATCATATAGATCAGGCACACGACTCGACAGCTGGGAGAGTGGAATATACAGCAGGGAAGAGAGAGCGCCGATCAGGACGCCTTTGGATATCGGATGACCTGAACGCTGAATCCACCATATGTAGAAGTTGCCAATGATTATGGAAACGATAAGATGCAGCACAAATTCGATATATTCAGGTAATGTGGGCGGAAGCCATGGAACAAAATCAATGTTCAGCAGCAAGGTATAGACTTTTTCACCAGTGTAAGTCTGAATAGCCTTTAAAAAGAACCCGAGCACCAGTCCGGATGTAAGACCTGTTAAAACCCCGGCTTTCCAGGGTAATATGTGTTTTAGCGATTTTGGTGACTTAGCCAAATGTTCCGGCATATGTGAATCCTCCTTTCCATATGAAGTACAGCCTGATGTGCACAAAAGTCCGATTTTTCCAATCATGATCAAGGACCATTATATGCAAAATCAACTTCGATATCTAAAAAGAGTATGGTTTTCCGCTTAAAGGTTATACTTCATCCGATGGATTTGCGATGCTGGCTGAGCTAGAAGATATGCTGAAATGCTCAGTATGACACTCTTTTTGCGCAACTGGAAACAAATCCCTCGTCATAAACAGCCGAATTTTCCCGATCTTCTAAAAGAAGGTTATGGAAAACCTTCACGCCAAGTGATACAATACAAAAGTGAATAAGTCAAAATGAAACACTCAAGCGGATTCACTTATTGTGAAATTCGGTTTGCTTGTATGATGAGAGGGATTCGCTTGCGCAACCCGACTTATCTAAAGACATGAGGAGGACAAACCATGACTGACAAGAACGAAGCGATTCAAAAGGAAGAGAACAACACCATCGACAACCTGTCGATCACTACCGTACGTACACTGGCGATTGATGCAATCGAGAAGGCAAATTCCGGACACCCGGGAATGCCTATGGGCTCCGCTCCAATGGGGTACCAACTTTTTGCAAAAACGATGACACATAACCCGGACCACCCAACTTGGGTTAACCGGGACCGTTTTGTTCTGTCCGCAGGACATGGCTCCATGTTGCTGTACAGCTTACTTCACCTGAGCGGGTATGACCTGCCTATGGAACAATTGAAACAGTTCCGTCAATGGGGAAGCAAAACTCCGGGTCACCCGGAATTCGGACATACTGCAGGCGTTGACGCAACAACTGGACCACTGGGCCAAGGTATTGCAATGGCTGTAGGTATGGCTATGGCTGAAGCTCAACTGAGCGCAACATATAATAAAGACAAATTCAACGTAATCGACCACCACACTTACGCAATCTGTGGTGACGGTGACTTGATGGAAGGCGTATCCCATGAATCAGCTTCCCTGGCTGGACGTTTGCACCTGGGCAAATTGATCATGTTGTTCGACTCCAATGACATCACTTTGGATGGTAAATTGAACCTGTCTTCTTCTGAAAGCATCGCGAAGCGTTTTGAAGCTTATGGCTGGCAAGTGCTGCGCGTTGAAGATGGTAACGATCTGCCTGCAATCCAAAAAGCAATTGAGGAAGGTCAAGCAGATACGCTTCGTCCTACACTGATTGAAGTTAAAACTGTAATTGGTTACGGTAGCCCGAACAAACAAGGTAAAGGCGGCCACGGCGGTACTCACGGATCTCCACTGGGTGCAGACGAAGCTAAATTGACTAAAGAGTTTTACAAATGGGTTTACCAGGAAGATTTCCACGTTCCAACTGAAGTTCGCGAACACTTTGCACAAGTGAAAGATCGTGGTATCTCTGCTAACAAAGCATGGGACGAGAAATTTGCTGAGTACAAAAAAGCATTCCCTGAGCTGGCAGCTCAATTCGAAACGGCAATCAATGGCGATCTTCCAGAAGGTTGGGATCGCGATCTGCCTAAATATGCAGCAACAGACAAAGCTGTATCCACTCGTGTAGCATCCGGTAATGCACTGAACGGTTTGGCTCATAACGTGCCACAACTGACAGGTGGTTCTGCTGACCTTGAAAGCTCCACAATGACTCACTTGAACAACCTGGAGAACTTCTCACCTGAAGATTATTCCGGTCGCAACATCTACTTCGGTATCCGTGAATTCGGTATGGCTGGAGCAATGAACGGTATGGCACTGCACAGTGGTGTGAAAGTATTCGGAGGTACATTCTTCGTATTTACAGACTACCTGCGTCCAGCTGTTCGTCTGGCTGCCCTGATGGGTCTGCCTGTAACGTACGTCCTGACTCACGACAGTATCGCTGTTGGTGAAGACGGTCCTACTCACGAACCAATCGAGCAATTGGCATCCCTGCGTATCATTCCTAACCTGACAGTTATTCGTCCGGCTGACGGTAATGAAACTTCTGCAGCATGGGCTTACGCGCTTGAGAACAAGAGCAATCCGGTTGCACTCGTACTCACTCGTCAAAACCTGCCGATTCTGGAAGGTACCGTTGAAGGTTCACGTGAGAATGTGAAACGTGGTGCGTATGTTGTCTCTGATGCAAAAGACGGCAAAGCTGTTGCTCAAATCATCGCTACAGGCTCCGAAGTGCAACTGGCTGTCAAAGCTCAAGCAGCACTTGCTGAACAAGGCATCCAAGTTCGTGTAATCAGCATGCCGAGCTGGGATCTGTTCGAGAAACAGGACAAAGCATACAAAGAATCCGTCCTGCTTCCAGATGTTAAAGCGCGTCTGGCGATTGAAATGGCTCACCCAATGGGTTGGGAAAAATATGTCGGCGACCAAGGCGACATTCTCGGAATCAACACATTTGGTGCATCCGCGCCTGGCGACCGTGTTATCCAAGAGTATGGCTTCACTGTGGAAAACGTGGTTAGTCGCGTAAAAGCATTGCTGTAATAGCTTGAAAAATGCTGCAAGAGGGACAGTTAATTTCTGTCCTGCCGAGCAGTAAGTGATTTCCGGCAGAGAATGGGTGGGCAACCGCCCTGATCTGTTTTGCCTTTTGTTTTGATTAACTTCAGGGGGAGCGGGTACGCATGTCACAGTTTGATCAAGTCAGTGTAGTGAAAGAGGCCAACATTTATTATGAGGGCCAGGTAACTAGTAGAACGGTTATTTTGGGGGATGGCAGCAAGGTGACTCTGGGCATTATGCTTCCAGGCAGTTATGAGTTCGGTACAGATTCCCGTGAGATTATGGAAATTCTGTCCGGCGATCTGAGAGTATTACTTCCCGGAGAAGAAGATTGGCAAGAGATTCAAGGTCAAGCTACGTTCCACGTGCCTGCCGAATCCAAATTTAAACTGGAGATACGCAGCGTTACCGACTACTGCTGTTCGTACCCGGCGGAATAATACAAGAAGGGTAACCAGAACCGCGACTCGCGGATTCGGTTAACCCTTTTTGCTTCTTAAACTCTAACGACAAAGTTCGGGCTGCAAGCTTGTCAGCCCTGTGGATTTGAAGTATCCTTAGGCTAAGTTGTTTAGAATGGAAAACGGAAAAAAATACACTACCGATATCAGGAGGTTTTATAGATCATGGCAAAAAAAGTGAAGTTTGACTACAGCACTGCCCTGCAATTCGTCAATCAACATGAAGTGGACTATTTCGCTGAACCGATTCGTTTGGCTCACGAGCAGCTCCACAACGGAACGGGAACCGGATCGGATTATCTGGGCTGGATCGACCTGCCTACCGCTTATGACAAAGAAGAGTTCTCCCGTATTCAAAAAGCGGCTGCTAAAATCCAAAGCGATTCTGAAGTGCTGATCGTCATCGGTATTGGTGGATCATACCTTGGTGCACGTGCAGCGATTGAGATGCTTACGCACTCTTTCTACAACAACCTGCCTAAAGACAAACGCAAAACGCCTGAAATCTACTTTGCAGGAAACAACATCAGCTCCACGTATGTAACTCATTTGCTGGATATGGTTGAAGGCAAAGACTTCTCCGTTAACGTTATCTCCAAATCCGGTACAACAACGGAGCCAGCAATTGCTTTCCGTATCTTCCGTGCAGCACTGGAGAAAAAATACGGTAAAGAAGAAGCTCGCAAACGTATCTATGCTACGACAGATAAAGAGCGTGGCGCACTGAAAAAACTGGCGAATGAAGAAGGCTATGAATCCTTCATTATCCCGGATGATGTAGGTGGACGTTACTCCGTTCTGACGGCTGTAGGTTTGTTGCCAATCGCAGCAGCTGGCATCAGCATCGAAGAAATGATGCAAGGTGCGGCTGACGCTTCTAAAGAATACAGCAACCCGAACGTAGCTGAGAACGAAGCATATCAATATGCAGCTGTTCGTAACGCACTGTATCGCAAAGGTAAAGGAACAGAAATCCTCGTGAACTACGAGCCATCCTTGCACTTTGTATCCGAATGGTGGAAACAGCTCTACGGAGAGAGTGAAGGTAAAGACTATAAAGGGATTTATCCTGCATCCGTTGATTTCTCGACTGACTTGCACTCCATGGGTCAATTCATTCAAGAGGGTAGCCGGAACATCTTCGAAACTGTGATTCAGGTTGCTGAAGTATCGGAGCATATTTCGATCGAAGCGGATCCAGATGATCTGGATGGTCTGAATTTCCTTGAAGGTAAAACGATGGACTTTGTTAACAAAAAAGCGTTCCAAGGAACACTGCTTGCACACACAGATGGTCAAGTACCAAACTTGATTGTGAACATTCCAGATATGTCTCCATATTCTTTCGGATATCTGGTATACTTCTTTGAAAAAGCATGCGGCATTAGTGGTTACCTACTGGGAGTCAATCCATTTGACCAACCAGGCGTGGAAGCTTACAAGAAAAATATGTTCGCTTTGCTGGGCAAACCAGGCTTTGAAGAAGAGAAAGCAGCGCTTGAAGCGAGACTTTCTGAATAATTCATCGGTCTGCTCATATAGTTAAATAAGGTAATGTAATTACATTCGGGGAGTCATTGTGAAGCAATGATTTCCCGGATGTTAAACCAAGGCAGTTCGTCCGCGTGCGCGCGGGGAACTGCTTTCTTGTAAAATGGATCAAATTGGTGGAAAGTTGGATAGGGATGATTGAACGTTATCGCACGGCTCGAGGACCGGGCAATCTGGAAATTGTAATCAAAAAGTCGCGATTTATCGGTCACATTATGCCGGTCACGACAGAAGAAGAAGCCAACGCTTTTATTGATGAAATCAAGAAAAAACATTGGAATGCTACTCATAACTGCTCCGCATACATGATTGGTGAGCGGGATGAGATCCAGAAGCAATCCGATGATGGTGAACCAAGCGGAACCGCTGGAAAACCGATTCTTGAAGTCATCAAAAATCAGCAATTGAAAAATGTGGCTATCGTTGTTACACGTTACTTTGGGGGAATTATGCTTGGAGCAGGTGGGTTAATTCGCGCTTATACGGATGGAGCAGTTGCAGCCATAGAAGCCGGGGAAGCGATTACCAAAGTACTCCATCGTGAAGTGTTTGTTGAACTGGATTATACATGGCTGGGCAAAGTGGAAAATGAATTAAGGAGCCGGGAAGTCCGTACAGGTGAAACTGGGTTCACCGATAAGGTTACGTTGACTTGTCTTCCGCCGGATAGTGAAACCGAGGCATTTGTGGCCTGGATCACAGATTTGACGCAAGGGCAATCCCGGATCACGGAGGGACAGCGGCTTTATTTTATTGAAGGGGAATAAAATATATGGCTAGAAGAGCAGTCGAACAGGAGTTGTCGAGGGAGCGGATACTGGAGGCGGCGAGGCATCTTTTTATTACCAAAGGATACCGTGCCATTTCGATGCGAAGCATCGGTCAGCATCTAGGCTATAGTCATGGGTCGCTGTATTATCATTTTAAGGAAAAGGCAGAGCTGTTTTATGCCATCGTGGTTGAAGATTTCAATCATCTGGGGCATTTGCTGCTGCAAGCCATGGTCAGGCCAGTCATGGGCGGCGTGAGCAAGGTGGAACATATCATGATGGAGTTTATTCGTTTTGGTTTGGAGAATCCGTATCAGTACGAGATTATGTTCATGATTCGGGATGAGGAATTGCTATCGTATTGTCGTACAGAGCAAGGAAGATGCTTTGAATTGTTCGCCTCCATTATTCGGCAATACATGAATGAAGAGGGCTGTACAGAAGAGGATATTCAATGTGTACCACGTACGCTGTTTTTGTCCATGCACGGATTCATATCGTATTATATTCAGGATCGTTTAACCTTTGCAGAGATTGAATCGGCTGCGTTATCTCATGTCAAAGTACTCTGCCGTAATCTCCAACACCAGCCTGGCGTCCAATAAGGCGCTTTTGTCGCACTCCACACTTCAGGGCGGTGAATTGTCATAACATTAATTCTTTATAACGTTGTCTCGCGAAAGTTTTTGCGCGAAGAGGATCATTACAGGCGGGTTACATCCCTAGAATAGGGTGGGCCGCCTGTTTGTTTTTTTATTTTAATCAATGGCAAATCATTAGAAATGGGGTTGAAATGGAGCTAACCTTCCATGATTTTAAGGAAATATTCCCGGTGACGAGGACCATCAAATTCGCAAAAATAGATGCCCTGCCATCTGCCAAGCAGTAATCTGCCCTCATGTATAATCACCGTTTGTGATGATCCGGTTGTGATCGATTTCAAGTGAGAAGCCGTATTTCCTTCAGCATGCCGATATTCGGGATGTTGCCAGGGGTATACCTCGTTTAGACGAAGCAGCACGTCATGTTTGACATCCGGGTCTGCATTTTCATTAATTGCAATGCCTGCTGTCGTATGTGGACAATAAATCAATACAGTCCCATTCTGCACACCGCTGTCACGGACAACCTGCTCCACCTCCCGCGTAATATCCTTCATCTCATCCCGTCGGGATGTCGATAAATTCTTCGTATATAACATATTACTCCACTCCTTTGCTCCAAATTGTTCCTCTAGATTGTACCTTAACCATTACATACCAAACAAACCACTTAGATAAAGGGGGATCAAAGAAATCTGGGGATAACAGCGATAGGATGGTTGTTCTGGCCGTGTAGTAGGCAGTGTGATTTTTATAAAATCCATCTCATAGGTACCCCGATTTTATTCAATAAAAGCATTGACGATTAGCACTGCAAACTGGTAAAGTATCAGATAAGCAAAAACCAAGTAGACTAATGGGAATAATATTAAAGTAATAAAATCCAACTTAGGAAAATGGTTGTACCAAAGCAGGAAGACTGCCGACCGGACATAGAACCGGAGGCTGGGAGGGAATGCAGCAATGAATACCGTTCTTCGTCACAAGGGATGGACTTGGGGATTCCGCAGTACCGTATTGCTATATTTTATCGTACTCATTGTACTTCCAATCATCGGTGTGTACGTCAATTCCTTCTCTGAAGGATGGAGCAACTTTATCCAAAGCATTATGGACCCAATTGCATGGAAAGCTGTGCTGTTAACGATCCGGCTGGCTGTTATAGCTACGGTGATTAACGTCATTTTGGGAACCATGATTGCCTGGGTGCTGACACGTTATCGCTTTTTTGGGAGGTCGTTCCTTAACAGTCTGGTAGATCTTCCTTTTGCTCTTCCAACAGCCGTTGGTGGCCTGATGATTATGCTACTCCTGGGTCCGATCAGTGCCATTGGCAAACTGGCGGAATCCATGGGTTTTGAAATTGTGTTTCACCAGCCTGCGATTGTGATCGCAATGACCTTTGTTACGTTTCCATTTGTCATCCGTGCGGTGCAGCCTTTGCTCGAAGAGATCGATCCTTCAGAGGAAGAGGCATCCTACACGATGGGTGCGTCGAAGGCTCGCACGTTCAGGCAGGTCATTCTTCCGTCCATGGCTCCGGGCATGATTAGTGGGGGAATGCTCGCATTCTCCAGAGCACTAGCCGAATTCGGGGCTGTTGTGCTGGTGGCAGGCAATATTCCGGGAAGAACATTGACGGCTTCCGTATTTATTTACGGCGAGATCGAAAGTGACAATCCAACCGGTGCCGCAGCGGTTTCCGTACTGCTCTTAACACTCTCCTTCCTGATCCTCTGGCTCATTAATCTGGTGCAGATGCGGGGGAGAAGACGATGAGGCGACTATTAATCGGACTGACGTTTGCGGTGTTCATTGTACTGCTGATCATCCCGCTTGGACGTATTTTTATTGGTGCATTTGAAGACGGGGCAGGAGGATTCCTGGATGGGCTGTTGCGCCCTGAGGCGCTGCATGCCTTGATGATGACAGGACTTGTTGTACTTGTTGTCACGCTGTTAAATACATTGTTTGGCGTTATGATGGCCATCTATCTGGTTCGCGCCGGATGGCTGAGTGACCGGGTGAAAGGGCTGCTGAACAGCATTGTGGATCTGCCCTATGCCGTATCGCCAGTCATTGGCGGATTGATGATTGTACTACTGCTGGGTCCCAACAGCATTATGGGCGCTTTTCTTGAAGGAATTGGATTTAATGTGGTGTATGCCTTCCCGGGTATGGTCATTGCAACGTTGTTTGTTACTTTTCCACTGATGGTTCGAGAGGTGATGCCTGTCTTGCAGGAGCTTGGATCTCAGCAGGAAGAGGCTGCGTCAACGCTTGGTGCATACGGCTGGAGAACGTTCTGGAGTGTTACCTGGCCTTCCATCCGCTGGGCGGTTGTGTACGGTCTTGTGCTGACGGTTGCCCGCTCGCTTGGGGAATTCGGTGCAGTGCTGGTTGTATCGGGTAACATTATGAACAAAACGCAGACGGCAACAACGCTTGTATATCAGGATGTAGAGAATTTTAACGTAGCAGCCGCAAATGGTGTGGCATTGGTACTGGTTACCTTTTCCGTCGGGCTGCTGCTTATGATGGAATGGGCCAAGAAGCGAAAGGAAGTGCATTGAGATGCATGTGGAAGTCCGTGATCTGAACAAACATTTCGGTGATTTTCATGCGGTAAAAGATGTCTCGTTCGATATTGCCAAAGGCCATCTAATCGGTTTGCTGGGACCCAGCGGAGGTGGGAAAACATCCATACTGCGTATGCTGGCAGGGCTGGAGAATCCGGGTTCCGGAGAGATTCGTTTTCACGGAAAAGTCGTAAACCATCTGCCTCCGCAGGAGCGGGGAATCGGATTTGTATTTCAGAACTATGCTTTGTTCAAACATATGACGGTATTTGAAAATATCGCCTTTGGGCTCAAGGTTAAAAAGACACCCAAAGCCCAGATCCGTGATCGGGTCATGGAGCTGGTGGAATTGACGGGGCTGAAAGGTTTCGAACAGCGTTATCCACATCAGTTGTCTGGTGGACAGCGTCAGCGCGTCGCTTTTGCCAGAGCATTAGCTCCGGAGCCACAGCTGCTGCTACTGGATGAACCTTTTGCCGCCATTGATGCCAAGATCCGTCAGGAATTGCGTTCGTGGCTGAGAGAGCTGATTGAGCGGGTAGGCATCACTTCGATCTTTGTAACCCACGACCAGGATGAAGCGATTGAAGTTGCCGACGAAATCATGATTATCAGCCAAGGGCGCTTAGAGCAGAAAGGTACGCCATGGGATATTTACAAAAATCCAGAGACGCCTTTTGTTGCCACATTTATAGGGGAATCTACCGTTGTGGAAGACGCTTCACAGCTTAAGGGCTTCGAACATGCGGTGGAAGGAGAGCGCACACGTGCACTGATCCGGCCTGAGTATATCGAGATCGGTTTGAAAAACGAGTTTAGCATGCTGTCCGCTACTGAAAAGGGGATTGTCAAACACCTTCATTTCCGTGGAAGTGAATGGATGGTGGAAGTGGAAGTTGAGGGCCATAAACTCATTACGTATCGATCCCTGGAGAAAACAACGCTGCAAGTCGGCCAACAAATTCGAGTGCTTGTGCATCGGGCATATCTGTTCAATGATACCCATAGCTGGGTTGTTGAGAACCGATTGAAGGAAGATCCAATGCCGGTCATCATCTAATCGAAGATCACTTGATTCAGGAATGATCCTTATTTTTGGAAAAGAGGGGCTGCCCATGCAGACGAGGAAGAAGAAATTCAACCCTTTATATGTTGTCCTCATACTTCTGCTCGTCTGCATGACCGTTGGATGTAGCAAGCAGGAAGATGTGAGCGGACAGAACGGAACCTCGACGGACGACCAATCCAATACGCTGGTAATCGGTGCTTACAGTGTAGCCAAAGACGCCGTCGGAGAATTGCTGCCCAAATTTCAGGAAGAATGGAAGGCAAAGACCGGACAGACGGTTCACTTTCAGGAATCCTATGAAGCTTCTGGCACACAAGCCAGAGCCATTGTTGGTGGATTCGAAGCTGATGTTGCGCTTCTGGCGATGGAAAGTGATATCGACAAGCTGGTCAAAGCCGATCTGGTCAGCTCCAATTGGAAGCAGGCTCCGAATAAAGGCATGATCACCCGTTCGATTGTAGTTCTGGGTACAAGAGCAGGCAACCCGCTGGGTATTCGCGATTTTGAAGATTTGACCAAGCCGGGTGTTAAAGTGCTTTATCCTAATCCCAAGACGTCAGGCGGAGCACAGTGGGACATTAATGCCATCTATGGTGCAGGGTTGAAGTTATCTGAGAAGGAGCAAGGCAAGAAAGATCCTGCCGTGGCCAAAGCTTTTCTGGAAAAAGTACATGAGAATGTCGAGTCACTGGATAAGAGTGGTCGATCCTCCATGGCGGCTTTCGAATATGGCGTGGGTGACGTGATCGTCACGTATGAAAATGAATTGCTTGCCCGGATTGCCAAGGGTGTAAATTATGACATCGTGGTTCCCAAAAACACGATCCTGATTGAAAATCCGGCAGTTGTCGTGGACAAATATGCAGGTAAGCATGGCAATCGTGAATTGGCGGAGGCTTTTGTAGCCTATCTGCGAACACCGGAAGCACAGCGCATTTTTGCCAAGCATGGTTTCCGTTCGGTAGACCCTGAAGTGTTTGCAGAGACGAAGTCCTCGTTCCCAACGCCAGAAGGTCTGTTCGATATTAACTACCTCGGCGGATGGGACAAGGTACGCAGTACACTGTATTCCAAACGAGGCGTATGGTACCAGGTGTTAGCCGGGTTGTAAGCCCGTACGAGCATCGTCCTGTTATTGAATTTCAGAAGATGAATTGTCATCCAAACCTTCATTTCACGACACAACGTGAGCTGGAGGTTTTTTGCATTGCTAGACAATAATGTTATTTCATTTAAACCCGATAGGTTAAGTTGGAAAAAATCGTTGCAATTTGTCGAATCCTTGCCTATACTATCTAACAGAACGTTAAATTACAGCGAGGGGAAATATCATAATGAAATCGAAAAAAATGTGGCTGTCATTGATGCTGGTTCTGGTTGTGGCAATCATGAGTGCATGCGGAAGCAGCGGTGACGGAACAAGTTCTTCGTCTAATAACGCAGAAAATACAGAAACAACGGATGATGGGCAACCGAAAGACGGAGGAAGCATCATTATTGCCGTTCAGGACGATCCTAAAGTGATGAATCCGATCTACGCGGGTGACCGTGTAACGTTGACGATTGATCAATCCTTATATGCTCCACTGTTCAATGTGAATGATGGCAAAAAAACGTATGTGCTCGCAGAAAGCGACAGCTTCTCTGATGATCACCTGACGTATACATTGAAGCTGAAAGACGGTCTGAAATGGCATGACGGACAGCCTCTGACAGCCGATGATATTGTGTTCACAATGGATAGCATCCTTGATGAGAAACAGCACAGTTCTTCCCGTAGTCAGTATGTTTTTGATGGCAAACCGGTGAAAGTAACCAAGGTCGATGACCTGACGGTGGAATTCAAATTGCCGGAAGTATCTGCTGCTTTTGAAGGAGCATTGGTTTCTTTCTCTCCAATCCCTAAACACATTTTCGAAGGCGAAGCCGATATTGAGAAAAGCGACAAAAACAATAACCCGATCGGTTCCGGTCCTTTCAAGTTCAAGGAATACCGTCCGGGCGAATACGTAACACTGGAACGTTTTGATGACTACTTTGCAGGCAAAGCTCATCTGGATAGCGTGACGTATCGTGTAGCGAAAGATCCAAATGCAGCGAACCTGGCTTTGCAAAACGGCGAGATTCAAATGCGTATGGTCGACACACAGGATTACAACAAATTGAACGACACAGGCAAATTCAACATGCTGACTTACCCAGAAGGCCGCTTGCAATACATGGTGTTCAACCTGAACGTGCCTTCGATGCAAAAGAAAGAAGTTCGTCAAGCCATCGCTTATGCTTTGGATAAAAATGAACTGATCACCGCTTCGTATTCCTCAGCTGATTTTGCAGAACCGGCTCCGTCCATTCTCACACCGGACACGCTGTACCAAACGGATGATGTGGAGAAATACGACTACAACGTAGAAAAAGCAAAACAATTGCTGGCTGATGCAGGCGTTAGCAACTTGAAATTGCGTCTTGCTTACACAAATACGAACAAACCACAAACAAGCCAAGCGCTTTACATTCAGCAAAAGCTGAAAGACGTGGGCATTGAAGTGGAATTGCTGCCGATGGATGGAACGGCTTATGGTAACCGTACATTGGACATGAACAATACAGACTTTGAATTGTCCTTTGGTGGATACATCATGGGTTATGAGCCAGATGCTTATAAATCTCTCTTCTTGAGTGATGCGGCATACAACTACTCCCATTACAAAAATGCCGATTTCGACAAGCTGTGGAATGAAGCAGCCGTTCAAATTGACGAAACTAAACGTGGTGATTTGTACAAACAAATCCAACAAACTGTAGCAAACGAAATGACTGTATACCCAATTGCCTACACGAAAGCTGTAGTGGCTGTGGATAACACATACGGCGGCGTTGAAGATGCAAATCCAAAACCAGTCGTTATGCTTGAAGATCTGTCCAAAATTTATAAAAAATAATCATATAGAATGAACGTATTGTTTGAACCTTTGAGATTCACAAAGAACGTAGAGGGCAGAAAAAATCTGGAGAAACGACGTGTTCGCCTTTATCACTGGATTTCTTCCTCTAGAATACGAAATCAAGAAATCTAGTGATAACAGCGATCGGAAGATTGTTCTGCCATCGGAGTGGCCGATGTGAATCCTTTGTTCAATCCACTTGCGTTCATTCTATATAACAAGCCAATAACGCCGGCCGCGAGGCCGGCGTTGATTCGGAGGTGCCCATGTGAACAACTATATTGTCCGAAGGATCGCACAAGCGATCCCTCTTCTTTTTGTAATCTCCATCGTATCGTTCACCTTGATCAAGCTGGCGCCGGGCGATCCGGTGCTTTCCTTTGTTACCCCGAATATGGGGGCAGAAGATGTGGAGCGTATTCGGCAAAACCTCGGTCTTGATCAACCGATGTACGTGCAATATGTCGTATGGCTCAAAAATGTACTGTCTGGTGACCTTGGTTATTCACTGGTGAACCATCGCCCGGTTGCCGAAATGATTGTTGAACGTTTGCCTGCTACGTTTGGTTTAATGGGGGCATCGCTATTATTGTCTTTGCTGATCTCCATTCCGCTGAGCATGATTGCGGGTTCGCGTCAGAACAGTCTGTTTGACCGTGGACTCAGCCTGATCTCATACATCGGGATATCGATTCCTAGCTTCTGGTTCGGTATGATGCTGATCTATTTCTTTGCAGTAGAGCTGCACTGGTTGCCAAGTATGGGTATGCGAACGGTTGGTATGGACTCCGCATGGGATATTATCAAACACGGCATTTTGCCATGTACCGTTTTGACCTTCATGAACGTATCCGTGTACATGCGGTACATTCGATCGAATACAATCAGTCAACTGGAAGAGGACTATGTTCAAATCCAATATGCCTACGGGGCAACCAAAGGAACGGTACTGCTTCGTCATGTACTCAAAAATGTACTGCTGCCTGTAATCACGATTCTCGGTATGTCTTTGCCGGAGCTGATTGCGGGAGCGTTTATTACGGAGTCCGTTTTCTCGTGGCCGGGGATGGGATCTCTCGGGATTTCGGCCGTTCACGGTTTGGATTATCCAATTATTATGGGCATTACGATGATGTCCTCTGTGCTGCTGGTCGTCGGAAACCTGGTAGCTGATATCTTATATGGCGTGGTAGATCCACGAATCAAGACAACGGGGTGAGACAAAAATGAATTCAATGCGCTGGCGTAATCTACGGACGCAGTTCCGACAGCAGAAACTGGGCCTTGCGGCTGTCATCATATTGGGCATCTTTGTACTCGCATCCCTGTTTGCGTTTCTGTCTCCACATGATCCAAATGAAATTGTAGTGATGGAGCGGCTTCAACAGCCGAGTGCAGATCACTGGTTTGGTACGGACGATTACGGACGGGATTATTTGGCTCGGGCGTTATACGGAGGACGAGTGTCTCTCGCCGTAGGTTTCCTTTCGATGGCAATTGCCGTTATTATGGGAACACTGGTAGGGACGGTTAGTGGTTATTTTGGCGGCTGGGTGGATAATACGTTGATGCGTATTGTTGACGTGCTCATGTCGATTCCATCCTTCTTCCTGATGCTGATCCTGAACGCATATCTGAAGCCGGGGATCGGTACGATTATTGTCATTATCGGGGTGCTGAGCTGGATGAATATTGCCCGGATTGTCAGGGCTGAGGCGATGTCGGTCAAGCAGCGGGAATACGTACTGTATGCGCGTGTATCGGGTCAAAAGCCTGGCCGGATCATTATGAAGCACATTATTCCCAACATTATTCCAACCATTATTGTCGCAGCAACCATCAACATCGCGAGTGCGATTCTGATGGAATCGTCACTAAGCTTCCTCGGACTGGGTGTTAAACAACCGAACTCTTCTTGGGGCAGCATGTTGAATGATGCACAGGGCTTTATTAGTGAAGCGCCGTATATGGCAATTTTCCCGGGATTGTTTATTTTGCTGACGGTGCTGTCGTTTAACTTCCTGGGGGATGTGTTCCGCGTAGCCTTCGAGCCCAAAGCGAACAAGCGATAGATGATTTTCGACTAAATATAGGTTCGACTAAACATTTTACACGAGAACGGAGAAGACAGAAATAACCTGAAGAAGCGAAGAGTTCGCCTAAAAGCTTTCTGAAAGAAAGCTACATCGGAAGCATACGCTATCACCGGATTTTCCCTTACGAAAAGGGAATCAAAAAAATCTGGGGATAACAGCGATCGGAAGGTTGTTCTGTCTTTGGAGTGGCTAGTGTAAATATTCTTTGGTTGAACTTACACAGCGGGGTGAATACAATGACAGATTTATTATCGGTCAAACAACTGAAAACGTCCTTTGCAACTCGGGAAGGTGAGGTACAGTCCGTCCGGGGTGTGAGTTTTACGTTAAAAGAAGGCGAAGTGGTTGGGCTGGTCGGCGAGTCCGGAAGTGGCAAAAGTGTTACCGCCCGTTCGCTGATTCGGCTGATCCAGTCGCCGGGCCGGATTACGGATGGTCAGATTCTGTTCCGTGGAGAGGATCTGCTGACCAAGTCGGACAATGAGCTGCGAAAAATCCGGGGCAACCGCATCTCGATGATTTTCCAGGACCCGATGACATCACTTAATCCAGTGGTTCGTGTAGGCAAACAGATGACAGAGGTCATTCGTCGTCACCGGAAAATGGACAAGTCGGCTGCACGCAAGGAAGCGATTGAATTGCTGCGGCAAGTGGGCATTCCTTCTCCGGAAGAACGGATTGACCAATATCCACACGAGTTCAGCGGAGGCATGAGACAGCGGGTAATGATCGCCATGGCTCTGTCCTGTAAGCCGGAGTTATTGATCGCGGATGAACCGACGACAGCGCTGGATGTGACCATTCAGGCACAGATTTTACAGCTGATGCAGGAACTGAAAGATTCCACGCAGACATCCATTCTGATGATTACGCATGACCTTGGTGTCGTTGCTCAGGTCTGTACCCGAGTGATTGTGATGTACGGTGGACTCATTATGGAAGAGGGGCCAGTGGAGCGTATTTTCGCTCATCCCCAGCATCCATATACTCAGGGATTGCTGCGCTCCATTCCGAAGCATGGCGAGGAAGGTGGACGCCAGCGGCTGGCAACCATTGAAGGTACACCGCCCAATCTGCTTCATCCGCCAACCGGATGTCCGTTTATGGAACGTTGCCCACACGCCATGGAAGTATGCAAACAGATGCCTGCGTATACCGAGACTGCACCCGGTCATCGAGCGCTATGCTGGTTGCTGGACGATCAAGGTCGGGAACAACATCAAGTACAAACAGGAGCATCGTCAGAGGAGGTGGAGAAATGAGTACAGGAATCGATCAGCGTGAAGTACTGCTGGACGTGCGTGGTTTGAAAAAACATTTTCCGGTACGTGGTGCTGGCAAAGGCAAAGACGTCGTGAAAGCCGTGGATAACGTCAGTTTTCATATTCACAAGGGAGAAACATTTGGACTGGTTGGTGAATCCGGCTGTGGCAAATCAACGACTGGACGCAGCATCGTGAGACTCTATGATGTGACGGACGGAAGCATTATGTTTGGCGGACAGGATGTTGCGAAAATGAATGAACGCCAGTTGAAGCCTTTTCGCAAACGGATGCAGACGATTTTTCAGGACCCCTATTCTTCACTAAATCCGGGTATGAATGTCCTGCAGATTATTAGTGAACCCATGGAAATTCATAATTATGCTTCCAAAGCAGAGATGAAGGGGCGAGCGCTTGACCTGATGAACCGTGTGGGCCTGAAGCCAGAGCACGCGGAGCGTTATCCACATGAATTCAGTGGAGGGCAGCGTCAGCGGATCAGCATTGCCCGTGCATTGTCGGTGAACCCGGAGTTCATTTTGTGTGATGAGCCGTTGTCCGCTCTGGATGTGTCCGTACAGGCACAGGTGGTCAATATGCTTGAAGATTTGCAGGCAGAGCTGGGACTGACCTATTTGTTTATTGCCCATGATTTGTCGATGGTACGCCACATCTCCAATCGAATCGGTGTGATGTATCGCGGTAAGCTGGTGGAAGTGGCACCAACAGAAGAACTGTACCGTAATCCGGTACATCCGTATACCCAGGCATTGCTGGCAGCAATTCCTGTACCTGATCCAACGGTACGGAACGTTATGCCACCGATCTACAGTGGGGATACCGACCCATCCGCTCGGGGACGGGATGAAGAACCGGAGTGGATGGAAGTTTCACCAGGACACTTTGTATCCGGCTATCGAGACAGGATATAATGGATTAGGAATATCATGGAATAACGATATATAGTGACAGGAAGGTGTGAGTTGGATGAGTGCTGAGTTTAAGTTGTCCCAAAATACAGCCATTCGATTGGAACAGGCTCGTAGCAAAGGCATGTCGGATGCAGCTTTGTTGGAAGCGATACAGGCCAAAGATGTTGCTGCTTTTGATGCCGTGTCTGAGGAGCACTACAGATATGATGATCTTTTCTCCTATGCGGACGAGCATGGCGAGAATCTGGAAGGCGCGGTTAAAGACGGCTACCGGATTACCTTTAACACTCGTGGTGGTCTGGGGATCTACTTGGAGAAGTCCTTCGGATTACAGCCGGAGAAAGACTTCACTGTTGGTGAAGGCATCGTGACCAGGTTGAAATTAAAACCGGAGCAGGCAGATGTGCTGGCAAAACGCCTTGCATCAAACTGGGTGATTACAGAATCCAAAGATGTACCTGAGGGCCAAGAGCTGACGTTGAAGCTGCGGGCTTTGGTTTAGTGAAACAACAGACTGTCCCGTTTGCAGTGAATAACTGCGGCGGGATGGTCTTTTTTTTGCAAAAATAGAGGTGGGAGATTACAATTTACATATCATTAATCGGATGGAACATGAATTTGGGATGCATTGCTTCCGGGATAGAGAGGGGACTTTCATAATGAATCAGCTAACATTTCTGGGAACCGGGGATGCGATGGGTGTTCCGCGGGTGTATTGTGATTGTGACGTTTGCACAGAAGCCCGACTTACGGGGATCAATCGCCGCAAACGTGCTGCTGTTTTGATTCATAGTGATGGCGAGCACGAACCTTTCATGATTGACTGCGGACCGGACTGGAGATCACAGATGGAAGACCAGGGGATGCGGATGGTGCAGACGCTGCTGATCACTCATGCGCATTTTGATCATATTGGAGGCTTGCCCGAATGGGCAGATGCATGTCGATGGTTGGGTGTAAAAGGGCAGTTGTATGCACCACGGGAGGTGATCACGACCATCCAGAGTCAATTTCCATGGCTCGGTCGTCATATGAATTTCCTGGAAACGGATGCGGATATTGAGCTCGGTGGATGGAAGGTGCATTCCTGGAAAGTTTGCCACGGTCATAATGGCTATTCGTATGCGTATCGATTGGAACGTGAAGGATACACCTGGGCGTATTGCTCGGATGCCATTGATCTGAAAGCTGCGGAGAAGCAGCCGCTATACGGGCTCGATCTGCTGGTACTTGGAACGAGCTTTGTTCATGAACTTGCGGAATTCTCCACACGCTCAGTGTACGATATGGTTGAGGCGCAGGAGCTGTTGCAGGATTTAAAACCGGGTCATACCTATTTTACACATATGTCTCACGACGTCGATGTACGCCAGAATTATGATCTGAATCAGGGGATTACGCTGGCACTTACCGGTCTGAAGGTGAAGCTGGGAGAATAGGACAACAATGCTAAAAATAAATTCAGAAGAGCGTATCCTTTGCCGGAGGTTCTTCGTTTACATAGTGTAAGGCAATTACAGCAAGTGAATTGAAGCAAGATCAATCAGGAACCAACAAAGGGGGGCCCCAAACATGGCCTTTGTGAAGTCCGTGGATTGCAGAATCAACAGACCACATAATGATAAACAGGTTGCACCATATAGCCATTCCGGTGTTCAAACCGGATATACGTTAGAGCAAACGATTGAAGCTGCGCTTCCGAGCCTGCTGGGCTCGTTGTACGCCTATTGCATGTCATTGACTGGTTCAGTCTGGGAGACGGAGGATCTGGTTCAGGATACATGTGTTAAAGCATTATCCTTTTCAGCTACCCGAAGAACGGGAATGACAGAGGACATGAACTGGGAAGCCTATCTTATCCGTGTTGCACGCAACACCTGGATTGACGCCATACGGAAGCGTGAGAACTTGGCAAGCAAATTGGAAAGCATGAAGCCATTTATGCAGGAATTTGAGGAAGAAGAGCGATTCGAGGAAGTCGAGTCCGCTGTTCAAATCCTTGTGGATGAACTGCCACCGTGGCAGCGAGCGATATATATGTTACGTGATTTGATGGGATACACGACGGTAGAGACTGCTGAACTGTTGGATACGACGGAAGGGGCGGTCAAAGCTGCCCTAAGTCGTGCCCGCTCTGCTCTGGCGAAAGTGAGGCACAGCCTGAACGAAACGGATTCTGATCAGACGAATCGATTGGAGGAACATCAGCAAAATCGGGAGGAACTGCGCAGTTATTTACTGGCGTTCCGCAGCGGTGATACAGCCCGTTTAATTGATCTATGCCTGAATCAGACCGATGATCCGATGGCTGTGGCGGGAACGATTTTGCAGCAGACTCTGCCGTCTCAATCGATGCAGCCAGTGATGTACAGTTATTCAAGCTCCGGTACGAATTCCATGTCGTATGGGGGAGGATATACGGTCAGCATGGTTGCATAAACCGGGGAGGCAAAATGCATGAACGTGGTACCTTATGTTGTTGAACAGACAGCCCGCGGAGAGCGGAGCTATGATATTTATTCCCGTTTGCTGAAAGATCGGATCATTATGGTGTCCGGGGAAATTGAGGATCAGATGGCCAATGCGATCGTGGCCCAGTTGTTGTTTCTGACCGCAGAGGACCCGGAGAAGGATATCCAGATGTACATCAACAGTCCTGGTGGTTCCGTAACTGCTGGATTCTCCATCTATGACACAATGCAATTCGTGAAACCTGACATTTCCACGATCTGCACAGGTATGGCGGCTAGCTTCGGTACGATCCTGCTGGTTGGTGGAACAAAAGGGAAACGGCTGGCGTTGCCAAACAGCGAAATCATGATTCACCAGCCGCTTGGCGGAACGCGGGGGCAGGCCTCGGATATGCTGATTCATGCCAACCGGATTATCCAGCACCGTCAGCGCCTCAATAAGCTGCTTGCCGATCATACGGGACAGCCGATGGAGCGGATTGAAAAGGATACAGACAGAGATTATTTCCTGACCGCTGCGGAAGCCGTCGAGTATGGTCTTGTGGATAAGGTGATTTCCAGTACGTAAGAAAAAAAGGTACCATACGTGCCAAGAAACACGACTAAAAAACAAGGAAAATGAACAACAAAGTAGCCCGGGAGGTCATTCGACTTTTCGGGCTACTTTGCTGTTTTGTCTGTATTGGGAAAAAATTGAATGATTATTGACTCAGCCCATGTATAGTGTATATATTATATATATACACTATACATGGGCTGGGTTGAAACCAGTGAGGTGAGAGAACATGAACATACTAATATCAAACGCATCAAGCGATCCCATCTACATGCAGATTCTAACCCAGATTAGACAGAGCATTTTAAGCGGGGAACTGGTTGCAGGGGAGAGTCTCCCCTCCATCCGTCAACTTGCGAAGGATCTGCAGGTCAGTGTAATTACTACCAAACGTGTCTATGAAGAACTTGAGAAAGAGAAACTGATTGATTCTGTCGTAGGCAAAGGCTCCTTTGTTTCCGGGGCCAATCAGGAGTTTATTCGGGAACAGCGGCTGAAACGAATCGAAGATAAAATGCTCGATATCCTTCGTGAGAGCAAGGAACTGGGCATGAGTGTTCAAGATGTAGTTAAGCATTTTACGTTGCTAGTTGAGGAGGAAGAAGCATGATGAACGCAATTGAGTTGCGCAACCTATCCAAAACGTACCCCTTATTCAAGCTGGATCAGATCACTTTGGATGTAAAACAAGGTTATATTACCGGACTTATCGGCCCGAATGGAGCGGGGAAAAGCACACTGATCAACCTGATCACCGGTTTGATTCATCCGGACTCTGGGAGCATCAAAACATTGGGAAAAGAGATGCCTGCTCAGGAAGTTAACGTTAAAGAACGCATTGGTATTGTTTCAGATGAATGTTTCTATTATGAGCATCTTACGATCCGTGAAATGAAAAGCATGATTGCTCCTTTTTATAAGAAATGGGATGAAAAGCAATTTAACAACTACCTGGAGCAATTCGAATTGTCTCCCAAAAAGAAGATTGAAGAACTGTCCAAAGGCATGAAAATAAAATTTTCACTGGCTATCGCTTTATCTCACGATGCTGAGCTACTCATCATGGATGAGCCTACATCCGGGCTTGATCCTGTGTTTCGGAGAGAACTGCTTGACCTGCTTGCAGATATGATACAGGACGAAACTCGATCCATTATTTTCTCGACTCATATCACGACGGATTTGGAGCGTATAGCAGATTATATTACATTCATTAATAAAGGAAAGATTGTGTTTAATGAAGCAAAGGATGATGTGCTTGAAAGGTACACGATAGTAAAGGGGGACATGAAGCTGCTTGATGCGGACACGCGAGGACAATTCGTCGGAATCCGTGAGACAGCGGTTGGTTTTGAAGGCTTGGCAGATAACAAGGCGGAGGCAGAACGATTATTTGGCAATTATGCTCTTTTACATAGACCCTCCCTCGAAGACCTTATCTATTTTACGGCCAAGGGGGAAAAGCATCATGCTTAACTTGCTTCGCAAAGATTATATCGCTTTGAAAAGCTCGCTATGGTCCATCCTTTTTTATTTTGTTGTATTCAGTGTCGCATTTATCCCGACAGTGGAAATGTCGATGTATTTTGTAGGGATCTATACCGCTTTCGGTTCGATTATGCTTGCAACCATGATTGATATCAAAAACCATAATCATAAATTTCTTGTCACGCTCCCGCTTAGTCGCAGAAACATTGTGCAAGCAAAGTATCTGTCTGCCGTTCTCTATACGCTTTTTGGAGTTTTCGCTTCGTCAGGCGCTCACTGGCTGGTTAACTTTCTTTTTCCCGAACTGAACAAGCCCGACTTTTCGGTACTGGACATCCTGATTTCGATTGGAATGGTGCTGGTTTTAATTTCGATCTATATGCCTCTTTTTTACGCCCTTAGTAAAAAGGGAGCGGGAATAATTAATACGGTTTTCATGATCGTTCTTATTATTTTAGCGCAACCTGTCGCCTCGCTCTTATATATGGCAGGCGAGAACGGAATGGGTCGTGCTTCGGTTTATGTTTTTGTTTCAGTTTGCATTCTTCTGTTGTTCATTGTCTCCTATTTTGTAACGGTCCGACTGTTTGCAAGGAAAGATCTATAGGATGGATGAAGAAGAATTTCAATAAAAAAACTTTAAAACTTACTTTGCCAGTCGAGAACAGCAGAACAGCAGCCCAAAAAGTAAAGTCGCCAAACGGCGACTTTTTGTGTTACAGAAGATTTAAAATTTGTGACCTGCCAGACAAGCTGTCGTTAATCTGCAAATGCAGATTTTGCAAACGTATCATCACGTATTTTCAGCCAACGCAATAAGTCTGCTCATGCCTTCCCGGATTTGCTGCTCATGAGCATAGGAGAAGGAGAGACGCAGCTTGCGACTGGCGTTCGCATCTGAAGGATCGAATACCGTTCCCGGCACAAAAGCGACGGAATGCTCCATGCATCGGTGAAGCAAGCGCCCCGTATCTACACCTTCCGGAAGCTCCGCCCAGATGTTAAGTCCACCCTCAGGACGAGTCCACGTCCAATTGGTTTGTTGAAGGCATTGTTCCATCACTTCCATCCGTAGCTGAATAGCGGTACGCAGCTTGGAGAGGTGCTGGTGCATGCGTGGGGACTGGAAATAACGGAGGAAAAGCTTCTGGTTCAGCAGAGGAGATCCGTTATCTGTCAATGCTTTTACGGCTTGTAATCCTGGCATGAACCGGGGACGGCACATAATGGCGGCAATCCGCAGACCCGGCACGACATATTTGCTATAGCTGCGAATATAGAGTGTATGCCCTGTAGTATCGTATGTGAAGATTGGCGCAGGAGGTTTTTCCTTGAAATAGATATCATAGGTGCTGTCGTCTTCCACCAGAAAACATCCGTACTGTTCTGCCAGTTCAGGTAGCTGTTTGCGCTGCTCGGTCGGAATATTGATGCCCGTAGGGTTTTGGAAGGTCGGCGTCATATAAAATACTCTCGGCTTTTCCTGCTTCATCAGGCGTTCAATCTGTTCCAGATCGTAGCCATGAGGATGAATATCCGTAAAAATTAACTTGGCACCTTGTTTGCGGAAAATTTCCATCGCAGGGCCATACGTTGGCCTCTCCATGAGCACACGGTCACCGGGTCTGACGAGACTGCGGGAGATCACATCAATGGCTTGCTGTGCCCCGGAAGTGATCAGCACTTCATCAGCCGAGATGTAGAAACGTTCCCTCGTCGTCAGATGGCTTGCCAAGGCACTACGCAGCTCCAGATCTCCTTGAATCGTGGAATACGTCCCAAGCAGACGGGGATATAAATCCAGCAAATCCCGCATTAATTCTCCCCAATATCGGTTTGGCAGCAGGGCGGGGTCGATCAATGATTTGGAAAATTGGTATTCCGCCTCAAGGGATTGCACGCGGGCAAGTGAATCCCAATGCAACCAGGCAGAGACTGCCGGGTCATCGGCCTGATCTGTCACGGGAGAAGGGTCAGCAGGACTGACATAATAACCGGACTTATCCTTGACGTAAACGTTCCCCCGTTCCTTTAATTCCTGATAGGCCTTAAAAACGGTGAGGCGATGTACACCGAGCAGCTCGGACAGGCTCCGCACGGACGGCAGCTTCTCATGCTCTTTCCACTCTCCGGCTTCGATCCGTACAACCAGATAATGTACCACTTGCTCATATAGTTTCAGGCTGTTATCTGTCATCAACATGGCTTTGCCCACCCGGCTCACGCTCCTTTTGAACTCCATTGTAACAGCAAACGGGAACTAACTGTTCTGTTTTATTCATTCTGTTCTGTGGACAGTGCTATATGATGGAGAACAGATGAAGGAGGGGCTAGCATGGTTGCAGTAGCATTTACCGTAATGTGTCTTATTTTTGGAACAACGTTTCTAGCGATTAAAATTGGCGTGGAGGCAGGCATGCCGCCTTTTCTGTCGGCCGGACTACGCTTTATCATTGCAGGTGCTCTAATGTTTACATGGATGTGGATAAAAGGGAAAGTGAACCTGTCTTTATTATGGCGTAAAGAGATGCTCTTGACGGGTGCGGGACTGACATTTGGTACGTTTGCGACCTTATATTGGGCTGAGCAATATGTGAGCTCGGGTGTTGGGGCGATTCTGTCAGCAACAGGTCCACTGATGATTATGGTGATGCAGACAGCGTTGTTGCGTCAAAAAACGTCTGCACGCATGATTGCGGGCTGCCTGATCGGTTTTGCTGGAGTTATCCTCGTCGTGTTGCCGGGTGTATCGATTGGTGGTAGTTCCCTGTGGCTTTGGGGCTGTATTGCCGTATTGGTGGGTGAAGTCTGTTACTCGGCAGGTGCGTTGTACTCCAAAAAGGTCATTAACCAGTTTAAGGAGGCTAATCCTGTAGCGATCAATGCGGTGCAAATGATGTACGGAGGTGTACTGTTATCTGCGCTTTCGGCGGTGACCGAATCGTGGAGCACAACTGGACTGGATTGGATGCCAGCGGTATCATCCCTGATCTATCTGACGGTAATCGGTTCGATGGTCGGGCACAGCTTGTTCTACTGGATCATGTCTCGTACCAACCCGTTATTCCCGGCGACCTGGTTATACATTTCTCCTCCGATTGCGGTCGGACTTGGGGCGGTTCTCTACAATGAACATGTGAGCTGGATTACATGGTTAGGCGTTGCGCTGATCGTTTCAGGTTTGCTGGCGATGAATGAGAAAGTGATGGGGTGGCTTAAAAAGGGAAAACGTACAACTTCATTGGGTCAGACTTCCAAATCCATGGTAAAATAGGGGGATATATATTTTACGCAGGAATGAGGCGAGTAATCCATTTGAATAGACAGGGGATCGGTGCTGTTTTATTGTTTGCGGGAATCGTGCTCTATGGCATGATCCATATTGGGACCATTATTCATTTACCGGACGTAACGATCTGGTTCAATCAATGGGGCCGTTATCTGCAAGCCACTTTTGAAACGGGTGGTGTCATTGGACTTATCTTGGCCATTCTTTTTTTCATTATAGGAGTTATTCTCCTGCTCCCTAGGCCATTTGCCGATTTATCCAAAGGGAGAGTAATGAAGGAGATCAGTGAGCGGAATCGTGAATTTGACGATAAGTATGGCAAAATAGAATAATTAACAGTTTTATTACAGAAACAGCCCTGCACAAGCGATTCATCACCGTGCAGGGCTGTTTCATTGTATCTTGAAATAACTTGTTTTATATGGACTCGACCTCTTAAAAGCTTACTCTGCGTTCAGCACAAACTTCTCAATCACTTGCTTCACGCCGTCTTCGTTATTACTCGCGGTAATGTAATCTGCCAGCTCTTTCAGAGCAGGGATGGCATTCCCCATCGCTACACCAAGACCAGCGACTTCCAGCATCTCATGGTCATTCCAAGAATCCCCGATGGCAATGCACTCGCTCAATTGGTGACCGAAGTGATCTGCCAGGAAGGTTAGTGCATGGCCTTTCGTTCCTTCGCGGTGCATGATTTCAAGGAAGTATGGCTTGGACTTGGTGATGTGTACTTCTGATCCGAGCAGTTCGCGCAGGGCAACCGCAACCTCATCCAAGTAATCCGGCTCATCAATGATGAGCAGTTTCGGTGTTTTTTGCTCAATCACTTTGATGAAATCCGGTTCAATGTGGTACTGAGTACCATTCAGTTTAGCGTAGTCACGCAGCTTGTCGTTTTCTTCACGGGCGTAAAGTTTGTCGTCAATGTACGTTTGCAGGTGCAGATTATGCTCCAGGCAGTAGTCGTATAATTTGCGGGAAGCGTCCTGTGGAACGTAGCGCTCGTAGAGTACTTTTTCGTCCAGCAAGTTTTTCACCAAAGCGCCTTGATACGTAATGATTGGCACGTTCAGCTTCGTTTGGCGAGCGAGTGCTTGTGCAGAAGCATAGGCACGTCCGGTTGCCAGTGTTACAACGACACCATGAGCTACCGCTTGTTCCAGGGCAGTCTGTGTTGCAGGCGTTACTTCCTTGTTATCGTTGATCAGGGTATCATCAATGTCAATTGCGATTAATTTGTAGGTCATCTGTGTTTCTCTCCTTTTTTATCTGTATCTATAACAACGAACGAATAGATAAGCATTACACGAGACCACTCCGACTGCAGATTCATCTTTCGATCGCTGTTATCCCCGGATTTCATTGAATCCATTCCCCAGAGGGGAAATCCGGGGATAAAGGCGAACGCTTCGCTTCTTCAGATTGATTCTGCCTTCTCCGTTAACGTGTAATTCTGGAATTCGTTCTAAAATTATACTCACATCTAAATTTTATTCTTCAAGGAAAATGAGGCCAATAAAGTCCTCCAGCTCCAGGTTACCGAAGTAATGTTTTACATCCAGACCCTTAAGTGCAGTACGCACCTCAGATTCCTCGTAACGCTTGCCACGCAGCATATCTTCGATATCCGCCACATCGCCTACGCCGAAGAAATCACCAAAGATTTTGATATCTTCAATCCGTCCATCTTTGATATTCATGCGCAGATCAATGATGCCGACAGGGAATTTACGTGTATGCTTCACATTGCTTTCCGGGGAAAGCCCGTAGTTCCAGTCCCAATTGTTATAACGCTCAGCAGAGATTTCGTTGATCTTGTCCCAGTCTTTCTCTGTGAGTTCATATTGAGGAACATCTTGTGGCTCCATACGGAAAATATGGCGGAGCAGCTCGTCCCGGAATTGTTCAATGGTCAGATTGCTGTCAATCAAATCACGAATATTCGCTACACGAGAGCGCACGGATTTGGTGCTCTTGGACTTGAACTTCTCTGGATTAACGTTGAGTGAAGCCTGGACGTGGTCGAGGTTCAGGTTAAACATCAATGTACCGTGACTGAACATGCGGCCACGCGTAGAGAATTGGGCGTTGCCCGAAATTTTCTTTTCTCCGACTTGCAGATCGTTACGTCCCGTCAGTTCGGCATTAACTCCGAGCTCTTGCAGGGCCTCCACCACAGGCTGCGTGAATTTGCGGAAGTTATGGAAGGATTGTCCGTCATCTTTGGTAATAAAGCTGAAATTGAGGTTGCCCAGATCGTGATAAACGGCTCCGCCTCCCGAAAGACGACGTACGACTTGAACACCGTTATCCTGAACATACTCAATGTTGATCTCTTCAATGGTATTCTGGTGTTTTCCGATAATAATGGACGGGCGGTTGATGTAAAACAGCAAGTAACTGTCATCCATCGGCAAATGCTTCAGAATGTATTCCTCAATGGCGAGGTTTACAGAAGGATCTGTAATGCCCTGGTTATCAACAAACAGCATGGTCATTCCTCCATTAATGTATGTGAGGGATGTATATCCCTTATGTAGTGATGCTTTACGGAATCGAAATTCCTTCTCTATTGTAAACGAATTGTCGAAAGGACACAAAGAAATTGAAGCCGCAAAGGGCTTGAATAGTCAAATCAGGATTGACCCCTGCCTGCCACGACATCCATAATAAAAAGGACATGCAGAAAGGATGACGGACAGGATGACCGGTTTAATTGAAGTTTTCGGACATGGCGGTGATGTGGAGACGGCCGCGGCACGTTTTGGAGGGAATCCTGCAGATTTCCTCGATTTTAGCGCAAACATTAATCCTCTGGGTCCACCTCGGGAAGTGCTGAAGGCTTTGGAGCAAGGAATGCATACGGTACTTCGTTACCCCGATCCGGGTCATCGGGCGTTCAAAATATTGCTTAGTGACCGGCTGGATTTAACCCCGGATCACATATCTGTGGGCAACGGGGCGGCGGAAAGCATGGCTCTAATCTTACTTGGACTTGCGCCGCGTAGAGTAGGTACGGTAGAGCCCGGTTTTTCGGAGTACAGCACATTATCCAAACAATTTGGAGCAGAAGTCCACCATGTTCAAGGACGGGAAGAGCTGGACTGGCGAGCAGAACCGGAAGATATTGAGAAGCTGATGGAGCGGGTGGACCTGCTTTTCCTTGGACAGCCCAACAACCCCAATGGGGTTCAGTATCCGGTGGACGTTCTGCAACGGCTTGCTCGTAATGCAGAGACAACAGGCACGATATTGGTTGTCGATGAGGCATTTATCGATTTTATTCCTGAATCACAGCGGCAATCGCTTGCATCCAGCTTGAAAGAGTATCCGCAAGTGATCATCATTCGTTCAATGACCAAGTTTTATGCGATACCAGGCCTGCGTCTGGGTTATGCGATGGGGCGTCCCGAACTGATCCGTGCCATGACAGAGAAACAAGTCACCTGGAGTGTGAATGGGCTGGCACTGATCGCAGGAGAAGCCTGTTTGCGCAGCGGAGAGGATTTTGAACAGGAGACATTGGCACTGGTTTCACACGAGCGGGGGAGATTAACGGAAGGCCTGAAGGCTTTGGGATGTAAGGTGACGCGAGGGGAAGCGAACTTTATACTGGCAGCTCTGCCAGAGCCGTGGACAGCGACGTCCATCCAGGCTGCCCTCGGTGAACGCGGTATACTGATCCGAAGCTGCGCAATGTATCCCGGACTTGGGGAACGACATGTACGTTTTGCGGTCAAGGACGCGGAGGCTAACGGACGTTTTCTGGAAACGATAGGAAATGTAATTACGTCTAATCCGACAACCGGATTAGAGGCAGGGGGACAAAGCGATGGCACTGCCATTCTATAATTATTATTCCCATGTACAAAAGGACCAAAATGAATACAGATCTTCTGTATGGCCAGGATTATTCGTCTCTGCACATGAACGGCATATTAAAGCGTCCAGCCCCTCTGTTGTAACAGCACTCTCCAGTGCCGTGTATGGGGGCGGCATGATTGAACTGGATCGTATATTCAACATCTATGTGGACAAACATTATCGCTGTGACGATCCACCACGTGATATTGCTGATCTGTTGAGTGAATGGCAGGAGCAGCAGGATCAATGTGCCGGTCTTCTGACTGCCGTTCGATTGGAGCACACAGCGATCCAGGAATACGAAAGTGATGAGTTCGGATTACTTTGCTGCACTACAGCAGGGGTATCCAATGCTGCACGGGCGGGTTCTGCAAGAACCGTGTTTGATGCTGCGGGGAATGAGATGAGCAATGGGACGGTGTCCCAGAAAATTGGGAAGGTTTCGACTTCAACCTATACTCCCGGTACGATCAATATCATGTTGTGGATGAATGGGCGTATGACTGCTGGAGCGATGGTGAATGCCATTCAGACTGCGGTAGAGGCGAAGGCCGCTGCGTTAGCTGATTTCGGTGTGGCCGATTCAGAGAATGGTCTAACCGCAACCGGAACAACAACGGATGCCATCGTACTCGCGGTAAGCCAGGCTGAAGTAAATAAACCGCTCATAAGTTACGCCGGGACGGCTACGGTCATGGGTGCAGCGATCGGCAGGCTGGTGTATGACACGATAACGGAAAGCCTGCAAGCCGCGCAGGAGTGGAAAGAGAGGAATAACAAGCAATGACATCTCTGCTGATTCAATGGGCTTCTTGGCCGATCTGGACGGGAATGGCTGGAGCCTGGATTATTGTAGGAGCATACATATTGGATCGCTGCATCGGAGATCCACGCTGGATTCCTCATCCGGTGATTGGCATGGGAAAGGCCATCTCTGCACTGGAGCGGGCGATAAGATCGCGGGTGGACTCGAACCAGGCTCTCAAAAGAGCGGGCGTATTATTTCCCCTTTTGATTGCAGGCGGTTCTTTTGCACTGACTTGGGGATTGATCTATGTGCTGGGTCTTATTCATCCCGCTGTTGCGGTTGTGGCAGAAGTGGTGTTAATCGCAACCACCATTGCCTCGAAAGGTTTGAAGGATGCAGGTATGGAAGTTTACCGCCATCTGAGTCAACAAGATTGGCCTGCGGCGAGACGTTCACTGGGTATGATTGTAGGACGTGATACGGCTCATCTGGATGAACCGGAGGTTGTGCGTGGGACGGTAGAGACTGTGGCGGAGAATATCGTGGATGCCATCGTCTCTCCACTGTTCTATGCCCTGATTGGTGGTGCACCACTTGCCATGGCCTATCGAGCGGTGAATACACTGGATTCGATGGTAGGTTATAAAAATGAAAAATATCTGCATCTCGGTTGGGCGTCTGCCCGTCTAGATGATTGGGCCAACTGGATTCCCGCGCGGCTTACCGCCTTGCTGTTAATTATAGGAGCTTGGTTCATGAAGCTGGATGCCAGAGGGGCAGCACACATGGTGTCCCGGGATGCACGACTGCACCCAAGCCCAAATAGCGGTTTTCCCGAGTCGGCGGTGGCCGGAGCGCTGGGCATAAGACTTGGTGGACATAACGTATATCACGGCGTTGCTTCATTTCGCGCATATATGGGCGAGCCTACAAGACGGATGGAAGCAGAAGATATTGTACGAACAACACGGCTTATGTTCTGGTCGGCAGGTTCTTTTGTTTTATTATGTTGGTTGGTCACCTTCGGGATATGGTCTGCTGGAGGTGCACTGTTATGGAGATAGAAGCTGGACATGGTGGCATGCAAAGCCGTGAGATTATTTTGATACGTCATGGTACAACGGCGTGGAACTTGGAAAAAAGGTATCTTGGGCATACTGACATCGGACTGTTGCCTGAGGCAAAGCAGGAGCTATCTTCGCTGCGTGAGCAGTGTAGCGATATCACATGCGACGCCTTGTATTGCAGTGATATGCTGCGTTGTCAGCAGACACTTTCACACATTGCATCGTCCCAAATGGGACAGGCCAAGCTTGATGCCCGATTGAGGGAGATCGACTTTGGTCAGTGGGAGGGGTTGACCTACGATCAGCTCAAGGACAATTCGCAGTACCGAGACTGGATCGATGCGCCGCATGAGGTAACGCCACCGAGTGGCGAGCCTTGGACAGCATTTGCAGCGCGGATTGATTCATTTATGGAAGAGTGTCTGATGTCCTTTTCACCAATACTGCACTCTCGCAGCATAAACGTGCCAAAAGTAGCCGTGATTACGCATGGCGGTGTTATTCGTTATATTGTGTCACGTCTCATTCCGAATCAAGATTTCTGGGATACGCAGGTAGTACCAGGACAAGCGATAAAGATCCGGCTGGCTGGCGATGGGGATAGCTGGGTTGGAACCAGATTGACTTTTCCGTAAATCGGGTTGTAAGGATGTACAATATAACCTATAATCACAACAGAAGTGTGACTTAGCAAGTGCATCATCGGATGGAGGCTCAACAAGCCCTGCCAACGATGCAGGATGCTCACTTGAATGGTTAAACAATATTAGCGACCATGGGTCCCGAGTGCATGCAGTAATGTTTCATGCTTTTATATAAGGCGATGAACGGCAAACGGGTGAAATAGGGAAGCCGGTGTAAATCCGGCACGGTCCCGCCACTGTAAATCAGGATGAATTCCTGTAAGTCAGGTTACCTGCCCTGGACGTATAAACCGGTGTTCCTTCGAGGAAAGGACAGCGTTTCGGGCAGTTCTCTGTGCATATACAGCGCCAAGCTGATCATGCGCAGATCGCCACATGCGAGACGTCATCCCTGATCCTGACCCAAGGATTAGGGATTTTATTTTTTCGGAACACAAATTCAAGCGGAATTGGGACAGGAGCACTACTCACTAGAATGGATAGAGAAGGGGAGAATGAACACAATGAATTTCAAGACATGGAAAGGCGTAGCGTCACTGCTGAGCGCAGCGATGCTGGCACTGACGTTGGCCGGATGTGGTACAACAACAACGAACGAGGGTACAGGAACCTCGCAACCTGCACAGGAGCAATCCCAGGAACAGGCGAAAACAGATCTCAAAACACAATATCCACTCACGGTTACAGATGCTACGGGTGAATCATTTACCTTTGACAAAGCACCAGCCAAAATCGTATCCGTATCTCCGGCTGAAACGGAATCCCTGTTCGCACTCGGATTGGACGAGCAGATCGTAGGGGTATCCGACTATGACGATTATCCGGAAGCAGCAACAAAGAAACCAAAAATGGGCGGCATAACAAAGCCTAATGAAGAGTCGATCATTGCAGCTGAAGCTGACATCGTATTTACAGGTATCTCGATGAGCAAAGAGTCGGTGAAGAAACTGCGCGATCTGGGCATTACCATTTTCAAAACAGATCCTAAATCAGTGGATGATGTGATGAATAACATTGAAACTTTTGGTAAAATCACGGATCATCAGGAAAAAGCACAGGAGATCATCACCCAGATGAAAAAAGATGTGGCTGATGTAACTGAAGCTGTGAAGGCAGTTAAACCAGAAGAAAAGAAAAAAGTATACGTTGAATTCTCTCCAGGCTGGACTGTGGGTAAAGGCGAATTCATGGATGAATTGATCACACTTGCCGGAGGAAACAACGTAGCTTCCGACTTGACTGGCTGGAATCAGATTAATGAAGAGAACATTATTGCTTCTAACCCGGACGTCATTCTATATGCGAACGATGTCATTGATGAAAATTCCAAAACATTGGATCAAATCATCAAAGCACGCAGCGGATGGGATCAAATCACGGCTGTGAAAAACGATGCAGTCATCGGTCTGGATGCCAACCTGTTGAGCCGTCCGGGACCACGGGTAACCCAAGGTCTGAAAGAAGTAGCCAAAGCGATCTACCCTGATCTGTTCAAATGAGTAAAAAGCTGGCAGTGTACGGAACGGCCGGAATTGTGCTGCTTGTGTTAACCGTGCTCATCTGCACGGGCATCGGTTCGGTTGCCCTGCCTGTCCGGGACATTGCGGGCATCTTGCTTCATCGCATCCCCTGGCTGGGCGACTGGATTGTTCCTGACTGGAATACAGCAGCAGAACAGATTATATGGAAGGTCAGATTCCCACGTGTACTGCTTGCCGTGCTTGTAGGTGCATCGCTGGCGATTGCCGGAACTGGATTCCAGGGGGTTCTTCGTAACCCTCTGGCTGATCCGTTTACCCTGGGCGTATCGTCCGGTGCATCGGTAGGTGCGGCTTTTCTGATTTTTTTCGGATTGCAGTATGCACTGATTGGGATCTGGACTCTGCCACTGGTCGCGTTTCTGACGGGAGTAGTTACATTGTGGTTTGTGCTGGCCCTCGCTCGTGAGGGACGCAAAATACCGACACACAGCCTCATTCTGGCTGGCGTGGTCATGCAAAGTTTCCTGGGAGCCGTAGTCTCCTTCCTGTCGACCATGTCGAAGCAGACAATCAATGAAATTATATACTGGACGATGGGAAGTCTGGCACTGCGTGGGTGGTCGTATACGGCCATCCTTTTCCCGTATTTTGTGCTGGGGCTGATTTTCCTCTGGAGCCGTGCGCGTTCGTTGAATGTGCTTGCCTTGGGGGAACGACAGGCTGCTCATATCGGGGTTAAGGTGGATGGATTGAAACTGTCGGTGTTAGCTGTGGGTACGCTGCTTACGGCAGGCGCTGTCTCCGTATCCGGCGTGATTGGCTTCGTCGGATTGGTCATTCCGCATATTCTTCGGCTCATCGTCGGACCTGATTATCGATTGCTGGTGCCTTTGTCCGCGATTGGGGGAGCCATCTTCATGGTCTGGGCAGATACGATTGCACGCTCATTGCTGGCCCCAACCGAAATTCCGCTGGGTGTGGTTACGGCTTTCGTTGGAGCGCCATTCTTCGCGTATCTGCTACACCGGAACAAAAAGCTGCGGAAGGGGATGATGCCATGAGCACATTCATGAAAACAGACCTTACCGAGAGCCGGCCGATGATAGAGGTCACGGAAGCTGGTAAAATGTATGGTAACCATCGGGCTCTGCATGCAGTGGACTGGAAAGTCAAAGAGGGTGAATGGTGGGGCGTTGTTGGTCCAAACGGCAGTGGAAAATCGACCCTGATTCAGCTACTTGCCGGAACCGAACAGCCGAACGCAGGCAGCATACAGATTGATGGACGCGATATTTCCTCATACACCCGTAAAGATTTGTCACGTATGATTGCGGTCTTGCAGCAGGATGGTCTGCCGGTCATCTCTTATCCCGTAAGAGATGTTGTCGAGATGGGACGTTACCCTTATCAGAACTGGCTTGGCAAAGAATCGTCGGATGGAGCAGCAGTAGTTGATAAGGTGTTAGAGGAGTTGGGTCTGAGTGACATGGCCGAACGACCTTTGGATGCACTGAGTGGCGGGCAACGGCAGCGGGTTGCGCTTGCCAAAGTCATGGCTCAGGAACCCAGACTATTATTGCTGGACGAGCCAACCACCTTTCTCGATATCAAATATCAATTGCAATTCATGGAGTTATTATCAGCGTGGCGTCAAAAAAATCATATTACGATTGTGGCAGTGCTGCATGATCTGAATCTGGCCGCGCAATTTTGCGATCATATTCTGGCGCTACGTGACGGGACTTGTGTAGGCAGTGGCACACCCCATTCGTTGATGACGGAAGAGAACATTCGGGAGATCTTCCGGGTGAGCCCGGCCATGGTGAATCATCCCGACAATGGATTGCCACAGCTTTTGCTAAGACGAGAGAAGAAATGAATGAGGCGGGGGAGACCCCATATTTTGATAAAGGAAGTGCTGGCTGTATGAATAATGAACAGGTGTTGGAACAGTTAATGGGTCGGATCGTGGGTCCACATGAGGCAGTTGCGGCTGAAGCTTCCGCGCATGTGGATGCATTGACGAAGCCACCCGGCAGTCTGGGCAAGCTTGAACAGCTAGTTATTCGTCTGGCGGGGATCACCAGTGAGGCTCGGCCTTGCTTTGATCGAAGAGCTGTCATCGTTATGGCTGCGGATCATGGGGTGGTTGAAGAAGGGATTAGTGCTTTTCCTGCTGAGGTAACGCCGCAGATGGTCCTGAATTTCCTAGCAGGGGGAGCGGCTGTCAATGTACTTGCGCGCCACGCTGGAGCTCATGTGATCTGTGTGGATATCGGGGTGAATGCGGATCTGGATCATCCAGACCTGGTCTCCCGTAAAGTCCGTAAAGGAACAGCCAACATGGCGAAGGGTGCTGCCATGACCCGGGGCGAGGCGATTCAGGCCATTCTTGCAGGAGCTGAAGTGGTCTCCACCGAGGTTGCGAAGGGAACGCAGTTGTTTGTGACCGGAGAGATGGGGATCGGGAATACAACTGCTAGCGCTGCGGTGATGTGTGCATTAACCGGAACAGCACCTGCTTCAGCGGTTGGCCGGGGAACAGGCGTAGATGATATCGGTTTGCAGCGCAAAGCCGCAGTAGTCAGCCAAGCCCTCAGCGTGAATGCTCCGAATGCAGACGATGCACTCGATGTACTGTGCAAAGTGGGCGGACTGGAGATTGCCGGACTGACAGGCGTGATTCTTGCTGCTGCTGCAAACGGATGCCCGGTTGTCGTGGATGGATTTATCTCCACCGCTGCCGCGTTGATTGCGAGTCATCTTGCTCCGCTCAGCGCAGAATACATGATTGCTTCCCACACATCGCATGAAAGTGGACATGCAGCGTTGCTGCGTGAACTGGGCCTGAAGCCCATGCTGGATCTGGACATGCGACTGGGTGAAGGTACCGGAGGCGTGCTTAGTCTTCATCTGATTGATGCGTCATGCCGCATTTTGAACGAGATGGCGACATTTGCAAGTGCGGGTGTATCTGGTGGCACGAACGAGACTCAACCTACGGAGTCTTCATCAGCTTCTGCTGATTCCTCTGTACAAGGAGAGGTATCCTCATGAGTGTACTCGTGACAGGCGGGGCGCGAAGTGGCAAAAGTTCGTTTGCCGAGCGTCTCTGTATGCAGCGATCCTCTGAGGCTTGGTATGTCGCTACGGCTCAAGCTTATGATGACGAGATGCGCGAGCGTATACGCCTGCATCAGAGCCAGCGGGATGAAGCAGGATATCTATGGCATACGGTGGAGGAACCGCTGGCATTGCCTGAGTTAATTACACGAATGGGAGAGTCCCATACAGGTACGTTTGCACCGACCGTTCTGGTAGATTGTCTGACACTGTGGCTCAGC
Organism: Paenibacillus sp. OK060; assembly: GCF_900101205.1. NCBI lineage: Bacteria > Bacillati > Bacillota > Bacilli > Caryophanales > Paenibacillaceae > Paenibacillus > Paenibacillus sp. OK060. The sequence continues at coordinate 641,779 of NZ_FNFR01000004.1, forward strand.
AATGTGCTGTTAGCGCATGAACATGAACCAGTGCAGGTGCTGTACGATCATATGGATGCGCTGGTAGCGGCCATCCAGTCGTATCCGGGTCTGCTCGTGCTTGTCACCAATGAAGTAGGGGACGGTATTGTGCCGGAGTATGCGCTGGGCAGAAGATATCGGGATCTGGCGGGCATTCTCAATCAGCGGATTGCCGCGGTTTGCCGCGAAGTGTTTCTGGTGACAGTGGGCATTGCGATTGAGCTGAAAAGCAGGGAGTATCGTTTATGAGTAAAGGCGATCTTGAACAAAAACATGCGGCTGCGGCCGCTTTTCAATTTCTGTCCCGTTTCCCGGTGAAAATGCAGCTTGATTTCGTCCCGCCATTATTGCGGGAGAGTGTAGTGTATTACCCGCTGGTTGGTGCGGTCATCGGATTATGCGTCTGGCTGGGCGGAGCCCTGACGGGTGCACTGCTTCCATCGTTTCCGGCAGCGGTGTTAACCTTGACGTTATGGGTATGGCTAACCGGAGGCCTTCATCTGGATGGCTGGATGGATACGGCAGATGGGCTACTCAGTTATCGAACCCGTGAGCGAATGCTGGAGATTATGAAAGACAGTCGTGTGGGGGCCATGGGCGTAATCGCCTGTGTCCTGCTGTTGATGATGAAAGCAGCATTGATTGCTGACTTTATCGCACGTGGTAACTGGGCCTATGGAGCTTTGCTCATCCTGCCGATGATCTGGAGCCGTTGGTTCATGGTATATGCCATGGCGGCCTGGCCGAATGCCCGCAAGGACGATGGACTCGCTGTCCTGTTCAAGGGATTGGGGGAACGGAGGGAAGTCCAGCGTGCACGAAGCTCCGCGGTTGGGCTAACCATTCTGGCAGGTGTGATCACATGGGCTGCGGTATGGATCTTCCAGCCGGATACAGCCATGTTCCAGGTACTGGCGACGGAGAATGGATTGGGGACGTTACCATGGTGGCTATATCCTGTTGCAGCGATCATTGTGGTACCATTGGCTGGTTATGTGATTGGCAAATTCGTTGCCGGGCGTATCAGCGAAAGGCTGGGTGGACTTACAGGGGACACATATGGAGCCATGAATGAGCTGCTTGAGGCCGCACTGCTAACGGTACTTAGTCTGTTACAGGGATTCTTTTTGATATAACGCTGAGAGTGGTGGTGAGGGAACGTGGAAGATACTTCTGCACAAACGTCCGAACAAAAGGCAGCAGTAGTAATGCTGCAAGGGACGGCATCGGATGTGGGGAAAAGTGTAATTACGACGGCCTTATGCCGAATATTCAAGCAGGATGGCTTCAGGCCGGCTCCGTTCAAATCACAGAACATGGCACTGAATTCTTACGTCACGGAAGACGGCAAGGAAATCGGAAGAGCCCAAGGAGCACAAGCCGAGGCATGCGGCATTGAAGCGACAACGGATATGAATCCAATCCTGATCAAGCCGATTCGGGATATGCATTCTCAGATTGTCGTGCACGGTGTGCCTCTTACACAGATGAGTGCGTGGGACTACCGGCAGCATTTCCTGCCCCAAGCCAAACAAACGGTCATGGATGCGCTGAATCGGTTGCGCGCGACGTATGATATTGTGCTGATGGAAGGTGCGGGAAGTCCTGCGGAGATTAATCTGAAGGATCGGGATATCGTTAATATGAATCTGGCAGGCTGGGCGGATGCTCCGGTTATTCTGATATCGGATATTGATCGTGGCGGTGTCTTTGCCTCCATTGTAGGTACTCTGGAGCTGCTGGAGCCGCATGAGGTTCAGCGTGTAAAAGGATTCATCATCAACAAGTTTCGTGGAGATCTGTCCTTGCTGCAGCCTGGGTTGGACTGGCTTGAAGAACGGACAGGCATTCCTGTATTGGGCGTATTGCCTTACATAAGCGATATTCAGATTGAAGCGGAAGACTCCGTGGTGCTGGACTCCATGCGACACGGCAAATCCGGTCAGCAGGAGCTGGACCTGGCAGTGATTCGTTATCCGCGTATTTCAAACTTTACAGACTTTGATGCCCTTTCCAGGGAACCGGATGTGAATGTGCGATATGTGACTTCTCCCGATGAATTGGGGCATCCCGACGCCATTCTGCTTCCAGGTACGAAGGATACGATCGGTGATCTGGCATTTCTGCGTGCGTCGGGACTGGAGCAAGCGATTGCCAGCCAGACGGAGCGTGAACATGTTCAGCTTGTTGGGATATGTGGTGGATATCAGATGCTCGGTCAGCATCTCAAAGATCCATTTGCGGTAGAAGCGAATCAGATTCAGGAAGCCCATGGATTGGGATGGCTGCCCCTATCGACAACATTTCTACAGAACAAACAAACGGTAAGAGCCTCTGGGCATGTACACGGTCTTCATCCAATTCGTTTGCCCAAGGAAAGTGATGCAGCAAACTCGTTGAAGATTAATGGATACGAGATTCATATGGGTGTTACCGAGTGTATTGAGCCTGAACGTGTAACGGCCTTATTCGAAATCGCCCATCCGGGAGGTCAATCCTTCAATGAAGGCTGGGGCACGACTGACGGCAAAGTGTGGGGAACATACCTGCATGGTTTGTTTGAAAGTGATCAATTCCGGCGTTCATGGCTCAATGGTCTGCGTGAAGGAAAAGGGCTTGCTCCGCTACTGGAGACGTACAGCGCACGTGAACGTAAGGAAATGGAGTTTGACCGTGTAGCTGAATCATTACGTTCTTCATTGAACATGCAGCGTGTATACGAGATTATGGGCGTTCAGCCACCTGAATAAAAGGAAGCATCCTGGTGTGCAGTCCAAAAGAATACCCCCATGTGTGGCAACGTTCCTTGAAACCTGGAACGATGCTGAGCATGGGGGTATTTGTGTACCTAATGTTAAAGTTTGATTCGAATATGGAAATAATGGGTTAAAGGTATTCCGGTTAGTTTATTTTGAAGTTCTTCATGGCGGATTGCAGTTCTACCGCTTGCTCATGTAGATGACGTACCGTGCTGGAATGGGAGTCCATTTCATTCAGTTGGAGATCCGCTGTAGAAGCAATCTCTTGCATGCTTTGACGGGATTTGGACGTGATCTGAGCCGTTTCTTCCACGGAAGCACTGACTTGTTCAGCTCCAGCTGATACTTGCTGGGTAGAGGCCGATACCGTCTGAATGGTCAGATTGACGTTCTGGATCAATTCGTTAAGCTGCTGGAATGCGGAGCCTGCCTGTTGAACCACGTGAGTACCTGATCCAATCTCTTGGGTTACGCGGTTCATAGCATCAACCGAACGTTCAGCATCTTCACGGATGGTTCCCAGGTAATCGGAGATTTCCTCCGTAGCTGTTTTGGATTGCTCCGCCAGTTTGCGTACTTCTCCGGCAACAACGGCAAACCCGCGTCCATGCTCTCCAGCACGTGCTGCTTCAATGGAAGCGTTGAGGGACAGCATGTTAATCTGTTTCGTGATTTCAAAAATGGATTGAACGATAGTTCCTATCGCGATCGAGCGCTCGTTCATCGTTTCCACATAACACAGAGATTCGCTCGCGGTCTGGCCGACACGTTCCATTTGCTGAATGGCATCCTGTGCCAGACGGTTACCGTTAACAGCTTCGTTTGCAGCATCTCCGATCTGCTCGGATACTTCGGCAGAAGAGGAGGCAATATGCATGATGCCTTGCGTGATTTCTTCCATGGCTCTGGCATTTTCGGCTGCGCTGGAAGCGATACTTACGCTGCCTTTCTCGGCACTTTCTGCAGAACGACTGGAGTCTTTCACCATACCGGACATGGATTCTACCCGTTTGAGCAAATCATTGGAGCCTTCCACAACTTCATTGGATGTGGAGAGGGCACGGCTAATCATTTCTTTCAGATTATGAGTCATCGTCTGGAAGCTTGAAGCGAGCTGTGCAATTTCATCCTTACCTTTAATCTGAAGTTCAGCAGTCAGATCTCCTTGTGATATCTGTTTGCTATGTTGAACGAGCTGAATGATCGGCTTGGTTACACGTTTGATCATGCTTGTTGAGATGAGCCATCCGAGCAAAAAGACCAATGCCGTGATACCGAGGCACAACCAGAAGATCTGTGCAATTTTGTCCTGAATGAATTGGGCATCCATGCTAACAGCCATGATCATGTTACTTCCTGCGATCGGAATAAAGGCTGCTTTATGTACACCGAAGGAATCGGCATAAACTTGGCTGATTTCCATTTCTTTTTTCTCAGTGGCCTCATTCATTGCTGCTTCTACTTTAATCTCATCTCCGGCTTTCATGCCCGAGGAGGTATTTGCGATGACAACCGTAGCTTTACCATCCTGAATAGAGACAACGTATGCTCCGTCCAGATTATGCTCTTTGGCTTTGCCAGCCAAATAGGATTCCACGGTCAGTGCAGCACCCTCAGAGCCAGCTCCGCCACTCTGTACTTGCAAAATTTTAGAAGCGGATGTGTTTTTGTATATATCCTGAATGGACGTGCCCAGGACCTTGTCGAACTGTGGAAGCACGTAACTCTGCATAATATTCATGGAGACAGCATAGAAACTGATACTAAACAACAGGGAAGCAACCAGCAGTACGAGGAACAAAGTGCCTCTGATTTTACCGGCAACGGTGCGATTTCGAAACATAGGATCATCCTTTCACGTCATGTTCATTAACATCGTCGCTTTTCCGTTATCGTAAGACTAAATACCAACGAAGAAAGGCCTAATTTTCACGTTGAGAAAACTTGGGAATAAGCGGATATACCTATATTACAAAATTAACCGGAGGTTGAATACAATAATTTTCACGATTCAGTGTATTTTTTTCAGGAATAGATGAATTTATTACACGCATATTACATAATATCAATTAATACCTACCAGAATAGTTTGTTATGTGATATATTGTTGAATATCGCTTTTGAGCGAGTAGAAAACCGGAATATCCGGTTACTCACACTGAGGAGGATTTATACAGATGAATACCTTTTTAATCATTTTGAACGTAGTGGTTATGCTCGCTCTTCTGGGTGTCCTGTACTGGATGCAGAAGAAACATATTTCCTTTACCAAGCGTGTATTTGCGGGTTTGGGCATTGGGGTTGTATACGGCGTCATTCTGCAACTGATCTACACATCTGATTCTGAAATCATTACCAAGTCGGTCGATTGGTTTAATCTGGCCGGTTCAGGATATGTTCGTTTGTTACAAATGGTCGTGATTCCATTGATCATGGTCTCTATCATATCGGCCATCATGAATCTGAAAGGCAAGCAGAATCTCGGTAAAATGAGTGTTTCGATTATCGCGATCTTGTTGATCACGACGGCTATTGCCGCAGGGGTCAGCATTGTGACAAGCTTGAGCTTCAACCTGACTTCCATTGAGATCGAAGGTGGAGACAGAGAGCTTGCACAAGGACAGAAGATGGAGGAACGTCTCGTTGACGTGAAGGATCAGACGATTCCACAGCAAGTACTGGAGTTCATTCCGTCGAATCCATTCGCGGACATGACCGGAGAACGTCGTACATCCACACTGGCGGTTGTTATTTTCTCGGCGTTTATCGGTGTGGCGGTGCTCGGATTGGATCGCAAAAAACCACAGCAGGCGGAAACATTCCGAGGCATGGTCAATGCGGTATATGCGGTGGTTATGCGAATTGTAACACTGGTGCTCAGGCTGACGCCTTACGGAATTTTGGCACTGATTACAAAGGTAACGGCCACCACGAATGCGGATGAGATTCTGAAGCTGATCAAATTCGTGATTGCATCCTATGTTGCGTTGCTCGTCATGTTCATCATTCATCTGATTATCATTGCGCTCTCTGGGTTCAACCCACTTACGTATCTGAAAAAGGTTCTACCTACGCTGGTATTTGCCTTTACCTCCCGTTCTAGTGCGGCAGCAATTCCGCTTAACGTGGAGACGCAGACGAAGAAACTGGGTGTATCCGACGGGATTGCGAATCTGTCAGCAAGCTTTGGGGCCACGATTGGTCAAAACGGCTGCGCCGGGATCTATCCGGCCATGCTGGCGGTGATGATTGCTCCAACGGTCGGAATCGATCCGCTGAGCTGGGACTTCATTATTACCCTGATCCTGGTTGTCATGATCAGTTCATTCGGTGTAGCTGGTGTAGGCGGCGGGGCAACCTTCGCTTCCCTGATCGTGTTGTCCACGATGAACTTGCCGGTAGCTCTGGCAGGATTGTTGATCTCGGTTGAACCGTTGATCGATATGGGTCGTACAGCATTGAACGTGAACGGGTCTATGACTTCAGGACTTGTGACCAGCAAAATTCTGAAAGAAAACGATCATGATACATTTAATGATCAAAGTCGTGATCTGGATTCAGCCGTTCAGGCGTAATTCAGATTCATAATAGGCGGATGGCAGTTACTGCCACAAGCCATGCAAGAGCTGCCGTTCTTCGGGTTAATCCGGAGGGCGGCTTTTTGCTTTTAGCATCCGTTGGGCATACGGTAAATATCATCTGAAGCCAGTTGGAGTTATTTAGTGCTGTTCAAGCTTGGGGAAATGTGATAGAGTATTCATGTTTTGGCCCAGAGTCAAACCGCGGTTCGTAACCATCCCGCGTAATCAAAACTAGGAAGGCAGTGTATTTATATTGTTTAATTTAGGATGGGGAGCGCTTTTCGTTCTTGTAACGTACGGCTTTTTTCTTTTGTGTTACCGCTTGTTCGGTAAAAAGGGTCTTTATGCCTGGATTGGTGTGGCAACAGTCATTGCCAATATACAGGTGACCAAAACGATAGATATTATGGGTATCGTTCTGACGCTGGGCAATACGATGTATGTCAGCATGTACTTGACCAGTGATTTGCTCAATGAGAAATATGGACCAGGTGAGGCACGTAAAGCCGTATGGTTCGGGTTCTTCACTTTGATTATGACGACAGTGCTGATGCAGATGGTATTGTTCTTTGAGCCAGCATCGACGGACTTTGCACAGGAGTCGATGGAAAAATTGTTTGGTATGCTGCCACGTCTGGCACTCGGTAGTCTGACAGCCTATTTCATCAGTCAGTTCCTGGACGTGCGACTATACACTTGGCTGCGTAAGGTGGCGCCAGGGCGTAATCAGTTGTGGATACGAACCAACGGTAGCTCGATCATCAGTTCGTTCGCGGATACACTGGTATTTTGCACGATTGCGTTTGCTTTCATCTATCCATGGGACGTTTGGCTTGAAATTTTCTTGACCACATATGTGATCAAATTTGTATTGACCGCGGTAGGAACGCCGTTTCTATATGCTGCACGAAGCTTTAAATTCAAGGATGAAGCCTAGATTCGTAGTTAAGTTCTTCTGCAAAATGCTGAATCCAAACACAAAAGTCCCGCAAAGCCATGCATTCATGGTTTCACGGGACTTTTGCTTATGACCAAAAAGGATTAGTCCGTCAGGATTTGCAGCTCTTTCGGATATGTCGTCAGAACTTCTACACCCGTCTCCGTCACAATTACATCATCCTCGATACGTACACCGCCTGCTCCGGTTACATAAATACCCGGCTCAATCGTAAATACCGTACCTTCCTCCAGAATGTCCATGTTCTGACCATGCAGTGAAGGATACTCATGCACGTCAATGCCCATTCCATGTCCAACTCTGTGCAGGAAACGTTCGCCGTATCCGGCTTCTTCCGTAACCTGGCGTGCTGCACGGTCAATATCCGCACAGGTGACACCTGGCTTAACTGCACGAATGGCAGCTTCGTTTGCTGCGAGCACAGTGTTATAGATGGTTTTAAGTTCAGGTGAAATGTCACCAAAGGCAAATGTGCGCGTAATATCTGATGCATACCCACCAGCGTAGACACCCATATCAAACATCAACAGATCGCCATGCTGCAATTTGCGTTCACCGGGTGTGCCGTGTGGCAAGCCTGTTTTGGGGCCAGTGAGCACCATCGTATCGAAGGAAGGGCCGTCTGCACCCAGTTTTTTCATCTGGTATTCCATTTCGGCAACCAGTTCGATTTCGGTTACACCTGTACGAACGTGAGACAGTCCTTGGCGGAGCGTCTCTTCGATCAGATGAATGGCGTGGCGAATGCGAGCGACTTCATCCGGTGTTTTTTTCACACGCAAGGTGCGAAGCAAAGGGCCGACATCTTCAAAGTTGGCAGCGCCCAGCGCGGCGGTCAACTGTTCATAACGTGCGACAGTCACGTATTCTTTTTCGAGACCTACACGGCCCAGGCGTCCTTGATAACGCTCAAATAAAGCGTAAGGATTGTCCGTATCTGAATGCGTGGCAATGTTCGAGACCGAAGAAGCGGCTGCTGCAGCTTCCTCGTCAAGTGCAGGCACGATCAACAGCGGATCTTCGCCGCGTGCAAGAACAAGCCCGAGGAAACGCTCATGCGGATTACTCGCAAAACCTGTTAAATAGTAAATATGCTTCGGATCTGTAATCAGCATGGCGTCCAATCCTTGCGTAGACAGACCAGCTTCCAGCCGGGATAAAGGAGTTTGATTCATAATTTATATGTCCACCTTTCATTCGTTCTATCTTTCTATTATAGAAGAATGTCGGGGAAATCCAAATGGAGGAAGGAATGATGACCGAAAATTAGCTTTAACTACCCGTTTGAGTGGCAGGTAGGGAGGGTAATACAGGGCGAAACCGCGTAGGGTTGCTAATTTGCTTACTCAATAACTTACCTATTTACTTACTTTGAAAATGGACAATCCTTGAAACTAGGATTACACGATATAACAAAATTAGAAGGGAGATGTATTCATGAATAATCGACTAAGCGTTCCGTTATATGCTTCTTTACTCAGTATGGCTTTGCTAACTGCTTGTGCTTCGGGTGAGCCAACGACAGAATCGCAGCAGACGTCACAAGGACAGGGTACAGGTCAGGGGCAGACAGCGGAAGGTGGTAATAACGGTGCGAGTGGTGGGGAAGAGGAAACAGACGAAAATACTGTAATCCCTTACGAGGCTTCCGTGCTGGTCGACGGACTCAATGTACCTTGGGAGTTGGTAAGCGTGCCTGATGGACGGATGTTTGTAACAGAGCGACCAGGTACCATTCAGGTCATCGAGAACGGAGAGCTGGCATCTGAACCTCTGATTGAATTTACTGCTCCATTTAATGAAGAAGGGGAAGGTGGCTTGCTTGGACTTGCTGCTGATCCGGACTTTGATGATAACGGTTATCTGTATGCATACCATTCCTATCTGGAAGGTGGTGGTGACATTGCCAATCGGGTATTGCGCTTGAAGGTAAGTGACGGGAAGGCGACTATAGACAAGGAGCTGCTCAGTGACATTCCTGGTGGGGTGAATCACAATGGAGGACGGATCAAGATTGGCCCGGACAATCTGCTCTATATTACGACAGGTGAACGCTATGAGCCGGAGTTGTCCCAAAACGAAGATAGCTTGGGTGGCAAAATATTGCGGATTGGTCTCGACGGATCGATCCCAGAAGATAACCCTTGGCCAAATTCACCCGTGTACAGCATGGGGCATCGGAACGCACAGGGCCTGGCTTGGAACCCGAACAATGGCTATCTGTACGCTACAGAGCATGGTCAGCGTAATTTTGATGAAATTAACCGGATTGAAGCAGGTGAGAATTATGGCTGGCCAGAGGTAGAGGGAGACGATGATAATAATGGCACATATCAGGCTCCGCTTGCCCATAGTGGAGATGAAACATGGGCTCCATCAGGTGTAGCCTTTATAGAGGAAGGTCCGTGGGCCGGATCACTGCTTGCTGCCAATCTGCGGGGTGAACAACTGCTTAAAATTACTCTGTCCGAAGATGGTACACAAGTAACGCAGGTGGAACCGATTTTTAAGAATGAGTGGGGACGTATTCGCAATGTGACTGCCGGAGAAGACGGGAAGTTATACGTGCTCACGAACAACCGGGATGGCAGGGGATCTCCACGCGATGGAGATGACCAACTGATCGTTCTGACGCCGAAACCGTAACATTTACAATAGAAAAGGGGTTGTCCCGTCATGTTTATGACGTATGGGACAGCCCCTTCGATTCAATATTTACGTAAATATAACTTAGTTGCAGGTACCAATTAGTCCGCGCTTTCCGCGAGTTCGGCAATGCGACGACTCGGCTCATCGGTGTACTCGCCACCATGGTAACAAAGTACCTTCTCCAGCTTCAGGCCAAGCAACCTCTTCAAGCTGCGTAATGCTTCAGGCATATCCGGTGTTGCGGGTGGAGCCGGACCCACCAATTCATCATCGACCACACGTAATTCATCGGCAGCGAGCAGGAATTGTTGCTCCCGGAAGTACAAGCAGATATGTCCAGGAGTGTGTCCTGGTGTATGAATGACCTGGATACCGCCTTGTAGAGGCAACATGTCACCGTCCTCTAACACTTTGGATATTTTGAACTCAGTCCGCTGTGAGATCAATTGTTCCGCCATCTCCGCTATAGGTCCAGGCAGCAACGCTTTGCGTTCTGGTGTGAACTTGATCATGGGCTCTTTGCCTGTGATAAACGGAATTTCATCGCTATGCGCCCAGATTTCCACTTCCGGAATAGCATTCACCAAGGCACCAAGGTTACCAATGTGGTCTATATCGGAATGGGTTACAATAATGCGCTTGATATCAGATAGCTGAACGCCTTCATGCTCCAGTGCGGACTGAAGTTCGGCGAATTGGCCAATCATGCCTGTATCCACAAGCGTAATGCCATCTTCATCGCGCAACATAACAGGGTAGATCGGGTTTTTACCCGCAGGTGTAACAATATGAAGATTTAGAACCGTAATATCCATGGGTTGATTGTTCATATTTGTTTCCGGAGCGAATCCGGAGCACCTCCTTTGTCGTGTATGACCATTTTGCATATATCATGTATTCGTCAGTTCTCTGGCTGATTATATTTCAAGTGTTTTCTATACTTCTTCACCGTATCCAGGGTGGATTCAAACTCTTGCCTTGCATCGTGACTTTCTCTAATAATGGAAGCATAAGAAAAGTTGGAGTGAATAAGTTTGTTTCTCAGTTGAAACACTTTGGCTATTTCTTCTTCAAATTTCTCTTCTTCCGATTTTAGGGACAGATGTTGATTTTTCAATTCAGCCTGAAGGATCTCGATATTGGATAATGAGCGGTATGCAGGAGTTTTCATCAACTGGATCGAATTAAATTTTTTTTGATACGTTTGCTGGTATAGTTGATTCAGCAGGTCTTCAATGATCGAGCATAATTCAATTGTCCATGAACTATATTTTCGCTCTTTTCGTTTTTGGGTAAGCTCACCAATCTCTTCATCGTTCCACAGTTTATCTTTTTCATACAGGGATGAGTCTATCTTTTGCTGGAGATTGTGAGCTTCCTGTTCGATTAGTGCAATCTCAAGTTTCGCTTCTTTTTTCAGTTTCTTGAAGTCTTCTTTGGTTAGCATACGTATCCTCCCTATAAGACCAATATGTGATCTTTCAATTATCTCATATTGACGTCAGCAGTGCTTAAAAAACAAAAGGATGACTGTCTCAAAATATGAAGAACCTCTGGTTCAGAAGGGAAGTACCTGATGTCCATTCCAACAGCCGTTGTTACGGGAGCCAACTCAGGCATGGGTCTGGCAACCACCATTGAACTTGCAAGGCAAGGGTATCACGTGATTATGGCATGCCGCAGTGAGAAGCGCGGACAGCAGGCACTGGAGGAGGCGCTGCGTCAGTCCGGCTCTACTGCGATTGAACTGATGCTGTGTGACCTGGGGTCACTGGAGAGCATCCGTCATTTTGCCCAATCCTTCCGTGAGCGTTACGACACACTTGACGTTCTCGTTAATAATGCGGGTGTCGTCATGTTGAAGCGTCAGGAAACCTCCGACGGTTTCGAACAAGCCATCGGTATTAACCATCTTGGACATTTCCTGCTTACCTTACTCCTGATCGAACCTTTGAAGTCTGCGAAGCAGGGGCGTATAGTGAATGTTTCGTCTGGTGCCTACAAAGCCGGGAAAATCCATTTCGAAGATCCCCATCTGCACAAAAGTTACAATCCAATCAAAAGTTACGCTCAATCGAAGCTGGCTAACGTGTTGTTCACCCGTGTTCTGGCCCGCAAATTAGCGGATACCCGAATCACGGTCAACTGCCTTCATCCCGGTGCGGTGGGTACAAGTATTGGCGTAGACCGCAATACCGGTTTTGGCACACGCATTATGGCTTTGGTGGGCAAACTACCGTTTTTCCTTTCACCTGAAGAAGGGGCACAAACGGCCATCTATCTCGCCACAAGCCCTGAAGTCGCCGGGGTAACCGGGCGTTACTTTTATCAACAAAAGGACCAGGAACTGAAAGCCCATGCGCTGGATGCGGCAGATGCTGAGCGTTTCTGGACATGGAGTGAAGAGCAAGTTGGACTTAGACCCGAAGAGAAATTGTAACTACTGATTGTTTGAAGCGGCAGATGCGGCTTACTTGTTTCCACATAATTAGAGGCAGCCGTTTTCCGTATTAATGGGCTGCCTCTAACGTTAAGTTCCAGCCGATTCCTGATTGAGCGCTTAGGCTTTGGCCTTCACAGCTTGCTGAATCAGCTCCATAAATGCTTCAATGCGCTGAATGCCTTGATCGCCCTGACCGTATGCACGGACAGAGGCGGATGAGGCATTTTTCTCATTTTCCCCGAGCACGAGCGAGTAAGGCACTTTTTCCATCTGAGCTTCACGGATTTTGTAGCCGAGCTTCTCACTGCGCAAGTCTGTTTCTACCCGAATACCGGCAGCCCGCAGCTGGCTCTGAACTTGAAGCGCATAATCTGCGTAATGATCTGACACTGGCAGCAGCTTCACTTGCACGGGCGCGAGCCAGAGTGGAAACGCACCTGCATAATGTTCAGTCAGGATGCCGATGAAACGATCAATTGAACCATAGATGGCACGGTGGATCACGACAGGACGGTGTTTCAGGCTATCTTCGCCAATATAAGTGAGATCGAACTTCTCGGGCATTTGGAAATCGAGTTGAATTGTTCCACACTGCCAGCTGCGCTTCAGTGCATCGAGAATGTGGAAGTCAATTTTCGGACCATAAAAGGCACCATCACCCTCGTTAATGCGGTATTTCACACTGCGCCGATCGAGTACATTTTGCAATGCGCTTTCCGCTTGATCCCACAGCTCTTCCGATCCCATGGAATCGTCCGGACGAGTGGACAACTCAATGTTGTATTCGAATCCAAAGATGTCGTACATGCGTCCGATCAATGAGATCGCCTGGTTGATCTCTTCCTCGATCTGCTCTGGCATCACATAGAGATGGGCATCATCCTGACAGAAAGTCCGCACCCGCATCATGCCGTTCAGAGCGCCTGAGAATTCATGGCGGTGGACCTGACCGAATTCCATCATACGAATCGGCAGCTCACGATAGGAATGGAGTGTATTTTTAAAAATCAGCATGTGTCCCGGGCAGTTCATTGGTTTCAGGGCAAAAGTGGCATCGTCCACTTCCGAGAAATACATATTGTCCTTGTAATGCTCCCAGTGACCGGATTGCTCCCACAGACGGTTGTTCATCATGAGGGGAGTGCGAACTTCCTGATAGCCTTCCTGTAGTTGCAATTCACGGGAGAATTGCTCCAGTTCTGTACGCACAGTCATGCCTTTGGGCAGATAGAACGGCATACCGGGTGCTTCTTCGGAGAACATGAACAATTCAAGCTCTTTGCCCAGTTTGCGGTGATCCCGTTTTTTCGCTTCTTCCAGCATGTGCAGATGTTCATCCAATTGGGCTTTGCTCGGGAAAGCAGTGCCGTAGATGCGTTGCAGCATTTTATTATCCGAGTTGCCGCGCCAGTATGCACCAGCCACATTCAGCAGTTTGAATGCTTTGATCCGACCAGTGGACGGAAGATGTGGGCCTCGACAGAGGTCGAAAAATTCTCCTTGGTCATAAATCGAAAGCTCAGCGTCCTCTGGTAAATCCTGAATGAGTTCAAGCTTATACGGGTCCTGAATCTCTCCAAAGATGCGAAGTGCGTCCTCCCGGCTAACTACCCGGCGGCTAATCTTTTCATTTTCTTTTATGATTTTGTTCATTTCTTGCTCAATGGCAGCCAAATCACTGATTGATAGAGCATGCTCCAGATCGACATCGTAATAGAATCCATCTTCAATGACAGGTCCGATGCCCAGCTTCACTTGTTCCGCACCGTAGATGCGTTTGAGAGCCTGCGCGAGTACATGAGCTGTGCTGTGTCGGTAACGATACAGACCTTCCGCGCTGTCTAAAGTAACGATGACGAGTTCGCAATCTTGCTCAAGCTCCCAGTCGAGATCGACATTCTTACCATTTACGATTCCGCCGATGGCTTGTTTGCCCAGACTTGTGCTGATGGATGAGGCGACCGCTCCTACAGTGATGCCTGCGTTGTAAGAACGTACAGCTCCGCCTTGCAGGCGAATTTCAATCGGATGCCCGGGTTGCTGTTGATCATTCTTCGATTGGTTGCTGGATTGGCTGTTTTTATTCAGATTACTCATGTGAACCACTCTCCAATATTCAAATTTGAAGCGCAAAAAACACCCGTCCCGGAAAAGGGACGAGTGCGCTCAGCTCGTGGTTCCACCCTAATTTGGTTATGAATGCTCCTGAACACGACCAGCCGCCGCAAGCAAGAACATCATAACCCTCATTGGAATCCGTTATCGGGGATCAGGCGGTGAACTCTACTGACAGCTTTGTCGGGAATTCATGAAGAAGACCGAAAAGCTGAAGTTCGAGGTCACGGCTGCAGAGGGGTAATTCCGGTCCGTTCGCTGAAGAAGGTTTCACCAATCCCTTCTCTCTCTGGGCAGCACGCAAACGGAATCTTGTCTCTGGTCATCGCCAAATATGCAAAATCGATATCGATTGAATTGATCTTAATATCGTTGAAGTCCATATCAATATATTGGAACAGGTGTTATTGAGTGTCGATTATATAGATTGAAAATGAAAAGGTCAAGCGGAATGTTTTTTACCCATGTTCTGATTGTCCATCCCATATTAATCGAATGACAGTACCTTCACCAGAAGTCGATTGCACTTCAATACGACCCTTCATCGCTTCAATTAACCCTTTCGTAACCGCCATGCCAAGGCCTGATCCGACATCGGACGTACCTGTATCGGTCCCTCGGTAATATCGTTCAAACAGCCTCCAGACCAGTTCCGGGTCCATTCCTTGACCGTCATCGGCAAAATGAACACTGAACTCACCTGTCTGCTTACCCGGATGCACACTAACGGTCAGAGTTGACTCCGCTGGATTATGCAGAAGGGCATTAGCGGTCAGATTATCCACAATGCGTTCAAACGAAGGAATATGCACATGGCCGTATACCGAAACTTTCGCAGGGAGGAACACAATACGTCCCACGCCATATACCGGGTTGCGTTCTGCACGCTGGACGAGATCATGCAGTAGCGTATTTACGTCAGTTTCTTCCACGGGTGGCTGGTATCCACCGCTTCGCAATCGGTACGTCATGGCAAGATCATTCACAAGTCGGTCCATATACGTGGATTTGTCCAGCATAATGCCCGCGAATTCCCGCACTTCTTCCGGGGACCAGCTATATTTCTGTGCTTCAAGCATATGGGCGTATCCCTGGATGGAGGATAGCGGTGTCTTGAGATCATGCGTTATTCCAGCGATCCATTCCTCACGCAGAGATTCGGTCTGTTTACGGAGCTCTTCGTCTTGTTTCAATGTTGCGGATAATGCCTGCATGGAGCGAAGCACTTCGGCATACACGTGGTATTTCCGTTTCCATTTGCCATTTCGTCGCTGACTGCGAGGTATGCCGCCAATGCCTTTGGGTTCTTCATAATGTCCTTGTTCCAGTCGTTGGAGCCATTGGAGCATATGCAGCATGGGGGAACCGAAACGATTAGCGTACCATAGGGCCAGCAGAATTAGCAAAATGACAACGGATAGGATCAGCACAATGAGCACAGGGGTCAAAATGAAGTTATAGGGATTTTCTTCCCCTGTAGCAGTTGGATCGACAGGTATACTGAGCATCCAGGTTGTGCCATTCTGTACATCGTAAAAGGTTGCGATTGATACTCCATATCGATTGGGATAACGAATACGCAAAGCCAGTTCCTGTATGTTGTAACTGCTAGGGACGCCCATGGCAGGTTTATTATAAGAAGCCAGCTCTTGACCGTAGGCATCCAAAATTTGCAGATAGGCACCTTTGGAACGGATGGCATCTTCTTGTTTGGGGAGAAGTATAAGCTCTCCATTGGTGTAATGACTGTCCTCACGGGCTTGATCGAGTAAGGATTTGGTCTGATTGCGTTCGCCATACAGCAAGGTGAACATCTCGCCGTTTTTCTCCCGAATCAGCATGACGATCTGGTACGGGAACGGTTTTTTTGCTTCCCAGTATGCGATCAACTCTCCAGGCTTGTATTGCTTCGGAACGTCATCCGGTGTATCAAAATCATCAATGACGTAGCCTTTTTCATCCACAACCTGAAGCCATCCCTGATTTTTCTCGACCTGCTTCAGCAGCCTGGGATCATAGCGGACCGTCCCATCGGGCATGATTTCTGCGGTATTAATCAGTTGGTCAAGACCACTGGTAGCGAAGTCATCCACCAGGCTTACTTCATTTACCTTTTGAACAACCCAATAGGTGGCTGCAGAACCCAACAGGATGATAAGGACTACTGCGCCAGCAAGCATAACGATAAATCGGGTCATTAACCTGCGACGAATACTCATGCGCGTGACACTTGGTTAGGCAAAATGAGTTTGTATCCCAGCCCCCGGACGTTGA
The DNA here is from genome assembly GCF_900101205.1 of Paenibacillus sp. OK060. Taxonomy (NCBI): domain Bacteria; kingdom Bacillati; phylum Bacillota; class Bacilli; order Caryophanales; family Paenibacillaceae; genus Paenibacillus; species Paenibacillus sp. OK060. The sequence goes on from NZ_FNFR01000004.1 coordinate 658,579, forward strand.
CGAGAAAGGCAGGGTTAGAGGGATCGGCTTCAATCCGCTCACGGATACGGTGAATATGAACCATAACGGTGTTGTCATCGCTGATGGCTTCCGAACCCCATACGCGTTCATACAATTCCGATTTGGTGAAAATACGATTGGGATGCTTGCAGAAAAAGAGCAGCAGCTGATAGACAAGAGCCGGACAGTTTACCGGCTGTCCTTCAACCTGAAGCTCACCGGCGTGTTCAAATACTTGAAAACGACCAAAATCATATACCCCTTCCTGCACGGCAGGAGATGACGAAGTTACGTCAGAAGAGGGTGGAGACGCCGTTGTAGTCGCCGCCATTTTGGTAGGTAAATAACGTTTCAGCAGTGATTTGATCCGGGCGACCACTTCCAGTGGATTAAAGGGTTTAACGACATAATCATCGCCGCCAACGGCGAATCCGGTTAACTTGTCATAATCCGTTGTTTTGGCGGTCAGAAAAAGAATCGGTGCATCGGTCACCTGCCGCAGGAAGGGACAGATCTCCAGTCCGCTTTTGCCGGGCAGCATGATGTCCAGCACGATGCAGTGATAGGTTTTATTTTCGCAGGCGGTAATCGCCTCTTCTCCAGTGGTAACGGTGTCGATGTCTACAAATTGCTCTTTGAGCAGGACGGTTTTGAGCATATGTAAAATGGCTTGTTCATCATCAACTAGCAGTATGGAGACGTGATCCATGATGTGAAATGACCTCCTAGGGCTTCCTGTTTGTTTATTGCTAATCATACCATCCGAAAGGACTATGTAGTGTGTGAGCTATCTTAACGGAATCTTAATTATGAAGCCATAGCAGACGCCACAGTTTAACTACATGTAAGGATGGGTTAGACGAAGGATAAGATTCATTCTGTACACTTAACTGGAAAGTATAACGAACACAGAAGGGATGTAGAGAATGAACAGTTTAAAAGAAGGATCTAAAATTCGTGCGAATCACTTAAATGGCGGGGAAATTCTTCCGAAATCTGGTTATGCTGCACATGAGAAGTTACAGAGCAAAAAGAGCTGGAAGTTGATTGCCATTACCCTTGGCGCCTGCGTGATGTTGTCTGCCTGCGGTAACAGTAGCTCGATTACATCCGATCAGGCGGAGCAGCAGTCCAAGGAACAGACGACAAATACCAATGAAGCGAGTGAGAGTACCCGTCAGGCAGAGAATTCAGGTACAGAGGTGAGCGCCATCATTACACCCGACAATTTCATTGATACGTTAATGAACGGTTCCAAGGATGCCATTTACAGTCAGATGAGTCCCGAGTTGAAGGAAGCACTAACGCTTGAACAGTTTACAACGTCTGCGGACCAATTTCTTGAGGGCGTAACTTCCTTTGATCTAGTGGTGGATGCCAAAGTGAACGATTTAACTGAGTTCGCCTGGAAGGATCAAACAGGTACCAAAGGCATTCAAGCTTATTTTACCGAAGCCAATCAAATTGAAGGTCTGTTAATCCAACCACTGGAACCCCATGAAGATACGGATCAAACATTCACCAAAACAGAATTTCAATTCCCAATGAAGGGTGAATGGTATGTGTTCTGGGGAGGCAATGATGTGATGTCGAACTATCATTACGAGCATGAAACACAGCGCTATGCGCTAGATATCATTCGCACCAAAGCAGCTTTCAGTTACAACGGAGATGCAAAGGTGAACGAAAACTACTACGCTTTTGGTGAGCCGCTCTATGCAGCTGCGGACGGAACCGTAGTCGATATCAAGAATGATATTCCAGATAATATACCAGGTGTTATGAACCCGGAAGAACCAGCGGGTAATAATGTGCTCATTGACCATGGAAACGGAGAATACAGCATCACCGGGCACATTAAGGAAGGCAGTGTGGCCGTCAAAAAAGGGGATAAAGTCAAGCAGGGAGACCTCATTGGAGAGCTGGGTAACTCAGGTAATTCCAGTGAAGCTCATCTGCACTTCCAGGTATCGGACGGCCCGGATCTATTCACTTCCCGTTCTGTTAACATTCGTTGGGCGGATCAGAGCCAGCAGTTAACCCGGGGTAACACGATTCAAGGGTTGTCTGAGTAAATATGGATTTGAGCTGAATGTTGGGGGATGACGTCGACTTCATTCCTCCGTTATAATACCGTCATAAGATAGAATCGATCTGGATGATGGAGGAGTAGACATGAAGCTGGATAGTGTACAGATTGAGTATGCGAGTCGTGAGGACTTACCAAGGATTGTGGAGATCTATAATTCTACGATTGAGAGCCGAATGGTGACGGCGGATTTGGAGCCGGTGACCGTCGAGCAACGTATTCCGTGGTTTGAGGAGCATTCTTCCGATCATCGCCCACTCTGGGTGATGAGACTTGAGGGACAGGTTGTAGCCTGGGCTAGCCTGGGTTCATTTTATGGACGACCTGCGTACAATGGGACGGTGGAAGTCAGTGTGTATGTGGATCAGCAGTGCCGGGGAATTGGGGCTGGCGGACGTTTGCTGAACACCATTTTTGACGCTTGTCCTGCGCTTGGAATCAAGACGATTCTGGGATTTGTGTTTGGACATAATGAACCGAGTCTGGGGTTATTACGCAAGCATGGCTTTGAACAGTGGGGCTATTACCCTGAAGTGGCTGTGCTGGATGGTGTCAACCGGGATTTGGCGATTTTGGGCAAAAAAATATAGCATGTTTCAAAATAAATGAAAACCTCCAGATCCACAATGCGTGGATTGGAGGTTATTTTTGCTTACATCGAGTAAATATGGGATGACTTAGGTGTGCGACACGCCAAGCCTTTGTTTAATATCCTGAATCTGTGCCAGATGACGCTCTTCATGATAGCTTGCAAAATCGACCCACTGAGCCAGATCCATCTCACCGAAAACCGGGTGAAGAAAGGACTTGCTTCGCAGCAGTTCAGCCTCATGATCTTGTGCGACATGCATCAACGCTTGATGGGAGTCTTCCAGGTCGTGGCGTACATTCGCCAGCGTTTCTGGTTCCGCAGGAGGCTGGAGATGAGACGGGGCGTTGACAGAGCGGCTGCGATCCAGCGTAAGCTCATATGGTTTTTTGTCTACAGAAACGGTCTGTTCCTTCATTAGCGCGGTGCGGGCTTGCTTCACAATGATGTTTTCCATCAAATTCAGGTGACGGAGAACTTGCATAATACTCCAGTGGTCAGGTGTGGGTTGGAGGTTCAATTGCTCTTCATTGAGTCCAGAGACGGCTTCCCAGATTTGGCTCCGAATGTCGTCATTACGAGTGAACATCGTGCGATCCTCTCCTTTAAATGAGTTCTATGATGTCAGCTTGTGTAAGTGCAGTGCCTAAAATGTGGATGCTTAATACACATCATAGAGGATATGAAAGGTGAATGCGAAGATGTGTTTGAATTACTTTGTTAGTTGAAGTTTTGTGCATGAGAATGAAGCTTTTTTTATAAATGGGTCATATGAAATCATGCCATCGCCAAAAAAGGATTGACGCTAAGTAGTGCTGGACTCTATAATCGATAACAAGTAACTTGATATGTAAGGAGTCCTGACATGATATGTTAGTAATTGACGAGGTGTATCACCATACAGCATTGCAAATATCATCGTCCGATTTATTGTACCTTATCCAACAGCTCAAGGTCAAAAAAGAAAATGAGATCGAAACGCTTAAACATAAAATTGAACAATTCGAACAAAAAAAACGTGCGGAAGAAGTGGCTTATCAATCCTTGTCGACTGTACGCAAATGGTTCGCAGGCCGCCCTGCATCCCATCACCAGGCGGTGGAATATATGGTCCAGGTGAAGGAGCGTTTTCGCAAAATGGAACAAATCCGGCGGCGGATACGAGAACTGGACCGCATTGCTGAACGAATCAAGCATCCGGACAGCATCGAACGGGATGAAATCGAGCTTACGCCCGAAACGATCCGGGAGATTAGACAGCTTAGGGAAACGGAGGATGTATAAGCATGACTTTGGAGACGTTAAGCTCCGGGATGGATACGGTCTGGGTCGTACTGAGTGCAGCCATGATTTTGTTGATGGAGGGCGGATTTGCGCTGCTGGAGGCTGGCTTTGTACGTTATAAAAATAGCGTAAATATTATTATGAAGGTTTTCGCTGACATTACGATTGGAACGTTGCTTTTCTATGGCATCGGATTTGGCTTGATGTATGGCTCTGATGCCGGAGGTTTTGTAGGCATAACCGGATTTTTCCTCAATGGAGACTTGTCTCACCTGGATGTACCCGTTTCATTGGAAACATTCTGGCTGTTCCAGGCCGCATTTACCATTGCTGTTATTTCCATCGTATCGGGGGCTGTTGCTGAGCGGATTAACTTTCGTGCCTATCTGCTGTACATCATATTGATGACGGCCATTATTTATCCGATTGGTGGACACTGGGCATGGGGCGGCGGTTGGCTCAGCAAGCTGGGGATGCAGGATTTCGCCGGTTCCGCAGTCATTCACGCGTTGGGGGGGTTCTCTGCACTGGCTGCAGCGATTATTATTGGGCCGCGTAAAGGCAAATACACACCGCTTGGCGTGAGTGCCATTGCGCTTCCGAGCAATCTGCCGCTGGCATCTGTAGGTGCATTTCTGCTGTGGTTCGGCTGGTTTGGCTTCAATGCAGGAAGTACGCTCAGTGCGACTGATGTAAGGATCGGTCACATTGCCATCGTTACGATGTTATCTGCTGCTTCGGGCGGTGCGGCTACACTGCTCTACACCTTGTTCCGATTCAATCGTTCAGACGCACCATCGGTCATTAATGGCTCGCTGGCCGGTCTGGTCGGTATTACGGCGGGGTGTGCTTTTGTCGGTGATGTAGCTGCGATATTCATCGGGGCGGTATCTGGATTACTCATGATGGCTGCAACGAATTGGCTGGACCGCAGGCAGATTGATGACCCAGTGGGTGCGTTCCCTGTTCATGCTGTATCCGGAATGTGGGGAACGATTGCCGTGGGTTTGTTTGCAACCGATGGTGGCTTGTTCATGGGAGGTGGCTGGAGGCTGCTGGGTGTTCAGGCGCTCGGCCTCACGGCTTTGGTCGTCTGGGGATTTGTCATGACCTGGATTGGTCTGAAACTGATTGGCAAGATCGTTCCTGTCCGTTCCACGGAAGAAGAGGAAGATTTGGGTCTGGATATTAGTTATCATGGTGTAATGGCTGCACACCAGTCCCATGAATTTTTGGATGGCGAGGAGCATATTCGTGCTTTCCAGAATGATTCACCGAATCGGGATCGTTAAGAATGAACCGACTGGATAATAAGGAAGCAGACTGACACCGGATGTCAGTCTCTTTTTTTGCAAGAAGCAGGGAAAGAAGACTCAGCGGAAGAATATACAGGTGTGAACCTGAATATGTCTCACCATAGATGTATTGTCAGAAGGGGAGGATCTGTATGATTAAACCTGAACAATGTGAACGTCTGACCAGAAAAGCCCGGAAAACTCTTGAGGAGTATGGATTGGGTAATGCTGCCGATCTGCTGTTATCTTCAAGCCGTTGGGGAATTCGCCTTGATGTATCGACAATCGATGAGTATCGCAGAACAGGAAATTCACGTGTAGGTGGAAATCCGGATCTGCCGAGCAACATGAAATGGCCTTTGACACAGGACGGGGTGCCCATGACGTTCCTGGCCCAGTTGAATCTCGTGGATTTGACGCCATATACGCCTAATGATGGGCGCGGGAGTTTGCCCGAACGGGGCATGTTATACTTCTTCATTGGTGTGGATGAACCGGCTTATCATATTGAGCATCGTGTGATTTACGAGCCGGACGCTCATAACCTGATAAGGCGAGAGCCTGATGGCGAAACCGCGCTGGGTAAGGACGATTTTGTAGCACATTCGGTAACAGTGCTGCCTAATCTCGAGTTTCCTACATATGCATACATTGATTCTCTGGCTCTGAATGCAATCGCCGCCCCGCTGTCTGGTGGAACGGTAGCTGTCGAAGGGGAGGAAGGTCTATATGACCGATACCTGGAATTTGAGTCCAGCTGGAATCATCCGAGTACGCAGAACTGGGGTGGCATGTTTGGATACCCTGACGGTCAGCATCCGGATGCCGAACACCAGGCGCTGTTACAGATCGTACTTGGTGAAGAGTATACTTATGACGAGCAGGCGTGTGAGAGGAAGCTGACTGAACATTATGGCGGGGATGAGAAACGGACACAACAAGAGCTTGCGGATACCTTGCTTCTATTAAAAATTGATACGCATGACGCTATCGGTTTTCAATGGTGGGATTGTGGGGAGTTGCAATTTTTCGTTCGTAAGGCTGACTTGTTCGCAGGACGATTCGATCAAACGTATTGTTCGTTATATTCAAGTTGAGTTCATGTTTGTTATCATCGGAGCAACAAAATGTCCCAAATTCCGTCTATATGGGGGAGGAGGGACTTTTTTTTGTTCATTATTGTTGGTTTTCGATCAAAGCTGGTTTATATATAAAGGGGGAATTTATGGTTGATTAGCGATCATACGTTCTATATAATGGGATAAAAAGGGAGTGTTTCTGTTGATTCAGTCTGCATTTAAACATATTGATGTGGCAGTGACATCATTAATCCATTTATGTGACCAACTGTCGGAGCAAGACTTGGCTTTGACTCCGATTGAGGGCAAACGGCCGGTCGGAGAATTGCTTTCTCATCTATCCGTCATTTGTCGTGCAGATGTACATATTTCGGAGGGAGCTTCCGAAGAAGAAATGGCTTTGTTTTACGAGGAAAATCAGCCGAATTCACTGAGTGAGATCAAAGAAGCGCTGATTGCGAATCAGATGTACCTCTATCATCGATATAGACAGTTTAATACAGAGGAATTATTACAGGTGACTGACTCCTATTGGGGAGCTTCGTACAGTCGTCTGGAGTGGCTGCTTGAGATCATGGGACATGTGTATCACCACAGGGGTCAATTGCATACGATGCTGACACTGACTGGTATAGAGCCCAAAGTAGCGTTGTTTGAATAGATAGATCCAGGTCCATAATGTGAGGTTCTGCCTAAATATAGAGCAAGATTTAATAGAATACATAGAACATGTTATCCGGAACAAGCAACGGTTAAGCAAGGATTAGATCGACGATACTATATGTTAATAATAGAGATTGCGAAATGGAAGAAAACAATACTACTGATGAGAGAGAGAGGAACCTATTCAGAAGCTGCATCGGGTTTCCATAATCGTTTCCATTATGGAGGGTACTCAGTTTACCGGAAATCCAACGTTTTTGCTTCTTTCCGAGGGCGATGATTTTCGCAGATTCATTTCCTAGTGGTATACTTTGATCAAGCAATGATTCAAGGAATGGAAAGGAATAATGCCGTGGCACAGCCAGCAACCATTCTGCTTGTGGATGATGAGCAGGATATTATTAAACTGATGGAGATTTATTTTGGCAATGAAGGATACCGGGTTCTGACAGCCAGTGATGGGATCGAGGCGCTTGAGCAATTGAAGAAAGAGCCAATTGATCTGATCATTCTGGATGTCATGATGCCGAATATGGACGGAATTGAAGCATGTATGAAAATTAGGGAAGAGCAGAAAATGCCGATCATTATGCTGTCCGCCAAAAGCATGGATATGGATAAAATCACAGGGCTGAGCATCGGTGCTGATGATTATGTGACCAAGCCGTTTAACCCGCTTGAACTTGTGGCACGGGCAAAGTCACAGCTTCGCAGGTACCATACCTTCAATGAGGGCCGGGAAAGCAAGGAGCATGAGTGGGTGATTGACGATCTGGTCATCAACACCGATACGCATGAGGTCTGGGTGGATGAGCAGCCTGTTCGCTTGACTCCCCGTGAATTTGCCGTTCTGGAGCTGCTGGCACGCCATCAAGGCTCTGTGCTGAGTATGGAGCAGATCTACAGGCAGGTCTGGAAAGAGGAGTTTATGGAGTCCAACAACACTGTCATGGTGCATATCCGTAAGATTCGTGAGAAAATCGAACTCGACAGCAAACATCCCAAGTTCATACAGACGGTATGGGGTGTTGGTTATAAGATGATCAAACCACAATAAGCACGTGCGTCTATGAGGTTAATTGGATACAGAGCGTGAGCAAGGAGTTCCGAAATGAATTCAAAATTAATTAACACAGTCCGGTGGAAATTTATCTACGCATTTCTGCTGAGTGGCATTTTGACGGCGGCTATTTTGTATGGGGGCAGCAAAGTTGTACACTCCATTCTGGCGGCTCAGACCTATCCTAATTATTCGATCCCTGCAAGGGGCATCAGGTGGCTGGTGAACCATATTGGGTCGGTGCCATTAATGATTATGGTTGGCATACTTGGCTTTGTGCTGTTCTTTTTCCTGTTCACGCGCAGGGTGATGCTGGTTCTGGACGAGATTACGGCGGGAATTCAGGAAGTTGCCAAAGGGGAGCTGTCTCATCGGATCGAAGTGAAGACATCGGATGAATTTGGCGTTGCGGCTGCCAGTGTTAATCAGATGGCTGAACAATTGCAGCTGTCATTGCAGGAGGAGCGCAGCGCAGTTGCTGCCAAAAATGAATTGATTACAGGCATTTCTCATGATTTGAGGACGCCGCTGACCTCCATTCTCGGATTTTTGGAATACATAGAGAAGGATCGGTACCAGGATGAAATTGAGATGCGCTATTACGTGAGTATTGCGTACGAGAAATCCTTAACATTGAGGAAGCTGATCGACGATTTGTTCGAATATACCCGTGTCAGTGGTGGTAGCTTACCCTTGTCATTGACTTCCTTGAACCTGAATCCATTCCTGATGCAGCTTGCGGAGGAGTTCGCTCCGATGCTGGAAGAAGCGGGCATGACATACAAGATCATTGGTGGACAAGAACCTTTATGGATTCAGGCCGCTCCTGGCGAGCTTGTTCGTGCGTATGAGAACTTGTTCAGTAACGCGATCCGTTATGGGGCACAGGGTAAAGTGATGGAGATTGCGTTGTCTCTTGAAGGTGAAGAAGCTGTGGTGCGCATTAGCAATTATGGTGAACCCATTCCGGCGCAGGATTTGCCGCACTTATTCGATCGATTCTACCGGGTGGACAAATCCCGCTCTCGCGACACAGGCGGCACCGGACTGGGGCTGGCTATTGCCAAATCCATGATTGAATTACATCGCGGGAGTATCACTGCATACAGTGAACAGGGCCGGACCGATTTTGTTACGCGTTTTCCGGTGACTGCTCCTCCGATGAACAGAGATACAGAGGAACGGTAACCTGGCAGAATCCTCTTCTTATATAAGAGAGTTTGCTTGATTCAGCATCTATGCTAGATGCTGAATTAAGAAAATGATAAGAAGTTACCCACTTCCTCCTTAAGAAATATTCGGTATTCTTAACCTCAATCGTACACATGAACTGCAAAATTGAGGAGGATACCGAATATGAGATTATTATTACGTACAGTCAGATTGAGCTACATATATATTTCCGGAGCAAGCGCGTTACTTAGCGTAGCGCTCCTATTTGTCGTTTATCACATGTTACGTTTTGCCCACCATCATATCCTATCGGAGACAACAGGAATAACTCGCATTATGTACTGGGTGATAAACCATATCGGTACAACGCCATTGGTTATATTCATCGGTGGGGGTATGTTTGCGTTGTTTTTTTGGATTCGATCCCAGAAGATTACAGATGACCTCAAGGTGATTGGTCGTGGAACTCATGAACTGGCCAATGGCCGAATTCCAGCACAGATTGAAGTGTTAAACGGAGGAGAGCTGCGACAGATTGCCGCGGATCTGAATGACATTGCGATACGTATACAATCGGAGCGCTTGAACAGTTCAGACCAAGAGTGGACAGATCGAGAGCCGAGAGACGAAGAATGGTTCAGTTCTAGTATGTATATGTATGGCAATGAAAGTAGCCGGCAACAAATGGCGTCAGAAAGTGAGAGAAGCCATAAGCAACGTATTCAAGAAGAATTGGTTGGATCACAATCTGGTCGCATAAGTGCCGACCTGCCGATTAAACTGACTCTCTACGGTGTTCGTTCTTCGCTGGATACGATCATGGAAGGATGCTGCCGGGATGAAGCGGAGGTTCAGCACTGGGTCAGGTTGGCGTATGAACAGACGTTAAGGCTGGAGCTTGCCCTGGATTCTATGGAAATGAAGCCGCAGGAACAATCAGGCTCCAATCCACTTGTATTTAGGGAGCCTGAATGTTGAGATCCAGCATAAGGCGCGGTATCTATCACATATTTGATGCCTCTGTAGTCATCGTTATTTTGCTAGCGGTCGGCTACATCTATATTGTTACTTACGGCGAAGGTGTACTTCGCAATCATCCTGAGGCCATTTCGGTGGCCTCTTCCACCATCATTACCAATGCGGATGGAACAGAAATTTCGAGATTACAAGTACAAACCAAGGGATATGCGGAGTATGCCGATTTGATGGATATGCCCGATCTGTTAAAGCAGGCGTTTCTGGCTACAGAAGATCGACGTTTCTATAATCATGATGGACTGGATTTTATCGGGATTGGCAGGGCGGTTGTGCAGGATGTTTTACATATGAACCTGAGTCAGGGAGGCAGCTCGATTACACAGCAACTAGCCAGAAATCTGTACTTGAACGGAGATAAAACGCTGGTTCGCAAGGTGAATGAAATGTCGATTGCCATGGCGATGGAAAAGAGATTTAGCAAGGATGAGCTATTAGAGCTGTATTTGAATCATATTTATATGGGACGCCAGCAATACGGGGTTAAAGCCGCGGCATGGCGCTACTTCGGGATTAAGGATCTACGACAGCTGGAGATCTGGCAAATGGCTACGCTGGCCGGAATCCCGAAGGGACCTTCCATATACAATCCGGTGGATCGGGAAGACCTGTCCAAAGAGAGGCGTTCTGTGGTTCTTGTACTCATGCATGAGCAAGGAATCATTACCAAGAAACAGATGGAGGAAGCGCGAAGTGTGGACTATACCCCGCCTAATTTAACATCTGCATCGGCTCCAGGATCAACAGTGCCTGCCTATGTGTCTGCCTTGGATGCGGTAATCGAGGAGGCTTCCCGACTCACAGGCAAGAGTGGAGCAGAGATTGAATCCGCAGGCTGGACCATTCGTACGGGATTGGATGATCAAGCGCAGCTGGCGATGGAGCAAGCATTCCGTGAATCTTCACGGTTCACCGATGATCGTGAGGATGAGCAAGTGCAGGCGAGTATGGTCATACTGGACCAGCATAACGGTGAAGTCAAAGCGATGATGGGCGGGCGTGACCCTGTAAAAGGAGGCATTAACCGGGCAACCACGGATGCAAGGCAACCAGGCTCTGCATTTAAGCCTATTATTGCATACGGACCTGCATTGGAATCAGGTCGGTTTAAGCCAGAAAGCATGCTGCCTGATCAACGCATGAAATATGGGAGTTATCAACCAAGCAACTTGGGTGGGCGTTACAGAGGTACAGTTACGATGTCGCAAGCCATTGAAAATTCCATCAATGCTCCGGCCGTATGGCTGCTGCATGAGACAGGACTGGGACGCGCACATCAATTTGCAGGTCGATTGGGCATTGAACTGGGCAGGGAGGATCTCAATCTGTCGATCGCTTTGGGTGGTTTGCATGAAGGGGTGTCTCCACTGAAAATGGCTCAGGCATATTCCGTGTTTGCTAATAACGGCAAGTTCAATACGGCACATCTGATTCGTGAAATTACGGATTCACGCGGCCGGACAATCTATGCTTTTAAGCCAGAGAACAAACAGGTGATCTCCAACAGTACGGCAACGGCCATGACCGGCATGCTCCAAGATGTGGTCAGTCAAGGAACAGGTAGCCGGGCACAGCTGAGTCAGCATAAGGTAGCGGGGAAGACAGGAACAACGCAGGCTGCATTACCTGGTGTAAGCAAGGAGGCTAACAGGGATCTTTGGTTTGTAGGATATACGAGCAAGTTGACGGCTGCAGTCTGGATGGGATTTGATCGTACGGATGCAGAGCATTATATGAGATCCGGAAGTGGTGTTGCGGCGGATTTATTTGCATCGGTTATGAAGCGTGTTTTGCCATAAAAGAGAATGGTTTACCGTACACCAATGGACAAGGATTGTCCAACAGACATGGGGAGTTCTTTTTTATGGATTGTACAGTTATCACACAAATGGATACAAGGATGAAAACAAAACACTGCAAAATTTGATGATAACGGCTCAACATTGGTTGGAAATATAGAAGACCCGTGAAGGACAGCGTTTACCCTGTCTCCAACAGGCCTTTATCGTTTTAGTTTAGTGATAATATATTCTTCTGCTGTGTTAGGATTTTGCTCGCAATGATTCAGGTATACGACGAATCATCTGGTTCAACACCTCGGACAATACAAGTCCGATCGCGATGGCACCGGATAACATGAGTGCTTTGGCAGCCATCTCCATGGCTGCACCGTAATCATTTTGCACAAAATTACGCATCGCATTGTAAGCCAGTCCACCGGGGACGAGCGGAATGATACCTGCCACGCTAAAGATAATGACGGGCGCGCGAAACATGCGGGAGAACAGCTGGCTGATGACACCTACCGCGATGGTCGCTGCCAGGGTAGCAGGAACAGCATCCGCAGCATATTCGAGCACAATATAGATGATCCAGCCGATCATGCCGACAAATCCACCGTGAAGCAGCATGCGCCGAGGAGCGTTGAAAATAATACCGAATGCGGCCGAGGCAACAAAGCTGGTCAGGGCCTGTTCAATAAAATGAAGCATTACCTGCAACTCCTCCATCTTACGTAAAAAGTGAAAAAACAACAGCAATGCCGGTACCGATCGCAAAAGCCGTCAGAAACGCCTCGGCTCCCTTGGATAACCCGGACACAAGATGCCCGGCCATCAGGTCACGCACAGCATTGGTAATCAGCAGTCCCGGTACCAGGGGCATGACTGAGCCAATAATGATTTTGTCCCGTTCATGACCCGCGCCCATATACACAAGCAAAAAGGCGAGCAGACCGATGACAAATGAAGCTGTCAGCTCGGCAAAAAATTTCACGAGTACCAGCCGATGGAAGGCAATGACCGCTGCATAGCCAATACCACCGCAGAGTACCGCAGGGAGAAAGTCGACCCAGCCTCCACCAAACATAATGGTAAAGCACCCACTGGATAATGCCGCCGCCGTAAGCCGCACAACTGCAGAATAGGAGGAGGGCTGTCCCTCAATTTGTTGTAACAATGCATAGGCATCCTCAACGGACAATTCACCTTGTCCAATACGCCGGGAAACGGCATTCACTTCGGATACCTTGTGCAAATCTGTGGTTCGTTCAGAGATCCGTATCAGCTTGGCAGGCTCGGTTGCATCAACCGAGAAGAAGATACCTGTGGGCACAACATAACTGTGCGAATGGGGAAGGCCCAGCGCGGCAGCCATGCGTTTCATCGTATCTTCCACACGATAGGTCTCACCGCCGCTTTGCAGCATGATTTTGCCTGCCAATAGACAGATTGCAATCACGCGGGATTGTTCAGTATGATTTGTCCCAACCAGCTCCGTCTCAGACTGAGGCACGGGTGGAGGATCATGAGGGATATATTCCAACCGGATCAAGCTCCGTTCATATGAGATAAGGCTTGGTGCCGACACCATTGTATCATATTTCACACGTTAGCAAGGAAACATACCGCACGAACTAAAGGAAGTCATTCAGGTTGCAGAGATTAATGCATACATTCACACCAAATTGATAACCCGATAACTCCTAAAACCCAAAAAGGCTTCGCTCCCGCGGCCTGATGGTCAAAGGGAGTGAAGCTTCTTGGGTTAGGCTCAATCGAGACAAAAAACAACTACATCAACAGGGTAATGACCAACAGCTCATACAGCACGAGTGGCAGAATGGTTGGTCCAAACAAGGCACGTGGCTCAGGATATCCATGCATCGGCGTAACCTGGAGATACAGTATTCCTCGATCTGCGCTGATAATGACACCTTCCCATACCTGACCATCGATATTCTGGACTTGCACATTCTTGCCTACATGCTGCCGGGCTGTATGATGAAGCATATTCCGCACACTTTGCACGGATTGGAGCATTGGTTGATTGGCTTGGTATACGACCCGTGCGGATGGTGTGGATGTGGATTCAGACATGATGCACAACCCTTCCTCAAAATAATTTCTTACTTCAAGGTATGCATCTGCCTACAAAAGGTGATCACACAAATGCCATCTCAAGTCTTCCATGCCCATTCTCATAAGCCACATTGCCCAGTGCGCCATTCACAAAAGTTAACTGTGGCGGGATGTGGCCAAGATCCACATCATACAGTACGGGAACATCCATATCTCCGAGAGCCGAAGACAGGGCATCGATGAAGTTGAAATCTCCTGTATCGGAATAACCAGCAGGTCGGCCGAACATGAAGCCTTTTACGCCTGCAAACCAGCCTGCCTGTCTCATCTGCCACAGATGACGGTAGATATCACCCGCATTCATCTCACAGCTTTCCAGATACCAGATCGTTCCTTCTTCTGCACAATACTGATCAAGATACGCTTCAACTGGTGCGTAAGGTGTGCCAATCAGACAGGTGATCGTATCCATGCAGCCGCCGATCAACCGACCTGAGAATGTAACTTGCGAGTCTGCTCCTTCGGACTGCCCTAGCTGTTTCCAGTGAGAAGGAGTATCCAGATTGAACGTCGACAACTCCGGTTTCCATTCCGATTGATAGTGAGTGGAGGAAGACTGAGTGATCTGGCCTCCCTGGCCTGTCTGTAATACATCAATCCAGCGGGCGGTCACCGGATCGAGATCGTTGGACCTTAGATCCACGTAGTTCGTACCATGTGCCGAAGCCGTTCCGGTGATCAGGGTGTATGCGAATAAAAAGGTGCTGATATCTGAATATCCCATAACCCATTTGGGAGGCAACGTTTTCAAAGCTTCCCAATCCAGCAGGGGCAGGATATCCATAAGGAATTCTCCACCCCACGGAGGGATAATAGCCTGAATCTCAGGGTCACGGAAAAATGCATTGATCTCGGCAGCGCGATCTTCCTTGGAGGAACTTACACATTTGGCGTTATGCCGTAGAAATGGGCTCTCCTGAACACTAAAACCAAGGCGCTCCATGTTGTGCCTGCTCTCTTCAAGGTAATGATGCAAGGATTCACTTACACCGCTGGATGGTGCAGCCACGCCAATGGTATTTCCCGAAGCGAGTGGTTGCGGGTAACGGATAGAACGGTTATTCATTTTGGAAACACCCTTTCTTGTGAACATATCGATTTAATTCTAGATGGTTGATATTTTCATTATAGTACATGGCTACTTCATGTGGCTTGCGATTATGGCTGTTACATTTCCTTTAGGGAGTCACAGGGATTTCAATAGAGAACGGTGCACGAATTTGATCAGGGTAAGAGTATATTTCCATTGTCAGATTTCCTTTGGCTGCGGCTCCATTTTTAATGACAACTCTTGCTTCAAAGACGGAAGGGCTCCAACCTACTTCATTAATGTCGAAAGGGTTTCCTTTGCTATCCTCGATATTGGTAAATGATAGCCCTGAAGTAGCATTTTGAGCGTCTGCAATTGAAAACTCGAGGATGAGATTTTTGCCCTGGACCGTGCTTTGCAGCAATTTCAAACTCGAGGGGCCACCTTGTATTTCACCTGAGGATGGATCGATGCTGATAACCAGTTCGTCCTTATCCACTGCTGAAAGACCAGACCCCTGCAGCGTCAGTTTTTTCGGAGTGGAGAAGTACATGCTCTCGAAAAAGACAGAACTTCCAGAGCCTCCGATGGAGGAGGAATCCGTTCGCCATGCTCGGCCTTGCTCATCTACCAATTGCAAATCACGAATTCCGAAGATTTTTTTGGTGTTGTTCCGATCATATTCGATATCAAGTACAAGGCGAGTGGGATACAGAACGGCCTGTTTTACATGAATACGCTGCCCGTCCACGGTCATTGTTTGGTTTACGGGAATGATTTTTTTCATGCCTTTCGTTAAGCTGCGATCCACTGGGAAAGTGACCTTCCACTTATTATTCGGTTCCTGACCTCGTTCCTTAAATACAACGGTCAGTTCTTGTGGCGGTAAAGACTCTGTGAATGAGACATCGATTTTATCCTCATAAATGCCACTTTCTGAAGCCGGCGTAGGAGAGAAGTAGCTAAACGCAACAGGCAGCTTTTTTCCATCCCTATCAAGCAAATCGATGTCATATCGACTCTTCTCCAGATCTTTCATGCCTTTCATTGTGTAAAAAATGACCATGCGTGACTCGTCTGTGATAATGCTGTCCACGGTCACCGAAGCTCCATCATGCTCATCGGTCACACCAACCTTCTGCAAGAGGGATTGATCGATAGCCATCATTAACCCTTTGTCCTGGCGAATCATACTGACGATGCCCTCCATGCCTGGCAGTTGCTCCACAAAGGACGCAAAAGCGGGGGAGACGCGGATACATCCCGTAAACACGAGGATGATTGCGGCTGCAGATATGGAGCTCATATACCAGCGCAGCAGGGACTTGCGCTTGCGCGCAGCCTGACGAATTCCAGCCTGAACAGCCTGATATGCTTCGGCATCCGGTACAGACATGGCGTCGTATTCTGTTTTACGATCATTCAGACGCTGCTCAATGGCTTCAAATGGCTTCATTTCATCGCTCATGATGTTACATCTCCTTTCGTTTCAAGTTGGTCCCGGAGCTGCCTAAGTGCCCGGTGCAATCGGGATTTTACGGTTCCGGTCGGGACTTCTAGAATATCAGCGACCTCTGTTAAGGAGAAACCTTCGAAATAGCTTAGAATAATAATTGGTTTGCAATCCCGATCCAGCGCAGAGACGGCTGCGGCCAGATCAGGGTCTGCGGGCTGGTCCCAGCTGCTGGGTTCATGAATTTCGGTAACGTGGCTGAACCGGCTCTTGCGTTTGCGTTCGTCTGCACAGTAGTTCAGCAGAATGCGGATTAGCCAAGTGGCGAAATAGGAGGGTTCTTTTAAATTCTTGAGCTTTCGATAAGCTCTGTAGGTGCATTCCTGTATCGCTTCCAGCGCATCGCCCTCGTTGTGCAGATAGGCACAGGCGATCCGGTACAGTCGGCTCTGATGCATCTCCATTAAGGCTGCAAAAGCCTCGGCATCCCCTTTTTGTGCGGCGATGGTCAGTTGAGCAGGGGTCACATGGCTCCTCCTTTCATGGATGTTGTTGCGTATTAGACCGTGCAAAGGGCCAAACGGTTCTTGATTTTGGAAAAAAAGTTATGTATACACGTACTGAGACTACCACAAAGAAGGAAATTGCGCAGAAAACTGAAAACAACCGCCAAGCTCCCCTAATGTTAGAGTGAGGAGTTCGGCGGTTGTTTTGCTTCATATGACTTGTCTGACCGTAATGAGATTCGTTTCTCCCGATTTCAATCTTCCGAATAAAGATGGAGTTTCTTCGCAACTTCCAGACCAGGCACCGCGAAACTAGCAAGCGGCGATGGCAGATCATCCAGCGGGAACCAACCGATCTCACCAATCGCTCCGCCTTCTTCGAGGTTACGAGCAACGCCGCCAATAACTCGAGTTGAGTAGAGGACGGAAATCCAATGTTCTTGTTTTTCAGGTCGGATCGTCTCTGCGGTGCAGAGCAGCTTGTCGATGACAATATCCAGATCGACTTCTTCCTTAATCTCCCGAATGACCGTCGTTTCAATGGATTCGTACGGGTCGACTTTGCCCCCAGGGATACTCCAGGTGTACTGTTCAGGCTGACGATTCCGCCAAACCAAAAGGACTTCATTACGTTCGTTGAGGATGACCGCTCCGACACCAATCCGAGGTTGGACAGGAGAGTTCTCAGTCCCTTTGGTGTTAAGTAAGGACAACGCAGATCCTTCGGCAGCGACCAATCGTGAGTCTGAGTGATCTTCGTTCTGTTTAGTTCCTTGGGCATGAGTGGACTGAAACGCGAGCGGAAGTTTTGTCTGCGTTGACCATTCTTCTGCAAGGATACTCATGGAGATCAGATCATAATGCGTGCCATCCCGTAGAACGGCAGAGCGCTGACGGCCTTCATCCCGAAATCCGGCTTTCAGATAGGCGCGCCTCGCAGCTTCATTGTATTCAATCACTTCCAGCGCAATCCGGTTCAGATTCAATTCATGGAATCCATAACGAATAATCAGGGCAAGAGCATCACTGCCGTATCCTTTACCCCGATCTTTGTCATCACCAATGCCAATGGCCAGGCGTGCAGAGCGGTTATTCCATTCGATTCGGTAGAGGGCCGTGAATCCGATGAACCGATTGTCCTCCAGTGTACGCAGTGCAAATTCAAAGCCGTTGTCTCTGCGAACTGCGGATGACCCCGTCTCATCCGGCGTTAGCGGAACAGCAATGTCGGTATCCAGATTACGCAAGTAATCATAACTGTCAGTGAAGCGGGAGAGCCGCATGCAGTCTTCTGGGCAAGGAGCGGCCAACCGGACTTTGGAGCCTTGAAAAGCATTTAAATGACGTGGAGCCATGTTGCACCTCTTTTATTGGATATGAAATCATACATTTTATCTCATTATACTACGAAACAGAGAGGATACCGAAAAAGGGCACAAGTAGGGGAGCATATCCTCCTGATTAGGAAAAGAAAAGCGACGCTAAATGCGTTTAATATAGATCAATATAATTCAATATAGATCATCTGGGTATTTCCGAATGTAGACAAAACAAAAAGCAGCCAAAGGGCTGCTCTACCATTCATTATTTCATATCCTGCAACAGGTTTTTCATTTTCTTGTAGTGCCCGCTGACCCGATCAACCATGTAGTTATACATAAGCTGATTCTCCGAGAGGTTCGCCATTTCCTTGTCAATATCAACGTTATTGTTGTTATTATTCATGGATGTTTCGTTGTTCTCGACAATACGGTAGTTTACGATGGAGTCATTGGGATTACTGACCGGAAAGTGTTTTTCATGAGTCCGCTTCATATCGAGCTGATCTGTTTTGCCATTCTCAATGATACGTCTAAGTTCTTCCTCAAACTCCACCGATTTCTTTTTGTAATTGGGTGTGTCTGCATTGGCAATATTTTCAGTGGTAACCTTGTGCTGCGCGTTCAGCGCTTGTAACAGAGATTCATTGCGTCTGGAAGTGTTCGTTTCAATCAACGGCTCAGTCTCCTTCAATGGAAAATGCAATTGCTTTCATCATAAAAAAATGAGCTGCTGCCTGTCAAGTTAGGCAAAAGAAAAGGACAAGCGCATGGCGGAGGTTTCATTACGAAATCCTACCTTTATGACATCTTATCCTTGTTCCAGTCCGTATGAATCAGTCCTCACGAATCAGCAATTAAGAAGGACGATTGATGTTTTTGCCATAATAAATCTCATCCATCTCCAGCTTCAACCACTCCGTAATTTCCTGTTGCTCGGCCTTGCTCAGTTTATCTTTGGTATAACCAAACAGATAATTATCGAGATCGAATTCTTTCAGTTTACACTTGGTGTGAAAAATGTTCTCCTGATAGACGTTCACGTCAATCATGTCGAAGCTGCTCTTGATCTCATCCGGAATGTAATTCTGGATTGAGCCGATCTCATGATCAATGAACAGCTTGCGTCCACTCGTATCCCGTGTAAAGCCACGTACCCGGTAATCCATCGTCATGATATCCGTATCGAACGAGTGGATCAGATAGTTCAGTGCCTTTAGCGGCGAGATTTCACCGCAGGTAGAGACGTCAATATCTGCCCGGAACGTACTGATGCCTTCGCTCGGGTGGAATTCGGGGTACGTATGAACGGTAATATGGCTTTTGTCGAGCTGCATGACGACATTATCGGGCAGAGGGCCTGGAGATTCATCGAAGGATTCTTCAGGGATCTCCACAATGGGGCCTTCCGAGACAAGCATCGTCACACTTGCGCCCTGGGGAACATAGTCCTGTTGGGCGACATTCAGCACATGGGCACCGATAATGTCAGACACGTTGTTCAGGATTTTGCTCAACCGGGCCGCATTATATTGTTCATCAATATATTCAATGTAAGCTTCGCGCTCATCTTTGGTTTTCGTATAACAGATATCGTACATATTGAAACTCAGCGACTTGGTCAGGTTGTTGAATCCATGCAGTTGAATGCGCTGCTCTGGCGTTAATGTCATGGTTGCAGTTCCCCTTTGTCCCATACGACATGGTAATCGCAGTTTTACTACTACTTATACCCAACCTACCGCCAAAAAAAACATATGTACGTCATTCTTTGCTACTCCAGTCGTGCGCAGATCAGAATGAAGAATCTTCATAATCCCCAACATCGTTCATCCGTTCATCTTCGGCGACCGATTGGATATCCTCTGAGGTGACGCTGATGATCGTATAATCTTCATTCTGCTGTTTTTTGACCGCTTTTTCCTTAATAAAACGGGGACTTCCATCCCCGGCATCTTCATCATACACGAGCAGGAGACCGTCGCTTTTGCGCAGCAGTAAGTCATCCCGCGCAGTAAACTGCCACGGGCCGATATACGGCTGATGACTAATCGCACCATAATAGTCCACACCTTGCAGAATGGAGCGATAATATTCCTGTTTGTCTTCCTTCCATTGTTCCTCGGGATTCTGAAAAGCGGTAATGATGGACAGCTTCAGATCCGGGAACGTCTTTTTCAGCTCAAGCACCACTTCGCAGGCCCACAGGTCTACACCGTATTGGCCCGGTGTCAGCACCCATTCCAGCCCGTCTTCGACCAGGGGCGTAAGACGGGAGGAGATCGCCTTTTTGATGAAAGGAATTCCCTCATGCTTCTGTCCAAAGATCTGTAGTTCATGTGCGCGATAACCGGTAATCAGCAAGTTTTTCAGTATCGCTTCCTCCTTTCAGGCGTGGTCAGTCCATCGGCCAGTTCCGGCACCGAGGCTTGTCCAGAATCGGCTGAAATCGCTGAGTCAGCAATGCCTGTTCTTTGAATCATCCCGTTAGTTCGCTGGTGGAGCATCCGTACGGAATGGATAGAGGAACTGTTTCGGAATGTCGGTCTCAAATCTCATCAACTCACCCGACGTTGGATGGATGAACGAGAGAACTCGTGCATGCAGTCCCAGGCGACCCAGTGTTTTGGTATGAGCACCGTATTTTTTGTCGCCTGCGATGGGATGGCCCAGATCTTCCATATGCACACGAATCTGGTTTTTGCGTCCCGTTTCCAGACGGACTTCCAGCAAGGAGAACTCGCGGTTCGACTGTAGACGTTTGTAGTGAGTAATGGCATGTTGTCCATCATTCGGGCGAGAACTAGAATACATTTTGAGCGTTTTGGTTTCTTTCAACCATGAGGAAATGGTGCCCTCTTCTTTCGCAACGGCGCCTTCCACAAGGGCAATATACAAACGTTCCTGTACATTCTCTTTCCAGTTGTCCTGCAGCTTCTGCTGCACTTCTTCACTCTTGGCAAACATCATGACACCTGAAGTGTCGCGGTCCAGACGATGGACAATAAATATTCGGTTCAGCGCGTCGGTACGGCGAACATGCTCGGTCAACTGGCGATAAGCGGTAAGATCATCACTTTTGTCAGCGGCAATGGATAGCAGTCCGGCTTCCTTGCGAATGACGATGATATCATCGTCTTCATGCAAAATGTTAATGCCCGTCAGGGAAGGAGCGGCAACTGCGCCTTCTTTGCTGATCGTTACGATTTGCCCTGGCGTCAGCTCCAGATTAAACTTGGTCACCACTTTCTGATCAACGGAAACCTGACCACGACCCAGAATGGATTTGACCGCATTCCGGCCGGACTTCAAGTGCTTCAGCAAGAAGTTGAGCAGCTCATCCGGTTCAGTAACCTTGTATGGGCGTGGTGGTTCTTGCTTGCGATAATAGGAATTGCCCGAGCGTTTGGCTGCTTTGGGTTTGGGTGCTCCGGCCTTCTTGGGAGCCGCGGAGGATTTGGCGGCTACTGGCTTCTTCGCCGCTCCTGCATTGCGTGATGCGGATGGTCCTGATGATTTGGCGGAAGTAAAAGTGGACCGACCAGACCGTGCTGTGGACGAACCTGCGGATGCTTTCCCCTTGGCCGATGTATTGCCTGTTGGGCGTTTACGTTTATTCATAAATAGTAATCTCCTTCTGAACAGCCTGTACCGCTTGTGTGCATACGATCCGTTCATTTCGTTATGCAGTTCAATATACCATTAACCGAGGGCAAATAAAAATAGGTGGATGGAATCTGTTACCCATCCAGTCCAAAGAGAGTCGAGATTCATAGAATAACGTATCCCATAGCATTGGAGGTGTTACTCATGGGTGTGTTTCTCGATATGAGAAGTTCGATGAACTCGGGATTCGTAGGACAGCCGGGTTTGTCCCTGTCTCCTTCGCCGGAAGCGTTTGGCTCCATTGGTCTGCAGACCCTTGGTGTCCCAAACCCCATTATCACCTTGAATGGCACGGTTGGCGTTACTGGAGAAGTGGGGGATACGTTCGTTGTTGAACTTGTACGGGGCAGTGTTTACGATCCGTTCTTTGTAATCTATCGCGCCGAAGGTACAGTAGGTCAGAACGGTGGCGCTGAATTTCATTCGTTCACTGCACAGGATCTGTCCGCACCGCCTGCACTGGAAAGTGTGTATACCTCGTTTATTTCAGGGGTATCCACATCGGTACGAACCGGACCCGAAGTGTTCTATGGTATTGCAGCCACCAATTGGTTCCTGTGAACAGAAGGTTCAACAGGAAGAGTGTTATCATATGGCATCTTATGATGAACAGACAAAAATCCCGGCTCCAAGGAGTCCGGGATTTTTTGTTGTAGTATCCACTTTTACAAACTAGTTGGCGCGGCCTTTCAAAATGATGTTGTTGGCTTTGCCGAAGTCGATGGCGACTTTGCCCGCAAGTGCCGCTGTCCGCTCCGCAAGGACAACCGCGTTTACGCCACAGGAGAAGAGAGCTACATCGAAGGTATCCTGATTCGTTTGAATCCATTGCAGTGTTTCCTGCATCTGATCCCAGCTGTCGAACCGCAGCGCAGCTGTAATATTCAGGTGATACGGCTCCTGAACGAGCATGGCCCGCAGCTGTTCAATCTCGCGGGTAACGAGCAGTATTCGCTTGCCTGCGAGCATACTCCAGAAGCGGGGCACCTGCGCGAGTTCCCGATTGACACAGGCATGGCAAGTCAGTGCCGGAGAAATGCCGAAATGCGCGAACACCGTGTCGGTCAGCTGTCTTTTGAGATGCTCCGGGGCTTTGATGGTACTGTCCCCGTGTGGAAGAACGCCTACGATATTCGCCCGTTGTAAGGAAGCGGCTACCTCATCCCGGAGCTGCAGATTGGGTAGACGCAGTCCTTTTTGACCCAGATTGGCCTTGATGGCCCAACGCTCTTGCAGAACCTGCTCCGTGGTCCAGACCGTTTCCTGGGACATGACGATATTCTCCCCATCGCCCACACGGACCAGAGAGAAAGGACGCTGCTCTCTCACAGCGGCTTCAAGTTGATCCAGCACACCATCCATTTCAAGATAGATTGCATTCATTCTGGTATAAGGCCCCCTTTGAAAATTCAATTGCTCTATTCTATGTTGCGGATTCGACTACGTATTGTGCGTTCGACCCGCAGGGCGCATCTTCGGGTATATATCAATCTACTTCCGGTACAGGTGAGCGCTGGCGGGCTTATGTAAAAGCTGATTTATGGAAGAACACGTGCAAGTGTCCGGACCGGTTCTATTATTTTTTCATACGTTATAGAGTCGGCTGGATTGACTAGAGCTTCTGTATGGCAGCTTCAAGCAGACAGAGGCCGTTTTTGGCGTGGAAAGGGCTGCAAAGACTATGAAAATAGTCTGACTGAATTGAAAGAAGATCACAGAATGAATGAGGAGGAAGGGTATGTCCAGAAGAGTGGTTATTGAGATTAACTTCAACAATTATGGGATGGACCCGCAGCGGCTGACGAGAGAGTGGTTGGAGCGGCGGGTGGGTATTTTTCGTAGATTCACCTTGCATTGCCTTAAGGCCCAGACGAATCAGGATTTCCTGACCGTGGTGAAGCTGTCCAAGGAATCCGGGGAACTGATGCAAGAGATTCTGGCCGAACAGGAGCCAATGCCTTCCAATATCCGTTTTGGAACAAATATCGAAAGTGTGCGTGCCATTCTGGCTTTTGCCGAGGGAGCAGAGGATATCTATATTGCCCGACTGGATTCGGATGATCTGTATCACAAGACGTTTGTTCAACAGCTCTATGATGTGCAGCCGCAGCCCGGAACGATGGCACTCATTAATCAGAATGGATATCTGTGGGACAGCGTGAATCATGAGATGGCACCAGCGTTCCATCGTTCCCCGCAGTTCTATGTCTACCTATATAAAACGGCGGAGTATGCAGCAGGATACCGGGTGAAGCTGCCGGGCCGAGGAACACATGGCAATGTCATTGAGCTTCCGCATGAGCTGCTAGCTCCGCGCAATTACGTGAATATTGTGCATTCCAGCAATACTTCCATCAAAAAAGTACCGCCCAAAGATCGGTTAAACCGGGAAGAGATGGCTGCGGTATTACGCGAATTCATGATCTGAACAAGGAGGGATTCAACCATGATTAAAGGACAAACGATTCTGATCACCGGAGGAACAGGCTCCTGGGGACAAAAACTGACCGAGGTACTGCTGGAGCAGAATCCAGCCGAGATTCGGATTCTCTCGCGTAATGAGTACGCCCAGATTGCGATGCAACGGGATTTCGGTCATGATGCACGTTTGCGTTTTGTCATCGGGGACATTCGCGACTATCGTGCTGTGGAGGAAGCCTGTCGTGGGGTGGATGTTCTCTTCCATCTGGCTGCACTGAAGCATGTTCCGGTATGCGAGGATCAGCCGGATGAAGCATTCAAGACCAACGTCATCGGCACGCAGAATATTATTCGCGCTGCGATTCGTATGCAGGTTGCCAAAGTCATTGACGTGTCCACCGACAAGGCGGTAGATCCGATTAACGTTTATGGTATGACCAAGGCTCTGGGTGAGAAGATGATGATTCGTGCCAATGGACTGAGCGAGTCCACCCGTTTTGTGTGTATTCGTGGGGGGAATGTGCTCGGAACCAGCGGCAGCGTTGTTCCATTGTTCCGTCGTCAGATTGATGAAGGCAAGAGCCTGACCATTACGGACAAAGGCATGACCCGCTTTTTCCTGACGCGAACGGAGGCCATCCATTTGTTATTGAAGGCGTCTGAGGCATCAGTGGGCGGTGAGACGTTTGTGATGAAAATGAAATCCTGCAAGATGACAGATCTGGCGTCGGTCATGTTGGAACAGGCAGGTCGTCCGGCTCACGATTATAAAGTAACCGGGATTCGTCCAGGCGAAAAATTGCATGAAGTACTCATTTCTCCATTCGAGGCACCACGTACCTACAAATATGACGAGCAATATTATGTGATTTTGCCACAAGAACCGGACAAAAGCCTGACAGATCCGTATAGTGGTCTGCCTCGTGTGACCTTTTCCGAGTATCGTTCGGATAGCGCGATGATGAACCGGTCAGCGATTGCCCAATTTTTGCGTGCAGGCGGCTTTATCGATTAATAGAAGGGAGGCGGACCGTTTGGAGGTGGAAGGAATGGTAGAGAGCAGCAAGCACGAAGGAAATAAGGAAACACAGGAACGTACCACGCTTCAAAACATAAACAACCGCTCCCTGAAAGCTGCCGTCATTGGTCTCGGGTATGTTGGGTTACCCATGGCGGTGGAGATGGCGCAGGCTGGATATCAGGTGCACGGAATTGACATCGATGGTGCGAAGGTGGCTAAGCTGCGTGCCGGGAAATCGTATGTGATCGGCATTGAGGATAAGGTGGTGCAATCCCTTGCTCAGGCCGGGTTGTTCATGGTAGGCACGGATTTCACAGCAGTGGCGCAGGCCGATGTCATAGTTATCTGTGTGCCTACGCCTTTGACCGCCGAGCATCAGCCGGACATTTCATTTATCGCTGCAGCGGTGGATGGCATAACGCCTTATCTTCAGGAGGGCAGCCTTGTCATATTGGAAAGTACCACATATCCTGGCACCACCGAAGAGCGTGTGAAGCATCCGATCGAAGCTGCGAAAGGGTGGAAAGTAGGACAGCAGTTCCATGTCTGTTATTCTCCAGAGCGGGTAGATCCCGGAAGTGTGCATTACGGGGTGAAAAATACACCGAAGATTATTGGCGGCTCCACGCCGTCCTGTCTGTCTTATGGAAAAGCATTCTACGGTTCGTTCCTGAACGAAATCGTTCCCGTTAGTTCAACGACAGTGGCGGAGACGGCAAAGTTGTTCGAAAATACGTTTCGCAGCGTGAACATCGCGCTCGTGAACGAACTGACACCTGCCTGTGAGCAAATGGGCGTGAACATCTGGGAGGTGCTGGACGCTGCGGCAACCAAGCCGTTCGGTTATATGCCGTTCTATCCGGGTCCGGGTATTGGTGGACACTGTATTCCAATTGACCCGATCTATCTGTCCTGGGCCGCTGGCCGTCAGGGATCGGAACTGCAATTCATTTCGCTTGCAGATGCGACCAATCGGCAAATGCCGGAAAGAGTCGTCAAGCGTGCCGCCGAGCTGCTCGAACAGAACGGTTCATCGATGCAGGGAGCCCGAATTGTGCTGGCGGGTATGGCGTACAAAAAAGATATCGACGACTTGCGTGAATCGCCAGCGCTGGATGTCTATAGACTGCTTCGTGAAGCAGGGGCAGACGTGGTCTTCACCGATCCTATGGTGCCTGTGTTCCGCAAGGATGATGGCACGGTTGCTCATGCTCAACCAGCATCACCAGCATTGTGGGCCGGGGCTGATCTGGTCATGATTACGACGGATCATACGGGATTCGATTATCAGGAGATGGCGGATCATGCCAAGCTGATCTTCGATACACGTAATGCCACAGCCGGATGTGTCGGTGGAAATATAGTGGTGCTTGGACAGCCGACTCGGCCGGATGTGAGCCCTGAAAGCTTGAGGGAAACGTCAGGAGGCAGCCATGGCGAATCATGATCGGGTAAGTGAGCGTTATTATGGCGAGATCAATTCGGAGGAATCGCATGAAGCCACACGTACCCGCATTCACTGGATGTGCCGGGAAGCGACAGGTAAACGAATTCTGGATATTGGATGCAGCCAGGGCATCACCTCCATTTTGCTGGCACGGGAAGGCTTTCGGGTAACGGGGATTGATCTGGAAGAAGAGAGCATTCGGTATGCCAAGCAAGAGCTGGCGAAGGAATCGAAGCCGGTACAGGATAAAGTGGATTTTCGTATGCTGGATATTACCCAGTGGAAAGGCAGAACACCGTTCGATACGGTGCTGCTGGGTGAAGTGCTGGAGCATTTTGCCCATCCCGAAACGTTGTTAATGAATATTCATCGCCTTTTGCATGAAAAAGGGACGCTGGTCGTCACAGTTCCTTACGGGTATCATCCGTTCTACGATCACAAGCAGACATTCTACGCCGGGAACCTGGCGATGTGCCTGATGCCTTATTTTGAAGTATTGAAGCTGGAAATTCATCATAAATATCTATGTTGCGTGGCACGCAGGCGGCGGGAAACGCAGCTGCATGTCTCACCTACCACAAGCCAACTGACGGAGTGGATGAAGCTGGATCATGTACATTTTGCCGCCGTGGAACAGAATCACCTTCGTCTGATGAATCAACGCAAAAAGGCGTTGGACAATGCGGTGGAGCAGGTTAAACGTCTGCGTCGTCAGGAGACTGGGGAAGGGTAGCAGATAAGGCTGAGAAGAAAAAAACTGCAATACGCGTAAGACAGGAAGGGGCTTAAACCGTGATCACCATCAGTCTGTGTATGATTGTGAAGAACGAACAACGCACGCTTGCTCGCTGTCTCGACTCGGTCGCCGGCATCGTGGACGAGATCGTTATTGTAGATACCGGTTCATCTGACCGTACGAAAGAGATAGCCGCGCAATACACCGACCGGGTCTACACGTATGAGTGGAAGGACGATTTTGCTGCAGCGCGGAATTATTCTTTCGACCAGGCCACGCAGGAATATATCCTGTGGCTGGATGCGGATGATGTGCTGCTGCCCGCGGAACGGGCGAAGCTTGAAAGGTTGAAGCAGCAGCTGCCGTCCGGCGGTGAGACGGCGGCTGTGATCTTGGGCTATACGCTGGCCGAGGGGCCGGAGGGAAGTCCGCTCGTGACGGACCGACGGTTGCGCCTCGTTAAGCGGGAAGCGGGGTGCCGCTGGCATGGCCGGCTGCACGAGCAGTTAGGCTTCCCACAGAGCGGTGTCATTACGGCAGACATTGCCGTCACGCACCGCCGCGAAGCGGGCCATCATTCGGCGCGAAACGTGCGCATTCTGCGCAAATGGATCGCCGAAGAGGGCGCAGCCCAGGGACGCCTGCTGTTCTATTATGCAGGCGAATGTTATGACCGCCGGCGTTATGCGGCGGCGGTTCGGGCGTATGCGAAGCTGCTGCTGGAGCCGAGCGGCTATCGCGAGGATCGGCTCATCGCCTGCGCGCGGCTGGCGGAATGTTATGAACGGCTTGGCGAGCCGGGGCGAAAGCTGGGTGCGCTGCTGCAATCATTTCAATTCGACCTGCCGCATGCTGACTTCTGCTGCGCCATCGCTGCCTGCTTCCAGGAGCGGCAGGAGCTAGTCTCCGCCATCTACTGGTATATGCAAGCGCTCGATGTCAGCAGTCGCGATCCAGGTCTACGTCCCGTGCCTGCGGCATGCCGCACTTGGCTACCACACGCCAGGATATCCCTTTGTTACGCTCACATGGGAAACTGGGAGCAGGCGCTTCTGCATAACAGCAAAGCAAGAGAGTATCTGCCGAATGACCCCGGCCTGCTCGCCAATCGGCTGAAGCTTGAAGCGGTGTTGAGTAAGGTGAACAGCGGCTTGGAAGAGAAAGAGAAAGAGAAAGAGAAAGAGAAAGAGAAAGAGAAAGAGAAAGAGAAAGAGTAGTGTTGATCCTTTCTAGAGGTGGAACAAGAGCAGCCCCGCTTGCCGTGAGAGTCGGCGAGCGGGGCTGCTTATTTGTGTTTTTATTTTTCGGGTGCTAGACACCGAATGTACTGGCCCTTCGTACGCAGGCTTTGGCATGCCCAGCCCCAACCGTCATAGATTTCTTCATCGATGTTTAGCGTAATGGTTTCATCTACATACTCATTCCAGTTTTCGATTCGGAGGGTATTTTCACTTTTCCATTCCAGATGGTCATGTCCGTGGTACTCGGCGCGATATATGTTTTTTACGATAGAATCATTCGGATCATTCGTTTTTTTCACATCCACCCAGATTGTGACTCCACCTGCCGCACCACCATAGGGCACACCGTAAATCTCGGCGGTATATTCTCCGTTTCTTGAAGGCATGGAGTAGCTCAGATCTCCTTGTTCGGATCGATCAAACGTGGAGAAGTAAGGGCGAAGCCAGAAATAGAGGAATACCGCGGCGAACAGCACAAAAATCAATATTGAAAGTGCAGTGAATATCGGGTGTCGGCGTATCCATAGTTTGCGTGGCTTTGTCATCGATGAATTGGTAGCTTGAGGATTCTGGTCCATATGCTTTGATCCCCCCTTTTTTTTAAAGCGAAGTTTGCTTCGCAGGAATATAAATTTCCATCTCCCCGTAATGATCCTGTGCGAGGCTGCCGTCGATCCTTTCAAAATAATACGAGTCACTCTTCGAATATCCTGAATGGCTCTGCCAGTACTCGTCTATAAACGTCCAGACACTGTCCAGATGATCAATGTTGATTAGACTGGGATGGAAATCACAGACGTATTTGAATACGGCATACTGGTTGGCCGGAACCTCGATCTGATCCAACTCTGCGGGTGCATTGTCGAGGCATGTCACTTGCACGGAAGGCAGATAGGTACTGTAGTCATCATTAATCTCGTTGGTGAACCCAATATATACATTAGGATGCATCGTATCGGGTATGGTGTGGAAATGATTTTCAAAAAAGCTATTGCCTTTTGCGTTGGATTCATAATGTTCCTCGTTATCGATATACCGTATCTGTGAACGTTCACCAACCAGCATCATGGCTGGTTTCCGTACATACGTAGGTTTGAAAATATAACCATACGGAAGCGTCGTAATCATAGACGAAGTCAAGCGTGCGGTAAGCTGGAGATCGCCAGTTCCTTGTTTGCGGTATTGCAGAGGCGTGATACCAAAGGCCTGTTTGAATGCGCGTATGTAGGACTGTTCATGCTCGAAAGAATAATGACCGCTAATATCGATGATCTTCCAGTTTTGATCGACCAACTGATCCAGACTGCGGGCCAGTTTGCGTGAGCGAATATATTCTCCGGGCAGTTGCCCGCTCATATGTTTGAACATCCGATGGAGATGGAATTTGGATATGTGAGCGGTTGATGCTAGATGATCTAGCGTTAATTTTTCATGGATATGATCCTCTATGTAGTTAAATAACTTATCAAAGGTATGTAGCTGATCGTGTTGCATATGAATCTCCCTTATCAATTCAAGTAGTTAGAGCAAGAAATGTTCATTTTTTCCTTATATCCGATGATATCATAACCAAGTACTTAATTTAATGACAAGATTGGAGAAAGCATCCATGTTTGCTGAAAAAAGAACTTATACCACACGAGGTATGATAACTCGTTTATGGACATTAACGGGCAGATATCGGATGTTCATCGTCCTTTTGCTCTTCGCCGCCTTTGCAATCTCATTGATAGAAGTGGGTTATATGGAATCCATACGAAGGCTGGTCAAAGGTGCCACGGAATCTCAATTTTCCCTGATCTACTCGGGGCTCGTGATTGGTGTTTCCATTGTTGCGTTAAGAGTCATCGTTACCGCAATCATGACGTGGATAGAAACCCTCTTTCAACAAAAGACGCTCTTGTCTTTACAGATGCTGCTGCTGTCCTCGCTGGGAAGCACTGCTTCACGTGAACTCACTCGTTATCATACAGGTGATTTGACTGCGAGAGTCTGGACATCTGCTAAAGAAGCGCAAAATGGGTTGAACCAGCATGGTATTGAGCTAGCAAAAAATATCATCCAACTCATTCTCGCGTTTGCATACTTTAGTTGGGTGAATCTGCCGTTGTCTTTGGCGATCATTGTATTCACTTTGGTCTATCCTGTTGTCACAATGCGTCTGGGCAGCCGCCTGCAAAGACGACATGATCAATTGAATTCAGATGCTGCGGCAAGGGATGCATTGCTAACTGAAGTGATTCAGGCTCCTGTGGAGATCCGAAGTTACGGACTGAAGGGTTACATATATGAACGTTACGAGGAACGTATGAATCAGGTATTCAGACAAACAATGTCTGTATCGGTCTTGCAGCGTCTTTCGGAAGCGGCTGGGCGAGTGTCAACTTATGGCGGGATGATTTTGATTTTGTATCTCGGTGGGATTCAGGTGTTAAATGGACATATGGATGTGGGAGGATTGGCAGCTTTTCTGGTTGCCAGCAGTCAGTTAACTCGTCCGATTGAGGCCATGTCCAGTCTCTGGAATGGTTTTATCGGATCAGCTTCTCATGCGGCGAGAATTTTTGAAGTGATGGATTTGGATAAAAAGAAAACCCTGACAAATGAGATGAAGCGGTCCTTGAAGAATACGGAGTCTGGTTCAATGAACGGGGATACATATGAGAACTTAGAAAAAACTGCTGCTGATCGCGAAGGACAGCTCCCGATGGCAGGTCTGCATATACAGCATGTGTACTTCAGCTACGCGGAGAAAGCAATGCTATTCGATGCCACCTTTACGGCTGAGATGGGAAAGCTCACTGTCATCACTGGACCAAGCGGATGTGGGAAATCCACGTTGCTAAAATGTATAGCTGATGTACATATGCCTGTGAGTGGATCGGTACAATTTATACCTGAACACAGTTCAGGCATGAATGACTATAGTCAGGTCTACGTACCACAGCAAGTTTTTATTTTCACAGGTACAGTGGAAGAAAACATCGCCTTTGGTCAAGAGTTGCTCTTGCCGGAACAAATAGTAGGCGCTGCATGTCTTGCTCAGGTGCATGATGCGATTATGCGTCAAACATCGGGATACCGCACGGTTCTAGAGCCTCAAGGAAGTTCGATGTCTGGCGGTGAACTTCAGCGAATCAGTATCGCAAGAGCAATTCTTAGGGAGCCAGATGTCATGTTGATGGATGAGCCCACATCTTCACAAGACCCCATAAATGAACAACGATTAAATGCCATGTTTACCAAACTTACTGAGGAGAAAAAAACGACGATTATTGCAGTTACACACCGAGTACCTCTCCTCGAAAAGGCAGATCGGGTGGTCTATATGAGGGAAGGCCGCGTTGTGGATACGGGATCACATCATGAATTGTTGGATCGCCCGAATGGGTATCGTAGCTATATTGAGGAGCAGGTCCTGGAAGTGGAGGAACGCCATGAGTAACATACATGTGGAAACGGAACGTGTGGATGAAAAGGTCCAAGTCAATGAACATAGGGTATCGGCAACTCTGGCGAATGTATGGCCTGTTATTTTTCGCTTCATGAAGCCTTATGGACTTGCTGTTGCTGTCTTGCTTGTTTTTATAGCAGCAGATGCCGTCTTTGATTGGGGACTTGCCTTTGTCCAGGGATTCTTCGTAGATTCCATTAATCAAGGAGGGCAGGAGCAACTTAACAAAACAGCGATTCTCGTCATAGGCCTCCTGACAGGTTTTATCGTTTTACTGGCGATGCATCGATACGTTCTTGTGTGGCTAAAAGAATCTCTATACAGGGATATGTCGATGAATCTGCTGACGCTGTTAAACCGAATGCCGTATGTGTGGGTGCGAAGGCAAAAGTCTGGAGATATCATGCTCCGTATTAAAGAGGACACCAAACATGGCGCAGAAGTCGTGGAGGCGATTGCGGAGGGTGTAACGGTTGTCTTTATTATTGTATTGTCACTTGGATATTTGTACCGAGCAGATCCATGGGTCGCTGTAGTTGCATTGGTGAGTGCGGCAGCGATTTGGTTGACGGCCAGACTATATGATCAGCGAATTGTACGTCTGTCTGATGAAGTAGAAGGGAAAGAAGGGGAGTCTCAGCAGCAAATTCAACAGTATGTTGAGGGGATACCATCGGTTCAAGCCTATAACGCATCCAACTGGTTTCTGTCTCGTTTTCGATCACAACAAGAATCACTCAATCGGAGTCAGGCGAAATTGCAAATGACTTTGAGCCTGTCAGATAACGTATCTATGGCCGTATTCGGTCTTGCCCAGTTGGCTGCTTTGTTCCTTATCGCTATGTCAGCGGCTAGAGACAGTTTGTCACCAGGTACGGTTGTAGCCAGCAGTCTGCTATTTGAGCTGGTCGTGTGGCCTGTACTTGGGCTGTCCAGTCAGTGGAGCCAAATGCAGGCGAGTGTAGGGGCATTTGGACGAATCTCGACATGGCTGAAGTTGGGGGAAGCAAATGGTGATATTAAGCTGAATGAACAGTGGAATATACAACAATCCGATGATCTTGCAGAACCTATCCTTCGACTTGAACAGGTTAGCGTAATCAATGAAATCAGTGGTCGTGTCGTCCTCGATGAGTTTACGTTGAATGTGAGGCAGGGGGAGATGGTAGCTGTGGTTGGCACCAGTGGTTCGGGCAAGTCGAGCTTGTGCCAAGTCTGTGCAGGGCTGATTGAACCCAAAGGCGGGAGAGTATTACTTCATAATAAACCGGTTGCTCAATATATCGGAATGGATGACCTATCCATTCTGACGTATATGCCGCAGGTACCGAACTTTTTTTCAGGCACAATCGACGAGAATATTCGCCTAACTGCAGAAGCTGCTTTACCGGGGGTAAGACTTGCGGCAGAGCGAGCGGTATTGCATGAATTTATTGAAACGCAGGAGGGGCAATATTATGCTCCTTTACAGGAGAAAGGCTCCAATTTGTCCGGAGGGCAACAGCAGCGGCTCGCGCTGGCTAGAATGTTCATGCGGTCATCAGATCTGTATATTCTGGATGAACCGACGGCATCGCTGGATATCCAGACGGAGCAAAAAGTAACGAGTAATCTGCTAAGTTTCATGGAAGGAAAAACTGCACTAATTGTTACTCATCGTATGGAAGTCGCTCGTCAGTGTTCCCGCATCATTGTGATGGAAGAAGGTCGACTTATCGAGGATGGAATACATGAGCAGTTGATGGAGAAGAGAGGATTGTACTATCGTATGAATATGCGGGAGAACTTTTGAGGATTGTGGGGTGCTGTAAATGAATGAACCTACATTGAAGAAAGGGATGGATACGCTAGAGTTTCTGAGTCTGGATCGTGAAGCACGTCGTTGTATGAAGAGCGGCAAAAGTATTTGCACGATGAAGC
The DNA here is from genome assembly GCF_900101205.1 of Paenibacillus sp. OK060. Lineage (NCBI taxonomy): Bacteria > Bacillati > Bacillota > Bacilli > Caryophanales > Paenibacillaceae > Paenibacillus > Paenibacillus sp. OK060. The sequence goes on from NZ_FNFR01000004.1 coordinate 692,980, forward strand.
CTCAATGATTGAATGGGCTAGGGAAAAGGGATTAGTGGAAGGTGAAAAAAGAAAGGCTTTTGAAATAGCTAAAAATATGCTTTCATTCGGCATTGAAGTTTCTATCATTGTCAAAACGAGTGGTCTAACTGAATCTGAAGTTGAGGCGCTAAAAGATTAGCAAATGTGTTTTAAATCTAAACAATTGTCTTGTCCCCAAAAGGGCAGGCGGTTGTTTTTTAATTTGTCCTAAAATGTTCACTCACACCTGATTCTACTTGCATTCTTTCCGGATCACTCAGGATATACCGCTGTTACACATTTGCCAAAGATCGTTTTACAGTAAAACGCGGTTGCTCATTCGGGTCTGGGCCGTTAAACTAAAGGGAGCGGCGTTTGCTTGACGGACAAGTCATGAGAACGCCATTTTGTTGTCAAGGATGCGGTATATGCCGCTTTCGGATGTCAGAATCGGATCGGACCAAGCTGGTGGAAGAACACCGGTGATAAGTAAGGAGTCTTTACATGAGTGTGCAAACACCTACATTAGAAGAAGCGCAGGGTCTCCTGCAAAAATATTATGGCTACCCCGACTTCCGTGAGGGACAGAAAAAGATCGTAGCCAGCCTGCTTGAACGTGAAGATACGCTGGGTATTATGCCAACCGGGGGCGGGAAATCGATCTGTTATCAGATCCCCGCTTTGTTATATTCGGGATTGACGCTTGTCGTCTCCCCATTGATCTCATTAATGAAGGACCAGGTTGATGCCCTGACCACGGCTGGTATTGCAGCCGCCTATATTAATAGTACGCTCAGCGGCAAAGAAGTGAATGATCGCATCCGCGCGGCGCAGCGCGGTGAGCTGAAGCTGCTCTATGTCGCGCCTGAGCGACTGGAGCTGGATTGGTTCCGCGAGGAGATGGGCTATTTGCCGATCTCGTGCGTTGCTGTGGATGAGGCCCACTGTGTGTCGCAGTGGGGGCATGATTTTCGGACAAGCTACCTGGCGGTAGCGCCGTTTGTGGACAGTTTGCCGGAGCGGCCTGTGGTTGCGGCCTTTACGGCTACAGCGACGCCCGAAGTCATGGGAGATATTCTGCGGCTGCTGCGTTTGCAGGACCCGCAGACGTATGTGACCGGACTTGGGCGAGATAATCTGGCGTTTAGCGTGCTGCGCGGCGAGAGCAAAAAGGACTTTGTCCTGAATTACGCGCGCGAGCATGCCAGCGAGCCGGGGATTGTGTACGCCGCTACCCGTAAGGACGTGGACGATCTGCATCAGCGTTTGCTGCAGGCGGGATTGCCAGCAGGACGCTACCATGCCGGGATGACGGACGATGAACGGTCCCAGAGCCAGGAAGCTTTTTTATACGATGATATCCGGGTGATGGTGGCGACAAATGCGTTCGGGATGGGGATTGATAAATCCAACGTACGTTACGTTATTCATAACAGCATGCCGAAGAACATGGAGGCATATGTGCAGGAAGCCGGGCGTGCGGGACGGGACGGAGAGCCGAGCCAGTGCATTTTGTTATTCGGAGCACAGGACATTATCACCCAGAAGTTCTTGATCGAGCAGAACCCGATGGAGGGCGACCGCAAACAAAACGATTACCGGAAGCTGCAACAGATGGTGGATTACTGTTATACGACGCGTTGTCTGCGCAGTGCACAGCTGGATTATTTCGGTGAGGTGCATGAGGACAAGCCATGCGGCATTTGCAGTTCATGTACGGACGACCGCGAGCTTGTGGATATGACGATTGATGCGCAGAAAATATTCAGCTGCATTCACCGCATGCGTGAACGGTATGGTGTATCGTTGGTTGCTTCGGTGCTCAAAGGTTCCCGTGCCAAAAAAGTGCTCGATTACGGATTCAACTCCCTGCCAACCTACGGCGTGATGGGTAATCGTACGGAACGTGAGATCGCGGAAATCATCAACGTTATGGTGTCCGAAGGGTACCTGATGCTCTCCGAGGGGCAGTATCCAGTTGTTCGTTTGCAACCACTGGCAGTGGAAGTGCTGAAAGGTCAACGTGAAGTGATGCAGCGGGTGGTCCGCAAGACGGCGGCGACGGCTTCGGGTACAAACTACGGTGGACGTCGCGGACGCGATGCAATGCCATCTGCGGTTAACGAGACGGTATTTGAGCAGCTGCGTCTGATCCGCCGTGATCTGGCGGCGAAAGAGCATGTGCCGTCGTACATTATTTTCAATGATGCGACCTTGCGCGAGATGAGCGTGGTATGTCCAAGGACAGAACGTGACATGCTGGATATTAAAGGGGTCGGTGAGGTCAAGTACCGTAAGTACGGGCTGCCGTTCCTGGAGTTTTTCCAGAAGCAAACGGGCGAAGACGTGGATACGGATGATGATGCTTTTTATGAATACGAGTGAGATGTTGGATGAAGATTCTTACGTTTTGAAATGAAAAATATAGTCTGGTGGTCCAGACAAAGGTTGTGAACCATGAAAGTTATTCTCTCTACATTAAATGCAAAGTACATCCATACCTCTTTGGCCTTGCGGTGTCTGAAGGCGTACAGTGAGAAGGATTTTGATATTGAGCTGGCCGAGTATACGATTAAGGACCCGGTCATGAATATCGTGTCCGATCTGTATCAGCGCGGTGCTGACATGATCGGGTTCTCGTGTTACATCTGGAACATTGAAGAGACAATCAAGGTCATTGATATTTTGAAAAAGGTTATGCCAGAGGTGAAAATTCTGCTCGGCGGGCCGGAAGTGTCCTACGACACGGAATATTGGATGAACCGCATCCCCAATGTCGATTTCATCGTGATGGGTGAAGGGGAAGAGACGCTGCATCAGCTTTTGACGGAGCTGGAGGGGGACAAGAAGTTCCACTTCGTCTATGGACTGGCGTATCGCAAAGGGGAAGAAGTCATTCTCATGCCGGGACGGCCAAAAGCGGATCTGAACGATTTGCCGTCACCGCACCGTTTTGAAGAGGATATCCCGGAGCTCGGGAAACGGGTTGTATATTTTGAAACCAGTCGGGGCTGTCCGTTCAGTTGTCAGTTCTGTCTGTCCAGTATCGAGGTCGGCGTGCGGTATTACGATATTGAGCGGACAAAGTCGGACATTCTGTACCTGATTGAGAAGGGTGCGAAGCTAATCAAGTTTGTGGACCGGACATTTAACATCAAGCGGGATTATGCGCTCGAAATGTTCAAATTCCTGATCGAGAATCATCAGGGGACGGTGTTCCAGTTTGAAATTACGGCTGATATTATGCGTCCCGAGGTACTGGACTATCTGGCAGAGAATGCGCCGCCAGGCACATTCCGGTTCGAGATTGGGGTTCAGTCCACGAATGATCCAACGAATGAACTGGTGAAACGCCGCCAGAACTTCTCGAAGCTGAGTCGTACCGTGAACAAGGTGAAAGCCAGCGGCAAAATCGACCAGCATCTGGATCTCATCGCCGGACTGCCGGAGGAAGATTACAATACGTTCAGGAAGACGTTTAACGATGTTTTTGCTCTGGGGCCGGAAGAGCTTCAGCTCGGATTTCTTAAAATGCTGCGTGGTACCGGTTTGCGTCTGGATGCGCAGAAGTACAACTACACGTATATGGATCACGCGCCGTATGAGATTCTGGGCAGTGACGTACTGCCGTTCAGCGATATCGTGCGCTTGAAGCGGCTGGAGGATGTGCTGGAGAAATACTGGAACGCACACCGGCTGGATCATACGCTCAAGTATCTGATGGAGCAGGAGTTCGATTCGCCGTTTGACTTCTTCCAAGCGTTCGGCGATTACTGGGAGGGTCAGGGTTGGCAGAAGATCGGTCACCAACTGGAGGATCTGTTCACCCGTCTGCACAGTTTCCTGGAGTCGCGCAACACGCCGCATATGGATATCGTGCTTGGCCTGATGAAGCTCGATTATTTCCTTGGTCACAAGTACAAACCACGCAAAATCTGGTGGGAAGATCCGCTCCAGAAAGACCAGTGGGCGGGGTATATGAAAACGTTGGCTGAACGTCCGGAAGACGTTCGCCTGCCGCGCGTTGCCGGTGCCGCAGGCACGGCATGGCTGGAAAGCAGCGGCACGAGTGCGATTGCCGCTGCGGGAAGTTCGGCTGCTGCCGGAGAAGACTCTGCCGCAGATGCGGCTGGTGTGATCGGCAGCGATGGCGCAGCGTCGCTCCCAACGGGCGACGCAACAGGGTCCGCCGCGGATGGAGCGGCGGACGGGGTGGACGGCAACGCTTCGCGTGCGTTGCCGATGACCTCAGCCATGACCGCACAGACGGTCATGGGTGCCCGTGCTTTCGCCGACCTCGGTCTCGGCGAAAAGGAACTGCAGAAGCACACCGTATTGGATGTGCTTCCGTTCCGGCTTGAGCGAGTGCTTGCTGGCGCCAGCCCGCTTGCCGCGAAAGGCCGGACGCTGCTGGTCGTGGTGTACCAGCAGCATGAAGGGCAGCAGGCGCAGTATTACACGCTGCCGCTGGGAGAAGAAGCCGCTGCTATGTAGGTGCAGTGGCATTGGGGAGCTGCATGGCCGATGGCTGCATGCAGTGGGGGAAGCACCATGGCTTTGCCGTTCTGGTGCTACAACGTTGAGCACCGCGGTTATGGCCGCGGTGCAATCCCGTGAGGTGCTGCCCAATTGGGAGCAGCACCTCATACTTACGCGGCTTGCCACTGCACAAGCCGCGCTCCGCTTCACCTTTTCATCAAAACATATATGTTTCCGAAAGCATCGGAAGGTCGTCTGATTCCCTAGTGGATGAAGAAGGGCCTTCCTTTTTGTTTTTCCGAATCTGAGTCCAAAACATAACCTATCTAAATGAAGGAGAGTTTCCTATGAATAAATATGCTACAGCTGAAAAGGCGATTACCATAACTAAAGGTTCCGCTGAGTTACTGCACATTCATATCCCATATAACCTTGCATATATTGAACGGATTCGTCGAATTAAGGGCAGAACGTGGGAAGCCAAACAAAAAGTTTGGATCATCCCCTCCACCATAGCTGCTCTTCAAGAGTTCATGAATCAATTTGATCCTGATGACGTTCTGATTACCCCAGAGTTGTGGGTTGAAAATGAGAATTTACAGCAGTGGAAAGCTAGTAAGGCAAACCATCCATGGAGCAAAGATCCGTTACAGAAGGCATTAAAGTTACGAGGATACAGCCGCAAAACGATTAAAGCATATTGTAATCAGGTCGAACGTTTTCTGAGTAGCTGCCAACTTGAAAGTACAGCCGTGACTACTTCTGTAGTTCAGACGTACTGTTTAAATTTGCTTGAGCGAGGGATCTCTCATTCCAGTGTGAACCAGGCAATTAGCACAATTCGCTTCTACTGCCAGCACATACTCCATCATCCTACAGATATCCAGTATATTCGTCCCAAGAAGCAGACCAAGCTGCCACAAGTGTTGTCTGAAAAAGAAGTTGCTAAATTGCTCACATCCGTAACTAATCTCAAGCATAAAACGATTCTTTTTCTCACGTATTCATCTGGTCTTCGTGTAGGTGAAGTCGTTCGTCTTCGATGCAGCGATTTGGATATTGAGCGTCAGACCCTTATTGTAAGGCAGGGAAAAGGTCAGAAGGATCGGAGAACAATCCTATCGAGCCTAGCGTGGGATATGGTGCAGAAATACATCACTGAATATAGACCAACTCGTTGGCTCTTTCCAGGGCAATCTTCTGATCGGCATCTTACGGAGCGGAGTGTTCAGAAGGTTTTTGAAGAAGCCAGACAACGCGCAGGCATTGATAAAAAGGTTAGTATTCATGTCTTGAGGCACTCTTTTGCTACTCATTTGTTGGAAAACGGAACAGACCTGCGCTATATTCAGGAACTACTTGGTCACACGAGTGCACGAACAACACAGCGATATACCCATGTTAGTACGAAAAATATTCAGCGTATTCAGAGCCCATTGGATCGTTTGGATTTGGGAGATTGAGTGCTTAGTAAATCTCCCTTTTTCACCAAATTCTTCTTCGCAAATACTACACCATAGGTTATCATATACGTAGTTCACATATCATGCAGGGTGTGTGGTATTTACGAAGTACATAAATTAGATGTTATAGGAAATCAGCGACAATTCAAGTAAACAAAATATTTATTATTGAAGGAGCTTGTATATGATCTCTACCTACGTTCGACGCATTCAAGAAGTTTACCCAAATTTACATATTCAAGATGTTAAACAAAATGAGATCGGACAGAATAATAACGTATTTATTCTTAATGAATCTCTCGTTTTTAGGTTTCCTAAGTATAAGGAAGGATTAGAGAAATTAAAGCGAGAAACCGAGATGTTAGAAACTATTAGTAAGACTGTAACATTGCAGATTCCCTATCCAGCTTATAAATCCATTGATAAGATGGAGGTAGGTAAGGCTTTCATGGGCTATGAGCTGATTGAAGGTGCTCCTTTTTGGAAGGAAGAATTATTAACCATCAAAAGCCAAGACCTAATGGTTACAATTGCCTCACAACTTGTTACTTTTCTTATTGAACTCCATTCTATGGACATACCGAAAGCAGTTGTTATTCAAAAACAACATGAAAGTGTACATAGAATTATAGAAAATCTGTTTATTAGAATAAGAGAGAAACTCTTTCCATTTATGCGTGTAGATGCGCAAGAAAAAGTAGTAGATAACTTTAATACATTTTTAAATAATACTCATAATCAGAATTTAGAGAAAACCTATATTCATGGAGACTTTGGAGCAGGCAATATCATATGGAATCGAAAAGAAAACAGAATTGCAGGAGTTATTGACTTCGGAGGCTCAGGACTTGGGGATCCAGCATATGATTTCGCAGGAATTCTCTCCAGTTACGGAGAAGAGTTTTTTGAAATATGCACTAATCTGTATCCGGGTGGAAAACAAATTTCAGAACGAGTTCACTTTTATAGAAGCACCTTTGCTTTACAGGAAGCTTTACATGGGATAGATCATAATGACCAAGAAGCTTTTGAGAATGGAATTAAAGAATTTAAATAGTTCAAAGAGGGCTGACATCCTATAACATAATATCTACGCTGCGGGCCGTTCGGCCCTTGGTTCGCGAGAAGTGGAAAGCGGAGAAGTTGAATCAGCGAACAACCCTGAGAGGCTAAGTCCGTCAGACCCGGTCGCTGGTGCTCCCTTAAGCCTCTCGAGTTCGTAGATACAGGAACGTTAGATGAAATTCATGCAAAGAAGAGGATGAATGGATGATTGCTTACGATTGGACCAACATTGAGAAAGTAAAGTGTCACAAAGAAGTTGTTTGGAAGGATTTACAACATGGAGATGAAATTGAAAAGCGAGAATATTTAAGTGTGACTTTGAAATCGAGTGGAATCAAACAATTAACAGTTATTATGATGAATCCATCAAATGCAGATTCAGAAGAATCAGATGCAACCATAAATAAAATAGTAAAGCACTTTAATAAAAATGATAACAAGTTATATAGGGATATAAAAACAATAAATATAGTGAATTTATTTTCTATTTGTAGTTCAAAATCTAAAGAACTCAACGAAAAACTTGAAAAAATTATTTTAAATAATGTAATAGAAGTGTCAGATATAATTTTTAGTAATAGAAGCATGATAGAAACAAAGATTTCAGATAGTGAATTTATAGTTTTAGCTTGGGGAGATTGCCCAATTGATTTTTATGCAACAACTTACTTTAGAGAAATAGAATATGTAATGAATTTTTTGAAGAAATTTGAGAAGAAAAAAACATTTATTTTTCATGTAGAGAACAAGAGAGCTAAAGCTCGAGGAGTAGCATACGACAATGAACTGACAAGCTTAAAAAATCCTGTTCATCCTTCTAATGGTGAGATCAAAAGTATGATAAAAATAAAGATTGACGCCTTAAATAGAATAATCCCTTATAAACATATAAGGATATGAACATCATCTAACATAATATTCACGCTGCGGACATTCGTCCTTGGTCTGGCATTCGCCAGACACCCGACAGTCGTCGAGTCGTGAATACAGGAACGTTAAGCGAAATGCTAGGAGGTTTACTATGAGGGAATTACTTGAACCTAATGCTTTTATTCTTTATATTATCATTTGTTCATATAAAGAAGATTCATTTGTGAAGATTGGTCGAACAAGGAATATCTACAATAGAATTAAAAATATTCAAACGGGATGTCCACATGAAATAAGTAATGTATTTGTTATAACATCAGAGTTTGATTATGAAGAAGAAATTATAGGACTCGAAGGTGTTATACATAAACTGATTGATAAATATCAAATGAAAGGGGAATGGTATCTAGCAACAGAGGACTTCTTTCAGATTTTCAATAAGTTACTGAAACGAATAAACAATTGTGATCTTAGTGATTACGTTTTTGAGGATCAAGAATTATTTTCATTAGATGAAGTAGAGATATTGTTTCATAGCCATAACTACATTATCGTTGAATTGATTATGCCTATAAAACCAAATCAAATAGTAAAAGGCAGGAAAATGCGAGATTCAATAGAGATGTATACAAGCATTAAGAATTTGAAATTAAGTATGTAAGTTATACTGTCCGCACTCCGCTTAACACCATATTCACGCTGCGGACATTCGTCCTTGGTCCGGCGTTCGCAGGACACCCGAGATGCGTCGAGTCGTGAATACAGGAACGTTATATGAAAGACATGTAACTAATCATTTAAGGAGTTTTTTTGATGATGATAAGAAATATAGAAAGCATAGAACCGTTTATTGGTAACTTTACTATCCGTCAAATAGAATGGCTTTCGAATTTTCACTTCTATATTACTCAAGACAAGTATTTTGAGAACATATCAATACTAGATATAACTTTTTTAATTAAGGAGAGTTCAAAAACATATGAGTTAGTTATAAGATTTTCTAATATTGAAAGTCTTAAGCTTGAATCTGGAGGGGCACTAACTCAAATAAGTGGATTTAATATTAGAGATTTAAAGGATCATGGATATCACCCAATGAAATATTTAATTGAGGACTACGAGAACGGAATTATTAACTTCTATTGTAATGATATTGAATTTGTAAGTCTTAAAGAAAGTGAGAACATAACAATTTAGAGTACATAAAGAAATTTTGATTGTTGATCGAAGTGGACATGCCCATCATATAACATAGTATCTACGCTGCGGGCACTTCGGCCCTTGGTTCGCAAGAAGAGATAAGCGAAGAAGATGTATCAGCTCACAACCCTGCGAGGGTAAGTACGTCGGACCCAGTCGCGTACGCTCCTTTAAGCCTCTCGGGTTCGTAGATACAAAGACGTTATCTGAAATTCCCTAAGAGCTTTAAAACATAATGACACTTTTTGGAGGTTAATTGATGGGAGCATGGGGAACTGGAATTTTTGAGAACGATGATGTATTAGATTGGAAGGCAGATTTACTTGATTCTGATGACATCGAATTAATTGAAGAGACGATTGAAGAAGTATTAGAAGAAGAATATATTGACTCAGATTTAGCTTCAAATGCTCTAGGCGCAATTGAGATCCTTGCAGCATTACAAGGTAGTCCTGGGAAAGAGATATTGAATAATCAAAGTAATACAGAAGATCTATATGACTGGATCGATACACATAGAGGTATAGGAAAAAAACTCATTTCAAAAGCTAAACGAGCAGTTAAGAAAATTAAGAAAGATTCAGAACTAAAAGAGCTATGGGAAGAATCAGAAGAATATCCGATCTGGTTAAATACAATAAATGACTTAGAAAATCGATTGTAAAGAAATTGATAGCTTTTCGAGAAGAGGGAACTTCACATAACAAAATATTCAAGCAGCGTCTCCGATGGAGCCTTGGTCTGCGGGAAGGATTTCGAAGAGGCACTTCGGAAGACAACCCCTTCGGGGTTCGTGAATACAGGAAGGTTATCGGAAATCAATGCAAACAATATTAAGATAAGAGAGAATTGAGGAGGAACAAGCGATGGAGGAAAATTCAATAAAAATAGATTATAGTGAATATTTTTGGCAGGATAATAAAGTCAGATTACGTGCGATACATCCAGAAGATTGGAAAGGGGATTATGTTAGTAATTTTGATACTCCTGCACGTCGTCTTCTAGAATGTTCGACAGAATTGCCACCTACTATTGCGGGTTCAAAGAAATTTGCGGAAGAAAATGCTGATTTTTCATCAACAAATGGAAGAATTATGTTTACCCTTGAGACCTTAAAAGGGGAAAGCATAGGAGGTATCAATCTTAATAGTATTGATGAAAGAAATGGTACGTTCAGTATCGGCATAGTAATTGATAAAGAATATCGTGGTATGGGATATGGAACAAGAGCGATGAAAATTCTGTTAAGGTACGCATTCCTGGAAAGAAGGCTTAATAAATTCAATGATTATGTTCTTGAGGGAAATGAAGCATCTGCAAAGATGATGGAGAACCTCGGATGTATTCAGGAAGGTAGACGGCGACAGGTAGTCTATATCAACGGGAAATTTATGGACTTCATTTTGTATGGATTAACGAAAGACGAATTTATTGAAAAGCATAGAGAAGAGTTAAACCTCTAGCTCTGATTTAAGAGTTACAAAGGTGAATTAATCGAGGAAGGCATTAACATCCGATAACAATATATTCACGCAGCGGCTCCTTACGGAGCCTTGGTCTGCTGGATGGATTTCGGAGTGGTATTTCCAGCAGACATATCCGACTTTGTCGGACGTCGTGAATACAAGAACGTTAAATGAAAGGTTGGAAAAACAAGTAATTCAATAAAATTAAAGAAATAGAGGATGAATTCTGTGGCAATCTGTATTAAATACAAATTATATAGAATGGATGATAACAAAGCAGTATATGCGTATGGGGATTGTTCAGAAAACTTTGAGGGATTATTTGAACTGGATTTAGAAAAATTAATATCAGGCGAGATTTCAAGTGATACGGATATGAGGGAAATAGTGAAAGTAATTAAACCATGCATGCATAAGTGATATAGGTTACCAGCATAAAGCAAACAGGGCATTTAGTAAAATCTATAAACACTATATAGAGACAAGAACTTATTTATTAGAAGGCGGTTATTATGCATAGATTTTACTGATTAACACAATGAATAAATACAAAGTTGTGGAAGTAGTTCAAGATGCCCGATCCATCATATAACACACTATCTACGCTGCGGGCTCTGCCCTTGGTTCGCAAGATGGAGTAGTCAGAGAAGTGAATCAGCTCACAACCCTACGAGGCTAAGTCCGTTGGACCTGGCGCGTGCGCGCCTTAAACCTCTCGGGTTCGTAGATACACAAACGTTATACGACAGAATCAAAAACAATAGAAAAGAGGATCATATGATCCTTTAAATGTTAGAGTTTTGCAATTCACTAAAGAGTTGTAAAGCGTCTTTGAAACCTTGTAAGTAGATACTTCTTTCTAAGATGGATTGATCGGGCAAAGCATCACGAAGTGTTTTAAAGTATTGATCTGTCTCCGCAGAAAGCTGATTGTATTCCGTATGACATTCCAGAAGCTCCGCAGCAAGCTAGAAATCCTACATCGACAATTTAGCAACCTTCATTGAACGGAAAACACGCCTGTACACCGTGATTCAAATCTATCGATGGAGATTGCCTTTGGTGTAGCCGCTGCTCAGTATCTTGCTGTAGCTTTTCAAACTGCTACAACAGACCGTGACAAGGAATTTGTCTGCTACGCGAACTTGGAGGAAACGCACGACGTACAGATCTATTTTGCCGACCCTTTCTCTTCCTGGCAACGAGGTTCAAATTAGGATGCAAACGGCTTACTTTGTGAGTTTTTTCCCAAGGGCACAGACTTTACTCAAATATTAGATGCAGCATTGGATCGTTCGCTTCATTTAATCAACCATCGCCCTCGGAAATGTCTGGGCTGGAAAACCGCCCACGAATCTTTCACAGAGGAACTGTCGCACTTGGTTTGACAATCTATCACATAAAAACGGTGGGTGAAATTAATGCAAATAAGATAAAGATGGATAAAATTTACAATTAAATCCGGTTCGAGGAAACAAAAAAACTGGTGGCGTATGCAGGATCTGTAAGTATCAAAAACCCGACATAAATTGCGGGTTTTTGATACTTTATTGTTGGGAGATGAAAGGCGCTACCCAGTAAATTCCTGAACCCATGTGTTGTTATAATAAGCAATACCGATATGAGTATAACTATTATTCAGTATATTTGCTTTGTGGCCAGGGCTATTCATCCACTCCTTCATAACTTGAGTAGGGGTGGTTTGCCCTTTTGCGATGTTTTCTCCAGCGGTATTATATGTGATCCCGAATTCCTTCATCATATCGAAGGGGGATCCATGTGTTGGCGAATTATGATCAAAGTAACTGTTGTTGTACATGTCCTGTGCCTTGACCATAGCCACATTTGACAATTCTTCATTCCTACTCAAGGAACTTAATCCTGTTTTGGCCCTTTCTTGATTGACTAGATCCAGAACCTGCTGCTCAAAATCGGTTTTATCCGTAGTATTTTTTTTACCTTCCTGTACTTGTCCTGTTGGCTCCTTATTTTCAGGATTTCCTGCAGGTGCCTGGTTTACTGGATTTCCATCCGGTGTTCGAACCAGATCCAACAAATCCAATGGAATTCCATTTTGGGCTTCTTTTGTTGTAATAGATCTCTCTTGCCAAGATGTAGCGGTTGATGATGCCTGTGTGAGGACAGAGTTTGGTGCAGCAGCATGATCATGAATTGGAATTTGTTTTTGCTCAGGAGTCACTTGTTTTTGCATCATATTGTTATGGGACGAACAGCCTGCCACCAATAATAATATTATTAAAACGAAAAACTTTGCCATTTGCCGACCTCCTAGATCCGTTAGTTAATGAAGTTCCCGGATTTATGTTTTCCTGTATGCCATTTACTTATCCAGTACTTTTTTATGATCGATACCATTTAGATAGCCTTGTCTTTTTTTGTGTCTCGAGGAAAGCGTGTTGCGAATGGTTATGGATAAAGAAGGCCATATCGGGTCATAAATGCATCACGGGATGAATGTTATCTAGTTCAATGGGATTCCTGATGATTGGAGTATTTCGATGGATAATTGGGAGAATCTATTTCAAACTAATAGACAATTTTATAGAATATAAACCATATGCTGCATCATATAAAACAAACTGAAAGCAAATATTTGATCATTCGATGAAGTCAGCAACTGCGTTTAACACAGTATTCAAGCTGTAGGGCTATCGTCCCTTGATTGACAGATGTATAATGATGGAAGAAATATCAGTCAACAAACGCCCCAGCCTAAGATAAGAGCTATCTAAGGCCGGGGCGTTTCGTGAATACAAGAAAGTTATGAGAAATCATCTTAAATAAATTACAAGATAGGAACTGTATAATGCTACTCATTATATACAGTTATGGCTAAGTGCTTGAAATATCGTTTTAACTAATCTTATGAGGTGGTTATTATGCAAATAAGAAAAGCAACGATTAATGATGCAGAAGGCATTGCAAAAGTTCATGTGGATAGTTGGAGAACAACTTACAAAGGTATTATTCCAGATGAATTCTTATATAATCTATCATATAAAAAAAGAACTGAATTATGGATCAAAAATATTGAAAGAGAAGATAATTTTGTAGTTATAGCAGAAAACCCAGAAGGAGAAATTATTGGATTTGCAGATTCTTGGAAGAGAGAAACAAATATAGTAGCCAATTCTAGTGATTTAACATCTATATACATACTTAAGGAATATCACGGAAGAGGTTTAGGGAAAGAATTACTTAAACAACTGTTTCTACAATTTAAATTTTTAGGCTATCAAAAGATATTTGTTGAAGTTCTAGAAGATAATAAGACACGATATTTCTATGAACATTATGGAGCTAAATTATGTAAATCAATTCAAATAATAATCGGAGGAAAAGTTCTAAATGAATTAATTTATGAATGGGATAACATTGATGAGGTTTTAGCGAAATTCAGTAGAACGGAAGCGGACCCAGGCGACAACCACTGAGAGGCAAGTCCTGACGGACCCAGTCGCTACGCTCCTTTAAGCCTCTCGGATTCGTGAATACAGCAACGTTATCTGAAATCAGGACAAATATGTAATATCAAAATCTAGGAGTGTGATTCGACTTGGAGATCTCAAATTTAAAAGATCTTATTGAAAAATATCTGAGCGCATATAACACGTTTAACATTGACGGAATGATAGGAGTTTTGAATGAAAATATTCATTTTCGAAACATTTCTAAAGGTGAAGTGAATTCGGAAACAAAGGGGATTCAGGAATTTCGCACATTAGCAGAGCAGTCAATTCAGGTATTTTCTCAAAGGCGTCAAGTAATAAAGAACATTATTTTCGCAGGAGATAAAGCAGAGGTTGACATTGATTATGAGGGGATATTGTCCAGTGATCTCCCTAATGGAATGAAGGCAGGAGAAACATTAAAACTTCAAGGGAAATCAATATTTCAAATGAAAGATAAGAAGTTAATACTGATTGAAGATCATAGTTGAAACATTATGAAAGTTATTCATAGATTACCCTGAAATCAGATAACAATATATTCACGGATCGAGCATACGCCCTCGGTCCTGCAGAAGTATTTCAGGGAAGCAGAGGTTGCCGGACACACTTGGCATTCGCCAAGCGTCATGAATACACAACGTTAGTCGAAAGAAGTTCTTATTTTAGGAGGAGTCTATATGATATTAGAAAAAGTTATAAATAGAATTGTAATACAAAATGAATATAAGGATTTTGTTGATAAGTATGTAGATCTTATACTTAGCGAATTTAAAGGTAAGATTCATAGCATTTATATGTGTGGCTCGATTCCCAAAGGAACGGCTAAACCTTTTAAGTCAGATGCAGACTTTACTATTGTATGTGTAAATCCCAAAGATGTTGATTACGAAAGATTGTCAAATATTAAAGACAGGCTTTTGGAAAAATATCCAGTGTTAACTAAGATTGATACGACCATTTGTTCGATTGACGATGTATTAAGTAAACCAAATGAGTGGGGTTTTTGGGTTAAGATCATTTGTGTTTGTATATATGGTGATGACGTTGGTGAAAAAGTACCCCCGATAGTTATTTCTCCTGAGTTCATATTAGACTTAAATACAGAGACCAAGGAGGAAGTAGATCGTATACATCGTTTACTTTCTAGTGCTAGTGATAACACAATGAAAACTAGATATATTAAAGGTTACTCTAAGAGATTAATTCGTGCATTATACTCTTTGGTTTTAGAAGAAACAGGCGTATGGCAAGATGACTTTATTAAGATGAAGAATGCCATATTAGACTATTGTGATATTGACTCCGCTTTAGTTGATTATCTGTATGCTTGTTACTTGGATAGTAATGTACTTGTTGAAGAGTTTCTGGGAATTGCAGATGAAGTATATAGCTATTTTGAGAACGCCTTAAATGCAATGGCTGCTTCCAAAACTTCTGTCGACTAACAAAATATTGACGATTCGGGTCACTCTGAGAAGCGAATGACCACATCTAGCCCTCTAAGCCCGTCGGGACGTCACTGCATTAGTGTTCGGCAAGCCTCACAACTATAAGCAGCGACTCTAAGGGGCCAGGACGTCGTCAATACAAAACGTTAAGTGAAATTCCGGAGATCTAGTTCCAATTGAGTATGAATGTATTAGGAGGGAAGGATGATGAATAATGGTATGGCATCATGGCAAGAACTGAAAATAGATTATGAAATTAATCAAATATCTCCCAATATATCAACTAGACTAGAAGATATTGAACGTGTCCCTACGGGGCTTGGAATAAAAATACTCACTATCCTTATTGAATGGGCTTGCCAGCCACAAAATACCCACCCAATTGAAATAGCGAGGAAAAAGATTAAAACAATTCCTTCTGATTGGCTAATAGAACATCTTCCTAATGTAGCTAAAACAGCAATTTGTCTTGACGATGAATGGGAGTATCGTAGGTTGTTAGAGCTACTTTCAGAGGCAATTCCAAAATTACTAGATTGGGGAATTGAATTAGGAATTAATTCTAAAAATGAAGAAATTAAAGAGGCAGCAAATGACTATAAAGAAAAATAACAGTTTGTAGAGTGCAATGAAATGATTCAAACAAGGTTTGAAATGGTGGCCACAGAATGGACCTAAAGACGTACCTGGCAGAGCATTTCCCAAACCTGACCTTAGAACCGCCTCTTTTCTATAATTGGGATGTTGCAATACGATTCGAACTTGGCATTCCTCTGATGTTTGGAATAAATAAGGAGCATTACATGGAACGAGTTTACCATCGATCGCTTGAATTATTTAAGGCTCTTCATGATCAAGAAGAAAGAGCCGATTAGAATCGCGATATATGTTAAAATTACAGAAAGTAGAACTAACTCAATAACAGGAGGTAGAACACATGAAGTGGCAAGAAGTTAGAGAACTGTTCCCTGACCAGTTTGTTTTGGTTTCTATCATTCATTATCATGAGGAAGACAACAAAAAAATAGTAGATGAAGTTGCACCAATTCGTACCGTATCCGAACAAGATGCGAATAAAGAGTTTTTTCAAGTAGAGCCTGGTAACATCGTGTATCATACTTCGAATCAAGACTTTGTGATCAACCTCCGCAGAGATCCATTAATGTAATTATAGATACAGGCTCTTCACATACGATTATTAGTCCTGATGTACTAGAGGAAATCGGTGTGACCTATGAAACCGGAGATTCAATATATGAAGCATACGGGATTGGAGGAATTATTCCTTTCTACACCAAAGTCATGGACAGGATTGAAATAGGAACAAACAGCATTCAGAATATAGAAATAGATGTAGGCATATTGCCTAAAGAACATCAAGGGCTTCTCGGATTGGATATTCTGAAACAACAAAATTTTATTATTGATCTGAAAACATTAGAATTACATAATTGAAAATAAAATTTTATCAATGAACGAGTCCTATTTATAATGAGTATCAGATAAAAAGATACATATACAAGTGAAGTTCACCTAACAATTTTTGTTAGGTTTTTTGTTCTAGAGCCTGTCCGCTTTTCAACAGTTGAATTAAGTTCTTTTGGAGATATGGCTGATGTTAAAGCAAACAGGGATGTCAGCATGAAAGAAGGCTTCTACAATCATTCGCATCCCATTCAACCTTGTATATATTCATCGTATTCACCAGATTACAGTCAGACAGTGGGAACCTAAATTGAATGTATGGATCATCCCCTAAACCATCTCTGCTGTCCGATTGGCATTGAGTGGACGGCGAGGAATTCATCAAATCGCTCGGCCATCTAGGAATTAAGGGAAAAAGGGCAGTCTCGGGGGAAGTGTTGATAGTATAACAGAACTCGTATCGCGGCTTGTTTAATTGACGCCAAAATATTACAATATTATGATATGATCATTGCTAAACATGAATTTTGGCTCCAAATAAAGAGAGCAAGGGGAGGTGCTGTAATGCCAAAATTAAAAGATATCGCAGAACGTGTAGGCGTATCCATATCAACGGTTTCGCGTGCGATCAGCAATGATACCAATCGACCGGTCAATGAAGGGACAAAACGAAAAATTAGAGAAGCTGCTCATGAGTTGGGATACATTTTGGATGAATCCTCCAAATCCATTGGCAAAGAGAATACCTCAGCCAAACGGATAGCTTGTATCGTGCCACAGATTTTGATGGATGACCATCCGTACTTTTCACAGGTACTGACAGGTTTTCACGTTAAAATGACGGAACTGGGGCTGCCTCCAGCCATTGTCCGCACTTGCGAAGAACTTAGTGACACCGAACGGATAAAAATGATGCTTCAGGAAACGGGTACTCAAGGTATAGTCGCAATCAGCTGGTACGATGAAAAATTGTTTGAGCTGCTTGAGCAAGAGAATATCACTGTACTGGGTGTAAGTCTCAATGACGAAAGACTTACTGTACCGGTCGTTGACTGTGACCGAATATTTTCTGCTCGCACAGCAGTCCGTCATTTGATCGAGCAAGGCCATACCCGGATTGGGTTTATTGGTGGCCCCGCATATTCGGAACAAATAGAGAGCGAAGAAAGGTATGTCGGTTATAAATTTGCCATGCTGGAAGCAAACCTGAATCTGAATGAACATTGGATTATCAACACCAACTGGAATGTGAATCTCAGCTACAGCAAACTGACGGATCTCCTGACCGAGACGCCCAAGTCTGATTGGCCGACGGCCATTTTTTGTGCAAGTGATATGCTCGCTATTCCTGCGATGCGGGCAGTTGTTGAACAAAATGGTCGTATTCCTCAAGATATCGCATTCGTGGGCATGGATAATATCTCTATGGCGCAGTATACGACACCACCTCTGACGTCCGTACAAGTTCCAAAATATGAAATCGGCAAAGTAGCAGCACAATTAATTAACGATTATCTGGAAGGACGTTATTCATCTCTCCATAAAGTTTTGTTGCCCAGCACCCTTATTGTGAGGGAATCATCTGTTTATGATCGTACAAATCATACAAATCATACAAATGACTAGTTAGTTGTGTGATATTATATTACATATAAATTCAGATAACTGTCATATAAAACCTACGAGGAATGCATCCGCGTGGGTTTTTTCTTGTTTTTTTAGCCAAAAGTAATCCAAATAAAACCAAAAAAATGTTTGACAATCGTCTATGGGCTATATTATGATGTATGAAATTAAGCGTTTGGCGTTATTTTTTATGTTTTTGGATTTAGCCAGAAACTAAGATTATATGTTAAACCAAATTATTGATTGCGCTTTCATCCCCTTTAAATCAATGTTTATATAAAATATACAAGAAACCTCTAAAACTCTTATAAACTATTATCCAAACTGATACTTACCCATTTACATATAATATATTCCAAACTAGCACCAAATATATATCCAAAAAAAACAAATCCCCTTGCGTTAGATGATGAACTCATTTATTAACGTTATCCACTCACTTTGTGTAATAACTTCTAACATATAAGTACTTCAAATCAAATTTCAGAAATCAAAAAAGAAAGGTGGGAACTGCTTCGAGCAGCGTAAGGACGCTGGTGGTGTAACACAAAGACATTTTGCCAGGCAGAATTGTAGTGACGATTCCAGGGGGGATGTTCATGGCCAATACAACTGTACAACCTGCAATGAATGCAGTACAGGAAAAGAAGAGAAGAAGACGTCAAAAGTGGAACCCCATTTTACGAAATTGGCAGCTTTATTTGTTAATTTCACCAGTTGTTGCTTATTACATTGTCTTTCAGTACTTGCCGATGTATGGCATTCAAATCGCATTTAAGGATTTCATTGCAACGAAGGGAATCTGGGGAAGTCCCTGGATCGGTTTTGAACATTTTGAACGTTTTTTTCACAGTTATTACTTCTGGAGATTAATTAAAAATACGCTTGGACTTGGGTTGTACAGCTTGGCGGTAGGTTTTCCAGTCCCTATCATTTTGGCGCTTCTGATGAATGAGGTAAGGGCGGAAAAGTTTAAAAAATTTGTTCAGACCATAACCTATGCGCCGCACTTTCTATCAACCGTCGTGGTCGTAGGCATGATGATGATGTTTTTATCGCCGCGATACGGAATCATTAATCACTTCATTGGTATGTTTGGCGGTAATCCCATTAATTTCTTGTCTGAGCCTTCCTGGTTCAAGACCTTGTTTGTGATGTCGGATGTATGGCAGACCATGGGCTGGAGCTCGATTATTTATTTGGCGGCATTAGCCGGCGTGGACTCTCAGCTTCATGAAGCAGCGCGTGTGGATGGGGCAACCCGGTTGCAGCGGATATGGCATATTAATATACCGAGTATTATGCCGACAATTATCATTTTGTTCATTTTAAATATCGGAAGCATCATGGGTATTGGTTTCGAGAAAGTCCTGCTGATGCAGAACACACTGAATTTAGAAACCTCGGACATTATCTCTACCTACGTTTACCGGAGCGGGATACAAGATGCTGAATACAGCTTCTCGGCGGCGATTGGTCTGTTTAACTCCATAATCAATTTCATCTTATTAGTTACTGTTAACCAGATCTCAAAACGTATGAGTGAAACGAGCCTATGGTAAGGGAGTTGCTGATGCATGCTTGTTGAATCTAGAGGAGATCGTATTTTTAATGTAATTAACCATTTTTTGTTAATTATAATTACGCTCATTGTTATTTACCCGCTTGTTTTTGTGTTAAGTGCTTCGTTCAGCGATCCGCAGGCCGTCCTGCGTGGTGAAATGTTCCTATGGCCTAAGGGGATCAATTTCCATTCTTACGAGAAGATTTTTCAGAACAAAGATATCCTCAGAGGTTATACCAATACACTGATCTATACGTCAGTGGGGACGCTGATTAATCTTGTCATGACGATTCTGGCGGCATATCCGCTATCTCGAAAGGATTTTATAGGTCGCAATGCTATCATGGCCCTGTTTGTTTTCACGATGTTCTTCAGTGGCGGATTAATTCCAACCTATATGCTAATCAAAAACCTTGGCATGTTAAACACATTTTGGGTCATGATCATTCCAAATGCCGTTTCGATCTGGAACATCATCATTATGCGGACATTCTTCCAGCAATCGATTCCAAATGAGTTGCATGAGGCGGCGACGATTGATGGCTGCTCCAATATTCAAACGTTAACCCGGATTATCCTGCCATTATCCATGCCCATTATAGCGGTGACGATTCTGTTCTATGCTGTTGGGCACTGGAACTCCTTCTTTAACGCAATGTTGTATCTGTCAGACAAGGACAAGTTTCCACTTCAACTCATTTTGCGGGAAATTCTGATTCAAGGGCAGACGAACGATATGGTCAAAATGTCAACCGAATCTGCGATTAAGCAGCAAAGGGAAGTGGAAGGCATCAAATATGCTGTACTCGTCGTTGCCAATATACCGGTGCTCCTGCTTTATCCTTTCCTGCAAAGATATTTTGTTAAAGGCGTAATGATTGGTGCCATTAAAGGATGATTCCTTGTATGGATAACGATGGGACAAAGGGAGGAATAAGAATGACACTCAAAAAGTGGGGGAGTATCGCTCTGGTTTGTATCATGTCCGTTTCGATGCTGGCCGGGTGCAATTCTAAGGATGCTGATCCGGGAAGTGCCAAGGATAAAGGAGGTGCCAATGGCAAAGTCAATGCGAGTGGATTTCCGATCGTAAATGACACCATTAAAGTGAGCGGATTTGCCGGAAAGTTTTTTGCCAATGCGGACTGGAACGATCTTAGACTCTGGAAAGAGTATGAGAAGATGTCCAATGTTCATATCGAGTGGGATACGGTGCAGAAGGATAATTTGAAGGAAAAACGTAATCTCCTGCTGGCAGGCGGCGCTTACCCGGAGCTGTTTTACGCCTCGGCGTTTTCCAGATCGGATCTGCTGAAATATGGCAAGCAGGGCGCATTCATTCCTCTAAATGATCTGATCGACCAATACGCGCCTAACTTTAAGGCTCTAATGAAGAAGTATCCGGTTATTGGCAAAGGGATTACGATGCCCGATGGTAACATATATGGGCTGCCAACCTTGTATGATCCGGAATTCAAGTCGGTTCTGTACGGAACACCTTGGGTGAAGCAAGAGTGGCTTGATAAATTAGGTTTGCAGGAACCGCAGACGTTAGATGACTTCTATAATATGTTGAAAGCATTTAAAGAAAAGGACCCGAACGGCAACGGGCAGAAGGACGAGATAGCCTGGGGCGGTGTGGGAACGGCTGGTGTGGTGAACTACCTGAGAGGTTCATTTGGGTTGAATAATCATGGCACCTCCAACATTAACATTGATACAGATCCTCAGACAGATAAAGTACGCTTTATTCCAACCGATCCCCAATACAAGGAGCTGTTACAGTTCGTGAATAAGCTTTACAAGGACGGATTGCTTGAGCAGGACATTGTATCTGTTAAGAGTACCGAAGTAGATGCTAAAGGTATGGAAGGCCTGATCGGAGTTGTTGATAATGTCGATCCGGTTGCGATATACAATCAACAAGGTTATGTTGGCATGCCCGTACTGAAGGGTCCTCATGGCGATCAGACATACAACGCCTATGGTTCTCCACTCGGTAATATCGGGATGTTCGTACTGACAGATAAAGCCCAAAATCCAGAGGCCATGATCCGCTGGATGGATTATTTCTACAGCGATGAGGGCATCAAAACGTTCTTCATGGGCTGGAAAGATGAGACGTATAAAGAAGACGCAGACGGTAACGTAGATTATGTCGATAATATTAAAAACAACCCGGATGGCCTTAATCTGGACCAGGCGGTAGGTCAATACCTGATCTGGCCGGGTGGATACTACCCTGGTTTTGTGAAGCAGAAATACTTCAAGGGTGCTGAAGGTCTGCCAACTTCGGTGGATAATGCGAAAAAAGCAGAGTCTCACATCTTACCACAAGATCAAATTTGGCCTCCATTTAATTTCACGCAGGAAGAGCAGCGGGATCTGACCACTTTCCAGACGGATATTGAAACGTATGTAGATGAAATGCGTGACAAATTCATTACTGAAAATGAATCCTTTGACAATTGGGATCAGTATGTGGCAGCTCTCCAAAAGATGGGCGTAGAACGATATGTAGCCATCTATCAATCAGCAGCAGACCGTTATACCCAAGCGGATTAGAAGGTTCATCCGTAGATTTCAGATCATAAAGGAGTGAACAAATATGAGTCAACTGAAAGCAGTCCTGATTGGAGCAGGTGCGAGGGGAGCGGGTGGCTATGCACCCTATGCACTTGATTATCCGCATGAGCTTACCTTCATTGCGGTTGCCGAAGCCGATCCAGTGAGAAGAGCAAGATTTGCTGAGAAGCACGGGATTCCGCCGGAACACTGTTATGAGACTTGGGAGCCGCTGTTGGCTGAACCTAAGCTGGCTGATATTGCGGTTATTTGTACACAGGACAGAATGCATTATGGCCCAACGATGCAGGCTTTAGATAAGAAGTATCATGTTATGCTGGAGAAGCCGATGTCTCCTGATCCGAAGGAATGTCTTGAGATGGAACAAGCGGCCAGAGATAATGACCGGCTGCTGACGATCTGCCATGTGCTGCGGTACACACCGTTCTGGAATACAATCAAGAAGGTGATACAAGAAGGACGTATCGGAGAAATTGTCTCCATTCAGTTGAATGAGAATGTGGGTTACTGGCATATTGCCCACAGCTTCGTGCGGGGAAATTGGAACAATTCCAACACATCCAGCCCGATGATCCTGTCCAAGTCATGCCATGATATGGACGTATTATCCTGGCTTGTGGATCAGCCTTGCCTTAAGGTCAGTTCGTTCGGATCTCTTAAACATTTTCATGAAGGCAATGCACCGGAAGGTTCCGCTGACCGATGCTTGGATTGTGCTGTAGAACCAACCTGTGCGTATTCTGCACCAAGATTTTATTTGAGTGACCAATTCAGGGGTTGGGCAGGACATTTTACACAGGAGCTGACAAAGCCGAATATTATACAGGGCTTGCGTGATACCGATTACGGCCGGTGTGTATACCGGAGTGACAATAATGTGGTAGATCATCAGGTTGTGAATATGGAATTTGAAGGAGGAGCTACGGCCATGTTCAGTATGTGCGGCTTTACATTTGAGCAGGAACGTAGAATCCAGATCATGGGGACGAAAGGAGAACTTCGTGGTGAGGAAGATCAAATTACGGTGTACGACTTTTTGACACATCAAAAAACAGAAATCACAATCCCTTCTCAAACCAGTGGCCATGGTGGGGGAGATAGCGGCATTGTGAGGAATTTTCTGAATGAGGTGCGTCACTATAACGGTCAGGAAAGCCTGACATCGGCTGCAGCTTCCGTCCGGAGCCATCTGATTGCATTCGCAGCTGAAAAGTCGCGGCTGAACGGGGGCGAGTCTATCGATCTGAATGAATATGCCCGTCAGCTTATGGTGAAGGAAGAGCTATCTAAATAATCAGCAGTGTATCGATAAGCTGCCCCTCAAGGTATGAATATATTTTGAGGGACGGCTTTTTTTGTTCGTTTGGAATTCGAGAATTTTCTTCACGGACCTTCAATACCATCATCCACTAAGATAAACGGGAATCGGCTGTCGACTTAGGGCCAGTTATTCCATGACCCTACCAGGGGGGGCTAACTGTAAGGAGAGGTCTGACACAATAGACTTGGAAAACGCCATGCCACAGAAGTTCGCCGGTAAGCTGAGTGACTTTGCGAATTACTTCTTGTGTAATATACTTAGTATACTAATATTATGATGTCAGGGTGGTTTTGTGGAATTGCATTTATACGAGCAGATATATGTCTCTATTGTACAAGAGATTAAAGAAGGTCGATTAAAAGAAGGAGACCGAGTCTCTTCTGAAAAAGAGTTGGCTGAAAAATTTGGCGTCAGTCGTATTACATCTAAAAAGGCTTTGGAGAAATTGGCAGATTCTGGGGTTATTAAACGGATACAAGGAAAAGGTTCATATGTGGCCGATGGTATAATTGGAGGACAAGAACCGAAGCACTATTCAGAGGTAAAAACGACCTTGGTGCCTGAGGATGATAAGCGGTTGATCGGTTTTATTATACCGAATTTTTCTGACGAGTTTGGCCTACAACTTCTTAGATCGATGGAAAAGCGGAGTGCTGAGCATAATTATCAACTCATTATTAAACGAACTTGCGGGGATCGGGATGAGGAAAAACGCGCGATCGACTTATTTATTGGTTTGGGCATCAAAGGATTAATCGTGACCCCCATTCATGGTCAACACTATAATTCGGAGCTGCTTCGACTTGTATTAGATCGGTTTCCAATCGTTTTGGTCGATAGATATCTAAAAGGAATTCCGGTTTGTTCGGTATACACAGACAATAAGAAAGCAGCCATGGATCTTACGCGGCATCTGATTAGCAAAGGCCATAAAAAAATTGCCTTTTTATCTCCGCCGGAAGAGAACACTTCAACATTGGAGGAAAGGCTGCTCGGATATACGTTTGCCTTCACCCAAGAAGGAATGAACTTGAACAAAGATTATGTATTGACGAACTTGAAGGGCACCCTTCCCATGAACATAAACGGGACAGCGATTAATAGTGATAAAGAAACAGTAAAGCATTTTTTAAAACAACACCCTGATGTAAAGGCGTTTGTCGCGTCGGAATTTCTAATAGCTACCATGCTGGCTCAAGTCATCCACTCCATGGGGAAATCTTTGGAGGAATTCGAGATTGTTTGTTTCGACTCCCTGAACGATCACTTGGGTCAACCCATCTTCACACATATTAAGCAGGATGAGAATCAGATGGGTGAATTGGCAGTGGATATGCTAATCTCTCAGTTGCATGGAACAGCAGTTCCCGAGCTGAACATCATTGAACATCGTATGGTCGTGAAAAATAACAGGTAGGGTTAATACAAGCGCAGCTCAACAAAAGCAAGCATATTGTTCAAGGTGTCGAGAAGTCCCCGGGGGCTTATCGGCACCTTTTTTGATTTTTTTGATATCAGAAATAAACTTCGAAGCATGGACCTTCCTTACCTGATATCGCAAGAAAAACTTCTTCTAGAGGCGGTCTGTCTTCTGTGAAGTATGTCGTAATATTGCAATTGACATGCTTCGTGATGTCATATTAATATACTGAGTATAATTAGTATAGCCAGTAGGGTTCTTATAACAAATTCACTTTGTTCATCATTTTTTGATTTTAATAGTTCATATCACCAGTCTTGTTAGCGCTTACATAAAATGTGGATTGATCAGAAAATGGAGTGGATTCTATAGGAATTCAAGTTAAACTAATTAATTTAACTTAAGGGGGACTTTGAATGAGGAGATCCAAAAAATTCGCATTTCCAATTCTTGTTTACTTTCTGGCTATGTCACTACTTGTAACCGCTTGCTCAACGAAGGGAGACTCAAGTGATCAGGCCGGAGAGGGGAATACAACGGTTACGATGTGGCATGGTCTTACCTCCATTGATTTAGATAATTTGAATAAAGTCGTGAAGGCATTTGAAGAGAAAAACCCTACCATCAAAATGAAATTGGTTTATACAGAATCCAGTGAGGGATCCGATCAGAAGCTGCTGACTGCAGTCGCTGGCGGCAATCCTCCTGACGTTGCACTTTTCGACCGTTTTAAGGTCGGTACTTGGGCTGCGCAAGATTCTCTGACTGACTTATCCTCGATGGCAGCAGAATCTGGAATTCTTAAGGAAATGTATTATCCATTTGCTTGGGAGGAGTCCAGTTATCAAGGAAAGCTTTATGCAATGCCGATGGATACGGACTCTCGCCTGCTATTTTACAATAAGGATCATTTCAAAGAAGTAGGGCTGGATCCCAACAAACCACCACAAACGATCGCCGAGCTTGAAGCTGCCGCCGAAAAGTTAACCATCAAGGAAGGTAAACGTTTCAAACGGATCGGGTTCATCCCATGGTATTCGCAAGGCTGGCTGTATACTTGGGGATGGGCATTTGGAGGAGAATTCCAGGACGCTGCCACTGGCAAAATTACCGCAAATGATCCTAAAGTCGTTGAAGCGCTACAATGGATGACCGACTTTGGCAAAAAATACAATGTCGAGGATATTGCCGGATTTACAAGCGCAGCTGGCACGGAGGAAATGGATCCGTTCATTTCCGGTCAAGTCAGCATGAAGATAAGTGGAAACTTTACGGTGAAGGGTATCGAAAAATTTAAGCCGGATTTAAATTACGGTGTTGCACCAATACCGACCCCAACAGGTACTAATTTTACGACATGGTCGGGAGGCGGGTCCGCTATTATCCCTAAAGGCGCCAAGAACGTCGCTGCTGCTTGGAAATTCCTCGAATTCTTAGGGAAAGAAGAGGGGCAAACGTTATTAAACGCTGACTCTCAAATTTCCGTTATCGATTCGGTTAACGACAAGTACGGTTACAAGGACGATCCGATTATGAAGGAATTTATTAATATTTTGCCCAATTCACACAACCGCCCGGTTATTCCTGAAGGACAGCTGTTGTGGAATGAGTTAGCTTCCGCTACGGAAAAGGCTACCCGCGGTAACGGTACTCCGAAAGAGAACCTGGATAGAGTAACAGAGACTATTAATAAGGCTTTAGAAAAATACGACAAATAGGGTGCTCGGTAGGCAGGGAGAGAACTCTCTCCTTGCCTATTAATGAATGACTATTGGAAGGAGAATGCACATGGCGAAACTGGCCGATTCAGTTCAAGTAAACGCAATTCCATCGGCAAGGAAACGAGCACTCCACAGAACTAACGTGATTGGGTGGCTGTTTGCTTCACCTTGGGCTATAGGGCTGCTATGCTTTTATGCAATTCCGATGCTAATGTCCATCTACTTCAGCTTCACTACGTACAGCATTCTGCAGCCTGGTGAATTTGTCGGAATGAGTAATTATATAGATCTATTTCATGATCCTCTGTTTTGGAAATCCATATACAACACGCTTTATTTCACCGTATTTTTTGTTCCATTAAGTATATTTTTCGGTGTGGCACTCGCTATGATGTTGAATATGAAGGTCAAGGGGATGGCTATATTCAGAACGATCTTTTTCTTGCCTACACTTGTTCCACAAGTGGCTTTGGCTGTTCTGTGGATGTGGTTGTTACATCCAAACTTCGGATTGGTGAACGGGATGTTAGCGAATATCGGTATCGATGGGCCTTCTTGGCTTGGTGGTGAGTCGTGGTCCAAGCCTTCGCTCATCTTGATGTCGCTTTGGGGTATTGGGCAAGCCGTCGTCATCTACCTTGCTGGATTAGGAGACATCCCTGATGAGTACTATGAAGCAGCGCAGATCGATGGAGCTAACTGGTTTCAGAAAACGAGAAAGGTAACCCTACCTTTGCTCACTCCCGTTATTTTCTACAACCTTGTCATGGGAATGATCGGTGCATTCCAACAGTTTACTCTTCCCTATACGTTGACCAAAGGGCAAGGAACTCCTGCAAATTCCATGACTTTTTACGTCATGTATTTATATGAGAACGGATTCAGGTATTTCAAAATGGGTTATGCCTCCGCAATGGCCTGGATCTTATTTATTATCGTTATGGCATTAACCGGAATTATTTTTATTACGTCTAAACGCTGGGTTCATTATCAAGGGAAATAAGGAGGAGGAAGTAAGGGATGAATCCTACCGCTATCAAAAGAATCAATCGTGCTTTAGCCTATGTATGTCTAATTGTTGCTTCTGCATTTTTCATTATTCCGTTCATTTGGCTGCTTTCGACTTCTCTTAAACCACTCACACAAATCTTTACATTCCCACCAGAGTGGATTCCGCATCCAATTTTGTGGAGTAATTATTCCCGTGCCGTTGAGTATATCCCTTTCTGGACATATCTGAAAAACACAGCGATTATAACAATCGTTAGTACGCTTGGTGTGATCATATCCTGTCCCTTGGTTGCCTATAGTTTTGCCAAGTTAGAGTACCGTGGGAGAGGTATACTTTTCTTTGTTACCCTTGCTGTGATGATGATTCCCGGACAGGTGACGATGATTCCTCTATTCCTGTTGTTTACTAAATTAGGTTGGGTAGGAACATCTCTTCCACTGATTGTACCTCAATTTTTTGGAGTGCCCATTTACATTTTTCTATTGCGGCAGTTTTTCATGGGACTGCCTGATGCCCTGCGCGAAGCGGCCCGCTTAGACGGCGCTAGTGAGTTCCGCATATATTTACAGATCATGTTTCCACTAGCCAAATCCGCCGTTTTAGCCGTGGCATTGTTTCAATTTATGGGGAGCTGGACTGATTTCATGGGCCCCTTGCTCTATTTAACCAATGAACCATCTTACACGGTTTCGCTCGGATTGCAGCAATTTCAGAGTCAAAAGGGATCCGAATGGGGTCTATTAATGGCCGTATCCACCTTGATGACATTACCTATTATTGTTTTGTTCTTTTTTCTTCAAAAGACGTTTATTAGCGGCATTACATTTAGCGGTATAAAAGGTTGAACATCATAACGCTGGATAGGTCTGTTTGAAAAAAGTTAATAAGCAAATAGGCAGCGATGTGTAAAGCAGAAGCTGCCTTTTTGCGTACCAAAATAAGGAGATTCAGGAGCTTCTCGGCCACTCAAGCCTGAAGACAACCTATCGGAGATGGAGGATTAGCCCTCTCTTCGTCTAATAATATATATGGAACATTAAGCGAATTCGTATATTTTCTCCTACGCGGGAAATGGGGTAGAACACCATGGTAATAGCCCAATTAAGTGTACAGGTTAGCTCGAACTTAGCAAAACAACAATGTGATCTGAAAGGTAATGCCAATTTTAATGATAAGGGTGATTGATATGGAACGAGGACTCATTATATTTTTAAATGGTACGTCAAGTGCGGGAAAGACGAGCATCGCGATGGAATTGAAAAATCAGGGAGAGGTTCCGTTTCATCATCTGTCTGTAGATCAATTTGCCCAAAATTATGATCAGTTTATCGACAATACATACCCAGATATGAAACCAACAAGAGAAGTGGAACACCATGTGATGACAGATATCCTGTTCGACCCCATCAATTCGTTGTACTATGCAACCATTAAACTGTTTTCGGAAATGGGTTTGAATGTCATCGTGGATACGGTCATCAGCAATGACAAGTGGTTTAATGGTTTTTATGATTTACTATCGGATTATCCGATATTGTTTGTAGGTGTACACTGCTCGAAAGAAGAACTCACCAGAAGAGAGCAGAGCAGGGGAGATCGTGCGATTGGACTCGCCCATTCCCAGTTCGACTACATATACTCCTATAATGAATATGATCTGGAAGTGAACACGGAAGAGCTTAGCTCAGCTGCATGTGCGGAAAAGATATTAAGTTATATGAATTCCGAGCAGGAATACGCGGCATTTAAGAAGTTAAGTAGAAGAGATTGAAGGAGATTAGTAAATTAAACGATTAAAGATTATCATTGGAAAAATCCGAAAGAATTGAAAGGTTGTCTGATTCCCCATGGGAAGAAGGAGGGCCTTTCTTTTTTTGCACAGTTGAAATGGGAAAATTTTATGAATCCAGAAGATGATATCCAACACATGTTACAGGTAATCATTGAGAAAACACAATCCATCATCAACGACAGTCGTAAGCGATCTTTCGGCTCTTTGGAGTATTTCTTGGAACATGTTCTAGTGTATCGAGATAAACAGCAATATATGTCTAACGAGTGGCATATCCGCACACCGCGCTGGCTAGGGGAGTATGGAAATACGCCGGAGGAAGAAGAGCTCCTTTCAGACATCTACCGACTGCAAGCGTATATCGCTGAGAAATTAAAGGGCGGATAAGCGGCTGGTGATGTCGCATTAGTCCGACTCAAATGTCGCAAAAGTACATGGTAACGCGATGCGGAGATCGTTTATACTCTCTTTATGTTTCGATAATGAAAATCATTATCAGTATTATACATAAGGGGGATTCATCATGAATCAAGGAACAAAGGGGCAGGCTGCCGGAAGCAAGGCATATGCTGCTCGCAAATCACGATTATTCATGGGCTTGATGTTAGCCCTTATTCTTGTCCTGACGGCTTGCGGTGCCGGAACAGGTACAGATAGCAGCAATCCGTCTGCGGCAACGCCAGCGGAGACACCTGCGAATGCAGAAACACAGACGGACGGAGCTTTTCCTGTAACGATTAAACACATGAAGGGTGAGCTCACGCTAAAAGAAAAACCAAAGACCATTGCTGTGCTTGATGTCAAATTCCTGGATCAAATGTTAGCGGTTGGCGAGAAGCCGGCTGGCAGTGTTATCGCTGGAGGCAACACCGATTTTCCAGAATACTTAGGCGATCAGCCGAGTGATGTAAAGGTTCTGGGTACACGGGACGAGCCTAATCTGGAAGCAATTGTAGCACTAGATCCAGACCTGATTATCATGACGGACTTCCAGGAGAAGCAGTACGAGAGTGTAAGCAAAATTGCACCTACCCTGGTACTTGATTTTTACGAAGACTGGCGTGATACGTTAGCCACAGTTGCTAAGATTACAGACAAGCAGGACGAGGCCGAGAAAGTACGCACTGCATATGAGGACAAAGTCGCTGGATTGAAGGCGAAGTTGTCAGAGAAAATGGGAGATGAAACGGTAGCCCTTATTCGTCCGAGAAAAGAAGGCATCCGTGTTCATGGGATTGAGCATCGTACAGGTGTTATTCTGTATCAGGATCTGGGCTTGAATATGCCTGCACTGGTTGAGGGAATCAAGGATGATACTTCTGTTGAAATCTCAATGGAGAAGGTGCCTGAGATTGGCGCAGATCGTTATTTTGTACTGTCAGATGAACTGTTTGCGGCAGAAGCTGAGGCTATGGTAAGTAATCCGGTGTGGAAGTCCCTTGATGCTGTGAAAAATAACCGCACGTATGACGTAAACTCAACACTTTGGATCGCATATTACGGACCTCTTGCGATTAATCTAATTGTAGATCAGGCATCGGAAGCTCTGCTCGGATCGAATTAATATGACCCATTATCTCTCGACAGACTCATGGAAAGAGACAGTGAAGGATCATTCGATTTTGCTTGGTGAGCCGCCTGAACATAGTGTCCGTACCATTGCTTTGAGTGAACTGCATGACGAAGAGGCGTGCCGGGAGTATATCAGCTGGTTTCAGGAGTATATCGACGCGCCTGATATGAAGGTTGCCGCTTCGATGTTAGCCAAGCGAATTGGCTATCTGTGGACCGCGCCGCTGGTGACCGCGATGACTTTTCATCATCAGCATGTTTCGTTTCAGCTGGAGAACAGCTTTCTCTATCATCCGGCGCTCTCAGATCATGAAGGCGGCACACGATTTCCTTTTCTAGCGGTGAATGGACTTCGGGCAGAACCACTATCGGAAGACAGGGAATCCTCGCGGGAAAAGGTTGTAGAGGAGATGTTTGCGGTACAGCTTACACCGCTGTTAAAGATGCTTGCTGCCATTGCTCCACTTTCAATGAGTATTCTCTGGGAGAATATTATGGTACGCATTGGCCGCCTATACACAACGGATGAAAACGAGACGGAGCAGGAAAGAGAGCAAATTCAGGCAGACTTTGCCTATCTGACGCAGGTGGCATCCGGGCAGATTTTCGGCGTGAGAAAGAATCCGTTAACTCGCTTCACCGAATGCAAAGACAATGGCTACGTTGCCAAAAGCGAGCGGATCACCTGTTGTTTTTATTATCAGATGTCAGGGGAATATTGCAGAAAATGTCCGAAAATTGACAATGAGAATAAATCTCAATTAAAATGACAACAGCAACCATTTTACCTTTGCTATTGTCAGGAGATGAGAGAAATGCCGCTGCAAGAACAGACAAGTCTATGGAGTGATACGACGATCAAGATGCTCGACGGGTATAGCGGTACTTTGCAGACAGGCAGTGTTCTTAGCGAAACAGAAATAACTTCAAATGTGTTGCTGCTGGCATGCGGAGGGGAAGGGGAGCTTGCAATGAATGGTGAGGTTTGCCACATTGGAGCTTCTTTTGCCTGTCATGTGGTGGAGGGCACATCCTTCACGCTGACCGCCAGATCAGACGAACTTTATTATATCGTGATCAAGTATAAGGCTTCTTCCATGGAAGGAGCCTCTCATGTTATACCCTCGTATCGCAAACACCCACTGCAAACTTCGTTTATTCAGAACCCTGTGACTCAAGCGGAATGGATCGAGAATGCGGAAAAAATCGTTGCCAAATGGCGCCGCGGCGAAGGGCTGGAACGTTTTTATGCCAACGCACTGCTCCAGGGCATGATCTACGAGCTGATTATGGCGTATGAACGTGGTCAGGGAGGAGCGGAGTCCGACATGGTGGATGTTGTCGCTTCCTATATAACGTCGCATTATCGCCAGAATCTGGAGCTTAAAGAGTTGGCAGCCCTTGCGGGATGCGGTGTAAGACAGCTACAACGCCGATTCAAACAAGAGAAGCAGCTCGGACCGATGGAATATGTCATTCAGCTGCGCATGGAGAGTGCCTCGCGCATGCTGCGTCATACGGATGCTTCCATTGGCGAAATTGCTGACAAAATGGGCTATCGCGACATGTATTATTTCAGCAGGGCTTTTAAGAAATATGTTGGCGTTCCACCACTGCATTATCGGCTTGCCGCCGCTTCGAAAACGGATGCAGACTATGCAAATACTTTGCTTCAGAATCGCGCGGCTTCTTCGTATGAGTCAGCCCAAGGCCCGGTGATCTGCCATATGCGAGGAGAGTATACTGTCACCGAGCTACCGCAACGTATCGCTGTACTTGATGTCCAGTATGCCGATCATTTGCTTGCGCTTGGGTTGTCTCCAGCGGGAAGTGTAGGAGTAGGAAGTGCAACGTTCCATTTCCCGCAATATATCAGGGCAGGACTTCAGGCTACCGAATTGCTCGGAACGTATGAATACCCTGATCTGCTTGCTGTGGAACGACTGTCTCCAGATCTGATTATTTGCACCGAGGTGCATGATCAGCACGTTGAACGGTTAAGCCGGATC
This sequence comes from Paenibacillus sp. OK060, assembly GCF_900101205.1. NCBI lineage: Bacteria > Bacillati > Bacillota > Bacilli > Caryophanales > Paenibacillaceae > Paenibacillus > Paenibacillus sp. OK060. Next base: position 726,492 of record NZ_FNFR01000004.1, read on the forward strand.
GCTCCAGTGATTATGTTCAAGCGTAATGAGAGCTGGCAGACCATTCTAAGCCTGTTCGGTGAACTGACAGGTAAGCGAGCAGAGGCAAAGCGAATACTTGCGGATTATCATCGACGAACCGCATTGCTGTCCGAAGAACTTGCTACAGTCCTTGCAGGTAAGAGCGTAGCACTGATTCGTCCACTAGATTCTCTGGTTCGCGTACATTCTGCCTCGCATCGTACAGGTGCTGTGCTGTACCGTGACCTAGGTTTACCTGCTCCATCATTTGTAGCAGATACTTCCGACACGGCTTATCATATTTCAGTTGAAAGACTACCGGCTGTACATGCCAGCCACTATTTTTTGCTTAGCAATGAAATGATGCAGGAGGAAATATCCGCAACAGAGCAGCGTGTCTGGGGGATGCTCGATGCGAGTAAGCGCCAGCACATACACTCGGTTGATGCCGCAACATGGATCGGCTGTTATGGACCGACAGGCATTAATGGCATTGTGGATCAGATTGAACAGGCGTTGTTGGCTTGAGGGGTTATGATTTTTTTGTTGTTTGTAAAGTGGCAAGGTAGCTCTTTGATACGGCGCATCATAAATCATTCTATAACTTATTGAAATTGCTTGCAGATTTAATATTGACGGTAATTGCAATTTAGCCTCACGTAATGTAAAATTACTTAACGGAAAAACATGGAAGGGGTGGGGGTATGAGGTGGAAACGGAAGACTTACATTCAGTCGACTTACGTAATTTCATATTTCCATTCCATTAGGACACTAAAGCATTTATTGCTTTAGTGTTTTTATTTTATGGGGGTGTAATAATTGTCAAGGTATAAAAGGGTTCTCGTTAAGCTAAGTGGTGGAGCAGTAGCAGGAAACTCTGAATTTGGTTTTGAGCCAGAAAGGTTAGACCATATTGCGGATGAAATTATGTCAGTAGTAAATTTAGGCGTTGAAGTATCGTTAGTTATAGGTGGGGGTAACATTTTCAGAGGCAATATGGCGGAAAGCTGGGGGATAGAAAGGGCAGAAGCTGATAACATTGGGACGCTTGCGACTGTAGTAAATAGTTTAATGCTTCGTGGAGTTCTTAAAGCCAAGACCAAAAAAGAAGTACGAGTAATGACCGCAATACCTATTACTTCAGTTGCAGAACCATACATCCGTCTAAGAGCAATCCACCATCTAGAAAAAGGCTATATTGTAATTTTTGCAGGGGGGAACGGTCAACCTTACGTTACAACAGACTATCCTTCAGTACAAAGAGCCATCGAGGTTAATTGTGACGCTATATTAGTTGCAAAGCAAGGTGTTGATGGTGTTCTTAATGCAGACCCTAAATTTGATAAAGATGCAAGGAAATTTCGTTCGCTTCATTACAACGACGTTTTAAAACACAACTTAAAGGTAATGGACCAATCAGCTTTCATTTTAGCAAGAGACTACAATCTGCCAATGCATGTGTTTAACTTCGATAAACCAGGCTCGATGAAAGAAATCTGTGAGGGTAAGAATAACGGTACGATAATTAGTGGCGAATCAGTTTCAGAGTTGGAATGAAATATGTTAGAAATACTACTCTCCCTTGATTTAGCGTTACGATAGTTCCACAAAAGAGAAGTTCTATTCAAAATCCCACTCGGCCATGGAGTGGGATTTTGTTTATGGCTCCACAAAGTCAGACCTCCCAAGCTTAAAGCAAGTTAGATATTCATAATCTTTTAAGTTGGGGTAATACCAGCGTCACTGTCACCAAATGCAAGCGTATGGGTTAGATTGGAAATTGTTGTTTGTGATTTAGATAACATATAGTTAACTTTGTTCTTAAATAATGTAAATTTTATGTCATTCCTCGCTTCAATTGCTCTGATAAAATTTCTGCTAGAGCGAGCCGCCCAGTAAACATGTAACAACTCAACCGGAAAAAAACACTGAGGCAAAACTGATAAATTCATCGGAAAGTAAAGAAAAAGTATCGCCCCATTTGTTATACAGCAGTGAAGAATTATTCGCTGTATGGAAGTAGCTTGTAGCACATGGTGATATAAAAAGAAGGAACAGAAGATTTTAATCCATACGGGGATTAATTCAGTTAGCAAGCGAGTAAACATGCGAAATCATAACTTCATAGTAGGAGTGTGAGATATGAAAAAAACAATATTGGCTTGTATGATGATAATGTTGATGCTAGCATCGGCTTGTGGAAATGTTGAAAAGACATCAAATCCCAATACTTCTAATGAGCCTAAACCTGAAACTCAGGAGGCTATTATTCAAAAAAACACATCCGATTATTGTACGGTAGACCGTATAAGCTTGGATAGTGAAACTGAAAAATATTTCTATGGAACTTGGAAAGTTGAGAAGCTTTTAGGATTTGCAAATTCATATAATGATGCTTCTGAATATCCAACAGGGCAAAAATTTATTGGAGATAAAATTATAATCGAAAAAGACTTTTTTTCATCAAAAGGACTTAAAAAGTATAAGAAATATCAATATGAACTAAAAAATCCATTATATCAGATTACGGCGACATGCTATAACTCTGACTCTTTTTATAGATATTATAAAATAGATATCCCAGACTTACATATAAATGATGAAATAAAGGCAATAGATATAAGTGACTCTTCTACAAAAATGAGCATACCTGTAAGTTTAAGCTTTTTAGCTGTTAATAACGATAGGCTTATCTTGTTATCAGAGGCAACTATTTTTGAGCTTAAAAAAATTATTGATTAACTGATTAAATGAATTAAGGTTATGTAATAAGTTCTGTGCTAATTTATAAACAAGAAAGGTCAACCTCTTTAGGCTGACCTTTTCTTGTTTATGTGGTAAACGAGTAAAATGCAGTGTATTAACTGGATATTTGCGAGTAAAACCCGTGCCTTTACTAATTTTGAACAATTATCGTTTTCTTCTTTTGATCCGTATGGATAAGGGTTTGAGAAAACTAATGATTATCCCTTATTCGCCAATTCACCTTCTTAAATGTAACAATATGGGTTATCATATACGTAGTTCAGGCACTGATAGATGGAATATGTTGTATGTTAGAAATGCAAAAAAATTAGATATTATATGAATTCAATGACATGATTACGAGGTGATTCAATGAGAAAAAATATTGCGATAATCATACTAATGGTTGGATTGATAATAAGCATGTACTTCAACTATCAATTCAAAGCGTACAAAGACAATCAAAAGGTTGATTACACGGTTAAACTGAATCATGGAACTCAAATTGGTATAAAAGAATCCATCTACAATTTAGATAATGTGATAAAAAGCTTAGAGAACAATTCTTCGAAGGAAACAGTCATACACGCATTAGGAAATGTGGCAGTATCTTTGAAAGTGGGTGAAGAATCATTCGTCTTTCTGAAATCCGACTTCCGGGAAGATCAATTATCTTCAACCTATTTAATCTATAATGTGTTTAGAGATATGTATACGCATATAAGAGTAGAAATCATAGGCGAAATATTATCGAATAAGGTTTCGCTAGAAAAAGAATCGAGAAATCAACTTATTCAGGATATAGGACTGCTCAAACAAGATTTGGAGTATATTGATAGTCAATTTAACGAGGATATTCTGAAAGAACAAAATCCTCAGTGGATTGAAAATAAATGGAAAGAGTTAATTGGAGAGATTGTAAATAGAAATACGGATTATAAGTTATATGAAAGAATGAAAATGAAGTACAACTTATAAGTAGTTTTTGGAAGTTAATTGACATCTAGATAACAACATATCTACGCCGTTGCTTTCGCTTCTTGGTCTGCCGAGGGTATTCGAAGAAGTGGAGTCAGCAGGTACCCTGTACTACCTTACTGATTTGCGACAAGTCGCTGCACTCTTTAAGGTAGTGAGGGTTCGTAGATGTAAGAACACTTTATGAAATTCTCGATAAAACTTTTTTGGGGAGAACTGATGAAACCATTACAAATTATCAAAATGCCTCCATATTTTAAGATTCTTAATTGTAATATCACCGAGGTTCTAGATGGATTATTAATAGAAGACAATTCTATTTTATTTTTAGACATTTACCATGAAGAAGATCTCGATACCTACTTATCTAAAAATAAAGTATTAAAGTTAGATAATGTGATACAAATAATCGATAACTCAAATAAGATGAGTTTTATACCATATATCAAATCTAAGAAAGATTTTAATCAATATAGGTATCAAGACTGGGACTTTTCTTGTATTGTCTTTGATAAAAATTTAAAGAGTCTTTTCTACATAAGAGGGATAGAGGACGCAGGAGAGAACGGAATTAGAATAAAAGAAATGGAGCCAAACTTATATAATAAATATTTTTTTAATTATCAAGAATAGAAAGTAACTCTTAAGTAGATGAGTAAGGAGGGACATCATGAAGCTTTTTCGTGGAAAAGAAGACTTAATTCAAGGTACTGATCTTATAAAACCTTCAATATATACGCCTTTTGGAACAATTGAACTTTCTCTTGCTCTCTCCAGCGAATGTTATCTTCCTACTCACTGTGCCCAGCTCAAACATGGCGGCTCACTATACCAGTATTACTACGACTCGTTTGATTACGAGTTATTGCTCTGTAATCTGGACCATAATCTTTCTTTACCTCAGGAAGTAGACGAATGCTGGGGAGCCGTATTTAGACTCAAACCCAATGCGTATAATCAGATAAGCACGTGTAGCTTTTCTGCTTTGTGGAAAGAGGGATATAGCTGGGAAGATTACGGAGATGACACTGGAGAAAATCTTGAAGCTGTCGAATATGAGAATGAACAATACCGTCTACACATAGGAACTCAAGAAAAACCACTGATAATGCGAAAACGAATCCAAGGTGATATGATTCCTAAATCTCTTGCTTTAAACTCTGATTTTGAGAAGTATAGTTTTGTCTTACATTTGATCAAGGTATTGAAGTATCTATGACAGAGATGGATTGCTTTCTGATCGACATCTTACTGAGCGGAGCTTGCAGAAAGTATTTGAAGAAGCAGGACGACGTGCAGGAATTGTGAAAAAAGGTGAGTATTCACGCTCTGAGACACTCCTCCGCCACTCATTTGCTGGAAAACGGGACAGATCTATGATACATTCAGGAGTTACTCGGTCATACGAGTGCATGAACAACTTAGAGATATATGCATGTTAGTACGAAAATATTCAGGTATTCAAAGCCCACTCGATGTATGGACATGGGAGTTTAAGTTTCCTGATTATTCAGAGGAACATCACTTAACATCATATTCACGCTACGCGGAAATTCGTTCTAGGTCTTGTATTCGCCGGTATGCATGATATGAAGCGTAAGAACGTAAAAGAAAAAAGAATCGGCGAACCGATTCTCAAAGTAAGTTTCATTATTAAGGCGTAAAAAAACAAATTTCACATGATAGCAAAATCTACGTCAATTTAACTGAATAGCTAAGCTTATCTCAATCTTGCACTTTATGATAATTACCAGTCCATGGATCAAAAACGTATGAATTTACTTCTGAATTTTTTTCTACAGAAAACATATAACCTTTTTTAATTTCATTAGATTCATCTTCTATTAAAGTATTCTTCTGCTTATTAACCACATAAGGTTCTTCTAAATTCTGAGTGACCTTATCTACCGCACTTTCATACGTGTATTGAGGAAGTGTAGTTATTGCATAAATTGGTATTAATATCAAAAAGAGTGTTTGTAAAAAAAATGCTATTTCTCTACGCTTTTTACTTAGTTGAACTTTTAAGAAATAACTCAACACTATGAAAAAGACTAACGCTCCAATAAAAGGAAACAGATCTAAAATATTATTGTAACGATATTGTAAAAAAATTAAAAAAGATATTTCTATCAGAGAAGCAATAATTATTAGTTTTCTATACATCATATCTCCTTTGAATAAGTAGTTGAAGCCAAATCAATGACATCAACTTATCTTAAATATATATTGAGTGGACTGTTTCGAAATAGCCTTAGTTAAGAAGCCAAGCATTATAGGCTCCGATTATGCAAAGATCAGTATTACTTCTTCCTTCGCCTTCAACTCTAATTGGTACCCATTCAACTTTTCCGTTCTTTGTATTAATCACTTTAGCATCTACGATCGTTCGCTTACTGCGCAGTCCAATCTTCCCGTTAGATCTTACTTCCAAGTCTTGTGCAGCAAATCTTCCATAAACTTGACCAGTAATAGCTTTGGTGATCTTATCAGCAACAATAGTTGAGCCCAGCGCTGCGAGAATAGCTACAATTATACCACCTGTGCCGACTGTGATAAGGCCGATAATCACGCCTACTATGATTGAAACTTTAGTTCCTTTATCATAATTAAGATTATAAGTTTGTCCAAAAGTGATTTTTTCTTGTTTATATAAATAACCCCATTGCTTCACATTTGGATTAGAATTGTATGCTGAATCTACAAACGTCCAATTACTAGCAGCACTAGTAGCAAAAGATTCATTGTTGCTAATCATCGGATCTGGAGCAACTTTTTCAATATAGTCACTCTCATTAGAATATTCTACTTTCCCATCATTATCAATTGTCATCATATCTCTTGTTTCTTTGTTTTTAATTGTTTGAGATTCTTTTTCGCCATTTACATAAGAAGTTACAATATATTCTTTGTCTGTTTCTTCAATTGAAACTTCCAATGTACTGCCATCCTCAGTAGGGATAACGTATGTACCCGATTCATTAGTGGTACTAGTAGTGGAGCTAAATCCACTAGCCCCTGCTACTTGAACACTTAAAATACCAACAATTAGCAGGCAAGACAACAATGACGTAAATAATTTTTTCATACGAACACTCCTTTAATTAATATACTTTTAAAACGTTTTATACCCAATCATTTCCTAATATAATACATAATATCATTTAAGGCAAATGATTATCTTTTCACCATGAGTTGTTTTTAAAGAAAGTCTGACCTCCTATAAATTGGTGAAGATGGATCCCCTCCATCTTTGTCTCGAAGGAAATGTTATGATACAGGAACAATATTTGAATTCAGGTGCATATGATAAAATGATAGAAAGTTTTAATAATACGAATAACAGGAGGTATAACACATGAAATGGCAAGAGGTTAGAGAACTGTTTCCTGACCAATTTGTTCTGGTTTCTATCATTCATTATCATGAGGAAGATAACAAAAAAATCGTAGATGAAGTTGCACCAATTCGTACCGTATCAGAACAAGATGCGAATAAAGAGTTTTCTCGAGTAGAGCCTGGTAACGTTGTATATCATACGTCGAATCAAGACTTTGTGATTCATCTCCGTAAAGATCCATTAATGAGAGTGAGACGTAATAGGTAAAAACAACAACAGTTTATTATTGACTTGAAGTTACTAGAGTTACGTAAGTAAATTTTGAAATAACGGCTATGGTGAAATCTACTTAGAAGGAGAAGCTATGAACGAAAAAGCTAAAGGGAAATTAAAAAAGCAATTGCTATTCATCGTTTTGTTTATATTTATCATTGGAATTCAACTAATTACCAACAACTTAGTGAATCATCCCCCTGTGTGGACAACTGCGCTGTCAACTTTTAGCTTTATTATATTTTGTATACTGGGCCTTGTAACTTACCTTGATCTCAAGAAACAAGAGCAGTTCATAACGGTCGGACAAATTGTAGATGTGAAGAAGAGCAAAAATATTATTATAGTCAGAGGATTGGGACGAGGTAATAGCAAAGTTTTAATCAAAGATACTCCTATTCTGAATATAATGCAGCCAAATGACCTGATTGAAATCACGAGATTAAAATATACAAAAATGATAACGAAAAAAGTGTATAAGGACCAAGAGATACAACTTTGAGCAAGTGGTGGAAGAGTTGTAGTACTTTACATAAAATAGAGGATGAATTTTGATATACGTCTAAGGTAGAAGGAGAGAATGTAAATGAACAACATAGACTCTCATAATTGCAACCTAAATATAAGGTATGACCTGCCTGATGAAATGTGGGATAAAGTTTCTAGCGTATATGAGCGTATGCCAGGGTGGATTGGTTATAAAAGTGGAATTCCATATTGGTTTGGAACTGAAGAGGAAGATGTTTTCATTGAAGCATCCGTTGAGCCCAGTGGATTATCATTTTATGCACAGATGGATAGCGATGTATGGATGTCTTGGATAGAAACATTTAAGTTGGAAGCGTCAAAAGTGTTGGGCTTTGATATTGGTGAACCTGAAGATGGATATGTGTGATGAAGCCCAGTTTTTTCTCCCAATGATGGGGGTGTTCGTATCTAGTGGCTTGTGATTACAGGAACATGATAGGAAAGAACTGAGAATAGATAATTAAAGAGACATTCAGGATTGAAGAAAAATAAAATAGAGGTGTTTCCGAATTGAAAAATCAAAAGCGTTCAATGATTTTAATATTTCTTTTAATAATAGTAGCTCTAAGTGGTTGTATTTCAAGCAGTGTAAAGACGGATGAAACTGTTGAGAATGGGTTGAACATAAACTCGATATCAATTGGACTGGGAGGGAGCGAAGAAGATGAAGGTATTACAGTCGTAACATATCATTTCAATCTATGGAATAGAACCAATAAATCAATAATGCTAAAAACAGTTGAGCCAATCATAAGTAAGGATATTCAGAATCAATTAATCGATAGAGACATTAAATTAAACATAAATGAGAAAATTGATGGTAATAGTTCGGAAGCAGTGGCGGGTACTTTTAGATTAGATACAAAAGGGCTTGATAAAGAAGGAATAATTAAGTTAAACATTAATGTTAAAGAATTTAATATAGCAATTGAACAAGTCATAGGAATGAATGAAGTGAATGAAGTAAATAACTAATTTCAGATAACTCCAAGAAAACATATCTAACAAAGAGGTGTATCTTTATGGAAAGAAAAAAAGAGGAAAACAATCAGATGGGTGTAATTCCAGAGCACCATAGCCCTGTACGACATATCCTTAATGAAGCAAACGGACTACACAACAATCAATTTATAGATAGTTTTAAGAAAGCTGCAGATACTCCAGATGCATATGTAATTATGGAAGGTGATGATGGAGGACAAATCTACTTGTCTTGCCCTATGAAACTAGTCAATTGCAGTGAGGAGACATTACATACTCTATTAAAAGATTTAGATACCATTGCATGGGACTGTAATGAGGGAGAAGGCCAAGGACTATTTTACGAAAAACTCTTTCCTGGTGATGGGATTAGTGGAGGTATGGGGGGAGGAGATGTTGAGGAAGGACTATGGATTCATGAAGAATTTATAGATTTACAATTATATGATGAAATTCATGAAGTCATATTAGGCAATAAAGAAAGAATAACAAAGTAATAAAATGAATGAATCATAAGGCCCATCAACATCGGATAACAAAGTGTTCATGTGGATGGGCAAACTGTTGAAGTACTGCATACAGAGAAAAAGGAATATGTGAGGTTAGCTATGGGCGTAAGAAAAAAATATAAACGTAAAATCGTTCGATCCAATCGATTATTTTATTGGTATGTTGAACCGGATATTGACGATGAAGGAATAATCAAATTACATATCGTTTCTGAGGATAAGAAGTTAATCGTCACTTATGAAGTGGGACAACACAGTGTTAAGAACAAACCTCCACATATAGTCATCATCGGAGAAGAATTCGAAGGCTGGACAACAGAATATATAGGATACAGAAGAGTACTAACACCGAAATGGAGCGATGAGATCATCACGCCAAAATTGATAGGTGAGATCATTGATTGGTGCCTCTTGAAAGATAAAGAAATAAACATCGTTAATTGGAAAGGTGAACTTCTCCGACCTATCTCCTGAATAGAGTGTAATTGTAGTTGAAAAAAATTTTATTCATGTGGACTCTTTTGAAAACGTATATGAAAAAAGAGTATGTAATTAACATTCGATACATAAGGAGAGAAGCTAATGCAGATGAATCGTGGATATCACGCGGTTAACAAAGTAATCGCTTGTGTTCTGTCATTCATATTTATCAGTATGGCAATAGCGGTACCTGCCCACGCCAAAGAGAAACAGATTGAGACTACACCGTCCAGGATTCCTTTATCCAAGCTAGAGGAAACGATTGATGCATATGTTGCCTCGTATGAGAAGTATACCGCTGCCGTTTCGGTTGTGGCTATCAAAGATGGTGAAACCATTGTGAATAAAGCATATGGTTACGCAGATATTGAGAATCAGCGAAAGGCAAATACCTCTACGGTTTTTGAATGGGCTTCGATCTCTAAACTGCTGGTCTATACGAGTGTGATGCAGCTTGTTGAACAAGGAAAACTTGATTTGGAGACGGATATCCAGGAATATCTACCAGAGGGATTTTTCAAAAAGCTGAAATACGATGATCCGATTACCCTCTTGAACCTGATGCATCACAATGCGGGTTGGGAAGATCAAACAGTCACTGAAGTGTATTATTACGCCGAGAATGAAAATGTTGATTTAGGAGATACGCTGCGTAAGAATGAGCCGAAACAAATCTATAAACCGAATAGCATAGTGGGTTATTCGAACTACGGCGTTGGTCTAGCCGGTTACATCGTGGAAGAGATAAGTGGTCAACCTTTTTATGAATATGTCAATCAACATATATTTAAACCGCTTCATATGAACGACACCTCGATTCATCCAACGGGGAAAGATCATCCAGACCTAGTACAAAGAAGAAATGAGATTGAAGGGTATACGAAAGATTTGAAACTGATCCCTGAGAACAAAGTATACGTTACGTTTTATCCTACAGGGGCAGCCATAGGCACAGCAGAAGATTTAGGCAAATTTCTTGCTGCGTTGATGCCTGTGGATGATAGCAATATATTATTTAAGAACAGGGATACGTTAAACGAAATGTTATCAACAAGTCTATATTATGATGGGACCTCTACTCCGCGATTTGCGCATGGGTTCGTTGAGATGGAATACTGGGTGCCTACACTGATGCATGAGGGGAATCTGAAAGGCTTTTCCAGCAAACTTGTCTTTGATCCCGCATCTAAATTTGGGATGGTCGTCATGACAAACCAGTCTTATGAGGAAATTTATTATTATGGACTTATTAAAGAAATTTTCGGTGATAACGTCAATTCTAATAGAGTTACTTCGGAGGAGGGAGGATATTTTCAATCTGCACGACGGGCAGCATCTAGATTTACTAATTTATTTACTGCCCTTGATATAAAGAAATTCACAAAAGCTGAATTAAGTAGTTCTTATAACGTTGTCGAGCATAATGGTGTTGTTGAGAAAATTTCCTTTACTCCTTACATTGATTATTTGCCAGTATCGAATCTAAAGGAGAACTTAATTAAGATATCTCTTATTCCTGTTGCGCTAGCCGCCATTTTCAGTTTATGTGCTTTGATTGGCTATCTAATCTTGATGCTTCTTAACAAACTAAATAAACGAGGAAATCTTACTACCAATTTTAATAAATATCATCTTGCCATTAATTTTGCAGGTGTGGCACTCTTTCTTAATCTTTTCATCCTACAAACGAAGTTGAGGTTTCCGAATTATCCTGCTTATTCTTCGATACGCATCAATTTAATGTTTAACCTACTTTATGTGGTTCTAGCAGTGGCGTATCTTGGCTTGCTTATTTATAAACTGCGGAAGAACAGTTACAGCAAAAAGCAAAAGGTGATGTACATCCTGTCTGGCATCTCGGCGTTCATCTTGGCTGCTTTTATTGTGGGATGGAATTTGTATGTGTAGAAGATTAAACGCTGAATATAGATATTCAAAGCATTACAATGGCTCACGGATGACTTCTATTCATCATTGATATTATAAGTGGGGAAAATTATAAAGAGTAAAGGCAGCAGTTCCTTATGTGGGACTGCTGCCTTTGTGTTAGTATGCCCTTTGGCAACGTGTGCCTCGGCATATTGAAGGGGGATCATGATCATTCTATTTTTTTGTCTCTCAATATAAATATTTTAATGAAACTGTAAATGACCACTAGAATATTTAATAATAATAGACCTATATATCCATCCGTTAACTTTGTTCTTTTAATCCACTTGTTGACTAACTCTCCGGCGAGAGCTTGTTTTTCTAAATATTTATTTATATCACTCTGATTTATTTCTTCTCTATATATAAGTAGAAACTCCATGCTGTTGGAAGAAGCAGCTAGCGGCGGATAGAACTCTACCCATTTTTGACTTGCCCATTAATCATACTTATAACTAATGTCTCCGCTGGAATCAAGGGTGTCCCATCTCAGAAAACCCAATATGACTAGAATACAAAGTGTAAAAACGCTAATTATTAGCGTATTGTTAGTCAAATACACCCTATCCTTATGTTTTTACTACCAACAATTTCACTGTGTGAGAACAACTTTATCATCCGTATATTTTATCAGCATTTTCCGTTATCTGTAAGTAGGTTGTTTCATTCCGAATGAAATACTAGTAAGTAAACAACTAGTGGAGCAAAGAACCATTGCAGAAGGCGCTAAAGTTACTAGGATACAGCCGCAAAACGAATTAAAGCGTATTGTAATCAGGTCGAACGTTCTCTGAGTAGTACGAGTTCGCAAACAACCTTATGTTACACAAATTAGAACAAAAAATATCCTTCTATTTAACGCCAGCTGAAATAAATAATTGGGGGAATAAGTAATCAGTTAGCTTCTATCTTTCATCAAATTTTTTCTTCGCAAAAAATATTTTCTGGGGTATTATGTATGTAGTTCAGATACCCAGGCTGAAAGAGTAGTGTTTACGAAGTAGATACATTTGATGTTTGACGAAATCAACATAAATCTAATAAGTATGAGGTAAGTGGAATTGTTAAATTCAAGAGAACAAGCAATATTAATTTGGTTTGGAATATTCATAATTTATGTTTTGTCTGTTAAGAATGTTAGATCATCAATACCGCAAATTCTTAAATCTTTTTTTTACTTGTTTAGGCATCCTGTTTTTATTTTTGCAAATTTGTATATACTATTTTTTTTGCCCTATGTTCTACTTTAAAATACTTGAAGTAGGAGTGGTTAAAGACTATGTAGTTTGGATTTTTTCTGCCTTATATCCTTTGGTTTTTCGAGTCTCTTCAGATTATAAAGAAATAAATATAAATAAAATTTTCAAAGCTACTTTTAAGTTGAGTGTAATTCCATTATTTATCATTAATGAGTATACTTTATCACTTGTAGCAGAACTAGTAATAGTACCAATTTCAGCATTAATTGCTGGGATCTTAGCTGTGACTGAAAGAGATGAAAAATACGTGAAAGCTAGAAATTTATTAAATAACATATTAATGATTTTTGGCTTTATATTTATATGTGCTGCACTGGGAGGCTTAATAGTACATCTGAATGATACATTAGAAGTGGGATTCTGGATAAAAATGTTTATCGATATAATAGGTATAGTGTTGCATATCCCTATTTTGTATTTTCTAAAGTATGTAGGTTTTTATGAACAAATTATTAACAAAACTAAAATTGACAGATTAAAGAAAATACATGCAATTGTTATTGTTTTCATGATTTATAGATTTAAAACAGAAAAATTATTAGAGATCTCAAAGAATTATAAACTATGGAGTATTAATAATACCAATGAATTAAGAAATCTTTTGAAGTTTGAGTCATGAAGAGTTGTCATAGTTTAACATAATACTCAAGGATCAGTTCCTCACGGAAGCCTCAGTTTTGCTGGAGGGATTTTTAAGAAAGCATCTCACAGACATATACGATTTTTCGGAGTTCATGAATTTTGTAACGTAAAAAAACTCTTTAAAAATACAAAAGAAATTTAATATGCATTAAATCAAGTGAAACCGAGATAACAAAAGGCTAAACAATTATACTAAGAGACATTAAAGAATTCTGAGCTAACTGAAATTCCTACACAGATTATTGTTCTAAATGCTTGAGGTTAGCTAGCTTAATAAATGTTTGGATTCTAATTGAAGCAAGGCAGAAATATATTTCACGCTCAAACGTAATACTTTGTATTGTAAAGTAAAAGTGAATTGTCAAGAAAAAATTGAGAAATTCATCTCAGTTTATGAGAACTTGAAATCAGATAATGATGAGGACTGGGCGATGTTGTACATACAGGTAGGGAATTATTTAAGAAGTTGCAAATTCGCTTTACCCTGTTTCAGTTGTTGAATTAGCAGGTGGTATACAATTAAAAGTTAGTAAAGATCAATATATGATATCTTGTGAAGGAAATAAGGTACGCATGCAAAAGTTTTTCAACGAAGAGGCATAAAGTCACATTGCATACATTTACTCAGTGCTAGGTGATATTGTGTCACTTTAAGTTTAAAAAAATCAAAAAGAAATTAGGCATTTATTTTATTAACGCTTTCAAGCATACGTCCTCGGTCTGACATCAAAGGTTACGGGAAAGCAAATGTAGCCAGACACCCCGGCCTTTGCCTGAATCGTGAATACAGAAAGCATTAGATGAAATAACTCTCGAAAAAGAGGAAAACAGTATAAGTATAATAGACCTATAGTGGCGGTTTCATGCTTGTCTATCGCCAATAAAACGATATTATACTATTTTATAGTATGTAAGAAGATGAAAGTTAAGGCATTGATTAATCTTTTAGTCAGCAAAATGATAAGGCTATACTAAAATGGAATGAAACCGACTTAATTATTGTAAGGAGAGGGAAAATTTATGAGACCGTCTATTTTTATTGCTTCTTCAGTTGAAGGATTGAATGTTGCTTATGCTATTCAACAAAATTTAAATCATGAAGCTGAAATTACAGTATGGAGTCAAGGAGTGTTTGACCCTTCCAATTATGCACTCGAAGATTTGATTGAGATGTTAGGTAGAGTCGATTTCAGTATATTTGTCTTTTCAGCGGATGATGTTACTGTTTTAAGGGGGAATGAACAGAAAACTGTAAGAGATAATGTTCTTTTTGAAATGGGACTATTCATGGGGAGGTTAGGAAGAAATAGGGTTTTTGGTTTCAAGCCAAATGATGCTGAAATTCACATAGCTTCAGATCTTCTTGGGTTGAACATTCTTAGCTATGAAAATAATAGAAGTGATAAAAATTTAGCTGCAGGCACTGGTTCCGCATGTAACGAAGTTAGAAACAAAATGAAAAAAGAAGGGGTGTTGCATGAAAATACAGAAGTTGCACCAACTGCTAATGAGCCAAATTCAACTGATAAGTTACAGGATAGTTTTGAAGAGGAGTTTATAAGATTTCATAAAAACAAAAATTTTCAAAAGTGTTTTGATATATTAAATGAGAAAATTGGTGAGTCAAAGATTGATAAAGAAAATATTGCGTACATATGTGTTAGAGCTGTGATGCTATTTAGGATTAATACTGAAAAGGGGGAGGCTGAATTTAGGAAACTGATCGAAGAAACAGACGAGAACATTAAATACGAAGCTCTGGCCTATACTATTCGCGGTCTAAATATAGAAGAATACTTTTTTAAATCTTTAAGTTTATTGAATATGTACGGTGTGCATACAGATAAATTGATCATACAGAAAACAGAGTGTCTTTTAGGAATTGGCAAGTGGCAAGAAGCAAAAGATTATTTGAAAAAAGAAATAGAGCAAAAAGATTCTACAAAATTAAAGTTAAAGTATTTTGATATTTTAGGAGAAAGCTATTCAAATGATATAGAAGACAGGCATTCTATAATAAGAGAATTGTTTTTAGAAAATCCAGGAGATGAAGAGGTATTACAAAAATATGCTCAGTTTTCAAGTGATATACTAAAAAACAATCACATTTCTTTATTTTTATGGACAAAACTAAGTGATATGTACCCTAAAGATCATAAATATTTAGCTAAAATAGGGGATATAACTTATGACTTAAAACTTTATAATGTGGCTTTAAATTCATATGAGAAAGCCAACGAGGTATCTGAAAGAAAAGAAAGCTGGATACTATCTAATACAGGAAACTTATTGAATAGCAGAGGCCTTTATAGTTTGGCAAGAAATTATTTCAAGGATTCATTGGGGATTAATCCAAATAGTTCCTATACATTACAAAGATTATCGGATATTGCCTCAAATGAAAAAATGGAAATTGAAGAAAAAAACAAGTGTTTGAAACAAGGTCAGACAGAGGTATATTCGGTTCTGTCAATCTAGTATAAGATCCGGTTACCGTATGTCTTTTCCAAAGAGCAACGTACATTTTAATAATGCGTGATATAAGACGTTCTTTCTTTTTTAATTGAAAAATTGTCATATGAAGGGTGACACCTTCTGGGGATAAAAGGAAAATGGCTGAATTCGTGTAGAATGAATTCACCACAGTAACATTAACAATCAAACAAGGAGAATTCATCAAGAAGTGTACCATCTTAGCAACATTGAATGAGGAAGCTAGAAAATTTGATACGGAAACATAAGATAATAAAAGATTAGGAGGGCTGGAATGAAATCAGTAACTGATTTTATGGCTAATGTGAAAGGACTTACAAGAAATCCTTTAGGAATAATAGCTTTATTTATCTCGTTAATATATGGAATTGCAGGATTAGTTTTAACTATCTCTAATAACACTTTAGATATTAATCAAAATTGGGTGCTAATATGGTTTGTTGTCTTCTTTCCTGTATTGATTCTTATTACATTTGTTTATTTGGTTGTAAATCATCATCAGAAATTGTATGGGCCTGGTGATTATAAGGATGAGCGTAATTTTTTTCGCCCATTGAACAGCTTTGAGCGTGAACAGAAATTAAAAGAAGATATTAAATTAATATCAGATGAACAACCTGAAATCGATGAGGAATCTATAAATTATACAAAGGGAAATACAGAAATTGAAAAAATAGATAATGAGAAAGATATTGAGTCAACTGATTCAAATAATAAAGATTCTAATGCTTTAGAAAAATTGAAGAAAACCTCTACGAACTTTATAGCTACATTGGAGAATTTTTATCTTCTTGTCGAAGAATTAGTCTTAAAGAGATTAGATAGTGAACTTAACGTACAAGTTAGTAGGCAGATGGCATTGGATTCAAATAAGGGAACTGTACAGTTTGATGGAGTTGCATTTAAGCAAAATGAAACAATTGGAATTGAAGTGAAATATATTAATAGCCTCGCCATCAGTACTGGAACAATTGAACAAATCCGAAAAAAAATTAGTAAAGTGGTCAATAATTATAAGTTGAATGACGGATTCAGATTTATCGTTGTGTTTGTCTCAGATAAACCTATTGTTAACTTTTCTCGAGCAACTAATGCTATAAAATCAGGGTTTGAAAACGAGATTGCAATAGATATAAGATATTATGATTTAGAAGACCTTAAACAAAATAAACTATAAAATATAATTTATTCAATTAAAGACTTTTTATACATTTTTGAAGACTGAAAAACTTAGTGCAGAACAATTAAGTAAGCGCCGCGTATCATTTCGGCGCTATTATTTATTCAAGGAGAAAATACTATGAATACATGTTAACCAACTGAATGAAATCGTTTTCAACGAAGGGACTATATAACTATTTTGATGAAGAACAGGATTTTCTTTTATACTTGGATGTCCCGGACCAATGATCAGACATTGATTACAAGCTAATGCTTAACATCATAAAATCCAATTTTGATTCAAAATACTTTGAGCGAGATGACCAAGTAAGAGCACTTTTATTTTCTTTTTCGTGGGTGCATTTATCACAATCATGAACTAGGCTATTCATCTGCTTTCACATACTTCTCAGTGAAAGCAAGTATAGGAAAGAAATAGCAAGTTTCTTCAGTCAGTAAAGCATTACTGATGAACATTTTTTTTAGTTAATAATCTAAATGGAGGATACAGAGGTAGTCTACTCGACAATTCGAAACTTTAAAAACTGGAGAAAAGAACTAGTTTGAAGTTTGTTCCCCCAGTTTGTTTCTTAGGTCTACTTTTCATTGTAAGTAGATCCGCTTTATTCTCGAATATGTAAAGTTGAAACTACTAATTCAGTTCTTACTGTAGTGATTCTTCTGATTATATAGGGTTACTCTGTTTCTTCCCCAAGCAAATCTCCCACAGATATCTCCAAAGCCTTAGCAATCATCACGACCTCATAATCTTGAACAAGACGATATTGTCCCTCCAGACGTGAGAGACTGGTCTGACTGATATCCAAACCTAGTGTTTGCAATCTGGCGAGGAATACTCGTTGTTTAATTCCTTTACTTTTACGGATAGCTACGACTCGGGAGCCAATAATATTTTTGTCGCCAGGTGGTTCTTGTCTATGCTTCATTATGTACACCCCTCATTTCAACCAAATTGTATGAGAAATAATGGTTGTTTTAATGCGAAAATCGAATTAAAATAAAATAAACCGATATTCGCATTAAAATTGACTGCTCACGTCTAGTCTTAACAAGACACGGCGCAGTTTAGACCCATCAGAGAGGTGGATGTATGAGCCGGTTGCTTGACTTATTGGAAGAGGAACGGCGCAAGCTTAATCAGCTTGGTGAGGCATCCTTGAAGCAAGCGATTCCGTTGTGGGACAATCCGGAGGTTCAGGAACAGAGCAGAAGGGTGGATGAACTGGTGGCACGAGTTAGTGAAATAAAGGCGAGACATAGCAGAGTGGTACGATGATGAGTGAGATTACATAATGCGTAGGGGAGGAGAAGCTATGGATTTTCCACCATGGATGCAACGAGCGATCAAGGCAAGACTGGATGAGGTATCTGCACGAATCGAGCATGATCCTGAACTGAGTCGATTACGTGGGGGAACAGACGAAGCGTTCGAAGGATTGTTTGCTGGCAAGGATATCGAGCAAACACCTGAATATGCTGAGTGGGAGAGCCGATACATTGTCACCAAAGGGATAGAGAATGAGCAGTTGTACATGCAAGGGCTGAGGGATGGCATTCAACTTACAGTATCCTTGCTTGGTGTGTCGACGCCGGATGAGATTGATACGAAGGCTTAATCCACTAACGCGAATCCATAAGTCAGGGGAAGTGGCCCCTATCTTAACTTAAAAAACCAGCCGAAGCGGTGAAGTGACCCCTTAAAGTTAGACAAATATTTTTATGCAACCTGTATGGCATGAATTCGGTATTGTACCGGGCTCATGCCTTTTAATTTTGACTTAATGCGTTTGTGATTGTAGTAATCGATGTATTGTGCTAGTTCTTGCTTGAAGTCATCTAGACTTTCAAACTCATTAAGATAGAGAAATTCTGACTTCATAATGCCAA
>NZ_FNFR01000003.1:0-797497 GCF_900101205.1 Paenibacillus sp. OK060
AACAACTATTCGGTATTAGCTACCGTTTCCGGTAGTTGTCCCAAACTTGAGGGCAGGTTGCCTACGTGTTACTCACCCGTCCGCCGCTAACCATCCGAGAAGCAAGCTTCTCTTCAAGTCCGCTCGACTTGCATGTATTAGGCATGCCGCCAGCGTTCGTCCTGAGCCAGGATCAAACTCTCCAATAAAGATGAATTTCAGCAGCGTGGTTAGACGCTATGAAAATCATCGGTGGTATTGAAAAGAGCGATAAGCTCATTTTGAAACTGACGATTCATTATGAATCAAAAGTTACTATCCATTTGTTCAGTTTTCAAGGAACTTGTTGTCCGTTTGTGTTAATGCTTGTCAACCGGACAGGAATCTTATCTTATCATGTCGACTAACTAACTGTCAACTCTTTTTTTCGTCAGCGTTCAAAGCGTTTCGACAATCATTCGCTTGAGGCGACAAGAAATAATATATCATGATCTAATTTATTTAGCAAGCACTTTTTAATAACCTTTATATAAATGATTTATAATCCACAACTCCCGCTATCTAACGAAACTCTCAACTACATCAATCGACAGATTATATGAATCCGGATGGATCAACTCTATTTACATACAGATACTTCGAGTTACTGAAAAATGAATTCTATTTACTTAAAACAGAAAGGGTACATCTACTTTTGAACCAATAGTATTAGATAACCAATTAGAGGATACTTTTATATTAGAAGTGTTTCCCTTCACCTTTTGATACAAGTGATCCAAAACGCTCTATAATAAGGTATATATAATATAGAATAAGGAATGAATATGATACTCCCGTTCAAGTAATCACTGACACAGTACACAATAATACTAAATTCAGAACCGCTCTCTAATCACAATCGGCTTCATTTATATCGAGGATGTTCTGATGAATAACCTATATGGGGTGAAAGCATATGAAGCAATGGCTGAAGAACATTCGAAAGGGTTATGGTAAAAAGCTCGTTTCCATTCATGCCTGGAATGCCTGGATTGTTGTCATCCTCGCGGTATCAGGTCTTATGTTGGTCGGTGGTTTCTGGCGTGAGTTACTCGGGATTGGACGCGTATGGTTAAAGTGGCTACATATTGTCGTCGGTCTAGCTATGCTAGCACCTGTGGTGTATTACTTACTTTTGGCCGGAAAGCACTGGAAACAACTTCGCAATAGGCCATGGCAGAGAGCAAATACAATCGTTGTTCTTGCACTGCTGGTAGGGTGGCTGTTATCAGGTATAGTGTTATGGCAGTTCAAGCTCGCTGGGCCGAGATGGTCGAATGCCGCGCTTCTGGTTCATGATTTGCTGACTTGGGTGGGCCTGCCTTATATCATCTACCACTCCATTACACGAACGAGATGGTTAAAAGATCCTGCACGCCGTGCAGTAAAAGCAACGACAGTTGTAGCAGAGGGTAGAAATAGGGTGCATTCAACTGATGCTCCTGATGAATATACAACGCCAGCAGCGGTAGTTTCTACCGAATCTATACGTACCATTAAGGAGAGTCCTCTCCATCAACCAGAGAAACCTCAACCCGTGTATACACGGCGGGCATTTATTCGTTCTGCTGTAGGCGTGGGCCTAGCTGTGACTTTGGGGCCTACTTTTATATCATGGGTTGGACGAAACCTCAAACTAGACAATAGTATTGATAGCATGCTGGAGAACGACCCCAATCACATGGTGCCTTTGCCACAAGCGCTGCCAGCTTCCTCACCGCCCGTCGGAGGCGGAGCTGAAGGTCATTTTCGCGTATACACGGTTACACCGATACCTTCCTTTTCCAATGCAAACTGGTCATTCCGGATTGATGGGCTTGTTGAACGGGCACA
This sequence comes from Paenibacillus sp. OK060, assembly GCF_900101205.1. Lineage (NCBI taxonomy): Bacteria > Bacillati > Bacillota > Bacilli > Caryophanales > Paenibacillaceae > Paenibacillus > Paenibacillus sp. OK060. The sequence continues at coordinate 1,852 of NZ_FNFR01000003.1, forward strand.
GGTATGGAACTGGGAGCAGTTCGTGAAACTTGCACGTACCGTTCAGGTCAGCGACTTTCACTGCGTTACAGGCTGGTCTGTATATAAGAATACTTGGGAGGGAATATCTCTTAAGCAACTTTTGACCCAAGCAGGCGTAAAACCCGAAGCGCACAGCGTCAAGTTCTACTCCGGGGACGGTGTATATACGGATGCGATAACGATGGATCAGGCACAGATGGATGATATTATGGTAGCTGTCATGCATGACGGCAAACCGATCCCGGCAGATTTGGGCGGTCCGGTACGCTTGGTCATTCCCCAGATGTATGCCTATAAGTCTGTCAAGTGGCTGAATCGTATTGAACTGATTGACAGCGAACATATCGGCTACTGGGAAGAACGAGGTTATGACAAGGATGCATGGCTTACTGGTGCTTCTCAGGCGCGTTCCTGATTTGAGTTACTGCCGATATACAGTTGAGTTTAAATAAATGTGCAAACAAAAGACCCCCGTTCCACTTATTCGTGGTACAGGGGTCTTTAAGTTATCTATACCTTATTCGAGTTACGCTCCGATTTAATCAAAGCCTACTCCACATTCAGAATCTATCCCTCTTGATTTAAAAGACGTACAAGTTCGTCCTCATCCTCAATGGTAGGAATGCCGAGATCATGAGCTTTGGTCAGTTTAGAACCTGCCTTCTCTCCGGCAATAACGAGGTCTGTCTTTTTGGAGACACTACCCGTTACCTTCGCTCCAAGTGCTTCGAGTCGTTGCGTTGCCTCTTCCCGCGTAAGTTGATGCAGCGTTCCGGTCAGCACGACCGTTTTGCCACTGAAGAAGGAATCTTCCACAATCGCTGCTGGTGCCTCAGGCGCCTGAGCTTTCACGCCTAAATTCAGCATCTTCTCGATAGCTGCCTTTGTAAACGGGTCTGCAAAGAAAGTCACAATGCTCTCAGCTACAATACCACCTACATCAGGTAGTTCAACGAGTTCCTCTGCCGTTGCATTCATAATGGCATGCAGGTCGCGGTAATGATCAGCCAGCATACGTGTAGTTGATTTACCTGTATTCGGAATACCCAGTGAATATAGGAACGAAGCGAGGTCACGATCCTTGCTCTGCTCCAGTGCAGCAATAAGGTTGTTCGCTTTCTTTTCACCAAACCGCTCCAGCTTCACCAAATCATCGAATTGCAATGTATACAGGTCAGCAGGCTCACGCACGTTCAATTCATCGTACAGCTGAATCGCCGTTTTCTCGCTGAATGTCTCAATGTCCATAGCATCACGGGAAGCAAAATGAGAAATCCGGGCCACCGTCTGCGGTTTGCACGCCAGCTTGTTGTTACAGAATAAATGCGCTCCACGCTGTTCCAGCGGGAATCCACATGCCGGACATTGCTCAGGAAACACGATTTCCTCGCCGTCACTCTCTTCAGTCACTTTACCCAGTATCTCAGGAATAACATCATTGGAACGACGGATAAAGACACGTGTACCCAAGGCAAACTTCAGATTTTTCCGCTCAATGTCACCTACGTTATTCAACGTGCAGTTCTGTACCGTTACCCCAGCTAGCTCAACCGGTTCAACTCGAGCAAGTGGAGTTACTTTGCCGGTACGACCCACATTCCAGACTACAGAGTTCAGAACGGTTGTGGTCTCTTCCGCCTCGAATTTGTACGCTACCGCCCAACGCGGGAATTTATCCGTGTAACCCAGTGCTTCACGGGTGCGCATGTCTGTGATTTTGATAACAGCTCCATCGATCAGGTAGTCTAGTTGACCACGGCTCTCCTGTATCGCAGCCAACTGCTCCATCACATCATCAAACTCATGGAAATACGTAATGGACGGATTGACTTTGAATCGATTCTCACGGAGAAAGTCCATCATCTCCTGATGGTTAGCAAACTGAATATCATCCGAATAACCTACATTATAGAAATAGGCGTTCAACCGTCGCTCAGCGGTAGTCTTCGGATTAAGGTTGCGCAGTGCTCCTGCTGCGGCATTCCGGGCATTTTTGAGCGGCTCTGCTGCCGTTTCATTATAACGATTCAATACAGACAGGTTCATGATGCCTTCACCCTGGACTTCAATTGTGCCACCTGTATACGGGATTTTAAGCGGAACAGATTTAATGGTTCTAACCTGAGCCAAAATGCCCTCCCCTACAGCTCCGTTTCCACGCGTAGAGGCTTGAACCAACTCACCGTTTGTGTACGTTAGATTCAGGGTCAAACCGTCAAACTTCAGTTCAATCACATAGCCAGGTTCGGGCAACAGATTGTCCGGATTTTTGGTGTTGTAGTCATTGACCAGCTTGAGCACGCGAGTATTCCAGTTTCGCAGCTGCTCTATATTCTGGGCTTTGTCCAAGCTCCACAATGAGGATAAATGGCGATGCGGTGTAAACCCTTTGAGCAGTTCACCACCCACACGCTGTGTCGGAGAATCAGGCAAAACCATGCCACTCTCCTGTTCCAGCGTAACCAGTTCGTCGTACAGAAGATCATACTCCTTGTCGCTGATCTGCGGCTGATCCATCGTGTAGTACTGATAATTATGCTGGTTTAGCTCGGTAACGAGTTGCTCCATCCGGTGCATCGGGTCCATACAGGGCCATCCCTCCGTTATTATAATTTGGATCTATGTAGAACGAACGTTAGAGCAATCTCTAAGTTCGTTCATGAATTTCTATTCCACTTTGGTGATTGGGGCAAAGCCTGCAAGCAGACGTTTTAGGCCAACCGGGGCCGGGAATGCGATCTGAAGCTCTGTGTCATTACCCGAGCCTTTCACCCCAACAATGGTACCTGTTCCCCATTTGCCGTGTTGTACTTTATCTCCGGCTTTGAATCCGTCAGAACCAGCTCCGGCAGCGACCGGTTTAGATGCCGACGACGGGGCAGGCGTGCTGGATGTACTGGACGACGTACTCATGGTAACCCGTGAGGAAGTAACTGACGAAGCGGAAGAACCGCTTTGGCTCTGACGATCAAACAGCTTGCTTGCTCCGCCACCAAAATTGCTTCCTCCACTGGCACCAAGTCCACGGCCACCATATGATCCACCTGCGCTGCTACCACGACGGTAGCGGTCACGAGCCATCGAAGTATCTTCTTTTAGCTCATCCGGAATTTCATCCAGGAAGCGCGAAGGCGGGTTCGCCGTTGTGCGTCCGAACAAGGTCCTCATTTGCGCGCAAGACAGGAAGAGTTGTTCTTCCGCACGCGTAATGCCCACATAAGCCAGTCTGCGTTCTTCCTCCAGCTCCTCGTTATCCATAAAGGCCCGGCTGTGTGGGAAAACTCCTTCCTCCATACCAACGATAAAGACGACAGGGAATTCCAGACCTTTGGCACTGTGCATCGTCATCAGGGTAACTGCGTCACTCTGATCCTCTTCATCATCGTTCATACTGTCGATATCCGCAATCAGTGCGAGATCGGTGAGGAACGAAACGAGCGTTTTGTCTTCATTATTTTTCTCAAATTCCATAGTTACGGACAGGAACTCATCAATGTTCTCCAACCGTGCACGGGATTCGAGTGTGTTTTCATTTTGCATCTCAAGTCGGTACTGGCTCATCTCGAGAATCTTCTCGGTCAATTCAGTCACAGACAGATACTCTACCATCTGATGCAGCGCGGCGATCATATCATAGAACTCCACCAGCGCATTCCGCGTTCGACCGGCAAAACCGAGATCGTCCACAACCTGAAGCACACGGTATATTGAAATCCCCCGTTCTCCTGCTGCAGCTGCCAGCTTCGCTACCGTTGTATCACCAATGCTGCGTTTTGGTACATTAATAATCCGGGTAAGGCTGATGTCATCATCGGGGTTCGAAAGCAGGCGCAGATACGCCAGAATGTCCTTGATCTCTTTACGATCATAGAACTTGATGCCGCCAACGATCTGATACGGAATATCAGACTTAATCAGAATTTCCTCTATAACCCGGGACTGGGCGTTGGTACGGTACAAAATGGCATGGTTCTGATAGGATTTGCCGTTCTTCACATTTTTACTAATCTCGGAGGTTACAAAATACCCCTCATCATGTTCGGAATCCGCACGGTACACCTTGATCTTTGAGCCACCCTCTTTGTCCGTCCACAGTTTCTTCGGTTTGCGCCCAGTATTCAGGCCGATTACCTCATTAGCTGCATTCAGGATATTCGAAGTGGAACGATAGTTTTGCTCGAGCAAAATCGTATTGGCTTCAGGGTAGTCTTTCTCAAAATTCAGGATGTTGCTGATATCCGCTCCACGCCAGCGATAAATTGATTGGTCACTATCCCCTACGACGCAAATGCGGTGATGACTATCAGCAAGCATACGGCAAAGCATGTACTGCGCACGGTTGGTATCCTGGTACTCATCCACGTGAATGTACTGGAATTTCTTTTGGTAAAAGTCGAGAACTTCCGGTACCTCTTTGAAAAGTTGAATAGTCGCCATGATGAGATCATCAAAATCGAGCGAGTTGTTGGCTCTGAGCCGTTTCTGATACATCTTATATACCTTCGCCACAATGCCTTCAAAATAGTCAGCAGCCTGCTTCTCATATTGCTCCGGACTGATCAATTCATTCTTCGCGGTACTCATCATCGATTGAACGGCTTTTGGCTCAAATTTCTTGGTGTCGATGTTCTGGTCTTTCATACAACTACGAATGACAGATAATTGGTCAGATGAGTCCAAAATGCTGAAATTGGAGGTAAAGCCGATGCGTTCAATGTCACGGCGCAGAATACGCACACACATGGAGTGAAACGTTGATACCCAGATGTCACGACCCTGAGAGCTGCCAACCAGTTGGGATACCCGGTCTTGCATCTCGCGTGCTGCTTTGTTCGTAAACGTAATAGCCAAAATGCCCCAAGGGGGTGCTTTTCGCGTTGCAATAAGATAGGCAATCCGGTGTGTTAGCACACGGGTCTTGCCACTGCCCGCTCCAGCCATAATCAATAGCGGTCCATCCGTCGCCTCGACGGCTTGCCGTTGGGGGGTGTTAAGCCGTGCTACGGCATCATGTATATTTACAGGTTGCATGCATGCATGCTCCTTTCATTGGTTGAAATCGATATAAGTAGTACTAAGGGTTACACTCGTCACTACGATGACAGAATAATCTTCCGATCGCCGTTATTCCCGGATTTTTTGATCTACTTTTTTCAAAGTGAAAATCCGGTAATAAATGCGAGCACTTCGTTTCTCCAGCTTATTTCTGTCCTCTTCGTTCTCGTGTAAAAATTAGTTTAGCTTATATTTAAGAGTAGTTGAAATTACAATTGAACTGCAATTACTATCTTTCAGTTCTTTCAGTTGTTGAAAAAGTGAGAACGCTCCGCTTCTCCATTGCAGTCTACGTTCTTGTGTAAACGACATTGCGCTCATGTAACTTGTTCTATTTAGCAAAGCCGAAGTTCTATTTTAACAGATCAAGAGGGGAAATTGGGGGAATGGTAAACTAAACCGATTAAACGGATTGTTTCACAGCTTGGACAGTCTCCAACGCCTTGTGCAAATCACTGTACACAATGTTTCCAACCACAACGGTGTCTGCGACCTGTGCAGCTTGTCCAGCTTTCTCCGGACTATCAATCCCGCCGCCGTAGATAAGATGCGCCTTGGTGAGTTGTCTGTGTGTCTCTCCAACCAGCTCCATATCTCCAAACGTTCCGCTGTACTCCATATATACGATAGGCAGGTTTAGCAGACGTTCCGCAGCCTGGGCGTAAGCAACCGCAGCATCCGTCGTTAATTCCGTATCCGCTCCCGTCATTCGGGCAACAGTGGAGTCGGCATTGAGGACAATATAACCTTCTGCAATAAGCAGATCCCATGGGATCAAGTAACCGTAACGCTCGATGGCTTGCTGGTGCTGTCCGATCATCCATTTGCTATCCGTTGCATTCAGCACCATCGGAATCAGATATCCGTCAAAACCAGGCACAACTGCCTCCAGCTCGGATACTTCTAGCACGCAGGGCAGCTCGTAGCGACGTACTCTGGACATCAGGTCAACCGTGTTGTCATAGGTAATTCCCGAAGACCCACCAACAATAATGGCATCGGTACCCGACATGCAGATCAGGTCAAGTGCTTCATCCGTTATTTCCCGGTCCGGGTCTAGCTTAAATACATGTCTCCACTGCTTAATCATGTCTATCAACGAACATTCCTCCAGAGGTTCTTCTGCATCCTAAAAAGCTTGTAAACTAAGTCTAAGTCAGCAGGGAGTGAGTGTCAATGTTCGTATAAAAAGGGGAACAAAAAATCACAGACTTTTCCCTGGAATTGCAGGAGAAGCCTGTAATTTTAGATGGCAGGGATGTGATGCTACAGAATTTAAGCCAGCGCCTGCTGCCACTTCGAACATCAATATCTTGAGTAGAGTTGGATCCAAAGTCTCAAGTAGGAATACCGCAACCTCTGAATCATAATTTTATACTCAAGGTTTCCAGGCAAAACGTGTGTTCATCTCATCCAGTTCCTGCTCGGTTAATACATCCGAATACACGCCGTACACGCCCCATTTCTCATAGTTTGCTACCTGATCGGTGTCATTAATGGTATGAACGTAGGTGACGGCTCCTGCCTGCTTCAGCTTGGCCACGAAATTCTGGTTTACTTTATATTCCGGCATGGTTACGGCATCGATGTCATTCTTTTGTACAAAATCAACCACCTGAGCTTCAGTATCCTGCGTAGCATAAAGGGTATAAATAATAGAAGGAAACGCGTAGATTTCTTTCACGGTTTCGAGCATCGGCTCGTTATAGATCTGTACTACAACCCGATTAAGAATTGAAGGGTCATGTTTCTTGGCTGCGTCCACGAGTGATTTTAGCACCTGCTGAATATCCTCGTCCTTCTGTTCTTTGGTATCGGTCACGATATACATATCCGGGTACTTGGCTAATACATCCATAATGCCGTCGGCATCCATCGGTTGGTACATGCCCAGAATAGGGGTATTCATAAATTCATCATGTGTCAATGCTCCAGCCTGTTTGTCTTCGGGTAACTCCTCGTCCTGTCCCAGCATTTTGCTCATGTTGGCGGTCCATTCATGTCTGGCTACTGCTTTGCGGTCCGAGGTCAGCATAAAGTCAATCTCAAACACGCGTGTGCCCTTCTCATAATTGGCAATCATCGCCTCATAGGCGTTGGTGTAAGGCTGTTCACGGATACTGCCCATGGCATGAGCAATCAGTCGATAGGCCGTAAACCCATCGTGCTGCTCCTCGCTCTGACTGTCATAGGCAAAAAAGAGTGTGCCCACGGTTACGATGAGTAGTGTAATGACGGCGGCAATTCGTTTCATATGGCGTTCACATCCTTATCAGGGTGGTAGGGAAGAAAAAGAGTACGAATAAGATGATATGACGAAGCATGTGCGGTTTTTCCTTTTTGATAGCTAACTACCCTGATTGGAGAGGTGTAAAACAAAAAGCCGCCCGAAGGCGGCTGTTAAATCTAGGGATGCAGTATTTCGGATGGATAAGAAGCACCATCTATTCGGTTTGTTGCACACTCAATTCATTCAGAAATGCGATCAAAGCTTCGCGCCAAGCTCTCATGGGTGGCAGACCGTTTGTACGAATAGCGAGATGATCCATTACGGAATATTGAGGTCGAGGAGCAGGACGTGGGAATTGCCCGGTGGTACAAGGCTCGAGAACAGCACTCAGTTTGAATCCGGATTGCTTGGATGCTTCTTCTGCAATGGCCTGTGCAAATTCATACCAGGTGCACATTCCAGAATTAGAGGCATGGTAGATACCATATTTCTCAGTTAATGAAAGTTCACTCACGAGTCTGGCTAAATCCACAGTATATGTGGGCGACCCTTGTTGATCATGAACGACCTGAAGTCGGGGACGCTTCTCCAGAAGTTCCAACATGGTTTTGACAAAATTACTGCCGTGTACTCCAAACACCCATGATGTTCGTATAATAAACCATCGCGTGCAGAGACTCTCGACCAGTCTCTCTCCGGCAAGCTTTGACTTGCCATACACGGTCTGCGGATTCGTCAAATCAAATTCCTGATAAGGCCTCGTTGCCGTGCCATCAAATACGTAGTCGGTACTAATATAAATCAGTTTGGCTTTCACTTTCTCTGCAGCAACGGCTATATTTCTAGTGCCTGTTACATTGACTGTGTACGCCATATCCTCATCTGTCTCGGCCTTATCAACGGCTGTATAGGCAGCACAATGAACGATGATGTGAGGCTGGAAAGCGTTAATGGTTTCTCTGCATTGCTGTTGATCGGTAATGTCCAATTGGTCCCTGTCACAGGCCATGACATCATGACCACCAGCTCGAAATATCTTTACAACATCGTATCCGAGCTGTCCCGCAGCCCCCGTCACCATTACTCTATACTTCATTTTGTAGGATCACCCATTCGATCACCATACTGAAGTTTTACATAATCTTGATACGTACCTGATTGAATTCGTGTCCACCATTCCTGATGATTCAGATACCACTGGATGGTTTCCTTGATCCCTGTCTCAAAATTGTGCACGGGCTTCCAGCCAAGCTCAGTATGCAATTTGGTCGGGTCAATCCCATAACGTCGGTCGTGGCCTAGTCGATCCTGTACATATTGAATCAAACTTGCAGGTTTGCCTAGTTGTTCTAGAATCTTTTCAACAATATATATATTGGTACGTTCATTATTTCCCCCGATGTTATATACCTCTCCAATCTTGCCATTATGAATGACCAGGTCGATAGCACTACAGTGATCTTCTACATAGAGCCAATCACGAATATTAAGCCCATCGCCATAGACAGGAATAGCCTCATCATTTAATGCACGAGATATAATAAGCGGTATAAGTTTCTCTGGAAATTGGAAAGGTCCATAATTGTTCGAACAACGTGTAATGTTTACAGGCAAACCAAAGGTTTCATGATACGCTTTGACAAGCAAATCCCCACCCGCTTTACTGGCAGAGTATGGACTGTTCGGCATCAATGGTGTCTCTTCTGTAAACAAACCTGTTGGACCAAGTGAGCCATATACTTCATCCGTAGACACCTGAACATATTTGGTAACTTGATATTTTTTCGCCGCATCCAGCAACACCTGAGTTCCGAGTACATTGGTACGCACAAAAATATCGGGGGACAGAATGCTGCGATCCACATGAGACTCAGCCGCAAAATTGACGATTACATCGATCCCTTGGGATATAATTTGTTCCATTTGCTGAACGTCAGTGATATCCGCTCGGATAAACGTATATTGAGAATTCGATTCTACGGATTGCAAATTCTCAAGGTTGCCCGCATACGTTAAGGAATCCACGTTAACAATTTCATAATCAGGATGCTCACGAAGCATATACATCACAAAGTTGCTGCCAATAAATCCAGCCCCTCCAGTAACGAGCAGTTTCATGTTATCTCTCTCCTTCTGCCCCCAGATAATGTTCGATCCGAGAAGCTTGTTTTAGTTAGCCAAAATTCAGTTCCGCCCCTTGAAGTAAAGGGTGCTTCTGATCTTTCTCGGAGAGAATGGGATCCGACACAGGCCAATCAATTCCGAGCGCTGGATCGTTCCACAAAATACCCCGGTCATGTTCAGGCGAATAGTATGCATCCACCTTGTATGTCACCTGTGTATGTGGCACCAGTGTACAGAATCCATGAGCGAAACCTTGGGGGACAAGCAACTGCCGCTGATTATACTCACTAAGAATGACACTTTTCCACTGTCCAAAGGTTGGTGAAGTCGTACGAATATCTACAATAACATCATAGATGGCTCCGGATATTACTCTGACCAACTTGGTCTGTGCTCTGGGCTGAAGCTGGTAATGAAGTCCGCGAAGAACTCCAGCTTCGGCGGACAGGGATTGATTGTCCTGAACAAACACATGATGTATACCATTTTCATACAGAACACGCTCATTATAACTTTCCATGAAATATCCCCGATGATCGCCATAAACCTTAGGTTCCAATATAGCTGCGCCATCCATAAACAGCGGAATCACCTTCATGTTATCCCTCCGTTATTGCTATTAACAGCATTTCTTCATATTAATCTATGTATATGTAAAGCATCGGGCAAGTGATCGTTCATTGGCCTGGTTAAATCATGATATTTCAATACGTTGTTCCATAAAATAATTAAAACCCAGCCGGTGTTTTACTTTCGGCTGGGCTTGATCATAGCGATTTCTCTATTTGTTCTGTACTATATGCTCCAAATACTTCAACAAATCCTCCCGCAAATCCGGGCGCTGAAGGGCATAATGAATCGTGGTTTCAATAAAACCAAGCTTCTCCCCAACATCATGACGCAGACCGTCAAAATGATAGGCGAGAATCTGTCGTTGGTCATTCAGACGGGACAAGGCATCCGTTAACTGGATTTCTCCGCCCACGCCAGCAGACTGCTGACCAAGAATATCGAAGATATCCGGCGTCAGAATATAACGTCCCATAATCGCCAAATTGGAAGGTGATTCTTCCGTCTTCGGTTTCTCGATCAAACGACGCGCACGGTACACACGATCTTCGGTGCGAGATACCAATTCCCCGTCCACAATCCCGTAACGTGACACTTCGCTCCAATCAACAGGCTGCACACCTACGATCGGAGATTGCAATTCATCATAAACTTCGATCATCTGCTGAAGACAAGGATGATTGGATTCCACGATGTCATCCCCCAGTAGCACGGCAAATGGTTCGTTTCCGATAAACTTGCGGGCACACCAGATGGCGTGCCCAAGACCCTTTGGTTCCTTTTGACGGATATAATGGATGTCTGCCATCTCGGAGGGCTTGCGAACTTCATTCAGCAGATCCCACTTCTGTTTACCAGCCAGATTCTGTTCCAATTCGAATGAATAGTCAAAATGATCCTCGATGGCCCGTTTACCTTTACCTGTTACGATAATGATATCCTCAATGCCTGAAGCCACGGCTTCTTCAATAATGTACTGGATCGTTGGTTTATCAACGATGGGCAGCATTTCCTTGGGCATCGCCTTCGTTGCAGGCAGAAACCGGGTACCGAGCCCGGCCGCTGGAATGATTGCTTTGCGAATACGCACGCTAGATCCGCTCCTTCTGGTGGAGAAATAATTATATATTAGATAAATCGAATACTAATTTGGCAGACTTCATTATACCATCAACAGCTCCCGGATATCCTGCTCGGATAAGGTGGTCGATCCTCGATCTCCGGGTTCAATGACTTCGGCAATCAAATCTTTTTTGCGCTGCTGCAGCTCCAAAATCTTCTCCTCAATCGTACCTTCCGTAACGAGGCGGATAACCTGTACGACTTGTTTCTGCCCCATACGATGGGCACGTCCGATGGCCTGTTCTTCCACGGCGGGATTCCACCAAAGGTCATATAAAATAACAGTATCTGCACCTGTTAAGTTCAATCCGGTTCCACCAGCCTTCAAGGAGATCAGGAACAGCTCAGCTTCACCCTCGTTGAATCTGCGACACATCTCTACCCGACTCTGTGCAGGTGTCTGACCATCCAGGTAGAACAAATCTCTCCCCTGTGCAGCGAGCGTCTGTCGAATCAGATTCAGCATGCTAGCGAACTGGGAGAAGATGAGAATGCGTTTCCCAGCAGCGAGACAATCCTGGACCGTCTCCAGCAGCTGCTCCATTTTCCCGGAATCCCCTTTATAACCCTCCACAAAGAGAGCGGGATGACAGCACAACTGGCGCAGGCGTGTAATACCAGCCAGTATTTTAATCCGGTTCTTCTGAAAGCCGTTCTCTTCCATATCCTTGGATGTCTCATCCTGAAGCTGAGACAGGTACGCGGCATACAGTTTCTTCTGTTCGTCCTTCAGCTCGGAGCGCTGAACGGTTTCAATTCGATCCGGCAATTCCTCCAGCACATCTTTCTTCAGACGGCGAAGAATAAACGGACGGACCATTCGCGCGATTCGTTCAGGAGGCAGGTCCCGGAATCTGCGATAGCTTGGAAATAGGCCCGGGAAAACCGCTTCAAAGATCGACCATAGCTCATCCAATGAGTTCTCCACGGGTGTTCCTGTAAGAGCGAAGCGACGTGGTGCCTCAATCTGTTTAACCGCTTGGGCTGTCTGGGAAGAAGAGTTCTTGATAGACTGGGCTTCATCCAAAATAAGCGTATGAAACGTTCTCCCGAGATATGTGTCCAGATCGCGGCGCAATAGCGGGTAGGACGTCACAATAACATCTGCGTCATCCATACCTTCGAGCATACTAGCTCGTTCGTCTTTCTGCCCAGCTGCAATCAGAACTCGCAAATGCGGCGCAAATCGGGCAAATTCATTGGCCCAGTTGTACGTTAACGAAGCTGGTGCAACGACGAGTACCGGGGGATGAGTAGATTGTTGGTCCAACAGTCCGGCCTGTACTTCATCTGGGATGTTATTCCCGAAAGTTCCCTCATCGACAGTGTAATCAACATCACCTGGATTGCTTATGTGCTGTTTCGGCTTTTCTTTCAGTTCTGCCGCGATATAGGCGATACTTTGCAGCGTTTTACCAAGTCCCATATCATCCGCCAGGATACCGCCAAATCGGTAAAATGCGAGTGTACGCAGCCACTGATATCCACTGGCCTGATAATCACGCAACACGGGAGCAAGCGCATCCGGTAATGCAAAATCCATCCGCTCAGGATCACGAAGGTCATCCAGGAAACGTTTCAGAGAACCGCCCCACTTCACATGTCCGGAAACCTCGTCCCGGCCCGGAAGCTGTAACGCCCGAACTGCCGGCATCCGTATATGACTGCCATTGATATCGCCCGACGCCAGTCCAAGGGAATCCGCCATGTGTGCAAAGCTGTCCGCTCCGTCATTTTCGAGAGAGACAAACACACCGCTGCGCAAGCGGAAATACGGTTTCTTTTCCACAATGCTGCGCATAATTTCCTGAAGCTCCAGCTCATCTACACCTTCCATCTCGAATGAGATCTCCAGCCAATCCAAGCCTTTGCCCAGATCTGCCCGAACTTTCGGCGGTGTCGGATAGGATTGCACCATGGCCTTCACCGCATTCGGGATATAGACATCTACCTGCTTCTCAAGCTCCGGCAGCAAATGATACATCACATCGTATACCGCATCTTCTCGTTCACTTGCCCATACACTGCCATCCCGTTCCAGGAAAGAGCGATCTAGTCGGTCGATCAGGTTACGCTCCGCATGACGGTCACGTACCAAAATCACCTTTTTCTCTTCCTCATCGATCAAATATTCGGCCAGCGGATTAATCACCATTACACCGTAATCAAACTCCAGACGCGCAGTAATCCGTTCCCGGTAGAAATCAATATACAACTTTGGCGCAAGCTCCGGCTCTGCGATTCGTTCTCTCACCTGGGAGTCGATCGACAGATGTCCAAGTGTACGCAATTCCGGCACTACATGCTGCACGAATTCATCCACCTGCTGAGCAGAAATATCGATACTTTCCTTGATTCCATAAGAAGTGAGCGCTCTGCTCAAATCCTCCAGACTTCGCATCTGCATCGGCTCCAACATATGCAATTGCCCTTCCACCACGGCAGCATCATAGGCTGGAAGAAGAATTAACTCACGCAATCCGGAAATCTCAAGCTGATATCCTTCATTAGTCCCCTGCGCAATACGATAAAATAATGGCAGTGCCCCTTCACCCAAAGTGAGTGGACCATTGGCTAACCCTGTTCCCTCCATCCGGCTATCTGCCTGCAGCAGCAAATCCAATAGAGGCTTCCAGACCAGAGGAGCAATCAATATATCTCTTCCGTCTGAAGCACCCAAGTAACCGGAGATGGATTCGCGGTAAGCTTCCTCACTCTGCCTCATCCGAATAAGCATAGACAAGATCGCCTGATCCTGTGGCCGAAAATAATGCATTGAAGGGTCGTAGAAAAATAGCTTGGTAAACGACATCGGCTCACCATTCTCAATGCAATTCAGGAATTGCTTCACTTTCTGAACGACATACAGGCGTTTATTTCCTACTTTCAGTTCAAGCGCGAGTTTGGCTCCGCCTTTGTGAACCTGCACAAGCTTGCATATAAATTGGAGCTGCAGCTCCTCCCGCAATGAAGACCGGGTTACAGGCGTAGTGTATTTACGATCATTTGATTGCAGGGGGCTGCGTTCTTTGGCAAACATGGAAAGAATCTGATCTGCTGTGCGGTAGGAAGGTTTATCTGCTGATCTACCCCATCCAGGAGCTGAGCTTGGTCGACCCGCTTGGGCGAAATGTACGGACGGACGATCCATATCCGAATGGTCATCAAGCTTGGATTCGGAAGACACTGGCTCGGCTGCAATGGCCTGAGCAGATGAAGTTGAATGAGATCCCACATTCATTACTGAGTCGGTATTTGAAATGGAGTTTGGACGCTCCCACTCATTCTCCTCCACCAGCGTTCCTACTCTGGAACTGGAGCCACGATCAGGTTTAGACACCAGCTTCGAGGATGTTTGAGAGCCCGTGTCACGCTGTTCTCCCCATTCATGAATCGCCAGCAAAACGGCAGCCACGTGTTTGCAATAGTCATAATATCTCCCATCGCCCGGACAGCTGCATCCGGCAACAACCTCACCTGCATCATCCAGATCAACCGTTACTTTGTATCGTTCTGTACCTCGAACCACAGCTTCGTAATGACGTTCATCCTGACTGGCAACCAGATTGGTCACCCTCCCAGATTGGTTATACGCTTCTCCCCGTTTGAAAGCCGTGACCCCGCACAGCAATTTGATATCCATCATCGTGAATGGCGCCACGGTTCTTCGCCTCCTATATTTCTCTGACAAACAAGATAACACATACGAATTTAGTATAGGTGTAGTTCAAGTCTCTTTTATAGAAAAAACCCCAAGAGCTCCGTAAAGCAGAGATTGGGGTTGCTTCATACTTCATGCCTGTTGCTGTTTGTTCCGGTTTCGATCTATTATTTCACCAGTTGACCACGCGTTACGCCAAGCTGGTTTGTTGCTTTCAGCGTTTTCCAAACTTGTGTACCACTGATCTCGCCACGCAGAGCACGGTTATACAGATCAATAACCTCACGCACCTGCTCTGGAGTTTCCTCCAGGAATTCCACACGGTAGCGGGATACACCCAGATCCATGAAGTTGGTCAGGTATTCTGCACCGGATTGTTCCACCGCATTATACACGGTATTACGGCAACCTTCGTCCACACGTACCGGGTGAGACATGCCGATCCGGTCTTGCAAGGAAGCCCGGTGATCTTCACATGGACGTCCACAGTTCGTAAAGTCGGTTCCTTCACTCATAAACGTACAGTACACACAGTGCTCGGTATGGAACATCGGCAAATGCTGATGAATAACGACTTCCGTCTGACTTGTACGGGAGTGTCCCAGCAAATCAACCATTTGCTGAATGTTCAGGTCATAAGAAGGCGTAATCCAGTCACAACCCGCTTCCAGGAACAGTTCCACTGCTTTGTGATTGGCAATGTTGAGTGAGAAGTCACCGATCAATTCAGGATGCTTCGCATCCGGGTTCTCCATCCGGTGGCGCAAGTAGAAGTACAATGCACCCGTATTACGTACGAGCACAGCATCCGGCTGCAAACGCAGGATGTTGTTGTGATACCCGTTCTCGCCAGGCATATGAATGCGTGGTGTTGCCAACGCAATCTTGCGGCCTGCGGCACGAACAGCTTCCACCGCTGCCGGGAACTGCTTGATAAACTCGAAGTCGGCGTAGATCATGCCGACACCTGCTTCCAGCGCTGCCTCCACTTGGGGCAGGCTGCGGCAGAGCGCGGTCAGCTCCGCATGACCGCGAGCAACTGGCGCTGCCGGTTTAACTGCATCGCCGTAGACTTCCACCGCCCGTTTCACGTAGACGGGCGGTTTAGGGCGCTCGCCCGCGAGTTGTTCCACCGCCTGACGGCGAATGTTATTCAACTCGCGCATCGGGATGATGACGTCACCGTGCAAGTTGACGTCCAATTCTTCCAGCTGGAAAACAGTGCCGCCCAGACGTCCGAATTGCTCTTCGAGCAGTTCGTGTGTCATTGGACGCTTCTGGGCAATATCCAGTTCCATCTCGGAATTAACACGGACCGTCGTGCCCTTCTGCACGTCCGTCCACCATGTGCTAAGCGGCTGCCCTGGGCTGCCGATAACTTTTACGTTTACCGGGAAGATACGATAAGGCTTCTCGATTTCAAAGCTCTGACGCAGACGTTTGTCCAGCGCCGGATCATTCGTTTTCCATACTTTGTCGCCAACTTTCACGCGGCGCAGGTCCACGTCACTACGGCCTGGTACAACGTCCACGATCCAGCCTTCCTCTGCTTCGCCTTCAAGCTTCACGCCTTTGCGACGTACATCGTAGACACGTCCGCCCTCTTCCTTCTTCGTCGGATCTCCGGCATCAAATACAATTCCGTCTCCACGTTTCACTGGTGCATCAAGCTTCAGGACGACACCATCACGCAATACTTGGTCTACACGACCCAGATAGACGCCACGGCTTTTCGGGAACGTACCGTCAACCAGCTGTTTATTATTCGTTCCGTCCAGGAAACCGTGTGTGAATCCACGAGAGAAGCTCTGCTGCAATTCACGAACTTCTTCCTTACTTGGAGGAGTATTATCTCCATCAAAGTAACGGTCAATCGCTTTGCGGTATTTACTAACCACGTTGGCCACGTATTCTGGCGTTTTGAGACGTCCTTCGATTTTGAAGGAAGTTACGCCTGCTTCGATCAGTTCCGGCATCAAGTCAATCGCAGCCAGATCCTTCGGAGACAGCAGATACGCCACATCGCCCATTGGTTTATGCTCGCCATCTACCATCAGGTCGTACGGCAGACGACAAGCCTGTGCACATTCCCCACGGTTGGCGGAGCGTCCGCCCCACATTTCAGAAGTCAGACATTGCCCGGAATAAGACACACACAACGCACCGTGAACAAATACTTCCATCGGTAACTTCGCCTGTTCTCCGATCTTCTGAATCTGCTTCAGGTTGTTCTCCCGTCCAAGCACGACACGTTCCATATCAAACGGCTTCGTAAACTCCACCGCTTCCGGTGACGTAATCGTCATTTGGGTTGAACCGTGGATCGGGAAGTCCGGCGAGATCTCGCGAATCATTTTGACCAGACCCAAATCCTGTACAATCACGGCGTCCACACCTGCATCGACACAAGCGTCGATCAGTTCTTTGGCATCCGTCAATTCATTTTCAAAAATCAATATATTAAAGGTCAAAAAACCTTTTACGCCATAACTGTGCAAAAACGCCATAATCTCAGGCAGCTCGTCCATACGGAAATTGTTCGCCCGTGCCCGTGCATTAAATTTTTCGACTCCGAAGAAAATCGCATCCGCGCCGTTGGCTACCGCCGAACGCATACAGTCCCAGTCACCTGCGGGTGCCAGAAGCTCAACGTCTTCTCTTCGTATTGTTGCTGTTTTCATGTGTATCCTCCCCATAACCGGCATAGCCGGATTTCATCCCTAATACCCTGTACGCTAATCCTGTTCCTTGATTCCATACGCCTGCATTGTCACTGTATCGCTATATCTATACATTATGTCTGTATTGCCTGATTCCCAAGCCTACAGTCATTCTTATTTTTCAGAACAGCAGTCATAACTCCTGAACTAGTATAGTGTACCACTTCTGCAACGACTCTTCTACGCTTTCCTGAAAAAACCGTTTATCATTTTCATTTCCATCTCACTCAACATGCATATACGAAAAACCGGAAGATCTCTCGACCCTCCGGCAACATACATCTATTTATTTCAGTATTTCGTATTATTTGATAAAAGTAAATGAGTTCACGGCTTTTTCCAGCGCTGCTGCCTGCACTTCCGTCTTGTTGGCGTCATTCAGCCCGCTCGTAATGGTATACGTCGTTCCGTTCTGTTCAAACACGATCTGACGTCCGGTATACGGCACACCATTGTCCACTTCATGATAGATAAAGGAAAACGCAGGCACACCCGCAAACGTCAACTCCTCACTGCTAAGCAACTTGAAGTTTTTACGCGTTTTGGTTGCTTCCGCATACGCCTCTCTAAGTTGACTGACAGTCATTTCAATGGATTTGTCCTCACTCGCGGCAATGGAGAATTGACCACCTGTGAAGGTATACACGACAGGAGAATACTCAAACCGATCATTGTACGGCGTCCAGTAACGTGGAATATCTACACTGTAATGATAACGTTTGGACGTTCGTGTCACAGATTTTGTTTTATCCGTCAAATATGGGTCTTCATCCA
Source organism: Paenibacillus sp. OK060 (assembly GCF_900101205.1). NCBI lineage: Bacteria > Bacillati > Bacillota > Bacilli > Caryophanales > Paenibacillaceae > Paenibacillus > Paenibacillus sp. OK060. The sequence goes on from NZ_FNFR01000003.1 coordinate 20,129, forward strand.
GCTGTCCGAAATTATCAGATACGGTATCAAAATCAATCTCAACACTCTTCATGATACTCTTAAACCATTCCCGATCCATCGTCTGCTCCTCAGGGAACGTATACTCTGCATAATAGCGATAGCCATTTTTTTGCAAAAGAACATCGAACTCCGTCTGCCATCCATCGCCAAAGTTATAACGGAACTCATTCACTTCGGCAGTCTCGCCTGATACATCCATCGTATACGAACCTATCGGCTCATAACTTTCCGGCGTGAATGTCTCACGCATCCACTTGTCCAGTTGGCCACTCCACTCTTTGACCGTCGCACCTTTCGGTGCAGATGTAACACGTAGTTGCAGATATGCACCATCCTTGGCTTCGTATATCATCTGGGTGTTGTCCATGGACCAGCCTGCTGGAATCTTCAGTTCAATGCCATAATCATCATTCCAGGTAGAGCGCATACCCTCATCCACGGTTGAAAGATCCTTAATTGTACGATCGGACTGAGCATAAGTAGGCTGGAATGAATTGAGTAGCGCTGCACGTTTGCCCAGATCCTTGTAATTCAGTGCTCCATAATCCGCGAGGTATACGTCATATTGGCGACCATCATGGATATATTGGCGCATTTCCCATAACACCCCGTCCGCATCCTTAACCACAATCCGGGCATAAGGTGTTTTCCCTTTGGCAATCGATTCCCGGTCGAGCACCGTATCTCCGCTCTCTTTTGCTTCCTGAACAAGCTGCTGTAACAAATCATCCGAATCCAGACTCACATCCTGGTCACTCACGTACACTTCAAGATAATAACTGCTGTCCTCCGCGCCAAATGTCATCATGCGCTCCTGCTCACCCGTTTGCAGAATCATGAGGTCGGATGGGTAATTAATGGACCAGCCGTAATAACTGTTACCAATTCTCGTTTTGCCTTCGTCCAGATTAATGCCGCCCTCGTCCTCATCCTCCGATTCGTCCGTTTGCAATAATCGAATGACCATTTCTCCTGAACTGCTTGGAGCAAGAGTAGCACCAATCCCCGCAGCTACCGGGCGGAGTGGCACCATGAGCACGCCATTTACCATTTTTGGGGCTGCGCCCATCTCTTTTTTGAATCCATCCACCCAGGCAATCGAACTGCCAATGGTTAAGGTGACAGTATGCGGACCTTCCTTAACTTTGACCACATCATTCTTCTCCAGTCGGATCTCGCTGCCAAAAGCCTTCTTGAATACACCAACAGGAACCATCGTAACGCCTTTGAACTGATATGGTTTGGCGATTGCCTGCTTGCTGCCGTTGATATAGGCGCTCGTACTACCCGCTGTGATCCGCAGCTCACTTGTTATAAGATCGGATGCCCACGCAGGCAATGCCGCTCCAATGCTCAGCATCCCGGCTAACATACCTGTGCTTAGCACACGTAAAAATGATATTTTCATTCCGTTCATTCGTCCTCTCTGGATCCGGATTGCTCGCCGGGCTTTATTGATCTTCATCTACAGTGAACTGCTCATCTTCATCGTCTTGGATATCCGCTCGATCAGCAAGGACCACCGTACGAGTGACAATATCGCCGTCCGTTTGCATTAACAGTTTGACCTTCTGTCCTGGCACATACGTTTTGAGCAGCTCATTGATATCCACCACAGAGGACACACGTGTGCCTGCTACACTGTATAACACATCTCCCTCTTTAATTTTGGCTTTCTTCGCTTGAGCTGACAGCACACCCGTAATCGTCAAAGGATCATCAGTAGGCAGGCCCACAATCGCTGACCAGCTCTCTTCCAGTTGCAAGCCGAGGCTTGCACGCTTGATTTTTCCGTATTCAAAGAACTGATTGATAATATATTGAACGGTATCTACTGGAATTGAAAATCCCATGCTCTCGATACCCACTGCTGAAAATTTCATAGAGTTAATACCAACAACTTCACCTTTGAGGTTGACCAGCGGTCCGCCGCTGTTGCCAGGGTTAATGGCTGTATCTGTTTGAATCAACCGATAGGTAGCCTCCACTCCCCGATTAAGACCACTGATTACGCCCACTGTCGCCGAGTTACGCAAAGAGAAGGAGATCGGTGTACCGATGGCAATGACGGTTTCTCCAACAGTTGTTTGGGAAGCTTTGGCGAAGGTCGCCGGTTTAAGAGATTTGGCATTAATTTTGATTAGAGCGATATCGCTTAACGGGTCACTGTATGTTTTGGTGATTTTATATGTATTGCCATCAGTCGTCACGACCAACGGATTGATTAATCCATCAACCACATGGGCATTCGTCACAATCCAGCCGTTGGAGCGGATGATCACGCCAGTGCCATGAGCTAGGTTATAGCGATCCGATGTGACGCCATCCTGTAATTCAGTAGATTTGCCGATAATGCCTACAACAGAAGGAGATACTTTTTCAATTACTTTCGGGACTGCTTCACTGCCCTTATACTGAAACGTTCCAGACTTGGCGTCATATTGCCCACTTCCTCCGAGCGCTTTGACCAAATCCTTTGAACTAACATATACTTGTCCATCTACCATTTTGGCTTGCATACTTGATGAAGACTCCGCTGCCCCAGCCGTTGCTGCAACACTGATCGAGAGTACAGCAGCCATCAGTATGGCTACGCCCTTTTTCCCCAACACTCTCATTCTCTCACCTAACCCTCTCTATATATCCTCCGTTATTCAACCGAACCATATGATCCATTACTGAATCTCTTTCTCTATTATCTGCAATACCGGTATCCTCAAATTTAACATACAAATTATTCCTGTACAATCTCTTTAAGACCTAATTTCGATAGAGAAGACCGTATTATCCGAACCACTCTGCAAAACACAAAAAAACACCCTCCTTAATTCTCTGGAAAGTGTTTGTCTGTTCTTCTACTTGCTGTTTTCAAATAAGTTCAGCGGTGTCTCTACGAACCAAACCAACCGGTAATCATGGCATAGTCCGTCAAAAGGAATACCAGCAGACTAACCACTGCAAATCCGATAGCAAACAAATTCTTCTTCGGTGCGCGAACCAGTCGGACAACTCCAATGAAAATCAGGATCGTAAATAAGATGACAAAAATATCAAACGCATTAAAATTCGAAGTACTCGCCGCGGCAGCTTCTGCAAACAGCATGGATAGACAGACCTCCTCACCATAGTTGAACAGCTAAACGCATACCCTAATATCTTCCTCTATGTTATCTGTACCCTGCTTGTAATGCAAGCCCTATCATCCAGAAAAATGAAAAAAATCCAGTTTGGCAGTAGATTGATGGAATGCTTGATCTACCACATATGTAAACACTTTCACCGATGTCATATTAAGATTGGCACAACGGTAAAATATCAGAAAACCCTTCTCCTCGAAAGAAGAGGACATCAGATCATACACCGATGCCATCTACTTCATGAAAAGAAGGGTTAGATATTCACAAACAACCTGTAAACTGGAGCATTTACTCCGTCAATTGTAACGTCTTGCTTCGTTCCGTATCCCGCTCCAATACTGGTTTCAAGTACTTACCGGTATAGGAAGCTTCCACTTTAATAATATCCTCAGGCGTACCTGTCGCAACAATGGTTCCGCCACCGCTTCCACCTTCCGGACCCAGATCAACGATATAATCGGCTGTTTTGATAACATCCAGGTTATGCTCGATAACGAGTACCGATTCACCGGAATCCACCAGACGGTGCAGGACGTTCAGCAGACGATCAATATCATCGACATGAAGACCGGTCGTTGGCTCATCCAGAATATAGATCGTTTTACCCGTACTACGACGATACAGCTCGGAAGCGAGCTTCACGCGTTGTGCTTCACCACCGGACAACGTTGTTGCAGGCTGGCCCAAGTTAATGTAGCCCAACCCCACGTCGAGCAAGGTTTGCATTTTGCGATGAATTTTCGGAATGTTCTCGAAGAACTGCGTTGCATCCTCTACCGTCATTTCCAGCACATCTGCAATATTTCTATTTTTGTATTTGACTTCAAGTGTTTCGCGATTATACCGTTTGCCTTTGCAGACCTCACAAGGCACGTAGACATCCGGCAGGAAGTGCATCTCAATTTTGATAATGCCGTCCCCGCGACATGCTTCACAACGTCCACCTTTAATATTGAAACTGAACCGACCTTTTTTGTATCCGCGCACTTTGGCTTCATTGGTCTGTGCAAACAGATCACGGATGTCATCAAAGACGCCTGTATACGTAGCAGGGTTGGAGCGTGGTGTTCGTCCGATTGGTGACTGGTCAATATCAATAACTTTATCAATATGTTCCAGACCGCGAATCTCTTTGTGCTGACCTGGACGTACCCGTGCACGGTTCAAATCACGAGCAAGCGTTTTATACAAAATCTCATTAATTAGCGTCGATTTACCCGAGCCGGATACACCCGTTACTGCGGTAAATACACCCACTGGAATTTTTACATTCAGGTTTTTCAGGTTATTTTCCTTCGCTCCACGCACTTCCAGCCAGCGGTCCCCGACACTACGGCGTTCGGTACGTACCGGAATAAACTTGCGCCCACTCAAATATTGACCCGTTAGCGAGTTCTCATCATTCATGATTTCTTCCGGTGTACCCTGCGACATGATGGTACCACCGTGGATACCTGCCCCCGGACCAATATCGATAATATAATCGGCGGCCATCATCGTATCCTCATCATGTTCAACCACGATCAGTGTGTTACCGATATCCCGCATGTGAGCGAGTGTGGAGATCAGACGATCGTTATCCCGTTGATGCAGACCAATACTCGGCTCATCCAAAATATACAGCACACCCATCAGGCTGGAACCAATCTGTGTCGCCAGTCTGATCCGCTGGGCTTCACCACCGGACAACGTTCCTGCAGCACGGCTCAGGGTCAGGTAATCCAGTCCTACGTTTACTAGGAAGCCGAGACGGCTGTTGATTTCTTTTAAAATAAGTTTGGCGATTATTTCTTCTTTCTCACTCAATTGTAGCGAATCGAAGAAACGGCCAGCTTCTCCAATGGACAAACTTGTCACATACGCCATGTTGTGATCGTTAATCGTAACAGCAAGGCTTTCACGTTTCAGTCGCTGTCCTTTACATGTTCCACAAGGCTTGGCACTCATATAACCTTCAATGAATTCACGGATACCTTCGAATGCTGTCTCACGGTAACGACGCTCCAGATTATTCACAATACCTTCAAAGGTAACCAATGCTTCTTTCCGTTGTCCAAAATCATTCTCGTACCGGAAACGAATTTTCTCCGTACCTGTACCCTGCAACAGCTTGTTCATTTGTTCAGCAGGCAGATCTTCTACAGGTACGTTTTGCGGAATGTTAAAGTGTTCGCATACCGATTTGAGGAACTGCGGATAATAGGTGGATGTACCACCTGTCCAGGCATCAAACGCACCCTCTTCAATTGTTTTGCTTCGATCCGGCACCAACAGGTCCGGGTCAACAATCATTTTGACACCTAATCCATCACAATCCGGGCAGGCACCGAATGGGCTGTTGAACGAAAACATGCGCGGCGCCAGCTCTTCAATACTGAATCCGCACACCGGGCAGGCAAAGTTGGAACTGAAGCGCAGCTCTTCCTCACCCATAATATCTACCAGCAGCTGTCCACCGGACAGATTAAGTGCAGTCTCAATAGAATCGGCCAAACGTGATTGCACTTCTTCCTTAATCACGATCCGGTCAACGACGACTTCAATCGTATGCTTTTTGTTCTTCTCCAATTGAATATCTTCCGACAAATCACGCAATTCACCGTTCACCCGTACACGAACGAAGCCCTGCTTGGACACATCGGCAAATATGCTTTTGTGTTCACCCTTGCGTCCAGAGACAATCGGTGCCAGAATCTGCAACCGGGTCCGCTCAGGATATTGCATTATGCGGTCAACCATTTGTTCTACGGTCTGGGAGCTAATCTCCACGCCATGATCCGGACAATGAGGATGTCCCACACGTGCAAATAACAGACGCAGGTAGTCATAAATTTCCGTAACGGTTCCGACGGTGGAACGCGGGTTACGGCTTGTCGTTTTCTGATCTATGGAGATAGCCGGTGACAATCCTTCAATGGAATCAACGTCCGGTTTCTCCATCTGCCCCAGAAACTGCCGTGCATAAGCCGATAATGATTCAACGTATCGTCGCTGTCCTTCGGCATATATCGTATCAAAAGCCAGCGAGGACTTGCCTGAGCCACTCAGACCGGTCAATACAACAAAACGGTCACGCGGGATGGTGATATCAATGTTTTTGAGGTTATGCGCTCGCGCGCCTTTGATGACAATGTTCTCGCTCGCCAATGGTATTCATCCTTTCAATGTTGAAATTCCAACCTTTTTTAAAGGCTTTTCGATCCCTCCCAAACCCTCCCTTCCAAGGGAGGGCCCCAGAGGGCGCAGCCCTCTGGACACCCGAAACAGGCGGTGCAATGGTGAATGGTCGGGTCTTGCTATGTGAAGGTTGTCGTGTGCCCGCAGCTTCGTCCAAGATCCCGGCCAAATGCCGGTCTCTTAGACGGCCGCTCTACAACGAGAGGGCGCTCACGGCTTTGCCTCGTTCGCAAGTGTCGCCATTGCCTTCGGCTCGGCTCCTGGGTACACGACTTCCAAATGTTTTCCTATAAACCTTTTAACCAATTTCAACTTTTCTATCAGTATAGACCTGATTTTACGTTTTCAACATGTCTAATTATCGGTAGATATCACTGATTTCCTGACTCAACAAGAGAACGGCCACCCGGCCGTTCTCTTGTTGCAGATCTATCCATGCTGCGACACATTCTACTGTGCCTCTATCTTAAACTTATGCTGTCTGCCTTAATAAGCTATTCTGCGCGCAGTTCCAGCAATGCATCACGAAGTTCAGCAGCACGCTCAAACTGCAAGTTTTTGGCTGCGTCTTTCATCTCTGCCTCTAGGCGCTGAATAAGCGACTGACGTTCCTTCTTCGACATCTTCTCGGCAGCGCCTGTAAGATAGTCTTTCTTGGATTCGGCAACTTTGGTTGCTTCAATCACATCACGCACTTTTTTGCGAATCGTCTGTGGTGTAATACCATGCTCTTCGTTATACGCAATTTGGATCGCACGACGGCGTTCCGTTTCCTTCATCGCTTTTTCCATCGAATCTGTCACTTTGTCACCGTACAGGATAACTCGACCTTCACTGTTCCGCGCCGCCCGGCCAATCGTTTGAATCAGTGAGCGTTCCGAACGTAAGAAGCCTTCTTTATCGGCATCCAAAATGGCTACCAGAGAAACTTCAGGAAGATCCAGACCTTCCCGGAGCAAGTTGATTCCGATAAGGACATGGAAAACCCCCAGCCTTAGATCACGTAGAATCGCCATACGCTCCAATGTCTTGATCTCGGAGTGCAAATAACGTACCTTGATTCCGATCTCCTTCAGATAATCTGTTAAATCCTCGGACATCTTCTTCGTTAATGTTGTGATCAGGACCCGCTCGTCTTTCGCAATCCGGTCATTAATCTCACCGATCAGGTCATCGATCTGCCCCTTCGTTGGACGCAGTTCAATAATTGGATCAAGCAGACCGGTTGGACGAATGATCTGTTGCACCATCGTATCCGTATGCTCAATCTCGTAAGGACCTGGTGTCGCAGATACATAGATAATCTGATCCATCTTCCCTTCAAACTCATCGAATTTGAGAGGGCGGTTATCCAGCGCAGATGGCAGACGGAATCCGTGATCAACCAGTACAGTCTTCCGTGCTTGGTCACCGTTATACATCGCACGGATCTGTGGAAGAGTCACGTGGGACTCATCGACCACAATCAACATATCATCCGGAAAATAGTCCATCAGCGTGTAAGGTGTATCGCCTCGTTCGCGGAATGTCAGTGGGCCGGAATAGTTTTCAATCCCTGAACAAAAACCGACTTCTTTCATCATCTCGATATCGTACCGTGTACGTTGCTCCAGTCGCTGAGCCTCCAACAATTTCCCCTGTTCACGCAATACTTCAAGACGCTCTTCCAGTTCACGCTCAATATTCACTAGCGCAACCTTCATCGTCTCTTCCTGGGTTACGAAGTGAGATGCCGGGAATATCGCAATGTGCTCACGTTCCCCAACCAGTTCTCCGGTTAACACATCAATCTCCGTAATTTTCTCAATCTCATCACCGAACAATTCCACCCGAATCGCATGTTCACCCTTCGATGCCGGGAAAATCTCGATAACGTCACCGCGAACGCGGAACGTACCACGCACAAAGTTAATGTCATTTCGCTGATACTGAATCTCCACCAGACGGGACAAAATCTGATTGCGAGGTTTCTCCATCCCTACCCGCAGGGACAGAAGCATGCTGGAATAGGAGTGCGGCGAACCCAAACCATAGATGCAGGATACACTCGCTACAATAATGACATCTCTGCGTTCAAACAATGAACTCGTAGCCGCATGGCGCAACTTATCGATCTCTTCATTGATACTTGAATCCTTCTCGATGTACGTATCCGAGGAAGGAATATAGGCCTCTGGCTGAAAGTAATCGTAGTAACTGACAAAATACTCAACCATGTTATTTGGAAAAAAGTCTTTGAACTCACTTGCAAGCTGAGCTGCCAGCGTTTTATTGTGGGCAATAATCAGTGTGGGACGTTGCAGCTTGGCAATCGTCTGTGCAATGGTGAACGTCTTACCCGTACCGGTTGCACCCAGCAATGTCTGATATCTCTTCCCCTCCTGAACGCCCTTCACCAATTCTTCAATGGCTGCAGGCTGATCACCTTGGGGAGAAAACTCTGATTCGATTTCGAACGTTTTGTCGCTCATTATAATATCGCTCATTGCCGTATCTCACCCTATCGTCTAAAATAATAGTCACTATATATTGTCGAAGTTCCCCGAATTTACATATGGGAAAACTTATAGTAATAGGAATATTTGTTCCCGTATAATTATACCTCGTCTGTGCAAGTGATGCAATCGCGAACTAAAGATAGGAGTGGGTTAATTTATGGATATTGCGACACTTATCGGCATTATTGCCGGGATTGCCGCAGTCATTAGTGGTTTTTTATGGGAAGGTGGCCAATTATCCGGTCTGATGCAAAAGACGGCTGCTCTAATTGTATTTGGTGGAACGATTGCCGCAGTTGTTGCCAGTTTCCCTGCACATCGGCTGCGTACGATTCCTGCTGCCCTCCGCATGGCCTTTGGGCGTAACAACAATGACTCAAGCCAGTGGGTTGAAGAACTTGTAGATATGTCTTCAATCGCTCGCCGCTCAGGCGTGCTTGCACTGGAACGAAAAGTAATGGACCATCCGCATCCATTTTTGCAAGATGGTATTCAGATGGTTGTCGATGGCACAGATCAGGATGTTGTTCGCCAGATCATGGAGATGGAGATTGATTCCGTCGAACAAAAATATGAAGGTTATGCCAAAATTTTTGAATCAGCAGGCGGTTATGCTCCAACGATGGGTATCATTGGTACCGTGATGGGACTTATTCAGGTACTCGGCAGCCTGACCGATCCTACTGGACTCGGCCCAGCGATTGCTGTTGCCTTTACCGCAACCCTCTACGGGGTCGCCAGCGCCAATCTTATCTTTTTACCCATTGCTTCCAAAATTAAATCCCGTGGAGCAGACGAAATTCAGACGATGGAAATGCTGCTCGAAGGCGTATTATCCATCCAGAACGGGGAAAACCCTCAGCTTGTGCGTAAACGGCTGGAGTCCTTCACACTTACTCACCGCCAGATTACACGTCCTGTAGTGAAGGAGGGATTGGATGAGTCGGCGCAGTAAACGGCGCGGAAAACGTGAACCTGGAGATCATCGAGATCGCTGGATGATTACCTATGCCGATCTCATTACTCTGCTGCTGATCTTTTTTGTGATCATGTATGCCATGAGCCATCTGGATTCTGGTAAATACGATGTGGTTACTCAATCGTTGCAAAATACTTTCAACCAATCCAACTCCCTGCTCGATCAAGGTGAAGGTATTGGTGGTACAGCTGGACAAGCTATTACCAAGAATCCGCCTTCCCAGATTCAGGGCGAAGACCCCGGAGAAGGCAAAGGACCCTCTTCCGGCTCCGAGACAAGTAAGCCAGATGATGACGATCAGCCACTTACGGAGCGTGAAGAGCAATTCAGATCACAGGAGCAGGAGCTGCAAAATTTGTTCAATGTGATTACCCAGTATATCGAGGACAATAAACTGGAAAATCAGATTTTTGTTGCGGACAAGCCGCAAGGCATCTCTATCACACTCAGCGACCGCTTCCTGTTTGATCAGGGAAAAGCCGCACTCAAAAGTGATGCTTCACCCACACTAAGCAAATTGGCAAGCTTGTTCCGTGATCTGAGCACCGTTGTTAGCATTGAAGGGCATACGGATAACGTTCCTGTCGGGGCAAACGCTACCTATAAAGACAATTGGGAGCTTTCCGGTGAACGCGCACTGTCTGTATTGCGATTTTTTCTCGATAAAGAAAAGCTCGACCCTGACGGCTTTCAATATGCCGGATACGCGGATACGCGCCCAACTGGGGATAATACCACCGCAGCAGGGCGGCAAAAAAATAGACGTGTGGAAATCACCGTCTTGCGTCAACTCCAGCCTTAATCTCAAACATTTCGTATGAAGTATCCTTGCTCTATTATAAAAAGCACGTTCTTACTGAATTCGATTCAGCAGAACGTGCTTTTTGTTTTTACTTCTATACTTTTATTGCAAAAAAGGCGGATCAATTTTTCCCTTCGTTTTACAGCAATGGCACACGATGTGATTACCTTCATCATACAAACGATTCACACTTTACGCATCTACGCCTGGCTGGCTGGGACGAAGAATCGCAGAACCGACCGTCAGCAAAATGGCTGCCATGCCAAACAGAATCAGCAGTGGTAGGGCAATGTCCGACAACGTACCGCCAGCAGAGATCGTTTCCACTGCTTGAATCGCCCATTTCTGCGGAACAAAATTAGCGAGTTTTTGCATGTAATCCGGCATGATCGACAGCGGCCAGAAACAGCCACCAATCATACACGTCGGTGTGATAATCAGTGAATTCAGCATGGTTGCATTTTTGGATTCACGAATCAAGCCGGCAACCGTACTCGCAATCCCCATGGAGACCAGCATAAATGCGGCCAAAATAAGAAGATGGATGCCAAATGGAATCCCCGCATCATAATGAAGCACCCATCTGCTAATCCCCAGTACCAAAACAATTTGGATCAAACCGATCGCAAAACTCCCCAGAAAATTGCCCAGTGCGATTTCATAAGCGCGGACCGGCGCCGTGTAGACTCTTGCCATCGTCCGCTGCCTGCGGTCTTCCATAATAACAGCAACTGTACTGGTCAGCAGACCCATCATGAACATAATCGTAAATCCGGTTACGTTGTTCAAACCCGGTTTTGGATAAATCTTCAGCTCAGTTGCTTCACCCAAAATTTGATGTTTGCCTAGTTCAAGTAACAATTCTTTAAATTTGGCTTGGGCCAGAGTTGGATCAGAAGTCTCACCTGATGCCGCATCTGTCGCTGCCAATACTGCCGAAGCAGATTGTCTCAATCCCGCTGCCAAACCTTCAACCGCAGCCCTCAAAGTATAGGAGCTTTCACTGACACGAAGTTCCACTAGCTGAACTTCAGGTTGTTTGTCTTGCAGTAAATTGTCCGTGTAATGCGCCGGGATAATGAGTCCTGAACTCCCCCTTTGCTGCGCAATGGCTTCCTTAACTTCCGCAACGTTGTTCATGGGTTTGAGCAGATATTCCTCTTTGCGGCCCAGCTCATCCAATATCCATCTGCCTGCTGCACCCTGATCCTCGTTTACATAAGGAATGACGGCACGTGTTCCCTCCTCGCTCCCAAACAGCGCAATTGTACCTGTGACGACAAGGCAAGGAAGAAGAAAGAACGTGATGAAACCCCGTTTTCGCAATATCGTGCGCCGGATCATCAGCCAGGCAATATTCAGGCTATTCATAGCGATATCCCGCCTTTCTATAGATCAGTCCCGCTGCCGCCACCATTACCGCACATACCGAACCAAGCATCATGATGCTGTACATAATCTCACTTAAGGGGGCGTTCAGCATCATCCGCAGAAAACTTTGCAAAGCCCAGTGGTTTACCGTAAATTCGCTTATTCGCTGTACAAAACCAACGGCAATGGGTGTAAATCCACCGCTAATAAATGTCATGGCAATAATGATGCCTTGAAGAGCGGCGCTTGCGGATGCGGAATTCTTGAAAAGCAGGGTAACAATCACGCCGAGAGTCATGGAAGCCAGCGTAATCAGCACACAGATTAGAACAATTAGCCAGGGATGTGTGCCCCAGTTCACACCATATAACCAATGTGTCGCCAGTACGATGATGATGGCCTGCAAGAAAGCAATTAGGCTATTGCCTGCAATTTTCCCTGCAAAAATGACCCCATTGCCGATTGGAGCTGCTTGTAAGCGAGTTAGCGTTTTTTTATCTCTTTCACCAAACAGACTGTTGCTGGTTGTCATACCTGAGTAAAGCATAAACATGGCCAGCATGGAAGCTGCATAATATTGTGAAGCACTATAAGAGGTACCCACTTCTCCGGGACTGCTGACGGCTATATATGAAGAGCTCGTTCTATTGGTCTGTGAATGCTCAGACATTGCAGCTACTGCGTCAGGACCTAACACTTTCGCCGCAGCGACCTGTCTGTTCAGTTCATCCGTGAACCGCGTAAACAAAGTCTCACCTACAACATTGAGCGTGCCATCTTTCCCCAATATCCATTGCAACCTTGCCTCTTCCCCTTTCATGATCTGCTCCTCCAGATCTGATGGGACAATTACGGCAAAATCCAGATCACCACGTCGCAGTGCACTTACAGCCTCTTTTTCCGTAGGTATGTTCTGTACCTTCATCATTTCGCTTACTGCCAAAGATGTCACAAATGTATTTAAAGCTTCGCTGATCGCTCCAGAACCGGAATCCTCTTCTGTTTGAATGATCCCTACTCTCACCGGGTCAGGAATGGCTTCTTTTGCCGTCCCCATTGTACTGGAGAGTGCAGTACCCAATATAAAGATGAGCAGCAGCGGCAGAATAAACAGATTCAGCAGAACGGAACGAATTCTCAGAATCCGTCTCAATTCAAAAATGCAAATATGCCATATGTTCATCTGACATCCTCCTAGTCCCGAAGCGTACGTCCGGTCAGATTGAGGAAGAGCGTTTCCAAATCAGGCTCTTCAACCTTGAGCGATTGAATGGAGATTTCATGTTTGCTGCAAATGAAGAGCATATCCTGTAGGTCCTGCTGTGCAGAAGGCAGCGTAATGGTCAATGTATCGTCTGATACTTCTACCGCCCGCACACGGGGGTGAAGTTTTAACTCCTCCACAACGTCGTGACCAATGCCCGAAGTGGTGAGCACTATTTTTTCCTCAGATGCAACCCGTTCTCTCAGTTCTGCTTCGGTGCCGCAGGCAATGATATGCCCCTGATCCATAATCGCTACCCGGTGACTGATTGCAGCAACTTCCTCCATGTAATGACTTGTATAAATAATGGTTGACCCCATCTGATTAAGCGTACGGACGGACTCCAAAATATGATTCCGTGATTGCGGGTCAATGCCCACTGTTGGTTCATCCATAATGATTAAATCCGGCCGATGCATAATGGCACACGCAATGTTCAGCCTGCGTTTCATACCGCCAGAGAAAGTGGACGGGGCATCCTTCGCTTTGTCCTGCAAACCTACAAATTCGAGGGATTCCTGCACTCTTTCTTTAAGCATTTTTCCACGGAGTCCATATAGTCGGGCAAAAAAAGTTACATTCTCTGCAGCGGTCATCGTTTCATATAGAGCCAGATCCTGTGGTACCAGTCCGATTTTGCGTTTCACTTCAAGTGGCCGTTCCTTGACCGATATGCCATCCAACCGAATTTCACCCTGATCCATATTTAAAAGACCGGCAATCATGCTAATGGTGGTACTTTTCCCTGCTCCATTGGGTCCAAGCAATCCAAAAATTTCACCTTTACCGACACTCAGATTTAAATGATCCACTGACAGCTTGCTACCGTATCGTTTCACGACGTGATCCACTTCAAGCATAGCCATAGATTATACACTCCTCTTCCGTCCAGCTTCCTGCGACTGGATTTTCATATCTGTATTGTAACGAATTGTGATCTTCTGCGAAGGTACGAAAGGTCATGAAACAAAGGTGACTTAAGTCATCTTCGGTTGGGAAAACTGCATATGATATAATCGACATACATAACCGGAAGGTATACCTTCACTTCTAAAATAAAGGATGTCTCTGACATATGCCGATGCGGTTGCTGCAATACGGTTTACTCATAGTTCCTGCGGTCCTGTACATTCTGGTGCTACCCCTGGAACAAGAAGATAGCTATACTCTGTATATTATCATTGCGCTAGGACTCGCGGTGTGGAAAGACTTCTCCCGTTCAGGTATGCAGCGTTTGCTGCTCGTGGCCGAAATCCTCTTAAGCTGCTGGCTGATCGCTCTATATGGCCCATTTATGTTTTTCCTCTCCTTATCTGCGCTTTATGTGTACATGTACAGACTGGATAGGACCCAGCGATGGTTAATGCTCGCCATTCAGCTTATAGCCAGCAATATTGCGCTACATTGGTATTACGCCCCACCACAGGAGCTTCATGCATGGCTTACACTTCACACCAACACGGCCATTCCTTTTAGCTTCACCCAAGAGACAATGGCTCGGGTTGCAGGTAACTTGCTCCTGCTCATCACCGCAACACTCTCTTGGCAGGGTTCTAGAAGCGCCAGCAGCCGTGGGCAACTTGAACAGGTATACGATGAGCTGCGCAGTAAACATTACGAGCTTCAGGAGGCACGCGAACAATTGCTGCAATTCACGAAGCAACTTGAAGGAGCGGCACAGGTTGAGGAACGTACCCGGATATCCAGACAGCTTCATGATGATATTGGTCATCGCCTAATTCGCACCAAAATGATGTCTGAGGCAGCCCTCCTCACCCTACCTATACACCCAGAACAGGGCACGGAAATGGTGAGACAGATTCGGGATCAATTGGCCGCCAGTATGGATGACATGCGAACCACGCTTCACAAATTGCGGCCTGACTCTTATATATCCGATGCCTACGCGTTAGATCGTCTGCTTGAAGACGTTGGCCGGGAAACAGGTGTGAAAACGAGTTACGAAGTTCGTGGGCATTCACATGTACTTTATCCCAGTATGCAGATTGTCTTGTACAAAAATGCCAAAGAGGCCGTGACCAATGCACTCCGTCATGGTAATGCCAATACGATTAGTGTGGAACTGGAATTTGGGGAAAGAGAGATCTGTATGTCCATCAGCAACGATGGGAAGATCCATACCCTTTCCACCAAGGAACAAACGAAAGGAAGACATGAAAGATCTCGTGCTAACCCGGGAGTAAAGTCAGAGTCTACAGGACTCGGCATGGGACTTGAAGGAATGCGCCTACGCACACAGCTGGTTGGTGGGAAACTGGAGATCAAGTCGGACTATCCCTATACGGTGATTACACGCCTACCCATGGCAAACAAAGCTGAACTGATCTGAAAAAGGAAGTGATTTGCTCATGTCTGACCTGAATGAATTAAATAACTCGAGCCATTCTGTTCGCCCTCAGTCCATTCGGCTGATGCTTGCGGATGATGATTCCTTTATCCGTGAAAGTCTCAAAGTCCTGCTTGGACTCGATCCCGGCATTACCGTTACAGGTACAGCTTCAAACGGCCGGGAAGCTCTGGAACTGCTGGAGTCCGGAACAATTGCCGACGTTGTACTTATGGATATTCGCATGCCAGATTGTGATGGAGTTG
This sequence comes from Paenibacillus sp. OK060, assembly GCF_900101205.1. NCBI lineage: Bacteria > Bacillati > Bacillota > Bacilli > Caryophanales > Paenibacillaceae > Paenibacillus > Paenibacillus sp. OK060. The sequence goes on from NZ_FNFR01000003.1 coordinate 35,991, forward strand.
AAGGTACCCGAATCATTAAAACACGTTTCCCTGACGTGCGTGTACTGATGCTTACTACGTTTGACGATGATGAGTATATTATCCAGGCTTTGCAAAACGGAGCCAGCGGTTATTTACTCAAAAATGTGCCACCTGACCGGATCATTCAGGGCATCAAGACTGTACATAACGGGGATATGTTGATTCATCCTGATATTGCTCGTAAGCTCGCGAGTCTACTTCGTCCTACTGCAGCGCCTCAGACACATGAACCCATTGGCTCTTACGGACTAACCCGTATGGAACTGGCTGTTGCGGAGGCTATATCAGAAGGGCTGTCCAATAAAGAAATTGCCGCGAAGCTATTTTTAAGTGAAGGCACGGTCAAAAACTATGTTACGGATATTCTCGGCAAGCTTAGTTTGCGCGACCGGACTCAAATCGCCATTTTCATGTTGAAAAAGTAGCAAAAAGGGTATTTCCCTCGCCTAATATGGCGGAGGAAATACCCTTTCTTCATTACATCTCTACAGATCTTTGCTCCCCCGCCGGGGCGGGTGGCAATGCTAGTGGAGCCTCAACATTAAGCTGATCTTTCCGACGTCGTGCGAACAACTTGAGACTTACGATATGAAATAGAGTTAGCGGACGCAAGCGGAGCGCCCAGGCTTCATGATTGTCCGGGGCCATGAGCACCCCGAGCTGATGATGCTCTCCTTCATAGATCGCCCGTTGCATGAACTTGCTCTCACCCTGATGATTGCGTACCTCCAGCTTACAAAAGGCCGGATTCATACGCAAAGCGCGATGTAATTGCTCCGGCGAATGCACCAATACGCCATTCACCTTGTACAAGGTCTCCCCAGCTTCAATTCCCAGTTCTTCTGCGGGACTATCAGGAATGACACCCAGTACCTTCAGGCCGTGCTCAGGGTGTACAAACAGCGGGCTGCGGTTTTGCTCCTCGAAGCCACTGTACCACACCAGGAACTCATGCCCAATGAAAGCAGCCAAGGCTGCAACAACCATGAGTGGAGACCACCATGCAGCCAAGAGACTGAGCACAAGTAGCCCTGTCCCATATAGCAGCAATCGTTTTGCGGAAATCTGGACTTTTTCCCCGGGGAGCATACTTTGCGTAACTTCTCCGAATCCCAGCATAATCGGTAGCGCAACCAACATGTAGCCATTTCCTCCGCTGATCAAAGCGGTCCATGGCAATTCGGCCCCGCCCGTAACTGGAACAAGAATCAGTAACGGAATCGGCCAGAAATGCTGCAACTGGTATCCTCCAACGAGCTTGCCGCGTTTACCTTCGAAGAGCAAAGGCGATGCCATGGATACCCCTTGCATACGTACCATCAGTGCTTCACCGATATGTAATACTGCTGCGAGCACAAGAAGTGCAGGCATATCCAGCGCACGTAATGCTTCAGTGACACTTCCCATCCATCCTGCCGGCTGCCAGCCCGAAGCCAGATTTAAACCAAACTGCAACACGCCAAGCAAACCTGCAGCATAAGCAAAACATAAGTATCGGATACGGAATAATGCCAGAAATAACGTAGCTGCCCATATACAGATCAGGCTGCTCAGTGTAAGATGTGCCCCAAGAAACAACGACACGATTGAGACCATTGCACCAATCACAATACCTCCAAGTACTGCACGAATGGTCTGTGTGATCGAGCTTTGCAGACGAACGTGGAACAATTTACGTTCCTGTAAGAGTTGACGATGATAAACGAGAGCAATCAAGATTACCGCAATATAATAAAACGGCTGAATAAACAACTGCAACAATGCTTCTCCTAATGTGGTCAACCATGGCCAAGCCCATTCCATTGTGGACGGTCACCCCTCTCCTTCAGCCGGTTCAGAAAAAAAGAAGGCTGAAAATCAGCCTTCTTTATGGCTTCGACACTGCGGACGAAATATCCTTTGAGACATTTTCGATCGCGCGCTTCAGCTGTGCATCATATTGAGGATTGGCAATGCGTTCAATCAGAGCCGCTTCCAGTGATTCCGCGGTTTTCTCATCAATCTGGCCAGTTGCCTGAATGCCTTTTTGTTTCTGGAATGCTTTGACCGCTTCTTCTGTCTTCTGGTCATAGTATCCATCTACACGATCCGGCTTAAAGTCAAGTCCTCTCAGCATCGTCTGCGCACTTTTCACATCCGTGCTATTGCTGTCGTATTTCAAAGGTAATTTTTCTTTGTTGATTGGTGCCACCGAGAAGTAATCCGGCTGGTTCACCGCAATATCCGGTTTGATCCCTTTTTCGTGAATCCAGTCTCCGTTCGGAGTCAGCCATTTCGCAATGGTGATTTTCAGCAGACTGCCATCACCCATCTGCTTGTCATAACTCGTTTGTACGGTTCCTTTACCAAAGGAGTTTTCTCCAACCAGCGTTGCGCCTGCCGACTGTTGCAATGCACCAGCCAAAATTTCCGACGCACTCGCGCTTCCTTTGTTCATCAATACCGTAATTGGGTACGATTTACCTGATCCGTTCGATTTGCTTTGTTCCTTTTTACCGTTCTTGTCTTCGACTTGAACAATAACTTTGCCTTTCGGAACAAATTGCTCTGCAATATCAATAACGACCTGCAAAACACCACCCGGGTCATTACGAACATCAATGATCAGGCCCTTCATGTTCTGCTTCTCCAGCTTCGCCAGTTCTTCTTTGAAGCGATCTCCTGTGTTCAGCGAGAATTGGGTGATCGTAATAACACCAACACCGTTATCCTCCATGTGGGCGTACACCGTCTCCAGATCAATGTCATCACGTACAATGACAAAGTCAATCAGTTCGGAAGATCCGGCACGTTTAACCTGTACCTTCGCTTCACTGCCTTTTGGACCTCTGATTTTGTTAACGGCTTTGTTCAGTTCCAAACCTTGCAGAGATTCACCATTCACGGACATGATCATGTCTTTCGCGCGAATACCCGCTTTCTCGGCAGGTGATCCTTTGATCGGTGATACCACTACGACATTCCCGTCCTGTGAGGATACCTCTGCGCCGATTCCGGTAAATGAACCTTCAATCGACTCCTCGAACTGGGCTGCTGTTTCCTGCCCCATATAGTTGGAGTACGGATCACCAAGGGATTCCATCATGCCGTTGATCGCACCATCAATCAGTTTGGTTTGATCCACGTCTTTATAGTAGTTGCTTGAGATCAAATCCATCGCGGTTTCAATCTTCTTCAAATCGTTCTTCTGCTGCGAACTGCCAGTAACGCTTGCGAGCAATCCTTCCCCAGGTGTCGTCTGTGCCAGGCCAGGAGAGCTCATCAGCACCAGCGTAAGCAGGCTGCCTCCGAGAAGGGCTACAATGACAAGCAGCAGGGCCGATCTTTTCTTCATCATCCGTTTGTCACCGCCTTTAGTATTGAAGCGTGTCAAATTCAATTGTTCCGTGAATCATTCCCTGAACATGCCAGCTTAGTATATGCCTAGCTTGTACGGAATATGTTTGTTCCATTCCAACTGTTGGCTAAAAACTACAAATAGTTAAATGGATTCACTGCTGTTCCATTATCACGTACTTCAAAATGCAAATGCGGTCCAGTGGAGTTGCCTGTACTGCCTGATTCAGCAATTATATCGCCACGGCTTACCGTGTCACCCTTGCTAACCTTAAATCCGCCTTCACGTAAATGACCGTATAGCGTCCATAATCCGCCTCCGTGGTCAACAATGACGGTGTAACCATATCCACTATACCATTCAGCCATGATGACGATCCCGCCTGAAGCGGCATGAACGGACGTTCCTTGAGCAACAGCAAAGTCTACACCTGCATGCATTTTACCTACTTCGCCCGTGATCGGGTGAATACGAGGCCCAAAACCGGAAGATACACGCGCACCTGATACTGGCATCCCAAAGATGCCGTTACCACTGGAGTATGTGCTACTACTGCTGTTGGAGCTGACCTTGGTCGGCGCCTTCGCAGCAGCCGCGGCACGTGCAGCAGCTGCTGCTTTTGCTTTGGCGGCCGCCGCCGCTTGTTGCTCACGCAATTTATTTTTCTCTTGCAGAAGGGCCGAACGCTTGCTGGCAATCTGCATCAATACATCTTCCTGTTCTTGCGTCAGCTCTTCAGACTCTTCAATTTTAGCATCATAGGAAGCGAGAAGCACTTGCTTCTCCTGTTCCTTCTCATTCAATTGGGACTTACGCTGTTTCTTCTGCGCATACAGACTCTTGGCTTCTGCATATTGCACATCGAGTTCTGCTTTTTTGTCCACGACGAGCTGCTTGTCCTTTTTGTGTTCATCCAGCAGATGCTGATCCTGATCCACAATCGTTTTCAGTGAATCGGCACGAGTCAGGAAATCAGTGAAGCTTGTGGAAGTTAACAACACATCGAGATAAGAAACGGCACCATCTGTATACATCAGCCGTACACGTGATTCAAGTAATTTCTCTCTTGCAACGATACGTTCTTCTGCAGCTTGCAGATCTTTTTTCGTTGTCCGGAGATCCTCTTCCGTATTTTCAATCTGCAAGGATACGTTTGCCAGCTCATCACTAACCACATTGATCTGCTCCATGACGACTTTCAAGTAAGCATTGGTCTTGTTCTTGTAATGCTGGGCTTCCTTTTTGTTGCTGGCAGCCTTTTGCTGCTCCTTTTTGGCCGAAGCCGCCTTGCTCTCCAGTTGCTGAATCTGCTGATCAATGTCGCTAATGCTACTCTTGGCATATCCGTCAGAAGGTTGAAGCGTCAAACTGGCCAATAACGTTAGAGCCAGTAGCGAAGCTGTTTTTTTCAAAATGTGATCCCCCATCCTATGAATTCACAAGAAAGCAACCTGCACAGGTGGTGAACAGCATGTTCTTTGCTTTCTTTACACTAAAGACTCCGTCTTTACTACATATCGTCAAACAGCGTTCATATATGAACCTGCTTTGCCATTCTTTTTCGATTAAACGTTAAGAGACTTACGGATGGACAATGTACTTCCCAAAATACCAACCAGCACACCCAGTCCGATCAACAATGTTCCAAACAACAGCCAAATATCACCGAGTGGAATCAAATTAAGCATCTGCATGAATACATCCTGACCGATTGTGGCCATCAGGCGGCTGTAACCGAAGAACAGTACCGCTACCGTAATCGCCGAACCGATCAATCCAATCAATGCCCCTTCGACAAAGAAAGGCCAGCGAATGAACGTGTTGGTTGCTCCAACCAGTTTCATAATACCGATCTCCCGGCGCCGGGCCAGAATCGTTACGCGAATCGTATTCGAGATCAGGAACATGGACATTAATCCCAGTCCCCCAACAAAAATAAATCCGATATTCCGGACAAGCTTCGTAAATTTGAACAACACTTCCACTGTTTCCTTGCCGTAGTTCACTTTCATGATCGGCTTCTCCGGGTGTTTATCGTTCAATGCTTCGATTTTTTGCGCCACAAAAGTGACGGTTTCCGGTTCAATAACCTCTACTTCAATGGTCTCCGGCAGTGGATTGTTATCCACATCGAAACCGCTTAGCACATTGTCTGCACTTTCTCCGAGACGTTCACGGAACTCTTTGAGTCCCTCTTCTTTGGAGACAAAACGAATTTCACTGACTTCAGGCATCGCACTGATTTCCTGCTCCAGCGTGTTACGCAGGTTCTCATCCACGTTCAGCTCAAGAAACGTACTGATCTCGACCTGACTGTCCACCTGGTTGGCCATGGAATTCACATTGAGCACCAGCAGCATGAACACGCCCAGAATGAGCAGAGACACGATAATGGACATGATGGAGGCCACGGACATCCAGCCGTTGCGGAATACGTTCTTGAATCCCTCCCGTAAATGGCGCAAGAGAGTACTAAAATTCATAACCGTATTCCCCTCTCATCTGATCCCGTACAATCTGTCCCCGTTCAATCGCAATAACCCGTTTACGCATCGTATTAACGATATCCTTGTTGTGGGTTGCCATGACAATGGTTGTCCCGCGGAAATTAATTTCATCCAGCAGTTGCATAATGCCCCATGACGTCTCCGGATCAAGGTTGCCCGTAGGCTCGTCCGCAATAATAACAGACGGATTGTTCACGATGGCACGTGCGATGGCAATACGCTGCTGTTCCCCACCCGACAACTGTGAAGGTTCACGATTCGCCTTGCTGCGCAATCCAACCAGATCAAGCACTTCCATCACTCGTTTCTTAATGTGACGCTTCGGTGCTTCAATAACTTCCATGGCAAATGCCACATTCTCAAATGCCGTCATGCGTGGCAGCAACCTGAAATCCTGGAACACAACGCCGATATTCCGGCGTACGTAAGGAATTTTGCGTGGCTTTAACTTTCCGATATTAAATCCGTTAATGGATATTTGTCCTTTGGTCGGAACTTCTTCCCTGTACATCAATTTCATAAATGTCGATTTGCCTGCGCCGGACGGACCGACGATATAGACAAATTCATTGCGGTCGATCTTCACCGACACCCCTTGTAATGCGTGGGTACCATTGGCGTAGGTCTTCCACACGTCCTGCATTTCTATCACATCATCACTTCCCGTTGCATAGTTAGCCATTATCATTTCGACACAATCTTGGCATTTCCTTTAAAAAGACCTGAATTTCATCAGGGAAAATCCATTTCGCCCCTTTTTCGATGGTGAAGCATGGATTCATATGAATTTTATTGTAACAAATTTGTTACCTATTGAGTACCCGAAAGTTTTCCATCATTGGATCATATATATGGAAAGTGTTACGAAATGCGGAACAACAGAAGTACAAAGGAGCGTACGGATATGAAAAAAATACATTTGATGGTCATTGCACTGTTCTCCATCCTATTACTCGGTTCCGCGTCCTATGGATTGCTGTATATGTACGTGAACCAACCCGCCCTACCGGAAGGGGTACGTGTTGCGGAGTGGTCGGTTGAGGGCGTGAATCGCAAGGAAGTTCTACCGGCACTGGATGAACGATTAAAACAAATGGAAGCATGGCCGATCACCCTGGAGGTTGACGATCCTACACCAAAAACAATGATGTTCACCGCCGCCCAGACAGGCGCAAGCTACAGTGCTGATGACTTCCGGACAGCTGTGCAGCAATTGGATGAAGGCAATCTGTGGGAGCGCGCGTATGCCCGATATCATTTCATCAAGGAGTGGTCTCTGAAGCTGACTTACAATTCAAAATCGTTGAAAGAGCAACTTACCCCTGCCTGGGAAAAGGAAACCTTCGGTACACCCGCGAACGCTGTTCGCCGCATTACCGCAAGTGACAAGGTCCAGTACATCCCGGAAAAAGGCGTCCGCCGGATCGCCTGGGATGAACTCGCGAGCCAGATGCAGGCTAAGCTGCACCGGGATTTCGCTCCACTGGACCATGATGCGAAGCCCAACCCGCTGTTGATTCAGCTGCCGTTGTATACACTGCAACCCGAAGTGACTCTCGATTCGCTGCGCCAAGAGGGAATTGACCGGAAGATCATTCAGTTCTCCACTGGCCTTGGAAACAGCAGTGCAGGCCGGATACATAACGTCAGCGCAGCAGCGCAAGCCGTTAACGGCATGATTTTGCCGCCAAATGGTACTTTTGATTATGAGAAGGTCATTAGGAAGGCAGAGGAAGACTATGGTTTCCGGGAAGCCCCGGTTATCGTGAATGGGCAACTGACCCCCGGCATTGGAGGCGGCATCTGCCAGGTATCAAGCACCGTTTACAACGCAGCCCTGTTGACCGGACTGGACATTGTAGAACGCCGCAACCACTCCCTGCCCGTCAAATATTTGCCGAAGGGGCTGGATGCCACGTTCGCCTCAGGTTCCATCAATTTTCGGTTCAAAAACAATACCGGCAAGTCTCTGCTCATTCATGCCAAAGTGGAAGGTGGAAGCTTAACCGTCAAATTTTTCGGGACCTTCCCGGAGAACGTCAGTTATGCCCTGGAATCCCGTACAATTGAGACATTAAGTGCTCCCGTCAAATATGTATCGAGTAATGTGCTGCCTGACGGCGCTCAACAGGTGCTCCAAAACGGTCAACCCGGATATATTGTGGAGACGCTGCGCACCAAAAAGGTAAATGGTAAAATTGTCGAATCCAAAACCATTACACGTGACACATACAAAGCCCAGAATCGCCTGATTGCCCGCTCTGGTCATACTAACCTGCCTGATCCCAAAGAGCCATCAGTTGTAGAGGATGGCATCAGCGACACGAAGCAGCCTTAATCTTTTTTTTCACATGCGTGCACATGGATAGGATAGGCTCAACTCAGCAAACGAATTACAAATAGAAAAAGACACATCTCCTGTTCCCCATTCGGGGTCCCTCGAGAGATGTGTCTTTCGTTTGTTTTACAGATACATATTGTGTATTGATTAGACTGAAACCTTTTAATGTCCGCCTGTGTACTCTTTCTGCTCCTCACCGATAACCATCTTCTCATTACCCATGAAGAAAGCAGCAATCAACGCGAGTGCAGCCGGGATCGCAGCCCAGGCAAAGAGCTGCACGATGGATGAAGACAACGCATGCGTAATGGTATCCAGCACCTGAGGCGGAATCGCTTTTCTCAGCTCTGGCGATAGCAGCGCATGTGGATCACTTAGATCCACTCCCTGAGGCACGCCGCCTGCAGGAGCACCAGCGCCCCCTGCTTCCGCCGCTGATCCGGCGAGGGCATCATTCATTTTGCGCGTAAATACCTGGCTCTGCACGATACCAAAGATCGTAATGCCCATCGTCATCCCAAGTGAACGCAGGAAGTTAAGTGTGGAGCTTGCCGCTCCGCGTCGTTGCGGTTCAAACGCGTTCATGGCTGCATTGCTGAGTACCGAGAACGACGCCCCTACACCGAGACCAATCATCACCATGAATATACGTATCGTCCATAGAGATGAAGTTTCATCCAGTGTCGTCAGCAATCCAAGACCAACCACAAGCAAGGCCAGTGTAGGAATCATAATGTTGCGATACTTGATTTTGGTCATCAGTACCCCACCCATGGAAGCCGTCACAACGGACCCCAACATCATGGGCAATAACACGAGACCAGAGTTGGTCGCTTTGCCACCGAGTACCCCCTGGATGAAGATGGGAATGTACACGGATGCGGTAATAAACGCCGCACCACTGAACATGCCAATAACGTTACTGGACCAGTACACCCGGTTACGGAACATGCCGAAGGAGATAATGGGTTCCTTGGCTCTCGTTTCTGCAAACAGGAAGAGCAGCGCTAGCACGACAAATCCGGCAAACAAACCGAGGATCTGCCATGAGCCCCAGGCATACGTTTTGCCGCCCAGTTCAAGCCCGAAGATGAGACATACTACCGCACCAATCAGTGTGATAGCACCCAGCCAGTCAATCTGTTGGGATTGATGCTGATGAGATTCCTTGTAGAAAAATGCAATAAACACAAACGCAATCAAACCAAGCGGCAGGTTGATATAAAATACCCATTCCCATGTCGCATACTGCGTGATGTAAGCACCCAGCAGTGGACCAAATACGCTGGATAAACCAAACACAGCTCCGAACAGACCGCCCAATTTACCCCGTGATTCCGGTGCGACCACATCAAACATAATCGTAAAGGCAATCGGTACCAGAGCACCTGCACCAATACCTTGAATAGCTCTGTACATCGTCAGCTCAACGATTGATGTTGCCGTTCCACATAATGCGGATCCGAGCATAAATACCAGTATTCCGAAAACAAAAAACTTCTTCCGTCCGTACATGTCGGATAACTTACCGAAGATTGGCATACCGGCCATCTCGGCCACCATGTAAGCAGAGGTCACCCATACGAATTTGTCGAGCCCACCCAGCTTCCCGACAATGTCGCCCATAGCTGTTGCCACGATGGTATTGTCCATCGAAGCCATCAGTATGCTTAGCAGTAACCCTGCCAGCACCAATCCAATATTATTTTTACGTGTAGCCATTCTACTCAATCTCTCCCATTCACATCCGATTCATATGACTGAATTAGTATATCCGAAAAGTTACGGCGGATAATCAGTCCAAGGACCGATTGCTTTGCACCAAAACTTCCGATTGCGGATGAATTTGCAGAGAAGAGCGGTATTCCACAGTACCAATTCGGCACCCAGGGCCAATTTTTATTTTATCTCCTCGTACAACCTCGGCCTCCGTGTTCTCAAGTTCAATTTCGTCGCCTTCGATCAGATTGGCCTTGAGAATAGACTTGTTACCAGTGAACAAACCCTCCAGCAGTTTTCCCCGCGAATTCTTTACTGATATGATGGAACCGCCCATTTCCTTGACCTCGGATGGACCCATAATTTTAAGTGTCATACTTTCGGCACTGAGCATACCCGTTATCGTAAAACGGCCATTCAACTTCATATTCTCCACCTGACAATCGCCTGACACATGAAGCTCGCCTACTACTTTCATATGTTCAGCTTTTGCATACAGGTTAGAAGTATAATTGCCCTCCTGATCTTCGTCGCCGGCAGCAGCCCGCTCTTTCAGGGTAAGGGTTCCCGTAATTTTGATATCCGTTGATTCCAGAGATCCGTATATGACGGATGTGCCGGTGCATTTGAATTGATCACAGATCAGATTATCATTAAATGAGGAATCCCCCACTACCTTGACCTTGCCGTACACACCGCCAGAAGAACTGCCGTCGCCGATGATGCTAATGTCATGTTTTTTATCCAATGAACCAGCAAAATGGTTATTCAAATCCATCACATCCCTTTCTTTTCATATCAAAATTTAAATCCGCTGACTGCTGCCCACCTTGGCATCTGGATCAACCTCTAGTTCACCCGAATATTCGACCAACCTGATGTTACAGCCACGACCGATATGAACCTTGCTACCACGAACAATATCAGCCTCGGTATCTTCCAGCACGATTTCATCCCCCTCAATCAAGGATGACTTGAAGGACGGAGTAGCGCCAAGGCCAATACTTTTCCAAAAACCAGTCTGTTCCTTACGCCGAATATCAATGCGTTCCCCGCCAATCTCTCTCGCCGAAGAAGATGTATGCAGCCTGATCTCTACCGTTCCCGCATTCAGAAAGCCACTAATTTTAATATTGCCCTGTACATTCAAAGACTCACATTGTACATCGCCTTCAATATCGATCACGCCACCAATATCAATCCGTTCCCCATCAACCCGTCCGCGAACAGTACACTTCCCGTTGACTTCGAGCTCAGGGCTTCGGAGGTCTCCGTTAATGGTTGTTAAGCCATCCACACGAACACGAGAACTGATCACGGGGCCGTTCAGCGTGCACATACCGTTGATCGTTGCGCTCTCTGAGCTCAAAGCACCGTGCATCTTCAATGTTCCATTCACATTCATGGAGGTACAGTCCAGGTTACCGTTTACCTTAGCCATGCCATCGATAGATACCCGGTGAAAATTCCCGCCTGCCGTTTGGCTCATGCCCGCTACGTTCAGATCATTGCGCAAATTACGTTCCTCCATATATGATCCTCTCCTTATCCCAATTTGAGTTTTAACTCTTCCATGAACGTCCCCATCGACTGCCTGAGAACGACCTTCACACCATTATCAAAATAAAGCTCTGCTCCTGCTGTTACCAGCATGAATGAAGGGACACCCATCTTGCGAATAAGCACCAGCTCGCTTGGTTTGCCTGTGAAACGATAATAATGCTCGGACATGACATCGATCAGCAGCGTACCCTCCTGGCGGGTAATATCTCCGCTCATTAGCAGCTTATCAAGTACATAAAGCATCATGATCTGCTCCAAAGCATACAGCGGCCGCTCCAGACCCGCTTCTTTCAACAGCTCAAGCGAAATGCTCGAAACAATGTTTCGCTCTAACAGCTCCTGAGCGGACATTTCCACTTCACCCAAAGTTGGTGAAAACACGTCTGCCAGTTCATCCAGTGACAAGCCGTCCTTCATATTGAGAATCTTGTCAATCCGCAGTAAAATCTGTTGTTTTGGAAAAAAAGTCTCTTGTCCCGTATAAGACGACTTTCGAATAAACCATTCCTCCGGAATGAGATTCTTCCGCTTCCAGCGGTACAACTGGCCGTAGGAGATACCCGTCAGGTCTAGCAATTCTTTTTTGGAGATCAAATCATCCGTCATATATGGTCCCCCTTTGTGTTGAAAAGAGTGTAACATAACATTGTTACGCTGTAAAGGAGGTGAATAACTAGTGGAGAATTTCTTATTATTGCAATGAAAAGGCTTTGCGTATACTGTTTATTATAGACACTATGGAACCATTATGGATTCAGATCCCATCCTATTGAATCGGGTCAGAACACATCGTTAATGGACTTATGAAAGGGGTTTCTCCTATACATGGCACTTATTAAATGCGACTTTTACTCTGACACGCTTGGTCTGAGCACCAGCATGCATGTCATTCTTCCACAACAGACCCACAATCAGATTGGCATGGAGAACGTATCCGGCCCGGGGTTACATCCCACGCTGTATCTGCTGCACGGCCTATCGGATGATGACTCCATCTGGCTGCGTCGTACATCCATCGAACGATATGTTGCGGACCTTGGTATTGCTGTTGTAATGCCTCAGGTACATCGCAGCTTCTATACGGATATGGCGGAAGGTGGACGCTACTGGACATTCATCAGTGAAGAGCTGCCTGCACTTGCACGTTCCTTTTTCCCGCTATCACACAAACGTGAGGATAACTTCGTTGCCGGATTGTCCATGGGTGGCTACGGGGCATTCAAACTGGCACTTCACAAACCGGAGCAGTACGCCGCTGCGGCAAGTTTATCCGGAGCGCTCGACATGGTAGCGCATATGGATAACCGAATTGTTAAGGCATTAAGTGATGCTGAATTCAAGCGGATTTTCGGAGCAGAGATTAAAGGCTCGGAGAATGACTTGCTGCATCTGCTCGAAGAAAGCAAAGCAATTCAGGGCCCAAAACCTTTGCTCTACCAATGCTGTGGGACAGAAGATTTCCTGTATGAAGAGAATCAATCGTTCCGTAAAGCTTGTGCACAGACCGATTTCCAACTGACGTACGAGGAAGAACCCGGTGGACATGACTGGGGATATTGGGACGAGAAGATTCAGAATGTGCTGAAATGGTTGCCTTTGCGTGAACGTAAGTAGTCGAGAAATTTAAATGAAGCCACTGCATTTTAGTTAGATATGTACAGAAATAACTATATAAGTTCAACTAATGCATATTTACACTGGCACTCCAATGACAGAACAACCTTCCGATCGCTGTTATCCAGTAAATGTTGAGTTGAGCATATCTAGATCGTTGTAACACACAAAAAAGCAGGCCCTTGAGAAGAAATTCTCGGCCAGCTTTTGCGTTATATATCTTTATTTCATTCTAGTAACTGTGGCATTATCCCCGATTGGTGATCCATTGCTCTGTAATTTCAAGCACCTTTTCACTACGTCCAATCGCCTCAGCCACCTGATTGGAAGCTGTTCCGCCGTAAACATTACGAGCATTTACAACCGCTTCTGGTTGCAGCACATCGTAAATACGCTCATCGAACAACGGAGAGAACTGACGGAATTCATCGATGGTCAGATCCAGCAAATACTTGCCGTTCTGGATACAATACAATACCGTCTTACCGATAACTTCATGCGCTTGGCGGAATGGCAAACCTTCGCCCACGAGGAAGTCCGCAATATCTGTAGCGTTGGAGAAATCCTGATTGACTGCTTGACGCATCCGACCCTTGTTGACCGTCATCGTTGCAATCATCGGAGCGAACAATTGAAGTGCACCTTCCAGCGTCGCTACCGTGTCAAACATGCCTTCCTTGTCTTCCTGCATGTCTTTGTTGTAAGCGAGCGGAAGAGATTTCAGCACTGTCAGCAAACCGATCAGGTTGCCGTACACACGTCCTGTTTTACCACGAACGAGTTCCGGAACGTCTGGATTTTTCTTCTGTGGCATAATGCTGCTGCCCGTGCAGAATGCATCATCCAATTCAACAAATCCAAACTCCGTGCTGCTCCAAAGTACCAACTCTTCGCTCAGACGGGACAAGTGAGTCATGATCAGCGAAGCGGCTGCCAGGAACTCTACGATAAAGTCACGGTCGCTGACCGCGTCCAGACTGTTCTCATATACACCATCGAAGCCCAGTTGTTCCGCCACAAAATGACGGTCAATTGGGAACGTTGTGCCTGCAAGCGCACCTGCACCCAGTGGCAAAACGTTAATGCGTTTGTAGCTGTCCATAAGACGCTCTGCATCCCGTTGGAACATCGATACATACGCCATCAGGTGATGAGCGAACAGAATCGGTTGTGCACGTTGAAGATGCGTATATCCCGGTACAATCGTATCAAGATTATCTTTGGCTTGTCCGATCAGCGCTTCCTGCAACGAGTGCAGCATGCCAACAAATCCAACTACGCGCTCACGCAAGTACAAGTGCATATCGGTTGCCACTTGGTCATTCCGGCTGCGTCCCGTATGTAATTTGCCGCCTACAGGGCCGATGGTATCGATCAGGTTTTTCTCAATATTCATGTGGATGTCTTCATCCGATACGGAAAATTCCACTTCGCCTGCACGGATTTTATGCAGAACAGTGATTAAACCTTCCTTAATCGTTTCTACATCCTCTGCTGGCAGAATTCCACATTTGCCCAGCATCGTGACATGAGCCAGACTTCCTTGAATATCTTCCTCGGCCAACGCTTTGTCAAAGTTGATTGACGCTGTATATTCCTCAACCAGGTGATTGGTTTGTTTGGTAAAACGTCCTCCCCACAGCTTGCTCACAGTGAGTACTCCCCTTTCGCTCATGGACAAAGCCGCTCCTGCCAGATGTGCAAGAACGGCCCGCCTTGTCAGTTATTATCGTGATGCTGTATATGCATAATGAAATTAGTTTTTGTTTTGTTCCACACCGGAATTTACTTTCAAACGTAATGCATTCAGGCGGATAAAGCCCGTTGCATCCCCTTGATCGTAGGCTTGTGTTGGATCAGCTTCCATCGTGGCAATGTCAGGGTTGTACAGGCTGACAGGGCTTTTCACACCTGCGCCGATGATGTTGCCTTTATACAGTTTCACTCGAACGGTACCTGTTACATTTTTCTGGCTTTCGGTCACCAGCGCTTGCAGCGCCAGACGTTCCGGTGCGAACCAGAAGCCGTTGTAAACGAGTGTGCTGTAACGTGTGATTAGGCTATCACGCAGGTTCATGACTTCACGGTCCATCGTGATGGATTCCATTTTGCGGTGCGCCGTGAACAGAATTGTTCCACCTGGTGTCTCGTATACACCACGGCTCTTCATGCCGACGAAGCGGTTCTCTACCATGTCCACACGACCGATACCATGTTTGCCACCCAGCTCATTCAGTTGCTCCATCACTTGCAGTGGGCTCAGGCGCTCACCATTCAGTGCAACACAGTCACCTTGTTCGAATTCAAGTTCAACATATTCCGCTTGATCCGGCGCATCTTCAGGTGCACTGCTAAGCAGGAACATGTCTTTGTTCTCGTCCGCACTTGGATCGAACCAAGGATCTTCGAGCACGCCACTCTCATAGCTGATATGCAGCAGGTTACGGTCTGTGGAGTATGGTTTAGCCGCCGATGCGGTTACCGGAATGCCGTGTTTTTCTGCGTAAGCGATCATCTCGGCACGTCCAGGGAACTGATTGCGGAATTCTTCCAGGCGCCAAGGCGCGATGACTTGGATGTCTGGTGTCAACGCAGCTGCGTTCAACTCAAAACGAACCTGGTCATTCCCTTTACCCGTAGCGCCGTGAGCAATTGCTGTAGCGCCTTCTGCACGAGCGATATCCACCATACGTTTAGCGATCAGTGGACGTGCGATACTTGTGCCAAGCAGATACTGTCCTTCATAAAGGGCACCAGCTTGGAACATTGGATAGATGAAATCTTTGGCGAACTCGTCACGCAGATCATCAATGTACACTTTGGAAGCGCCTGTAGCGAGAGCTTTTTCCTCAAGGCCGTCCAGTTCATCCTTTTGTCCAATATCCGCCGTAAATGCGATAATCTCTGCATCATATGTTTCTTTCAACCATTTCAAAATTACAGATGTGTCCAACCCGCCTGAATACGCGAGTACAATTTTTTCTTTAGCCATGTTCAATGGTCCTCCCCAAGATCAGTTGCTATAAACTTTTATCTATCATCGCGAAATCTGCGCCTAAAATCAACCCATTCAGGCAAACAGCATCTATTCGCTCATTAACGCAGCCATCAATGCTTTCTGCGCATGCAGTCGGTTCTCCGCCTGATCAAAGATCAGGGAGTTAGGTCCGTCAATTACCCCAGCACTCACTTCTTCTCCGCGGTGAGCTGGCAGGCAGTGCAGGAACATATAATCCGGCTTCGCGCCTTTCATCAGTTCCTCATCGACCTGATACGCAGCGAATGCTTGTTCACGAATCTTCTGTTCCTCTTCAAAACCCATGCTCGCCCATACATCCGTATACACGATATCCGCATCTTTCACAGCTTCCTGAGCACTGTACGTTACAGTCACCTGTGAGCCGCTCTCCTGTGCAATGCTGCGCGCCTGCTCTACAACTGCGCTGTCAGGCTCATAGCCTTCCGGAGTCGCTACTGCAACATGCATACCCATCTTCGCTGCACCAAGCATAAGGGAATGAGCCATGTTATTGCCGTCTCCGACATAAGCCATTTTCAGACCTTCCAGCTTGCCTTTGTGCTCCAGCACAGTTTGGAAGTCTGCGAGTACTTGGCACGGATGTGCTGCATCGCTCAGTCCGTTAATAACCGGAATATCCGCATGTTGTGCCAGTTCAGTCACATTATGGTGTCCAAAGGTACGAATCATGATGCCGTCCAGGTAACGTGACAGGACTTTGGCTGTATCATGTGTTGTTTCCCCGCGACCGAGTTGGATATCATTTTTGCTCAGGAAGAGCGCGTGTCCACCCAGTTGGAACATACCGACTTCAAAAGATACACGCGTACGTGTAGATGATTTTTCAAAAATGAGTCCGATCGTTTTGCCTTGGAGTGGCTGATACGGCACACCGTTTTTTTGTTTGCCTTTAATCTCAATCGCAAGGTCCAGCAAATAGCGGATTTCCTCCGCTGTATAATCTGTAAATTCAATGAAATCTCGGCCTCTAAGATCGACCTTCTGTACCTTTTCCGTCTGTTGCGCTTGTGTCATGTTAGTGTTGTCCTCCTTATTTCCGGTTCCCTGCACCCGCATGGGCAGAAAAGTGTAGAAGGTTGATATCTTGCCATCCGACTACTCACTTTCATCTTCCGCTAGTTTACCGCGCGGCTACAGGGATTCATGATTCATCATTTAGTTCCGCTTCGAGGCCCATGAAGGCCCCGAGTCAGAAAGGTTGTATAAAGCCTTATTAAGCGTTCTTCGCAGCCACATGCTCTTCAATCAACGTAGCTACCAAGGATACCGCCTGATCTATCTCTTCCTTGCTCACATACAAGTTTGGAAGCAGACGAATGACATTCGGTCCTGCGGAAACAAAGAGAATGCCTCGTTTCTGACCAGCAAGCACGATGTCGCCTACCGCTTCAGCACATTCGATTCCAACAAGCAGACCCAAACCCCGAACTTCTTTTACAAACGAATTACCAGCCAAACGCTCCCGCAGAGAGTTCATCAGGTATTCGCCCATTTCAGCTGCACGCTCTGGCAAATGATCTTCGAGCATGGTTTCAATCGTTGCAATGACCACAGAAGAAGCAAGCGGTGTACCGCCAAACGTTGTTGCATGACTGCCCGCAGTAAACGCATCCTTCAAATAACCTTTACCCAGCATCGCACCTACAGGGAATCCACTACCAATACCTTTGGCTACCGTGAAAATGTCCGGCTCAATGCCATAATGCTCATGCGCGAACAGTTTGCCTGTACGTCCCATTCCGGTCTGTACTTCGTCTACAATCAACAGCAGTCCGTGCTCTTCACACAGTTTGCGAACGTGGTGGACAAAATCTGGTTTGACCGGATGCACGCCACCCTCGGCTTGCACCATCTCCAGCATAATCGCTGCTGTATTGGGTCCGATCGCCGCTTCGAGAGCCGCTGTGTCATGCAATGGTACGGTTACGAATCCGGCTGGCAATGGCAAAAATCCTTCCTTCACCTTATCCTGCCCAGTTGCTGTCAAGGTTGCGAGTGTCCGTCCGTGGAAGGATTGGGCAAATGTAATGACTTCGTACCGACCTGTGCCTTTTACCTTCTGGTGATAGCGACGCGCCAGTTTGATTGCCGCTTCATTCGCTTCTGCACCACTGTTACAAAAGAATACAGCGTCTGCGCACGTATTTGCAGTCAACAAAGCCGCCGCTTTTTCCTGACCTGGAATCTGGAACAGGTTAGATACATGCCACAGCTCATCAATCTGAGCTTTCAGCTTGGTTCCGACTTTCTCCGGTGCATGGCCCAGACTCGTTACAGCCAACCCGCACATGAAATCAAGATAACGATTGCCCTGATCATCCCACAGCCAGCTACCTTTACCTTTGACCAAACTGATTGGATAACGCGCATACGTTTGGAAAAGAGAGCTTTCCGTCTGTGCCGCTGCACCTGTCGCTGCTACGCCCGCTACTGCTGTGCCAGAACCTGGCTGTTCATTGCCTTTTGCCATCACCTATCACTCCTTATTTGTTGGTATGAGTACACTAGGCAAACCATATAAGCTAAACCTGCTTTCCACAAGGCCACTCCGATTGCAGTCCACCTTCCGAACATATGCATACTCCCACTTCGATGACAGAACAACCTTCCGATCGCTGTTATCCCCAGATTTCTTTGATTAATTGTTTAAAGGTGGAAATCCAGTGATAAAGGCGCACGCTCCGCTTCTTCAGGTTATTTCTGTCCTCTCCGTTCTCGCGTTTTTGTTTCTTCAGATTGGTACTGCACTCTCCGTTCTCGTGTCATGTCCAGTTCATCTTATATAAAAAATGCCGTGTACATAATGTTGATTCCTATGGTTATCACAACTTCACCTTACTGCATACGGATAATTCGGGTTCCGATCGTTTCTCCGCCGAGCACACGGCTCAGGATCTGTGGTTCGCTGCCATCTACGATGATGACCTCACGCACTTTGCCGTGAATACAAGCGATGGCTGCACGTACCTTTGGAATCATGCCGCCATAGATTTCTCCGGTTTGGATCATATCCTCAATTTCCTGTACAGAGACGGATTGCAGTACTTTTTTCTCGCCGCCTACATTCTTCATGATGCCAGGGACATCGGTTACTACGATCATCCGACTCACTCCGAGATGGGAAGCTACCGCACCTGCGGCTGTATCCGCATTGATGTTATAACGCTGACCGGATGCATCCACACCAACTGGCGCAATAACTGGCATATAGCCCATTCCCACAATACCTTGAATAATCTCCGCGTTAACGCCAGTTACGTCACCTACCCAACCGATCTCTGAATGGTTGCTAACCGGTTTCGCCTGGATCAAACCACCGTCCACACCCGACAATCCCAGCGCACGTCCACCAACACGTTGGATTAAACGTACGATCTGTTTGTTAATAGTCCCCGCAAGAACCATCTCCACGACGTCCAGCACGGGTTCCGTTGTTTTGCGCAATCCATTCACAAATTCGGTCTCAATGCCCAGCTTCTTCAAATTATCCGAGATCGCAGGGCCGCCGCCATGTACGATGACAGGCTGAGTTCCCTGGGACTGCAAGTCACGCAGATCTGCAAAAAAGGATTCAGGCAACGCCGCCAGCGTGCTTCCTCCACATTTCATTACAAACGTCTGCTTCTCGGCACCTGCTTCAGTTCCGGTACTCTCATTTTGCAATGTTGAATTCATGAGGGCACTCCTTTCGTTCAAATATTCTAAAAGGCCTAACACTTAATAAATCCAGATTAGACGGGTCTAGCCGTTACAAATTCGGATCGTTCTTTTGATCGCTGTTGTCTCCAAGTTTTTTGGATTCCCCTTCTCTAAGGGAAAAACTCGGAGACAGCTTATGCTTCCGATGCAGCTTTCTTTCAGAAAGCTTTTAGGCGAACGCTTCGCTTCTACAGAATCGATTCCGACTCCTCCACTACCTTGGCAGTTATCAACCACCAAAGAAAGTTCAATCCTTATACATTTTCAACATATTTTACGAAGCAGCTACTCATAGGAAAGCAGCATTCTCCGTTAACGTGTAAATATAAATAGTTGCTTATTACGTACGGTATGCCGCGTTAATTCGTACATAGTCGTAAGTCAGGTCACAGCCCCATGCGATGGCTGTTCCCTCGCCGTGGCGCAGATCGACCACAATGCGTACGGTATCCGTCTGCAAGTAGGCCAGCGCCGCTTCTTCGTCAAATACGACTGGACGGGATTGAGCAAGAACAGAGATATCTCCCAGACGGATATCAACCGTCTCCGGGTTCACTGGCTGTCCAGCGCGCCCTACGGCTGCAATAATCCGTCCCCAGTTGGCATCAGCGCCAAACATCGCGGATTTCACCAGGCTGGACCCAATGACGGTCTTTGCAATAGCTTGCGCAGATTCATCACTTACTGCACCCGTTACCTGTACTTCTACCAGCTTGGTTGCTCCTTCGCCATCGCGCGCAATGGCTTTGGCAAGCACCTCACATACATAAGTAAATCCGGCAGCAAAAGCTTCCCAATCCGGATGTTCCATAGTCAGTTCTTCGTTACCTGCCAGACCACTGGACATTGCTACCAGCATGTCGTTCGTGCTCGTATCTCCATCCACTGTAATCATGTTAAATGTATGATTGGTCGCCTGGCGTAACAGCCGCTGCAACGCTTCTGCACCAATGACCGCATCAGAGGTCATAAAGGCCAGCATGGTCGCCATATTCGGATGAATCATCCCCGATCCCTTGGCGGCACCTGCAATGGTAATCGTTTTACCGTTCACCTCAACGGAGACGCAGGCTTCCTTTTTCACCAAATCAGTTGTCAGAATAGCTTGGGAAAAATGCTCCGCTTCTTCTGCTTCTTTGCCCAAACGTGCCGGAAGTCCGCTAATCCCCGAGTGTACAGCGTCCATCTTCAGCAATTCACCAATGACACCTGTAGAAGCGACAGCAACATCCTCTTCTGCTACTCCCAATTCACGTGCAGCCGCCGTACGCATGGCGTAGGCATCCTCTTCACCTTGTTGTCCAGTACACGCATTGGCATTCCCGCTGTTCACGATGACTGCCTGAAGGCGTCCATTGCTCAAGCTCTCACGTGTGACTTTCAAAGGTGCAGCCTGGAACACGTTCGTTGTATACACCGCAGCTGCAGTTGCCGGCACGTCACAGCGGATCGCTCCGATATCGTTACGAGACGTTTTTTTCAATCCGCAGTGCAGTCCACCAGCAGTGAACCCGTGCGGGGTTACAATCGTTCCGTTCTCAACTATTGTAAAAGCCTTTTGCTCCACATTTGTTCCCATATGTTATCCCCCGTTATGCGTTCGGCTGCATGCCGATTGTCCGCTTGCTTTGCCTGATCCGTCTTCCCCACGTGGTTTCGGAATTGCGTCTAGACACTCTCCCAATGATTCAAACCCTTATGGATATACCGGCGTCATGTTCAGCCCGAGGTTCTCCTCCCATCCCATCATCAGGTTCATATTTTGAATGGCTTGCCCGGATGCACCTTTCACCAGGTTGTCGATGACCGAAATAATCGTCAAACGACCTGTACGAGGGTCAGCCGCAAATCCGATATCACAATAGTTCGATCCGTACACTTCCTTCGTTGAAGGCCAGATCCCCGGCTCACGTACACGCACAAACCGGCGATTCTCATAATATTTGCGGTACAGATCAACGATTTCACGGTCACTGTGTTCACCAGTTAGATTGGCATACATCGTACTCATGATTCCACGCGTCATCGGCACCAGTTGAGTTGTGAACGTTACTGTGACTGGAGTGCCAGTGATATTTCCCAGCACTTGCTCGATTTCGGGAATATGCTGATGTTTGTTCAGTTTATATGCTTTGAAATTCTCATTCATTTCTGTATAATGATTCGTCAGACTTGTTCCCCGCCCTGCACCAGATACGCCGGATTTAGCATCAATGATTATACTGGAAGGGTCAATCCACCCTGCTTCAACAGCTGGAATCAATCCGAGTAACGTAGCCGTTGGGTAACAGCCTGGGTTGGAAATAAAGTTTTTGCCCTTCACTTCGTCGCCATACACCTCTGCCATGCCGTATACCGCCTGTTCCAGCAATGAAGCAGATGGTGCCGGATGTTTATACCACTCTTCATACACCGTTCCATCCTTGAGTCTGAAGTCTCCAGACAGATCAATGACCTTAAGACCCGCTTCAAGCAGGCTCGGAACGAGCTTTGCGCTTACACCAGACGGGGTTGCTGTGAACACCAGATCTGCACGACTTGCGATCTCAGCCGGGTCTACGCCGTCGAGTGGCCTCTGAATCACGTCCGTCAAATGCGGGAATCCATCTGCGATGGACTCACCACTGCTGGATGAAGAGATTACCGAAGTAATTTCAACCTGCGGATGGTTCTGGAAAAAACGAATCAGCTCCACCCCGCCGTAGCCGGTGGAACCGACGATTGCCACTTTTAATTTGTTATTCACTCTCGCTCCCCCAATCTTGTCGTATGCGCTACTTATACTGTTCTCCTGCTCCAAAAGAGCTTTCATACAGCAATTCCGTCGCTTCTATGCATATTTGTGTATTATTATACGACTCTAGTTATATAAATACAACACTCTATCATCAATTTTACATGGATTCTCATCACTTCCGAACATATCTTTCCAACATCTGCGGACGAACCCGTATACTTCTGCTAAAATACGTATTATAGGAAACATTACAACCAGGATCTAATTCATAATCAATCTACACGATAAAGGGTTTATGAATGGATTCATGATGGTCATTATGAGACATGGGGGACTACAGTGCATATCGAATCCATTTTACTTGTTGTACTCCTGGGCCTGAATATTATTTTCGCTGCAGCGGTCGTTTTCTTCGAACGAAAGGATGCCAGTGCATCCTGGGCTTGGCTGCTCGTCTTGAACTTTATTCCGGTGTTCGGGTTTGTACTCTACTTATTAACAGGGCAAAACCTGACGCGCTACCGACTTTTCCAGTGGAAAGAGCGTAAGAAGCTTGGGCTTGAAGAACGTATTGCTGCCCAGCTTGCACAGCTGCAAGATAATAGAACACCTTTCCGTAATCAAGCGACAGAGAGTAGTCAGGACATGATATATATGAACCTGAAGCAAAACGATGCTCTGTTGACGGAAGACAACGCGGTCGAGATTATTACCGACGGAACAGACAAATTTCAGCGGTTGCTCGATGATATCGAGGCAGCAAAAGATCATGTTCACGTGCAATATTACATTTATAGAGGCGACCGACTCGGTAAAAGAATCCGGGATGCACTTATTCGTAAAGCGCAAGAAGGTGTCAAAGTTCGTCTGCTGTATGACGCGCTGGGATCACGGCGGGTATCCAAACGCTTTTTCAAAGAATTGCGCGAAGCAGGTGGTTTAGTTGAGGTCTTTTTCCCATCCAAATTCAGTCTGATCAATCTGCGTATGAACTACCGAAATCACCGTAAAATCGTCATCATTGATGGTAACCTTGGATATACAGGCGGGTTTAATGTAGGGGATGAATATCTCGGCTTGAATTCCAAGTTCGGTTACTGGCGCGATACTCATTTGCGTATTCAGGGTAATGCCGTCCATGCTCTTCAGACTCGTTTTCTCCTGGATTGGAATGAAGCGTCCAAGCAGCACGATACACCATATGTTCCGGCGCATTTCCCTCATATTGAGGGCACAGGGACAACTGCCATGCAGATTGTATCTAGCGGACCGGATGCAGAGACAGAGCATATCAAGAACAGTTATCTGAAAATGATTAATGGAGCCAAACATTCGATTCTGATTCAGACGCCTTATTTTATTCCAGATGCCAGTGTATTCGAAGCCATTCGTCTTGCGTGCCTGTCAGGAATCGATGTTCGCATTATGATTCCAAATAAACCGGATCACGCCTTTGTATATTGGGCTACGCTATCTTATATCGGTGAGTTGTTAAAAGTGGGAGCAACCGTGTTCATCTACGATAACGGCTTTATTCATGCCAAAACGCTCATTATCGACAGTATGGTCGCATCTGTGGGAACCGCTAATATTGATTACCGCAGCTTCCGATTGAACTTTGAGGTAAATGCATTTATGTATGACGAGGCGATTGCGACTACTCTTGTGCAGACGTTTGAGCATGATCTTCTTGTATCCCGTGAGATGACGCTGGAGGAATACAATAAACGCAGTGTGAAGATCAAATTTAAAGAAGCGATTTCTCGTCTGCTGTCTCCGATTCTGTAAATACATTAGTTATAGCAAATACAGTAAGTAGTACAGTGATTTTCGTTCCAAAAGACAAAACAAAAAGCAGGTACTTCCTTTCCAGCTATTTCTGGTGGAGGAGTACCTGCTTTTTTAGATTATATATTTACTTTCTTATAAGTTAAACGAATGACCTCTAGAGTGCTCTCCGTTATCATGTGAATGTGTTAAGTTTGATTTATAGAGTGCCCTACTCGCTGTACCTTACAATTCCCCACGCTTAAAGCCTTCGCCCAGTACTTCATGCGCATTGCTAATAATGACAAAAGCCCCAGGGTCCACTGACCGAATTAAAGCTTTTAGTCTCGGCACCTCATTCTGTCCAACGACCACCATCAGTACGGTTCGCTGATCATCGGTGTAACCACCTTTTGCCTCCAGCTTCGTCAGTCCGCGATCCAGATCATCCAGAATCACCTTCGTAATCGGTTCGGTCTGGTTGGAAATAATATAAGCTACCTTGGAGTTACCAAGCCCCATCTCGACGGCATCAATGACTTTTCCTGTAACGTATAACCCGATCAGAGCAAAGAGTGACTGCTCCAATGACAATACAAAGGCTGCCATAATAATGACCGTAGCATCCATCATCACAACGCAAAGAGAGTAACTCAGTCCGCTGTATTTCTGAACGATTCTGGCCAGAATACTCATGCCCCCTGTTGAACCTCTACCTCGGTATACAATTCCAATCCCGAGACCAACCCCAATTCCTCCATAGAGAGAACCGAGCAGTGGATTCGTTGTTGGAATGGCCCAGTCTTTCGTAAGATATACAAACAGTGGCAGTACAACGCTGCCGAGTACAGAACGTATACCATACTGCTTGCCAATCAGGAGAAAACCCGCGATCAGAAGTGGAATATTAATAGCCCACTGGGTGTATGCCGGCTCAAGTCCCAGCCAATGTTTGCCTAATATCGATAACCCGGATACCCCGCCTGAAGCAATCTGGTTCGGAAGTAAAAATAAATTAAAGGCCACGGCAATCAAAAACGAACCTAAAATAATGGATACGGTATCTACAACGTTTCTCCATGGCCCGTTCAGGGGAATGAGCGTGGTTAACCTCTTCTTGCGGTTATTGTGTAACTGCTGTTGCTGTTGCATGTCATCTTGCTCTCCTTTTTTGTATATATGCTCAAAAAAAAGCCCCTGTATACACCCAGCATACGCCTACACGTATCGGGTCTATACAGGAACTTTTGATTAATCGGTATCTACTTTAATCTGGCTGCGCAAATAACCATCGATGAATCCATCGAGGTCGCCATCCATTACTGCTCCTGTGTTTCCAGTCTCCACGCTCGTACGGTGATCCTTTACCATACTATAGGGATGGAACACATAGGACCGAATCTGGCTACCCCACGCAATTTCCGACTGTTCTCCTCGGATTTCGTCCAGATGTTGTTTTTGTTCTTCAATTTTACGCTCATACAATTTGGAACGAAGCATCGTCATCGCCCGCTCACGGTTCTTGATCTGTGAACGTTCATTCTGGCACGTTACAACCACACCTGTTGGAAGGTGAGTAATCCGTACGGCTGAGTCGGTGGTATTGATATGCTGTCCACCCGCGCCACTCGCACGGTACGTATCGATCTTGAGATCTTCTGTCCGAATGTCCAATTCAATCGTGTCATCAATCTCTGGAACCACATCACAGGATACGAAGGAAGTATGTCTGCGGCCTGATGAGTCAAAAGGTGAGATCCGCACCAATCGGTGGACACCCTTTTCGGCTTTCAGATACCCATAAGCGTTATGCCCCTTGATGGATAGCGTGACACTCTTGATGCCTGCTTCATCTCCTGCCAGATAATCCAGCACCTCAACCTTGAAGCCACGTTTCTCAGCCCAGCGTGTATACATCCGCATCAGCATCTGTCCCCAGTCCTGTGACTCGGTACCACCAGCACCCGGGTGAAGCTCCAGAATCGCATTCATCTTGTCATACGGCTGATTCAGGAGAAGCTGTAGCTCGAACGCTTCTACCTTGCTTACGATGGCTGTCACGCTGTTGCCGATCTCCACAGCCAGATCATCATCGCCTTCTTCGTCAGCCAATTCTGCCATCATCACTGCATCGTCATAATCCTGCTGCAGCTTGGTGTATTGATCCACAGATCCCTTTACCGCGTTCAGCTCAGCGATTAAAGATTGTGCCTTATCATTATCATCCCAGAAATCCGGGGCGGACATCTTCACTTCGAAATTCTCAATCATCTCTTGCTTAAGATCTAAGTCAAAGAGACCCCCTAAGATTTGTTAGTTTCTTGCCTATTTCACGCAGGTCCTGCTTCACGCTTGGATCGATCATGTGCAATTCCTCTTTTCATTAAGATAAGCTCCCCGCATTCAGGGCATTCCTCTAGATCAAGTTTCCGATGTTTCACCTTGGAGTCTCGGTTACCTTTATGTCGGCAATCCTCTTCTCCATGTTCATGGTCACATAGTTATAACTATGCACCAATTACAGGTTATGCATCCTTCACTTGATCATTTGGAATACCCGGCTGCAAGGAGCCGTTCATGTCATTCTATTTAAGTTGATCCATCATTCGTTACACCTTACCACTCCAATTACAGTAGCATCTTCCGATCGCTCTTATCCCCAGATTTTCTCGATTCCCTCTCACAAGGGAAAAATCCGGTGATAAAGGCGAACGCGTAGCTTCTCCAGATTGCTTCCGCACTCTCCGTTATGGTGTAAAAAATTTAGATCCAACTTATACACAGGGTAATATAAGAGAGTCTACTCTTGACCGTGGCAGTGTTTAAACTTTTTGCCGCTGCCACATGGACAAGCATCGTTGCGTCCGATTTGGTCAGAAACTTTTACCGGACGTTTCTCCGTAGGTTCGCCACTTGTCGAGATCTGACTTTCGTCAACAACCGCTTGACGCTCCTGATTGCTCTCGATTTGTGCTCTCATCACATAAGTTGCCACTTCTTCCTGAATCGAAGCGATCATCTGATGGAACATTTCGAAGCCTTCAAACTGGTACTCACGCAGTGGATCTGTACCGCCGTAGGCACGAAGGTGGATACCTTGACGCAATTGATCCATCGCGTCAATATGATCCATCCATTTGCTATCTACTGCGCGAAGCACAACCACTTTCTCGAATTCACGAACCATCTCTTCACCGATTCGCTCTTCACGTGCATTGTACTTGTTCTGAACTTTCTCAAACAGGTAGTCGATAATCTCTTCTGCTTCTTTGCCCCACAGATCATCTTTCGTTACTGAACCTTCATCCAGCAGTTTGCTGTTCATGTAGTCGGCAACTTCCTGCAGTTCCCAGTTTTCCGGAATATCATCACTGCAATGAGCTTCCACGATACGTTCAATGGAAGGCTTGATCATATCCATAACGATCTGTTTGATATTCTCGGACTCAAGCACCTCTCGGCGCTGTTTATATATAATTTCACGTTGTTGGTTCATAACATCATCATATTGGAGAACGACTTTACGTACGTCAAAGTTATTACCTTCAACCCGTTTTTGTGCCGACTCTACCGCACGGGTAATCATCCGGCTCTCAATCGGTTGGTCTTCTTCAAAGCCAAGACGCTCCATCATGTTCAGTACATTGTCTGCACCGAAACGTCTCATCAGCTCATCACCCAGTGACAAGTAGAACTGTGTAGAACCCGGGTCACCCTGACGTCCTGCACGTCCACGCAGCTGGTTATCAATCCGGCGGGATTCGTGACGCTCTGTACCAATGATATGAAGGCCGCCCACTTCAGCTACACCTTCGCCCAGGATAATATCTGTACCCCGTCCAGCCATGTTGGTTGCAATCGTTACTGCACCGGCTTGTCCAGCTCCTGTGATGATCTCAGCTTCCTCAGCGTGATATTTGGCATTCAATACCTGGTGACGGACACCACGGCGTTTCAGCATATCAGAAATTCGCTCGGAGTTTTCGATGGAGACTGTACCAACCAGAACCGGTTGGTTCTTGCTGTGACGTGCCACGATTTCTTCCACAACCGCGTTGAACTTGCCATCGATGCTCTTGTACACCACATCAGCCATATCATCGCGTTTGTTTGGACGGTTGGTTGGGATCTGCAATACTTCGAGACCGTAGATTTTTTTGAATTCTTCTTCCTCGGTCTTCGCTGTACCCGTCATTCCCGCGAGCTTGCGGTACATCCGGAAATAGTTCTGGAATGTAATCGTAGCAAGAGTCATGCTCTCGTTCTGTACTTCAATGCCTTCTTTGGCTTCAATCGCTTGGTGCAATCCATCGCTATAACGACGTCCAGCCATCAGACGGCCTGTGAATTCATCGACGATCAGTACTTCTTCATCACTCACCACATAGTCAACGTCACGACGCATGATTACATTAGCTTTCAATCCCTGTACGATGTGATGGTTGAGCGTAACATTGGCATGATCATACAAGTTTTCGATACCAAATGCTTTCTCCGCCTTCGCCACACCAGCTTCAGTCAAAGCTACGGATTTCACCTTGATGTCCACCGTAAAGTCTTCTTCTGGAACCAGACGTTTCACGAAACGGTCAGCTGCATAGTACAGATCTGTCGATTTCTGAGCTTGTCCGGAAATGATCAGAGGTGTACGTGCCTCATCGACCAGAATGGAGTCCACTTCATCAATGATACAGAAGAACAAAGGACGTTGTACCATCTGCTCTTTGTACAACACCATGTTGTCACGCAGATAGTCAAAGCCAAATTCATTATTCGTTCCGTACGTAATATCACATGCATAAGCATGTTGTTTCAAAGCATGGTCCATACCGCTCAGGTTAACCCCTACCGTCATGCCCATGAATTCATAGATTTGTCCCATTTCCTGGCTATCCCGTTGAGCCAAATAATCATTGACTGTTACCACGTGTACACCTTTGGACGTCAATGCATTCAGGTATACCGGGAGTGTTCCTACCAGTGTCTTACCTTCACCCGTCTTCATCTCTGAAATCCGGCCTTCATGCAGGGCAATGCCTCCGAGCATCTGTACGTCATAGTGACGTTTGCCCAGTACACGGCGAGATGCCTCACGTACGGTTGCAAATGCTTCAGGAAGAAGTTCATCTGTTGTTTCTCCCTTTTCAATGCGGGCACGGAATTCATCCGTTTTGGATTTCAGTTGTTCATCAGACAGAGCCTGAAATTGTGGTTCCAGTTTATTGATCACATCGACTGTCTTCATCAGACGTTTAACATCACGTTCGTTCATGTCGCCGAAGATCTTTTTGACAAGTCCTAGCATGGTATACCCCTTTCGTGCAAAACAGAATAGACCCCCTGCTGCCGCCACGCGACACCATCGGATGGATATGCATCCACTTGCCCGGGGGTGACAAACGATATAAAAAAATAATATAAATGAATCAACTCCAGGCTTGCCAAGGTTCCCTCATGAAGCTGATTCGGTATTCAACCGGATCCGGTTATTAGAAATAAGCCGAATACTGAGCCTTATGAATCATGTTCATGGTGCTGTGCCTGTCATTGATTATGATTAGCGATCATTCGTTGACAATTCCCCATCAGGACAATGATTCTCTTGCATAAATTGTAACAGTTTGTAAGGGTCGCCGCAACACGCCACGGCACACTTCTTTGAACTTCTGAAGCCTCTCCGATGGAGTTTAAGTGCAAAAAATCATAGTCGTTAGCGGAAGCCCTGGATTCTATCGTTTCATTTTCCAGTTAGATAAGGCATGTTAACGAATTTTGATGGTAAATTTGGATGAAAATATCAATATAGAGAAAAAGAATATGTTTTAATGACTTCTCCGTGAGTACTTATAATTTTGCATTCACTTTGCATAGATTTGTCTCATTCCTACTATACTATTAGACGCAGTAACATGGGAAATAGTTTCACAATCTTGCTTCAGCGACTTTTTCCAGCCCATCCACGCACAAAAGAGCCCCATCCCATAAAGGATGGAGGCTCTTGTTAGTTTAATCCAATACAGGAGACTATAGTCCCTGTGTTCATTCGTTATTATTAAGGAATCATTTTTCATTTCAGTTCATTGGTTCAGTTACAGAACTAAGTTAGGTTTCACTCAATCCGTTAACCTTGTTCAATCAAACCGTATTTACCATCGTTCCGTTTGTACACAACGCTGACTTCTTCGTTCTCAATGTTGGAGAATACGAAGAAATTGTGGCCAACCATGTTCATTTGGAGGATAGCCTCTTCCACGTCCATCGGTTTCAACATAAACCGTTTCGTCCGTACCACTTCCAGGTCATCATCTTCGGTCTCCGCATCCAGTTCAGCGGTAGCCACTGTACCTGTCGGATCTTCGACGAAGAGCGTTTTCAGGCTGCCTTCCTGGCGGAACTTACGGTTAATTTTCGTTTTGTGTTTACGGATCTGACGTTCCAGCTTGTCCACCACGGAGTCAATGGATGCGTACATATCGTCGCTCTCATCCTCGGCGCGGAGCACAATGCCTTTCAAAGGGATCGTCACCTCTACTGTATGCAAGCCTCTCGTCGTGCTCAGGGTAACAGCACCGTCAGAGTTAAGGGGTGCATCGAAATACTTCTCGAGTCTACTCAACTTTTTGTCGACATAATCCTTCAAAGCATCGGTAACCTCGATTTGTTGACCTCGAATACTTAAATTCATAGGGCACTCCTCCTTTTCCTTTGCCACTTCATTATAACACGAATGTAAGCGCCATGTAAAAACTCCCTGTGACCGAATAATGACATCTGTTCAAGCCACATCAGCCAACATAGGCTTGCCGCCATATTTCGCGATATTTCACCATTTTGAGGCATAATCGTTAATTAACATGGATGATCTTATTAGGCGCTTGATGATGTAATTAACCGTTTCCGAGCTCCTTCAATCTATTATGTAAAATGAATACAAACTATGTCTTGAATCTATCAAATTCATAAGAATACTGTTCTTCGGCTGATTCTCAAATTTCGAATCTATTAAAACAAAAAAAGACCCCGGAAAAACCGGAGTCTGATGCTAGCGATAATTCAATTGGTAACCATCTAACCATATATGTAGGTCGGATTGTCCGGATGATTATAATTTGATTACGTTAGCTGCTTGCGGTCCACGCGCGCCTTCGACGATGTCGAATTCTACGGATTGACCTTCTTCCAAAGTTTTGAATCCTTCGGATTGAATTGCGGAGAAATGTACGAATACGTCGCCGCCGTCTTCAGTTTCAATGAAACCGTAACCTTTTTCTGCGTTGAACCATTTTACTTTACCTTGCATGCACTAACATTCCCTTCGTCATCAAATGAAGTGAGGTTGTGTCAAAGACCCTTGCCCACAATTCAGACTATACCATCCAAAGTTATCCATTGTCAATTGGTAAAGTAAATGTTTTCTTGGAATTTTTTGTAGTTTTTTGTTGAATACACTTCATTGAATATATCAATTCTTAATGAGCAAACATAGATATCCCATTGCTTCATATTTTTCATCTTCCAGAAATTCAATTATATTTTCCACATACACATTTGTATGTTCCGCTGTTTTAGTGAATGATTGGACAACTTTTATAACTTCGTCTTTTGTCAACCCTTTATTTTTTATAGAAATCCCAATAAGAAGGAGTTTCAAAAGCGTATAATGACTTACTAATATAGTGTATAGTCTATACACATTTCTTTTTTCACTCTTAGGGAATAAGTGAGAGTAAATATAATTCACTGCATAGTTTTCAAAAATAAATTCATGGTCATCCATAAAGGGTTTATAGTAATCAAGGTATCCGTTTTGGTAGAAACTCACTAGATCAACAAGTTTACCTAACTCTTTTTGCTCATTAAGGCCCTCTAAATAATCTTGTACACACGACGCAAACCTACTGTCCGATCCAATATTGCCGAGATTTTTAGAAATGATATTATTCAACGTTATAAATTGAAATTCATGATCAGCGGGGAAAGTATCGTAATCTTGTAATACTTCATCATCATCCATTATTACTTTAAACTTTTCTATAAGTCCTTTAACATTAGTTTCATCTTCTAAGTTTTGATTTATTAATTGTTGTAATTGTTCACAAAACAATCCTAATAAGATCAATCTATGTGAAAAACTGAATTGTCTATTTTGGATAATTTCAATAGCAAAAATTCTTATTTCCCAGAAGAAATTCATAAAAGAAGAATTGTATTGAGTAGTAACCCTTTCCTTTATTTGTGCATTAGCTTGCACCATAGGCTCTGTATACGTAAACTCCATTTTTTCAGGGTTTAATAATGCTAATCTGGCCACTTCTGGACAGGACATCACCGCAGAAATCTCCTGTTCGTTATTTACCCAAAATATATTACGTGGATAAGTAGCGCATATTGGTGCCAAATACCTCTCTCCAAGAGATCTCTGTATTGTACAAAGCTTCTGTTCATCTAACATAGAACAACATCCTGTTCTCCTATCCATCTCCATTTGTGCAAAATGTTCATTAGTTCTATTAGAGGGTTCTAATCTTTCCATACCATTTTTAAGTTTTTCTCTTAACGCTTTCTGCGGAATACTTGTTAGATTATTATAGGTTTTCTTGTCAATTCGCACCTTCCATCCTATACAGCAGCTATCTTCACATTCAGAACCGATACATTTAAAGTCCAGCATATATGTTGGTACAAGTGCCTTTGGAGCATTCATAATATTTCACTCCTATTCATAATTTCATCTCTTTCAAGCAAACTAATTTTTGCAAATCACTCTTACTTTGAGTACTTACTAGTTGCCGATCATTTTAATAGTAGGTTCCATAAAAAAACTTATTCCTCACTAAACTTGCGGTGTATAGCCCATATCTATAAATAACCACTTCCAACAATTCAAGCAAGTCACTAGACGAATGGTAGTGGCGATCCAAATCAAAGGATAATCCAGATCTACTGCTAACTACTGTTTAGAGTTCCTCTAACTTCAAATTAGCTAAATCATTCATTGTACGCTCAAGCGTATTACAACCGCTAACATTCGTAGATACTAAAGGTAAAACGATTGATAACTCCTTCCCTGCCAATGGTGTGCGTATGCTGTCTGATACCAGGATACAGTTCAGGACCTATAATAACAGTGTCTTGTACTCAGAACGCGATCGGTTTTGATTCTTATCTGAATGAACTGGATAACTGTTCAAGAGTCATGGTGTTCAATCTGTTTCCCGGGCAACAATATCTGTATCCTGATACGGCAAAGTTATGGCAGGAAGCCGCAGCATGAGTATATGAACGAAGCAGAAGGTGGATATGTTATGATCTACAAGTACTGTCTAACACACTTTCCTTCCATCATCTCGATGAGTATGAAGCTGAGATATATCTGATAAGGGATATATTAGGGCAATACAAAATATCACATAAAAGCAAATCACTAATACAGTAGGAAAACAAAACTTTTACATCTACATAATTCCGAATGAATACCGCAGAGCCATATAACAAGAATACCTTAACACATGATCCGAGCTAAGGTATCTAAGAGTTTAAATCAAGTTCTTCCGATATCCAGCAAAATAAATAAGGCATCCGGCAAGTGGAAACAGAAGCTGCATATCTCCTTTGTCTCCAAAGCACCGGATGCCTTGTTGTTACATTCTATTTCCGACTATCCATCAGATAAGCATCTGGCGTATAAGCTGTTTCATAGGTCCTTCGTTGTGCTTTAGCCTGATTGCGCTGCTTCAGCCAATGAGCCGCTTCGTTGCGTAAGAAATTAATGCGAACTTGAATTGTCATATCACGGCCAATAACCGCTCTTATGCACTGTTTTTCTGATTCTGTTAGTGGACTTTCCGATGCTTTCTGTTCGATCTGATCTACGATGATCTGTCTTCGATCCATCAGTTCGGAGAGCTCTTCATAAGTCAGCGCACCCAGCCTGCTCTGGATATCTTCCGACAGCTCTTCGAGAAGTCTGATCGAATCAGACATTAACCGCACTCCCTACGGAAGGCGCCGGAGTCGCAGAATCAAGTTTGCTGGCTTCGATCCAGGTTTCTTTTAGATCACACAGGTAGCCGAGAGCTTCTTCGGCCAGTTCTTTGGATTTTTTGATG
The DNA here is from genome assembly GCF_900101205.1 of Paenibacillus sp. OK060. Lineage (NCBI taxonomy): Bacteria > Bacillati > Bacillota > Bacilli > Caryophanales > Paenibacillaceae > Paenibacillus > Paenibacillus sp. OK060. The sequence continues at coordinate 70,445 of NZ_FNFR01000003.1, forward strand.
TTGGCTTGAATTAGAAGATGATTCATATATTCATATAAGGAAAATAAACTTTTCGATATTTCATAAGAGCGGTCTAAAGTAGCCATAAGTTCAGATACGATCGTCTGAGCCTTTCCGAAAAAGAGATTTGCTTTCTCAATATCTCCATTTTCGACTCCATGAATCGCTGTTTTCACAAAACGAATTGCTCCATCGTAAGTCATGATTAGAAGTTGTGCAGGAGAAGTTTGAACTGCATTTTGGCGATATTTCTCATGTGGGGAAGTCATCATCTTCTCATTCACCCTTTACATAATTATTATTGTGAATTGAATTAACCGACTGATCCTGTCAACTGTGAGAGTTGCGACTGATATTTGGTCATTGCTGCTTCCATAGCTGCAAATTGTTTGTAATAGCGATCTTCAACAGCACTCATTTGAGTTGTCATTCTTTTAATACGACTATTATAGTCTTCCATTTGTTTACCCATGATGCTTTCAGGTTTAAAAGCAACCGTGGTGCTTCCATCAAACTTTGATGTACCCGCTCTCTTAGAAATACTATCCATTGCCTTATCTGCAGCAGATGCTAATTTACCGAATATGGATTGAGATACGTTTTCTCCTGTCCCTAGGAATAACTCAGTTAATTGCTGCGGATTCGATTCAATAGCTTCTTTGAATTTCTGTTCGTCTAGGTGGAGTTTACCATTCTCATAATAATATTTAGTCGATATTCCCATTGAGCTTAAGCCAGGAACCTGCAGGGCAGATCGCATCTCACTAAGCATTGTTTTTAAGAATGGATCATTCTTAAGTAAACCACTTTTAGCTTTTTTCTCCCAAGCTGTAATATCGGTTTCACTCATAGTAGAACGTTGCTCTTCTGTAAGAGGAGGAAAGTCCTTGAATTTTTCTTCCCTGATCATCGTATTTAAATTATTGATCAATTTATTGTAATCATCAATGAAGGTTTTGACTGTTTCAAGCGCTTTAGTAGGGTCCGTTTGGGTTGTTACAGTAATAGGACCTTTATCAGCAGTTAAACCCTGGAACGTCAATTTAACTCCATTGTGCGTGACAGAATTTGAATCGCTTTTCAATACTTCCCCACCATTAATTGAATACTCGGCTTGCTCCCCCTTTGCTGCAACTGCCTTGTCAGTCCAATTTTGCTGTGTATCGAACAGTGTTAAAAAACTATTGTTTACTGCAAAGTCTCCGCTAACTTCAGGTTTTAAAGCCCCAGGAATCTCAATTGTGCTAGCTGAGCCTTCTATTTTAGACGTAAGTATGAGCTTCCCTGATAAATCATCAAAAGCAGCTTTAACCTTCATATCCGGGTCAGCATTAATTTTGGAAAGAACAGAAGAAAGTTGATCAGTAGCCTTAAAATCAAGGGTCTTTCCGTTGATTGTAACCTTGAACTGCTCAGTAAGATCAGTAGAGCCTTTTAGAGTTGCTAAAGTATCCATATTTTTAATTCCAGACTTTGGAGGTGTTTCGATTTTGGCTGCTGTAGCCAACTTCGTAACTGTTACAGCCATCTGAACACCATTAGCCGAAGCCAGTGCTTCAGCCTTAACGGCAGAACTTGCCGAATCAACCATTTTGCCACTGCTATCTTTCATAGTTGCAATTTGCGTGTTGAGAGCAGCTGAATTACGATAACCACTAGCTTGAGCTGTCAACTTGTTTTTCCCGAAATCAAACAGTTGGCTGTTTACTTCTCTGTAAGTCTCTCGTTGCCATTGCAGAGCCTGTTTATTTTGATTCATTTTATCCAAAGGAATTCGCTTGGATGCCATCATGCTTTTGACCAAACTATCTATATCCATACCCGAAAAGCCATTAACTCTTGTAACCATTAATTTCCCTCCCTCTTATACTCTCTCGTCAACAATAATTCCAGCGAGCTCCATCATGTTAGCTACTAGATCCAATGTCTTTTCAGGCGGAACCTCACGAAGTAACTCACCAGTCTCTTTGTTAAGCACTTTCACTATGATTTGATTTGTTTTTTCGTGAATGCTAATGTCCAGGGTAGTTTGCGGACCTTCTAACGCTTTTACTGCCTTCTCGATGCGGCTAATCAATTGCTCTTGCCCTAAAGAAGCAGTAACAAGTCCTTGTTGTACAAGATTGTTCAAATCCTTAGTTCCATGGGAAGCGGACACAATTGTTCCAAGAGTGCCCAAGCCAGCAATCGCAGGTGAAACCTCAGACTTAGTTTTGGCTGACAGCGAAAACTGAATATTCATCTCCGAACCCCTCCGACATTCAAATTCACTCATTACTCCTTATTATCGGCAATGAGAAGTGAATGGTTTAGGAATTCCGAAAATTCGCTTTTTTGAAGTTAGTTTTTGATCAATACAGACATGTAAGCCATACTTGTAAAACCGTTATCTTTTAAGAGATTAAAGATTCCAGTTAAAAACAAACTATTATGCTCAACTACTTTGGAAAAAACCTGAATTGTAGCAATTATCGACTCTTGACTAAGACCTTCTTCCGCACCAGCAAGTCCGATAAGATGCAATTTAATAATCGCATAGTGGATTACAAGCAAGACGTAATTGTCGAAGACCTCATCAAAACCAGAAAGAGGGAAAAGATTTTGGTAAACATGGTTGACCAGATAATTTTCCAAAATATATTCGTGTTCTGACATGAAAGGACGATAGTAAGAGTGGAAAGCACGATCATATACAGCAGCTTTTTCGTCCAAAAGTGAATCTCCAGAAGCATCCAATCCTTTTATCACCTTATCATATAGTTCCAGGTATCTCTTACTTCCTATCCCGTAAACAAATCTTTGCTGAGCAATCTTTTTAATCAACTCCATTTGTACTACCTGTTGCACGGGGATTGCATCAAAAGAATTTTTCAAACTTGAATCATTAAACATAATTTTATAGCTAGAAATCAAATGAGGCACTTCTTTGTAGCGACTTTCCTTCATATATTCATCAAGTTTTTTATAAAACATTCCCAAGAAAATCAATCGATTCTGAAGCTCATAGTTTCGATCCTGCAAAATCTGTATGGTGAAAATTCTTAAATCCCAGAAATATTCAGCAATAGGAGCCGTATTTTCATTTTGGGTATTTAGCACTCTATGACGGCTAGATTCTGCCTCTCCACTTTGAATAATTTGATCAAATTCAATTCCATCAGGATTAAGTAAGGCTAATCTTGCGATTTCAGGACAAGAAACTGTAGCTGATTTTTCAAGTCCTTCATCCACTCTATTTATATTTCGTGGATATGTGCTACAAACTTTAGAAAGATAAGATTCTCCTAATTCTAATTGAATCGAACATAATTTATTTTCATTCAAAAAAGAGCAATTTTTCTGATCATCCATTTTTAGTTTAGCGTATCTGAGACTATTCGGATTGGAACGATTTCTGGAAACGAATTTTTTGAGCATAGGAGTTAATTTCGAGTGTTTAACTTTACGATATTTTTGATAGGTCTTTTCATCAATATCTACGCGCCAGCCGGAACAGCAGCTATCTTCACATGCAGAACCAATACAAGAAAATTTTTGCATATATTGTGCTGAAAGAATAGTTTGAGTCATGTAAAAATTTCTTCCTTTCTTTTGAAGAGTCGTTACTATAATTATCGGAAAAAACACTCTAGCTCGTAACCTATTATAAGAAAATAAAACAAAAAAAGAACCAGAGCTAGATGCTCTGATTCTTCTAAACAAGCTTTTAAAATTAACGAAGCAATTGCAGAACACCTTGTGGCTGTTGGTTCGCTTGCGCCAGCATAGCTTGGGAAGCTTGTGCCAAGATATTGTTCTTGGTTTGTGCCATCATTTCTTTCGCCATGTCCACGTCACGTACGCGAGATTCCGCTGCCGAGAGGTTTTCAGACGATGTGTTCAGGTTGTTAATCGTGTGCTCCAGACGGTTTTGCACCGCGCCCAGGTAACTGCGGCCTGAAGACACGGATGCGATTTGCGTATCTAACGTAGCGATTGCCGTGTTTGATTTCGCCTGATCTGTAATATCAGCGGCCTTCAAAGCTGTCTCAATAGCTGTAAGATCGACACCTGCGGTATCCAGCTTGAGATCGATAGTTTGATCTTTGTTAGCACCTACTTGCAACTTCAATACACCCGCAGTCCCTGCACTCTTATCAAGCAAGTTCATCGTGTTGAATTGAGTCGTATCCTTGATACGGCCAACTTCTGCTGTCAACTGTGCAAACTCATCATTCAAAGCTGTACGGTCAGCGCCAACGTTAGTGTCCGAAGCGGATTGTACAGCCAGCTCTCTTTGACGTTGCAGGATCGAGTGCACTTCGTTTAATGCGCCCTCAGTCGTTTGGATCAGCGAGATACCATCTTGCGAGTTCTTGGAAGCCATGTCCAAACCGCGAATTTGTCCACGCATTTTTTCGGAAATTGCCAGGCCGGCAGCGTCATCACCTGCACGGTTGATACGCAGACCCGAAGACAGTTTCTCTATGGATTTGTTTGTGTTTGTTGTGTTTACGGAAAGCTGACGGTGCGTGTTCATTGCTGCAATATTGTGGTTGATAATCATTGTGGTATTTCCTCCCTGAAAATAAATTAGTTCCACATCCATGTGGTAAACGCCGCGACATTAAGGTCGGCCGCCCTGCCGAAGCAGCGTCTAAATTATATATCGACAGAGAGAGAGCAACTGTTTATAGCAAATTGGAATATTTTTATTTTTTTTTGAGTTCTGTATTTCGTAGACGTTCCATAAAGGCTTCAATATTGGTTGCAAGCGGGGTTGCAGATTCCCGATTAGCCTCTAAGATGGATGAATATATTTCCTTACGGAAGATATCAATATGCTTGGGTGCAGAGATCCCGATTCGTACTGTATCACCCTCTACTGCTAGCACAGTTACCTCAATATGATCCTCTATGACGATGGACTCGCCTTTTTTACGTGATAATACCAGCATTTACACTCCACCTTTCACTGATTTGGCATCGTCTTCTGCCCAGATCAGATGGCGTGTATCGTAAGAAGACTGATGGAGCACGATTTGTTTCCCTATATGTTGCTCGGGGTTAAGAACTAAGGGTGCAAGCAGGTTCATTGTTGATTTATTCGCCTGTGAATGAATGGTGACCATAGAGTACACGGATACTTGCTCTATAATCTCCAATTCTTCCTTATCTACCTCTCCCAATTCGAAATTATAATCCGGTACGAAAGTAAACGGATTTACCAAGAGGAATGCCAATCCCGGCTCCCTTGCAGATTGTAAATAACTGAAAGGCGTATCCTCCCAAGGAATCAATGCAAATTCAGTCTCTTCATCGAAGCCAGGTAAACCTTTCGGGAATTGATATACCTCTTCGTCCTGAACCTCTACTTCTCCCCACATGCTTGTATGAATCTTAATCATAAACGCCTCCTTGGCGATAGTTTTTTTGATGCAAAAAAAGCTATAGCAGGCATACGAATGACCGTCTATAGCTTTCATTATAGCTTATAACTCCAGATCTATAGCAGGTGGAGTGAATTGTATAGAAGCATACTGCTTAACATAAATGTCTAACTTGCCACGCTGATACTCAATCTCAGGTTTATTTACGGTGACGTTCATCTCAGAGACAGCCGCTTCGAAACGAACACTTGGTGCACGCGTCTCAATGCGTATATCCACGTTATCCATAGAGGCGGGCGTTCTTGTTTCGGGGAAGGGCTTGGACTTCCAATTGGTCCCTATAATATTCGAAATCGTATTGCCTGGTTTGTGTATAGCCGCCAGCTCATTCCCTTGCTGAACACGCTCAGCCATATTTTCCAGAAATAATTTCTCGATCCCTGAGTATATGCGAGCATTCATATCAATCATGTTGCCGCCAGTATAGGCAGAGATTGCTCTGCTCTGATCAACTTCGAATCGGATCGGATGACTCTCCACAGTCAGTGTAGACGGACGTGTCTTCATCTGAACATCTGCCTTCGGTTGGCGAATAGATTGCTGGCCCAGATCAGCATCAATATGCAAAACAGAAGGAGTTGTGCGGATTTGTAGGATGGGGAGAGTTTTCAAAAGATCACCCTTCCTATTTATCTCAGGAAATCAACTAAGCTCTGAGATATAATTTTAGAACCAGCGGACAGCGAAGCATTATAAATATTCTCTTGGATTTTAGACTTTATGGACAATTCTGCGAAATCCGCATCCTCAACCTTGGATTGCAAATCAGTTAAGTTAACCTCTAGATCACTTAATCTTCCTTGCATAAGATCAACCCTGTTGGTTTTAGCCCCAACATCTGCACGAATAGCTAGCATTTTGTCTGTGCGACTGTCAATTGTATCAAGCTGATTAGACAGTTCTTCCAAATTCCCATCTGTAAGTGCTTGACTGATTGTATTAAATACTACAAATAGATTGTCTGTGTCGGTTGAATTCCCAAAAAACTCATTACCAGTTACGTTAATCGGCATTTGTATGCTCTCACCAACAATGAAATTAATCTTGCCAGGGTCGGTTATCACTGCCGCTGCATTGGTTGTATCAAATGAACCATCACCGCTTGTAGGAAAGTCATAAGGTTTTTGATCATAAGTTTCGCCATTGAAAATGTATTTCCCGTTCAGTTTACTGTTTGCAATATCAACGAGTTGTGCCTTAAGTTGCTTTACCTCTTTATTAATACTATCCAGTGCAGCTTGTGGGTTGGTTCCAGTCCCTGCCTGCACCGTTAGTTCCCTTAAACGTTCAACTACACTGCCCGCCTGATCCATTACCGTATCATTAAAATCTAACCATGAAATCGTGCTATCCACATTCTTTTGATACTGCTCATTGGAAGACAGTTCTGCACGATAACGAAGGGAGTATGTAATCCCTACCGGATCGTCAGACGGTTTATTGATTTTACGGCCTGTTGCCAGTTGAGTTTGTGTATTGTTCATCTGCTGTGCATTCCGATTCAAGTTAAGAACCAACTGTGAGCTAAGCATATTATTCGTAATTCTCATCGTCTTCTATGTCAGTCCCCTCTTATTATCTGCCGACCGTACCGGTAGAATTTATCAATTTATCAAGTAGCTGATCGTAGGTAGTCATAAAACGTGCAGAAGCACTGTAAGCATGCTGGAATTTGATCATATTCGCCATCTCTTCATCCAAGGAAACACCACTAACTGATTGACGGCGAGTATCTACTTGTTCTACAAGAAACTCCGAATTAGATGTCTGACGTGCCGCTTCCTGAGATTGAACTCCCAGTTGTCCCACAATGGCACTGAACTGAGCACCAACCGTGGCATTACGCAAACCATCAGCTGACTTCATCGGTGTATCTTTAAGATTGGCAAGCAGATTCGCCAGTGTATTATTCCCTTTGATTACGGTCTCTGCTCCTGAGGCATCAGTAGTTGTTCTTAAAGATGTTGCGATCTTATTCGGATCCGCCAGAATCGCGGCGTTCAATGAGATATTGCCAGCTGTGATTGCAGTTCCGCCATCAGAAGATGTGAAGAATGGTACTCCAGGAGAAGTCGTTCCATCCATGCTGTATCCAAGTTGATGTAGACCATTTAAGCCTTTTACCGTAACGGTCAGATCAGCTGACAGTGTACGTGCAGCCCCTGTATATGTCACCCCACCCAGAACAGTATTGTCTGGCAGGACTGAGCCTGCTGGTAAGGTAATCTGAATCTCTCCGTTGGCAAGCGTATTGGCCAGGTCATCCATTTGTTTCTTATAGTCACTGACTAATGTATCTCTCGACTTAATCATCCCGTGAACTTCACCATTCGTGAGATTACCCGCAGCATAAGCAGTATTAAGAAAAGCCGAATCTACCGTTGCTTGTACTGCCCCACCTGTAACAAGAGCTTGTCCATTCATCTGGATCTGGTAGCCCTGGGGAGAATCTGTGACAGTAATATTCATAATCTTGGATAATTTGTCTGCCATCAGATCACGTTGGTCACGAAGATCATTGGCGTTATCACCAAGAGACTCTACTTTAACTATAGCGCTATTAAGGTTGGCAATGTTACCAAGATAGCCTTGAATTTCACTGCCTTTCACTTCAATATTGTTATCCAAATCCTGACTCAGTGCATCCAGTTGGCGGCTGATCTGATTCATCGCATCTGTCAGAGCCAGTGTCGTCTCTTTTACGATTCGACGAGCAGTAACATCCTCCGGATTTTTACTCAGATCTGACCAGGATTTATAGAAGTTATCCATTACGGTCCGAAATCCGGTGTCAGATGGTTCATTCACAATGGCTTCAAGTTTCTCAAGTGTATCCCGTTGAATAGACCAACTTCCAAAGTTGTTGTTTTCATTACGGAACTGGTCATCGAGAAACTTCTCACGGACACGGGTAATGGAATCAAACTCCACCCCTGTTCCGAGTTGTCCTGGTGTTGTACTGTGCAAAAATGCAAACGGCTCCATAGGAATAGATGCCTGCATGTTTACCTTTTGCCGGGAGTACCCTTCGGTGTTGGCATTGGCCACATTGTGACCAGTTGTGCTAAGAGCTGTCGTCTGTGTGAACAAACTGCGTTTAGCCGTTTCGATTGAATGAAAAGTAGATGTCACCTTGTTTCCCCCTAATTAATCAGGCACGTGTATCAAAAAGTCCGATTCGCCCTGGATTACCGTTCTTATCAGCAGGATGCTGATATGTGGCATCCTGTTCCGGCCGAGAAGCAAATATGTCCATTGAGAGATCAATAAACATCAATGACTGCTCGATCAGTTTTTGATTCAATTGATTAATTTCTTTCAACTCCTGCAATGTTCCCGCGAGCTTCTTCTGGACTTCAAGCAATCGCTGTTTGTCAGCTGGATCAAAAATAAGCTTGGAGATCTCTGTGATATTCAGGTTCAACATAGATTTGATCCCACGCTCCTGAAGTAATTCATGAACTGCGCTCAATCGTTCACTTTCGAGCGGCTCCTGCTGTTTCATAAACTTGGATTCCTTATTCATCAGAGAAATGAGTTGGTCCACATCATTTTTGACAATGACCTGCCTCTTAATCTCGCTGAGTGCCAGCATGTCTCGGTGGTTTTGTTCCATTTGCTGCAAAACTGCAATTAATCTGTCCAGCGCTGCCATTGCATAATCACCTATTCCTTGTCAAAAGACTTAAAATACGGCAGTAACTTGTCAGCAAGTTTACTGCTGTCCACTTGGTAAGTTCCTGAACTCACCTGTTCTTTTAGTTCCTGTATCCGCTGTAAACGTCCTGCATCCTGTGTACGACCTTGTTCCTCAAGCATCTTCATCGCCTCCGGAGAAATGGATACTTCGTCCTTACGGCGGCTCTTTTTGGCATCAGCCTGCTGATTGGATTCAACGTTCCTTTGATACGAATTGATTGCACCAATTCTATTCGGTTCATTGATTTTCATACGAATCGCACTTCCTTCCACCTTAGGATTTTATTAGATTATAGAATTCATACGTTTTCAGCGAAGCTGAAGGATTCTATAATCGCAAGAAAAACTACTGCTAACTGCGGTCTGTCTCCCTTGAATCTGCATCGATCAATGTTTCTTCTTACATTATCTTTATGTTCTCGAACGATTAGGATAATAAAAAAAACCGATAATCTTTAATAAGTTTATCGGTACGTTCCAAAACATTTGTTATAGCAAAACTTGTATTTAAGCCCTCATTCCTATGAATCGCGCAGTTTGTCGACAGCATTATAGGTTCGTCCGCCTATGCTGCCGTTATCCTTCTGACCTACTTCTCGAGCCGCTCCAGCCAAATCTTTCGTCAAACGATTCCGGCAAGAGTCGCACATATGGCCTTCACGAATCAGGGTTCCGCACACTTCACAAGGATACATCATATTGGGGGCGTTTTCGATGGAAATCCGTCCCTCACGAATGAACTTGGTAATATTTTTGATTGAAACGTCTGTTGCATCAGACAGTTCCTGTATGTTAGTGCCTTTGTTTTCGCGTAGATAATCCACACAAGTCTGGTATTCCAGTTCAATTTCCTTTATACAGTTCGAGCATACATCCCGAAAATTCAACGCATATAATCTGCCACAACGCGGACAATTACCCAGATTCATCGCTAAAACGCCCCTCTCAAACTTCCTCTTCCGAATGGATAATAACTATACATTACCTTATTTTCTCACTTTAAGTCCATAGCCTCTTTGCGAATATAAAAGGGGTATAAGGTGCATGTATGCGCAATCTTATAGATATGTGAACAAGTTATTTTGCAGAAATACACACTAATCTTTCTCTGTTGAAGAACTAATGAGCACAAACCCCACAAATGCTATTCGAAAATCAGTAATATGCCACCTATAATGCAGATATGCAATCACGTTAAATATAATATACATTTTTCATATATCACTTATCGATTTTTAAACTTAAGATCTGGCCAAAGTCAGCGTGTAAATCTCTATTGGAAGGTTAATAGAAGATCCAGCGTTTAAGATCATCTTTCCACAGGCATCCAGAGTACTACCGGTTGTATAAATATCATCGATCATTAGCAAGCGTATGGGAGCAATTTTCCAGCCTTGTGTTGTTGGTCTGAAATTCGAAGAGGCTTCTTGTCCAATCGTATAAGAATTAGCTGGCTGTGAATGCATCTCCTTTTGCGCGAATTGAGAGTTGCCTTGATACAAGTCATGTATCAACTCCAGGCCATCCGGCTGCATTGCAAATGCATCTTGCATGGTCTGAATACGCTCGCCGCGTGTTTTGAAACTTTGTTTGGCGGTGTTGATCCGACGCTGCAGCAGATCAACTACAGGCAGGCGGACGGCTGCGGCAAGTCCTGCTGCGAGCCGCTCGGCCTGGTTGAAGCCGCGCTCGGCAAGGCGTTCGTCGCTGACGGGGACATAGGTCACGGCGTCTGGCCGCCATCGCGGCTTATTGTTTTGGAGCAGAGACTGGCGGCTGCGCGTCGCTGCTTCGGGATGAGCCGCGGGGGCCAGGGTTTCTTTTGCCAAAACAGGGTTGAATTCTTCACTCATTGCTTGAAATGCTTGAACAGTAAGAGCCGTTAACAGTGGCGCGTAGCGCTCGTGGCCTCTGAATTTGTACATCCCAATCCATTCCTTCATTAGAGCGTTATACTGGACGGCGCTGCGGTTGCATACGAAAGAACGGTTTTGCATGTGTGGGCGGACACAGTCCGGGCAGCCGATCCCTCGACCACAACGCAGACAGCGAATGGAACGAATCCATGGAATTTGCTGCACACAACGCGGACAGATGCCGGGGTAGATCGGAGACAATATGGCTCGTGTACCACAGGTTAGACAAGTCGCTCCGGGTGGGGCGAGTAATCCATGCAGGCGATGGGTAAGTTGGTGTACGTGGTCAGTGATACTGCTTAGCCAGTTCGACATTAGATTGTTGCCTCCCTTCGTATCTATGGGTGTGTTGGCGGGTGAAGGTAGCCTTTGCGTTTTGCGATGGTGTTCATTTTTTGGATCTGGGCCACCGCTTTCACCTGGGAACGCGTACGACGGGATGATGCGAAGACGACTCTTCCTGCTGGATCATCCATAGATCGACCCGCTCTACCCGCCATCTGTACCAGAGAAGCTTCGTCAAAGAGACCATTATCCGCATCCAAAATAAATACATCGCTACGTGGAATGGTGACGCCCCGCTCCAAGATAGTGGTGGTCACGAGCAGACGTATGGTCCGTTCACGAAACGCAATAACTTTGCTCGCGCGATCCGGATCTTGGGATGATGTTCCTTCGATATGGATTTGTGGAAACATGCGACGCATGAGATTTACAAATGCCTCAATCTGAGCGATCCGTGTCACAAAAACAAATACCTGTGCATCCCGTAGCAAGGAGGTTTGAATGCTCTTTTTTAATGTGGCGGGCAGCTCTCGCTTCCGAATACACTCGGCGACGGTAAGCATTTTCAGTAAACGCGGTACTGGTAAAGGGTGACGGTGGAAGCGGACCGGGACTTTGGCGTGAGTGAGTTTCCCTTGCGCTGCTTCCCGCTGTAGCCTAGCTGGTGGCGTAGCGGACAAGTACACAAAATGGCCATCAGGCTTGCACGAGGACGCCGCCGCATGAGCGAGCATGGGATCATTATGATAGGGAAATGCGTCGAGTTCGTCGATAATGACCAGATCGAATCCCTGGTAAAAACGCATCAGTTGGTGCGTGGTCGCGAGTGTGAGCTGCGCGTCTTTCCAGCGCTCGGTGCTGCCTCCGTATAGCGTAGCAAGTGAGATGTCAGGAAACGCCTTCGCGAGACGAGGGGCAAGCTCCAGCACGACGTCCCGGCGCGGCGTAGCCACAAGCGCTCCTCCACCGCGCTCCAATATGTATTGGAGCAAAGGGAATATCATCTCGGTTTTACCGGCCCCGGTCACGGCCCACAACAAAAACCTCCCCGGCCCATCCCCTGCGGATGGCTGGGCCAAAAACGCAAGCGCCGCGGCAGCCGCCGCGCTCTGCGCAGGGCTGAGCCCCCACCGGGCAAGTCCGCCCTCGGTGGGGACAATGGCCGAGCCACGCTGCGATGCACCGCGTGGCTCGGCCATTGGCGCTGCGCTACGCAGCAGCAGCGCACAGGCACGGCTGCGCCCCAGCGCGAGGCAAGCCTCGCAGTAGGCGCACGCCGCCAGGCCGCAGGCAGCGCAGGGCACGCGCTGCCCGGCAAAGCTGCCGCATCGGCGGCAGCGAGGCGCGCTGTGCGCGCGACCAAGCCACGCAAGGCGTTGCCGCCGCCGCTTGGCAGGCCCTTCCAGGGCGGCTGTTATGCTCAGCCGCCCACGCAAGTGCGCGAGCTGCGCAGCCGCGCGCCAAACCGAGGCAAGCTGCGGCGAGGTATCTGCCAGCAGCGCCTCTGCCTCGGCCGCCAGCAATTGGCGGCCGAGAAGCCGCTCAGCCAGCAGGGCAGCGCCCCGCTCCAGCTGAGCCCACTCCCCGGCGGGATACGACTCTGGCATCCCGCCCACCTCCGCACCTCTTTCAGCGACAATCCCTGCATTGCCTGCCATCTCTCCCCTAGCCGCAAGTTCCCCGGAGGCCCTCTCGTACTCTTCCAGTTTGCGCAGCATATACGCCTGCCAATGACCCTCTCCCCATTGATCCATACCTCGCTCCATCTCAAAATTCTCTACCATCCACGAGGCATGACTTAAAGGTAACTCCCTGCCTAACATTAACCATCGCAACACCCTTTGTCCGCTCAATCCCTCAAGCCACCACGCCACATCCACTCGGATATCCAGTGACAGCACCATCTTCCACTCTTCTCTCACTCGGCACACATACAACCCAACCTTCATCTGCTCTCCTCCCTCATCCTCCATGTCCCAAAACGCAAAAAAAGCACATGCCAACCGACTATTCGTCGGAGCATGTGCTTCATGTCCATATCTCATACATTCAATATCCATTTGTATTATCACTATATCAATTATGCAGTTGTCCCACAAGTCGTGTAGTTTCCAAAAGCAATCGTTACGATCATTTTACCTATTCAATGAGTAGCGATAATCTTTCTTTGATCATGCGAAACTTTTTCCAATCTGCATCGTCTATACTTTTAACTTAAGATTTCTGATTTCAAAAAGGTTCTTGCTGCAATCCCCACAAGACTCCAACAGGGACAATAACCATAGATTGCATAAAAACCCATATTTAATTTAACAGCAAGCTTGGCTACAATGACAAAAAAAGACTACAGCATAAGCTGTAATCTTTAACCTCAAACATGATGAGATTTATGCTTATTTTGGCAAACCGGCATGACCTCATTGAAAGTGTATTCTGACTGATGACACGCTTTAGCCAGTCTGTCTCAGCAGCTTGCACAATTAATGAGCCCGACTGTTGCAAAAAAAAAGCATCTACTGCTTTGGCTCACGCAAATCGATAAGGCGAAAAGAATGACTCCCAGTCTGATTCCACTGTTCCATATCCGAAGGGACAGCAGACAAGTAAGATAACTCCATTCCTTGCCTATGCATAAGCTTCTCAATAATACGAACCGTTTCGGCTTCCGTACGATCAGCGACAACCGTCAATGTGAAGCTCTTTCCACGGTAAAATAATTCCCGGCAAAGCGCTCTTACAATGCCTTCAATCCGCTGCTCCTGATTGGAAGGAATGAGCATAATCTGCTCGTAGCCCTCGGGGTCCGGACGGGAAAGATGGCGCTGGTGCATGGCATGAACGGCCATTGCCGCCAGGAAGTATATGAGCAGAATCATAGTCAGATGAGCAACCATGGCAACTGCACCTCCTCGGAAGGTCATGCTCACCCATGGCGAACATCCCTGTATACAGCAGTATATGCTGCATTCCCCGAAGGGTTACACTTGCAAATCCTAAAGCGCATATTCCATTCTGATCGACACCGGACGAAGAAGACAGGCCAGGTCGTTCAATCATTCATGCCGAAGCTTGAACATAAGTTCGCCTAACTTCACACTTTGCTCATTTGCAGTAATAAAGTCCATTAACCCGCTAACCAGTCCAACACTCTGGAATGGGCGCGAGTAAACAGAATCCTATAATTGCTATAATCAAACTGCTTCTAAATACAATCGTATATTAGAGGGTAACCCAACCATATTTGATCGAGTTGATAACCGCTTGTGTACGATCATCCACTTCCATCTTCTGCAAAATACTGCTGACATGGTTTTTTACTGTTTTCTCACTGATGAACAGGAACTCACCAATCATTTTATTGCTCTTACCTTCAGCCATCAGACGCAATACTTCAGCCTCACGACGAGTAAGCGGATTATTGTCGCCAGCGACAAATTTAACGCCTGCTTCCTTCGAAGCTCCTTCGCTCATTGCCCCTGTCTCATTAAGGTACGTCATACGACGCAACTGCATGATCAGTTTGCCAGTTACTTTAGGGTGGATGAATGCATGCCCTTCATGAACAGAACGAATCGCATTGATCAGGGACTCGGCCTCCATATCTTTGAGCAGGTAGCCATTAGCACCTTTACGCAGCGTCTCGAACACATAACTCTCATCATCATGAATAGACAAGATAATGACTTTGACATCCGGGAACAGCTCACGCAATTTCTCCGTCGCTTCAACCCCGTTTTCCACAGGCATGTTGATGTCCATCAATACGATGTCCGGTTTATCCTGATTACAGAATTCGAGCACCTGAATCCCATCGCCGCATTCGCCGATGACCTCAATGTCGTCCTCCATATTTAAAATGCGTTTCAGACCTTCACGGAACAGCTGATGATCATCAGCCAAAAGAACTTTAATTGATGTCTTTCCAGTATCACGGTTTTCCATCCTGCTACTCCTTTCCCTTATCCACGTTTGTCGGGATATGAATCACTATTTTGGTTCCTTGATTTTCCGCGGACTCGATCTCTATTCTTCCTTCTAACAGTTCAACCCGCTCTCTCATCCCAATCAGACCGAAGTGGGTATGATCCTTGCTCTTCTTCGCAAGAAGCTCCGGTTTGAACCCAAGCCCATTGTCCTGCACGACAATCTTAACGAGCTGAGCCTGGTATGTAATTTCCACTACAACATAAGTGGGATAAGCATGCTTTGCAGCATTGGACAGACCTTCCTGCACGAGGCGGTAGATCGCAGCCTCCATTGCCGAAGATAAACGGTGTTCCTTGCCTCTCGTTTCAAAAAGCGAGCGGATTTTTGTTTTTTCTTCAAAATCCTGCACGTACTTCCGAAGCGTTGGAATCAATCCCAGGTCATCCAGTGCCATAGGACGCAAATTGAAAATAACTTTTCTCATTTCTCCAAGACTCGAACGAACCTGGCCTTTCAAATCTACTATTTCGGCCTGGACCATCTTAAAATCCTGCTTTATGAGCATTCTTTCTACAATTTCCGTCCTAAGCACTAGATTCGCGAGCATCTGCGCAGGTCCGTCATGGATCTCACGGGCAATACGTTTCCGCTCTTCTTCCTGGGCCAAAATTATTTTTAAACCAATCATTTGTCGATTTTTGGCGGATTCAATGATGCGGGTCACTTGACCCAGCTCACCCGACAGATACTCCAGTACAACCCCCATCTGGGAACCGATCGTCTCGGCGCGCTCCACGGAAGCTTCCACATTTTTGGCACGCTTCTGCAGATCATCCCGACGGGCTTTCAGATACATTTCCTTCTCACGGTAAATCATCAGATCCAGCTGTAACTGCGTCGCTTTCTCATACGCCTGCTTGATATCATGCTCGGAATAACGGACGAAGTCGCGGCTAACCTCAGTTAGCCGGATCCGGGAGCGGCGGTAGTTGAGCTCCAATTGATCTACTTTCTCGATCGTTTCCGCCGTCTCCTTCAGAACCGACTTCAATTCCTCGTTCAGCGTTTTCAGCTCATTCCGAGTCGAGTCCATAATCTCAAACATTTGATATTTACTGTTTTCCATGACTTGTATGGCGTTTTTTATGACGCGGTCTATGGCATCGGCTTGTAAATCCACGTTTGTTCGACTCCATTTCTATCGTTTCCGGTATATATCATACCATATCACGATGAGATGGTAACGGTCTTCGTGTTCTGTTCCCATTTTACAGTCAGTCCAAGCTGCTCTGAAACGAGTCTGAGAGGGACTAAAGTCCTACCACCAGATACGTAAGGTGCTACTGTTGCACTTTGTCTTTTGCCATTGATGATGAATTCTTTCTGGCCTACAACCAGATCAATCAGCTTGCCACCGCGCACGACGGTAACTCTTTGATTTTTGCTATCCCAGCTCGCCTGTCCGCCAAAAGCATCCAATACATGCTTGATTGGAACATATGTTGTACCATTTTTCAGTACTGGCGCAGAATCGATTGCCTTTTTCGTTCCGTTTACGGTCATGGATTTCTGTCCAAGCACCAGAGAAGCAGTTCCTGTAGGCAAGCCCACTTCACTGGATTTGGATGGCATGGTGAAAGCAATGTTGTCAAAAGCAACCTTGCCTGTCTTCGCACGCTCATCCTGACCTTCTTCCACATTCACCACATAAACCCGTTTCAGCTTCGCCGGATAAGAAATATTCAACCCATTCAGGTCCACGTTCAGTTTTTTCCAACCATCCCAATCAATTGCCTTAGCGAGATCGGCATATACCGTTTTGCCACTGGCATCCGTAAATTCAGCACGCAGCCAGTTTAGGCTCTTATCTCCCATAACATCCATCGACATGGATGTCGCTGTTGCAGATATCTCTTTGCCAGTGGAACCGTTCAATTGGGCATATGCATACATTTTACCTATTCCTGCGGTCATGTCATAGCTCAGCTGTAACACCTTGGAGCCAGCTTTTTCACCTGTTCCCGCTGTCACGGAAGCCGATCCAGTTACACCTGATGCGTTGGTCGTGAAGTTGATCGGGTAGCTTACATTCTCGAAGTTCTCCCATATCGTTTCACTTGCCGCAGCGGAGAGCACAACCACCGTGCTGTAGCCGTCATAACGACCGATCGCATAGCCAACTTGAGCGCCAGCGTTCACGGAGGATACGGTTAATTGGTCTGCAGACACTTTACCTTTGAATCCAATAAACTCCCATGTCAGCGAATCCGCCGGAACTGTCACACTTTGTCCGTCTTTGGTCTTCGCCGTTACTGGAATGGAAATCGTTGTACCCGCTTGGAGCGATCCCAAGCCAGATCCTGCTGTCAGCGAAGCCAGTTCACTTCCGCCCAACACGGTAACTTTAATGGAAGATGAAGCTCCATTGCTTGTTGCAGTCAGCGTCACTGTACCTGGTTTCACACCTTTGATCGTTCCATTACTTACACTCACGATGCCGTTGTTGCTCGATTTCCATGTCATCTTGATGTCGCCTGTCGCAATCGGGTTGTAGTAGGTGTCATATCCTTTGGCTGTATACTTACCCTCTTGCCCTACTAGCAATGTTTGGCTGCCACTCACGGCAAAGCCCTGCAGCTTACCTTCCGGAGCCGTAGAGAACACGCCCAGCGTGTTTACGACCTGACGCTGCTCTGTACCGTACTCCGTGTTGAACGTAAGCCCTGCTGTCTCCTCACCAAGCGGACGAGTTACCATCGTTGTGGAACCGCCTCCGTCCAGATTCATGCCTTTCCATACACCAATGCTGGTCATGAAGGATTGCAGTTCGGTCAGCGACAAACCGCTGCTGTTACTGTTTTTCTCCGCTGCAATAATGTAGACATACCGACCATCTTGGGAGTAGCCGACTGCTGTTCTCGCACGAATGCCACCGATACCGGAAGCAGCAATATCACGGGAAAAAGTAGCCGCCTTGCCACCATTCACCAGAATGGTATGTCCACCGATCATCATCTGCAGGTTGCTTGGATCAACGGTCTCCCCCGTCGTTTTGGCTTTCAACTTGTAATCCGCATTCAGCGTCTGGCCTACCGCCAAGTGAGTCATAATCCATGTCGCTGCCGTTCCATGCGCACGCAAAATGTACCCATCTGCCGGCACCGTCATGTTTAACGCTTTTTTATCCGAAATTTGGGTGATCACACCGTTCTGCACAAGTACCTCGGTTGGTGTTGTGGAAGGATCATTCGGCCGTTTCGTTGACGTCCAAGCCGGTGTATAAATATACATCGAATTGGCGTGACTGTACTTCACCGAGCTCGATTCGACCGTGTAGTCCTCTTTATTTATCCCACGCAAAGCAAACGTTGAACCATCATCTGCCTTCACGGTGCCATCGAATGAATATTCATCAATCATCGGCTTGCCGTCTTTGGTTACGGTGAGGGCATACATCCCTGACAGTTCGGATGGAGTAGATACGAGCACCCCATCCGAGACCTGTCCACCAATTGGGGCAAGTTCCCCGGATACATTAAAATAATCGCCGTTCACGGCGGCTACTGCACCATTTTCCTTAGCCATGCCACCCGTGCTTTGTTTACTATTCAGATTGCCACCCTTGCCTGTCATGACATCCAGCTTCACATAGGGATTTTGCAAATCCACTTGAATTACATCTGCCAGTACGTTCACCTTCGAGCCGGAACGTGTCGTTGTATAATTGTATTTCATCAACTTCGCACCCGAAGTCAGAATTTCTTCACTCAATTTGCTTGTTGTTGTAGAGGCCGCTGCAGCCACTGACTGCCATGAACTTCCCGACCACACCTGTTGTCCCGCTCCCAGAACCGGTGCAATCCAGATCACGCCTGCCAGCGTCACAATCGCCCATTTCTTCGCCTTGCTACCCTTAACGTCGTTCAGCCGTTTCCCTTGTTTCCCCAGCATGTTTGAAACGTCTCTCCCATCTTGTATATCAATCTTAGATATCACGATCTCTGCCATGTGGCAGCAGATAGCGAGATTTCTAGTATACTCTTCTATTAATAGACTACTTTTTGTGGAAAAAGTTACGCCTAGAGCCTATATTAGCACTCATTGATTAAAAATATGGATTTCAAGCTTATGTTTTGAAATTTTTTCTGAATTCTAGATTCGCAGTTAAATTTCATGTTCTCCTACAAAATTCCCAAGAACCATCTCAAAAAAAAGAAGCATATCAGTTAGTTTTAATCTGATATGCTTCTTTTTGAGTCATAATAATTTTTTTTATTTTATAGATATCCTATTTTGTTAAGCATGCGCTTTAGCATGACTGCTGCCTGCGCTCTTGTTGCGTTTTCCAAGGGCTGAAATTCCGTTTTAGTCACCCCTTGAATAATTCCTGTCTGTACTGCTTTAGCAACAGAATCTTTGGATTTTATACTTTTGTTATCCTTGAATTTAGATAAGGTGTCTTTAGCTGATGATTGAAGAGTCGCTGATTGCCCAGCATATTCCATCCCCCTAATCATCATGATTGCCATCTGTTCTCGGGTTATTAAGCTATTGGGTTTGAACTTATTGTCCTCAACCCCCTTAATAATTCCGGCTTCTGCCGCAGCTCCAACATAAGCAATCGTTGTACTATTCCCATTAAGATCACGGAAACGTTGCGCAGCTTCACGATTCCCTTTCAGACCCAGCCCTTTAGCAATCAATTCCGCAAATTCTGCTCTCGTAATTTTCTTATCTGGCTTGTAAGCAGTAAGGTTGTCGGCACTAATGATCCATTTTGATGCCAACTCTGTAATAGCATCACGCGCCCAGGGCTTTGCATCCGGGAAACTAACCAAATGAGTTACAGGCACTACAATCTGATTGCCATTTAATTGCCCTTTAGCAATTATTCCAGCTGTCGTGTTTCTGAATGTTGTTGGTACATAGGATAAAGTCTGTGTAACTGGATCAACAGCTGTCATACTAGATAAGGTTGTTGACGTGTTTCCAGGGAGTTGCATCCAAAACTGGCCTTTGATGTTCTGTTCTACATTTTGTCCGGTATTACCATTGTAAAGATCAATATGGACTTCTGTTACATTAGCCAAACGTTGAGCGTTGAAACTTGACAGCATGTACTCCAGCGTTCCTAAGGAGAAAATAGGAAGAGCCTCCAACTGTACGTATAATATAGCAGTACCAGGAGCAGTCGTTATACCTGCACTTTGTCCCATAGCCACAACGTCTAGTTTGGAAAAGGGAACGATCCACACACTGTCACTATACTTAATTCCAATTGAACCCGACCGATAGTTTGCAGCCATCCGAGAGAGTGTATGAAACGGGATGCCAACAGAAGCAGTCGCCTCACTTTCTGGTACTTCAAACATTACGGGTTGATTTAATTTCCCGCTTGAATAAGCATACTCGAATGCTTGGGCAAGCTTCGTCTCATCTATGGTAAACTGCCGCGTAGAACGATTATTGCGTGAAGTTGAGGTTTCTACAGAAGCCGTATCATTATTCATCACAAACATCGCTTGCCCAAATCCGGATTCAGCAGCACTCCATTCGGTGATCCAGGAAGGTTTTCCCTCCAGTGGAGTGGTAGTAGGAGTAGAGCTTACACTTTGCTGCAACGTCAGTGGGCCGAATGCCCCTACTTCAGAATTAAGAGCATCTCTAAGCGAAACTAAACCTGGGGCATAGCTAACTGTACCCGTCTGGCCCGCAGTTACCGAGCTTGGTAATTTCAAGGTAACGACTGAGCCGGATACAGATGCTGAGTTAACGGATACTGTGTTGCCACCGATCTGAACATTGAACTGAGAAGGTGTTAATACCGACTCTGTCTTTAAAGCATGACGGAAGTTGATAAGTATTGTGTCTCCTTGTAGTACACCCGACAAGATCGTTCCGTTTCCGTATGTATACTTCACGGGGATTAAATCCAAGTATCCAGCAGGGTTACCGTTCAGGTCCGTTAGACGGCTCGCCCCCGGAACGTAAGACAGCGTAACGGTCTGTGTGCTCGTCACCGCTGAAGCGAGTGTAAGTGTGACAATATCATCCTCGATTTCCGAATCGTTTACAAACAAGGCTTTGCCGTCTACCAGTACGGAATACTGACTCTTCAGTGGCTTGTTTGATCGACTTAGCGGCTCGTTATAACGAATCCACAATTTATTGCCGCTAACCTCTGCACTCTGGAATTCAGGATTCTTGGTATCGATGCTATTACGAACGTAAAAGCCGCTAAAACCCGCAAGAGCCTGACCGCGGCTATCCTTCACAGACCATTCACCCGGCTGATAGGATACACGGACGACTTCACCATTCGTGATCGAACGACTCAAGTTCAGAGTAACAAGAGAGCTGTTGTTAGTCGACATACTACTTACACCCACTGCTGACCCATCTGCAGTCACACTGAATTGTTTAAATGTTTCACTAGAATTAATATATACGGTCTCCGGATAATAGAGATTAATCGTATTATTATAGGCACTACCTTCTCTTGGTTTGGACATAATCGATTCAAGACTGTTCTCCACATCTCTGGCCGAGAAAGCAGCGGCGGAATTCAGAGATAAATCCTGAATCTTGCGCGTTGATGATCCAGGGGAGTAAGCAATTCGTACCACTTGCCCTACAGCTACGCCTGTATCTAGTACAACGTAGACGCTATCCCCAGACACATAAGACGTGCTCACACTTCGTGACTCCCCGTTAACGGTAACCGTGAAGCTTGAAGTATAAGGATCTATACTCGAGAGCAATTTATCATAAGTGAGACGAATAATAGTATTACTGTACATTTTAGATGTCTTTAGAACCGGAGCTGTTCGATCCAGCGTTAATGTTCTGAATGTCCAAGACGACGCTCCGTTCAGCCCCATGTATATATTTCCTGATTTGTCCTGTAATACCCCTCCTGGAATGTCCACGATATAGCTGGTATTACTCGCTAGACTATTTAGCGGGATGATTCGTAACTGTCGATTATTCGAACTGTTCACTGCTGTTGTTGTTGCAATTACTGCACCACTGGCATTTCTCAGCGACACTGATCCCGGATAACGAGGATCCAGTTCTTTGTTAAACGTAACTATCAACTCTCCTGTCAGCGCCACCCCACTTGCTCCATTAGTTGGTGAAAGGGAAGATACTGTTAAGGAAGTAGGATCAGATTGAAACACTTTAAAGTTCCATCCATTAAGTCCTGTTCCAGCAACATCGTTCCCTGCCTTATCTCTTAAAGCCCCTTGAGATATACCAACTGAGTAAGTAGCATTATTGGAAAAACTTCTTATAGGATCAATCGTAAGTGTATTCCCACTAATCACAACACGAGGTTGCGTTAATGTCATATCATATTTCTCAAACAGCACACCATCTTCGAAAATTTCAATTTCTCCCACACCGGCCTCAATAGGATTGCTATAAGTTACCCGTAAATTTGAGTCTCGTGCTACGGATACTGCACCGTTAGCTGGTGAAAAGGAAACCGCCGTTGTCGCCCCTACTCCCTTGGTACTGAATGACCATGCCTCCTGATTCAATCCATTAAAGGGTTCATTAGCTTCATATTCAAAAGATTTACCACCAATTCTAATTGCGTAATACCCACCTTTAAGAGATTCAGGTAACTGAAAAGTAATTGTTTTTCCTACATCTGGAGTTCCTAGCGAGTCAGGAATGAGGTTCACCCCAGAACTCACAGGAACCTCTGCTACAAGCCGTTCCTCCGGCAATCTGTATATGGATATGTTCTCTTGCGTTCCTACAACTTTTTTAACCGGCTTCTTAAAAACAAGAATAAATGGTGATGTACTATCAGCATTGCTTGCTCCTAATGCTGGTACGGAAGACTCAATTCCTAAACTTGTCAAATCATCAGCATACACTTTACTTTCTTTCCAATCAAAACCACTATACCAACCTTGCGTGATCAACAACGCAATTAATAACCCGATGATCCCCTTACGGATCAATCCTTTTATGCTCACCTTTCGTTCCTCCTCGTCCATATTCATCTGTCTGAACAATGTATAGACCTCTTTATGTATTTCGGCTAAAAGGAAATATTTGATTAGTGAATAGTTATAATATGTCAATTTATTTTCTAATCCTAAGCTAAAGAAAATACGAATGTCTAAAGTAAAAAGCCCCTGATTCCATATCGGAACCAAGGGCTTCTATTGATGACTTTATCGTTAACTTACAGACCTGCTTGCTCTTTCAAAACGTCTGCTTTGTCCACTTGTTCCCAAGGTACATCGAGGTCTGTACGACCGAAGTGACCGTAAGCAGCCGTTTGTCTGTAAATTGGGCGACGCAGATCCAGCATACGGATGATGCCAGCCGGACGAAGATCGAAGTTGTTACGCACAAGCTCAACCAATTTCTCTTCGCTGACTTTGCCTGTTCCGTATGTATCCACGTTGATCGATACCGGGTTGGCTACCCCAATCGCGTAAGCGAGCTGGATTTCCACTTTGTCGGCAAGACCTGCAGCAATGAGGTTTTTCGCTACATAACGAGCTGCATAAGCTGCCGAACGGTCTACTTTTGTTGGATCTTTACCGGAGAATGCGCCACCTCCGTGACGTGCATAACCGCCGTACGTATCTACGATGATTTTACGTCCAGTCAGGCCTGCATCTCCCTGAGGTCCGCCAATAACGAAACGTCCTGTTGGGTTGATGAAATATTTAGTCTGCTCATCCAGCAATTCAGCTGGAACGACAGGCAGAATTACGTGTTCTTTGATGTCTTTTTGGATCTGCGCAAGTAGAGTCTCTTCAGCATGCTGAGTAGACACGACGATGGTATCAACACGTACCGGTTTGTCACCGTCATATTCAATCGTTACTTGAGTTTTACCATCCGGACGAAGATATTCCAATGTACCGTTTTTACGCACTTCAGCCAAACGGCGAGCGATACGGTGGGACAATGCGATTGGCAAAGGCATGAGTTCAGGTGTTTCGTTGGTTGCAAAACCAAACATCAGGCCTTGGTCACCGGCACCAATATTCTCTGTCTCGCGAGCCATTTGTTCCGGGTCACGGTTCTCCAGAGCTGCGTTAACGCCTTGTGCGATGTCAGCAGACTGCTCGTTCAGAGAAGTCAGGACTGCACAAGTATTATAATCGAAACCGAACTTGGCACGAGTGTACCCGATTTCCTTAATCGTATTACGAACGATGGACGGAATGTCCACATATTCAGACGCGGAGCTGATCTCACCGATGACAAGCACAAGTCCTGTTGCTACGGAAACTTCGCACGCTACACGAGCGTTTGGATCATTCGCCAGGAACGCGTCCAACACGGCGTCCGAGATCTGGTCGCAAATTTTATCCGGATGTCCTTCAGTTACAGACTCCGATGTGAATAGATGTCGGCCTTTAATAGACATTGAAGTTTCAACCTCCCATAACGAGTAGTATGGCGATTGCCCGAACAAAACATTTACGTTGATTCGTTCACTGTACCCTCGAAAGCTTTCCGGGCGGAATAAGGACGCAGGGTCCGCAGTTACGAAGATAAGGATTTTTCAGGTAATGGCCTCAACAAAAAATCAACCTTTCCCTAGCGGAAAAGGTTGCGTACCTCAACTGCCATCTTAACGTATTTGTCAAGACGTGTCAAACAGATTGGGATAAGGAAAACACCCTATAAGTGCTGCTGTGCCTGGCGAATCAGCCTTTTTGTAATCTCTCCACCAACCGATCCATTCTCACGGGAAGTCAGATGGCCCCAGCCTTTGTACTGGCCATAGGAGTGATCACTTACCTCACCCAGTTCAGAACCAAATTCGGTATCTGCACCAGCAAGACCTCTACCGCCATATCCCACATTCAGACCAAACTCAGCGGCAATTTCATACTTCATCTGATCCAACATCTGACGACTTTCGGGTACCACTTTGCGGTTACTTCTAGCCATGATTCCTGCACCTCCGATTATTGGTTGTGTACAGTTATAGAGTGAGCAGGAACAAGGCAGGCTAGCCGTATTAATGTTTGTTAGAACTGGGTAATCTCAGCAATCCTTATTACGTAATATTGAATAATTTCAGGTTACAATGCTCAAACTACTTCAAAGAGTATCCACCGCGAACCATAACGGTCAGACTATATTTGTTACCTTCAAGAACCGTAATACCTCGCCCATCCTTTGGAAAAGAGAGCAGGTGATTGTTCGGTGCTTCCTGACCATTCGTTAAATCAACCCCGTCCGTCAGATCGGCTACACCATTCGTACCTTCACTAACAATTACAGCCTTGCCGCTACGTACGATGAACTCCGCACCAGTTGCACCGATCAACTGTTGACCCGGTTTCACCATAACGATCTCAAGCGCATCCGAAGCACCGGATACTAATGGAGGAAGCGTGGTATCGCCACCTGTGTTACTTGAGTTTCCGGTTCCAGTTGAGCCAGTATTGCTACCATTGCCTGCATTACTATCTGCACCACTACTGGTATTGCCACTGCCCGTGGAGATCTTGCCACTCAGCGCCTGCTGAATTTGTTGATCTACATAACTTTTGGTGACTACAGGATCATCTGCTGTTCCTGGTTGAATTGTGCCTGCACCTATTGCCGTATTGCTGTATACTGAGCCAACCCATACGCCAACACCAATTGCCAGCGCAGCCAGGGATACTTTCATATAAGGTTTCATGTGATTTATTTTCCTCCTCTGGAAATCTATTAACTTTAACTATAGAGAAAAAATGTTGTGGGGACAAGCAAAACCTCGCTCCCGATTTCTCGGGAACGAGGTTTTGTCTGTATTCCGGTATAGAAGTATAGATAATCTATCTACTTATTATTTTGTATTGTTGTTGCCGGAACCCTCTTCCGGAAACTCTGGTTCTTCTTTTGGCAGTTTGGACACATCGTAGCTGTATCCTTGCTCTGCAAGGCGAATCCGTTGCCCCTCAAACACATCATACAACGCTACGCGATATGAACCTCCGCGTATTTTATCAAAGACCGTGTCATCGATGCTCCAGTTGAGTGTCTGATTAATACCCGTTTTCAGATCAGTACCCGGCGTGAGCTCTTTATCGAACACTTTACCAGATCCATCTGTGAGAGAAAGAATCAATTTATGTCCGTATTCACCGCTGTCCACGGCCTCTTCCTGGGTTAACGAGTAAATCATCTCAATCTGTACCGCTGTACCACCTGTGAGATACGCTCTGATATTGCTGCCAGAGAATTTGTACGGATACAAGTCGATATCATTCAGAGACGACAGGACAGGTAAGGATTTTGGCTGCACCTCAAATGACATGGCATTAACATACGCCGTTGCTTCACCTTCGCCGGATACAAATTTGTTGTCAGCCACACCTTCACCCACGATCAGTCGCATATCGGATGTTGATGTTACACTCTTCGGTACTTTGGCCCAGAAGGTCACAACACTCTTCTGACCCGGTCCTGGTACACGATCAGCCTGTTTAGCCGTTGCCTTGTAATACTGTCCATCGGCTGTTTTATAATACCCTACTAATTTTGCAAGACCGCTCTGACGCAATGATTTATTCGTCATTTCGAACTCAGTATAGACTATATCGGACGAAGATCCCGGATATACATAGGTTCTGCGTACACCCAGCTCGGTTTCTTTTTCGGCAGTACCTTGAGTAAAGGTCTTCCCTGCACCTACATACGAAAGTGGTTGAATCAAGCCTGACGTACTGAGGGTAATCCAATCATTCGATTCTTCTTCGCTTACCTTCTCTAATAAAGTCACTTCCAGACGGCTCATGTTCAATTCCGATGGAATTTTGGTCAAGAGATAAGCTTCTGTTGTCATACCTGGGCCGAGCAACTTACCACCTTGCGCACGAATCAGCTTCGTATCTCCATCAATCCGTGCGGAATCGATAGTGAACATCGCTTCCAGTTCAGGTAATTGAACCGTTTTGGCCGATGCGTTACGAATGGTTACCTTGGCAGCAATAATATCACTGTCTGTCCATGGCAGGCGTTGGAGAGAACCGACAGACACTCCGAATGTACCTTTGCTGTTCTTGATCACCGTTTCAGTAGTAAGCCCATCTCCACTAGTTACAGACTCTGGAATAGCGTAGATGCCTACCGGATAGGAGAACTCAAAGCTACTAGGATTCGTGTTTCCTTCCTTACTTTCTTCCTTCGTTATCGGAGTCATCGCATACAGTTTAATTTTGCTGGTATCCCCATCACCTTGAATGGTCGTGATCAGCTTAATTGTCTTGGTTGCACCTGGCTTTAACTTCAGATCATCGAGTGCCTTCGTCTCAATCGGGTAGGAAGTACCATCCTCTGTCCGGATCTCTAATCCATATTTAGGAACTTTAACTTCTTTCTTCCCTTGGTTCTTAATAACCCATTGCATCGTTAGATCGTATTCTTCATTTTCTCCACGAACACGTGCAGATTCAAGAAGTGTGGATACAGGTTGGCCATCAATAGAAATGATATTCGGTTGGTTTACTGCTGTATCTACATTAGATTGACTAGCTTCTGGCAGTTGTAAAGCGGCCACAGGCAGGGCTGTCTTCTCTTCACCTTGTTCTTCCACAAGAAGCAATTCGGATTTTTCGAGTTTCAACGCTGTGGGTAAAGAGGCCATTAAGCTCAATGTTTTATTGGCCTGTGCCTGAATGCTGATGCCTGTACTGTCTTTGTCCGGGGTTAACGGATAGTTCGTACCATTCGGTGTACGCAAAATCCACTTGATATTCGGGTTATCCAGCAGTTTATAACTAATGTTATTGAGGTTCACGCCAACTTTGACGTACTGCTTCTTATCTTCACCCGGATATACTTTGATCCCAGACACCTTAACTTTGACCGCTGAATCACTCAAACGAACTGTTTTTGTTTTGCCTACGGGTGTGGTAATGCTATATGAAGCAGGAACGTTGAATTTCCCCAATGTGCTTTCATAATTAGGTTTACTGAAATCCCATTTTACGATGAGGAAGTTCAGGTCGCTCAGCTTCACTTCACGTCCAACCTTCATGACATAAGTAAGATCAACCGTAGAACCAGGTGATACCGTCTTTTTTTCCTGGTCCTTGGCGATCAGTTTCGGAGAAAAGGTCGTCCCACCCTTGGTCTTCACTTTGCTCCAATAATCGAGCATCATCATTGGTGTGCTGTCGTTGTTTTTATATGTCAGTGTATATGTTACCGTGTTCCCATCATCTTGAGACAAGAGATTCACATCCGTTAACTTCACGGTACTCCGCGCAGTAACTTTCACTGCTGGAACGTTGGCCAATGTATGTACTACTTTTGTAACTGTGGTTGTTTGTTCTTTCTTCGTTGTATTGTTAGTTTCATTGTTCTTCGATGTTTTATTTGAACTCGTCGACGTATTCGCAGCAGCTGCGATACCTCCACTTGTACTAATAAATAACATGCTTGCCAACAAAGTCATCATGACCTTTTTATGATCCACTTCCAAACCTCCCATAAGTTGCTTGTTGCTTTATAGTATAAACGTTTGAGAGGGAAAGAAAGTTACGATGTTGTTGGTTTTTAGGCAAGTAAAATGAGGATCTGCTTATTCCTCTATTAATTGAACATTCCTTGTTGTCGTGAACACCTCTGACTGTGAAGCAGGAATTCCATTGGCACGAATAAAGAAGGAGTCCCTAACTTGTACGGAATACTCGTCAGAGTAATCTACTAAAAAAGTTACAATTAATCTGTTTCCTTCAACAGCAATAGTGTAGTCGATCATTGGTATCAATGTTGGGATATTTGTTTTTCCAAGTTGTTTGATCACTAGGTCATATGCATATAAGTCTTGAGTAGCTGTATCCAATGCTTGTGTAAATGGTATTTCTATCTGCTTATTGATTTGGGGAATTTTCGTTCCATTTTCGAGATTTACTTCTAAAGCATCAACGTTAACATTTTGTTTAACTGATTCATTCTTGGATACGATTTTACTCACAGGATAGGTTTTTGCTATGCTCTCAGATATCCTCAGGGTTGTACCACTATGTAATGAATCACCCAATACGCTATTCGTATTCGCAGCTAATTCAATACCTCCACTTGAACTGATTAACAACATGCTTGCTATAAAAGTCATCATGGCCTTATTGTGATCCAATTCCAAACTCCCTATAACTTGCTTGTTAATATCAGTATAAACGTTTGAGAGAGTGAGAAAGTTACGATGTTGTTGTAAAAAAAACAAAAACCCAGAGAACTAAGTCCTCTGGGTTTTCAATATTTACAGTCAATTAAGGTACGATAATTTCGTCCAAAGCTACTGTTTTGTTATCAACAACTACTTTACCAGCCAATACTCCGTTACGAACTGTATCAGCCCCAACTTCAACGATAACTTTGGTAGAAGTTGTAGCACCAGTAGCTAAATCAAGTTTAGCATCGTAGTTTTTAGTTCCAGCTGTAGTAGAAACGGAGATCTTGTTATTAACAATGCTAGATGCAGCTTTATCAAGAGTGATAGTAACTGTACCTACTGCTTGATCAACACCACCTGTCAAAGCATAAGTGGTAGTTGCTGCTGGAAGAACTCCAGCACCAGCTTCTACTTTATAAGGCAAGTTAGTAACTTTTTTAGCAGCTTCAACGATTTGATCTACAGTAGCAGTACCATCAACAGTGATAGTTTTGAAATCATCGCTGAACGCTACAGGTACAGTAGCAGCTGCGTTTACCACTAAATTAATAGTGATATTTCCAGTAACTCCTGTGTCGCCATAAGTGAATTTCAAACCTTTTTCGTTAACTGTTGCTGTATCAGCAGCTACAGGCGCTGCATAAACTGCAGTTCCATCTACAACGTCAGTGGAAGCAGTTGTTGAAGGTGCAACAGTATATACGCTAGACTCAGCAGCCAAAGGACCGTTACCATTAGCACGCAAGAATTCAGCATCTTTTTTAACTTTAACTGTTACAGGTGCTTTCAAATCGTTAAGAAGTTGAATTACAACATCTGTCGAAGTACCTGTAGACGTAGCAGTATAATCTGCTCCTGCAGTCAGTTTTTTATCAGTAGCGGAGTTAATGATAACGAAATCATTACCAAGTTGTGCTTCAGTCGTTGCAGAAGATGTTCCTACATTGTTAGTGAATCTAACAATAAATTTATTGCTCGAATCTCTCACTGCTACCAAACCAGTTCCAGATACAGTACCTACTCCAACAACACGTGGAGAAACTGCATTATTTACTGGAGATGTAGCATCTGTTGACAGATTCAATCTATTGTTTGAATAAGTCTCAATGGAGTTGTTAGCAACTACAGTGATTGTACCACCTGTATAGTCGCGATCTGTTTTAAGTGTAACTACATTTTCATCGATACTTACAGAAACAGGGTATTGACCGTTCACGCGGAAATCATTTGCACTAGCGTTAGCAATTACTTGGTTGAATTCAAGTTCAAATGTTCTTGCATCTTTTTGAACTGCTCCAGACCATTGCAAAGTATTTTTAGCGGAAGTAGCAAGAGTAGCTTCGCT
Source organism: Paenibacillus sp. OK060 (assembly GCF_900101205.1). NCBI lineage: Bacteria > Bacillati > Bacillota > Bacilli > Caryophanales > Paenibacillaceae > Paenibacillus > Paenibacillus sp. OK060. The sequence continues at coordinate 101,204 of NZ_FNFR01000003.1, forward strand.
CAAAGATACTACTTGACCAGTTCTAGATTTCAAACCTGTTGTAGTGATTTTTTGAACTGAACCACTAGGTCCGAAAGTTACTCTAGTTCCATCAATGTTCTCTGGGAATTGTACTACAACTGATTTACCACCGTTTACTGCATTAACAGTAACTTCGCTTGGCAATGCAATGTTTTGTACATTTCCACCATTTTTCTGGAAGCTAATGTAGTAGTTACCTTTATTATTCAGCGTAGAAAGATCCATCTCACGACCGAAGTTCAAAGTAACTTTACGGGAAGACTCATTGTAATCTACAGAAGAGATATTAGGACTTTGGTTGTCATTAGCCACAAATGTACCATTGTACTCAACCAAAGTATTTCTCAATGCAGTTGTGTCTTGAACATCAGCTACTTTAATGTTGTATGTTCCAGTTTTCAATGTATCAAAGAAAGTAACATAGAAGATTTTATTAGAGCTATCAGCAGCTGTAACATTGTTCACTGGAACGTTATCAGAGCCTTTTTTCACAGTAAAGTATTTTTTATCAGCTGCACTTACAGCTTTATCAAAACGTACAGTCAATGTGTTTGTACGATCACCGAAAGTAGTTTCAACTACCTGTGGACGAACCAAGTCAACAGTTGCATTGATTTTGTGTTCTTTCACAGCATTAGCGTTACCAGAATAGTCTTTCACTTCTACGAACAAAGTGGACTCATAACCTGGCAGACGGTTAGCTTGATCAAACTCAACTTCATAAACATTGGAAGCAACTTGTGTTACTTTACCAGTTTTCTTAGTATCGCCTGATTTCCAGTAGAAGCTATCGTTAGTAACGGAGTTAGGATCGATTTCCTCATCGAAAGTAACTGTTACTTTTTCCAATGTAGCAGAGATCTCAGTCACTTTAGGACCTTCAGTGTCAACAGCTACAGAGAAGTCAGTTGTTGCAGCCAAAGATTTCAGACCAGCGAAATCTTCAACCAAAGAAGTTGTCAACTTGTGAGCACCTTCAGAGATTGTACCAGTGAAGTCACGCAGAATCACTTCGCGTTGGTTAGCACCTTGAGTTACAGATCCAACAAATGCTTTATCATCCAATTGGAAGTTGCTGCTTGTTGGAGCTACAACCGGCTCAGAGAAAGTCACTTTGATAACTTTAGTTCCCAGAGCTTTAACTTCTGCTACTGTAGGCAGAGTGTTGTCAGCAGATGTGAAGGAAACTTCACCTTGTGGCAATACTGTTCCAGTAGAAGATTTAATATTTTTCACAGCTACTTTGTAAGTAGTTCCTTGCGTGAATTTGCTGGATTCGTTCAACAACAGGCGAGCTGTTTTTCCGTCAGCCAACAAAGTGATGGATTTGATTCCTTTGGAATTGCTGTCTACAGTGTAGTTACCTTTGTCAGTTGCAGTAGCTTTGTCTACTTTACCGTCAAAAGCCACGTCTACTTCTTTCAAGTTAGTGGAAGTAGCGGATTGTACTTTAGTTGCAGCTTCTACAACATAAGTAACTTTTTCAGTGAAGTTCTTATCTTTGTAAGTAAATTTCACTTCAGTTTCTTTGTTAGCTTCAAGAGCTTTATCCAAAGTAACTTTTACAGTTTCGCCGTCACTGATTGTGAAAGTAACGACTTTACCGCCTTCACTTACTTCGTATTTAGTAACTTTCAAGCTTTGCGCTTGGTCAATTGCGTAAGCAGCGCCTACAAGCAATTCACGGGAAGCGTTAGCACCGAAGTTAGCTTTAGAATCGATCAAACCAGCGTTGATTGCTGCTTGAACGTAACCTTTAGCCCAATCAGCTGCATTGTTGTTAGTTTCAGCTGGGATTTCCAGGTCAAGTGCACGAGTCAAGATGGTAGCCATCTCGGAAACAGTTACTTTACCGTTGAAGTCGAAGATTTTCTTCTCAACGTTTTTACCTTCCATGATACCCGCAGCAGTTACTGCTTCGATGTAAGGTACAGCCCAGTTTTTAGCTGTGTAGTTTTTGTCAGTGTAAGAAAGAGTTCCAGTGATCTCTTTCAGACCCAGCAATTTAGTGATGACTTTAGCGAACTCAGCGCGAGTCATGTCTTTATCCAAACCTGCAGTACCATCTGGGTAACCAGTGAAGATACCTTTTGCTTTCAATGCATCAAACTGTTGTTGTGGTGAAACTGCTGTGTCACCGAATGCTACAGATGCAAACATCGAGAATGCCATTGCTGTAGACAATGCTACGGATAAAATTTTCTTCATAACCTTTTTTTCTCCTCCTTGGGTGTTCATAACATTTGAATTTTCTTTAATAGGGTCGCTCGTATTCCTCATATATTGTTGCACCCCCTTTCCAGAGTTGTGAGCAAGTTAATATAAATGATGTCTGTGAGCATATCACAGAAACTTGTAAACTAGGTTGTAAAGCAGAACCATACGAAAATAGAGTAGTTTCCTAATCCTACCTACGTATTATACAATGGGTCTTCCGAGTCGTAAAGCAATTTTTTCTAATAAATAGACAAGATTCTTCACGAGGTCAATCTTGGTAACAGGCCCAATGTTTTTGACTCTACATCTTAAACGCAGCAGATTTCAAAAAGTTGCGGATTCCACAAAAAAAGTTTTGAATTTATTTATGTATAGGTACAGTGCGGGTAAGATAGCCATTCAAAACCCATATAAAACATTGATGCAACTGTGTTCTTTCCAATATAAAGGGTGCTTCTTCTATGTTGCCAACGTTTATTTATACCCAGAGTTTCACACTATGAAGCGACAAATTCCACAATAAATAAAATAAAAAGCATCCCATTCTGGGATGCTTTTCGTACTATTCTGGTTATATAGGTTAGCGAATTTTCATCGCAAGGTCGATAATTTGAGCTCGCATCTGCGGATCACTGTTCAATCTCAGATACATATCATCGATTGGTTGTCTGTTCTCACGGTACGTTTTCTCATGCTTCATCGTCGTGTGAGACCATTCAATCAGTTCATTCTCAGCCAGAACCAGATTGTTATACGCATCATGGAAGCCAGTAGTCTGTACAAGCCCTTCCATCACTTCCTGAGAGATCTCCTCCGTCTTACGTGTATCTTCCAACTTTTTCTCCAGAATGACTGCCTGCTTCTCGAACTGTGTCTTTGCCTTCATGTAGCCCAGCTGGGCCTTCGAATAAATCGGTTTCATTAGCTAACTTCACCCTCTAGATCATTGTGTATTTACCGTTATTGTATCTTAAACTCTAGCAAATTACAAAAATAGTTATTGGTAAAAAACTTATTTCTTCTATTATAAAAGTGTTCTTATCAGTTATATAACAGTCATAAAAAGGACCTGCCCCTTTAGCGCAAGGGACAGGTCCTTCCTAAAATGCATCGATACTATCACATAAATTAACTCAAGTTTTTAGGGAATACTTTGGTACTCTTCTTGAGCAATTCAACCGCGATCTTACCTGCTTCTGCACGAGTCAGGTTTCCTTTCGGGTTAAATGCATACTGTGGTTTGCTTTGGCCGGTAACTGTTACAGGAGATCCTTCCATGATCTTCGCTTTGGTAACGGCTTGCACAGCAGGACCTGCGTAGTTCTCCATGCTGCCCGAGTCGATGAAAGACTTGGCCAATGCACTTTGGAGCTTGTTGTCATTTGCAGCTAACTTGAGCTCAAGTGCTCTCGCTATCATGACCGCTGCCTGTTCACGTGTGAGAGGACGATCCGGTCCAAACACACCATCGGTCAATCCTGTAATGATACCTGCTCTGGCGGCTGTCTCAATACTGTCATAATCCCAAGTATATGAACTTGTTCCAGGCGCCACATCTGTAAATGTTCTTCTGCTATCAGAAGTAATCGGAAGATTCAATCCTTTTACCAAAAGTGTGGCAAACTCTCCTCTGGAAGTCCGATCATCTGTTCCAAATTGTTCAAAACGCAATGGTGCCATAAATCCTTTGGCGTATAATGCATTAAGAATATTTCTGGCCCAACCGTGGTTCGTGATATCGTTGTAACTTCTTCTAAGCTTCATGACCTTATAGTACCCGAAATTATCGAACGGAACGGTTACTGTATGCTTCTTGGAATCCACTTCTCCACCAATACGTTTCCATTCTCTACTTGAAGAGTAGTAGAATACCGAGATTGTGGAGCCCGCGTCATCTACCACGTTAGAATCGTAAGTCAATGTCAATGTACCACGTTGAGATGGTTTGATTTTGCGCTCAGTTGGTGTTAATGGGTTACCATACAATGAATCTATAGTGTATGGACCTATCCCATTTGTTGGTTCTTTGTAGTTGTCAGTGCCTCTTGTGCCCGACTCCCCTAAACCTCCACTAATCCAGTAAATGTCTGAAATCGGACTAAAGTTCACAGAATCTCCCGTGATTGCCGAGAACCTTCTGTAATAATCATCCGGTACGCTTAATGGATTGGGATCTCCTTCTTCTGTTTTGAAACCAACAATACTTCCGTAATCGTTACGACGTTCCACAATACCAGTATTCGGATCTGCAATACCAAACAACAGTTTGTTATTAGGATAGAACTTTGCGATTCCACTGGTGTCTAAACTTTCCATTACCGTCCCTTTGGGGAAGCTTAGCTCGAGCTGTTTATTGAAGGCAGAGTACTTAGTGGCTACTTTAGGAGCCATATACTGTGAATCCACTCCGGTAGCACTAGTATAGTACACTTCAATTGTATTCGTTGTTTTTACACCATTACGATCAATTGTTAGTTTAATTTTGTTCACTTTATCGGATTTGAGTCCAACATAATCAAGAGCAAAACGGTCCGTTTCTGTTCCTTGAAGCTTTTTAGCTGTCTCTTTATCAATAATAACGGACGTTGCTCCCTCTGCCTCAATATCAAAATGAACAAAGTTTTTGTTGACAACAATCTGACTACCTGAAGTAGGTTGCGGAGCTATAATACGATAACCTGCAGCTTCTCTGACCACTTCTACTTTTTGACTTGTCTTTGCTCCAGTTTTGTTGTAAAGGTCCAGTGTGTAGATGTATGTCCCTGGCGTCTCAGCTTTCAGATCTCTTAACCGTACAACAAAGTCCTTTTGATTTCCGGCACGATCCACAATAACATTACCATTGTTCAGGGCATACTCCGGAGAAATTATTGGATCTGCCCAAGTTGTATTACCTGCCGATCCTTCTGGTATATTCACGTCAAAAATAGTTTGAGTCCCCATACTCAGGCTCATTCGAATAGCCCCTGCACCACGTATTGCCAAGTCGAAATTTTTAAGGCTGGTCGTGTATTTCTTGTCGGCAAATGTGAAATCCGTGGACAGGTTAAACAGGTTTTTCACCCATTGATCATCCGGATTATACGGATCAAGGAATGTGGAGCGATTTTTACTTGGTGCAGGCTGGAAATTGTTGATTGTCGATACATTATTATCATTAATGTATATGCGCAATTCTTTGGTTACTTCATTCAGCTGGCCTTTCTCTCCAGTTCCTGTACCCGTTAATACGATGCGGTTTTCCCCAAAGAATAAAGGTCCATTATCCCCGTCAATGTCAATTTGAACGTCTTTAAAGCTTCCGTCCGCGCCCAAAGTCAACTGTTTTTGAGTCGTGTTTGCTGCAGGATGTGTCGAATACACTTTTACACCATTTGCGAAAATCTCTGCTACAAAGTACTTGCTATCTAATGTTGCAAAGTCAACGTACTTACCTTCAACCAATAATTTATCTGTTTTTTTGGAGTTCATGTCATACGTCTGACCATCCGTCAGGTTGCTCACGAAGATGTAGTTTTTGGATGCAAACGAGATCGTCGCATTACGACTTGATGTTGATCCAGCAAACTTGAACTGAACGGTTTGATTTCCGTTTTTGAAGCCTTTGATTTGATAGATGTATTTAGTTGGTGATACTTGTATCGGTGGTGAGAGCTCAATCGAGCTTGTGCTTCTTGGAAGATATTCGGCTGTCAACACACTTCCATTAGGATTTCTGCTGGTTTCTACGAGGATATAGAAATCCGCAGAAGTGACACTTGAACCCGAAAGAGGCACCCCTTCTGGTGCATCACCAGAGCCGCTATAGTCCTTAAGATATTTTAAATTCGTAATAACCGTTTCATTCTCTAGATATTGAAAATTCATATTTACACTTGCTGTGTTTTTTCCATACTTCACACTCAACGAATGATTTTGCAAGCGATCGATCGTAGTATTAGGGGCAGTTCCTGATTCTGTAAACTTCAATGATGGTATTTTAAACGAAATCAGAGCATATGAAGGCGTGTTGATTCCCACACTAGGAATGGGTTCAATTTTTGGAACAATGCCACTCAATGCGCCATCCACCGAGATTTCAGGAACAGCAGTTGTTTTATCATCCGGCAAAAGTAATTGAACAGTTACACTGGCTTGTAAAGGGTCACCTCCATAAGTAGGCCTTTCCGATAGCATACTCTGCGATAGTCCATCCGAACCCTCATTCAAATCCAGTTGAGAGAATGGATTTTCCTCATCATAGTAGAGAAGAGAATAAGTGTATTTATTTTTGTCTACGCCGCTTTCAATTGTGATGATTAGATCATTCTTGCCTGCCTTCAATCGAAGCATTGGCGAGAAAAATGTGCCATCTTGTTGAGACAATGCTGTTGGTAATGCCTCACCATTATTCAAACTTACTGTTACTTTAGAGGAGTTGTGGGCTACACCTTGAATAGTCACATCACCCGTATCTACAACAACCTGTGATCCTTCATTTAGATCAAGATTATCGGCTCCACCCAAAACTTGCAGCTTTTCAATGTATGGTACAGAGTCATACAAGATATAGAAGCTTTCAGAACGTTCGCTTGGTCCCTGGGAACCGGTAAACGTTACTTTGTTCATTCCGGGAAACAATGTAAGTGTTGCTTTAAAACGATTGTCTGGCCGATCTGGATCAACCGTTACAACCGCTGGTGCTACTCGCGTGCTGTCTGGAACCCAAGTGCCATCCTTTAGATTCATCAGTTGAACGTTGGCACCCAATGTAGAGCCTGTTACGTTAGTGAACGTACCCGTTACCGCCTGTTCACTGTTAGTTACAACAAAAGCAGTTGAACGTGATAGCACATCCAAGCCAGTTCCACTCATTTTGAGACCTACTGTATTTTTCAATTGGACGTTCCCAGCATTATCTGGAGTAAAATAACTCGTCTGTCCTGCCGCCGACGCGACTGGTGCAAGGCCTGCTGGTATTAGAGATACAACCAGTGCCACCATCATCAGCCAAATCATCGGCTTCTTCGTACGCTGCATGCAATCATCTCTCCTCTATTTAAGTCAGTTAACTTTTTTATCGGCCGAAAGGTTCCAATTATTTAGTAAAAACAGCAAAATAAACAAAAAACCTTGTCCACAGGGGACAAGGTTTGGGTCTGAAAGAATATTCAATAAGATCAGTAATCAAGCGTTTCTATTTAGGATTTCGACCGGGTCTCCGGGTTCATCTTGACGCGCATACGCATCAGGAAGTTAATGACCGGCCTTCTGGTTTTGCTTACAAGTCCGATGACTTCTGCTCCAACCTGGAGGAAGAACATCATGATACAGATCACGACGAACGTTACCCAGTTGGCTTCGAACATCGCAGCGGAAGATTGGATAATCGCCAGTACACCGAAAAATGCGGCAATACCGTAGATGATCAGCACTGTCTGACGGTGACTGAATCCAAGTTCACGCAAGCAGTGATGCAAGTGACCTTTATCCGGTGAGAAAATCGGTTTCCGTTGTACCGCACGACGAATGATAGCGAAGAAGGTATCCGAGAGCGGCACACCGATAATGATCAACGGTGTAATGAAGGATACGACAGCAATTTGTTTGAATCCAAGCATGGACAGCATTGCCAGAGAGAAACCAAGGAATAGAGATCCCGTATCCCCCATGAAGATCTTGGCTGGGTGGAAATTGAAGAACAAGAATCCAACAATACTACCAAGCAGTACAAGACACATCAAAGCAATCATCATATTACCCATGAGGAAGGACATCACGGCAATGGTACCAATGGCAATACCGGATACACCGGCAGCCAGACCATCCAGACCATCAATCAGGTTAATCGCATTCGTTACACCAACGATCCAGAGAATCGTCAGCGGAATGGAAACCCAAGCTTCCAGTGAGGAGTACGCATCCTGAAAAGGAATATTTACGAAGTCTACACGGATATTGAATCCGAATACGACTACAGCAGCAGCAACAATTTGTCCGAACAGCTTCACTTTGGCTGACAGTTCAAAACGGTCATCCAATGCACCAATCAGTACGATGATCGATCCACCAATCAGAAAAGCACTGACAAAGCTCATGTCTCTTGTCGTAAACCATGCTGACACAAAAGGAAGCAGTGCAGCAACCGTAATGACAAAGGCCAGGAAAATCCCTAAACCACCAAGACGTGGCATAATCCGAGTGTGCACTTTACGAGCATTCGGCGTATCCATTGCTCCGATTCTGACTGCGAACTTTTTGACAAGTGGTGTCAGGGCAAGAGCCAGTCCCATTGACACGATAAATCCAATGATAAAGATCGCTACCATTTGAACATTCGACCCCCAATTATAATACCTGTAAGAAATTATAAATCCCCTGATCTCTTTTTATATATAAATTATTGTTCGTCACTTTTAATAAAAATACCATTTGAACCAGAACGGAGAGGGCAGAAATAACCTGTAGAAGCGAAGCGTTCGCCTTTATCACGGGATTTCAACCTTACAAAGGTTAATAAAAGAAATCCAGGGATAACAGCGATCAAAAGGTTATTCTGACATCGGAGTGGCCATGTGCAACTAAACGTTTTTATTTGAGTGGCACACATGTAATCCGGAATGAATTATACGCTGATCACAGGCGAAATGCCAACCTCAATTTTTAGCAAAAACGTGCATTTTACGCGTAATAGCCTAATTTTAACGGACTTTAGTCACGTTTTCTTTGTCCCGCATCACTTTGACAGCGAATTTCGGAAGCGCAAGCATTCGGCCAGCCCGACTAGGTTCGCGAAGCAGACGATAAAACCATTCCAGTCTTAACTTTTGGAACACTTTAGGTGCACGTTTGGATTTGCCCGAAATCACATCAAAGCTGCCTCCAACCCCCATGGTAACGGGAACTTGAAGCGCATCTTTGTACTTGTGAATCCACGGTTCCTGCGTGTCTGCCCCACGTGCAACAAACAGCAGATCAGGTGCAACTTCACGGATGGAAGCGACAACCTGCTCGTCCTCAGCCGGACCAAAATACCCGTCGCGATAACCTACAATTCGAATCGCCGGATATTGCTCTTGTAACCGAACTGCCGTTTCTTGAATCACCTCAGGTGTGGAACCGAGCAGATACACGCCCCACCGATAGTTTTCTCCAACACGCAGCAATTCATGTAAAAGATCAAATCCAGGCACCCGCTCTGCCACAGGCTCCCCACAATAATTGGCAGCCCATACAACACCTGTTCCATCGGGAACAATCATTTCTGCAGATTGCATAACCTTCATCATCGCTGGATTCTCCAGCGCGGCCATGACCATGATGGGATTGGCTGTGATGACATGGTGCGGCTGCTTTGTAAGCACTGCTTGGCGTAGAACCTCCACCGTTTCTTTCATTGTTAGTTTGGAAAAAGGAATACCATAGATTGAAACGGTAGGTATTGGTCCGGTCTGATTCATCTTATTTCACCCTTTGCGGCCTAAATATTTAATAATTTGCTGAGCAGGCACTTTGGCTTCCTGCTTCAATTCGGTGATGCCTTCTTCATGTTCCTTCAGCCACTGTGAACGCTGATCCAACAGGTTAGCCACTGTCTTCGCCAGTTTATCCCCATCCAGCGCATCCGTACTGCCCACGGTTTCACTATCCAGACGCAGCATGAATTGATCAATCTTCGGATCATACGAGATACCAACGGGTGGAACATACTGCGAAGCTGCATAGATTAGACTGTGCAGACGCATGCCGATAACGACATCACAATTGCTGACTTCCTGCAGCATCAGCTGCGGATCGGTGAGATCCTTGGTAATGCTTACTTCGCTACCCTTGTTACCGAGGTCACCGAGCATTTCCATGACAAACCTTGAAGCCTGCTCATCAATCGGTAAGTGAAATGGCATAAAGCGCAAGTGAACGGCTTTTTTGGAGCAAAGCTTCTTAAGTCCAGCAGCAATCGCTGTAAGCTCTTTACGATCCGACTCCCAGAAACGTACCGAAACGCCGATCACAGGGAGTTTGGTATGAACGCTTGCTCCTTGAGCATTAACCGCGACTGAACTTACTTCTTCCGCATTGGCTTCAGGCAGTGGCAGACCCATCACCGGGTCAGGGACCACATGAATCTGATTCCACTGCAATCCGAGCCCACGTAAGTATTCAGCGGATTGTTCATCACGTACAGATACATAGTTGCAAGCCTTAAAGACCGAACGAATCATCGGATTGAAAATTTTGCGATTTACAGGTCCAATGCCCTGCGCATAAATAAATGTTGGTTTTTTCAACCACTGGGCCAGTTTGATGACACCCAGGTAGTAAGGGATGGATTTCAGTCCAGTTGCATCCTGCAGCAGACTTCCTCCTCCACTTATTAAACCATCACTTTCCTTGATCGCTTCGCGAACTTCCTTCAACTTCATCCGATGTACTGAACGTACACCATACATTGAAGTGGTCCACTCCGGATCACCGGAGAGCACAATCGGCTCAATCGTGACATTCGATCTGTGACTCTCCTCTTCCAGCGCAGTCAAAATTGACTTTAGTACCGCTTCGTCTCCACTGTTGTGGAATCCGTAATATCCTGAGATGACTAACTTTTGAGAAGTGGTGACCATTTTTTCCAACATCCTTCCGCTACTTGCCACACACCCACAGCAACGATACCGAAGATTAAGCCAAGTCCCAATCCCATCACTCCACGAATGAGTGACAATACAGCTGGCGTATGGATATGCGCGAACGTATCCACCATGGACAATTGTCCAATTGCTGCAATAATGAGCACAAAGATGACTTTACGATATTTTAAAGCGGCGAACACGCCAACGATAAACAGCGGGTGTCCCAGCATAAATTCTTTGAATCTTGGTCGCACGCCGAACGTGTCTTCCAGCGTAGTACGCAGGAACATTTCGAACGGTGTAACCGAACCCGAGTTTCCTGTACGGCTCAAATAATAGTATCCAACCACAGCAGCAACCAGTGCCAATACAACCATCAATACGTTAATCGGTGTACGAAGAATATCCTTAATTTGTTTAATGGAAAATGTACCCGAACCACGGTAAAACACAATATAAATTGCTACCAGCGCCATAGGTGCAAAGTGCAACAGGCTAACGCCTCGGAACTGGTTGATAACCAGACTGTACGTAATGCTGTTCAGCAATGCGATGACAAAAGGCACCGCCAGGAACGACAGAATCGATGTTCTTACATATAAGAATAACGTTTGTGCCAGTCGACGACCCGCAGGCGCGTCTGGCTGCCGCTGCTGCTGATAGTTCACTGTACGAACCGCCAGCACCATCGCAATGGTTGGCGCACTAATGGCTACCAGTAATGCAATTCCTTGCTCCAGCAACGTCGGTTTGAGCAAGAATAACCCGGCACTACCCACCAGAGCCAGTGCAAATACAAGCAATGTCAGCAGTGGTACAAAATATGAAACCATAAGCGTAATCATTGCGATTGCACCAATCAAGGCAACCAGCTTAGCATAACGCTGAATGGAAGAATCCTTAACCGTGAACGCTTCAGCTTGTCCGAGTTCGAAGCCGTGTTTACCCATACGTTCAATCGCATGACCTGGCTCACCCAAACTATTGATCAGATTATCAATTGGATTGGTGATCATGGCTTTGGCCGTATTCCGACTTGGCGAAGCATTCATATAGATCATACGAATGTTGCGGTCTTTGGTAGCCAAAACAAAACGGTCAGCAATGGTATCTACATCCAGATTGGCATCCCCGTCACTTAAGGAGTACAGACGAGTTACATTGTAGTCAATTTTATAGGAGAGAGTCTCAAAACCGGATTGTGGTTTCTTCAAATTCTCAATAGCCGCCAGTCCAATATGGTGCTTGTTCAGCAACTGGGCAAACATATCGATACTCTTCATCTCTGCATTATCATTGTACCCTTTCACAGCATCACCATCAAACAAGATGCGCTTTACCCCATTTTCTTCGAAGAAGGTAAGCAGGCGTTCCATGGATTCCTGATTATAAGGCACACTGTCTGAAATCCGTGGCAAAATGTAAAATCCCTTATCACGCAGCATCTTCACGGCAACCGGATCTGGTTGCAAAGGCTGCATGTTGGCATTCTCCGGTGGAGTCTGCAATATTAAGCCGCTACGACCTTCATATTCCCATGGAAGCACAGGAATCTCCCGATCGGCGAACGTTTGTTCAATGATAGGGGTATACGTTTGTGCATTTTCCTCATTTGTGAATAGAACATACGTGTAATTATCGTTAGCAGGAATGACATTTTTGGTCATGTTCGCAAGATCCTGCCCGTTATATACCATCAGACGGCGGGACTTCTTCAACTCATCCAGTGTACTTTCGAACACCGCCATGGTTGTCACTCCGGCGTCTTTCAACCGAGTCAGTTGTTCATTCATGAAGTCTTGCGGATGGGCCTGATAAGCCGAGATATCCAATAGCCCCCGATAATTGAAGACAAGCTCCACCTTTTTGGCGGAAGATTCCGTTTGTACCCGATCACTGATGACAGGGATGGAAGCAATCAAACCGATAATGACAACAATCCACAGCCACTTCCGTGAAGCGGTATTCCAATAAAGCCATTTTTGACGCACTACATGTACCTCCTCAAGTGTTGGAACCAAATGCACGTTCAGCTCATGATTTTCATTGCATAATAGTGAATAAATACCGGATACAAACAGCTTGTGTCAACAAACGTGCATCTATCCGCAATTCATCCAAAATAGACGTAGACATTTACCCTTTTTACCTAAAAGAAAAGCCCCTCCGCCAACCAACCTTACGGTGCGGAGAGGCTTTCTCATGTTCTTGCTCAGTACTGCATTCGTATTTATTGTGCGTCTACACGCGTCATCACCGTAGTAGCCAAACGCTCGATACGGCTTTCCGCGTCTTCCAGGTTCTCTCCGCGCACGGCGAAGTATACTTTGATCTTCGGTTCTGTTCCCGAAGGACGCAGGCAGAACCATGATCCGTCTGCCAAAATAAATTTTAGAACGTTCTCTTTAGGCAAGCCATCCAAGCCAAGGGAGTAATCCAGCACATCTTGTACAGCGATGCCGGCTACTTCTTGTGGTGGATTAGAACGCCAGTCGGTCATTTTCGCCTGAATTTGAGCTACGCCATCTTTGCCTTTCAGCGTACGGGACTCCAGCTTCTCCAGGAAATATCCGAATTGGCTGTACAGCTCTTGCAGGACATCATAGAGCGTTTTGCCTTGGTTTTTATAATAAGCAGCTGCTTCAGCAATCAGCATTGCAGCCAGGACTGCATCCTTGTCACGTGCGTAGCTGCCTGCCAGGTAACCGTAGCTCTCCTCATAACCGAACAAGAACGTATGACTGCCGGTTGCTTCGAACTGGTTCATTTTTTCACCGATATATTTAAAGCCTGTCAGGGTGTTCATCACTTCTGCACCGTAATGCTCGGCAATGACCGCTCCCATCTCGCTTGTTACAATCGTTTTGACAACCGCGCTGTTTTTCGGCAGCTTACCTGTCTCTTGTAATCGACTCAACACATAATGCACCATGATCGCTCCGGATTGGTTACCCGACAGTACGAAATACTTACCATCCTTGTCTTTCACTACCGCACCCATGCGGTCTGCGTCTGGATCTGTACCGATCAGAATGTCAGCACCCACCGATTCACCCAGCTTCATTGCAAGTGTAAATGCTTCGCGCTCTTCCGGGTTAGGGGATTTCACTGTGGAAAATTCAGCATCAGGCTGTTCTTGCTCTGCCACAATGTGAACCTGCTCGAAACCGATCTGTTCCAACACACGACGTACAGGCACATTACCTGTTCCATGCAGTGGAGTGAAGACAATTTTGAAATCACGGCCGACGCCGGATTGAATCAGGTCACGACTGAGACTTAGACTGGCAACGGTATCAACAAATGCCTTATCTTCCTCTTCTCCAAGCCATACAAGCAATCCTTGAGCTTCGGCTTCTTCCTGCGTCAGCTTTTTCACATCCGCGAGGGAAGGAACTTCCTGAATGTATTGAATGACTTTCTCTGCTTCGTGTGGTACCAGTTGGCCACCCTCGTGGTTGTACACTTTGTAGCCATTGTATTCAGGAGGATTATGACTCGCCGTCACCACAATACCGCCGGTTGCTTGCAGATGACGTACACTGAAGGAAAGCTGAGGCGTAGGACGCAGGGAAGTAAACAACTTAGCCACAATTCCATTTCCAGCCAGAACCAAGGCAGCATCCAGTGTGAACTCAGGTGAGAAATGACGGGAATCATGTGCGATCACTACAGAAGGTTTACCTTCTTTGTCGCCATGCTGCTCCAGCAAATAACGGGCAAAACCTTGCGTTGCACGACCCACGGTATAACGGTTCATCCGGTTGCTTCCCGCCCCGATCACACCACGCAATCCACCTGTACCAAACTCCAGATTTCTGTAGAAACGATCCTCCAGCTCTTTCGGCTGATCCTGCAAATCACGAAGCTCCTGTTTCGTCGCTTCATCAATCGAAGCATCCTCCAACCACTGCTGCAATGTTTGTGCTGCTGTTGTGCTTAACTGTTCCATTCCTGCAAACCCCTTCCTTCTATATAAAATTCAATTAAATGCTGAACTATACAATCCTTAGCTTGGGTCAGACAGTGCGAACATGATTTCGCCTTCAGCTACCACTTTGTCGCCTACTTTGGCTGTAGCCTTGCCTTTACCAATTGAACCTTTGAGACGCGTAATTTCCACTTCCAGCATCAACGTATCTCCAGGCACAACTTGTCCACGGAATCGGAAATTGTCCAGTCCCGCCAAAAAGCCGATTTTGCCTTTGTTGCCTTCCAAATTAAGAATGGCTACTGCACCGACCTGTGCCAGAGCTTCTGTAATCAACACACCCGGCATTACCGGATACTCTGGAAAATGACCAATGAAGAAAGGTTCATTAATGGTTACATTTTTCAAACCAACAGCACGTTTGCCATCCTCTATCTCTAAAATCTTGTCCACCAGCAGAAACGGGGGACGGTGTGGGATAATCTCTTGAATCTGTTTGATATCGAGCACAGTATAATCTCCTCTCTGGATGTTTATATGAGAATTCTCCATCATGCAATTGACTCTTAGCACTCCGGTGGTCGTTACGGTTACGGATCGTCCTTCTGATCGCTGTTGTCACCGAATTTTTTTGATCAACCTCAGAGAGGTCAAAATTCGGTGACAAAGGCGAGCGCTTCGCTTCTTCTGAACGATTCCGTTCCCTCCACTTACTTCGGTGCTGCAAGGTCAATTCCAACATGACAAAGTCAAGAACTCATATAAATGGGTTTTTCATTTTAATGTTGTATGAAAAGCATATTTTCAGTTAATACTACTTATATCCTTCATGACTGCAGTAGTGAAGGTTGAGATAAGGGGTCTCTCTTCGCGATGACGAATGTCTTTCGCAGGGGAGGCCTCTTTTGACGTCAAACGTCATCCATCATTATACTGTTTTCAACACCAAAAAGAAAACTCCTGCCTGCGCAGGAGTTTTGCATATATCGTTCATCTACGGAGCGAACACCAAATCATATACATGTTCCCATGTACTCCACTGCAATACGGAACCGATATCCTGTTTGCCCAGTACCACGTAGCCAGCCACCAATCCGCCAGCGAGGGCAAGAACAAGCAGGACCGGAACCAAAAACCATCTTGCGATGCGCCATCCACTCTTCTTCTTCTTGACTTTCGTCTTATCCGGCTTGCTGTTCTGCTGCTGTGTATCTGTCATCACATTCACCTTTTATGCTCTCATATTGTTGGCAAGACCCGACATGGAATCACTGGATGTCAGTGCGCGTGCCGCCAGTTGGTAAGTCCGCTGTCCTTGCATCAGCAAAGCCATCTCTTGTGTCAAATCCACGTTGGATTGTTCAATGTAGCCTGCACGAATCATAGCTGTTGCTTCACGTGTAGCTGCATTAGCTCCAAATACATCATCCTCGGTCAGACCCGCATCCAGACCAAACAGATTATCCGCATACTGCACAAGCCCTTCCGGGCGCTCGATATCTACGAGTTGCAATTGGGCTCCAATCGTTGCATTGGCTTCATTGCCACGACGGATCAACAGATTGCCTTTTTCATCAAATGCAACCTTGCTGTTATTCGGTGCCGTAATGCGATTACCTTGACGATCCAATGCAAAGTGGCCTTCGCCATTGACCAACACCATCATGTCTGGCGCATTGGGATTCGTTTTGGGTCTAGTATCAGGGACAAAATGGAATGCACCCTGACGCGTCCACATTTTCTCACCAATCGCTTCAACCGCAAACATCGCATTGCCTTCAATCGCCAGATCGGTAGGATTGCCTGTCTCATTGAGTGTACCTTGAGTCATATCCTTTGTCACATCAGCCAAACGTACGCCAAACCCGAGGTTGTATCCCATCGGGGTCGAGCGTCCATCCAGCTTGTACTTGTCCGGCTGCTGCTGCACACGTGTCAGTACATCTTCAAAGGCTGCTTGCTTACTCTTATAGCCTGCCGTATTCACGTTGGCAATATTATCGGAAATGACATCCAGACGCTGCTGTATTCCGGTCATGGAGACCATTGCACTAATCATGGAATTATTCATTCGGTGGTTACCCTCCCTGTTTCCTGTCCACCCTCCCAAACCCTCCCTAGTAGGGAGGGCCCCAGATGGCGCTGCCCTCTGGACTCCCGAAACAGGCGGATTAGGTAAGTGGGGTACGATCTTGCTAAGTGACGGTCGTGTGTGTGCGCCGCGACTGCCGGGCTATGATTCCCGCCATAGTTTCACATGGCTGAATCATAGCCCGGCACGCTCTTTATGCGGCGTGTAGCTCCGCGTGGTCTCTCCTTGCTTTGCTTCGCAAAGGACTGTCGAGACCGTCGCTGCGCTCAGCTTAATGCTGCGAAATCCTCGCATAAGCTCGGCTGCGGTTAGGCTTTTGCGCTCCGCGTGGTCTCTCCCTGCTTTGCTTCGCAAAGGACTGTCGAGACCATCGCTGCGCTTAGGATAATACTGCGCAATCCTCGCATAGGCTCAGTTGCGTTTAGGCTTGCGCTTCGCGTGAGCCTCTCCGCTTGCTTCGTAAAGGGGGTTTGGCTCTCCGCTACGCGGCTATATTATACGTTGGCGTTATACACGCCCAACTTCATTGACGGCTTTATCCAGACTGCGGTCGTAGAATTGTACGACCTTCTGGTTCGCTTCATAAGCACGGAATGCTGCGTTCATATCTACAGTTGCCTGTGATGCATCCACATTCGAACCTTCCAGGTAGCCCTGACGGATCTGCACATTATCACCGGCAGCCATCATCCGAGCGGTTGCTCCATTCTGATCATTCAGGCTGAAATTACCATCGCCTTGACGTACCAGTTGGTTGGGTTGATCGATGACGCTGATTCCCAATGTGACTCCTGTAGGTGCACCCGTCTCTGCATTGACGAGACGACCTTGCTCATCCACTTTAAATTGGTCTACCGAGCCTGTCAATACAACAGGTTGTCCATTATTATCCAGAACTTGTGAACCTGTTGAGCTGAGCAGCTGTCCAGTTCCGGTAACCTCGAAGTGACCATCACGTGTATATCTTGTGTTGCCTTCTGCATCCTGTACTGTAAAATACGCCTGAGGTTGGTAAGTTACCGTGCCATCAGCTCGTACAAATTTGCCTGAACCGTCAAACGGGACAGGTTGTCCTGTCTGTGGATCATTCACAGCCAGATTGGACGAAATGGCAAAATCACTCTTTTGCCCACTTTCCATAATGGCTCCCTGCAAATTCATGGACAAACTTTCTTCCGCGAACACACCTGTGTTCAGCTTGCCCAGCCGCTTTGTCGGAAGATTGGCATCTCCGCCTACCAAAGTAATGAGCATTTCCGGGAAAGAACGGCTTACGCTGTTCACTTGTTTATATCCCGTTGTGTTCATATTTACGATGTTCTGCGTTGCGGTGTCATGGCGGCGTTGTTGCGTAATCATTCCCGCGGTAGCGGTGTACAGACCTCTTAACATGTATTAACCCCTCTCCTCAAGCGCTTGTCCTGCATTACAGGATGGCTGCTTGTCCGTTCTGCTTCCCGAGCTTGGGCGAACCTTGCTTTTTATATCGGCAGATTAGAACTTTTTCTTAACCACCTGATCCAAATTATTCAACATAATGCCAGTCCCCTTCACGACACAATGCATCGGATCCTCTGCAACCCATACCGGTACATGCAATTCATTGGACAACAGTTCGTCCAGTCCGTTCAGCAAAGCGCCTCCACCTGTCAACACGACACCTCGGTCAATAATGTCTGCCGCTAATTCTGGTGGCGTCCGCTCCAATACCGACTTGGCTGCCACGATAATAGATTGCACGGAATCCCATAACGCTTCCTGCACTTCATTTCCCGACACCGTTACGGTAACAGGCAAACCGGATACCATATCACGACCGCGAATGTCCATCTCTGTTTGACGACCACCCGGATGCACGGAACCAATCGCAATCTTGAGATCTTCGGCTGTACGTTCACCGATCATGAGCTTGTATTTGGCTTTGATAAACTTGGTAATCGCTTCGTCGAACTTGTCCCCTGCGACTTTAATAGAAGAGGCGGTGACTACGTCGCCCATAGACAGGACTGCAACGTCAGTCGTTCCGCCGCCGATATCCACGACCATATTGCCGCTCGGCTGAAAAATATCCATCCCCGCACCGATCGCTGCCGCTTTCGGCTCTTCTTCCAGAAATACTTCTTTGGCACCGCTGCGCTCAGCAGCTTCACGGATAGCCTTCTGCTCCACGGAAGTAATGTTGGTTGGTGCACAGATCAGAATACGCGGGTGACTGTACCAGCTTCTTGCCCCCACACGATTAATGAAATGTCTAAGCATTGCTTCCGTAATCTCGAAGTCCGCAATAACACCGTCACGCAGCGGTCTAATGGCAACAATGTTACCTGGAGTACGCCCCACCATACGACGCGCTTCTTCCCCAACAGCAAGGACCCGCTTCGTATCGCTTTCAATGGTCACGACGGAAGGTTCATCGAGGACAACCCCACTTCCTTTCACGTGAATAAGCACGTTCGCCGTGCCAAGATCAATACCGATATCCTTGCTAAACATAAAAGAGCCCCCAAAGTGATATTATTTGGTCAGCGTATCCTGTGAAAAAGAGTCCCTTATCACGTCACCGCTCGTTCGACAAAGTGCAACATATATATGTAAAAATCGGGCTGATAAGATGTCATAATTCGATCCTGTACCAGCTTTTAACATATCATACTTCAGGGGAGGGATTCAATGCATGTGTGAGCTTTTTGGCCTACGTCTTTCCGCAGGTCTCTACGATTTAGCGGAAGCCAGCACCTCGCGTTTTTTACCGCTTGTTTTTTTGTATTTAATTTTGGTCGCTTCACCGCCCCGCAAATGACGGATGGACTTGTGATACTCCAGAATGTGTTTCACCTGGTCAGCAAGATCAGGGTTAATTTCCGGCAGACGCTCCGTCAGATCCTTATGCACAGTACTCTTTGACACGCCGAATTCCTTGGCTATGGTACGGACCGTATTCCTCGTCTCAACAATGCAGCGACCAATTTTTATGGTCCGTTCCTTGATGTAATCGTGCACGCTCCCGCCTCCCTACTGTGTGGATAGTTTGGTACATTATATGAGGAGCATGCCTATATATTCGCGGTTTAAAGGTGTGACAAGCTTCGAAGGTCCCATTATTTTCTGAAAAGCACAAAAAGAGCAGAGGAGAATTCCCTCTGCCCGTCATGTTGCTGCGGTAAAAATCATTTATTTTTCCGGAAGATATCCTTGCGGGTTAACCGGTTGTCCGTCTTCGTAAACTTCAAAGTGAAGGTGGTTGCCCAGCGTTTTTTCCAGTTCATTAACGCCAGCCGATGCAATTGCATCTCCTTGCTTCACTTCATCATCCTGTTTCACTTTGACGTCAGCCAGGCTTTGGTATACGGTTTTGAGGTTATCACTGTGTGTGATTTCCACAACTTGACCTGTCAGCGGGTTTTGTTCAACCCGGGTAACTTTTCCGCCGAGTGCTGCTTTGACTTCGAACGTTTTGTTATCCCCACGTGCCAGATCTACACCCGTGTTCGGAATAAATGTGTCATTGTACTGCACCATCGCTGCTTCATGTTCCTCAGTTGAAGCTTCGTTGTCATAGAAAGGTTTTACTACCGAAATTTCGGACGGAACCGCTACCGGCCATACAAAATTCTCCGACTTTGCAACAACTTCCACACTTTCCTGTTCTCCGTTAACCGCTGTTCCTTCTGTACCCGATGCGCCCGTTTCTACTACCCCACTTGTAGGGTCCGAGTTCAGCGTTTTGTCGCCTGTGCCCTGATAGACCCACACTAAGGTTAGTATAATGCCTGCTGCTGCGATGTAGGCTGCCGGGAAGACCCAACGTTTGGACATTGCTCTTTTCCAT
This sequence comes from Paenibacillus sp. OK060, assembly GCF_900101205.1. NCBI lineage: Bacteria > Bacillati > Bacillota > Bacilli > Caryophanales > Paenibacillaceae > Paenibacillus > Paenibacillus sp. OK060. Next base: position 121,900 of record NZ_FNFR01000003.1, read on the forward strand.
GAAGAGGGCTGGCTAGCCGGTACTCCTTGAGTTGTTTTAGGAGTTTCTTCTTGGCCTGTTTTTTTGTTTTGTTCATTCATCTTAATCACCTCAGTAACAAGTGTTACCGGGTGCAACTCTTTTATACACGCGCGACTCTAATTATTTTCACAGAACTTTCAAAGAGTGCTATATAAGGCGAAAAAGGGGGATACACTGGACCACTCCGCGCGCAGAACAACCTTTCGGCCGCTGTTACTCCCAGATTTCTTTCTATCACCTTCTTCAAAGGTGAAATCCGGGAGTAAAGGCGGACGCTCCGCTCCTACAGCTTTTTTCTGCTCTCTCCGTTCCGGTGTAACTATTAATTGCAACTGATATAGCCAAGTTTTGAAAGCTCAGGAAGGGGTTGCTGGTAGAGAAGCCTGGATTGCTGTAATAGCCAATCCTTCTAAGAAGTGAGTTCATTAGCTGAAAGCAACATGATATAGGCTGTGATTCGTTAATACCGATTTAAGGAGCCATAGGTTCGTTAAAGTGAGATGAGAGATTAGCGAGGCCGCGGCACTAATGACTGTTCCATCTAACATCATGCTTAGTTAATGAAATTTTCTAACGAACTCAGGTGGCCTTATTGATGGAAAAGTCGCAACCTGGAAATTCTAGCGAACCTTAGGCACGCTAATTACTCTTTTTGGCGCTTTATCGGCTCCATTTCGTGATATGTCATGATATAGCGCTTCTGAGATTCGTTAGCTTCTCAAACGTACACCGAGAGTAGGAAAACTGCACAGTTCCACTTCACTGTTAAACTGTTGTTAATCTGTTCGTCGTTTTACATCTGTTAATAATCTATTGCTCTATCCTTATCCAACCGTATTCATTTTTCCTACTTTGAGGCCAGCATCTTGGATGCCTGTCCGAAGGAGATACCGGTGTAGTAGTGTTTGAGAATCTGGGTTGCGGTGTGACCCTCCTGTGCCATGCCGTTGGCTCCCCACTGGCTCATGCCGACTCCATGACCGTATCCATACGTTGTAATCTGAACCTCATCTCCATCGGTCTTCCAGCTGAACTGGCTGGATCGAAGCCCAAGCAACTTTCGAGCCTCCGGTCCGCTAAACGTTTTACCTGCAATCTGTATCTCCTTGATCCGATGGCCTTCCGTTGTAGACAATACTTCCATCCAACCACCGCTCTGCTGCGCGCTCACAGGGATGGCATTCGCCCCCAGATTCAACTTCTGGAGAATCTCACTGCGCTTCATCGTGATGGTTTCCTCAAAGCCCGGAGCTAGGTTTTTATCCCACGGACTCGCTACACTTTGCAAATAAGGTACAGGGTTCCCCCATACATCCTCTGCATTCTCAGTATAACCATTACTTGTAGAGAAAAAGGATGCGGTAATCGCCTTACCTTGATATGTCATGACGGAATCCTTGCTTTCGCGGACAGCCTGCTGCAGCTTCTCCCATTCCTTCGCTTTCCCCAGACGCGTCCAGTCCGCTTTCACTTGTTCTGGTGGTATGAACACCTGATGACTCACGGTATCCGTTACATCAGCTTCTCCTGAAGGTACACCGCTTGTATCGTTGGCTGCCAGCCTTCTCACGATAAATGTCCTTGCAGCGATGGCCTGTGCCTTCAGAGCTTCCAATCTGAACTCAGCTGGCATCTCGGCAGCTACAACTCCGGTAACATAATCTTCAAGTGGAAGATTCTTCGTCGTACCGGTTGCAGACAGGTACACCCTTACTTGAGGTTCAGGGTAGGTAACAGGTACAGCTGGAGAAGGTGCTGGAGTCGTTACACTGCCTGTACCTGGTGGAACAGGGATCGGTTTAACCGGATCATTCGTCCGCGGCCAGACCAGTATGGCGGGGATCAACAGCGCAAGTGCAAGCACTGCCGATACAGCGGCCGCTGGCTGCCACCGAGTATTGTTCTTGCCCCATCTGCGGCCTCGGCCGAACGTACGCATTCGGCGGCGCTTCACACGACGAAACTGGTCTAATTCAATGACAGGCATGTGTATACGTGCCGCAGTGTGTTGAGCTGACTCCTGTTGGAAGCTAGGCCGTCTAGGAGATGTTGTTACGGGCTCATCTGGAACAGTTCTGATGTTCGTTGAAGCAAGCTTGTCTTTTTCCACACCGAAACCAGCAATCTCTTCTGGCTCCTTCACTAGTGGACGAGGGACAAGAGGTACCTTAACCTGCACACGGGCTTCTTTCATTTCGATATAACCCTCCGTTGTCCATGGCCGGTCAAGCGCCGGTCCTTTTGTTCAAATCCATAGTTTAGGGTATGAGCTGGCTGGATCTGATAGAACCTGATTTAAGAGAAACGAAGGCATTCCATATGTGGCAATTTCTAACTTACTTCTGCTATGTATTATTAAAAAACATTGATCTGTCGCGGAATCCGGTTCCATAAGGTACCACCCGTTCCTCCAAAAGCATGCTCTTTCATTTGTTCAGAATTGGTACAGAATATGATGTTATGCTATATAAGTTAGGACCAGCTATTAATAGAATCAGGTACTGATTCAATGGATCGTTGAACACAAAAAAAAAGCCAAGCCAGATGGCTTAGCTTTTGATCTGAATTTAAATGACAGCACGCATGCTCTCGTATCCGCAATATACAATGATGTGTGATTCATATTAGAGAGCAACGCCTATTGTCCAATTCGATGTTATGCCCAGGTCGGTTGTACTTTGAACAGCGGTACTTCTTCCCCGACTTTTTCATTCGATGCTTTAACTGCATCCAGCTTAGGCTCTTCAACCGAAATACGATAAATATCGGCTCCAAGTCCGTTAAGCTTCTCAGCGAGATGTACGTAGCCACGGTCGATGTGATGAACACCGCCCACTTCCGTTGTACCTTCAGCAACAAGACCCGCGATAATAAGTGCGGCACCCGCACGCAAATCGGTAGCTGTTACTTTGGCACCCTTCAGCTTGGCATTGCCCGTGATGATGGACGAACGTCCTTCAACTTTGATCTCCGCATTCATCAATTGGAATTCATCCACATGCATGAATCGATTTTCAAAAACAGTCTCTGTTACAACACTGGTTCCCTCAGAGGCAAGCAAAAGCGCCATCATTTGGGATTGCATATCGGTAGGGAAACCTGGGTATGGTAATGTTTTCACATCCACAGCCTTGAGCGGACGATCTGCAATGACACGAACGCCATTCTCGTCAGGATGAATGGTTACACCCATCTCTTCCAGCTTCGCAATAACAGAACCCAAGTGGTCTGAAATCGCACCTTCGATATACACATCACCACCGGAGATTGCAGCAGCAGCCATATAGGTACCCGCTTCAACCCGGTCAGGAATGACGGTATGCTTCACGCCAGACAGTTTCTCCACACCTTCGATGCGGATGACTCCTGTTCCAGCACCTCGTACTTTGGCACCCATTCCATTCAGGAAGTTGGCAAGATCCACAATCTCTGGCTCTTTTGCCGCGTTCTCAAGAACAGTTACACCTTCAGCCAATGTTGCAGCCATCATAATATTTTGAGTGGCACCTACAGAAGCCACATCTAGATAAATTTTCGCGCCGCGCAACCGTCCTTGGCTACGAGCTTCTATATAGCCTTGGCCCAAGCTAATCTCAGCGCCCATGGCTTCAAAACCTTTCAAATGCTGATCAATAGGCCGAGTACCGATGGCACATCCACCAGGAAGCGAAATTCTTGTATGACCCATACGCGTCAACAATGGCCCCATGACCAGAAATGACGCCCGCATTTTACTTACCCATTCATACGGTGCCTCACAGGAAGTAAGTTTCTCCGCATTTACGGTAATCACTTCGTCCCGGTATGTAACACCCGCTCCCAGCGATTCCAACACCTTGTTAATCGTCATCACATCGTCTAGAGGAGGAGCGTCAATAATAACGCTTTGTCCTTCTTCCCCTAAGAGAGAGGCAGCGATGATCGGAAGAACAGAATTTTTAGCGCCGCTAACTTTGACACTTCCGGTCAACCTTTTGCCACCGCGGACGATAAATTTGCTCATCATGGTTCCCTCCGCGCTTTTATTCCCTTTTCTTCATTCCGGAATACGTAAGCCCTTCTGTAATAGAAAAGACTGTTGCTGTGTGTGGAATTTCGACATAGCCTGGCAAATAATGCCCTTGATGTCTATTCAGAAAAGAATTGGTTTATGATCCATATCGATGATACCACGTGCGTTGCATGATGCCCTCCGACTTGTAAATGTAATGCCTTACAGGCCAGCAAACATCTGAACAGACAGATTGGGATGATTAGTAGCCGGATTCAACCGGATATCCCGTTTATAACCACAAAATAAGTGAACAATTGTGAATTCCCTAACTTCCATCATAACATTGTTGAATTGTACGATACAAGCATTTTTACATAAAACATCTCAAATTCATCCAATTCCACGTCACACTTTTTTCTTAATTTCTTTGCCGACAACTCATACTCTAATTGTTAACACAATTAATCGATGTTATTCGACATTACACTGCTTGAAGAACCTAACAGATGATTAACCAACCATCTCAACATTAAAACAAATGGCGCAACATTTGTGTCCATGACAAATAGTCAATGACAAAGCCTGAAACAGCATGCCCAAGTATAATGGCCAACAGTAAATGTAACAGTCTTCCCTGTGCTCCTCGTGGCTGCCTGATGATTAAATCCAGCTTGAGATTCTGCAAAGCCCACCACGACAACGCTATACATAAAAGAGAGACGATAATCGAAACTAAGCCATTCGTACTTAATGTCTGGTTCAACTGATTCGTCAGGTCAGTATCCATATATTCATTACCTCCACATTTGTTGCAGCGATCAGCATAATTATGCCTGGCATCCATAACTTGTTAGAACAATGGAATGACTTGAACACAACGTACTGAGTCTACTGTCAGACTTACTCCTGCTATGCAGGAAATCTGGATGCCCAATCACGGAGCAGCAACAATCTGGCTGTGAATGACTATGGAATTCATCAACGCAGCTTCCTGCATCTGCTGACTCTATGGAATATAGGCTCTTTCATCATACATTGTCAATTACATTGATTTCCACTTTGATAATATTTTAAATTCAAAATGCCGGGATTTTGTGACTAAAACGACATAAAAGAGCGTTATTTCGATATCGATCCTGTCATTTCCTCGGAAATAATTTGGATTTCCGTCGTTAAAAATGGTTCCAACAGTGATCATTATCGCCACGACTTTAGTCCTACATTCTATTCAACTGCCCATAAACGGTGAATACAATTAACTTTATTTGCCGTTAAATCAAGAGCTTCAACCGAAGAAAATGACCATATATTTTACTGTAACTGGAAAAGGAAACGTTCCAAAAACTCAAAAAAGCCCGGCAGACTAAGCCGCCAGGCTCCAGTGAACAGTTTATTTGCCGTATACGTTGATCCGGTTAACCGCTTTTTGCAGAGCAATCTCTGCCCGACGGTGATCAAAATGATCCTGATTGCTTTGGCTGCTGAGACGGCGTTCTGCCCGCTCTTTCGCCGCACGCGCACGGTCCACATCGATACTTTCCGGGAATTCGGCACTTTCTGCGAGGACAACAACCTTATCTTTACGGACTTCGATAAAACCGCCGCCAATAGCGACCTGCTTGTTCTGTTTTCCGTTTTTGATAATGATTGGTGCGATCTGCAATGGTGTAACCATAGGGATGTGACCTGGCATAATACCCAGTTCCCCTTCAACACCACGAACGATGATACTATCCACTTGCTCTGTAAATACCAAACGCTCAGGCGTTACAATTTCCAACAAAAAGGTGCTCAATTCCATCCCTCCTGAAACTATCCGATAGCTCGCTTCATAAGGACAATCCTGGATTCAGATTATACCAGTGTTTTGGCTTTCTCCACTGCCTCTTCAATTGTACCCACGAAGAGGAAAGCTGCTTCCGGAAGATCGTCATGCTTGCCTTCGAGAATTTCTTTAAAGCTGCGCACCGTTTCTTTAACCGGAACGTATTTACCCGGAATACCGTTAAATGCTTCAGCAACGTGGAATGGCTGGGACAAGAAACGTTGAATTTTACGAGCACGGTAAACGAGCGCTCTGTCTTCTTCACTCAGCTCGTCCATACCCAGAATCGCAATAATATCCTGCAATTCATTATAACGTGCCAAGATACGCTTAACGCCTTGAGCTACGTTGTAATGCTCTTCGCCTACAACTTCAGGGGACAAGATCCGGGAGCTGGATGCCAGCGGATCTACCGCAGGGTAGATACCCATCTCGGAAATTTTACGTTCCAGGTTCGTCGTTGCGTCCAAGTGGGCAAACGTCGTTGCTGGAGCCGGGTCAGTATAGTCATCCGCAGGCACGTAGATGGCCTGGATGGATGTTACGGAACCTTTTTTAGTCGAAGTGATACGTTCTTGCAGTTGACCCATTTCCGTTGCCAGCGTTGGTTGGTAACCTACCGCGGAAGGCATACGTCCGAGCAAGGCAGATACTTCTGAACCTGCTTGGGTGAAACGGAAGATGTTATCGATAAAGAGCAACACGTCACGGCCTTCTTCATCACGGAAGTATTCCGCCATAGTCAGACCAGTGAGGGCTACACGAAGACGTGCGCCTGGAGGCTCGTTCATTTGTCCGAAGACCATTGCTGTTTTGTTGATAACGCCGGAATCACTCATCTCGTGATACAAGTCATTACCTTCACGTGTACGCTCACCAACACCTGCGAATACGGAGATACCGCCGTGTTCTTGTGCGATGTTGTTGATCAATTCCTGAATCGTTACGGTTTTACCTACACCGGCACCACCGAAGAGACCGATTTTACCACCTTTGGCGTAAGGAGCCAACAAGTCGATAACTTTGATTCCTGTCTCCAGCATTTCAGCCTGGGTAGTCAGTTCATCAAATGCAGGAGCCGAGCGGTGAATCGGATTTTTATGTGCAGCAGCTACAGTGCCGCCAGTATCAATGGCTTCGCCGAGTACGTTAAATACACGACCCAGTGTCGCTTCCCCAACAGGTACAGAGATTGGAGCTCCTGTATCTACGGCTTCCATACCACGAACGAGTCCGTCCGTGGAGGACATCGCGATACAACGTACCCGGTTGTCACCCAGATGTTTCGAAGCTTCGAGTGTCAGATTAACACTTACGCCAGCTTCGCTTACTGTAGTGATCGTAATGGCATTGAGGATTTCCGGCAGACCGCCGCGATCAAACTCGACGTCAACAACCGGACCCATGATGCTCACAACGCGTCCTTTGTTCATCTTAACGTTCCCCTCCTACAAGCCTGCTACTTTTGCAAAAATAATGTACCGTTCGTTTATCTTTGCTCTGCAAGCCTTCATTAATAAAAAACGGTTAGCCTTGTGCTGCGTTGGCACCTGCCACAATTTCCGTAATCTCCTGCGTAATCGCCGCTTGACGGGCACGGTTATAGGTCAATGACAAGTCATTAATGAGTTTAGATGCATTTTTGGTTGCATTACCCATGGCCGTCATTTTCGCACCCAGCTCACTCGCTTTACCATTCAGAAGTGCACCATAGATTAGCGTCTCCGCATAACGCGGAAGCAAAACCTCCAGTACAGCTTCAGGAGACGGCTCATACTCGTAGCTTGCAGTCGGTCCTTCTGCAGCAGTTACCTCAGGTGTTTCCATCGGAAGAAGACGTTCTACCGTAGGAATCTGGGTCAACGCATTTACAAAGCGGTTATAACAAATGTACAATTCATCAAATTTACCCAATTCAAACCCTTTAACAGCTTCGTGTGCGATGGATTTGATATCTGCAAATGATGGCGAATCGGAAAGATCCGTTGTAGTGGATGTCATCGCCATTTCACGCCGTTTGAAATAATCGCGTCCCTTACGTCCAATGACGAACAATTCGTAGTCATTCTGAGAGTTGTGCTTTTCTTTGAGTGTCAGGTTGACCTGACGCAAAATATTCGCATTATAACCACCCGCAAGACCGCGGTCCGATGTAATAACCAGATAAGCTGTCTTTTTGACCGGACGACTTTCCAGCATCGGATGCTGAACCCCTTGCGTGCTTTTTGCAATACTTGCCACAACTTCTTTCAGCTTCTCCGAATAAGGACGAGCTGCTTCCGCTTTTTCCTGCGCTTTACGCAGTTTTGCGGCAGCTACCATTTCCATTGCTTTGGTGATCTGCTTGGTGCTTTGTACGCTTTTAATTTGCCGCTTTATTTCGCGCATGCCTTTTGCCATGATTTCACCACCTTCAAGTTTTGACGTAGTCAAAACTACTTCGTAAGCCCAAACTTAAACTTTGGCGAGCCAAAGTTACTTCGTAAGCATTCACTAGTTTTGACATAGTCAAAACTACTTCGTAAGCATATTGAAACTTTGATAGATCAAAGTTTTACATGCAGACATGCGGAATCGGTTAAACAACTCCGCAACTGCATATCATCTATTTAGACAGAGACAGCAAAGCTCTTTCTGAACTTCTCAATAGCATCTTTCAGAGCGGATTCATTGTCTGCAGTCAATTCTTTTGTATCACGGATAGACCCGAGAATTTCCGGATGGCTGCTCTCCATGAACGCGAGGAACTCACCCTCGAAACGAGTAACATCACCTGTAGGAATCTCATCCAGGAACCCTTTAACCGCTGTGTACAAGCTGACTACCTGTTGTTCTACAGGCAGAGGCTGGTTTACACCTTGCTTCAGGATTTCCATCATACGAGCACCACGATTCAGGCGGGCCTGAGTCGCTTTATCCAGATCGGAACCGAACTGGGAGAACGCTTGAAGCTCACGATATTGAGCGAGGTCGAGACGCAGGGAACCTGCAACTTTTTTCATCGCTTTGATCTGAGCAGAACCACCAACACGGGATACGGAGATACCTACGTTGATCGCCGGGCGTTGTCCAGCATTGAACAAGTCAGCTTCCAAGAAGATTTGTCCGTCCGTAATGGAGATTACGTTCGTCGGAATGTAAGCAGATACGTCGGAAGCTTGTGTTTCAATGAACGGCAGTGCGGTTAAAGAACCACCACCAAGCTCATCATTCAGCTTCGCTGCACGCTCCAGCAAACGGGAGTGCAGGTAGAAGACGTCACCCGGATAAGCCTCACGGCCCGGTGGACGGCGAAGCAGCAAGGAAAGCTCACGATATGCGGAAGCTTGTTTGGTCAAGTCATCGTAGATAACCAAAACGTGCTCACCTTTGTACATAAAGTACTCACCCATCGAACAACCGGAATACGGTGCGATGTACAACAATGGTGATGGGTCAGATGCTGCTGCAGTTACAACAATCGTGTACTCCATTGCGCCTTTACGACGAAGAGTTTCTACGACTTGTGCAACTGTAGATTGTTTTTGACCGATAGCAACATAGATACATTTCATGCCGCTGCCTTTTTGGTTCAGGATGGCATCAATCGCGATTGATGTTTTACCTGTTTGACGGTCACCGATGATCAACTCACGTTGTCCGCGACCAATTGGAACCATTGCGTCAATGGCTTTAATCCCTGTTTGCATCGGCTCATGAACCGATTTACGATCCATTACGCCTGGTGCTTTACCTTCAACCGGACGGAATTCCGTTGTAGCGATTGGCCCTTTGCCATCCACTGGAATACCGAGCGGGTTAACAACGCGTCCAATCAATGCTTCGCCAACAGGCACTTGCATGATTTGACCGGTACGTTTTACTTGGTCGCCTTCACGAATATCATAGTAAGGTCCCAGGATAACGATACCGACGTTGCTCTCTTCCACGTTCATGGCGAGACCCATAACACCGCTTGGGAATTCAACCAACTCGTTGGACATGACATTCTCAAGTCCGTAGACACGAGCGATACCATCACCAACCTCAATAACCGTCCCGACTTCGACTACATCGATATCGTTCTTGTATTGTTCGATCTGGCTCTTAATTAATGTACTGATTTCTTCTGGTTTGATACTCAAGTGTCCTCACCCCAATCTACTGTACTCGTCTGTTAAAAGACTGCTCAAGACGTTCAAGCTTGCCAGCCAAGCTACCGTCATAGATCGTATCGCCAATGGCAACTTTCAATCCGCCCAGCAAAGTCGGATCGACAATGTTCTCGATACGGATCTTTTTATTCACACGGCCACCGAATTCACGGGCTACCGCTTCTTGTTCTTCATCATTCAAGGCATAAGTCGAGTACACGCGTGCATCGGCTATGCCGAGCGATTCGCCCTCGATCTTCACATAATCATTCAGCAGAGCTTCCAGCAGTTCAACGCGTCCACGCTCAATCAAAAGCAAGACGGTTTTCAGAACAGGTTCAGACACCTTGCCGTCAAGACTTGTGCGAAGTACATTCTGTTTTGCCTCTTCAGAGATGTTGGGTGACTCGATAAATTTACCGATTTCCGCATCACCAGTGATGGCAATTACAACAGTACGTAGCTCTTGTTCGACTTCAAGCACCTTCTGCTGTCCGAGAGCAACTTCAAACAATGCTTTCGCATAACGCTTAGCAACAATCGTATCGCGGCTCATTGTCGGCCTCCTACCTCATTGAGGTATTGGTTCACAAGCTCCTCTTGTGCAGGACCGTTCTCAACTTCTTTTTTGATCAGCTTGGAAGCGATTTGAACGGAAGCTGTACCCAGTTCGCTGCGAAGGGCTGCAACCGCTTTGTTCTTCTCGCTCTCAATCTCACGCACAGCATCGTCTTTCAGGCGATTCGCTTCTGCTTTTGCATCCGCCAGAATCGTTTCAGCCTGTTTGCCGCCTGTTTGTTTGGATTGTTCAATGATGTCATAAGCATCTTTACGCGCTTTTTCAAGAGCCTGCTTCTGTTCCTCAACATAGGCAATAGCCTGATCCCGCGTTTGGGCAGCCTCATTCATTTGCGCCAATACGAGCTCACGACGTTTTTCCATAATGGAGAAAAGTGGACCAAATGCATAACGGCTAAGCAGCCAATATAAAATACCAAATGCTATAATCGCCAGAACTGTATTTTCCCATACGAAATTCAATCTGTTCACTCCTTCCTGAAGGTATCCTCAGGCCGCAACTCCGGTTTACGGACGCTACCTAAAAAGAAGGCGCGGATGGCTGTGGCCTTCCCCGCCAAACCTGCACTGATTTTATTAAGCCGCTCCGTAGAACATGAACGCGAGTACTACACCGATGATCGGCAATACCTCGATCAAACCTACACCGATAAACATTGTTGTTTGAAGAGTGGATTTTGCTTCCGGTTGACGTGCAATACCTTCCACCGTTTTGCTAATTACCAAACCGTTACCGATACCTGCGCCAAGTGCGCCCAATCCTGCAACAATTCCTGCTGCCACTAATGCCATTGCTCCCATTTGTATATCCTCCTTAGAATGTTCGTTCAAATTTTATAGTTCAGCCCTACAGGTTTAACCGTATTGGACCTGAATCTTAATGTTCCTCGTGCGATTCGACGGTTTGTGATATGTATACCATCATCAAAACCGTAAATACGAATGCCTGTATGGCTCCGATGAAAATACTGAATCCCTGCCATGCCGTCAACAGCGGAATTGCTGCAATTGCGCCAATCCATTTGAATGCTGTAAGTTTCATAATCGTGGAGATCAGAACCTCACCTGCAAAGATGTTAGCGAACAAACGCATACCGTGTGTCAACAACTTGGATGCTGTTTCCACAATGTTGATTGGGAAGAACAGCCAGTGTGGTTGGAAATAATGCTTGAGATACGCTTTGGTGTTACGGAAAAGTCCCAATCCATGCGCGATAGCAAATGCGATCAACGCTAGACCCATGGTTACCGAAAGGTCAGCCGTAGGTGATTTCCACCAGGCAACTTCGATATGTGGATGAGCTTCAGGATTCTTCTCATGAGCTTCATGGAACGCTTCTTGGACGGAGACAATTGGCTTGCCAAAGATTTCAGCTTGGCTTGCATCCGTAGCCCCAGTTACAAAGCCCAAAGGGAGACCCAACATGTTTCCCACAAAGATAAACATAATCATTGTGGTTGCCAAGGTAAGGAAATGCTGCCCCTTCTTCATGTCCATCGTGCTCGAGATCAGGTTACGTACAAACTCAATCGCCCACTCCAGGAAGTTTTGCATTTTGCCCGGATTTTCCACTGACAAGTTCCGCGTAGCCAGTTTTGCAACAATAAATACAATGGCGGATGTTACGATCAGCATCAGCAGAACAGACAAATCCAGATGGAACCCACCCAGGTTAATTATCGGAGATTCATGCATATTTTTCTCACCCCTTTCTCATTCGAAAGCTTGCAGCACCTCTATGAGTCTGCTTTGCGGGACAACAATATCCCTATAAATAGTAAGGAAAATTGCGCTATGACCAAGCCAACTACAACCGCATATAAATTGAAGTATTGCGGATACTGCATCGCCACGAAAACAGCGAGTACTGCGAGAGCTGCTCTAGTCAAAAATCCCAGGTTCACACGCTTAAGGTTTCCTTCCGCTGCACCATCCAACATTCTCCTGACTTTGCGACCCAGATAAGACGCGTTGATCCAACTGATCACCGTTCCTAGGGCCAGTCCCAAAGCTATTGTTTCCACACGGGGCAGAAAGGCCGCTGCTAGAAAACAAATCATAAGAAAGTACATGATGAAAACAGTCATCCATCTGCGGTATCTGGTTAGTTCACTCATCACTTTCCCCCATGAATTTTTTCGCGATAAAGTAGATGCTTACGCCGCCTGCTGCCAAAAAAAAGAGAACGCTTACGGCGATCCATATTCCGCTACCCCCGATGGTCTTGTCCACCCAGGAGCCAACGTAATATCCGACAACAGCGAGAATGGCAATCTCGATTCCAAAAGCTGTCACGAGCCCCATCGCTTTCCATACATTATCGTCATGGTTACGGGATGAATTTGGTTTGTTCGAATCGGCCATTTTCCACGCCACCCTTGCAATCCCAGTTAATTTTACTGAATGATGAGAGCCTTTGTCAATTGAATGATTTTAGCGTTTTAAAGGGGAAAACGACGGGAATACAGGCCCTCAGAGCCCATAAACCCGCGTAAACCGTACAGTTTAACTGTATGCTGTACCCTTTAATAATCCGTTAGAAAAAATGAATTATTTTTTGAATTTTCTGTGAAATGATTCCGGACGTTCACTATTCACACCAAAATGATGCAAAATCGCATTGACAATTCTTTCTGAAGCATGTCCATCACCATAAGGATTGGCAGCCTGACTCATGCTTGCATACAGTGTTTCGTCTGTAAGCAGAGCTTTGGTGCGCTCATATACACGTTCCTCTTCGGTACCCACCAGCTCCAGTGTTCCAGCCTCAATTCCTTCCGGACGCTCCGTTGTATCCCGAAGGACGAGAACAGGCACACCAAACGAAGGCGCTTCTTCCTGCAAACCTCCTGAATCTGTCAAAATCAAGTGAGTATGCGGGTAAAAGTTATGCAAATCCACCACGTCTAGTGGATCAATAAGTTGAATACGGGGGTGATTCCCCAAAATCGCGTGAGCCGGCTCCTTCACAGCAGGACTTAGATGTACCGGATACACGATGGCAATATCCTCAAACTCGTCGGCAATCCGTTTGACGGCCTGGAAAATGTTACGGTGAGGCTCGCCTTGGGATTCGCGGCGGTGAGCTGTCATCAGCACAAGACGCTTGCCCTGTGCCCAATCTAGTACCGGATGTGTGTAATCCTGCCGTACTGTATATTGAAACACATCTGTTACCGTGTTGCCTGTGACATACGTACTAGACTCCGATTTATTTTCTTTGGCAAGGTTGGAAGAAGACCAGTCCGTCGGTGCAAAATGCAAGTCAGCAAGCACACCGGTTAACTGACGGTTCATTTCTTCCGGGTATGGAGAGAGCTTGTTCCACGTGCGAAGACCTGCTTCCACATGCCCCACCTGAATCTGCTGCAGGAACGCAGCATAGCTGGCTACAAACGTTGTCAGCGTATCACCGTGAACCAACACGATATCCGGCTTTGCTTCACGCAAAACCGGCTCCAGGCCTCCCAGCACACGAATCGTAATTTCATTCAACGTCTGGCGATCTTTCATCACATCCAGATCGTAGTCTGGATGAATATCGAATACTTCAAGAACCTGATCCAGCATCTGACGATGCTGTGCAGTAACGCAAACGATCGATTCAATAGATTCTGGATGTTTCTGCAGTTCCAAAATAAGCGGAGCCATCTTGATGGCTTCCGGGCGCACCCCGAATATCGTCATGACTTTAATTTTCTTGGACATTGAAGCAAAGCCCCTTTTCTATAAGTTCATGTTCAAAAAGTCCGGTTTTCAGTACCAAGAATATGGAATGAAGGTAGAAATGGAGTAGCGGAGCGTAGGGAAAACTACGTGAGCAACGGACATTTCGGCTGAATTTCATATTCGATGTCGATGATGCCCTTGGGCATCCTTCGTAATCAAAATTGGACTTTTTGAACAACCTCTTACAAAGCATGCGATATGCTTATTTAGTGCCGTATAGACGGTCTCCTGCATCTCCCAGTCCGGGAACGATATAGCCGTGATCATCCAGACGATCGTCCAGTGCAGCAACGTAGATGTCTACATCCGGATGCGCATCCTGAACAGCTTTTACTCCTTCAGGAGCTGCAACAAGGTTCATCATTTTGATTTGCGTGCAGCCGCGTTTTTTGAGCACGTCAATAGCAGCAATGGCAGAACCGCCAGTTGCCAGCATCGGGTCGATGACAATCAACTGACGCTCTGTCACGTCCGTAGGCAGCTTGGTGTAGTATTCAACAGGTTGCAGTGTTTCCGGGTCACGGAACAAACCTACATGTCCAACTTTTGCCGCCGGCAGCAATTTGACAACACCATCCAGCATCCCAAGGCCCGCACGCAAAATCGGCACCAGCCCAAGCATACGTCCGGAAATGACTTTTCCTTGTGTTTCAGCTACTGGTGTCTGTACATCAATAGTTTCCAGCTCAACATCTCTTGTAATCTCATAAGCCATCAGTGTAGCCACTTCATCCACCAATTCACGAAAATCTTTCGTATTCGTACGCATGTCGCGTATAAACGTCAGTTTGTGTTGAATCAAAGGGTGATCACATATTACTAATTTTCCCATCTAATTTGTCCCTCCGGTATGTTCTTCATGTTCAGCATTACCAAATATGCCTAATCATCATTCATAGGCCCGATAAATCCTGTATATTATATCATCACCTACACCGAATTACACCATCAAAGGGCACTTAATCATTACAGAAAACCGAATCCTATAAAAATAGGACCGGAAAAATGAGTCTTCCGGTCCTTTTTGCTCTCGCTGTTATGTCAGTTGAATGTTAAAAATGTGTAAACACTATGAAGCTCCGCAAACCGAATGACCTTCTGATCGCTGTTATCCCCAGAATTCTTTTGATCCATTAATAAATGGTGGAATTCCGGTGATAAAGGCGAGCGCTACGCTTCTTCAGGTTCTTTCGGTTTGCTCCGTCTGCATGTTTACATGAAGAACATCTCAAACACAAACACCATGAGCAAGTTTTTTAGTATTTAAGGTCAGTGTAGAGCGGGAATTGGTCCGTAAGTGCCGTTACTTCAGCACGGGCTTCATCCAATTTAGCTGTATCTTTAGGGTTTTTCAATGTTTTGGCAATGATCTTGCCAATAGCTACCATCGCTTCTTCGTTCATACCACGGGAAGTAGCTGCAGGTGTACCGATACGGATACCGCTCGTTACAAACGGGCTAGTTGGGTCAAACGGAATTGCATTTTTGTTCACGGTAATACCGATGGAATCAAGTACATGCTCGGCTTCTTTACCTGTGATATTCACGCTGCGTGTGTCGATCAGCATCAAGTGGTTGTCTGTACCGCCGGATACGATGTTCAATCCTTCAGCAATCAGCGTTTCAGCCAATACTTGTGCATTTTTTACCACGTTTTGTGCATACGTTTTGAACGAAGGTTGCAGTGCTTCACCGAATGCTACCGCTTTGGAAGCAATCACGTGCATCAGAGGTCCACCTTGGGAACCAGGGAATACCGCTTTATCAATCGCTGCTGCCCAAGCTTTGCGGCACAAAATCATACCACCACGAGGTCCACGCAGCGTTTTGTGAGTTGTTGTCGTTACGAAATGCGCATGTGGAACCGGGCTTGGATGCAAGCCTGCAGCTACCAGTCCTGCAATGTGAGCCATATCCACCATGAACAAAGCACCTACATCATTAGCGATGGAAGCAAGCTTTTCAAAATCAATGATACGCGGATATGCACTTGCACCTGCAACGATCATGCGAGGGCGATGTTTAAATGCCGCTTTGCGCACTTCATCATAATCAATCAGGAATGTATCTTCTTGTACACCGTAAGCTACGAAATTGTACAGCAATCCGGAAGCATTAACCGGGCTACCATGTGTGAGGTGTCCGCCATGCGCAAGGTTCATACCAAGCACAGTATCACCTGGTTTCAGAGCCGCAAGGTATACTGCCATGTTCGCTTGTGCACCGGAGTGAGGTTGAACATTCACATGTTCTGCTCCAAACAATTCTTTGGCACGATCACGCGCGATATCTTCTACGATATCCACATGCTCACAACCACCGTAGTAACGTTTGCCTGGATATCCTTCAGCGTACTTGTTAGTAAGTACAGATCCCATTGCCTCAATAACCGCTTCGCTTACGATGTTCTCGGACGCGATCAGCTCAATGTTGTTTTGTTGACGTTTCAGTTCAAGATTCATCGCTTCCAGTACTGCCGGGTCATTCTTGCGCAATTGTTCCATGATTAAATTCCTCCCAGTTATAAGTGAAGTTATAAAGCGAAACTACAGTGGTTACACTCCTGACTTCGATTGCATCACCATCTTCCGATCGCTGTTATCCCCAGATTTTTCTGAACTCCCTTATAATAAGGGGGAAATCCGGGGATAAAGGCGAACGCTTTGCTTCTTCAGATTGGTGTTGCACTCTCCGTTTTCGTGTAAAGTCTAATTTGGCTTTAAATAGGTTGAAGATATCAGTCACAAAATGTCGAATCTGGTTGCTCTTCCATACGATACACTGCACGCTCGCCGCCAATCAACTTCGGACGGGTCAGTGCTGTAGTTACACGGGCATCACCGATGTAGCGGAGTGCTGTTCTGAAAGGTACTGCTACATGCCGCAAATGCATGCCAATCATCGTCTCCCCAATATCCAGTCCCGCATGGGCCTGCACATGTTCAGCCAGGCATGGATCGGTCAGCGAGCGATACGCTGCGGATGCCATGGAACCACCTGCTTTGGGCACAGGTACTGCACCCACTTCAGTCAATCCAAGACGTGTAAGCAGTGAACGCTCCATAACCAGCGCACGGTTCAGGTGCTCACAGCATTGGAATACAACATCAAAACCGAACTCCTGCTGCACCTCGCGTATACCCGCAAGAAGCTGCTGCGCTACTTCAACAGCACCGCTTGTACCAATCCGTTTGCCTGCAACTTCACTTGTACTTGTACCGATCACAACGATCTGTCCAGGTCCAAGCTGTCCGGCAAGCGCCAGTTCACGCAGAATGGATGCGGTCTGTTCATGCAATCCGGGTTGTTCCGAATCTAACTCAATAGTCATCCTATCGCCTCCCGATAAAATCATGCCCGGCTTCCTCTTGGCTGCCCTTGGTATTCTCTTGTATGGCATTTCAGGTACTATTATAGCGAATAATCAGATGAAAGACGAAAAAAAGAGCAGTCTGCGGGTAACGCAGAATTGCTCTTTTGCCCAGGCGACCGGCCGTTTGTTCCGGTGCTCCATCGTGGTTATGCCCACTTCGTCGCCAGTTACACCGGATCCCTGTTTTCCCATTCATCATAAAACAACCTGCGTTTAAAATCAACGGGTAATTTACATCCCATGTACGTTTTTTATATGGAAATCTATCGGTACCTGGGAATGATTAAACGAATCCAATTACTCCAACTTGTCCAAAAGTCTATCGAGCGCAGTCCGAATCTCTGCCGCAGCGATGTTGTAATCGTCGCGACTGCCGCCAAACGGGTCTGAAATATCAAAGCTCGGAATGCGTTGTCTGATCTCGATTGCCCGCTCACGTTCAGATGCCAAAATCTCCTGACCTAGCGCACGTTTCATTTCGAATGTTGCAAACAGGCTGTCCAATTCCTGAAGATCATTCAAGACTTGTTCGTCATTTTCCGCATACTCTTTCAAGGTATACGTCTTGTGTACCGAGTCAGGAAAAACCTGCATGACATGCTGTTTATGACTGCGTGTTAACGTGAGAATCAGGTCGGCCCAGCCGACTAGGTTGGAGCTAAGAAGCGTCGAATGTGGGGGTCCCTCAACGTTGTGATCCCTTAATACGGCCTCCGCATGACGGGAAATGGGCATGCCCGTTGTTGCGGCTACACCTGCGGAACGAACGTCCACCTTAATGCCCCGCTCAGACGCCAGTTTACGTAAAAGTCCCTCCGCCATGGGGCTGCGACATGTATTCCCTGTACATACAAACAAAATATGTTTCATTGTGGTTAGCCTCCCCATTTTGCAAATGTTGTCGAATCATGTTTGAAACTCCATCTGAACCAATGAAACTCTTAATTATATATTGAAGACTGCACTAGGCTGTAATTATGGTTAACGTCGTTTTTTAAAATATAAACAAAAGTCCAAAAGCGAGCAAGATCGCTCCGCCGACCGCTTCTCCGTAATCCCCCATGTTCTGGCTCACACGCCGTCCCAACATCAGACCCATGACGGACATTGCTCCACCACAGACACCAAAAGCCAGTACCGTTAACACCAAATCACTGCTGAACATGCCGAGCGAGACTCCAACGGAAAACGAATCCACACTGACACTCAGTGAGAACAGTATCACACCGAGCAAAGATCGATGATCCACCAGTTTGGTATCTCCCTCCCGGAAAGCGTTCAAGATCATATGGGCGCCGAGCAGGACCAGCAGACCGCCAGCTGCATACGTCGTAATGTCACCAAGCAAGGAACTGACATATTTGCCCGTATACATGCCGATGAGCGGCATGATGATGTGAAACAGGGCCGTTACGGTACTGATCCGCAATACGTCTCTCATACGAATACCCTTCATGCCAATCCCGATGCCGAGTGAGAACGCGTCGAGTCCGAGAGCGACGGCCATAATCAAAATGGTTACCAACTGCCCTACATGGGCAGACACATCCCACATCCCCATACCCCCAAGTCACGTAAAGGTTCTTGTACACCTTATGCGGACAAGGACATAAACATGACCTGAGAAGACATTTTGCATTCCCAGCTCAAAAAAATGGAATTGCTAGTCGTAACTAGAGGACGAGTGCCAGAGGGAAATATTCATAGCGATATTATGAAAAAAGGGAGCTATCGGTTACCGACCTGAATGAGTCGGTGACCTGCCGCCTTGAGCAGCCGGTTCATGACGGCTGCTCCCAGTCCTTCGCGCGAGCAGGCTTCAGCCACAATATATGTGGCCCCCTGCTCATCGCAGCTACGCAGCGCGGCGTACAGCCGGCGCGCTGCTTCCTCCAGCTCGCTGGCTTCGCCCAGCGAGAACACGGCATCGGCGCGGTACTGCTCCACGTGCTCGGCGAACGCCAGCACCGCGGTGCGCTCCCCGCGCTGCGCCGCCTCTGCGAGGGCGGCGCTGATCCAGGCCGCCACCGCTGCGGGCGGCCCCTCCACCACGCACAGCGCACCTGTGGGCGCGTAGTGCGTGTACTTCATGCCCGGCGAGCGCGGCGCCGGGCTGTCATCGCCACCGGGCCCCTCGGCGAGCAGCGCCGGGTCCGTGGCGACACGGGCGGCAACGACGGACAGCTGTTCCGCCGTAATGCCGCCAGGGCGCAGGATGGTGACGGTACCGTCGTCACCGACCTGCACCACCGTGGACTCGACGCCCACCCCGGTGGGGCCGCCGTCCACGATGCCGCCGATGCGGCCTGCCAGATCCTCGCGCACATGTGCTGCGAGGGTCGGGCTTGGCCGCCCGGAGCGGTTAGCGCTCGGCGCAGCGACCGGGCATTCCGCCGCAGCGATCAACTGCAAGGCCACCGGATGGTCCGGCATCCGCACGGCCACCGTGTCCAAGCCGGCGGTAACCCGCGGGGATACCGCCCCTGGCCTAACCGGCAGCACAAGCGTTAGCGGCCCCGGCCAGAAGGCCGTCATCAGCGCCTCCGCTGTGCCATTCACTTCCGTGACCAGTGAATCCAACTGGTCACGCTGTGCAATATGCACAATCAGCGGATTGTCCGAAGGCCTCCCCTTGGCTGCAAATACAGCTTCCACCGCAGCTGTACTGCGAGCGTCTGCACCCAGACCGTATACCGTCTCGGTTGGGAATGCCACGGTCTGTCCTTGACGAAGACAGGCTGCGGCATCCTGTAAGTCAGCAAGTGCCTGTTTATACGCACTCCCTTTTGCCACTTCATTCTTGTTCTCATTGGTTACCAGTACATTGACATCCCACATACTTGTAACCTTTTTCTCTGTACTTTCATCGTTCTCCATGCCTTTCATGGAAGACTGATGCAATTGCTCGTTCTCTCTCGTCATATATCCATCATTCCTAAACTTCAGTAGGGTAGTTAATGCAAGACATTCCGCTTCCGAGATGCCTTCTTCGCTTATGTTTTCTGATTCCTATAATTATAACATATCTGCTCTGCCCAAGGATGCGGTCTGAATCTTGCCAGCGATTAACATCATGCGATCTTTGACTCGAGCCTATGGTAAAACAAAAGGGCACTCCCCTGAATCGAAGTCCCCTGATAAAGCTTATATCCAGCAGCATGTTATACAGTTATGCAAACAATCCCGTCACCCAATCCCACAATTTGACCGCCATATCCCACAAGAAGAAACGCGCTTCTGGTGTAGCTGCCTGCACAGATGCTTGTGCGTCCCCAGGCTCTACGGCAGCTGCATATGCTGTTGCAGGCTTCGCCAGCGCATCACCTGTTCCTGCATCTATGAAGCATAATGGTGGAAACAACACACACCACCAGTTTTGTCCCTCGCCTTTTCCCAGTGTTATCCTCACTGCTTCGTAATCTCCAGCCGGATATACGGTACCCCCATATAATTTGGTTGGAAACGGAACAACCCCAAGTTCCACCTGATATGAATAGGTTAAGCCACGATTGGCAAGCTCTTCTCCTACACGATCCTCGATTTCAGATAAATGCTGACGGATGACCCCACGCGCTTCTTCCAGACTTTGCGGATTCTCCAGTTCGGTTACCCACCCATTCATTTGGGCAACGACGGCGTCCCGAATCTCGCGTTTGACCAACTGATCTCCCGCTGCATCCGAGTTTGCCAGAATGCGCAAACGAATGGATTGTTCGGGAATGGCTGTGGCCGCCACAGCTGCATCGGTTTTCTGACCTTCCCACATCATAATAATCATCATAAGACATACAATAATAAGTCCAATTTGTTTCACGATTCTTCTGCTCATTCCGTTCTCCCCCTCGGCTCCCGTGATCATGATCCCTGTAACTCTCTCATGTCTATCAGTATGCCCGGAAGAGACGGAAGTAAACCTGCTAGATTACAAATCTACTAAAATTTTAATAGGCGGGTAATACTTAAAACGAAAGGACTGTTAGTTCGCTTTATGTATGACGAAAATCAAAGAAGCGCCTGCCTATGGAACGCTTGTCGGCTGGCACTTCTTTGATAAATCTAAATCTCTAACCTACCCTTGGTGTTCCAATATGGCATGCTGCATGGATATCAGTGTATCGGTTACTTATTCACCCGAAAAGCTTCCCAAGCACCGCCAACCGAATTTCGGCTCGCTACAAGCTTACCGCCATTATTCAGATCACAGGTCACATACAGGTTATTGGCGAGTGCCTGCAACGCGATTGTTCCATCACCCAAATCCACACGATTGAACTTCTCCCATTGCTGAATGGTTGTGGCTTTGGCGATCAGGGCACCACCCACATTAACATCCGCTGTGACATATTTATTATTGATTTTAGACTTGAGGGACACCGTTCCATCGGAGTTCGTGATCCATTCAAAAAGCTCCCAGTCTCCTGCCGTCGTCCGATTGGCGACAAGCTGGTCATTGCCTTGGTTCTCGGCAGAGATGATTTGCTGATTGGCTTGAGCAACCAGATAGTTGTATCCACTTGGATTCGGAGGCTGCACCGTGCCCCCACCCGTAACCTCCGAATATACGGCTTGAAGCAGCGCACCTGAGCGGTCATTGCTATACTCCCAGAACATGATGCCACCCAGATTGCTGTTTTTCACATATTGCACCTTCAGGCTGAGCGATTGCGGGTCGTCATAGGAGATAAAGGTATTCCCATTAAACAGATAAGGAGCTTGGGCACTGCTGTCCCAGTACCGTGTATAACCGTTTTTATTCAAATATTGGCTGACAATAGTGTTGTAGTCGGGTTCAAAACCACCCGAAGCTGGCCTGTCCAGACCATTGTTCGAATTCTGAACACCAGTCCAAGCCCGGCCGTAAAAGGCTCCGCCAATAACCAGTTTATTCGCGGGAACACCGCTATTTCTGAACAGATTGACCGCAGACGTTACACTAATATCTCTTCCGGACAGATTCGTATGATGACCTGTGGTTGCGTCCCAGGTTCCATGAAAATCGTAAGTCATCAGATTGATCCAATCGAGCAGAGGCGTGATATTATTGATTTCCACACCATTCAGATAACTGCTGCTCGCTCCGGCGGCAATGGTCAGCAGATATTGTTTGCCATTCATTTGTCCTTGAGCATTCAGCTTCTCACGCACCTTCGAGAGCAGTTGTGTGAAATTTTGTTTATCCTGTGGCCGTGCAGTTGTACCGGCAGCAGGGTTGGTCGGATATTCCCAATCCAGATCGACACCATCCAGATTATTGGAGGTTACCAACTGCACAATGCTATCGGCAAAGGTTGTACGTGAGGCGTCTGTTAGCGCTGCGTCTGAAAAACCGTTAGCTCCCCAGCCCCCAACAGACAATAACACCTTCAGATCAGGGTTTCTGGATTTCAGTCCAACCATAAGTTGCAGTTTGGTACGATCCGAGTTTGTAATGGTTGCTTTGCCGTTAGAGATTAGAGCGAAGGAGTAATTGATATGAGAGAGCTGTTCTGCCTTGATATCATTCGCGGTCCAATTGGCCCAACCAGCCACATAAGCAATAATTTTCTTTGGAAGAGGAGCTGCCTCAGCTTGTTTCGCCGGTCCGATAGCAAATGTTGAAACGGTTAGTGCAAAAGATAAAAACAAGAGCATGAACACTTTTACAAATGAAGGGATCGTACCAACTCGATTTAGGTTCATCACTTAACTCTCCTTTGGGTTTTAATTTTAGGAATTCAGCAGTAGCTTTACGTTTTGGTTAGCAGGAGGATCACGCCCTGTACTCCCTGCTGCTTCTCTCGTTAATGCCGCTGAAAGGCTATGTTTGTTGATCCACATCGCTTTTCCACCCTTTCTGTTCCAATCAGACTCGAAATAAAGGAAGCGTTTACAATTAAATGTAATCGATTTCATTCTAAAAAAAGGAATCTGAGCCGCTGAACATTCATGGATGGAATACATAGATTCGCAGAAAAAATAGGCTAACTCAAAAAGGATCATAGTACGTTGAGCTGAAGGGCAATGGGATATCAAAGGAAATTTGTCGCTGAACAATTTTGATAATCTAGGGAAGAAGTACACCAACGAAATTACAATTACATTCATCATTGGCATGACTGGTTGCATGGATGAGGAGTAGGTTTATAACCGACTTTCAAAGTATTGATTACTGTCTGACGTGTAGAGTGTAAGTAGGCGGGTAAAATACGTATATAATCTAGTTAAAATTAGGATAATACAGAATTGAAATATTTGTCAATAAAATTTAAATTTGGCATTCATTCAAAGTTCCAAAGATCGCCTTGCCTTTTTAACAAAAAAAAAGATCTTCACCTGGCTGCGCAGGCAAAGATCAGAATAACAAACAAATCACTTACTGCTCTATAACATACTCCCCCTCTTAATGAGAAGCTGGATGTCCATAGCAGAGATGAATCATACCAAAGTTCAAGATTACGCTGTTGTCTTTTCCTTTTTGACCATACTCCATAAACGTTCCAATAAGGTAGGTCGTTGTTCACCCATAAGAAGCTCGTCCTCGTCTTCCTGGCCATACAATTTAATGCTCATCACCAGCCCGATACATGCCATATTAATGAGCAACGAGGTGCCTCCATAGCTGATAAATGGCAGCGTAATGCCCGTAAGCGGCATCAGCCCAAGGAAAGCACCAATATTTTCAAACACCTGATATAACAACATGCCGATAATCCCCACAATCACGACAGGTCCTGCCCGGTCTCTACAGTGTAAAGCGATTAACACCATACGATGAATGAGGATAAAATACATTAAGAGCAGAACAGATCCACCTACAAAACCAAACTCCTCGGCAATGACCACAAAAATGGAATCCGAATACGTATACGGTACACGCCCCGATTGGACGGATGTTCCCTGCATATAGCCTTTGCCTGTTATGCCTCCCGAGCCTATGGCGAGACCCGCATTTTTCGTATGCCAGGAAGCTTTCGACGTTGCTTTGTCCGGTACAAGCCAAGGATCAATTCGCTCGGCCCAGTGCTCCCGGTTCGCCTTTTCCAGAAAGGTAAAAATCTCATCGTGATATGACGTATATGCTTTGACGAATCCAAAAAAGGTTATCCCCACAATGGCAAGAGCAATTAGTGCATGCGACAACTTGATATTCCCTATCCATAACACAGCGGCCAGAATCACGATGTATCCAAGGGCGTTGCCCAGATCATTCTGAATCATTACGAGTGCAAAGGGAACGAACGTCCATAAACCAATAGGAACGATGTCTTTCCAGAAACGAAGCGTAGAATTTTTTCTTTTGACCAATACATGAGCCAGAAACAGAATCAAGATCATTTTAAACAACTCTGCCGGTTGAAAAGAAAGATAATCATTAATCTTTATCCAGCCATTCGCATTATTGATCGTGCCCCCTATGAAATTAACAAGAATCAACAGGACAATCCCAAACCCGTAAATATAAAACGCATATTGGATATACAGTTTATAATTGACCAATCCAATACCAATGAGGGCTACGAATCCAATTCCGTAAAACTGTAAGGTTTTGATATGATGATTGCCCAATTTCGGATCGGACTGAATCGCACTGTACACCGTAAATACACTCATGACCATAAGCAGCAGCAACACAAACAGAATAACCCCGTCCATCTTCTTCAGCATTCTCAGCATGTTCCCACGTATCCCCCTGAGGCTCAATACCCATTAATTATTTCCATTAGTCTTTAATATTACCATTGTATAGAATTGGAGGAGAAAATGGAAATCCGTCAAACAAAACAACGAAAAACCCTGAAACCCACAGATCTGTCTTACTCCGATCTGTTGATTTCAGGGTTAACTTATACCGTATTCATTTGCAAAGAGTCTGTCCTAGGATAAAGACTATTGCTCCTGTTGCGTTGATTTGCGTTTAAATAGTTTCAATACCAACTCCGTAATGCTTGGCTGTTCTGCGGAACCGAGAATATCCTCGTTCTCTTCTGTATGCACTTTGATACTCATCACAAGTCCCATACTAAGCATGTTGAGAACAAGCGAGGTTCCCCCGAAACTGATAAACGGCAGTGTAATGCCTGTCAGCGGCATCAGACCAATGAACGGACCAATGTTGACAAAGATCTGGTAGAGCAGCATCGCTATAATACCGACAATGAGATATGGCCCTGCCCTATCCCTACATTCCAGTGCAATCAGCACCAGCCTGTGAATCAAGATAAAGTAGAGCAGCAGCAGCACCGATGCTCCAACAAAACCAAATTCTTCACCAATCTGCACAAAGATCGAGTCCGCGTAGGCCAGCGGCACCCGATTCGACTGAATCGTGGTACCTTCCATGTATCCTTTACCGCTAATACCTCCAGAGCCTATAGCCAACTTGGCATTGTAGGTCTGCCAGAGCACATCCCTTGACGTCTGATCCGGTACTAGCCAGGGGTCGAAACGATCTGCCCAGTGAGAGCGACCAATGTCCTTCAGAAATTTCACAATTTCATCATGATAATGAATATACGCTTGTGTTCCAGCGATCAAAGCGGTCACCGCTATGACAAACCCGATCAGGGCATGCGTGAATTTGATATTGCCTATCCATAGAAGCCCCACCAGGATAACGACATAGCTCAGCGCATTCCCCAAGTCATTTTGAAGCAAGACGAGCAACAACGGGGGAAGCACACAGAGTGAGATCGGGATGACATCTCGTCCAAAAAACAACGGCCTGTTTTTCTTCCTTGCCAGAAGCGCTGACAGGAAGACAATCAGACATAGTTTGAATAGCTCGGCAGGCTGCAAGCTCAGGCCAAATATGGATAACCATCCTTGAGCCCCGTAGTACTCCTTACCGATAAACATAACAAGAATAAGCAGTATCATGCCCACGCCATAAATGTATAGGTAATTTTTAATGATCAATTTGTAGTTAATCATAGACATTCCGAAAAACACAATAAAACCGATAATGTAAAAAATTACTGCTTTCTGGGGATAAGCCTCCCACTTCGGTCGGCCGAAGGTGGTACTATAAATCGACAAAATACTAATAGCCATCAGAATGAGCAATATAAAAACAATCGAATAGTCTATTTTTTTGAATTTATGCAGCATGTAGTTATGTTCCTCCAAGCATTCAGCAATCTTCGGTATATCTCATTGTAGAGGATTTCACGTCAAAAAGAAAACCCGTGGAACCTTACATTTTCGTCACCTGTTCCGAAGTACGAACACCCAGTACATGCCGTTCTATGCCTGCAAGGTCCGGCACGACGATAATCTCCGGCCAATATCCGGCCGATTCAAGCAGAGCTGCGATGTCCCCAGCCTGACCCTGGCCCAGCTCAAAACCGATGATCTGCGGCGGTGCAGGCAGCAGCACCAGCTGCTCCAGCATGATGCGGTACGGCCCCAGCCCATCGGGGCCGCCGTCCAGTGCCGTGCGCGGCTCATGATCGCGCACCTCGGGCTGCAACCCGGCGATATCCGCCGCCGGGATGTAAGGCGGGTTGGACACCAGGATGTCCACCCGTGCCCCGGCGAACGGGGCCAGCAGATCGCCTTCACGGAAGTCGATCTGTACCCCGTTCGCGGCCGCGTTCCGCGCGGCCACTTGCAGGGCAGCCGCCGAGATATCTCCGGCGCCTACCTGCCAGTGCGGGCGCTGCGAAGCCATCGTCACTGCGATGGCCCCGCTGCCCGTGCCAATGTCGACGGCGAGCGGAGCGCCGCCGGGAAACACGCGGTCGGCTTCGCGCAGCACAGCCTCGACCAGCAGCTCGGTCTCCGGCCGCGGGATCAGCACGGCCGGAGTGACCTCGAACGGCAGCCCGTAGAATTCCTGGCTGCCGATAATGTACTGCGCCGGCTCACCCGCAGCCTTGCGCGTGACGGCGTCTTCCCAGCGGCTGCGAAGCTCGCTGGGAAAGGGCTCCGGCTGCATCATATAGTACGCGGCCCCTTCGCGGCCGAGTACATGTTCCAGCAGCAGCCGGGCATTGTTGTGCGGCTCGTACACGCCGCACTTCTCCAAAAAAGAGGAAGCCTCCACGAAGGCTTCCCGACAACTCTGTTCCGGCGTCATGACAAACTGCGCGCGGGTCACAGCATTATTCTCCTCTATCCATCATATCCGTCTGCTCGGCAATCGTCAGTGCAGACACGATATCAGCAATCTCACCATTCATGATTTGATCCAGCTTGTGCATCGTCAATCCGATACGGTGATCCGTAACACGGCTTTGCGGGAAATTATAGGTACGAATCCGCTCACTGCGGTCACCTGTACCCACTTTGCTCTTCCGTTCACTCGAAATTTTCGCTTCTTCTTCCTGACGCATCATATCGAAGATACGCGTACGCAGAACCTGCAATGCTTTTTCCTTATTCGAGTTCTGGGATTTACCATCCTGACACGTAGCCACAATTCCCGTTGGAACGTGAGTTACCCGTACAGCCGATTTCGTGGTATTAACCGATTGTCCACCGGCACCACTGGAACAGAACGTATCTACACGGATATCTTTATCATGGATTTCAATATCGAAATCTTCGGCTTCAGGCATAACGGCTACTGTCGAAGTAGACGTATGAATCCGACCGCCGGATTCCGTTGTAGGAATACGTTGCACACGGTGTGCGCCACTTTCGTATTTCATTTTGCTGTACGCGCCGCGTCCATTAATGAGGAATACGACCTCTTTGAATCCGCCCAAATCATTTGTGTTAACGTCCATCAGTTCCACGCGCCAGCCTTGCGTATCAGCATAACGTGTATACATCCGATAGAGATCCGCTGCAAACAACGCCGCTTCATCCCCACCAGCAGCTCCACGAATTTCAACGATGACGTTTTTATCATCATTCGGGTCTTTGGGCAGCATGAGAACACGAATCAGATCGTCCAGTTCTTTCTGGCGAGTGCTCAGTTCATCAATTTCCATTTTGACCATTTCACGCATTTCGTCGTCCAGCTTCTCGCCCTGCATTTCTTTCGCAGCTTCAAGATCCTGGCTCACTTGTTTGTACTCATTGTACGCTTCATAGGTAGGCTGCAGATCCGATTGCTCTTTGGAATATTCCCGCAGCTTCTTGTTGTCACTTGCTACATCGGGGTCACACAGCAGCTCGCTGAGTTTCTCGTAACGGTCGGCTAACGCCTGTAATTTATCAAACATGTATAGTCACCTCACGCATTATTTTCGTTCCAGCATTTCAACATTCATTCGATTCCGATAGGCATTCAATTCATTCATGCGTTATCAGACCATTTATATTTCACAAGGCACGGAGTTCTCAGAAATCCCTGACCGTAACATTCATTTTATGATCGACGTATAACATCGCTACAACGTCATCAAATCCTTTACTTTTAAGTTATATAAAAGAAATCGCGTACCCGGTGTCAAACCCGCTTCAACTCATTAAGCTGAGCGAGAAATTTAACATAGGTATACGACTCTTAATTATAGCATATTCTTATGCTCCTGAATAGCAACTGTTTGCAGCAGCTACATCCAAATTTTGATTTACTTTATTTTAAGCAACGAGATTGATTTGCAACCGCTATAAGAGTATAAGAGCTCATCTCCCATGAGCCTTCTTCCTTTTATTATATCCAGAGCGAGTAAACAATCCAGTAAATGTACAGGAGATACAGACAAATTTATTGTCGATTGTCTTAAGCTTATTGAAAATTATTCTGCAATATGTAAAAAGCCCTGCCATCTTCATTAGAAGACGACAGAGCTGTTATACTCGTATATTCAAGTATGTTTTCTTATCTAGATTATCCAGATTAGACGTTGAAGCGGAAATGCATAACATCGCCGTCGCTTACAACATACTCTTTACCTTCGAGACGAAGTTGTCCGCGTTCTTTCGCACCGTTCATGGAACCGGCAGCAACCAGATCGTCGTAGGAAACAACCTCTGCACGGATGAATCCGCGCTCGAAGTCGGTGTGAATGACACCCGCTGCGCCAGGTGCTTTTGTACCCTTACGGATCGTCCAAGCACGAACTTCCTGTACGCCTGCTGTGAAGTACGTGTACAGACCCAGCAATTTGTAAGCAGCTTTGATCAACAGGTTCAGACCGGAATCCTCGATACCGAGTTCTTCCAGGAACATTTGTTTATCTTCGCCTTCCAGCTCCGAGATCTCTTCTTCCACTTTCGCACTAATCGGCACCACTTCTGCATTTTCAGCAGCTGCGAATTCTCTTACTTTTTGCACATAAGCATTGTTCGCCACATCACCGATTTCGTCCTCAGCTACATTGGCTGCGTACAGAACAGGCTTCAGGGTAAGCAAATGCAGATCGCGCACGATCAGACGCTCTTCGTCCGTAAGCTCCATGCTGCGTGCTGGTTTGTCTTCGTACAGAACAGCCTTCACTTTCTCCAGTACTTCCACTTCCTGAGCAGCTGACTTGTTGCCGCCCTTCATGTTTTTCTTGGAGCGATCGATTTTTTTCTCGACACTCTCGATATCGGCAAGGATCAGCTCCAGATTGATCGTTTGGATGTCGCTTACCGGATCAATTTTGCCATCGACATGTGTGATGTTCTCGTCTACAAAGCAGCGTACCACGTGTACAATGGCGTCTACTTCACGAATGTGGGCAAGGAACTTGTTACCAAGACCTTCGCCTTTGCTCGCACCGCGAACAAGACCTGCAATATCTACAAATTCAAACGCCGTTGGTACCGTTTTTTTCGGTACAACGAGTTCTGTCAATTTGTCCAAACGCTCGTCCGGTACTTCAACGATCCCCACGTTAGGGTCAATCGTACAGAACGGATAGTTTGCCGATTCGGCACCAGCTTGTGTAATTGCGTTAAACAGTGTGGATTTACCAACGTTAGGCAAGCCCACGATTCCAGCTTTCAAAGCCATGTATATGACAACTCCTCATTGATTACTTGTTCGGTATGGATAATCCTATACATTATATATGACAAACCCCAAGGCATCAAGGAACTTCGCCAATTCGACCAGAGCGCCATCCGCTTCCCCAAATCCCTGGTTACTGCGGATGATTCGTTTTGCGTAGATCATACGTTTGACTTAGATTATCCGATTTTAGTTTTACCCTTTGATTTCCTTGTACATCGTCAGATCCGTTACCTCATACCCCATCTTGCGATACAGGCTGCTTGCCCGCACATTATGTCCAAAGACATGTAGACCAATGCGATCCACGCCAAGGCTCAAGGCTTCCTTTTCAAGCGCCTCCATCGTCTCTGTACCATAACCCTTGCCCCGATAGGCTTCTTCGACCACAACATCCAGCAAAAAAGCATCTTTGCCACGGCGGTTATCTGTAACGTTAAACCAGATATAACCCACATTCCCGTCCACGGCATGCACCAAATTATAGAGGTACGCACCCGGTGTATTCAGCCCCTCAGGTAAATATTTGTCGTAGGACGCCTCCGCAAGTCCCTGCGCCTCTTCTGCAGCCCAAGTACCCGCCTCCACTTTCTCTTCTGCAAAATCTTTAATCGAGCGAATACGGAAATTTCTATATTCTTCTTGATTCATGGGGATCAGTTCCATTGGTTCCCTCCTAGTTCGAGTGTTCTATGTATGATCTTTTTGCACTCTATAGTATTGTATCTTGTTATACCATGGTCTGCATGATGTAATACAAGCCAAATCCTTTACAACTTTTAGTTACCTCACTCTGTTTATATCTATATGAAAGAAAGGAGCAGATTACTTATGAATACGCGTCGTCCCTTTTCAAAAAGGAAAATAATCATCCTATCTACAGTGATTCTCTTCATTGGATTAGTTATTTCTATGGTTTACCAGGCGCTGGACCCCTTCAGACATTTAAGGATCACGATTCATAATCAGTCCGACTATGATCTTTCAAATATTACAACACGCGTGAGCAGCGGCGTTGACTCGTTCAATACAAACAATGAGGGTACTATATACAACTTAAATAAAGCAGTCCCCAGCGGGGAACAAGTGAAGTTCGCTCCACAGCTGCAACTCTCCGGTGAAGGATCCGTCTATCTGGAGTTTACGAACAGCCGTGGTGAAACCTATAACAAAACGGTATGCGGCTATACCGAATACTTATCTGGCAACTCCTATGTGACTGTAACTAATGAAACGATAACTGTGAAAGAGGAATGTATGTAATAACGATACTTCGCACCATGAACTTATGTTAAAATATAGGGGCGAGCGACCCGCCAAAGTTCTCGCCCAAAGTCGATTGGATTATTCCATCGGCTTTTTTATTTTAACTTGATTATATTGATTAATTAGATCATCCAGGACCATAGATTGCTGTATAACATGAGGATGGAGCAAATCTCCATTATAGTCCGTCTTTAGTTGATAAAGCTTTTGTCTCGCTGCTTCGATCTGCAACTTGAGCTTACCACAATCCATATTCACCCCTCCCTGTTGTAACATTTTAGTCCGTTCTGCTAATTAGTGGGGAATCAGGCGAACTCCAACACGAAAAAGCTCCCTTCAAAGTAGGCAATTCACCATTCTACTTGAGGGAGCAGCTCATATTAAAAAAGCGTATTTTCAGAAATGTTGATTAACTTCCCATGCCATGACCATTAGTTGTCATGATTGCTGGATGGTCTATTTCAGCAGGGATGGGTTGAGTAGTAGGAATAATTACTCCTACCGCAATACTACATGTAAATATCAATAGTGCCAATTTCATCTTCATTTTTATTCAGACCTCCCGAATCAATTTTTTGTATCGCAATTTAGCTTCTTCAACTGCACAATATCGAAATTCTTCAAATAATTTTATACACTCTAGAATACTATCTTTATTCTTAATTTTAATTGCAAAATCCAAACCGCTAAGAGTTAACTCAAATCCTCTGTTATAATCTTGGTGTTTTAAATAGTATGTACCTAGGCCCACAAGCAAAGTACCATATTGATCATTCGTATATTGCTCGCTGATTTTTCCAATACGACTACTCTGTTCTTGGTACATGAAATAAGAGTCATATGTTTCTAAAACTGGATTAATGTTAATATCAAACCGATTCGCAGCATTCACAATTGCACATAAAGCAGGGAAAATCTCGTTCTCTCTCTCAGAAATGTAGTCCATATAAGTTTGGATAACCTCTGTTTTACCTGACATTAATTCATATAGATATCGGTTGCCTTCTGCCCATTCCTCGAACTGACGAATAACAACGATTTCCTCGTCGCTCGGATCATTTACCCAGCTATAATCGGTGTACAAAGAGACATATTGAAGTGCTTTTTCATATTCTTCATAATAGAAACATGCTTCTCCAAGAGCCAAATATGAGTACAAAACGTAAAAAACAAACTGCTTTTTAGGTTTATCCTCCTCTTCTCTCACTGTTTTATACAACTCATAATGGATCATTGCCTTTAACTTTAACTTGTCAGCAAGATTCTTCACCTTATCCCATCGGCGCAACGAAGCATACACATTAATCAGATCGTTCAATCCATCCAGCTGATAAGGCTCGTCAAGCCGATCTACAAAAAACTCAAACTGCGTAGCAAGTGTAAGATTGCTCATCTGATCCTTGGAAAGCCCGATCGTGAACAAACGATACTGACTTAGAGCCAATCGTTCGGAGTGTTGCATTTTCTCGCTTTCAGCTACACAACGATATAAGGGCCTGGCCGCTTCCAGCTTCCCTTCACGATATAACTGCTCGGCCAACTCGAATAAAAGGGGTGCGTAGGAAAGATTATCCATAATTAGATTAACAGCTTCTTCCATAAAATCGACCTTACCGAGTTCGGCACAACGGTATAGAAAAGGCCCAAGTCTTCTCCAATCCGGACTTGTATGTACAAAACACTCATTTATGTATAATTCATAGAAGTAACCCTCAGTTAAACCCATCCCGATAGTAAGTCGATCCAACTGCTGCATGCCTATGGGACGCAGCCCGTTCAGCGTACCACTCAACGTTCCTGAGTTAATTCCCGATATCTCAGAAAATTGATTGAGTGTCATATGGTTAGTTTTTAAATAATCTGCTAAATGATCACGTATTGTGGCTACTGAGTTCAAAGGTACACCACCTTTCCAAGCAAAATTAAGC
Organism: Paenibacillus sp. OK060; assembly: GCF_900101205.1. Taxonomy (NCBI): domain Bacteria; kingdom Bacillati; phylum Bacillota; class Bacilli; order Caryophanales; family Paenibacillaceae; genus Paenibacillus; species Paenibacillus sp. OK060. The sequence goes on from NZ_FNFR01000003.1 coordinate 155,617, forward strand.
AATGGTCAATAAAATTATACTATATTTTTGAATTTTATATCAATATTTTACTTGTAAATAATTTACTTTTAATATAAAAATACTTATCTGCATTGCCCAATTTTTTTAGAAATGGTTCCAAAGGGGCGCCAGCGTCACGAAAAATGCACTGGCTAGGGAAGCAAAAGTCAGACCCAATCTTATATATGATTTGTGCGAAGGAAAAACGAAAAGGCTTGATTTAGATACCTTAAATATTGTAAACACTCTGCGGACAATGACAGGAAATGACTACACTCTTACAGATGTGTTAGAGTACATACCGGATAACGATAAGGAGTAAAAAAACAAACTGGGCTAAGCATTCTCAATAGAGCGGAATGTCACACTATAAAGAGACACCAAAAAAACCGTCCACTTTTACTTTGGATGGTTTTTTTGGTTTTTTCACTGACTTCTGATTATGTTGAAACAGCATGTGATAGAGATGCGAATCCCTCAGGAAAATTATACGAACTTGGGGTTCGCACCTGCATTTCTGTCCCCGGACTAACGCCGTTCCACCAGACGCGACGTCTGCTTCAAATCCTCGATCCGCCCTGCACCAATGCCAAACATGACGGTACGCAGCTCGAATTCAACCTGTTCCAGCCGCTCATTCAGCGCATCATCGGAAGCAACCGCGGATTCGAGCAGAGATCGGCCGAACCCAGCCAGATCTGCACCTAACGCAAGGGCTTTGGCCGCATCCACGCCAGTGTACAATCCACCGCTACCAATCAGAACACCTTCCGGGTTTACCGCTCTCACTTCCTGAATGCACTCCGCTGTCGGAATGCCCCAGTCGGCAAAAGCTTCTGCTGCCGCACGACGTACCGGATTCGAATTTCGGAACTTTTCGACCTGCACCCAGCTGGTGCCACCTGCTCCAGCCACATCGATAAAAGCCACACCTGCTTCGTACAATCGCTGTGCCGTCACGCCATCGATGCCGAAACCCACTTCTTTCACGCCAACAGGCACGTCCAATTGACGGCACAGCTCCTCGATCCGATGAAGTAACCCGCTAAAATCGGTATTGCCTTCAGGCTGGAAGATCTCCTGCAAGCTGTTCAAATGCAGCACCAGCATATCTGCGCCAGCAATCTGAACGGCCCGCTGGAAATCAGCAGTGTTGAAGCCATAATTCAGCTGCACCGCGCCAAGGTTCGCGATGACCGGAATATCCGGTGCCCAGCGCCGCACATCAAAGGTGGTTGCCAGTTCGGGCTGTTCCACGGCAGCCCGAATCGAACCTACGCCGAGTGCCCAGCCTCGGGCGTTTGCCACACGGGCAAGCCGCTCATTAATGGCACCCGTTGTTTTGCTTCCACCCGTCATCGAACTGATGAGCAAGGGTGTACGCACCCTTTTACCAATAAACGAAGTCTCCAGACTTACCTCTTCAAAATTCAATTCAGGTAACGGGTTATGACGAAAAGCATATCGCTCCATTCCGCTGGTTACCCCTTCTCCTGCCACATTCTCTTCAAGACAGAGGCGCACATGCTCCAGCTTCCGTTCCCCCGTAGCCACCTCGGGAAGCAGCCGTTTGCCGGCTCGCTCTTGTTCATTCATGATGAGACCTCCTTATGTGAGAATAGTGCTGATGGACAGGATCATTGCCAGCGTGGGCTAGGTTCCGTTCAGGATTTGCCCGATACAGCAGAGAGATTCTCAGAAATATTAATTCTTATTATGTAACGTACAAACGGTATGATTTGGATCTATATTATAAATGATATTCCCACTCAGCGCGTCAACTCTACCAGTATAACGTTCCGGCCCAGCAATGGAAAGGGTGCCCCGAAACCCAATAATAACTTGAGTTTCGAGGTTCTACATATATTTGATAACTAGATATTTGGAGGTTGGGTCAGTCATTCTGTTAGATGAATCTCTTCTATAAATTACTTTACGATTTCCGATGCAAGCTGCGCTCCAACAAGCTGCCCGGACAATGTCACAATCGGTGTTCCACCGCCCGGATGCGTTGTTCCGCCCACGTACCACAGCCCTTGTACATCCTTGCTTTTATTGCCGGGACGCATGAAGGTCTGCTTCACGGAGTTGGACGAGATGCCGTAGATCGACCCTTGATGGGCGAGTGTATCCCGTTCTATATGTTGAGGTGTGTACCGGATCAGCACATCCGACTGCTTCAATCCCATAATTCCCCGCTCGGCCAGCTTCTCCAACACCAATTCACCGTAACGGTCCATCTGTTCACCCCAATTCCATGAGTCCGACAAATACGGAGCGTTCACCAGAATGAACAGATTGCTCGCTCCTGTCGGAGCCATACCCGCTTCCGAATAACCGGAATAACAGATGTAGATCGTCGGATCGGCAGGCATTTTTCGGTCACGGAAAATATGGTCAAACTCCGGTTCATACCGTTCCGGGAAAAAGACGGTATGGTGCAGCAGGGATTCATACTGTCTCCGCACACCAGCCAGTGTCACGAACCCCGAAATCGACGGCTCATACTTGCGAATTCGCTCATCGCTCATCTGTTTGCGATATTCTGGCGCAAGCAGCAGCCGATTGACGCTGAGCACATCTCCATTGGCAACAACCTGATCAGCTTCCCGGAAGCCCTGATCCGTATCCACACCTGCCACTTTGCCATTCCTGACAACAATTTGCCGGACTTCGATGCCAGTAACGATCTCCACCCCTTTTTCCTGTGCAAGCCGTGTCATTGCTTCTATTAGTTGATAGGTTCCACCCTTGACCCCATAGATGCCCTCTTCTGCTTCCACATGACCCATCATGGCAAAGATTGAAGGCGCCTGATATGGTGATGACCCAACATAGGTAGCATACCGACCGAACATCGCAAGGGTATGAGGGTGTTGGAAATAAGAACGCAGCAGCTTATCCAGCTTCACTGTAGGTCGTACGCGCAGCAGACTGCGCAGCATTCGAAGATTATATTTATCCTTTGGCGACAACAGTAGCTTTCCAAGAAAATGACGATTAGCTTCCGCATACAGCGCAGCAGACTCATCCATAAATGCATCATAACGAGCCGCATCTTCCGGGCTGTAGGCAGCAATCTGCTCCTTCATCCACCCTCGATTGCCCGACAAATCGACCACGGTCCCATCTGCAAAACTATTACGTGTACGTGGTTCCAGCTCATACAACTGAACGTAATCCTCCATCTCCACACCTGCGTGATCGAAGACGGAACGGAAGCTTGCGGGCATCGTGATCGTACTTGGCCCCCGGTCAAAATGATATCCATCCTGCTCAATCTGTTGCAGCTTTCCACCGGCCCGCTCCTGCCGCTCCAGAATGGTGACCCTCACTCCTTGCGAAGCTAGACGAATGGCACACGATAGACCTCCAAATCCTGCTCCGATAATAATGACGTTACCCTTCAACTGTACCGCCTACCCTTCCATACATACCCCTTGCCAGAACGACCTGCCTGCCAGGAAGCGATGCCGATCGCAATGACACAGGCCATACTAATCGGCTGCAGGAAAGCTAGCCACCAGGGTTGTCCTCCAGCGTAATCCGATACCCTTTTGCCTGCCATCCCGAGCACGGTTCCCACAAGACCATAGATGATGGATGTAGCATTGCCCGACAACAAACCGATAATCAGACCGAGGGGAGGCACAATATACATCAGTGTATACATCAGCATCGTGCCTAAAAGCAGCACATCTTTGCGCCCCATACCTTCGTACATGTTTTTCTTATACCCGTTCCACACTTCAGCACCATTCTGGTACATTCGTGTATTCGTTACATCATGAACATCGGCCAGCATGACTGGATGTCCCGCACGCTTAACCGCCTTCGCCAGACTCATGTCATCGACCAGATCAGCCTGAATTGCAGCATGTCCACCCGAGGCCTTATAACTGGAACGGTGAATGAGCAAAAACGCCCCAGTAGCGGCTACAAACATCGGATTGGATGATCTGCGTATCATGAAAATGGGAAGATGACTGATGATGGTGAACACCATCATAGGCACAACGAGCTTTTCCATCCAGGTCTTCGTCACCTGATAGGGGAATCCCGTTACCAGGCCGCCGCCCTGCTCACACCCCGCAGCAATAGTCTGCCGGATGGCTTGCGGTTCCAAGCGTACATCGGCATCCACGAACATAAACCATTCACCCTTGGCCTCCTGTACCAGTCGGTGACAAGCATGAGATTTTCCCATCCAGCCTACGGGAAGTTCCACGCCATGCAGCAGGCGCACACGTGGATCACAATCGGCAATTGCTTGAACTATAGCTGCGGTCTCATCTTCCGAGCGATCATCCAGCACCAGTACTTCCATTCGAAATCCGGATGTATCGCTGGCAAGCACACTTTCTAGACATCCTTGAATGTGCAGTTTCTCGTTGCGGGCAGGAATCAGTACAGAGACCAGGATATCCTTATTTTTCAATTCATCTGCGTTGAATGAACGCACTTTGGGCAGACAGGTGACGTTCCATATTGCAAACACCACCTGAACGCCCAGTACACAAGTCAGTATAATCCATCCTATTTCAGATGCACTCATCGCTAACGGTTCACCCGCTTTCGTGCCGCATCGTATTTTTCACTCGTAGAACGTACATGACGAATCAGTGGAAAAGCGCCCGGTAAACTCCCCTGCCCGATGCGTACCAGCTCTGATTTATGGTCATTCAACTGCTGCTCCAGCACCCTGCTCAATCTGGTGGCAATCTCGTCACTCTTCCATGTCTTCCAATTTTCTATTACAGGCGCACCCACCTGCATCGATACTTCCGGTAAATCATGTTGAACCATGCCATGGCACAAAGTCACAGGTACAGCTACGGTGCGTGGAGAGCGGCGTAACAGCAAACCAATGCCTGGACGAAACTCGATTGGCCTGGCATCCTGATGCAGAATTTCCCCTTGGGGAAAGATCCAGACCCTTTTGCCGGAGTGAAGCAGCTCGGTCGTATATTGCAAGGAGGTTCGAATGCTGGATGCATTCTCCTTATTGATTGAATACGCGCCAAGTTTGCGGAAAAAGGCATATTGTCGCAGCTGCTCTTCTTCCATCATGACATAATGATCGCCTCGGGAAGTCTGTTGAGATGCATGATAGAGCAGCAGACCATCCCACCACGAGCTGTGGTTCATGAAATAGATGACCGGTTGATCCGGGTCCATGGGTGAGTCATTGTTCGGGAGCAGCGGGTCCAGTGACCCTGATAACGTAAACGAGCGAAAACGTCTCCGCAGCAAATAATAATGATTGTATAAGAAAAAAATCCGGTTAAACGGTTTTGATTTTACGGCGCGAATCATATAGCCAGCTCCCCTCAGCAAGAAGCACACCTACAATAGCAATGATGAAGCTACCTGTAATTCCTTCTTTGAGAGCTAACAACCCAAACAGTAGAATAAACAGCTGATATAACCATTTTGCACGCAGCAATGAGCTTCGATCTGAAGGCATTGCCGGAAGAAACAACGAGAGGAACGCTCCCATTACAAACCAGCTTATGTAATTGGTCCAGGGCACACCGTAGAATCCACCTGGGGCTTGCCATTGCCAGAATCCTCTGGCATGCGCAACCGGGTCCAGCACCAGATCGAGCACGATGGCCCAAAATCCAGTCTTAACCGCCCGGATCAGCTTGCCGGTCCAGGTCGAGCCACCGCCACTGAGCAGAGCCGAGTTACCCACCACGGCAATCCAGGCGAAGCCTAATGTAACGGGTACACTAAACAGGTGGATTCCGAAGAAGTCTGAATACGAATACTCGCCAAAGGGCCAGTGTGTATGCACGCCGACCCATTCTACCCCCATGCCACCCAGCCATATAATAAAGGAAACCAGCCAGAGTCCAGGTTTCATCCAAATGACTGACTGGTCGGACAACCCTGTCCGTTTCCGTCCTTGATATATCAGATCCATCACATACAGTGCATAGAAGATTAGAAACAAACCGTTGGAGAAGGACAGTACATCCGGAACACCGATTGTCAGCATCAGTACCGCTCCGATGAAGTACCACGCCCAGTACAGGCCCTGAACCATCAGGATACCGCCGTGCGGGAGGCTTGGTAAGCCAGCATTGGATAACGTTTCACAATGGCACCCAGCATCTCCAGTTTCAGTTCATCACTAACAAATGCACGCTTCGTATACACGTCATAGTCGTTGCGCTCAACCGCATGCAGAATAGTCGAATAAAAGGCTGCAGCCAGCTCAATGGCAAATGCACTTTCGGTTGGATACGTATCCAGATGGTCCATACCGATACGGAACCAGCCCAGCGCAGCTGCTTTTAATTCATGAATGATGGCTTTAAACCTTTCGTCAACAACACCGTTAGCCCAATCCTGTTCGGAATATCCATGCTTCTCCATCAACTCCAGCGGAACATAGCGGCGGGCTCTTGCCCGGTCTTCGCCCACATCACGGATAATATTGACGATCTGCATACCTTTGCCCAGCGCAATCCCGTTCATAGCCACGTCTGTACCATTGTCATCTCGCAATACAGGCAGCAACATCTCGCCGACGGTTCCGGCAACCAGATAACAATACTGTTCCAGTTCCTCCATCGTTGTATAATGTGTGACTTTAAGATCAGTTAATTGTCCGTCTATTTGACGGAAGAAAGGCCCCTTGTCCAAATGAGGGAAACTCGTAAACAGCCATCGTAATGCCGGCCAAATAAAATGTCCTTCCGCTTCTTCCAGTTGATTGAACAGATTGCGGATTTCATGAATCGTATAGGGCGACTGCTCCGGCTCATCTACACTGTCATCGATCATGCGGCAAAAGGCATAGATCACGTACACGGCCTCGCGGCGTGGGCTGGGCAGACCTCTGAAGGCTTGATAAAAAGATGACGAGCCCTTTTGCATTAATTCCTCACACTTGTTCAAAATCGCTTCATTCATGTTTCCATCTCCTTCGTCAGTAAATTCACTGCCATCCGTGCACTTTGCATCACAATAGGAACCCCGCCTCCCGGATGTACAGAAGCTCCTGCCGCATACAGTCCCCGGATTTCCGGGAATGGCTTCGGTTGCGGACGATATACACCGGATTGAAACAGTACGGGTGCGATGCCAAAGCTGCCGCCGCCATACAGCCCGTCACGCTCAGCGTCAGCGGGAGTACGTATTTTTTTCCACTTGATTGCTTCACGAAGTCCCGGAAATCCGCGTTGTTCCGCTTCTTCCAACACTCGTTCTGCCAGCGCTTCGCTCTCCCGAGACCAGTCGACACCATCGGCATCCGGCACCGGAATGAGGAAGTACAACACACTCTGACCTGGCGGAGCTGCCGTCTCGTCCAATGCTGCCGGATTGAATACATAAAAAGAGGACTTCGCCGGAATGCGGCGCTGGTCGAACACTTCCCGCAGACTGCCGTCCAGACTTGGAGGCAGGAAAAACTGATGCGTCGTTGCATCATCCCAGGTTTTGTCTACGCCCGCATAGATCAACACACATCCTGATGAGGGGCGAAATGGCTTTCGTTTGCGTGAAAATTCACTCGTCTGACCCAGCAGACCCGATAGGTGGGGGAAATCGCCATTGTAGATAACTGCATCCACATTTTCTGCGCCTGCGGCAGTTTCTATACCTTCGCATACACCATTTTTAATATTCAGTCCCGTCACTTCCGTGTTCAGCACCACCCGACCACCTCGTGATATCAGTTCCTGTTCCAGTATGGCAGGTAATGCAGCATAGCCACCTTTCACCATCCAGATGCCATATTCATGCTCTGCATAAGGAAGCAGGGAATAAATACCCGGCGTGCCGAAGGGAGATCCTCCAATATAGAGACTTTGCAGCGAATATGCATCCAGCAGTTCCTCATGCTGAAAATAATCGCCTACAGCCTTCCGTACACTTTTGTGAGCACGTAATCGGCCCATCAGGGACATCAGAGACGGAGTGAAGAAATCCCTTTTTCGTGGAAAAGCCTGTTCCAGAAACGCAGCCCGTCCCGCCGGAAACAGCGTGTCCATATCTTTCATAAATTTCGAGAATCCCTGGCTTTCTCCAGGGAAGAGACGTTCAATCTCTTCGGCCTGCTGTTCACGTGCCGTCATTTTGGTCATCACACGTCCGCTGCTGTAATGAACCCTGTACAATGGATCACAACGCAGCAGCTCAATCTTCGAACGATCCACCCCCGCTTCCTCCAAAATGCCAAGCAGCATCTCGGGCAGAAGTACGATGGTCGGGCCTTGATCGATCCGATATTCCCCTTCCTGCTCGTAGCCGATACGACCTCCAACTCTGGAACCCCGTTCGTATACCGTTACGTCCCAACCCTGTTTATTCAGCAGCAATGCTGAAGTAAGACCGCCAATGCCTGCACCTACGATGGCTGCCCGTTTCATGAATGGCCTCCCGCTTCCGCCGTTTTCACATACGAGGATGGTTTCGAGCGCTTGCGAGCGTCCTCTTCCTGGATCAGCTTCACGCTGATTCGAGCTGATTCAAAAATGGTCGGCAATCCACTGCCCGGATGCGTTCCGCCGCCCACCAGCCATACCCTTTTCAACTCTTCAAACTGGTTATGCGGCCGCAGATACATCATCTGCCCAAGATTGTGAGCCATATTAAATGTTGCTCCACGGTACACGTCGAGTTCATTTTGCCAATCCAGCGGTGTAAACATCATGGATTCTTCAATACGACTGCGGATGTCTGACAACTCAGGAATCGATTCCATCCGCTTCATCATCGCCTCCCGCACATTCTCCCGTTCTACCTCCCAATCGATGTCTCCGGTAAGGTTCGGCGTAGGCATGAGAACATATAATGCAGATTTCCCTTCCGGTGCGAGCGTCGAATCGAGTCTGGAAGGGTTATGAATATATAGGGATGGATCCGTAGATAACACTTTGTGTTTCGTAATCTCGTCGACGTTCAGTCGATAGTCCTCGGGAAAATAGATCGAATGATGCGGTAAATCCAATTCACCGTCCACGCCCAGATACAGCATGGCTGTGGAGCAAGAGTACTTTTTACGCTTCATTTTCTCCGGTGTATATTTCTTGAGTACGCCTGGTTCAAACAGATGGTTCACGGCATGCGCGAAGTCTGCATTAACAACGATATGATCCGCTTCAATGCGTTCTCCATTTTCAAGCAAAACGCCTTCTGCACGACCATTGCGAACAATGACCTGTTTAACTGGACAGGATGTATGTATTCTTCCTCCATATTCTTCAACTACATCAGCCATGGCTTGAAATACGCGATTGACGCCTCCAATAGGGTGAAACAAACCATAGTGGTGCTCAATGAATGACAGAATCGTAAACGTACCCGGGCAATCCCAAGCGGACATGCCGAGGTATTTGGATTGGAACGTGAATGCCCAGCGCAAGCGCTCATCTGTGAAATAGCGGGACAGAATGCCGTAAACTGTATTGTTAATGTCCAGTTTCGGCAGAGCTGTCATGGCATCTTTTCGCAAATAATCTGCCAGCTTGCCAAAAGGCCTGCGCAGCAAAGGCATGACTTTGCCAAACTTCACTTCCTCTTCCTGCATGAACCGAAGGTAATTGTCCTCGTTGCCGGGGAAAAGCTCCTTGATCTGTGCAGCTGTATCTTCACGATTACGAGAAGGCGTAAACACCTTATCACCGAAATTTAGGGCATACAGCGGAGTCAGCTCTTTCATCTCCACATAGTCTGATAGCTTGCGTCCTACAACGTCGAACATCTCTTCAATCAACTGCGGCATCATTAAAAATGTGGCACCACGGTCGAATCGATATTCACCCAGCTCCAGTCTGGCAGAACGTCCCCCGATGACTGGCTGTTTCTCATATACATCTACTTCGTACCCCTGGCCGGACAATAACATCGCTGCTGCAAGTCCACCCGGACCTGCACCAATGACAGCTGCACGTTTACGTTGCTGATTCGGTATCATGCCACTCACCTTTCCTATGTTAAGAACTATCTCTAGGACTATAGTCTTTAACCTATTATTAAACCGCCCATGAACAGTTCAAGCGGGTAAACGCAAAAACATTATACAAATGTAGTACAAATATTATACAACTTATTAAATCAAAAAATGACCGACTGGTCAAATTCTCTAATAAGATATTTTGGAATACAAAAAAACACCCTCTGCGCTCTTGCGTCAAAGGATGTCCTGTATACCCAAACCTATACATTCTATTTTAAAATACATTTTTAAAAAGACACGAATCAGTTATCTCCGCCCAGGCGATGGTTCAACAAAATACTCACGTTCCATCCACGCTTGCCAATCCGATGAATCTTCAGGCATAATCCACTGCGGATATCGTGCTTTCTCTGTACGCTCATAACCCTTGCCTCCAAGTACAAAACGCATATGCGGGAACTCGTCCACAATTCGTCCTATGAGTTGATCACACCGCTCAAGAAGTTCGGAACTAGTAACCGATAGACAGACCAATCGGATGTTCTGCTCCCGGATAATTGGGAATAGCCCCTCTTCCGGTGTGTTGGCTCCGAGATAGAGCACTTCTGCACCATTTTTACGCATAAACAGGGAGAACAACAATAATCCCACCTGATGATGCTCCCCTTCCGGGCACAAGGCCAGAACTTTGGGCAGATGCGGATAGATCGGGAACAGATGGAAAAACTGATAAAAGCGCTGTGAGATCAGTTGTGTCATAAAATGCTCTTGAGCGACCGAAGCCCTGCCTTGCTCCCATGCATCCCCAACCCGAACCAGAATGGGCACCAGCACATGATAAAACATGGAATCATATCCGTACATGGTGAAGCCAAAATCAATCAGACCATTGGCTCGTTCACCCTGAAAGTTGTATAGCGAGTCATAGATCTGATCGGCTATACGTACATAAGCCTCTTCCATCGTGGGTACTGGAGGCGTTAACGATGTAGGCACTGCAGCTTCATGTGAACTGGTTTTGTTCACCTTGAGCATACGTACTGCTTCCGAAATATTCGTCTGGTGCTGCTCCACCTGCTCTTTTAACCAGCGCAGATCTGCAACATTCTCTTCCGTGTACAAGCGATAACCCGATTCCGTCCGCTCAGGGGTGACCGCACTGTACCGATTCTCCCAAGCCCGGAGCGTTACCGTCGGAATACCCAGCATGGCAGCGACTTGTTTGATGGAATACACCTTATTACCCACTTTCTTTCCTGAAATAGCCAGACTTTCGCAGGTTAAACGAATCCTTATCCCGTCTTTGTCAGGTATATGAAAATCCGAACATTCCACAAAAATAATACACTCATTATACACAACGGTCATATGCATGTCGATTGAATCGATCGAAATGGTTTTGCCTTTCCTGACGACTTAAATAATCTGTCAGGCTCTCTGCGTCAATGTTGTCATCCGGGTGGTAATAGAAGTCAGCACGTTCAGAAAGGGGAGTTATTGTTGTTTTCTTATCGCCGCCAGACATCAGACCGCAAGTCTTCACGCGGCAAATTTCCATACATACGAACAGGACTCGTCCTATTGGCACTATGGCTCATCGCCGTCATGCTCTATCAGACCTATAAACCGTTACCATCCGGCATTGCCTATGAAAGTCCTGAATACCGGGTGGATCAGGTACAGTTTTTGCATGATCTGACCTATCCATCCGCTGATGGACAGATGGAGCACGAACAGCAGATCTTCCAGCGCATGCTTCAGGTTATCGAGGACGCGGAACAGTTCGTCGTCGTTGATATGTTTTTATTCAATAATTACCAGCACAAAGGTCAGCAATTTCCACCCATCAGCACAGAGTTTACGGAAACACTGGTTGCCAAAAAACTTCAGAAACCGGATATGGATATGTGGTTCATTACGGATGAAGTGAACACCAACTATAACTCCGCACCGAACCCGTTACTGGAGCAGATGAAGCAGGCCGGAATTCACGTGGTCATCACAGATGTGGACCCTTTACGTGACTCCACTCCTGTCTACTCTGCGGTCTGGCGCACCTTCTTCCAGTGGTTTGGACAATCCGGCAATGGCTGGATTCCGAACCTGATGGCAACCGATGGACCGGATGTCACCGTGCGTTCCTACCTTAAGTTGCTCAATGTGAAGGCCAATCATCGCAAAGTGGTGGTCAGCGAGAAGACAGCTATTGTCTCCTCAGGCAATGTTCATGATGCCAGTGCCTATCATTCGAACATTGCTTTTGAAATAACCGGACCGATCATCGGAGATATTCTTCAGTCCGAGCAGGCCGTACTAAACATCTCGGGTGGAGGTAAAATTCCTTCCTATACAGCTCCTACCACAGACCCGAATAAAGGAGATTTGCGAATTCGCTATCTGACCGAGGGCAAAGTGAATGACGCAGTGCTCCATGAGATTAATCAATCGGCAAAAGGTGACATCTTGTGGATGGGCATGTTCTACATCGCTTCACCCAAAGTACTGGATGCACTGCTTGAAGCCTCGAAACGGGGAACCGAGATACGGCTTGTACTCGACCCGAACGAAAATGCCTTTGGTCAGGAGAAGACTGGCATTCCCAATCGTCCTGTAGCTGCTGAGTTACATGATAAATCGGATGGAAAAATACAAATTCGCTGGTATAACACAACCAAGGAGCAATATCATACCAAGATGATGTACATTGCCAAAGCCACCGGGGACCATATCGTCCTTGGAGGATCGACCAACTTCACCCCCAGAAACATGAATGATTACAATCTGGAAAATGACCTCTGGGTTGCTGCACCACCAGACAACTCATTTACTCATGATGTGGCGAATTATTTTGACCGGATATGGAATAATGAAGATGCCGAGTTCACCCTGAACCTGGATGAATTTCAGGAAAAGACTACATTTTTGAAAGAAATCGTATATAAGCTGCAACTGATTTTGGGTTTAACGACCTTCTAATGGAAAATGAAATTCCAAGCATAAAGCCGCCTGTACACTATCGTGCAGGCGTTTTTTGTGCCTTGACAGGGAATGTAAAATGTGAAAATATAGGTTACCTAACGACCGTTAGGAAGGTGATATTGATGACTGCACATTCGATTCGGGATGCAGCCCTGTTCCATTTTGCAAGAGATGGATATGAAGGAGCCTCCTTAAGAGCAATCGCTGACGAAGTCGGGATTAAAAAACCGTCTATATATGCACATTTTAGCGGCAAGGATGACCTGTTTTTGCAAACCCTTGCGCATGCGTTTAAGGATGTTCAGCGTCGAACGCTCGAATACTTCCGTGATCACGCCGATCTGCCATTGGAACAAAGGTTGAAAGGTTTGCTGATATGGTTTGAGCAAGAGTATAACTGTAATGCCTCTGCCCGCTTTATGCTGCGTATGTGTTACTTCCCGCCGCTTTCGCTATATAGCGAAGTGATGGATTTAGTTTATCCGTTTCTGGACGGTATGGAGCGGTCACTGACACGACTGCTGCAAAGGGCGACGCGCAAGGGGGAACTACAGGCTGTTCCAGCAGAACAAGCTGCGATTACTTATATGACTTTTCTCGATGGCATCACGGTTGAGATTATTTATGGAAGTTCACGTCGATACAGAAGACGGATTGAAGCTTCCTGGCCAGTCTATTGGCATGGCATTCATCATCTGAAACAAGAGGCACTGCCCGTTGTTTTGAAAGGAGATTCATCATCATGAACCGCAACTGGTTATATGTATTTATCGGAGGACTCATTGAGATTGTATGGGTAAGTGGGCTGAAACACGCCTCTAATGTTTGGGAGTGGGCTTTGACGGCCCTAGCCATCATCCTGAGCTTTGGATTAATCATTGCTGCTTCCAAAAGATTGCCTGTGGGTACGGTGTATGCCGTATTTACGGGGATTGGTACTGCAGGTACGGTACTGGCTGAAATGCTCCTATTTGGTGAAGCATTCTCACTTGCCAAGGTTTTGTTAATCGGTCTGTTGCTATGTGGTGTGATCGGACTGAAACTGGTCACGGATCAACAATCGGCAAAAGGAGGTGAAGCATAATGGCTTGGATGGCAATTGTGGGCGCAGGCATATGTGAAATTTTTGGCGTCATCGGCATTAATGGTGCTTCTACCCGAAAAGGCTGGCCTTATATCGTGCTCATGCTCGTATCGTTCGCATTCAGCTTCTCCCTGTTATCCTACGCGATGACTTCTATTCCCATGGGTACCGCGTATGCGGTGTGGACTGGAATCGGTACGGTGGGCAGTACGTTAACAGGTATGTTCCTGTTCGGTGAGCGGAAGGAAGCCAAGCGGCTGCTGTTTATTGCCATGATTTTGGTGGCGGCGATCGGATTGAAACTGATTACGTAACGTAAATACCTCCATTATATATCTTCCATAATATTTAATTATCCCAAAAAGACGACTTTCGATCAGAAAGTCGTCTTTTTGGGATATGATGTAAGTAAGAAACCTCACCACACTCTGTTACGTAAGAAAGGAAGTCGTGATGATGAAGAAATGGTTCGCGCGTATGGGTTCATTTACCGGATATATCTTTCTGGTCGCTGTGGGAACCTTTTATTTGGTTGCTCTTGTAGCTATTATTCTTCTAGCCATTTACGTCTTTAAAGGCGGATCATGAAATAGATCATACATATTGCAATGAACATTCGTCGCTCATATATACAGCCTTTACTGCGTCTGCATTACGTAGGAAAAATGCTCCAGTCCCCATATAGTACACCCTCTTATTTTTTTCATTTTTCTCCCATTTGAATTCCATTGTCTTTATCGTTTATACTTGGTTTGACCCTAAAGTCAATTCAAGAACTCATAAGTTCCGCAGGTGAGGTGGATGTATCGTTAATGAACCCTATCCATGAAATGAATGAGAAGAAAAAGCTCATTATTACCACAGCACTCAAGCTGTTCTCAGCCAAAGGCAGTGCTGCAACCTCCATGCAGGAGATTGCAGAAATATGCGGGATGTCGAAAGGCAGCCTCTACCTCATGTTCAAATCCAAAGAGGAATTAGAGGCCAGTACGATGGAGTACTGCATATTCACGCTCATGGACGAAATCTCCCAGATTGAACATGAAGCTGGGCTCACTTCGAGAGAACGTCTGCACAAGCAGATTGAAACACTGCTTGTCCATGTATCCGAGCTGAAAGAATTTTTACGCGTGCAAATGCGCAGCATGATGATGGATGAAGAGCAGCATCGCAAGGAAAAGTGCAAACCGAAAAACAAGGATCTGGAGATCCGTACCCTGCACTGGTTCAAGGACAAACTGGAGGATCTGTACGGACCGGAGATTGGACCATATACCTTAGACCTTATTTTGCTCACGCATGGTCTGTTCCTCTCCTACATCAAAATCTGGTTTACGGAAATGCCTTCCCTTACCGTATCCAAGATGGCAAGCAACATGCTGCAAACGATTGATTATGCAGCTCGCGGATTGCTCGATCAACGCCCTGCCCCTTTGGTTCCTTTGGAACATTGGCCAGCATGGAGCAGCGATTCAGATACAGATTCCACAATGATGCGTCATCCTATTCATATCATCAAACAGATGAAGGATATCATCTCTTCTGATATGCCTCCAGGGCAATTGCGCAATGACGCGTTGGAGACCATCGCCATCCTGAGACAGGAAATCATGGAATTCACACCGCGACGTGCCATTATTCTGGGCATGATGCGTAATTTGGATCACATTCCTGTCATCCAGCCATTGCACTCCGAGCTTCAGCACATTATGGATGCCATGTATAGCCGGTTCATCCAGGCTGACTCGTCACAACAATAAAGAAATACAGGGAGAAACAGAGAGGAGAAGAAACCATCGTATGAAAGGGATTATTAATTTTTCACTGAACAACAAGTTTGCGATCTGGATTCTGACCATCATCGTTTCCTTCGCCGGTTTGTACAGCGGACTGACGATGAAACAGGAGACCATTCCAAACATCAATGTGCCATTCTTGAGTGTTACGGCCATTGATCCAGGGGCAGCTCCAGAAGGTATTGTCGAGGATGTCACCAAACCACTCGAACAGACCTTAAGAAATGTAGAGGGAATTAAGACACTCACCTCTACTTCCATGGAGAATGCTTCTTCCATCACCCTCGAATTTGATTATGGTACCGATCTGGACAACGCTACCGCAGCGGTACGCGAAGCACTGAATGAGGTGCAGTTGCCGGATGGTGTACAGAAACCAACCATCTCGAAGTTCAGCATCAACTCCTTCCCGGTTGTCTCGCTCAGCTTGTCTGACAAGGACGGCGGCGATCTTGAACAATTGACTCGACTGGTTGAAACGGATATCCAGCCTGCACTCGAAGATATTGACGGTGTAGCTCAAGTCCAAGTTTCCGGCCAATATGTTAAGGAAGTTCAACTGAAGTTTGATCAGAAAAAAATGAATGAACTCGGTTTGACTGAAGATACAGTCAACGGCATCGTTCAAGGCTCTTCTGTCCGTGTACCACTCGGACTGTTTGAACTGGACAAAGCACAGAAAGCTGTTGTTGTTGATGGCAACATCATCGATCTGGATGATTTGAAAAATCTCGCTATTCCGGTTGTACCAAGCGGTGCAGGAGCAGGCAGTGGTTCGGCCACAGCACCACAAGGCGCCGGCGCACAAGCTGGTGGAGCAGCTCAAGGCTCTGCACAAGGTTCTGACCAGGCTGCAGGACAAGCCGCAGGTGGAAATGCCAGTGTAGGCAGCACTTCAGGTGCCGCAAACGCACCTGGAATTCCAACGGTTAAATTAAGCGAGATCGCCAAAATTGAAGTCATTGGTCAGGCGGAGTCCATTTCCCGGACAGACGGTAAGGAATCCATCGGGATCTCCATCGTTAAGTCCAATGATGCCAATACAGTTGATGTCGTTAAGGCGGTTAAGGACAAAGCGGAAGAATTACAAACGCAGTTCAAAAACGCCGATTTGACTGT
The DNA here is from genome assembly GCF_900101205.1 of Paenibacillus sp. OK060. Classification (NCBI taxonomy): domain Bacteria; kingdom Bacillati; phylum Bacillota; class Bacilli; order Caryophanales; family Paenibacillaceae; genus Paenibacillus; species Paenibacillus sp. OK060. The sequence goes on from NZ_FNFR01000003.1 coordinate 172,508, forward strand.
TTTGCTTGACCAAGGTAAACCTATCCAGGACTCCGTAAACACGATGCTGTTCAAAGCGATGTTTGGTGCTTTGTTCGCCATTTTGATCATTCTGTTGTTCCTGCGTGATATTCGCTCCACCATTATTTCCATTGTCTCCATCCCGCTCTCCTTGCTCATTGCATTGACAGCACTGAATATGATGGACATTACGCTGAACATGATGACCCTGGGTGCCATGACGGTCGCGATTGGACGGGTTGTCGATGACTCCATCGTTGTTATCGAGAATATCTATCGCAGACTGACACTCAAGGGAGAGAAACTTAAAGGCCGTGATTTGATCCGGGAAGCTACCCGTGAAATGTTCATTCCGATCCTCTCTTCCACGATCGTAACCATTGCGGTATTCCTGCCGCTGGCACTGGTGAGTGGTATGGTCGGTGAGCTGTTCATGCCATTTGCCTTGACCATGGTCTTTGCTTTGCTGGCATCCCTGATTGTGGCTGTTACGATTGTACCGATGCTGGCACATACGCTGTTCCGCAAAGGTCTGAAGAACAAGCAGAATCATGAGGAAAAACCAGGCAAGATGGCGGAAGGTTACAAACGTCTCTTGAACTGGACATTGTCTCACAAACTCATCACCGTCGGCGTTGCTGTATTGCTGCTCGTCGGCAGTTTGTTCCTGTATCCGTTCATCGGTGCAAGTTTCTTGCCGGAACAACAGGATAAATATGTGACCATTACGTACAGCCCGGAAACTGGAGCTTTGCGTGAAGATGTTGAAAAAGAAGCACTCGTAGCCGAGAAATGGTTGCTGACGCAGCCAGGTCTGGAGAAAATGCAGTATTCCATCGGCGGCAGCAATCCACTGAGCAGCATGGGTGGAGGCAGCTCCAACTCTGCTCTCTTCTATATCGAATATAACGAAGATACGAAAGACTTTACAAAAGTGAAAGAACAGCTTGTGGAAGGTCTGAAGAAAGAAGTTACTGTAGGAACCTGGAATGAGCTTGACATGTCTGGGGGACTGGGAGGCAGCAGCTTGAGCCTTTCCATCTATGGTGACAATGTAGATCAGATCAAACCTGTCTCGGATGAAATTCTGAAGCTGGTTGAAGCAGATACCGAATCTTTTGAAAAAGCCGACACTACGCTCTCTGATACCTACGGGCAATACACGCTCGTCGCGGATCAGGAAAAACTGAGCTCGCTCGGTCTGACTGCTGGCCAACTGGCTATGACGCTCAGCCCTGCACGTGAACGCCCTGTACTCACAGAAGTGGATATTGAAAACAAAACGTATAAGGTCTATGTAGAGACTGACAAAAAGACATTCACCAGCATTGCTGATATTGAAAACGAAAAAGTTACTTCACCACTCGGCATTGAAGTACCAATCAAAGATGTCGCGAAAGTGGAAGAAGGCACTTCACCGAACTCCATCATGCGTATTGATGGCAAAGTCGTTGTGCAGGTATCAGCCAACATCTTAGCTTCCGATGTACAAAAAGCATCATCAAACTTGCAGGCGAACATCGACAAACTGGATCTGCCAGATGGTGTTGAAGTGAAGTTTGGCGGTACAACCGAACAGATTAATGATACGTTTACCCAACTTGGTCTGGCCATGCTGGCAGCCATTGCGATTGTATACTTTGTGCTTGTTGTTACGTTCGGCGGTGGACTGGCGCCATTTGCCATCCTGTTCTCCCTGCCATTTACCGTCATTGGTATTATGGTCGGCCTGTTCGTGGCTGGGGGTACGCTTGACGTATCTGCCATGATGGGTGGACTGATGCTGATCGGGATCGTGGTCACCAACGCCATCGTCCTGATCGACCGTGTTATTCACAAGGAAAAAGAGGGAATGCCTACTCGTGAAGCCTTGCTGGAAGCCGGAGCAACGCGTCTGCGTCCAATTCTGATGACAGCTCTGGCTACCATTGGTGCCTTGCTGCCACTGGTGACAGGACTTGAAGAAAGCGCAGGGATCATCTCGAAAGGTCTCGGAATTACCGTAATCGGTGGTCTGATCAGCTCTACGCTGCTGACTCTGGTTATCGTGCCAATCGTGTATGAGTTCCTGATGAAGTTCAAAAAGAAAAGAATTGAAGATTAATCGATACCTTCTGTTGAACGAATTAAATCATCATTCAGAATTATGATGAGCTTCTAACATAGAACACCCCTTAGTCCACATTAGAATGGTTTGTACATTCTGATCTGCGGCTAAGGGGTGTTTTACATTTAACTATAGTTTCTTAGCATCGGTCATAGAAACATCTAGATGTTAGATAGAACTACATAGAAATAATCCATTTTGTTTTATTTCATAAAAGGAAGAGATCATTTTGTGAAATAAAACAAATGAACGTGAGATTTCAGCTCATCTGTTGTTAACAGACTTATAATCAAGACAAACGCTCTTCAGAAGCTCGACTTACAAAGCGGGTATGTAAACTGCATGTATTTGAGGGAAGGACGGTGATTGTGTGGGGGAAACGACGCTGCATATTCAGATGAGAGACATGCTGAAACGTCCGGTGTTCCGCAAGGCTGAGGTACTCGCCAGTGAACGGGCCTTAGAGCGATATGTGCGCTGGGTGCACATTATGGAGGTTACCGAAGTAGGCAACTTGCTGAATGGCGGGGAACTGGTGCTAACGACTGGCATTGGCTGGCAGGATGATGAAAAGCAGGGACTGTCTTTCATGCGCCAGTTAATTGCTCGTGGAGCTGCGGGACTCTGTATCGAACTGGGGGCTCACACCAAGTCCCAGCTCGGACCTATGAAGGAACTTGCAGCAGAAGAGGATTTTCCACTGATCTGGTTCCACGAACAAGTACGTTATATCGATATTACACAGGACCTGCATTTCGCCCTGATTCGCAGCCACCAGCGTATGCTCGCTGATCTCGACAGCCTCACTACCTCGTTCAACCAACTTCTTTTGAATGGAGACGGTGTACAACCACTGCTCCGACTGTTGTCTCGAACAACGGGTTACCCTGTAGCGTTATATCCACTGGATGGGGAAGCAAGTGCCGTTCCCTACTGCCCTCCAGCCCAATTGGAGATTCGTCGGCAGGAGTGGTTGTCACGTCGTGGTCATTCGGACGAGGGAGAGCATTTGGGAGATCATTCTTTACAGAGGAATCATTCGGTGCATTCACTGGATGCACTCACCCTGACTGTTCAAGCGCTTGATTATGCATTTGCCGATCTGGTGCTGATGCTCGACAAGCTACCGGATCACGATCAGGATCTGCATAACAGGCCCTCTGAAGAGTTCATCATCCAGGCACTGGAACGTTGCGCAGCCGCCATTGCTCAGGACTGGATGCGCACCAAATACATGGAGGAAAAGCGACGCTACAAGGAAGATATGTGGGTCATTGACTGGCTTAACGGACATCATTCTGCGAAAGAAATTCATGAATATGTATCTGCTGCCAATGCCCAGCTTGCTTCTGGAAAAGGTACCGTCATTTTGTTCGATAGCAATCCCAGCTACACAGACAGTCTCAAGCTACAGAAACTGCTAATTCAACGCAACATCATTGCCCGTTCCGTGTTCGCGCGGGAAGGATTCGCCCTGTACAGCACCGTGCTAAACCACCAGATCATTCTGATTATTGTTGACCCTCTGCCTGGATCTCAGCGAAAAAGCAGTCTATGGCGCTGCATTGAACAGTTGCAGCAGCATGAACAGGAACAGACCCATCGCCTCTTCTCGGGTCTGTTCGGCATCGGTCACAACTGCGCTGATCTATCACGTCTGAAAGACAGCCTTGAGGCAGCCAAGGATACCCTGCGCATTCAGAAGGACATCGGTGTGATGCAGCAGCCCTTTTATAGCAATCTTCACTGCTACCGCATTATTGCCAGCATGAAGCAGAGCGGCAGTCTGGATGATTTCATTGAGGAATATCTTGGGCCAGTCATTCGTTATGATGCCGAAAAAGGCGGTCAGTTGTTGCGTACGCTTAAACAATATTTTATTCTATGCTGCTCCAAGCAGGAGACGGCCACGGCTTTATTTATCGTCCGACAGACGTTATATCACAGATTACACAAAATTGAGACACTCCTGGGTGATGACTATACTCTCCCCGAGAAACGTGTCGCCATCGAACTAGCTATCTATGCATATGAATATGTTCACGGACCACTCGCGTGACCTTCTACGCTCCTTTTTGCTCTTGAAGCTGCCTGATCAGGATATGACTGAACCACTTCCGTCCAGACGCTGTACCCACATATTGCTCCTGTTTTTCTCCGGGAAGATCGGGGTGCCCCCACACGACATGAGCACCCTCCAGATGTTCCCGAACGGCATAGATCCGGTAACCCTGGGCCACCATTCGTTCAATCGCTATCTTTTCCTCTTCAAATACATCATGGTCAGACATCAGCTTCACCCTCCATTCACTGCCGTCACAGGCTGTCTCACAGGTAATGGTGCACCGGCATCATATTTGTCACGCTTCACATACTGACCCGCTCCTGCCACTCCGGCAAACTGTCGATCCCGAATCACATATTCCCCGCGGCATAGCACTGTCACCGGACATCCCTGAACCTGCATGCCCTCAAAGGCGCTATAATCCACATTCATATGGTGGGTAGCTGCCGAAATCACCCTTGAGATAGATGGGTCAAAAATAACGATATCCGCATCTGTCCCCACAGCAAGGGTTCCTTTCTGCGGAAATAAACCAAATAGCTTGCTTGCCCGTGTAGAGCATAAATCCACCCACTGATTAAGCGAAATTCGCCCCTTCACTACCCCTTCGGAATATAAAATGCTGAGCCGATCTTCAATGACAGGCCCTCCATTTGGAATTTTGCTGAAATCATCCCGTCCCAGATCCTTCTGTCCCTTGAAGTTAAACGAACAATGGTCCGAGCCAATCGTCTGCAATTGACCATTCTTGAGTGCATTCCACAACACTTCCTGATGATGGGCTTCACGCAGCGGTGGGGACCAGACATACTTCGCGCCTTCAAAATCCGGTTGATCCATCTTCGATTGATCCAGAGTTAAGTACTGCGGACAGGTCTCGCCCCAGATTCGATAACCCATGTCTCGCATACGGGCGATCTGCTCCACGGCTTCCGCACAGGTGACGTGCACCACATAGAGCTGTGAATCGGCAAGTGCTGCCAGTCGGGCCGCCCTCCCTGTAGCCTCTCCTTCCAACATGGAAGGTCGGGTAAGTGCATGATGTATCGGCTCGGTTCTACCATCCGCCAGCGCCTGCTGGACCAGCAGATCAATAACATCGCCGTTCTCGGCATGTACCATGACGAGTGCGCCGTACTCTTTGGCCTTTTGCAGCGTCTGAAAGAGAATGCCGTCATCGGCCTGGAACTGATTTTTATAAGCCATGAACACCTTGAAGGAAGACACACCCTCTTCTTCAATGATCTGTGGCAGTTCCTCCAGCACCTGATCATTCATCTCGCCAATCATCAAATGAAACCCGTAATCAATGGCGGCTTTGCCCTCGGCTTTGGCATGCCATTCCTGAAGGGATTCCAGCAAAGGTCGACCTTTTTGCGTCAAACAGAAATCAATGACCGTCGTTGTGCCACCGAAGGCAGCAGCTGCGGTACCCGTTGCAAAATCATCCGCCGTCACCGTTCCGCCGAACGGCATATCCAGATGAGTATGCGGATCAATCCCGCCAGGGATGACATAACAGCCAGACGCATCCACAACCTCCGTTCGTTCATCCGGCACAAGTCCCATGCCAATCTGCACGATCTTTCCGTTTTCAATGTAGATATCCGCTTCAAACGTATCCGACGCTGTGACCAACATTCCATTACGAATCAATTTGCGGGTACTCATGATATCGCCTCCTTGGTGGATTGGTCTCTGGCCGATTGCAGCAGGGCAATCGCAGACTGACGGTCATTCCAGGTTAACGGTTCCTGTTCATGTGCGATCTCTACCATCTCAATTGCGCCGTCCACCGGACAGACAATCGAGCACAGATTACATCCGACGCAATCTTCCTCAACGACCTCCAGATACGAGCCAGAGGGGTCAGACAACATATCAATACATTGATGCGAGGTGTCTTCGCAGGCGATATGGCATTTGTTGCAATTGATGCAGACATCGCGGTTGATGCGGGCTACCACTTTGTAATTCAAATCGAGATTGCCCCAATCCGAATAACGCGGAACCGTCTGACCAATCAATTCAGATACACTTCGCAGACCTTTCTCATCCAAATAATCGTTCAAGCCATCGATCATGTCCTCCACGATACGGAAGCCATGATGCATGGCTGCGGTACATACCTGGACCCCCGTCGCGCCCATAAGTAAAAATTCTGCGGTATCCCGCCAATCGGATATGCCTCCGATGCCGGAAATCGGCACACCAACTGCCGGATTGCGCGCACACTCGGCAACCATGTTCAGCGCGATTGGCTTCACAGCCGGACCGCAGTAGCCGCCATGCGCCCCTTTGCCACCTACATGCGGCACGGTATTCCATGAATCGAGATCCACACCCGCCAGGGAGTTGATCGTATTAATCAGGGAAATCGCATCCGCACCGCCACGCACGGCTGCCCGGGCAGTCGCCGTAATATCGGTGATATTTGGCGTTAGCTTCACAATGACAGGTGTGGTCGCCACTTCCTTCACCCACATCGTCTGCAATTCAACCAGATCCGGTTGCTGACCAGACGCTGCTCCCATACCACGCTCGGCCATGCCGTGCGGACATCCAAAGTTTAGCTCCAGCCCGTCTACGCCGACAGCTTCGACTTTCTTCACAATCTCATGCCACTTCTCGCGTTTCGGTTCCACCATGAGTGAAGCAACTACTGCCCGATCTGGGAAACGCCTCTTGGTCTCAGCAATTTCACGCAGATTCACCTCGAGCGGACGGTCGGATATTAACTCAATATTGTTAAAACCCGCGACGCGCTGTCCACCAAAATGAACGGCTGCAAAACGCGAAGAGGTATTAATGATCGGCTCGCCCAACGTCTTCCAGACGGCACCACCCCAGCCTGCTTCAAAGGCGCGCTGAACCTGATATCCGGTATTGGTCGGCGGCGCAGAGGCCAGCCAGAATGGATTGGGCGATCGAATACCTGCCAGATTAATGGATAAGTCAGCCATAACGATCCCTCCTTGGTGTAGATAGAACCCACAACGGTGTTTGTTTCAACTTCACAAGTTACACAGGAACCTCACGTATTTATTACCTAGGACTTCTGCTTCATAAGGGTTAAGTTGAGTGGTTGGTGTTGCCAACCCGTTGGCATAATTTGTTGAAATATTCTAACGAACCGTACACCTCGTATTTCAAGCCGTCTCTTCCACCTGTCCGGGCAACGCCTTCATCACCGATGCAGCCGCCAGCTTGCCCTGCTGTGCAGCGGAGACCACCATCGCTTCGCCCTGCCCCTGTCCGAAGATTACATCTCCTGCCGCATAGATCTGTGGATGGGACGTACGGTACGTCTGTGGTTCCACTTCAACAACGCCCCAGTGATGACGCAGGCCAAATTCCTCAATTAATGGCAGCAAACGGTTCTGTCCAATGGCTCGAACAACGGTGTCACATTCAAGCATGAACTCCGATCCCTCAATCGGCACAGGCCATGCCCGACCACCTCCAGGTGGAGTAACCAGCTTCATTTTCATACATTCTATAGCCTGGACTCGACCATTCTCGTCTCCAATAATGCGCTTCGGCATGGTGAACCAGCGAAATTCCACACCTTCCTGCTTCGCAAATGTATATTCGAAGGCATACGCTGTCATCTGGCTCTCCCCGCGTCGATAAAGCATCTGCACACGCTCGGCACCTAGGCGTACCGAACAGGTCGCTGCATCCACTGCCGTATTGCCCGCACCAATAATGGCAACCTTCAGACCATTCAGGGCCGGAGGCACACCCTGCTTCGTGGATTCCACCAGCTCAATGGCATCATAGACTCCCTCCAGCGTCTCTCCTTCAATGCCGAGCATCGGAACAGCGCCCATCCCGCAAGCCAAAATAACTGCTTCGTGCTGCTCCAATAACTCTTCAGCGGATACATCCACCCCAATGCGTACACCATACCGAATCTGCACACCCAGTGCTTGCACCTGTTCGACTTCCCATAAAGCTACGGATTCCGGTAGGCGAAAGGACACGATACCATACGTGTTCAGCCCTCCGCCTTTCCCTTTGGCTTCATAGATCGTCACCTCATACCCTGCACGCCCCAACTCTCTGGCCGCAGACAATCCCGCTGGCCCTGCGCCTACAACTGCAACACTTCTTCCGTTGGCAGGCGCTGCCTTGAATAACGGTTCAATCTTCGTCCGTGCCCAGTCTGTTGCATATCGCTGCAAATCACCGATCCTAATCGGCTTGGATGACTCGTTCAGTACACAAGCGCCTTCACACAGTTCCTCTGTCGGGCAGACCCGTGCACAGCTAGCACCTACCGGGTTGGCTTCCATAATGGTCCGAGCCGAGCCTTTGAGGTGACCTGTTGAGATTTTTTTGATAAACGAAGGAATATTAATGTCGGTTGGACATGCCTTGATACAGGGTGCATCATAACAGTACAGACAGCGGTTCGATTCCTCCATCGCATCCTTGCCCGTCATTGCAGGCCTCATTTCGGTAAAACGACTCTCCCATCCGTAATCGGACAACGTTGCTCCTGCGCTGTTCATCATGTCTTACACCTCCAAGGTTGATCTCTGTTTTTTCTTTCGCCGCCGAATAAAAGTTAACGATTGATTCACACAGGACTGCATGGCAGAACTATCTTCGATCAATCGCTGTTAGCTCCGGATTTTTTATCCCAGGTCATTGCTACAAGTTAACGAGATGCTCGTAGGTCTCAGGCCGTCGATCGCGGTAAAATTGCCATACATTGCGCACTTCCCGAATCAACTCCGTATCCATCTCGCCAATGATGACCTCATCCTGATCCCTGCTGCCCATGGCCACCATCCTGCCTCGGGGGTCCACCAGATACGACTGACCGTAAAATTCACCCATATTCCATGGCGATTCCACGCCCACTCGGTTGATAGCAGCCACATAATAGCCATTAGCTACCGCATGGGCAGGCTGCTCCAGCTTCCATAAATACTCCGATGTTCCGGCTACCGTTGCGGAAGGGTTGAATACAATCTCTGCACCCGCTAGCCCAAGCAGCCGTGCTCCTTCCGGAAAATGACGATCATAACAGATGTACACACCCACTCTGGCGTAGGCTGTATCAAATACCGGGTAACCCAGGTTGCCAGGTCTGAAATAATATTTTTCCCAGAACCCATTCGTGCCTTCGCCCGCTTCCACATGCGGAATATGATGTTTGCGGTATTTCCCCAGGTAGGAGCCGTCCGCATCAATAACAGCAGCCGTATTGTAATACGAAGCGATGCCTTCCACCTCGTATACAGGCAGAATGATCACCACGCCGAGCTCCTTCGCGAGCCCCTGAAAACGCATGGTTGTCGGTCCTTCCGGCACCTGCTCGGCAGATGCATACCACTTGGGGCTCTGCTCCGTGCAGAAGTAAGGCCCGTAGAACACTTCCTGCAAGCCGATAATCTGCGCTCCCCGAGCAGCCGCCTCACGCACCAGCGCAATGTGTTTCTGAATGGCGGCCTCCTTATGCACTTCAACTGGGGCCGAGCCCTCCACCTCGTGTGAAGCTTGAATCATCCCGATGCTGATTTTACCCATACGCCACATCGCCTCCTCTAAGAAACTGTCCGCTGTCCGTTTATATGAAAATCACCATCATCTTATATGACTGTAAAACCCACCGAATATGATTGGATTTGAAGTATCCATTGGATTGTTACCTACGAAATGAACTTCTATCGTCCTCCCTCCTGGTATGTTCCCCTCGTTACTCACCGGTTTCCGGGCTGCACATCTGCCTTATCGTGCGGTACAACACTTCTGTACCGAGAGCAATGTCCTCGGGCGAAGAATACTCACTTGGATGATGGCTGATCCCATCCTTGCTGCGAACAAAGATCATGCCATAGTCACACACGTAAGAAAGGGCCAGCGCATCATGGAACGGACCACTCATCAGCTCCGGTAAAGGCAGGTCGATTTCTTCGGCAGAAGAGCGAATGGCATTTTTGATTCGTTCTGCACAATATCGCGGCTCGCTGTTGGTATCTTCGGTCAAAGAGTAGGTCAGGCCGTATTTCGAGCTGACGTCATCCAAGAGGCTCATTAACCTTCCCTCAAGCCGATTTCTGCGCTCCATCTCCATATCTCGCAAATCAACCGTAAAGCTGACCTGTTCAGCAATGATGTTGCGTGAGTCGGGAAAGACACTGAGGCTCCCCACGGTCCCTACTGTCGGAGCTTCTGGATCTTCTCTGACCATATCGTCAAAAGCCGCAATGACCTTGGCGCTGCCCACCAGCGCATCATGACGCATTCCCATCGGTACGGAACCGGCATGCCCTGCCATGCCTTTCATCGTCACCGTGAGCCACAGCGGGCCCGAGATGCCAGTCACCAGGCCTACTGGAGCGTCCAACGATTCGAGTACAGGTCCTTGCTCAATATGCAGCTCCAAATAACTGCCAATCGAACCCGCCGGATAGACCGCTTTGGCAAATTGCTCTGGTGCACAGCCAAAGGCCTGCAATGCCTCTCCGCGGGTCACCCCATTTTTGTCCTGTCGCTCCAATTCTCCCTCTTCCAGCTGTCCGGTTATGCCACGTGAACCAAATAATCCTTTGTTAAAACGCGATCCCTCTTCATCACAAAAGGCAATGACCTCAATGGGCATCCGAGGGCGAATGCCTTGTTCCATCAGACACTGAACAGCTTCCAGCGCACCAAGGACACCGATGGCCCCATCATACCGACCGCCATACGGCTGGGAATCGATATGTGAACCGATCATGAGGATTGGCAGGGACGAATCTGTACCTTCAAAGCGACCAATCAGATTGCCAAACGGATCAAGGCGAGTCACAAGTCCGGCCTCTTCCATCCAGAGACGAACCTGGATAATGCCCTCCATGTCTTCCGGGGTTAAGGCAAGTCGACAGACACCCGTCTCCACAATTCGGCCAATACGGGACAACTGTTCAATTCGATCATCCAGACGCAGCTGATTGATGATTTTCCCGGTGGTGGTCTGCATCCTCCCTCGCCTCCTTACATATTCACAAGCACGATATAATTAGAGATCCCACTAGATTTGCGCCTCTCCTCCATCGCTACCCTGCATCCAGACTGCGTAGTGCAGCCAGCAAACTACCAGCGATCAGGTCCAATTCTTCCTCGGTGGTGACAAACGGCGGTGAGATGGTCAAAATATTCGCAAATCCCGGCACGGTGTCGCCATTCTTGCCAATCAGGACACCGTCCTGTTTGCAGCTTGCCAGTACTTTCATGACCTTATCCGCATGAGCAGGCGAACCATCTGTTTCAATCAGCTCCACCCCGCAGGCGAAGCCAAATGTACGGATATCTCCAACCACCGATAACTCCAGCAGCGGCTCCAGCTTATCCCGGAGCAGGTATCCAAGTTCATCGGCACGGTTGACCAGATTCTCTCGTTCCAGGATATCGAGGTTGGTCAGTGCCACGCGGCAGGAGACTGGGTTGCCCCCGAACGTATTCACATGACGAAAGTGTGAATCGGGTCCGGGTTCTCTGAACGTGTCATACAGATCCGCTCGAACGGCTGTCGCCGATAGTGGAGCGTACGCACTCGTCATACCCTTTGCCATCGTGACGATATCGGGCTGCACTCTGTAATTCTGATGACCGAATTTTTGCCCGGAGCGGCCAAATCCGCAGATGACCTCATCCACAATGAACAGCACCCCATAACGCTCACAAATCTCCTGCACGGTACGCATATACTCCGGAGGCGGGACAATCATGCCGCCCCCTGTAATGACTGGTTCCATAATGACCGCAGCTACCGTCTCCGGCCCTTCCCAACGAATAACCTCTTCATAGATAGTGGCGCATTCCAGTCCGCATCCATCCTTGTTTCGTCCAAATGGACAGCGGTAGCAATAGGGAGGTGGTACATGAGAAAAGCCTACGCCCAGCGGCTCGTATTTGATTTTGCGGGCCGCTTGCCCGGTAGCGCCCAGTGCGCCCATGGAGTTGCCGTGATAGGCGCGGTGACGGGAGATGAATTTGTGACGAGTTGGTTCACCATTCTGATGATGAAACTGACGGGCTATTTTGAACGCCACTTCATTGGCATCTGAACCCGAGTTGGAGAAGAATATGCGATACTCCCCCTCCAGCCAGTCATTCAGCTTCTCTGCCAGCAGAATCGCCGGCTCATGGCTCTGGGTCATGGGCACGTACGCTAGAGCTTTCATCTGCTCATAGGCACTTCGAGCAATCTCCTCGCGTCCATGCCCGACGTTCACACACCACAGTCCCGACATCGCATCCAGATACCGTGTGCCATCCTGATCCGTGATCCAGCTGCCCTCCCCGCTTACGGCAATCATCGGATGATCGTTATGAGGCGAGATGTGATGCCACACATATTTGCGATCTTTTTCCAGCCACTCTTCCTTTGTACCACCACGCGGCTGAGGTTGCTGATCCACTGAGCTCATTCGTCATCCTCCTCTCTAACCTGAACCTATGGACTTTACACTTGACCACTCCGATTGCAGTACCCTCTTCCGAACACTCCACGCTTATTTATTTCGTCACATCCTTCACGGCTTCTTCATAGATGCTTTTCTCCAGTGCTTCGTCCAGATTAGCGGCTTTCTTGATCAGACCATACTTCAGGGCAATATCCGCAGTCCGGGTAAACGATTCATCCACGAAACTGCCCACTTGTTTCTCCGTAAATCCTTCCGGGCGAATCAGCTTCGCAATCTCTTCGAGCATGGTCACCTGATGTTCGCGGGTCGTGCTGCCGTCTGTTACGTTCTTCATCACGATATCTACCGTTTCATTCTGATTGTCGATGGCGTAGTTCCAGCCTTTCAGAACGGCACGGGTCACTTTCACCGCCAGCTCTTTATTACTGTCCACCCAATCCTTCTTCGCGATCAGCGTATCCTCCAGCATACCTACCCCGGCATCCTCAATGTTGAATACATCCAGGTCGGTCTCCTTCGTTCCGCTTTCCAGTACCACGTGATATTCGTTATAAATCGTTGCCGTGGCGACATCCACCTGATCGTTGAAGAACTGATCCATCGTGAAACCCTGCTTCACCAGTTCAATATCCTTCTTTGGATCAAGGCCGTTCTTCTCCATAAAAGCGAGAACCTGAAACTGCTGACTGCCGAACCATGTGCTCACTTTCTTGTCTTTCATCTGGGCTGGATCGGTAATACCTGCGGACTTCTTGGCAATCAATCGATAACTGCTCTTCTGCGAAATCTGGGCTAAGGAGACCAGCGGAAGACCGTTATCCCGGCTGACCAGCAAACTGTCTACCCCAGTGATACCCACATCGGCTGCGCCGTTGACCACCTGCTGTTCAATCACGATATCCGGGCCACCCGGAATGATCTCGGCATCAATACCTTCATCTGCAAAGAAACCTTTCTCCTTAGCGGCGTATATCCCCGCGAACTGAGCCTGTGGCACCCATTTGAGCTGAATTTTCACTTTGGTTAAGGGCTGATCTGCCCCTCCCGCTCCCTCAGAGCTGGCAGCAGCAGGAGTGACGGACGGCTCTGATTTTGCGGAGCACGCTCCCAGCATCGCAACGACCAACAGTACCAACACCAGAAAACCCGGTTTTAACGTTTTGTACATATACAGAACAACCCCCTGTTTATATATAAGGATTTTCAATCAGGTACTGTGTAGCCCTGCTTCACGAGTCAATCGATCTGTGGAAGGTTGGCATCTGAATGAGCTTTTATGGATCTGTACGTGCACGATTCCACGGGATCAGCCGTTTCTCGGCCAGAACGACGACTTCATACAGCACAATACCGAGCACAGCCGCGATAACAATACAGGACCAGGCAAGTGGCATGTTCGCCAGTCGGATCTGATCCGAGAGCAAGTATCCAAGCCCCTGGGAGGCGATGAAAAACTCACCCACAATGGCGCCAATAATGCTGGTCGACATATTAATTTTCAGACCTGCGAAGAGGGAAGGTAGCGCATGTGGCCAGCGCAGCTTCACGAAAACCTGCATCCTACTGGCGGCAAGACCACCCATCAGATCACTGTATTGCGGCTGAATTGAGGTCAAGCCCTTGAATAGACTCACAGCCATGGCAGCCATCGTAATTACAGCCACGACGGCAATACGTGACCATATCCCGTCCCCAAACCAGTTGTTCATAATCGGGGCCAGCGCAACAATCGGAACGGCGTTCAGTGCTGACATTACAGCAACTGCCGCCCTGCCACTCGTCGGGAAGAAGGATGCAACCGAAGCCGCCAAAGCTCCCAGCAAGGAGCCTAGCAGAAAGCCACCCAGCATCTCGGTTCCGCTGTACATCGCGTATCGGAAGAGCATTTCTGCATTTTCGCTGATGGACGCTGCAATTGCTGATGGCACAGGCAGTTGGTAACTTTCAAGCGAGAATAACTGATGGAACAATCGAAGCTGCCATAAGGTAAGAAATAAGGCTCCGGCAAGCCACGGCAGTAGGCGCAATCCAATTGATCTTTTGCGAACACTACTACCCCGCAGTCTCTGTCCGGCTTGTCCCTGTTGCCCATGGATATCCGAGCCTGAAGCAGTTGGCACCTTAATCGAATCCACAATAGATTCCCCAATGGAGCCCGTGCCAGAGACAGCGACCGTCGCACCCTCCTCACCATTGCGGCTTACCACCACACTTTCATTCATCATGCAGCACGCCCTCCCTTGGCCCTGAATTCGGGCTGCCATGGGGTTAGCCAGCGCTCAGCAAGGCTGATGGCAAGATACGAGATGAGTCCAATGCCAATGCTGAGCATGATGGTTGCCCAGAACATGCCGATTTGGGCACTGCCGTAATACAAGGAACTGACCATCAGTACGCCAAGTCCATCCGGGGCTCCCATTAGCTCCACCACAATGGAAGAAGTGACTGCAAGTGGAGCAGCTATTTTCATACCGGAAAACAGACCAGGCAGTGCAGAAGGCAGCAGACATTTGACATAACGCGCAGGCAGGGAAGCTCCACAGGAACGCATAAGCTCCAGATGCTCCGGCGCTGCACTTTTTAATCCTTTGAGTGTGTGGATGATAATCGGGAAGAACGTAACGTAAGCCGCCATTATAATTCGGGCCCACTCGGCATTATGGATAATGCCATAGACAATGGGCGCAAGACCGATTACGGGCACCATCTGGGAAGAGATGACATACGGAGATAAGGTACGCTCCACCCAAACCGCCACACTCATGAGCAGGGCCAGCAGCAGGCCTAACGCAGTTCCACCGGCAAAACCAATTGCTGCATTCCCAAACGTTACGGCCCCCTGTTCAGCCAATGTGCCTGAGTAACGAAACAGGGCTGCTAGAACCTCGTGCAGATAAGGAAGACGGGATGCTGCCTGCTGGGTTGACAAGAACAAGTGGAGAATCCAGGCGATACCTTCCCACAGCAGCAATACGGACAAAATCCAGATCACTACCCAGGAGCGAAAACCCAGCTTATTGGTGTGCAGGAACATGGATTGGATCACGCTCCTCATAGAAACAATTGCGGATGGTGGTCATCATGCGGTAAAAGGCTTCGGTTTCCCTCAGCTCTCGATCCCGCTCGGCTGGCAGGTTAACGGAATGAATGGAGTGCACCTGACCGGGGTGTGCGGAGAGGACGATGATGCGGTCAGATAGAAATACGGCTTCGGGGATGCTGTGTGTAACAAAAAGGAATGTCTTGCCTGTAGATCGCTTAATATCAAGTAGTTCCAATTGCAGCTTCTCCTTCGTGAATTCATCCAGTGCGGAGAAAGGTTCATCCATAAGCAGCAATGGCGGATCAAGCGCGAGTGCACGTGCAATGGAAACGCGCTGCTGCATGCCCCCACTGAGCTGCCACGGATAATGGTCAGCAAAGTGGGTCAGCCCGACCATTTCAAGCAGTTCACCACTTATGCGGCGGCACTCCTTCCGGCTTGTGCCGAGCAGCTCCAGGGGAAGCTCCACATTGTGGCGTACCGTGCGCCAATCGAACAGAGCAGGAGTCTGGAAGACAATACCGAACTGGCGCTGCAACCGCGCCCGCTCTGGTTCTTCCCCGGCAACCCGGATGCTGCCTGTCGTTGGCTGGAGCAAATCGGCTACGAGTCGCAGCAGTGTGGACTTGCCACACCCCGAGGGGCCAAGCAGAGAGACAAATTCATTGGAATGGATTTGAAATGAAACGTCGGACAGGGCGGTAACTTGTTGTGCTCCACTGCCAAATACAACGGATACGTGATCCAGCTCAATATGGCAGGTGTCGGGGACAATGATTGAGGACATGGGCATTCTCCTTTTCGCGGGAAGCTCGCAATCTTTTCACACCAAGGCTGAATGGAAGGTTTGTATACACGAACGTAACAGGTTTTGCTTGTTAGGTAATACTATATATCTTTGGGCGGGGATTACATTATACAGATTGTTTTGAGTATGGGCTTGTTCATGTTACACAGTGTAAAATGATACCGATTCTCAGTCCTAAACATGTCAATGTCCGTGTATGTTATCTAACATCTGCTTCACTTATACAGAACTCTTGTAATATCCAAGTAAAGGCGCATAATCATTTGTATTTATTGAATGAATATTCGGAAAATATGACATATACCCTCGTATTCTTGTTGATTTTCTTGTATAAACATTGATAACAGCATTTTGCAAAATGCTCATATAGAAGGACGTGAACTCTCGCCCCGATACGGTGTCTGGTTCTGGGATCATGAAGGCGGTGTCATTGATTCTCGTCCACCACCCATAGTGGCTGGATAATCGCGTTACCGAACAGTCTCGCAAAAGATTTTCAAAATCAGAAATCGGGGTGGTCCGTATGTTTGATTGGCTGGGATGGAGAAAAGGGTGGCCGCTGTGGCGGTCGTATCGGTTGAATGCAAATATGAAGCAAGACGTGGAGGAAATCTTTGAGGGTATCGCCGAGACCCGGCGGCAGCTTTTGATGGATTGGGCTGAAGAGCAGTGGAATCATCTGGATCGATTGCTTCAGCAGGTACGAGCTGTTCATCCGCAAGGTATGTTGCAAGGCTCCGAAGATGTACATGGATTAGAGGTATGGTTCGAAGCAAGTTATGTACGCGCTACCGATAGTACTGAGCTTTTTATGCTGAACGAGCAAAACCAGGTTGTATTTTCTACATATAAGAAACATATTGGACAAGTCTACGAAGATGGAAATGCTTTGATCGGGCCAGGATTAAGGTATACCCAAGCGGATATCAACGGACAAAAGTGCCTGTTTGGACCTTATTCTGATCCGCTCACACTAGAAATTGGACCACGTTCTTCCACGTTTCACGATGATGTAACCTTGACGTTTATCGTACCGATCATGGAAAACGGCCGTTACATCGGTTCCCTGTGCAGTCGTGTGCCTAATGATGTATTGGGCGATCTGATCCAGCGTGAATCAGGCCACATCTACCCTGATTCGGGGGATAATTATCTTTTTATGGCTGAATCAAAACTGCGGCCTACGCTTCAACCCGGGACTGCCCTGTCCCGCAGCCGCTTCGAGGATCATACATTCACCCATGGGGAGAATCTGAAAGACGGCGTAACCACTGAATGGGGCGTTGTATCTGTTAAAGAACATACCGAATTGGAACTGATGTTTACCGATCCTTCTACCAACGAACTTCATCCCGGTGTAGCGAATACCATTCACAATGGCTCCAATCTGTTTGTGGCTTTTCCGGGTTATTCAGACTATCGTCATATATCAGTTATTGGAAAAGGCATCACGTTCCAGCTTCCCCACTGTCCGGATCTGTGGGGCATGATGTGTGAAGGCGATCTGGAGGAAGTGTATCGGATACGCAGCATTGGCTGGCGCCAATTCAAGCAGCATAGCTTGTACATCCTGTTGTCAGGCATTGCGGGAGCTGCACTTGTATATGCGCTGACTGGAAGTGCATGGAGCGCAGCAGCCATCGCTGCCTTTAATTTCATCTATGGATTCCTGACTGCAAGCCAACTGCAACGAAAACATGTTCAACGGGGCCATGAGGATTTGCGCCGCATTAGCCGCTTTATTCGGATTAACGCCGAAGGCAAAGGGGATCTGACTCAGCGTCTGGACACGTCGGCTTTTGCCCAGGATGAGTCAGGTGAACTCGCGAAATGGATTAACAATATGATCGACTCTCTGGAAGGAATTATGCTCAAGGTACAGCTTGCCACCGTGGATGTGATGAACAACCAGCACCAGATGCGGGCGTCAACGGAAACTACACAGGGAACAACCGAACGTGTAAATCTCAAACTTGGCTCTATGATTCAGGGGATACGCAAGCAGCTTGAGGACCTGGATCAGGCCAAAGTAGCCGCCGACGAAATGCGCCTCACCTTACAACAGCTTGAAGTGTCGTCCACAGAGCAGATTGACGTTGCCCGCCAGGAAGTGGAGCGTATTGGAGACAAAATGACTCAGATCTCGGGAGCCGTGTCCGACACCAACCATACGATTCTATCCTTTATGGCGACCATGCAGGATATCTACCGCGCACTTGCTGTCATTGATGAAATTTCGGCACAGACCAACCTGCTTGCACTAAATGCTTCCATTGAAGCAGCCCATGTTGGCGAACACGGACGTGGATTTGCCGTCGTTGCTGGTGAGATCCGCAAACTTGCAGAATTATCCCGTTCCTCCACGGAAGATATTCATCAGATTCTGGATAATATCTCAGTAGCGGCAGGAGCAGCCTCGCAATCCATCAAGGAAGGCGATCAGGTGCTGGCTGAAGGCACCACGCTTGTTCAGGCTGCTTCGCAGTTACTCCAAAGTGCAACGGCTGAAGAACCCCAAAGAACACAGGTTGTAGATCAGGTCGTGGTATTGATGGAGAATATCGCTGCCATCAGCCACAAAAATCGTTCCACGTCTTCGGAGGTGGAAGCCGAGATGGTCGAGCTTATTAACGACATGCTGCACGTTCAGCATTCATCGCACAATGTCGAAGCCATCACGGTCTTCTTGCAACAGCTTGTGGGACAATTCCAACTGACCCATCCCGATAAAAACGTAATTACCTGACGTCATCATTGACGCGGATTGGAGAAATAGCTAAAATTTGATGCAACTGTTCGTTTAGACATTGTCGGTTCATTTCATATAGAAGCTTTCCAATCTGAATCAATGAAAGGGTGGTCTGCATGGAAATGCTCCAGGATTCTTTTGGCAGAATACATGACTACATCCGTATTTCTGTTACGGACCGCTGTAATTTGCGTTGTGTGTACTGTATGCCTGAAGAAGGCATGGAATTTGCCCCGCATGACCAAATTATGAGCTACGAGGAAATCGCCCAGGTGCTCAAAGTGTTGGCTCCAATGGGAATGCGCAAAGTCCGTCTGACCGGAGGCGAGCCTCTGGTACGGAAAGATCTGCATCAACTCGTAAGTATGATCTCGGCCATTGACGGGATTGAAGATATTGCGTTAACTACCAATGCATTGCTGCTGGACAAACAGGCTCAGGCCCTGAAAGATGCTGGACTGAACCGGATTAACATCAGTCTGGATTCCCTGCAGGCGAGCCGTTTCTCCATGATTACTCGCGGTGGGGATGTAAATAAGGTGCTGAAAGGCATTGAAGCCGCCACGGCAGTTGGACTTGCTCCGATCAAGCTGAATGTCGTGTTAATGAAGGGCATCAATGATGATGAGATTAAGGATTTCATTGCCATGACCATAGATCAGCCACTGCATGTACGCTTCATTGAATATATGCCGATTGGGCAGGCTTCAGATTCATGGCGCAAATCGTATTTGCCGCTGGAAGCAGTCACGGATGTATGCGCGGAGGCTGGCTGGGCGGTGGAAAATACGGCAGGTCCGGCAGGTAATGGTCCATCACGAAACATGAAGATTGCCGGTTCACAAGGGACATTCGGATTGATCCATCCGGTCAGTGATCACTTCTGTGACAACTGCAACCGTCTTCGCCTGACAGCAGACGGGCATATCAAAGCTTGTCTGTACTGGTCGGATGAATACAACGTTCGCCGCTTCGTAGATGCTCCCGATGCTATGGCAGCTCTCTTCCTCAAAGCGCTTGGCACCAAACCGAAGAATCATGAAATGGCGCTTGCCCTGGAGCAGAAAATGCAAAGTCATACACCGACGGTACGACGCATGTCCCAGATCGGCGGTTAGGCAAGCGTGATCTTGCGGGTACCTGCTCATCGTTTAAATGCATCAGAGCAGGAAGAAATAATAAACGTAAGCACACGATATACTTCTCAAAATACAGCCATTATCGATGTACTAAAAGCTGCTGAGGTCAGATGATCCTCAGCAGCTTTTTTGTCATGTATTTTTCTTTTTTCTAACCTTGTTGATCAATTTTCCTGATTTCAAGATTAAAATAAAATTAATCTGCCATATGTCCTCTTTAGGCCTTCAAGAATCCCGCAATTCTGACGATGAATATACAATACATCACGATAATACGCACACATATATAGGAGTTGATCCAATTGAATATTGTTGAAGCACTTGTTGCAGCAAGCCCGTATTTTAAAATCATGCTCAAGGAAAATGATTTGATGATTGCTGTTACCGATATGGAGCAGTTCCGGTATTACGTACGGAGCGAAGATCTTGATTTGGGTATCAAGGCCGGAGATCCGATCTCACTCGAAGATCCTACACTACGCCGGGCACTTATCCATGGTGAGACTTCAGCCAATCGTATTGAAGCGCATCATTACGGGACTCCCATTAACTCTGCGGCTACCCCGCTTCGCGATGAAGCAGGCCAGATCGTAGGTGCATTGGCCATTGGATTTTCGCTCAAAAACGAGGAAAAACTGGGGCACTTCACCGAATTGATCGGAGAAATCAGCGGTAAGTTAACCGATATGGTTCAGACCGTAGCTGCTCAATCCCAGCAACTGACCGCTTCATCTTCACAGATTTTGGACAACACACGGATGGCGGTGCAAAATTCCAGTGAAGTCACCAAGGTCGCTTCATTCATTCGTGAAATTTCGGAGCAGACGAACCTGCTGGGTCTGAATGCTGCCATTGAGGCAGCACGAGCAGGAGAAGCTGGAGCCGGCTTTGGCGTTGTTGCTACCGAAGTACGCAAATTATCTACCGGAACCAAAGAAGCTACAGTGAACATCGAACGCTCCTTGAAGGAAGTACAGCATTCCATTCGTCAGATGGAACAGGAGATTACATCCATCGCCCAATCCAGCAACCAGCAGGCCGAACTCGTCACCGAGTTCAGCGAGGTGATTGATCAGCTGAACAACGCATCTCAGGATCTCAAAGCTTTTATTGAATCCATGCTATTGAAGGCAGAATAAGATAGAATACTCATTTGGCGCATTAACTATAAAGCCAGCATATAAACAATCCCCGCACGTTTAACGTGAGGGGATTCTTTTCTATTTTTACGAGAGGATCAGCTTCCACAGCATCATGCCCGCCATTCCGATCATGACTACAGCGGACAACCGATTGAAGAAAACACTGACCCGGCCTGTACGATCTGTTCTACCTACTAGCCTGCCTGCACCTGCCAGTCCCAGAAACCATACCCATGATACCACTGCCGCCGTTATTGCAAAATAAAAGCGTGCCACCCCTTCGTATTGAAGTGAACTGGTGCCGATCACGGCTACCGTGTCCAGCAGGGCATGCGGGTTAAGCAAGGAAACGGAAGCAGCAAAGGCGATCTGTCTTCCCGCAGACAGCACTGCTGCTGAACTATTGGCAGGTCCGGATGACCTCCAAATGCTCCATGCCATATAGAGCAAAAATACACTCCCTCCTGCATACAATACATTCGCCAGCAGCGGCCATTGCAGCAAAATGAGGGACACCCCTCCGACCGCTGCTCCAATCAACAACGTATCACTGAGTCCTGCGGTTACTATAGCTGGCAGCGCCCGCGCATAACTTCGTTGACTCATGCCCTGATTAAAAATAAATGCATTTTGTACACCGAGTGGCAAGATCAGGCCAAACGCCAGCACCACCGCGTGAATAATTACCCCCATCGTTCATCCCCCTTAGACATGTCTCCATAATAGTAGAGATAACGTCAGGCGTAACCAACCACTTGGATGGCATTGGACCCAACCAAATGATATAGTGTTCAAAATAAAAGAAAACGTAAATCCCATCACTCATTCTATAAAGGAGGCAAACCTGCCCATGAATCGTTCCGATTCTCGACAGGGGGGCAGCTGGAAGCCAGACCCGTCCCATTCCCTACCTCTGTACCGACAGATTGAAGTCTATATCAGCGAGAAAATTACTGCCGGCGAATGGACAGCAGGATATCGGCTTCCTTCACAACGAACACTGGCTCAATCCATGGGAGTGAATCGCAGCACGCTGGTTACTGCATTGGAAAATCTGGCCTCCGCAGGCATGATTGAAGGCAGACATGGTGGCGGAACCTATGTCTGCGGCTCTGGCTGGCATGCGCTGGCTCACGGAGCCATGCCCAACTGGGAGGAAGCCATCGAAGAAGGCTGGTATTATCCCAATCTGCCAGAGGTACAGCAGATTAACCGGGCTGAGTTCCAGCCAGGCATCATCAGGCTTGGTACAGGTGAGCTTGCCCCTGAGCTGATGCCCCAGGAGGCTTTTAACGACCTCCTCCTTGCTCTATCCAGTCGTCCTCGTACACTAAACTACCTCGAACCTCAGGGTAGTCTGGAGCTCCGTCAGGCTTTGTCCGTTTACTTGCAAGAAAGTGGTATCCAAGCCTCCCCTGACTCCATTCTGATCGTATCCGGCTCTCTTCAGGCACTGCACCTTATTTCAGTTGGGCTTCTGCCCCGCGGATCGGCAGTTCTGCTGGAGAAACCATCTTATCTGTACTCCATTCATGCCTTCCAATCCGCCGGATTGAAAATGAGCGGCATTCCGATGGATGCAGAAGGCTTACACACTCTGCGTCTGGAAGATGCCGTACAGAACAATGCAAACAGGGACAGCATCTCACTGCTCTATACGATTCCGAGCTTCCACAATCCTACTGGCTCCGTCATGAGTGACAGCCGCCGGGAAGAACTGCTCGCCACAGCGCGGAACATCGGCATCTCCATATTGGAGGATGCCGCGTACATCGACCTGTGGCTGGACGAGCCCCCGCCGCCATCACTGAAAGCGCGTGATAAAGAAGGACGGGTGCTGCACATGGGCACCTTGTCCAAGGCGGTCAGCCCCGGTCTGCGCCTCGGCTGGCTAGTTGGGCCAGAGCCGGTCATCCGTCGCCTCGCAGACATCAAGATGCAGACGGATTATGGCACCAGCTCCCTCGCTCAGGAGGCTGCTGCGCTCTGGTTTGCCGATGGATACCACGAGCAACATATGGATCGCCTGCGGCCAGAACTGCGCAAACGCAGAGACTTTATGCTTGAGCTTCTGCAACGCGATTTCAGTGAACTCGCCGAGTGGAGCATACCTGCCGGAGGTTTTTATATCTGGCTCCGATTCACCGCCAGTCCTCTATCCATTCGCGAACTGTTCCATGCCTGTCTGGAGAATCATGTGCTGATTCATCCGGGTTATCTCTATGACCGTCTGGATGCGGAGCACATTCGTCTGTCCTATGCCTATGCTTCACCGGATGAGATGGAGCGTGGTCTTCACCTTCTGGCACAGACAGTCAAGAAGCTGATGTCATCATGAAATGAAAGAACCGCCATGATCGGAAGGAATGACATCCCTCCGATCATGGCGGTTCTTTTGAGTTTTTGTATTCATGAGACAGATACGTCTCGTCTAGATCGCAGGCAGGTTTTCCTTACCCTTTTACCGCACCCTCTGCAATACCCTCCATGATGAACTTTTGGAAGAACGCATAGATGAGAACCACCGGAATCGCGGTCAGTACCAGGGAGGACAGAATCAACGGCCATTCCTTATTGTACTCGCCAAACAGCATGTTCGTAGACAGAATCAGCGTATAACGATTCACATCTGTCAGCATGAGTAGTGGCAACAGGAAGTCATTCCAGATCCACAGGAAGTCCAAGATGGCGATGGTGACCGTAATTGGCAGCAACAATGGGAAGATGATCTGGAAGAACGTCTGGAACTCATTACATCCATCCATCTGTGCCGATTCTTCCAATTCACGCGGGATGGACTTAACAAACCCGTGATACAGGAAGATCGCCATGTTCACACCAAGTCCGATATAGATCAGGGCCAATCCGTATGTGCTACCTTGAACGTGAAGTCCTTTGGCAACCCGTGTCAGCGGAATCATGATCGAGTGAAAAGGAACGAGCATGGATGCCACGAACAGGAAGAAGATCAGGTTGCTCAATCTGCCTGAAGTACGCGACAGCTTGTATCCGGCCAATGAAGCGCAGAATACAATACCCCCAATCCCCAGGAAGGATACAATCGCCGAGTTCAAGGAGCTGCCCAGCAGGTTGATTTTGTTAAACGCATCCGAGTAGTTTTCCCAATGAAATGTCGTTGGGAGAGCTATAAAGGACTGGAACATTTCGCCTTGTGTTTTGAATGAGTTCACAATCGCCATGTAGATTGGCAGCATTGCGACGAGGGAGCCCAGCACCAGCAGCAGTCGAATCAGGTAGCTGTTAATTCGTTGCATCCTCATGCTTCCACCTCTTTCTTCTTCATCACCGTAATCTGGATGAGCGTGAAGATGAGCACGATGACGAATAACACAACCGACTTGGCACTGGCATATCCGTATCTAAAATTGTTGGAGAATGCCTCTTCATAGATATTCATCGTAATGACCTGAGTGGCTCTGCCTGGACCGCCACCTGTCAGACCGTACACAACTTCAAATACTTTGAAGGCTCCGTTCAGTGTCAGGAAGAAACAGATCGTCACGGCATGAGTAATCATCGGCAATACGACATTACGCAGGACCTGGAACGCATTGGCTCCATCAATAACAGCCGCTTCCTTCAGACTCTTCGGCACACCCTGGAGTGCAGCCAGATAGATGATCATCATATACCCCACACCATTCCAGAGCGATACGATCAGGATGGAGTAGAATGAAAATTTCGGATCACCCAGCCACTGTTGGTCCAAAAAGGAGAACGCCAACTTCTCGGCCAGCTGCGGCAGCACCTGGGAGAAGATGAATGTCCACATAAAGGCGCTGATGATTGTACTGATCATGTTCGGCATGAAAAACAGGGTCCGGAATAACCCCTTGCTGCGCGTCCGTGTCTCAATGAACACGGCGAGCAGCAAGGCAATTCCATTTTGCAGAATCAGCATAAACACCACATATTTCAACGTGAACCACAGGGAATTCAGAAAGTCGGGATCTTCCTTGAACAGTTCCACGAAGTTCCCCAGACCGATAAAACTGTAATCCCGGTTCAGACCATTCCAGTCCGTCAAGCTGTAGAACAAGCCGCTAAATGTGGGATACAGCAGGAAAATGGCATAGATGACAAAGGCAGGCGCAGTGAACGCTAGCAGCGACAGATACTTCTTGAATACATTCGTAGCCATTGGTTCTCCCCCTTTTCACTATAAGCATACTCGCGGAAACGGGGGAACGAAGACCGTTCTGCCAGCCGTTTCATCTGCTTACTTGTTGACTTTGTTGTAGGATTTCCACGCCTTGTCGAGCGCATCAATCACCTGCTGCTGATCCAGTTGTCCGGAGTAGTAACCTTGCAGCGCTTTGCCTGATTCATCCTTAACCGCTTGAGGAATGGATGGATCCTGATACGCTTTGCCTTCATTAACATATTTCAGGGCATCGTCTACCCAAGGGAAACTTTTGAAGTCATGAATTTTGGCAACCGGATTGAATTTCAGTGCTTCGTAGAATGCACTTGAGTCCTTGTCATCGAGAACATAGTTCACGAAGTCGAGTGCCACTTCCTTGTTTTTGCTGGAGGAAGATACGGCCAGTGAAGTCGATGTGCTCAGGTTGATTTTGGTATCATCCGGGTTGTCATTGATCGGCAGTGGAGCTACGCCGAAGTTGATATCCGGATTGGACTTCAGGATGGTTTCCGCGAACCAAGGTCCTTGAATCCACATTGCTGCTTTGCCTGTTGCAAAGGCTGCTGAACCATCATCGCCGCCCACTTCGAGTGCTTTCTCCGTTCCATTGGCATTGACGAGATCGAAGATGTCGAACAAGGATTTCATATCCGAGAAGGAACCTTGATCCTGATTCATCTTATCCAAGAAGTCTTTATGTTCTGACTGAGTCAGTGCACCTACAGTAAGTGGCAGGAACAGTTGTGGAATCCAGGCTTCTTTGTATGAAAGTTCAAACGGGGTGATGTTGGCTGCTTTCAGCTTTTCCACGACCGCTTTCATTTCCGTCAAAGTTGTAGGTACCTCTATCCCCTGCTCTTTGAAAATATCCTTATTGTACAGGTATCCCCAAGATAACGTTTCCAAAGGAACGGCCACGACTTTACCCGATGCATCCGTTACGGAAGGCTTAACGGAATCCAGTAATTTATCGACAAAAGGTTGACCCGACAGGTCTTCCAGATAACCTGCTTTGCTGAACGGTGGAATTTCATTGACCGCATGAAGTGCGAACACGTCCGGTGCATCATTGGAGGCAAGTCGTGTTTTCAGAATCTGAGGCGCATTATCTGCTGGCGGCATCTCCAGTTGTACGTTGACCTCAATATTCTTTTCGGCTTTCTCCTTGGCTTTGAACTGTTCTATATATTTATCGTAATGTTCTTTCAGCCGCGGCTGTGCAATGAATACTTTGAGGGACACCGTACTGCCCGATGCAGTTCCCTCCGTCTTACCATCCGTACCCGCATTGGAACCGCAGCCTGCGAGCAGAACACTCACAAGTACCGCACTTGCTACGCTTTTCCATACTTTCATCTCTTATGACCTCCCGGTGTAACTGGTTTGTCTTTCATAGGATCATTATATATCATGAAATGAAAGCGCTTCATTGGACATTATTAGACTCATTTATTGGATTATTTTAAACCTTAATCCAACAGTAAGCTCTCTGTGAACGAATTATTTAGGGCTGTTACCTGATATTCGAGGTTGTCCCTTTCGCATCTCTCCAGGCGAAACTCCGAAGTGTTTCTTGAACACCCGGTAAAAGTACGATACATCCTCATAACCCGTCATCTCAGCAATATGTTTGAATGGAATCTGATCATCGAGCACCCACTCCTTGGCTCTTGCCATCCGTAACTGGACAATATAGTCGGTCACATTCACGCTGTGTTCTTTTTTGAACACCTTGCTGAGATATTCTTTGCTGACAAAAAAGATCTGGGCAAGCTGCTCCAGCGTAATCATCTCCATGCAATGCTGATCGATATATTGCTTCACCTCATCCAGGTTCAGCTTGTTCTTGAATTTGCGCTGCGCAATCAGCTGCTCCAACGAAGTATAGTAAGGCGCTGATATCCAGTCCACCGCCGATGCGATGGACGCCAGAGCCGTCGGCGGCGGGAGCACAGCTGCTACAGGTTGCTCACATAAGCCGTTGGAAACACACAGCTCGCCCAGCAGCGTCTGCAATTCATATGCAATCCGCCCCAGCTGTTGCGGTCTTTGGATATCACTGGTATCAAGTCGGTGCTCCAGCTGCCCGAACAGCTCATGCAATCCCTGAACGTTCAAGTCGTTAAAACGCAAGCGTGCCTGCTGCTGGAACAACGAGAATTCGCCAGAAAAAGCCGAAGGATAAGGTTCCCAGGACTCCGGCCCGGACTCGGTCTTTTCCAATTCACGTTTACACTTGGCCAGAACGTTATTCAATTCATCGGGATTTACTGGCTTAAGCAGATAATCAGCGGCACGGTGACGAATGGCATGTTTCGCATAATTGAAATCATCATAACCGCTGACCACAATCACTTTGATATGCGGATATTGTGCGCTCAGCGTCTGGAGCAGTTCCACGCCGTCTTTACCCGGCATACGCATGTCTGTAATGATAATATGGGGCTGATGCTGCTCGACCAACCGGATCGCCTCTCCGCCATCCTCTGCCTCACCTGCTACCACCATGCCAAGCTCATCCCACGTGCCCAAATTTCGCAAAATGTCTCTATTCCATGGCTCGTCGTCCACTAACAGCACTCTATAATGATCCTTGTTCACGAGATCTCGCCTCCTGTATGGCAAGGAATTCGAACAGTGACACGGGTTCCCTGTCCTTCCCCACTCTCCATGTTCATACCGTATGCAGGCCCAAAGTGCATCAAAATGCGTGATGCGGCATTGACCAGACCAATGCTAGTGCCCGAGCTCCATACTCTGTCTCCTTGCTGGGACAGCTTGGACAGTCTCGATTGCATCTCGGCCAACCTCTCTTGATCCATGCCCATCCCATTATCGGAAATGCGGATGGTTACCTCATGATCTAGTCGGACAACTTGAATGTTCAATTTCCACTCTCCCTGCTTTTTCTCCAGACCATGAACAAATGCATTCTCCACAATCGGTTGCAGGGACAACTTGGGAATGTAACAGTCATTCAGCCCGCCTTCAATCTCCAGTTTATATTCAAGTCTGCTGCCAAAACGCTGCTTCTGGATGAGCATATAATGCTCCAGTTGGTCCAATTCGGACTGTAATGGCACGAGACCATCCGGCGCTCTGACAATATAACGGAACATCTCACTTAGTGCACGAATAACTTTATAACTGTCTGCCGGCTTCTGTGAGTACACCATACCTCCGATCATCTGTAACGTATTTTGTAGAAAATGCGGGTGAATCTGGGACTGAAGCGCCTTGAGCTCGGCCGTCTGTTTCTCCAGATTCATGAGATAGTTATCCCGGATATGCTCCCGAATGCGGCTTGCCATACCATGCAGATTTTTCTCCAGCAGGCCAATCTCATCCACCCGACCACTGCGCACCACTTCCTTGTCCTTGATCAACTGGATTCCCTTCATGGAATTCGCCAGTCTGACAATCGGTTTGGATGTTCGCCAAGCCACAAGTGCTGCCAACAATACCGAAACCACGGTAGCTAGCCCACCCACAACAAGACCATATTTCATCGTTTCCATTGCACTCTCATTGATGACATGGGAAGGTACAATTTTGATCAGACGCATTCCTGAAGGATCAATGGCATGATAGAATACATATTCCTTGGCTGTTCGAATGAAACCGGAACTGTCCTTCGTAGCTGCGAGCCTTTCCAGTGCCTCTGCTGAAGGCTGTATCTCCTTATTTGGCTGATAGACCGGACTTCCCGTACTATCCGCGATGTACACCGCATAATCTCCCCGGCTGTCCAGCAATTCCAGTGTCTGATTGAATTCGGCCCACTTGACTTCCAGACTGATCGCGCCGATCTGCGCCTGATCCTCGAATCGGTTCATGCTGCGGGTCATATGAAACTTCTCTGGATCGTTCGGATCATTAATAATCGTAAAGTCCTTATGCTGTTCAAAAAGTTCATCGTATGCCGAAGGAATGTTCGGGACTGATCTGATCCGGCTTTCCATCGAGTTGAAGGTGAACAATGTGTCCAGTTCCTTCAGGTATAATTCCACACCAAATACATAGTTGCCAGCCGAATAATATACACTGTTCAGCATGTTGAACACAGCCTTCTGTTCATCGAAGCGGCTGGCAGCTGGAGCATCCTGGTTCAATGCCAAATACTGATGCAGCTCATCACTGATCTGAATGGAATAGATGAGATTGTTCATCCGCGCGAATTGTTCACCCAAATAGATGGAGGCCCAATTCATATTCGCACGGTTGGTCTCCATGATCTCTTCTTCCATGGAAGAACGGGTATTTTCGGCTGCTACAACCGTCATGGCAATGACGGGCAGAATGGCCAGAAACGTCATGGTGAGGATTAATTTGTTGCGAATGCTGCGTTTGAACGGATCAGTAAGCTTCCGATATAATTCGGTAAACACGAGGCATCCACTCCTGAGCTATGAGCTAAAATAAGATAAACGCCCCAGCATGAAGCCGAGGGCGCTTTGGTCTTGGTATTCTTTTTATAATCATTGAAAACAGACTTGTCAATTCATTTATGATTTCCCATTATTGCTCAATAATGCAGAACCCCCATGGTTCCAGCTTCATATTCTGCCCTCCGGACACCGCTGTTCCTGCCAAAAGTTCCGTTCCATCCCCGTAGGCATACACGAACGAAATCGCCTGATCGGAGTAGTTAAAGAAATACCGAATCGTATTCCCCTGATCATTCACTCCGCTCTTCACGATGATTGGAAAAGCCAATTCCTGATCGGTTCCCCACAGTCCAGCTTCCTTCATGACACGCTCCAACACGTTGCGGATCACCGCGGAGCTGGTATAACATCCAACGTACGTTGCTTTGCCCTTGCCATAGGTATTCTGGGTAATTGCTGCATATTCTCCCCAGTGAGGATGATCATACCAGGCCAGCACTTCTGCAGTTGTTGGTATGATGAGTTCCATCCAGGTGTGAATCTGATTCTGTTCCTCTCCAACCTCGAACGGATCATCTCGAAGCGAAACATTTTTCGGCTCTACAAAAAGGTTGTAACTGATGCCACAAGCCTCACTGATCAGTCCAGGCTGGTGGGTAGAGCGGACCTTAATATGCTCATTAGCGAATCCGCTCTTGAAGGAGTAAACGACATGCCCACCATCTTGTACGAATTGGTTCAGCCTCTCAAGCAAGACATCGGAAGCTGCGTACAAAGCAGGCACAACGATCACATCATAGCCTTCATAACTCTCCACAGACGGATCAATCAGATCACAGCCAATATTCATTTTGTATAATTCGTCATACATCCAGCGGATAACGTCGTTGTATTTTTTGTCACTCGTAAAATTAAATCCGAACCACTTGATCGACGTCAACGCCTCATTGCTGAACAGCACGGCTACCCGATTCGTTTTCTTCAAATTCACAAGTTGCGGGCTAAGTCTGGCAAAATCCCGGCCGATCGTTTTGGCCTCGTTGTACACCGGATTGGGTTCAAAATCATGGCTCAGCAATCCTTTCCAATACGTCTCAAATGAATTATGCAAGGAATGCCAGTGCCAATAGGCGACCATGTTTGCTCCCGATGCCAGGTGGCTAAACGCCTGAAGGCGAAGCTGTCCGGGGTAGGGAACCCAATGCCAGAAAGCCTGTGCTTCCGTCTCCAGTACGAGATAGTTCGATTGTTTGGTGGAACGTGCCACGTCACCACCGAATGAAATCTCAATGCCGGTCAGATCATCCTGCGACGGATGGTAGATGTCCACACTGGTGATGTCAAAAGGTTTGGATGCGGCAAAATGGTCCACATCTCCCTGAATGCCGTACGAATATCCACGCCAGTCGAAGTCAAAATTCTGGGTTACAAACTGCCCCTCCTGTTTGTACTCATTTACAATTCCGACCTGCCACGCTAGAAAGCTGGTTACCAGTTGGCGCTGGAATTTGGCAAATTCAGCTCCCAGACTGCCGTTGATTGTACCAAACAACAGACGGGAAGTCCTCCCAGCTATTAATGCGGTTACTCCAGTAATCCAGCCCAAATTCCTTGTTCAGATCATCCAATGAGCTGAACTTGTTACGCATATATTTGACGAATTGCAATTGTACATTATCTCCGGCAGTGTTGTAATGCTTCGTTTCGTTATCCGTCTGATAACCAATCACGGCAGGGTGTTTACTGACACGGGAAATCAGCTTGCGAATGATGCGTTCCGCATAGAACAGATACGTCGGATGTGTGATATCCATGATCTGCCGCGCCCCATATTTCCCCGGTCCCTGTACCGTTGTTGCCAGAACATCCGGGTGCTCCTTGACCATCCACGTCGGAACAGCATACGTAGGTGTACCCACAATAACCTGAATACCCGCCGCATGCATGGCATCCAGAACACGATCTACTGAGGAGAAGTCGAATACACCATTCTGTGGTTCATGCGTACTCCATGTTGATTCCGCAATCCGCACCACGCTGATGCCTGCATCTTTCATCATCTGAATATCCTTGTCCAATCGCTCATAAGGCATATATTCGTCATAGTAGGCTACCCCGTACAATAACTTGTCCATGTTAAAATCCCCTTTTCATCCGGAAGTATGAAGCTCTTGGCATTTATACAAAATGAAATGATCCAATTGAAAAATGATAACGTTTACATTATTATCTATTGAAGTACATCAGAGACTTAGCAATCTGCCGAACGCTCTCCTGTTCTGCGATTTTCAATGTTGGCGTTAAACTGATTATAATGAAGTATACTATGGGTGCCGATTGTACAAGGCGAGTTATTTTTACCCTTTTCCGAGGTGAATGTCATGGATATCCGATCGCAGCTGCGAGAAATGCCACATCATACACTGGCTCACTGGCTGCCTATTATCGACTGTAACATTAAATTCTATGGAGCGCACAGCCAACAAGTTCCATACGGTTGGGCGATGCCGGAGGAATGCCATCCGGGCTTTGAAATTATGCTGATTATAAAGGGGACTCAGGAGAGTGTAATTCACGGATATACCTATACGGTTGAGGAAGGTTCGATTCTGCTAATTCCACCCGGATTCAAACATACAAACCAATGTGTATCATCAGAGGGCATGACGTACTTCAGTGCTCATTTTAATGTAGATGATCCCGTATTTACCCTGAAGCTGATGTCACATCACAGCCGAATCTATGAGGCAGGCACCACAGATAATATGCAAATGCGCCCTGTTTTGGAGAACTGGATGAACATGATCAGAACATCGGAGGCATACACTTCCACAGACAAATTTATCATGCAGGCACGCATGTTTGAATTGTTTGCCCTGCTGTCCCAAGCAGCTGACCGTGAACCACTATCCACCCGATCTGATGCTTCGCCTAATGCTCCAGCTCCCGCAGCCATGCATTATGCAGGAGCCATCGCAGAAGCCATCAAACAGGCGTTCCATACCCAGCTCCGAATCAAAGAGGGCAATGTATCCACCGTCAAAGTGGAACAGATCATATCCTCATTTGGCATCAGTCCGGGATATGGGTTGCAGATCTTTCGCAAGGTATACGGACAATCTCCACGGGCCTACCTGTCCAGCCTGAAGCTGCAGGAAGCCAAAGTACTGATCGAACAGCCGAAGCTCTCTTTGGGGGAAATTGCATGGAAGCTGGGCTACACCCATCTGTCGCACTTCAGTCGGCAATTCAAACGATGGACGGGCCAGAGTCCACTTCAATATCGCAACGCCGTTCAGGATCTATCCAACGAATCGGGTCCAGTGGACCAGAGTTGGGAGACCGAATCGGACTAAGAAAGGAATCAGAAGATGAATGAATAGATGGGTTAAGGGCCGTATGATCTGTTGCGAATATGCTCATACTCTTCCGGGGTATTCATATTACTAAGCTGAATGGCCACATCATGGACGCCAGCGCTTTCCAACTCATCGACGTCGACATATCGGCAGCCGATCTCTTCAAGCCATTGGGTTACTTTCAGTCTATTATCTAATAAGCGCTGTTCAAGTTCGGGGAGAACACATCTATGATATGCACCTGCAAGCGGATGAACACGACCTGCCAGTCGTGGAACGATCGCATGATGCTCTTGACCTGATTCGGTGAGCCACTTCAAGCCTTTGAAAAAGGATGGCTCTAGCAGCGGCATATCACAGGCGCAGATGAGGTTCCAGTCTGTCTGCGAGGCTTCCAGCGCGGCATGCAACCCTGCGAGCGGTCCCTTCCCCGGGTAATAATCCTGAACGCAGTCATAGGGCAATGCCTTGTATGCAGCCGTGTTGGCTCCTGCGGAAACGATAATACTATTCACAGCTGGTGCCATCGCTTGGATGACCTGCTCCAGCACGCTGGAACCATTCCATTCCAACAATGCCTTATTGGAACCCATACGGCGGGATAAACCTCCAGCCAATATAATACCTGTCCATTCCATCGTGCTCACGGAAATCCTCCTCGTTCAATAAACTTATTCTATACATTGAATACCCTTTCAACAAATGATACATTGAAGAATATGATTCTGAAAGGAATGGCTCTATTGGACAGATATGCACCCGGAAGAGGCAATCCCTCTTTGGTTTCGCTGAAACTATATAACTTTTTCATTTATGGAGCCATTTCAATCTTCGCCGGTTTTCTTCAGTTGTATTTGCAGGAAATCGGGATGACCAAATTGGAGATTGGCAGTCTGATGGCGATTGGTCCGTTTGTATCCTTGTTCGCTAATCCGTTCTGGGGATTCTGGAGCGATAAATCACGCAATATTCGCATTATTCTGATGATGATGATGGGTGGCACCTTTGTACTTGCTCAGGCCGTATTCTATGCGCCTACGTATGCCTGGATTTATGCAGCCATGATCTTTTTTTATTTTTTTCAAAGTCCGTTGTTTGCCCAAACCAACAGCCTGATTCTTGGTTATATCGATGGCACGAATCAGAAATTCGGTACGTTTCGTCTTTGGGGATCGCTCGGCTGGGCTCTAACCGCTGTGGCTGCCGGACCGCTGATTGACCGCCTGGGAGCGGGCAGTGTATCGATTGTCTTTGCCTTCATGATTGTCATTGCCTTTGTCTTTGCCCTGTTTCTACCCAGACAGCCGATCGCTTCAGATACACCTGTAGTGAGCTTTCGACGTTTCGGCAGGGTGATGTTCAATCCGTACTTTATGATCTTTATCGGGCTTGGGGTGCTCGTTTCCGTACCCAACGCTATGAACAGTACATTTATGTCATTATACATCGTGGAAATGGGTGGCGATAAACAGATGGTTGGCTGGGCCATCTTCACATCATCCATCCTTGAAGTGGGTGTTTTCTTACTCCTGGACCGTTTTCTCAAACGCAAAATGAGCATGCTTCTATCATCGCTCATCCTGATCAGTCTGTTGTTCGCCATCCGCTGGCAGCTCATGGCCTTAGCGAACAATCCGTTAGAGATTGTGTTCATTCAGCTCATGCACTCCATTACGTTCGGCGGGTATTTCTATGTAGGAACCCAGCTGACGATGCTGTTCATTCCAAGGCCGTACCGTTCCTCTGGTCAGGCCGTGTATACAATGGCCTGGGGCGGCCTCTCTGGTGTCATTGCCGGCCTGTTTGGCGGCTGGCTGTTCCAGAGCTTCGGTGCCGAAGTGATGTATAACATCGGGGTATTCTTCTCCCTGATCGGTGCTGTTGGTTTTGCAATCATGTGGCTCTCGAACCGCCGCAATGGCTATCAGCCAACAGTGTTGACGGAAATGGGTGAAAGGTAATTTTTTGTTGTAGGCTATTCGCACGTTCAAAGTCACACTGGAGCACTCCGATGACAGAACAACCTTCCGATCGCTGTTATCCCCAGATTTTTTTGAATCCCTTATTTAAAGGGGAAAATCCGGGGATAAAGGCGAACGCTCCGCTTCTTCAGGTTATTTCTGTCCTCTCCGTTATCGTGTAACATCATCGTTTAAAAAACCGAAACAAAAGATTAAGAATTGTAGTAGTAAAAAAGAAAGGCGTCTCCATTGGCATGTTGCCCTGGAGACGCCTTTTACGTTTATAGATTTAGGTTTACAGCTTAGGCGTATAACCCTAACTTGTTTTCTCACCCTAAACCTCTAACTTCACCTATTGTTCTACCTTTGTACTTCACCTTATGCTTTTGGCAGTTGGAATGAGCTTTTCAGGGATACTACCCGGTTAAATACCGGACGGCCTGGCTCGGAATGTTTCGGATCAACGCTGAAGTAACCATGACGGAAGAACTGGAATTTATCCTGTGCTTTCGCTTCCTTCATCTCTTGCTCCACAAACCCTTGAACGACTTCAAGAGAGTTTGGATTCAATTGATCCAGGAACGTTTTCTCCGGTTGCTCTTCAAGCTCTGTTTCCTCTTCAGCATCCGGTGCTTCTGCGGCGATCAGAGGTTCATACAGACGGAATTCAGCAGGTACCGCTTGGCTTGCTTCCACCCAGTGGATGGTACCTTTAACTTTACGACCTGTGAATCCACTGCCGCTCTTCGTTTCCACATCATAGGTACAATGGATTTCAGTCACATTGCCTTCTGCATCCTTGATTACATCGTTACATTTGATGAAATACGCATGTTTCAGACGAACTTCGTTGCCAGGGAACAAACGGAAATATTTGTTCGGTGGATTTTCCATGAAATCGTCTTGTTCAATATAAATCTCACGGGAGAACGGAATCTGGCGATTGCCCATCTCCGGATTCTCCACATTATTCTCAGCTTCGAGCCATTCCACTTGCCCTTCAGGGTAGTTGGTAATGACCACTTTGAGCGGGTGCAGAACAGCCATCGTGCGCGGAGCTTTCAGTTTCAAGTCTTCACGGACAAAGTGCTCCAGCGTTTGCAGGTCGATGACGCCTTGGCTTTTGGAAATGCCTGTTTCGAATACGAAATCACGAATGGCTTCCGGTGTATATCCCCGGCGGCGCAGACCTGAAATCGTTGGCATGCGCGGATCATCCCATCCATCCACATGGCCTTCATCCACAAGCAGTTTCAGCTTCCGTTTACTTGTCACCATTTGCGACAGGTTCAGGCGGCCAAACTCATATTGATGTGGTTGGTTCTCCATCTCACATTCGGCAATAACCCAATCATAGAATGGACGTTGATCCTCAAACTCCAGGGAGCAGAGGGAGTGGGTTACTCCTTCAATGGCATCTTCAAGTGGATGTGCGAATGCGTACATCGGATAGATGCACCATTTGTCACCCGTATTATGATGATGTGCATGAGCAATACGGTAAATGACCGGATCACGTAGGTTGATGTTCGGTGAAGCCATATCAATCTTGGCGCGCAGCACTTTCTCACCGTTCTGGAATTCGCCTGCACGCATCCGTGTGAACAGGTCCAGATTCTCTTCTACAGTGCGATCACGGTACGGGCTGTTCTTGCCCGGCTCAGTGAGCGTTCCACGCATAGCACGGATTTCGTCAGCGCTTTGGTCGTCTATATAAGCTTTGCCTTTTTGGATCAGCAAGACCGCGCGGCTGTACATTTCATCAAAATAATCGGAAGCAAAACGTTTCTCGCTCCACTCATATCCGAGCCATTTCACGTCTTCCTGAATCGATTGAACATACTCTACATCTTCCTTGACCGGATTCGTGTCATCGAAGCGCAGATTTGTTTTGCCGCCAAATTCGCCACCCAGTGCAAAGTTAATCCAGATCGCTTTGGCATGGCCGATATGCAGATAACCGTTCGGTTCCGGAGGAAAACGGGTAATGACTTCCTGGACTTTCCCTGACCGGAGATCTTCGGTAATAATATTTTTGATAAAGTTAGGTGGGGTTGTACGATTGTCCACAGGTATCAAACCTTTCATGAATTGATTGGAGCTTTCAGGAATTTGCAGCAATTCCGGCTAAAATTCCTTTATAACGAAGTCATTTCCTGAAAAAATCTATTTTCTTGGAAAGTTTCGTACGCGTTTCATTTAAATATACCTTTAACGAGGGAGGAGTTCAATAAATAACGCCCCAAAATCAGGATCAGTTACACACAAGATAGGCCCAAAACCATTTTGACGGGTTCGCACGAATCATGTAGCATGATAGAAAAACAGAATTTAAGGGAGGGTTTCCCATTGAACGCGCTAAAACTGTCCAAAGAACAACAGGATGAAGCCATACGTACCATCCAGTCGTATTTCGAAGAGGAACGCGGCGAAGAACTGGGCGATCTGGCAGCTTGGGGTGTGCTGGATCTTTTCATGACCCAGTTGGCTCCCTTCATATATAATCAGGCACTGGGTGACGCCCGTACTACGGTGAATCAACGCATGGCCTCGATGGAAGAAGACCTGTTTGCATTGGAGCGCAAGCTACCGAAGAATTCCCGATAATTCATTATTTTAAAGAAAGAAGGTTGCACTCATGTTTACCTATTCATTGGATGAATATACCGAACTCCGCCCACTTGCCATGGAGCACACCAAACCGTTGTTCGAACTCACGGACCGCTCGCGGGACCAGTTGAGGCATTGGTTACCGTGGGTGGACAACGTGACCGAGATTGAGCACACTTCAAATTTTATCAGCAATGCATTGAAACAGGGCGCTGACAACGGCGGGTTCACCGCAGGTGTCTGGCTGAAAGGCGATCTTGCCGGCATCATCGGCTTCCACGAAATCAACTGGACCAACCGCACGGTAAGCATCGGTTACTGGCTTGGCAAGGGTTTTGAAGGTCAAGGCTTGATGACCAGCGCATGCCGCGTTCTGGTGGACTACGCTCTCGTCACCCTGGATCTGAACCGTGTCGAGATTCGTTCAGCAACCAACAACAAGCGGAGCCGGGCCATCCCTGAACGGCTTGGATTCGTCCTTGAAGGCGTTATTCGCCAGGCTGAGAAACTGCCTAAGGGCTATGTTAACCATGCGGTGTATGGCATGCTGCAGCATGAATGGGAACTTTTACGCTAATTAGACTTACATAATTTGAATGGTTGGAGGACCAGCTTCCATTACGAATGACGGCCCTCACAATGCATACATCAACCCTTAAAGCCCCTCCTACTCCACAACACGTGGAGAATAAGGAGGGGCTTATCTTATTTGCGCATTTATGCATCCATATAACTTCGAATCTCTCGATCCGACTTCTTCTTAGAGCGCACGTACCATGCCACCATCCACTACAAGAGATGTACCTGTAATGTACGTATTCGCTCCTGATAAGAGGAACACAACTGCTTTGGCAAACTCCTCGGGTTGACCATAACGTCCCAGTGGAATTTCCTTACGGAATTGTTCGGCAACCTCTTCCTCACTTATTCCGTTCTGCTCAGCACGCGCAGCGTCCAGTTCATGTATCCGATCCGTACCAATTCTACCTGGTGCAACCGTATTGATCAGAATGCCATATGGCGCAAGTTCCTGTGACAAGGTCTTGGCTAATCCGAACACACCCGTACGGAACGTATTGGACAGAATCAGACCGGGGATCGGCTGCTTCACAGAGGTGGAGGCAATGTTCACGATATGTCCGCCATTCTCCTTCATGTAAGGAAGCGCACCGCGAATCAGTCTGACATAGCTAAGTACATTTAATTCAAATGCACGTTCCCAATCTTCATCCGTCAATGACTCGAATGTTCCTGAAGGCGGGCCGCCTGAATTGTTCACCAAAATATCAATCTGCCCAAACTGTTCGCCTGTCTTGCGAATCAGGGCATCAATATCTTCCTTGCTTGTCACATCGGTTGCACAATATTCGATACGTCCACCGCCACCCAGCGCCAGCAGCTCCTGCTTCACCGCTGCAAGCTTCTCTTCGTTCCGGCTGGCGAGCATGACATCAGCGCCTTCTGCCGCCAATTGAGCGGCTACCGCTTTGCCCAGTCCTCGACTGGATGCAAGCACCAGCGCCTTTTTACCCCGAAGTCCCATGTCCATTGTTGTTCCTCCTTCTACTCTGTTCTATCCGTTGGCCCGGATGAAATAGCTCATAAGAATATCGTCCACATAATTGCCTGCAATATAAAATTCCGACACCAGTCTGCCTTCCGTCACAAATCCGCACTGTGTATAAAAAGCAATCGCCCCTGGATTGCTGGATAACACCCGCAACCTAAGTTTGATGATCCCTTGTTCAAAGGCATGCTGTTTCATCGCATCCATCAGGGCTGTAGCAATACCACAGCGCCGATCATGGGGATGAACGGCGATATTAATCTCGTATACATGGCGGTTAACAGGCATTCCTGTCGGCAGATAAAAGCCCACATAACCACATACCCGCTCTCCCTGAACGGCAATCAGCTGACTGCCTGGAGGACAATGCTGCAAATATTGTTGTCTGGATCGCCACTGAAACGGGGCCGGAGAGGTATGCTTATCCCATACAAGTGCATCCAGTTCCATCAGTTGGGCGGCATCCTTGATCTCGGATGGCCGAATGGTATACGTATGGCTGATAAGCATAAAAGTTCAACCTTTCGTGCAATAGTCGATAATACTGCGCAAAGCAGCGTTAGAAAAAATGGCTTGTTCCTTACTCATTTCGACATTTTGCAATTGAATACGATGCAAAATGTTCCTTTGCTTTATATTGTAGCATAGCCTCAGACTTGACTAAAATTTCACTCAGTGGAAAGAAATAAACACTTAACCTTGCCGTAACGTCATCGTTTATACTGAATTGATAAGGAGGTGCACGTGATGAACATCAAAGAAGCCGCGGACAGACTCGGCATATCGGCGAGAGCTATTCGCTTTTACGAGGAAAAAGGACTGATCTCGCCCGTCAAACAGACAAGTAACGGATATCGTACATATACCGAGAATGACATCTGGCGGCTGCAAACCATTGCAGCTCTGCGTGAAATCGGGATGTCGCTTCAGGATATCACCCAAGCGCTCGGAGAGATTGACCAGGGCAATCAGCAGCGGCTGGAAGAATATCTGGAGCTGCAGCAGGCGGTCATGTATGCCCAATGGGTTGAGCTCAAGCGCATGCTGGATACAACCCAGCGCATGATTGATCTCAATCGCCAAGACGGGCCACT
Organism: Paenibacillus sp. OK060; assembly: GCF_900101205.1. Taxonomy (NCBI): domain Bacteria; kingdom Bacillati; phylum Bacillota; class Bacilli; order Caryophanales; family Paenibacillaceae; genus Paenibacillus; species Paenibacillus sp. OK060. The sequence goes on from NZ_FNFR01000003.1 coordinate 213,128, forward strand.
GGATGTCAGTCATCTGCATGATCTTGCAGACAGTGCGCGCCGTCTCAGGGAAGCCCGGCAGAACTGGCATGACCGCTGGAATTACGATATGCAAGCAGCCATCCACGATCAGCGGGTACAGGCGGCGAATGGTCGTCTGCCAGGACAAATTGCCTCAAACGTCAGCATTGATTCGAGACCTAGAGCCATGCAAGCAGCGGTTGAGTCGGATCGAAAAGGCGGACCAGATCATAACGGCGATGAAATCCATAGCCAGAACAATAGCCAGACAGCACACAGTCCAAACAGCGATACAACGTATCCGGAAGATGCAGGATCAGGATCGGGAGAATTAGGAGTAAGAGTAGGCGCAGGACCGTTCAATATATATGACAACTATGATGAGGCGCTGGAGCAGACGGCAAGCTGGATATCTCCTGTGCCCGGCGAAAAAGGACTCGATATCGGTACAGGCACGGGGAATTTGGCTGGCAGACTGTTAGAGCGCGGCGCAGCGATGACTGCCATCGATCAATCCCGGGAGATGCTGCGTACATGCCGCACCAAATATCCCGAGATGCATGTGAAGCTTGGCAACTTTCTGGCGTTGCCTTTCGCCGACCATTCCTTCGATTTTGTCGTATCCAGCTTCGCCTTCCATCATCTGAGCCCAGACCAGCAACAGTTGGCGTTACATGAAATGCAGCGAGTGTTAACTGCACGTGGACGGATCTGCCTGACAGATCTGATGTTCGCTGATGCAGCTCACCGTCAGACATATATTCAACAGGCTGAGGCAGCAGGTCATGAGGACCAATTGCAAACGATAAGGGAACGTCATTTCCCGCTGCTGGACGGCCTGTGCGGCTCGCTGGAGGACGCAGGCTATGTGACGAAGCATATACGCCATAATGCGCTTCTGCACACGTTGCTGGCCGTTCCTTTGCGTTAGAATCATCATCTCACCGTAACAAGTTCCCCTGACCTACCAATAAATCTTTTCAAATAAAAAAAGGTCACCCTGCCTGTTAAGGAGGATGACCTTCCACTCTAGTGAATCATCGAGTTTGTATTAAATTTACATATAAATTTCAACAATCGTGCGCTCCGAAGCATTACGCGCTTGTTTGAACTCATCCAGCGAGATACGAGCCCCACCTTGACGGTAACGGTTCGCCGTTTGCTCGGTGCGGATGTCCTTGCCATTTACCGTTACACGGTTAACCGAACCTTCGTTCAGATGGTAGATAAATGTTACTGGCTCTCCTGCATATTCGAATTCGAATTGCATGCCATTCAGCTCAGCCGGCAATACCGGGTCAATAACCAGATCTCCGCCTTCCTGACGAATGCCAAGTGCATTGGAGATCAGTTGGTTCATGTAGATTCCAGGGCCGCTGGAGTAGATTCTCCATCCACCTTTCACCTGTACTGTTCCTTTGCGTAGTTGATCAAAATGCTCCTGCGCCTCGTAGCGCGTGTTGAACTTGCCGTCGGAACTGCTGAAGTACGCGTTCGCCTGACGAATCTCGGCATTAGGTACAACTTCGCCGATGCCAACCGGGTTGATCATGGCAAGACCATTCCACACCTGATCCGTCTTACCGAGCTTCGCCATCGCTTCAACGTAACGGATATGAGCGTGTACATACTGCAAACCGATCTCGCGACCGAAGTTGGACGCTTGCTCTGCCCGTTTGAAGTGAGTGCTCACACCGCCTGCATATTGAGCTGGACGATTCATCAGACGTACCCCATCCGGGCACAGGAACTGTTCACGAATCAGCGCATAATGCGATTCTGCCTGTTCTGCATTCAGCAATTCACCGATCATGCTGCGCGTCATCGGCAGAAGGCGATATTGAATGCCTGTCTCCGTATCTGTTGGGTGAAGCATCAGCTTCGCTTGATCTGCTTCTTCCATGTATACGAAACCTGGAATCACATCTGTACCCAGCATGTAACGATTAAAGTCTTCACGGATGCCTTGAGCCAGAACGTCCAGCTCCTGTGCAAATCCAGCGTCTTTATGTTGCAGCGCTTGTGCGAGCACATTTACAGACTGATAAGTCAAAGCAACGGTCCAGCTGCTCACCATATATTGTTTGAGCTGTGCATTGGCTGGCTGGAGTGTATCATCCCAGTCCCCATCACCGTAAGAAGACAGGAATGTGTCGTGCAGGAAGTGTGAGCGGATATATTCGATCTCTTTTTTCGCGTGATCCAATACAGTCGCTGTTTCTTCCGTGAATCCGAAGCTGTGCTTAACGGTATAAGGCACTTTCTCATCCAGAATCGCATAGTCGCGAGTCGCTGTCAGGTAGTCCGCCAGCACTTTCAGCGGCCATACGATGATGTCACCGTGGCTCTCTTCCTGCTGAATTGCAAAATACTTGTCGAACATAAACCATTGCGGCCAGTTGCCATCATCTTCATATTGGTGGGTGTATACCATTTTGATGATATCGCGAACCTGCTCGTATTTTTGCGTTGCCATGAAGTATTCAACCGGACCTTGGCATACATCCCGAGTACCCCATGCGGCACCGCCGTACTGCTCCAAACCGTGAGGCACGGAGTAGTGAACCAGCATGTTGTGTGTGTACCACCAAGCCAGTGCGTTCACTTTGAACAGATCCTCTGCACTTTGGCCTTCACCACGAGACAAACGGAAACCGTTCATTACACCTGCGAAGAATTCACGGTACGCCTGCACTTCCTCTTCAAAAGTAAGACTGGATCCTACTACGACAGAACCGTCTGCTTCGTTTGCTTGACCTTCCAATACGCCTTGTACCTTGAGCGTCCATTCTGCACTCTCTTCCAGACTAAGTGTAACCAGCGATGCAGATCCACTGCGAATACCACTCGCCAGCAACGTTTCGTCTCCAACATTTACGGCTGCGCCATCCACCGCCATGCGGTATTGCAGATCAGGATACGTTCCGGCACTAATCGCTTGCGGATCAGCCTTGAAGATCAGCGTGTTGCCATCTTGCGTCATATGCAACGGATACTCGTATTCATTGACATTCATCGTAACTTGGTTGGTTACCAGGTAGCGATATGCTTTGCCACTAGTCGAGCGCACGTTCATGCTCACTTCAGTCGTGTGTGCTGCGGTGTAGTTGGTCACGATAATGGTATCCGATTCGGTTTTGTAGATCCAACGCACATAGTTGAAGCCAATCTCGAACAGGGAAGGCATCGTCAGCAGACGATATTGTCCATCCATTTCCACATAAATGCGTTGTCCAGCCGTCTTCGGCACGTTCAGTGCGTTGCGGGCATTACTGATCATTTTATTAAAATTGGTGTTACCAATAACGAGTTGTGAATTGAAAATACCGTACATATACGATGTCGTCGTAATAACCTGCGCACCCAGCTGTACATTGCCACCACTCATCAGGATATGGCCGTGCGGACGCTCTACGAGCAATTCTTTCGCTTTCAGGACGATATGTTCATAACTGCCCGTGAAGAAGGATAACAGTGAATCACCGCTACGCTCTTCCTGATGACGGTCAGGGAACAGATCATTAATCTCATCTTGTGTCAAATCAAGCGCAGCAAGCGGTTCACCCAAGAAGGATGACAGTTTCACCTGTTCCAACGTCTCGCCTTGCTCCACAGTCAATGCTTGTACTTCGTTCCATGCTGCAGTCACTTCATCCCCGAATTCCAGTGCGGAGATTCCGGCAGGATGATCTGCTTTAGCCAGTCCGTAGAAGACCACTTGGGCTTCCCCGTCCAAGCTTACGCGCTCCGATTGCAATGCTGTGTAGGCAAATTCATACTGGTATGTCTCATTTGCCAGTGTATTATGGCTCAGGCTCTCAGGCTGGTTCGTTTCCTTGTAGGACAGACCGAAGAATTGGAATCCGTCTGTAGAATAACCAACTGCCTTAGTCAGAGAACCTTGTTGCATGTAAGGGAAAGCACCGCCCTGAGGCTGGTTTTGACGGGAACACACCACATATCCCTTCGCTTCATCTTCGAATACCGTATGGTCAATATACTGTGACAGATAGGCTTCATTGCTGCGTACTGCACCTGGATCAGCAAGACCTACATCTTGTCCATATACCACGTCAATGTTATGTTCTTGTCCTGTGAGCTTCACATCCCAGAACCAGACGCCTTGCGTTGTGGCTGTAAACACAACCTGATAGCTAATACCTTGTTCTTTGCCTTCAAGCTGTACGGTACCTTCCCAGATCAGTTGATTCCCGGGTTGCGCTTTACTTGTGATCACTTTGCTGTTCGAACGCACACCCAGCAGTGGGAACGAGCTGATTTTCTCTCCCTCGTGTACACGCAGATACAGGTTATTCAAAGATCCATCGATCTGGTTGCTAAGCAATTGATTCAACATGGTCGTACCGGATTTAGCTTGGTACAGGTCCCCACTGTTCAAAAAGGTAAAGGATAAATCCCCGGCAGTAAGCCGGATTGGTTCATTAATCATCGTTGTCATACTATTCACTCCTTCAATTAGTATAAAATCGAAACGTTTCGATAAATCTGAAAAAGAATAGGGGTCCTCTGCGAAATGACCTTTGTCTGGCCAATTCGGACGGTGATCCCCATCATTCAACTCTTAATTCAAAGAGGGCGAGTTACTTCCTAGGCCGGCTGGTTTCCTGACTCTACCTGTACCGATCGTACAGACTCGCGCTCCACCAGATCAATGGTTAACGTATACGATGTATTCACAGCTTCGCCGTTCAGCATCTGGAAGAGCAAATGACCTGCCAATGAACCTGCTTCATGCTTGGGCTGCCGCACCGTCGTAAGCGGAGGATGAACATATTCGGACAGTTGAATATCATCAAACCCGATTATCGAAATGTCATTCGGTACCGAAATGCCGCTCTCTTCAAATGCTTTCAGTCCACCAATCGCCATTTCGTCATTCCCGTAAAATACAGCAGATGGAAGCTCGCCCTGCATAACCATCATCTTGGTTGCACTATATCCGCCCTCACGTACAAAATTACCGCTTAGACGCCATTTGGACTTCTCTTCAAGGCCCGCCTCCTGCATTGCTCGCAAATATCCTTGATAACGCAGAGCATTATCATAAGAATTGGATGGCCCGCTGATATAGGCGATGGTCTTATGCCCCTTCTGAATGAGGTGACGTGTAGCCAGGTAACCACCTTGCTCCCCGTCCACCAGCACGTTGACCAGATGGCTGCTCGACAGTTGCCGATCCATCACAATGATAGGGAAACGTTCGCCTGCAGATTCCACCAGGATATCATCATGGATGTTATGAGCAAGGATAATAGCACCATCCACTCTTTTCTCTCGCAAGAAACGAACCGCTGTGGAGTCGCGTCCTCCCATAGAGCTGCAAGCAATCAGATCATATCCGTTAGCCAGCGCTACGTCCTGTACGCTGCGAATCAATTCGGAGTAATACGGACCCGACAGATCTGTAAGAATCAACGCAATCGTGTTCGTCCGGCTCCGTTTCAGGTCCATGGCAAAGCCGTTTTTGCGATAATTCAGTTCCCGTGCTGCCGCCAGCACTTTTGCCTTGGTCTTGGCACTTACCTTGCTGTCCCCATTCAGTGCATAGGAAGCGGTCGAGAGCGCCACGCCTGCCAGCTTTGCCACATCCTTAATCGTTGCCATTCCACGTTCGCTCCTTCTAACTTTCTTGTTACCTATCATTTTATACTGTAAATGGTTGCAACAACCACTCATTCCTATGCATTATCCATTAGAAATGGCATCAATTCTCATTTATCGAAACGTTTCGAAGTGTTTTCAAAAAAAATTTCTCTTCACGTCTTTTAAGCATCACTGCTGAATCATATACCCTTTAATTGTACATATAGCTTGGTCGATTGACAACATTTCAATATTGGACAAGAGGAAGAATTCATTATAAATCACAATGAACACGCCTGTAAACCATAGATTGAAACGTTTCGACATTTTCATTATAGTCGGTGTTGATAGCGATTTCAACCTCTTTATCCATTTTTCACAGAAATATGTGAAGGGAATGATTCGCGGGGTCCCCATTACACCTTTGTGGTATTATACTGCTTATTAGTCCAATCCTCTATAAGGAGTCCATTAAGTTATGAGCAATCTGGATCTAAGCTTTCATAAATCATCCCTGAACACCCCCGGCCGCTTGCAGCAAATCACAAACGTGCCTCCCGCAATGTTCAAGCTGTGTCATCTGGTGCAGCTCCATGATCGGGAAGCCTTCTCCCGTATCGATGAGCTGTGGAGCAGCAAGCACGTTCTTTATGTCATCACCTCTGGTCAGGCAAGACTGATCAGTTCGAATGGTCAATTGATGGTAAATACCGGCTCTGCTATCGTACGCCAAGCTGGAACCCTGCTTCAGCATGAAAGCAAGCGTGGTTCCCTTTCACCCGTTCAGGGTATTGCAATGGCCTTTGATTTTGCAGATAACGAACAAAGGCTCTGGCCATTCGGACATCCTGTTTCCGTTACGAGCCGTCTTATTGCCGAGCTGATCTCCGAGTTGGTTCAGTCCAGCTCGAAACGCGATGAGTCCGGACCATTCAAACCTCATATGCTGTTTTATCAGCTGCTGGATACGTTGCGAGATCATGCTGTGCGTTTGGCTCATGAAGATCATTCCTGGCTGGACATCGTCATCGCGCACATCCATGAAAGAATTACTCATTCTTTTACACGTGAGCAATTAGCGAAAGAGGTTAATGTGAGTCCAGAGCATTTTTCAAGAGAATTCAAGAAATATACCGGATTTACATTCGTGGAGTATGTTACCCGGTTAAGAATTCGAATTGCCCAGGAACACCTGCTGTTTGCCAATCCCACATTGCATGAGCTTGCGCAGTTGACGGGATACAGAGATACCTTTTATTTAAGTCGAAAATTTAAACAAACGGTAGGTTGTGCACCGACTCTCTATCGGAGAACGCCAAAAAAAATCGCAAGTCTTACATACAACTATACCGCTTCCTTGCTCGCACTGGGCCACATCCCGCATCTGGGTGCCGTTGCAGGATGGATGAAAAGTAGACTTATTGAAAATGGACAAAACCAATTTGATCAGTGTTATGAGCATGATCTCATTAATCATCCAGATCTAATCGCAGACGCTCATCCCGATGTCATCCTTGGTTATGCACCTCATTCCGGCATGGATGAATTACGGCAGATTGCACCAACGATTTTGATGCCTTTTGAGGAACTTGACTGGCAGGAGCAATTCATCCATTTGGGACGTATCACGGGTCTGGAAGCCAAAGCACGTGCGCTGTTAGACCATTATGATACGCTTCAGCAAGAGGCCAATCGTACACTCGATCAGATCATGGGTGAACGGGGTTCAGCAGTATGCATTTTCATGATTGGTGAGAGTGGAGCGTACATCTATGGTCACGGATGGGGTAGAGCTTCTCATATTTTGTATCAATCGCTGGGCTTCACCCCTCCTGCACGGATGAAGAAGGATGGACAACTACTCACAGGTTACATCCATGTTCCGCTAAATGAAATTCATTTGTACGCTGCAGATCATATTTTTATTGATTATGCCAGGGAATCTGCAGAGCAGGATGCTGTGGACAAACTGTTTGCTCAGGAGTCTTGGAACACCTTGAGTGCGGTCCGGGAAGGGCGCCTGTACGAGATTGATGCGGATATGTTTTATGGATTCGACCCCATCTCGGTTATGGAGCAATTTCAGCACATCATGCACAAACTGACATCACATCTGTCCATGCATTAGTCATCATAGATGTCCATGTACAAATGTTACGTCATCCTCTATGTTAGTAATGAGAATAATAATCATTATTGATTATATACACAGGGGGAACAATTATATGTTTGCTGCAAAAAAACGCTTTTCCGGCTTGCTGCTCATGCTCGCCATCATCATGATTCTGGCTGCCTGTAACAGCGGTACGGGTTCCGGCACAACGGAACCAACAGCGGCGGGTTCAGAATCGACTACAAGTTCGACCGAAACAAATACCGATTCTTCGGGTGCTACGCGGATCTACAAGTCATTAAGTGGAGATGTGGAAATTCCGGCTGAACCGAAACGGATTGTTACGGATATGTACGTAAGTGATCTGCTCGCACTTGGTGTAAAGCCCGTTGGCTCTATTAAATATTATCTGGAAAATCCATTCTACGCCGATCAAGTGGAGGGCATAGAGAATATTGGCGACCGGGGTGCCGTATCCTTGGAGAAGGTCGTCGCGTTGGACCCGGATCTGATCATTACCTACTCTGATAAAGCTGAAGAAATTGAGAGTTATCAAAAAATCGCACCTACCGTGGTCATTCCCTACGGCACGTTTACCAATGTAGAGGATGAAATTCGGGGCTTCGGAGAACTCATGAACAAATCCGAAGAAGCGGAAGCCTGGCTGAAAACGTACGACGAACGTATTGAAGCCGCTCGCGCCAAAGTAAAAGCAGTCATTAAACCGGAGGAAACCTTCTCCATCCTCGAAGTATCAGACAAGAGCTATTATGGCTATGGAGACAACTTTGGCCGCGGTGGACAAGCCGTTTATCGCGCTTTGGATCTTACACCACTCGAAATCACCAAGAAAGAACTGATGGGCGATACCCAGTGGAAAGAGATATCGCGTGAAGTCGTTGGTGATTATGCAGGAGACCATATCTTCCTGACCGTAGGGGAGAACAACAAAAATTACCAAGGTGATTCCATCTGGCAATCGCTCCCGGCTGTGAAGAACAATCAGGTGTACGAATTACAGGAAGATCGCTACTGGTACTTCGATCCGATTGCAATTCAGAGTCAGGCTGAAGAATTCGCTGATATGATCGTAGAACGTGCACAGCAAAATCGTAAATAAGAGGATGGATTCAATAATCATTTCATAGGAAGAAACGTAATGTCCGGACAGGCCGATCAGCCTGCCTGGGCTTTTGCGTTAGAGAGAGGAGTGACTACATATGTTTCGCCGTTTCATGGCTTATTATCGTCCTTATCGGGGACTCTTTATATTGGACTTCTCCTGTGCGATTCTGGCTGCATTGCTGGAACTTGCGTTTCCCTTGGCTGTAAACAAAGTTGTCGATCAGCTGCTTCCCGCAGGCAACTGGTCCATGATTTTATCAGCCTGTGCCGGATTACTGGGCATCTATCTGCTCAGTTCCTTTTTCCATTATGCAGTCACCTACTGGGGACATAAGCTGGGTATTAACATCGAATCCGATATGCGGCGGGAACTGTTCCAGCGTGTGCAGAAACAATCCTTCCGCTTTTTCGATAACAACAAGACGGGGCACCTCGTCTCTCGCATGACCAATGACCTGATGGATATAGGTGAGATTGCGCATCATGGACCCGAGGATCTGTTCATTGCCCTGATGACGTTGGCTGGAGCCTTCGGCATTATGCTGGGTATCAACTGGCAACTGGCTGTAATGACCTTCATCATCGTACCACTGATGATCTTCCTTTCCCTCTATTTCAGCCGCAAAATGTCCAAAGCGTTCAAGCGTATGTTTGCGGATATTGCAGATTATAACGCACGCGTAGAGAACAATGTGAGCGGAATTCGTGTAGTACAGGCTTTTGCCAATGAAAAGCATGAAGTGAAACGTTTTGTCGAAAATAATGAACGCTTCCGTCTTACCAAACTGATCACCTACCGGATTATGGCGTGGAATTCCTCGCTCAGTTTCATTCTGATGAAATTTGTCTCGCTGTTTGTACTGGTGTGCGGTACGTGGTTTGTCATTCAGGGCAGCATGACCTACGGAGAATTTATTGCCTTTGTCATGTTATCCAATGTGTTTCTTGGGCCGATTCAGCAGATCAATTCCGTCATCGAAACGTATCCCAAAGGCATCGCTGGATTCAAAAGATATCTGGAGCTGCTGGAGGCCGAGCCCGATGTGGATGATACTCCACAGGCCAAACCATTCCCGCATGTGAAAGGCGACATCGCCTTCCATGACGTTTCATTTGCTTATGGGGAACACAAACCAACCTTGGATCAGGTCAATCTGGAAATTAAGGCAGGACAAACGGTTGCGCTGGTTGGACCTTCGGGTGCAGGCAAATCTACGCTGTGCAGTCTCATTCCACGCTTTTACGATGTGGATGCGGGGCACATCTCTATTGATGGGATTCCGATAAAGGATATGACATTGGAGTCGCTGCGCTCTCATATCGGAATTGTGCAGCAGGATATTTTCCTGTTTGATGGGTCGATCCGTGAAAATATTGCCTACGGCAAACTGAATGCACCTGATGAAGAAATCTGGCAAGCCATCCGCAGGGCCCAACTGGAAGAGCTGGTACAATCTCAACTGGAAGGACTCGATACTCTAATTGGTGAGCGGGGCGTCAAATTGTCTGGCGGACAGAAGCAACGTCTATCCATTGCTCGCATGATTTTGAAAAATCCGCCGATCCTCATTCTGGATGAAGCGACCTCCGCACTTGATACCGAGACGGAAGCCGCCATTCAGTTGGCTCTATCTGAGCTGGCACAAGGACGTACTACACTGATCATCGCCCATCGACTGGCAACGATTAGACACGCGGATCGTATTGTGGTTGTGGAGAACGGTGGCGTCACTGAACAAGGAAGTCATGAAGAGCTACTCGCGCGCAAAGGCTCGTACAGCCGACTGCATCAAGCCCAGTTTGGATAAACTAACATAGCAACCATCGAAAAAAGCAAATACGGAATGAAAACAACCTTCCCTCTGTAAACGAGGTGAAGGTTGTTTTATTCATTTCAGGTATCCTTTGGATTCCCAAAATCGTTTTGCAAATGATTCAGCAGCGTAAGGCAGCTCCCCATTCAGTAGATCCTCATTTGCTTGAATGAGCACTTGGCGTCCACGTTCGAGCAATTGAACGGCATGTAGTAATTGAGAGCCGCCAATATAATGAAGTTCAAGCAACAACGATTCTTCTTCTTCTTCATCCTCTTTCTTCTGAGCCGAGTATTCGATCAACACACTTTCCGAGCCGTCCGCATGTTGGTGCAGGGTATAATAGTATTTCTCCACCTGCGTCTCCCCTTGAGCATCCACATACTCTCTTCCAATACGTAGCATGGCTGGCTGGGGAACACCATTAAACATCTGACCTGCTTGTCGAAATGCATAATATAACTCTCCAATCCACAGTCCGTGCCGATCATCATCATAATAATCGTCATATGGCTCCACGACAGGCAGTGCTAATAAATCATGGATCAGTTGTTGCGAAATTAAGGAACGGGCATACTGATAATTCGATACAGACTGCAACAAGGTGCTCCATCCTTGCTCGCTTAACTGCTGAATATCAGCAGGTGAGTTCTCCGAGAATACGCTCCATTCCGAATTCTCATTGTGCAGATAACGATATGCTCCTGAGATCATCCAGACAGGTTTACCCGATTGTACGATATGTTTATCAGGAGAGTTGGAACCTTGATCTGATGGCTCCATCTTAAGCAACAATGCACAATTGTGGTCATCCTGAAAATACAGACTGCGGAAATACCCCTCCGTATGCTCATCTCCATAGACCGCTACTCGGCAAAATTGCTCATCCAACCAAAATTCATAGCTGTTCAGTAACTCATCGTCCTCTCTTACAGGTAACAAAGATGGGTGAGTAAGACGCTCTATGTTCTCAGCGGTAACCCGATGATCTTCAAACCAATCCGGCACATCTGGCTCTGATTCATCAGCATGAATGTAGTTTCGGTTGATTACAGGTTGTCCTTGCTGCAGCCTCCTTAACATTTCTTCTCGCCAAGGAAACGGCTCTGTATCTTCATCAATCACACATTCAGGAACCAATAACGCCAACATGTCAAAGCCCCGCCATGGTCCGAGATCCTCCCATTCTTCAAGCTGACGCTTCACATTACGCTGTCCTTGAACCTGAATCGTATATTGCTCGGTACTTATTAGCAATCCACCTTCTACATTCCCTCTCACTGTCAATTCTCCATGGTTATAATCCCCCCAGAACATATCCTCCACATAGAGATTACCTGTAATATATATTTCCTGCCCACCCACGATCATATAGGGCGTCACAAGATTCCCAAGTACAACCAGATTTGAACTGGCCGCGTCGGAACTTGTATTTCCAATATAACGATCCACTGTCAGATTTCCTTCAACCAAGATCAAGAAAGGTCCTTCATCCAACAACAGTTCACCGATATGAAGGTCACCAGAATGTAACCATACTTCCTCGGCTTCAAATTCACCGTTGTGCGCTTCATTATTAGTGTACATCCAACTTTCCTGAGGCAACTTCGTTTGTATATCTGCAAAAGAAACCTTGTGACCTATCTGATGTATGGACATGTCCTGACACTCCTCATCCAATAATATATGGATAGAATCTATCTAATCTACAGATAGGATGACTACCCATTTTTATTATACTAGAGGAAATATACACCATTCCATAACAAAAACCCTCACCCGAGTAGAATGAAGGTTGAGCTTGTGAACGACAACAGCCCCAAGCCCATTATATACATATATGATCTAGTCCATTCTTATAACTGCCCACCCAGGATGACATTCGCCCGCTCACGGAATTCCTTCGCCGCCTACTCCGGCGTAATTTTGCCAAACAGCAAAAGATCATACAACTCACGCAGCACCGCAGTAACCTCGGGTGCACCTACAGGATCAGGCGGATCCATCTGGCTGCTGTGATCCGCAACCCAATCCACATAGTCAAACACCTGCGCCAGCTCTGGTTCAACCAGCAGCTTCATCCGCTCTTTGACACGGGATGAGACGGGCACCCCCCGCTCGCCTTTGAGCAGCAGATTGGCATCCAGATCATTAACGAAAAAGCTGATGAACTTGGCAGCCTCCTCCTTATGTCTGGAATTGCCCGCAATGGAGAAAAACATGCCTGGCTTCAGGAACAACCCTTCTTGGCTGTTTGGCCCAGGCATCGGCACAATCGATAACGGCTTGCCATAACGCTGAGCGGTACTGATAAATTGGTTGGAATACCCCCAGCTAAACAAAGCCTCTCCCAGATAGAACGGGTCGTTATCAGGCTGGCCAATATCTGATGTCCAGATATCCGGTGCAAAAATAAGCTTCTTCTGCGCCAGTTGCTGCATCCTGCCAAAGTAATCAATAAACAGCCCATCATCCTCATACCCCAGCCTTGTGCCATCCTCGGCGTACAGCTTGGAACCATACTGCCTCAAGTAATACGCGAAAAATTGTTCCGGCGTGAAATACGTTCCCAGATAGATGCCTTTCCCGAGCAATTGTTCGCCCATCCGGTCAAAATCCGTCCATGTCCACGTATCCGTTGGTAATTCAATATCATTAGCCTTCAACACTTCCGGATCATAGATGCTGAGCATGGCGTTCACACCCAAACTGAGACCATAGGTTTTTCCATTGAGGCTACCACTCTCCATCTGTTCCTTCTCCATGTCTGTTGTGTCAATCAGCTCGCTCTGCATGTACGGCGTCATGTCTTCCAACAGCTGCAGCGAACTGTACTGGGACAGATAGGAGATGTCCATCTGGATAATGTCGGGCAACGCATTGCCTGCTGCATGTGGGGCAAGTTTTCTCCAGTATTCGTTGAAGCTGCTGTATTCGTATTCAATGTTCACATGCGGATTCAACTTCTCATACAAGTTGATAACGTCAATGGTGGCATTGTTACGAAACTCCCCGCCCCACCAAGCGATTCGCAGCGTGAATCGGCACTTCTTCCATAATCATGCCTGGCCTTTGATCCAACTGGTTCACGCAGCCAGGAAGAGTCAGCATAAGACAGATCATGCCTATGGCTCGCATCCATCCATATGATAAATTCATCATCGACCAACAAAACCTTGTACATCGTATGCATCCTCCTGCCTTTAACCAGATCCATTCTATTATATGAGTATTATGCACAAATAGAGGAGAGAACGTTGATTGACATGGGATTGAACGATAACAAGTGAGATTTCTGAACATTTGTATCCCATGCGAAGGTATTGGGTACCGAATTATGGTCTAGGTGACCATACATGCTCTGATTGATTTATTTTTTAACTGCGTGAATGAAATGTATCGTTTCAAATGACCTTAGATGATCGATTCGATCCTGGAAATACTGTTCCTGAATCGCCTCCGGAGTCAGATGCTCATAGATAAGCAGTCCTGCTTCATCCAGCAAGGCCTCCATCTTCCCATAGGCGTACCCCGATTTCATCGGCTCACCGCCAGCCGCAGCCATCTGGATCATATGGTCCACGCGATTAGATATGCCCTTCGTATCAAAAAGATGTTCGTCAGCGTAGTCAAAAACAATTGAACTCCCGGAAGGCAGTTTCGTAAACAACACTTGCAACAATCGGGACAAGTCTTCCTTGGTCAAGTAAAAAGAGACGCCAAGTAGACTTACAAAGGATTTCTCGCTGCTTAACTCTTCAGTCACGAGCCTTGAAAGGGAGCCCTTATCGGTCAAATCCATAGCCACAAAGTGCAGATTGGATGGAATAGGTAGTTTCGCGGACGACAGCCGACTGCGTTTGAATTGCTGTGTGACCGGGATATCCACTTCAATGATGTTCAGCCTATCCTTTAATTCCGGATACCGAAACGCAAACGTATCCAGACCGGCTCCAAGTATTACATATTGCGTGCCTCCCAATGCCACTTCATGAAGCAGCACCCGTTCGCAATATGCGGCACGTGCCAAGGGAGTTGGAGCAAGCTGAGTTTGTACAATCCACCTCAGTATTTCATCCGGGTCGTCCTTGATCAGATGAGCCATGTCCGGGTTAAAAAAATGGATACCTTGAATCATATTCTCGCGAATACCCGCAAACTCTTGAGGAGTAATAAGCTCTTTAGCTATATAATCATCGAAAATAAGAGGTGTATCGTACTGGCAGTGGTAGGCTCGGCCAAAAGCCGAAATCAAGGATGTGATGCTGGACTCATTTTGCTTCATATTTCATCCTCCCGTACAAACAAAAATAAGATTCCCCCTGGCCTGGAGAACCTTAGTATATACGGAATGTTCTTATATGTAAATTATAGCATAAAAAGATTTTTTTGTCAATCTACATCTACGGGATGATCCGACAGATTAAAGCGGCTTTCTTTGCCCCTCCACTCCAAACTGTCCTCTTCCTCCCTCATAGCACTCAATCAGAAAAAGCTAAGCGTCCAATCCGTACTCCTTCACTTCACGATTGCGGTTCAGCACCGCATGCAGTACAAAACCAAGCACCGCGATAACCGCCGTGCCAGTCGCCAGCCACGCTACAGGAATCAGTCCCTGTTTGTCGTACATGACCCCCATTGCATACGGCCCGATAACCCGTCCAACCGCACCGATACCACCGGAGATCCCGATGTAGAAAGGTGCCGCTCTTCCGGCATGCTCTGAGATGAATGCCGGCGTAGCAGGTGAGATCAGCATTTCCCCAAAGGTAGCCAGTACCATTGCAAGCACCATACCCGGATAGCTATACATGGTAATCATGACGATGTAGGCCATGCCATAGAACACCGCACTTGCAGTCATCTGAGCAGTTGATGTACGGGCCATCGTACGCTTGACCCAATTGGTGAAGGGTTGTCCCACAAAGATCAGCACCCCGTTCAGAGTCCAGAGCAGACCGTACATTCTTTTCTCCATACCCTCGGAAATAATATATGGAGACACACCCGTATTCCAGATGGAATTACCAAACAGCAGGAACAGCACGCCCAGGCTCATGAACAGATATAATCTGGTGTTGCCCAGCAGCGCCCAGACGCCCGGCCCATCGGGAACCGTTTTGCGTTTGGTCAGATGTACTTCGCCCTGATCCGGTTCTGCCCGCGACAGATAATACCAGAAGAAAATCGCAAACCCGGCGGAGGTCACCCCGTTCAGTACAAAGCTGAGGTGATAGGAAAAGTCAGCCAGAAAACCACTGAGCGCTGTACCAATTGCCACACCGATATTGTTGGCGACATAGATCACATTGAACAATTCCCCGCGTCGTTCCGCAAACCGGAAGCCAATAAAGGCTTGAATAGCTGGTAACGACAATGAACTGAATAGACCGATCCAGCCCATGGCACATATAAACACAACCCAATACGCGCTAATCCACGGCAGAGCAAACAGCCCTACGGCATTTAACGCCAGCGATCCGATGATTAGCTTCTTGACGCCCACCCGGTGGTACAATGCACCGCCGAGCAGTTGCCCGAAGATGCCGCCCAGCGACTGGATCAGAATAACAAACCCCGCGTTCGCCATCGTGCGTCCAAGCTCGTCAAATACATACATCGTGGTCAGCGGCCACATCAAGGCACTGCCTGTCGCATTGACTAAACTTGCCAGCAAAAATATTTTCACTTCTTTTGGATACGTATCCAGCCATCTCATCATCTTGTTTATTCTCCTTAGTACCTTCAAAAAGCATATTGCCATAAAAAATAGACCCTTGCCCTGACGGCATAATTAGCCAGAGCGAAGGCCACTTGAATTTAGAATTTAGAAATTTGAATTCCGAATCTTGCTCTTTATCATTCTGCTTACGAACTATCCATTGTTCATCTTACCTGAAAAGATCCGATCTGCAAGCACATTCATTGACGCTTCACTTCGACAGTGGCCGAGAAGAATGTTGCCCCATTCCCCATGTCGGACAGACGATTGGACGTGAGCGAGTTCGCCCGCTGTTTTTTGCCATTGCCATCCCACCATAAGCCTTGACTGATCACCGTTCCTGGCAGCATGGATTCATTCACCTTGGCGGTTAGTTCGATCCGACCACGGTCGTTCCATACGACCACAGCGTCCCCGTCTTCCACCTGTCTGCGGGCTGCGTCCTCCGGGTGCATTTGCAATAATGGCATCTTCTCCAGACGTTGATGTTTGGCCGAATTGGCAAAGGTGGAATTCAGGAAATTATGATTTGGCGGCGACAGAAACATCAGCGGATAAACATCCGCAGGTCCAGCAGGGTTTTCCCCGTCATACCCCTCAACGAGAGCACTGTACGTAGGTAACGGCGGCAATCCCTTCTGTGCCATCGTTTCCGAATACAGCTCAATTTTCCCCGAAGGCGTGGGCAACTGATCCAAATAGGAGTCATGTGCAGACATATCCAGCTTGACGAAATGATGCTGCTTCAGCCCTTCTAAGGTTACTCCGTTCATGTAGGGATTGCCCGTACCCTGAAGTGCTTCCTCGATCATCTGTTCCGGTGTCTCACCGAAAATCTCCGGATCATACCCCATCGCCTGTCCAAGCAAAGAGAACAATTCAACATTACTCTTGCTCTCACCCAAAGGCGCAATGACTGGCTCTTGCAAATGAACA
This sequence comes from Paenibacillus sp. OK060, assembly GCF_900101205.1. Taxonomy (NCBI): domain Bacteria; kingdom Bacillati; phylum Bacillota; class Bacilli; order Caryophanales; family Paenibacillaceae; genus Paenibacillus; species Paenibacillus sp. OK060. The sequence goes on from NZ_FNFR01000003.1 coordinate 230,442, forward strand.
TACTGATGCCAGTAGGACGTATACAGATCCGTCGTTTCAAATGAAGATGTCGCAGGTAGCACAATATCCGCGTATTTTGCCGTATCCGTCATGAACAGGTCATGGACTACCGTGAACAGATCCTCCCGTGCAAAACCTCGCTCCACCCGCTCGGTATCTGGTGCCACCACCAGTGGATTGCTGCAGTAGACCATCAACGCCCGGATCGGCTGCTCCGCTTCCAGCAGCGCTTCGCCAATCCGGTTCATGTTCACCACGCGCGGCTCCGGGTTCTGCCTCAGCTCCGGACGCTCCAGCGCATCGCTATTCGTGCTCGCGTAGCTGTTGGTACGAATGGCGCCACCGCCGCGCTTCAGCCACTGACCTGTAATGGCAGGTAGACAAGCTACACTGCGTACGTTCATGCCACCGTTGTCGTGATGCTGGAGGCCATTGCCGATATGAATGTGGGCTGCCTGTGCGTTGCCATACAGCTCAGCCAGCTTCACGATGTCCGCCTCCGGCACGCCTGTAATGCGTGCAACGCGCTCCGGGGTGTAGCTGCGTACATGATCACGCAGTGCCTCATGGCCCACGGTATATTTTTGCATAAAAGCCTCATCCGTCAGTCCCTGCTCAAACAATACATGCATTAATCCGAGTGCCAATGCACTGTCTGTACCGGGGTAGAGTGGAATGAACCAGTCTCCCCATTGGGCGGTCCGATTGCGATGGACATCAATAACGACGATTTGGGCGCCCCTTTTGCGAGCTTTCTCGGCCAGAACAACCTGATGCATATTGGTGCTGACGATGTTTCCTCCCCACACCAGAATGACATCCGCATGCTCTGTATCCTCGGGCAATGTTCCACGGTTCGCACCCATCGTATATTTCCAGCCGGTATTTCCCGCTGCATTACAGATGGTCTGTTCCAGCTTGCTCGCACCTAGCGCATTGAAAAATCGACGATCCATGCCATCCACACCAAGAATGCCCATGTTTCCATAGAAGCTGTAGGGCAGGATGCTCTCCGGTCCGTAGGTAGCTGCCAGCGAACTGAATCTCGCCGTAATCTCGCCGATGGCTTCGTCCCAACTGATTCGCTCGAACTGGCCTTCGCCCTTGGCTCCGATGCGTCGCATCGGATATTGCAGCCGCTCGGGGTGATACACCCGCTCCGTCATATTTCGGACTTTGTTACAGATGGCGCCTTTTGTAATCGGATGGTCCGGATTGCCCGCTACCTTCACGATCTTACCGTTCTCCTTATGAAGCAGCAGGCCGCAAGTATCCGGACAATCGAGCGGGCAAACTGCCGGGAATACGCCATTCTCCTGATCGATCATATACAAGTCCCTCCCCCTTCAAAGCTATCCTCATATCATATCTTCTTCCTGGTAATCGCGTAAAGAGAACAGTCTTTTTTTTACCGCCACAACCGCTCCAAATTTTTTTCAAAAAAATCTTTTTTTCCTTTGATTCAATCTCGAAATTCAGGGGTAAATTAAAAATAAGGCATTAGGCTAGTGTTTCCCCACTTCCTCCTCATGCCATATCATGGACCACTCCCGAAATTCGCCATGAACAGGTTTCGTTCCCCCGAACCTTGTCATGGCGAATTTATTTTGCGTGGATATTTTTACATTAAAAAAAGCGATTCCTCTCCCGTCCATCACAGCAGACAGCCATGACTTGAACGAGATCAAAATCGCCTCTCCTGTTTACTTTGCACTCGTCTTTTCATTCGTTTTCGCACTTGTACCACGTTTACAACGCTACTCAATTACTCGGCAAAATTCCGCTACGCCTGCTTGCTCCACATCGGTCTGGCTTCCGTTTCCACAGGCTGGGCCGCCGCCATGGCCACCTCAGGCTTCACTTCCGGCTCATGCTTGCGCAGGTACACCATCCAGTAAGCAGCTGCAACAAACAGCGCCCCTCCCGTCAGGTTGCCAAGCCATACCGGAATGAAATTCATGACGTATTGTCCCCACGAATAATGCCCTTCAAAGATCGCAGCAGGAATCAGGAACATGTTGGCGACAACGTGCTGGAATCCAATAGCTACAAAGGCCATCGTTGGGAACCATATGCCCAATACTTTTCCACTCATCGTATCCGATGCATAAGACAACCAAACCGCGAGAGCGACCAGCCAGTTACACCCGATCCCGGATATAAAAGCCTGAAGGAAGCTGTCGTCCAGCTTGTGTCCAGCCATATCCACCACTTTGGTCAAATAAGCCCCCTCTGCCGTCAGACCAAGCACATGCCCAAACGCATAGGCCACAAAGATCGCCCCAAGGAAATTACCTATCGTTACTAAGGTGAGATTCTTCAACATGTTGCCTGCGGACAGTTTACGTGCAATCGTCGCGAGTGGAACAGCCATCATATTGCCTGTTAGCAGTTCCCCACCGCCAATCAGCACCAATATCAAACCTACCGGGAACACTGCTGCGCCAATCAGATTAACCAAGCTGCCCCACTCGGCCGGAGCAGAGGCAATGACCCGAATATCCAGCAGAAATCCAAGCGCAATAAAAGCGCCTGCCAGAAAACTGAGTATCAATACGGAGGACACCGGATTTTGGGCTTTCTTCATCCCCGTATGCGCCGTATATTGTGCAACCTCAAGAGGTGTTTTTGCTGCCATAACGATCCTCTCCTTCACAGTTCATGAACATCATAATTCAACCTGTTTTGTTGATATGTTCATTGTATCGCGAAGGTTTCAAGAGGTTTGTTACTTTTATCACAAAGTCTGAAAACTACATTTTAATATTTCCGTTGTGTCTTGCTTGATATGCAGAAAAAACAAAAAGAACTACCGCAGAATGACTGCGGCAGTTCTCAGATATTTATGGTTATACCATCGCTGGTGTTTTTACTTCTACTGGTGGCAACGCCTGAAGACCCGCCGAGTTCAGGAAGTTCCATGGTTTGTTGTAATGTGGCTGGAAGAAGAAGTCGATGAAGGCCAGCTCATCTATCGTCATGTTGTTCTGGATGCAGACAGAGATCGTATTGATCGACTGTGTCAGATCAGCTTGTGACATGACCTGCGCACCAACAATGCGGCGTGTAGCCTGTTCATAGATTACTTTGAGCAGCAGCTTCTCTGCCGTTGGCATGAACTCTGGACGGTAAGCATCTTCAAGTGTTACAGCTTCAACGACCAGACCCTCATCCGCAGCAGATGCTTCCGTCAAGCCTGTACCTGCAATATTTTGCTCATAAATTTTAATACCTGATGTGCCTTGTGTACCCATATAACGTGTCGTAGGACGAACAAGATTCCTTGCTACGAGTGTACCCATCCGCACTGCGTTGGTTGCCAGTGGAATGTACGCTGCCTTGCCAGTTGGGTTGTAATGAATTGCACAGCTGTCTCCAGCAGCGAAGACGTCTTTTTGGCTGGTTTGCATATATTTATCCACGATGATTGCACCGTTCGGCAGCATATCCACTTGGCCTTTGAGCAGCTCGGTATTTGGACGGAAACCAATGCACAGAATAACGAGGTCTGTATCGAACTCTCCTTTGGATGTAATGACCTTGTTCACTTTGCCATTCTCTCCGGTAAACTTCTGAACAGTTTGGCCCAGCGCCAGCTTGATGCCGTGTCCAGTCAACGTTTCTTCAATAGCATCCGTGAACTCGGGGTCGAGATATTTGTTCAAGATCCGGTCCACACTATCGATCAGTGTAACTTCCTTGCCGTTCATTTGGAAAGCCTCCACCAGCTCAATGCCGATATATCCGGCTCCTACCACAGTAATACGTTTGGCATGCTTGGCTTTCTCAATAATCGTGTTGGAATGGTTGTAGTTTTTGCAAAGTAAAATGTTGTCCATCTCGATGCCTTCCAGCTTCGGTACGACAGGCCATGAACCCGTGGTCACGATCAGCTTGTCGAAGGTATCTTCGAATTCTTCCCCTGTTTTCAAGTTTTTAGCCTGAAGTTTGTGACCCGCAGCATCTACTGACGTCACTTCATGAAGCATTTTGGTAACGACACCGAGCTCGGCCAGTTGGTTTGGCGAAGAATAGAACAATCCGTCTGGATCTTTCACCACGCCACCTACATAAAGCGCAATGCCACATGATAAGAAGGAGATGTTGTCATTGCGCTCATACACTGTAATGGTAGCATCCGGGTACAATTTGGCGGTGTTAACGATGGCTGCGGTTCCTGCATGTGTACATCCGATAACTGCGATTTTCATGATAAGGTTCCCCCTTGGAGTATATAAATAAAAAATTGAATTTAACGTCATTGTGGTTGTGAAATATTTCACTTCTAAATGAATGCTGATTATGTGATTTATTTCACTTTGTACACTTATTATAATGTGATATTTTTCACATTGCAAGGGGTTAATCAAAATAAATTTTTCGGATGTGGTTTATTTACGATCAAGCGAGTCATCGACTCAATCTCCATTGACTTCAGTTTTCCCTGCTTATGGCTGGTTTATGCTCAAAATAAGCGTAGTAACTACTGAGGAGACACTTATATGAAGAGGATATTTGCACTAAAAAATTGTATCAAAAAAAGCCTATCCTCCAATATGGAGGCAGGCTTCTTCGTTTATTTTATACGCCAAGCAGCTTTTCAATCTCTGCAGTCATGGCTTCAGGGAATTCTTTTGGTTCAACACGCCCTACAACTTCACCCTCACGATTCACGAGGAATTTGGTGAAATTCCATTGGATGTTATTGTCTTCGCCAACACCAGGTTGCTGCTCACGCAGATACTTGAACAATGGATGCGCATCTTCACCATTTACATCGACCTTGGCAAACACCGGGAAATTAACGCCATAGTTGATTTGGCAGAATGATTCTGCTTCCTCACTGGTACCCGGCTCCTGGCCTCCGAACTGGTTACAAGGGAATCCCAATACAACCAAGCCTTGATCACGATAGCGATCATAGAGCTTCTGCAATTCACCGTATTGTGGAGTCAGCCCACACTTGCTGGCTGTATTGGCAATCACCAACACTTTGCCTTGATACAAATCGAGTGAAACTTCCTGATTTGCGGTCGTTACCGCCTGATACGAATATACGGACATGACTGATTCCTCCCATGAGTAAGATGTAGGTTGGGCTGCTGTATGTACTGTACCGAATAACCATGCGGCACACAGCCTGTCTCTATATTATAGACCTGAGGCGGTCAATTACCAAATCTGCGATTAAACCCTGCCTAAGTTCATACGTAGAATCAAATTTTGTCCATCGACATGGACATATACCTTTTTAGCCTGACTTCGCAACCAAAATAGCATCATACCGCTCTTGCCGCTCTGCCTTCGTCACCCCAATCATCAGGCCACGAACCGAATGCATGAAATATACTGCCGCTGAGCGAAGAGAATCGGCCCGAAGATGCTCATTATAAGCTTCCAGCATAAGCTTGGCCTGCTTCGGATGTTTCAATGCCGTCAAAGGCATGCCAAAGACCGATTCATCGATCATCCCGGTTGTTATTCGTCCATATTGCTGTAACCAGGTGTAGTTGATTTCTCCCATTCCTGTAGACCTCCTAGAATGCGAATGAGCCGCGTGCGTAATGCACAGCGGCTTCATTCTATAGTTTAGGACCACATATGGCCCGTTTCATTAACTTCCTGTCGCGTGACGAACGCGTTGCTCTGTCCGTCCTCCAGCATGAACCATTGCACTGTTCATGAGCACTTGTTCTGGAGGTGCTGATTGCTGACGTTCACCCGCAAGGGCGTAAGGCAAGCAGAGCGGTACACCGGAACGAGGATCAATCACGATATCCGCTTCAATGTTAAATACTTCGCGAAGCACATCGGAGTTCATAACCTCTACAGGTGAACCTGTAGCGATGGCTTTACCTTTTTTAATACCAATCATGTGATGCGCATAACGGGAAGCATGGTTCAAGTCATGCACAACCATAACGATTGTACGGTTTGCTGTGGCATTCAGTTGCTCCAGCAATTGCAGTACTTCAAGTTGGTGAGCCATATCCAGGAACGTTGTTGGCTCGTCCAGGAACAGAATGTCTGTCTCTTGTGCAAGAGCCATGGCAATCCAGGCACGTTGACGCTGTCCACCGGACAGTTGATCGATTGGACGATCATGGAACTCCGTCATGCCTGTCACTTCGATAGCCCATTCAATCATGCGTTTGTCTTCAGCACGCATCGAACCAAAACCTTTTTGATATGGGAACCGTCCGTAGGACACAAGTTCGGTTACGGTAAGTCCTTCAGGAGCTGTTGGATTTTGTGGCAAAATCGCAAGCTGCTTGGCTACTTCACGCGTGGACTGCTTATGGATGGACTTCCCGTCGAGCAATACACTACCTGCTTTTGGATTCATGATCCGTGCCATCGTTTTCAGGATAGTAGACTTCCCTGAACCATTGGCTCCAACAAGTGCTGTAATTTTTCCTTGGGGAATTTGAATATTCAGATCTTCAACAATCAGTCTTTCCTCATAAGCGATATCCAACTTGGACGTCTCCAGACGAAACATGCGATCATCCCTCTCTCATTTATCCCGGTTATGTATTCCGGCTATGACAACGAAAACGAAATTGTAGTTCAGCGTATTTCCGGCGCAACAAGATCTTATACTCTAAAGATACTGATAATCATTATCATTTGTCAACAGTAAATACCAAATTCCTTGATAGTTGAAAGCTATTTTTGAAGTGTTTTACTAGAAATCGTTCAAATTTTTCGCACTTTATGTGAGAGCTTTTCTCATCGTGTACGTGCATTTCATCGCTTTGCGTATGTTCATCCTTGCCCAACATCTTAATAATGTGTCCGAATTGTGAAAATTAGACCTATATTGATTCATTTTGTATATGTCATTCCCCATCAATTGAGCAAAAACAAAAATACAGCCCCTACGAAATTCTTCGAGGTGGCTGTATTCCATTAATAATATATTCAATTAATGCCGCTTAGAGCTTCGGTTCCGGGACTAGGTTGATCACGAGCGTTCCACTCTGGATACTCACGATGTCCTTTAGATTAAAATCGGCCGGAAGCTCCACTTGGTGCCCATAGGGATACAGACGATCTGCTTCAGCAACAGTCAGATTTTCCACTGAAGATGATTCTGTTCCCTTAGACTGAGACGAATCTGAAGCCGTGCCGTCTGCATCTCCCTGTCCTGTGCCTTCATCCGTAGTGTCAGAGGCTGTGCCAGTACCTGCATCCGTCGTGCTCCCTGCTGCTGGGTCTGAAGTGTTGTCCTCCGTTGAGGCTGAATCTGCCCCTTGCTCGGCTTCTCCGCTCGGCTGAGTATCGTCCGCCTTATCGGTAGAAGAACCTGCTGAGCTTCCTTCAGACGTACCCTCTGAGCTGTCACCAGCTGTACCTTCGCCATCCGGCTCCTCATTTCGGTTGAAACTCTCCCATTCACCCTCAGCATTGAGCTTCTGTGTAGTACCATCTTTCAAGTTCCATTGGAGAGTGTCCGTTTGCAAAGCGTTGCTGTCCGTTTCGTCTCTGTAACGGATCACCAACTGGGCAGGCGTCTTTGAACCGTCGTCCGCTTTGGATGCAGGAACGAGGTAGGCGATCTGTTCAGCGAGCTCCACCTCCGGTTCAGCAGGAACAACGGGCTCCTGTGTCGGGGGAGGTGATGCCTCAGGTGTCTCCGCCTTATCGCTCATCAAAGCATACGTGCCTCCAGCAATACCAATAATCAGGATGACAACAACCGATCCTAGAAAAAGGTTCTTCCTTTTACCTGTCAGCATGCGTACCAGCGGGGAAGACAACTCTGTTTTGGCGCGATCGTAAGCCGGCTTCATCGTCTTACTTGCTCTGGCATAATAGGGTTTGAAAGCTGACTTTGACTTAAAAGCTTCGCGATCATGGGCCTTGAAATAGGCCACGATTGCATCCGAGTATCCCTTATGTGCGTTAGAGCCGCGAATAAACAAGCGTTGATTCCCTGACCACTCCATAAATTGATACAACACTTCTGTACGTCCTGAACTACTATAGATAAATTCAATCAGGCCTGGATAATCGAGTCTGTTGCTGCCGCTGCCACCGCGATAGAAAGCCAGCGGCAGTGCTTCAAATGCAGCCGTATCTGGGCGATCACGAAGCTCTCCGGCAAGCCAGCGACGCGTCCAGCGCTGGAGCTCATTACGTTCGGCCAAAGAGAGGGATTCCAGCTCCTCTTCGTCACGCCCCTCACCGCTAAGCCATGCTCTCGCTGCCAGCATCATGTTTGTACGCGCAGATACATCTGAGCCCTGGCGAGCAGCCCAGTCCCGAACCTCGTTTCCGTGCAACAAAATATCAATGCTTAACAGCTGTTCACGGTTAACCCGCTCCAGATCGAGATCCTGAATCATAAACAAGTTAATGACGTAAGCCAGCTTATCTGCGAGCCGGGTTAAATCCTCCTGATACGCTGGTGGTTGGACAGCGGACCCAGGTCCACCTTTCCGATTAGCACGAACTGAAGCTCCAGACTGTCCAATCCGGGCGGTAATACCTGTGTCTAAGCCGCCTGCGACTGGTACACGATCCAAGATACTAACCCGCTTAAGTGCCTCATTGGCAGATTGAACAGGGTTGGGCGCAGAACACAAACGTTCACGCAGCTCCGTTCCTGTCCGTTCCAGCAAGAAACTGTTGTGGATGGCAGACGGGTGAGATGTAATCCATCTCTGGATCACTTCCACAACATCGGCGGCTGATTCCGTGCGTTTCAGCTGATTATCCAGATAGGGCTCAAACAACAGTTTGGTCAGTGATTCGTTCGCGAGCACTTTGTCGAAGAAAGCACGGCTTAACAGGCTGTCCCGATCCAGCAAGCCGTACAGTTCCTGCACGGCACGCATACGTTTCTGCGAACGGGCGTTATTAATGCCATAGATGAAATAATCCACAATTCGGGACTGTACGACTGGCGCAGCGACCCGAAAATACTCCCCGATGCGTGCTGCAACTGATTCCTCAGGTACATTCTCCCGTTTGACGCTGTCCAGCTCACGACTAAGCAACGTCAGGAACAACTCATTCAAGCGTGAACGTTGCTGCGCTCCGCCTTCCGGTTTCAAGTAGGTGAGCAATCCACTTAGGACATCGCTTTTGTTATCCAGGTATAACTCTTCCATCCCCTGCTCCAGACGATAGAACATAGAAAGTTCCCCGTATGCTTCAATGGAGAGCTCCCGTCCAGGCTCCATTCCGGACAGCATCTCATCCGCAAAAGCATAAAATGAATCGGCAGCCGCAGGTTCGTGCAGTAGGGTCCAGGCGAATTCCGCATAAGGAAGCTTCGACACAGATGCATCTGCATGGGTAACTCTGCCCGATACCAGATCAAAGGTAAAATCCTTCTCCGTATTCCGATCTTTTGGACGTAGCGTACCCCGCTCCACAAACTGAAGGTGGATGCCTTTCTTTGCCTGCGGCTCCTTTGCAAACGTCATAAAGCCGAGCTGCCGCCGGAACGCGTAAGGCAGCGCCGTATATAACAAACGCAGCAGTCCCTTGGCTCCGGCTGTAACTTCCTCAGCGGGCACATCTAGCGCAATGTATACCTTCCGACGTGTAGCTACAGCTTGCATGACGGCGTAGAGCAGGCGTTTGAATACCACCTCGTCCATTTTCAGAGCGGCAAAGATCTGACTTGGAGAGCTTTGTCCAACACCAGCTGCTCGTGGCAATTCAGTAAGCGCAGGCAGCACTGTACCTTGTTCGATGTCATAGGACGTGGCGAACACAGCATCCAGCCAGCCACCTTGCTTCATCTGCTCTTCTGAGCGTTCAGGAGACAAGACATAGTTATGGGCGAAAAAAGCGCTGCGCAGCCCGGTGAAATCAACGGACTGGTACACATTTTGCCCAAGTATCGTCTCCCCGCTCTCCAGATGCAGCAGATGAATGGACGGGGGAAACTTCGTCTCATCCTTCTCACTCCGGCCCGTCAGCTCCGCTGGAGCGTCATAGACGCAGTAGGGATGAAGCACTTTTTTGATAAAAGAAGGGTCCAGTCCCGGCGATGCGGCAACCGTATCGAACCCCTCCGTTGTGCGAAACACCCCGCGCCGCTCTCGAGTGTACAGCTGTTGTTCAATTGGCGGGGTCATGGAAGAACGCATCATCCCACTCTCCCCTCAATGTACTTCAGCTTGTACAGCAGCCAGAGGAATGGCTCATCGACACGGATTGGACTGACCACACCTTGCAGCTTCATATCCACAGGATTGCTTCCCAGCGCAGACACCGCAAAGTAAGCCGTATCCTTAAAGTACACATCCATCGTGCCTTTGAACGGACGGTCCACCTTCTCGATAAAACGCCGGATCTCCCCGTCGATATTCTCGAATTCGGTCAGGTCAAACCAGTCGCGGTGCACCATGTTGCGGAATACATTACTGTTGGATTTGATGTAATCGCCCTCTTCATCCTTGAGGGAATGCAGCATGTCGCTTTTGGTGAGTACAACGGCTGTCGGAATATTCGTCTTGGCTTTGTCCTGGTACGCGATAAAGTCACCGAACATCGTTAACACCACATCACGCGGTTCATCGTATCTTGGCGTCCACTCGCCTGGCTCGTTGCCGAGGTTGATGCGAATTTTGTCCCGGATGGAACGAATCTGAAGCGGGTCCACCATGAACAGAATGCCTGCCGAGTTCTTGATATGCTGCCCGTGAAGTCCCAGATAGTCCTGCTCCACCATACCTTCACCAGCGACGTCAAAGAACACCAGTGTCAGCGGAGCTTTATCTTCATCCTTGAATACAAATTGGAAAATAAACGGCTCCTGCAGCTTCTCCTTCTGCGTTGAATCCAACAGATCGCCCCGCTCGAATAGCGGTTCTTCATAATCTGCACGGAACCGGCGGCTAATCTCCGCGTTCAGCGGCATGCAGGCCGCATCAAAATGATCGGCTGTGTAATGCTGCAATGTATGAATCAATGAAGTCATGTAGACGGATTTACCCACCTGGGATGCCCCGATAATGGAAATGATATTGCTTGGTGCTTTGCCTGCCGTGACAGGCAGCTCGTTATGGCACTGTGGACACAGCCGGCGCCGTGTAACCACACCGTAACGATCGTTCAGTCCCATCACAATGTGATCCGAATAGATGCGATGTTCCTCAGGTACATCATGCGGAGCCAGCACGGCCTCCATATCAAACACCGTATCCAGTCCAAACCGTTCGCGATATCGATTCAGCTTCGCATCTTCCCCAAGTGCGTAGTCCTCATCGTCGTCGCGATGATGTGCAGCACGGAACACAACCTCCTCCGGTGAAAACTTGCTGAAACAATACGGACATACGATATCGTAAAACAACGGCCGCTCTTCAGGCTGCTGTCTCTTCAAAAACCGACTAAAAAAGCTCATAGCCACTCCCCTCCCCTGATCAGTTAGACAAAAAGCCTAACTATCTAGTCTGATATGAGCCTATAGGCGGCTCCATACTTTGGTCCGTCCGTGAAGAATAGCCTCACGTAATCGTCCTTGGCTACCTCAACCGGTGGCATCTCATTTCTCCCGGGAGCAAAATCACTCACAAAAGGGTACACCGTGCCATCTTCCTTATTCAACGGAACCCCACCTTGTTTGCGGACATAACAGAGTGCCTCCTTCGGAACAGGTGCTTCCGTTGTAACGGTCATCAGTACACTTTTTCGTTTCTGAAAAAAACCGCTCTTGTATCGGATCGAAAAGCGAATATCCGCCTTGCCTGCACTGGCAACTACCGTGTTGTCTCCATCACGCTGACGCACCAGAACTGGCCCGTCCTCCTGCATCTGACACACATACACTGTATAACGGATGGCACCAAAACCCGTGATTCGATCCATATATCCATTGCTCGCCTTATATTCTTCTTTTGTGTATAACTTCAGCTTGCCCTGTGCAGCCTGTTCCTCGGTACGATCATCACCCATCATATCGAGCTCCAGCCGTTCAACATATACAGCTTCCACGCTCTCTGGCCAGAGCCAGCGAAGTGTACACTGGCTCTCGTCCACTGCAAGTGTCAGTCTGCGAATCAGGGGCGCTGAAGGGTCTGCATCCGTAAAACGCATCTATCGCCTACCTCCAGACGTCAAAATCCTTTGCTGCGCGAATCTCTTGCCCGCTGACCGAATCCTTCCACCGAATTGGTTCCTCCACCAGCATCGCGACGCCCACGCGTCTTCCGCGGTGTATTCTCCTTGATCGGAATAATCCAGCTGAACAGGGTTAACACACCAGATAAGATGAGCATCGCTCCGAATCTTACAAATGTATCACCCACCGTTGATCCGTCCAGTCCCCATTCGAGCAGAAGTCCGGCCAATAAACCAGACACGGCACCACCAATTCCGAAACTGAGTGCGAGATGACGGTTATCAAATACAAGTCCTAGCGACACGCCCAGTGCGACACCAATCAACAGTAAGGCAGCCACTCGGAAAATAGCCAGATACGTACTGTGCTCCATCATGCCTGTACGTTCGGTCACCAGCGTTCGTTCATCAATCGTATCGTAAATTTGCTGGAATGCCAGATTAAGTCCACCGGAATCTGGTACATCATAGTACATACCGCCCGTCTGCTGTGCGATATGACGCAGCAAGTCGGTTCCGGAAGGGTCCACCAGACTCAGCCCCACCGTATTGACGGCGATCTGTTCATTTGCATACTCAGACAAAATGCCGGATGTGTCTGCATCACTGAATCCATCGGATAGCAGAATCGCTACCGTTCCGCGTTTCGGGTCCTGTTTGCCCTTAATCTGCTCCATCGCTTCCCGCAGTACTGCATCGAAATTAGTTCCGCCCGAGGTCGTCACGATGCCATCAATTTTGCTGTACACCTCATTTTTGGCAGCTTCACTGTCCAACGGGGTGAACGGCTGAAGCAGCTCGGGTTGATCATCAAAGGTAATCACCGCCACCTGTTTATCGCTTTCCATTTGACTAATCAGTGTTTTGGCCGCTTCAAAGCGACCGTTATCTGGGTCTGTCTCACTCATACTGCCCGAGTTATCGATCATCAGCACGATATCCTTGACTTGCTTCACACCGCCTGGGTTAATCTGATAGAGCAATTGTAGGGCAAGTCCGACGACAAACAACAGCGCCAGCGTTGCCGGAACAAGCAGTTTCCAGGATAGTCCCAGATATCGCAGCTTCCAGGAAGCCCCGTTCAGCTTTGGCGAGATCATCTCTGCGAGTAAACAGAATAATCCCACGCTAAGCGCCAACACGCCAAAGTATAATCCCATCAGCAATAGACGGGGCATTTCCCCGAGCCACTGACGCAGCATGATTTCTCCAGCCGCAAAGCCCACAGCTCCGCCAATTAGGCTGAACAGGACCAGGAGAAGATTGATTTTTCGCTGCATGTTTGCATGCATCCTTTCCAAACCAGCCGATGAACGGCTGAATTAATACAAGATGGGTTGATGAAAAATGAACGTATAATGTACTGGACGGAAACAGATGGATCGATCTGTACCTCCCTTCCGTCCATATAAGATACAGCCTTATGTTTTAACGCATGGGTGACAGCTTCTCGGCCAGATCGGAGGGATGGAGCTCATAACCATTCTCTGTATACGAATCGTAATACACCCGACCATTGCGATACACCATCAGGTCTTCCAGATGGAAGCCCCCCATCAGATTCAGCTTCTCCACACCACTGCTTCGTTCTTCATATACCACACCCAGCTTATAGATCCGTGACGTTTCTTCGGCATACGCCGCGTAGTCCATGAAGGCACTATGGTGATCACCAAAGAAATATTTTTCTTCATAACGATGTTCCTGCGTATAGTCGAATACTCTTACCCGAACGACCGCCTGCTCCTCCAGTGTGCGATACAATCGGCGGAACAGATCATCACGGGTCAGTACATTTTTGTCCCCATAGGTAATTGTAACATTCGCCCGCAACAGCAATTCTTCTTCGAAAGGTACCCGGAGCGGTTCTGCTGTAAGCAGCATCACATGACATACCTCCATCAGACGTTGCAGGAGTCGCTCGTTTCCTTCTGTGGCAAGCCCGTTCATATCCCCCATATGGCGGTCCTCAAACCAGACATCCCGTCCACGCTTTGCCTCCAAATCTGCAATCAGCGCTTCCGTCACTTTGCCGTAATACTCCATTACGTTCTGACCGATATATTCATCTGCAGCCGCTATGCTCTCTACCGCTGTCTCACGCAAAACACGTTCCAGCGTTGCCAGTGTTTCCGTCACGCTGCGGCTGAACGTGTGCAGCTGTTCCATCTCTGTGTCATAGACACGAAGCAGCTGCAATTCATTCTCCAGGCGCAGCAATTCAACTTTGGGCACATACACACGCTCCAGTAAACAATCGATCAGGTTGCGCACGTTCTGTTTGTCACGGAACAACGCCCGTTTGAACGACTGATCCTCTACCCGCTCCTGCTGACGCTGCTCCAGCAAGGCACGTGCGGATTCAAGTTGCACCGATTTATCACGAATCAGTCCAAGCAAAGCCTCACGCACGCTGCCGAACCCATTGTCACTCCAGGCAGCCCACTGAAAATAGCCAACCTCAGGATGCTCCGTGCGCGATTGCTCAGCCTTACGACGAAGGGAACCTTCTGTGCTGCGCTGACGTACTCGTTCCTCCGCAAGACGGACCACATTATCACGGAAATACACCTCTGCCCCCTGCCCGAACAATGCTCTCTCCGCTTCACGCAGCGAGAGCGGCTTCAGATCGGTGAAGCTGACGTTATGCGTCATTATGCCGCTCATGCCGCTCACCAGATCCTCATCGGGAAGAATCCCTTCCACTTTACGTTCTACCGAAGCCCCATCCAGTCCGAAAAAGGCGAGCTTGTCCTTGATGCTCCACTCGGGTTCCTGCCGCATCCGTTCAAGCAAATAACGATACAGGTGATACAACACCGCGAGTGCAATGGGTTTGTTCGGCCGTCTAATCTCGGCAAAACCTGCACTGGCATAACCATGCTGATCCGAGGTCGTACGAATGTTATTTTTGAACGACGTATTGTTATACGTGTTGGCCCCCGTGCTTGATACGGAACCAGAGCTATCTGCATCCTGCTTCCGATTCTTGAGCAGACAGATTCGGCAGATGATCTCGGCATTTTCGATCCACCCGCCGGGTACGCCAGTTCCCCGCTCGTTTTTGTCTGACAAAATATATACGAGATCGAATAACGGAGAAGCGGGATGT
The DNA here is from genome assembly GCF_900101205.1 of Paenibacillus sp. OK060. Taxonomy (NCBI): domain Bacteria; kingdom Bacillati; phylum Bacillota; class Bacilli; order Caryophanales; family Paenibacillaceae; genus Paenibacillus; species Paenibacillus sp. OK060. The sequence continues at coordinate 245,638 of NZ_FNFR01000003.1, forward strand.
ACAACCGGAATGGAGATACCGTCCTCCGTAACCAGCAGATTGCCACTGAACGTATAGTCCAGCCCCTGCATGTAATCCAGTTCCCGCAGAAAAGCGAGTCCCGCTGCGCTTGCATATCCAAAGGAATCGACCTGCTCCATCTCGCTGACTAGCACATGCAAATCGGTCTGTACCGACTTGAAGGATTGAGCCAGTATCGTCTCGGTCAGCTTGGTAAGCTCCGGCAACAATACATTCAATGGATCATCTGCCCTGGTCACAACGGTCACGTAGATTCGATCGAACGATGAATATAGGAGTCCGTATTCGGCAATACGATTACTCACCCGCCGCAAGGTACGATTCAGACCAAAGAGTGCCTGATCTGAATCGTGGAAACTGCGATGCACATCCTTGCGAAGCGTTTTGGATGGTCGATCTGTCTGTATGGTGGACAAGGGAAGCACGTGACGGGTCACCTGACCATCATCAGAAGTGCTGCCATTCCTTGCATCACTCCCGCCGTTAACACGCGCATATCCTGAATGAGCACCATCGCTGTAATGGTCATGCTTCGTTTGCGCGGTGTCATGGTCACGATGTCGGGCATGCTCCTGATTTTCCGTTCCAATCTGTACATAGACTACGCCTTCTCCGTTATCCCACTTCAGCCGGTTGATTTCCTGGACAGCAGACACTGCCGGAGCGACCTGGTCACCCACGAACAAGAACAACGCGGGGTAATGGATGCTGCTTCGACCATCACCCAGGCTGCCTTGACGCTCCTGCTCTGTTGCATACTGTGCTGCATACTTCTCCAGATTGCGCTTCAGAGCATTGTTCGAGCTGAACTCCATCCCGGCCGCCATCTTACTTCAGCCTTCTGCGAATGTCATTCAGTTTCGATGACATCGTTCTGTAGAACTGGTAGATGTCTTCCCCGTTCGCCAGTTCTACTCGCTCGTATTCCAGACGATCACGGGATTCCATGAACAATGCAGCCAGATCATCCAACTTCGTAAGCAGTGGCGTGATATCTTCAGAAGCGGTCAGGTCGTTATCACGGCTGGACGCTTTGCGCAGCAATGTGCTGCGATCCTTCTCCGCGAGTCCACGGAAGTTGCCAAACACTTCATATTCGGCAAAGTTACGGCTCTTCATCAGGTTCGCAAACGGCTCCCACGCGTCTTCTTCCGGATCACGGTCATAGACGTACAGCGCGCCTTTCTTCACGATGGTATCGGTGTATAGTGCTTCGATGAAGCGGTCATACCACTGCTCCTCGTCCTGATGCTGGGCGAGAATGCCTTCCAGCTCGGCGACTTTGGCTGAGATAGCGTTCATCTTCGCCAGTTCTTCACGTACCCGTGCGATCAGCTGCGGGGAACGCACCAGGTTTTCTTTGGCCATATCTTCATTAATACTTCCGAAAATGTCCTTCACCGACACCCGTGGCAATCCTTCGGATTGCAGGCGTTTCAATTCAATAACTGCCCGCTTCACTTCACCCAGGTTCGGCGTGGTGGACGTGAGGCGCATGTCGTAGGCACCCAGCTTAGCAGACAAGTCAAACGGTTCCGTTGTCACAATTGCATAGCGGTTGCTTGTATTCTCATCAATGGATTTGGCTGTCACAATGTTGTATCCGAGCGCCTGCTCGAATTCGGTACGTACACGGGCATTGTACTGCTTGACCCGGGCGTTCTCGTACACATCTCCCCATGACTTTTCTGGAATTGGCGACGGCAGATAGGTCCAGTTATTCTTTTCGGTTTGCACCAGATGGCGTCCGATACCTTCTTTGTCCAAAATGGTACGTTCATAACTTTCCTCATATACTTTGAGTGGTGTGTACACAAACAGTGGTACCCCGTTGCGAGTGTTCAGCCAGAAGATCCGGTTGCGCACTTCACTTTCCTTAACGGTAAAATGGGATTTGCCCACCGCATTGTTCTGATAGTTGCGAATCCCTCTCAGAATGCCCGGCGCCTGTGCTGGCACCGATACGAATCCCCAGGATGGGAAATGCAGACTGCCTGTGCTGTTGCTCAGATTGAACACCGGAACCGCCTCATCATCCAGTTTGCCTGCAATGAAACGTTCCACGAATTTCTCGACAGACTCGTCCTGTCCATATTTGATAACCAGGAAGTCCTCCATCGAGCGGGTAATCAGATCGCCGAACTTCTCAGTCAGGAAATCAGAGATGGAGCTGACGATATCGATCTCGTTTTCTTTCACCCACTGGCTGGAGTTCTCCAGCAATTCACGCGAGAAGTCACGGATCAGATCATCCGTATCGCGCTTGTCCAGCAGTCCATCCACCACACTGACGATATCCGGCACACTTACAACGTTCCAGTAATACGTTTTGTTGCCTTTGTGATCAGACTGTTCTTCGCCGCGTGTCAGGATATCCCCGTTTTTGGAGAAGATCGAGCTGAGTGCGTTCAGCGTTTCAGTAAATACGTTATAAATGCGGCTGTTCTCCTGGTTCAGCAATTCGTACAGGTCTTCGTAGAACTCAATCATCTGATCATTGCGTTCCACATCGGCATGCAGCCAGTACTCATGAATTTTTGCTTCAATATAAGCATTCTTCTTCTTCTCTTTGGAGACGAAAGCACTCTTCGCATCGCCCAGCTTCTCTTCGGACTGCTCCTGAGCGGCCTCAATGTCACGCGGAATGCGGAAGGCATTCTCACGCAGGGTTTCAATGTACGACTGAATCATCTTCAGTACACAGAAGCCTTTTTCCGTGTAGATCAGACGGGAGACATAGAACGGACCCTGTTCAGGATGCAAAAACATACGCCGGATCTGTTCGGTGAACTGACCCGCAATCTCTCCCGGCAGCTGCTTCTTCGCCTTGATATATTCCTCACGGGCACGAGCCAGGAAGTTCTGCTCCAGTTCGGTGTCCATGTTCACGACCTGTGATTTCACCACATTGCCATAGGACAGACGCTCACTGTTCTGGTAACCTGGCAGCGGCTCCGGCACACGGGCTTCAAAGGACTTGACCACACTTTCGAGATCAATGCCCAGCTTGCGGGCAAACTTCTCGGTATCCTCCTGGTTCGGCGCTTTGGAGAACATGGTGTTCATTTTGTCGAACATGCGGTAAGCCAGATAAGTCGTCATTTCTTCAATCGGCAGTACCGCTGAGGATGCACCGATAATGTTGTAATCATAGTTGGCCGGATAGGCTTTGTTCATCTGAGCAATGTTCGTGCGAATGTTGCTGATATAATCGTGGATGGCAAACTCCTCGCCGGATTGCTTTTCCTCACTCGCCATAAAGTTGGTGATGTTCTCGGCGGTGACGTTCATGCAGTAATCATAAGCATTCTCCAGTAATTTGCCTTCCGTATTGGTTGCAGAAATCAGATGACACAGGTTGAACGGTGGCAGCGGTGAATTCACCGTCAGAATGTTGCCGTATTTTTGGGAGAAACGCTCACCCCGGCTGTCCACGTTCATCCAATAATCCAATTCCTTGAGCGCAGCGTATCCATTCTTGCGGATGTACTCACGAGTGTGTTCACTCAAGCTTTTGTTGGATAGGTTCACGTCTGGGGTGAACAGATATCCCAGCGTGTTCACGCGGTCAATCCCGGCAGAGCCGTGATCACGTTCGATAATCCCGCGCACGATATAGGAAATATCGAGGAAGCAACCACTGCCCGTACCGCCGGAAAGACCGGTCAGCAGGAACACCATCAGTTTTTTGTTCGTGCCTACAGATAATGTTTTGATCTTTTTGTCGATTGCCTGCACGACTTGGTTAATCTTCGTGAACAGCAGCAGGCGTCCAGCCTGACGCACACCTGCGGCGCCGTTCATGCCATCGGTGATGCTCAGCTCTGGAGACAGCCAGTCCGTAATATACGGCTCCAATACGCTGCGGTTCTGAAGCAATCCACCAATCTCGGCATTGGACAGCAATACAAATTCATTAATTGGATCAAGTCCGATGCCTTTATACTTCTTGGCGCGATCCTGTTCGTTCGTTTCAAAAGCAAGAAATTCCACGTTGGACGGTTTATCCATTTTTTTCTTGGATACCGGGTCCTGTGGCAGCTTGAAACGTCGGTTAATCTGGTATTTAAGGCGCAACAGCGCATCAATACCTGTTCCTCCAAGACCGATAATCAGAATCGGGTTATCAATCGTATCGACTCTGATTTTCTCACTGACAATCCCTCCGCCAAGCGATACATCCAGTTGCTGAATATGTTCTCTAACAATCGGTTTCATTCCAAGTCCTCCCTTATTTAAACCAGTTGGGCTAAAACTCATTACACTTGCCACTCCGATGACAGAGTAACCTTCCGATCGCTGTTATCCCCAGATTTTTTCAATTCACTTTTACAAAGTGAAAATCCGGGGATAAAGGCGAACGCTTCGCTTCTTCAGGTTTTCTCTGTCCTCTCCGTTCTCGTGTAAACAATTATATCCAAATTAAAATGCATTCCTTTTAAACCAAATAATCAAATTACACCAGATACTCAATTAAAATCGTTTTGTCCGCCTGTTGCAGCGGAATGCTCAGTCGGTCACCGTTCTTCAGTTCAACGCCTGAGCTTGCATCAACGGTACGGCCGGATTTCTCCAACGTTCCGCCAGCGGTGTTACGGATTATAATTCGATCTCCATTGCTGGGCGTAAATACATACTTTTCGGTTTCCTTCAATTCAGGGTCCAGCTGTAACAGCTGGTGCAGATGGAATCTGCCCCGGAAGTATGCCAGCTTTTTATATTGCGGGTACGACTTGTCCCCGGTATTCTCATCGCGAATTTCGACAACCATCTGTCCGACAAATCCACGGTTTTTGCGTTTCAGCCAGCCTAGCAGGAACCAGACACCCACAGCTACAACGATCAAGGCGATCACGCCCAAAATAACAGGCATCCATGGAAACGGCTTGTCCTGCTCGCCCGCAGGTGTCGTTGGCTGAGTTCCGCTACCGGCTGCTCCGCCCGCATTGATCGTAATTGGAGCACTTTCCCGGTAGAAGCTGTCTTCTTCTGCACGGATAACAAGCTCGTAGTTATGTTTGTCCGGCACTTCGAACGTTCCGGCGAACCCGGAGCCCGTGTTTTCGAGCGGCTGTTCTGTGCTTTTGCCTGTATCCTGATCGTTTACGACCAATGTTGCCTTCATATCAGCGTACAAGTCATTATCCTGCAGCGGCTGTCCTCCGTTCTCCAGCTTGGCAGTCAGATTCACTTTGTCGCCCTTCGTATAGGACTTGGTCTTAATTGGGTCCACAACGAGCTGGAGATCATAGTTGAACAACAGGTTGATATCGATGCTGTCTTTCGGAGCCCCTTTTACCCGAAGTTTCCAGTCGCCTTCCTGAGGCTTGAGCAGCTTCACCAAGGAATAACTCTTCGAAGTCGAGAGCTTGGCTGCGTCAGAGTTGAGATCTACGGCCTTGCCCGAAGGATCGGTTAATTCAATCTGGACTTGTTTTGAAGACATGATCGAGATGTTGGCTTCAAGTACACTGTCGTTCGGTACGTTCACGGTAACTTCCTGATAACTGCCGTTTCCTGTAATGGAGGGCAGCTTCACGACATTCAGTTTGGCATGATCGGCGAAAATCTCACTCAGAATCTGTGGCAGATCATCCGGTGTATCTGTGATAAAGGACTTGCCTCCGGTCTGCTTAGCCAGATCTGCAAGTGCGTCCTTGTTCAGTTTGCCGTCTGCGTTCAGCCCGATCGTATAGACGGGAATCCCCTGATCCTGTGCTTCTTTGACGGCCTTTGCCAGATCCGCATCTGACTGAGACTGGGTACGACCTTTGGTTTTGTTAAAATCGTTGTTGCCGTCAGCCAACAGCACGATCATTGGTGAGTGAGATGCGTCTGCCCCATGGTTCAGCACATTCACCGCTTCAGCCACCCCAACAGAGATATCGGTATATGGCCCTCGGCCGAGCTGATCAATAAAATCTTTCAGGCTGCTCTTGTCCGCATCGGACTGAATCTCCAGCAATGCCTTTTCCCGCTCCACCTGATCGGTGTAAGCGACAATCCCTACCTTGTCCCCCTGGACCGGCAGCATATCAATAAACATTTTCATGGCTTCATTGCTGATCTTGTCACGGTCACTTGTATTCATTGAATTACTTACATCGGCTACAAGTACCGCATCGATTCCGCTTGTCTGTGCCTGAGCCGCTGCAGCATGTGGCAGCAACGCCTGAGGTAGCAGTAGCGTTAGAAATGCCAGCAGAACCAGAGTTCCGCTGAGCCAGCGTATTTTGCTTGTCCGCAGCATTGGGTGTACTCCTTCACGTTTGAGATTAAAATGGGAATAGTTTATTATAGGCGTCAAGCCTTAAGGAAATCTTAACAGTCTACTAATAAATTCTGAAAAGCACCCCTATCTTCAGTTACAGTTTTGTAATGACTGACAAAAATCGACGAATTCATGTCAGTAGCTGGCACAAAAGTTCCAACTATGGAAATATGATATAGTTATTGCCAGCAAACTGCAATATAACGACGCTCGATCAGTAAACATTATAACTACGCATATTTTAACTATGCCTAGAAAGGAACGGATTATGGTTACATACGGATGCCTCGCCATATTGTTTCTTTTTGTCATTATAAAGGTGATTGCTTTCCTGCTTCATCGGCGCAAACCCGTTTCCCGGGAAGATGCCGATCGAACCCTCTACACTATTCTGAATGGCGAGCGTGATTGAGCATGAGCAATAAACAAGTTGTATCCATCAAACCTTTTATAAGAACAACGCATGCATTTCAAAAGTTGCGTGTCTGCAAGCGGTGTGGCCAGTATACCTGCCTGTGGGAAGATCACTGTACTGCCTGTGGACGCGGCACCCCTGCCACAGTGGAAGAACGCTCCTCTTCCCGCGTCAAACGTCGGATTGCACGCGACTTGTTCATTACGGTAATCCTTGGTGCAGCGGCCACTTATTTTGGTGAAACCATAGACCAAACGATGGCGGCGGCCAGTGTCTCCCTGCTGCTTCTGGCTGGATTGATCTTCATGCAAAAGCGATCCTTCCAAGTGGAACAGCAGCGTGAACTTAAACGCATGCTGCGTCAGGATGAAGAAGCGATTCGCCAAGGCATTAACCGGAATTGGGCTCTTGTCGCAGAAGCACGCAAGCAGGATGAAGCGCTAGCCTATGAAATGCTCAGGGAGATCGGTTCACTCGTCTATAACGACCGGATTCGTCTGCAGCAGGTTGCGCTGCTGCAATCCTTCGTGCTGCGCAGTGATATGGACCTGCAGCTCAAACCGCTGCTGCTGCACAGCTTCGAGCGGCTGCTTGCTGAATATATCGGTGAAATCGCACGGCTGAAGCCCGAATTGGTCCGTGAAGATGCGATCCGGTATATCGCCACGTACGAAGTGAATATTTTGCAGCTGCACAACGGGATTCAGATTCTGACGGCTGTAGCCGCCGCTGCTGTACGCAAGAGTAAATATATTGAGTTGTTCCCAAGTCTTATTACCCGCTACGCGCGCTTTATGCCCAAAGATCGGTTTATGAGACTCTATCGAACTCTGGAGCTCTATCCTGGTAAGGCACGCGGTGGTCTGGCGGAGTCGGTTGGTCGGGTGTATAACGAGAAATATCGGGATTCGTACGCAGATGTTCATGTGTAGAGTTGATGTATATGGACTCGAAATGTAAATTAGTGCAAACTCAATCCCTGTATATAGACGAACCAAAATTCGTTTACCCCTGCATGCATACTGGATTCACACGTGACATTGTATAGTTTTTATCATATAAGCTTCGACGAAAAAACACCCCATCCTTAGGTCTAGGATGAGGTGTTTTGATATTTGGAAAATGTATGGCGTTCTTCCAGACTACTTGCCATAGGTTTTATCGTTATTACCGCCCGCGACGAGAATCGCGGCGGTCGCTCTTGGCTGGCCCACGTCCTGCGGAGTCCGGTCGGCGTGAACCTTCACTGCTGCGCCCGGAGCTGCGCTTGTCGGCGCTACGGCCGCCCCAGCCGCTGCTGCGCTCATCGCCGCTGCGACCTGCAGCACGCCCGCCTTGACCCGCTGCACCGCGACTGCTGTCGCTGCTGCTGCGCGCGGAACCACGGCCTGCGCTGCGCTCGTCGCCACTGCGGCCGCCACTACGACCACCGCTGCGTCCACCTTCGCCGCCACGGGAACCACCACGACCACCACGTCCGCCTTCGCTGCGGCCGGTACGACCTGCGCCGCGACGGGCACTGCCTGTCCCAGCGGAGCGTCCGCCAGAACGTTCTTCATCACCCTGACTGTTGATAGAACGTCTATTGGCTCCAGTTGATGCTACCGGACCTTCACTTGTCCACTGGATACGGGACAGCTTCTGATTGGTGCCTTCCTCAATACGAGCAAGCTCCGGTCTGTCGTGCTGTGTTGCAAATGTCACGGCAAGGCCCGTGCCGCCAGCACGACCCGTACGGCCGATCCGGTGGATATAGCTTTCCGCATCATGCGGCATATCGTAGTTGAATACATGCGTTACGCCTTCAACATCCAGTCCGCGTGCCGCAACATCCGTAGCAACGAGAATTTGCAATTTCGCGTCGCGGAATGCTTTCATTACGTTCTCACGCTTGGATTGAGACAAATCACCATGAAGTTCATCGCTCGCATAACCTGCTTCACGCAGATCTTCATTCAGCTTGGATGCACGGCGCTTGGTCCGGCAGAAAACAATTGCCAGGTACGGGCGATACGTATCAATCATGCCGCGAAGTGCCTCAAGTTTGCCACGATCCGTGCACTCCAGCACCTGCTGGCGAATCTGATTGATCGGAATCACGGACTTGGAGGATACCTTCACATCCTCCGGGTCTTTCATGTAGTTCTTCGCCAGGTTGCGAATGCCTTTCGGCATCGTTGCCGAGAACAGCATTGTCTGACGTTTGTGTGGCAGTTCACTAAGGATGGTCTCAACATCATCCAGGAAGCCCATGTGCAGCATTTGGTCGGCTTCATCCAGCACAAGTTTCTTAACATTATCCAGCTTCAACGTGCCACGACGCAGATGGTCCAGGAGACGTCCCGGCGTACCAATCACGATCTGTGTGCCGTTTTGCAGCTTGCGCAGCTGTTTGTCCACATCTTGTCCGCCGTATACCGCGAGAACATGCAGCTTATCGTCGTTTGCAGTCAGCTTCTTCGCTTCTTCCGTAATTTGCAGCGCCAGCTCCCGCGTAGGGGCAATAATCAGTGCTTGCGGCGAGCGGTCGGATACATTAATTTTCTGAATAATCGGCAGCAAAAAAGCCAGTGTTTTCCCTGTACCCGTCTGTGCCTCAGCAATAATATCACGCCCACCCAGCAATACCGGAATCGAACGCTCCTGTACCGGAGTCGGCACGGCGATGCCCTGATGTTTCAGGATCTCGCACCATTCCGGGCGAATGCCCAGTTGTTCAAAGTTTGCCAATCGTTACACCTCTGTATATTCATTTAGATAAGTCCATTTCATAATTGCTTTCACTTGGCTTCAATCAAGACTAGTTTTCCGTATATCAATCATGATTATGAAATGAATTTTTTAAAAAGCAATCGGTCCGTTGCTCTTCTTCTCCATACCCTGTAGTTTACACGTTAGTCAAGCAAAACAAAAGGGGATCAGGCGTTACTTTCCTGCATTTGTCCACAAATGTCCCGGATCGTTGTGTTTAAAGCCTTAACGAATCATACAGACCTTATACCGCAGTCATGGAAACCTGTGAAATTGTGACGAACTTCAGCCACGCTATAGACCTCAACTAACTAAGCATTTTGCTGACATAAACAAAAAAGGGCCGTCCCTGTCATGATCCATCATGACTTGCAGGACAGCACCTATCATCTATCAATGATACTCATTTGGATTCAACTATAGCACTGTGCCCTTGCACCGTAGCAAATCCGCTCTTCTCAAGCAAACGAGAGCTTTCCTCGTTCAGTCCGCACAGATGCACCGTTTTGCCCAGCTTCGCATATTTGAACTTCACTTTACCAATGGCAACAACCGCCGTATTATCCCAAATATGTGAGCCACCAAAATCAATCGTGATTTCCTGCGGATCAGCCTCAGCATTGAACTCATCGACGAAATGGGAAGATGAACCGAAGAAGAACGGTCCGTGGACCCGATAGACCTTCTTCCCTTGCTCCTCAAATGCCTGCACACGAATCTTGGTCTGTTTCCAACCAAAATGAAGCACACTAAGCACAACGCCGACCATCACACCGATAGACAGATCGTGGGTATACACCACAATGGCAACTGTGACTACCATAACGAAGGCTTCCGCACGTGGCACACGCGCAATGTTCTTGATGGAGCTCCAGTCAAACGTACCGATGCACACCATAAACATCACACCTACGAGTGCACCCATCGGCACCTCTTTCACCACACCACTAAGCAATAACAACAATATGGCCAGAAAAGCGCCAGCCGTAAATGTCGATAATCGACCTCGACCACCAGACTTCACATTAATAACCGACTGTCCAATCATCGCGCAACCACCCATGCCACCGAAAAGGCCATTAACAAAGTTGGCAATCCCCTGACCACGTACTTCACGGTTTTTGCTGCTCTTGGTCTCGGTCATTTCATCCACAATCGTTGCAGTCAGCAAAGATTCCAGCAAACCTACCAGAGCCATCGTGAACGAATACGGCAGCAGAATCATTAGCGTATTGAGGGACCAGTCGATATTCGGCAGATGGAACATAGGCAGGGTACTCGTAAGATTCCCCATATCACCTACGGTTTTGACGTCCAGATGTAATAGCGCCGTAATGATCGTCATGATTACAATAGCAATCAGTGGAGCCGGAACACTTTTGAAAAACCGTGGCAAAATATAAATGATTGCCAGCGTACCCGCTACCATTGCATACATGATCCAGTTTGCGCCCGTGAAATGGGTCAGCTGAGCCATAAAGATCAGAATGGCTAGTGCGTTCACAAACCCGGTCAGTACCGAATGAGGCACAAATGTAATAAACCGACCAACCTTGAAAATCCCCAAAATAAACTGGATTATACCTGTCAGAATTGTAGCGGCGAACAGATATTCCACGCCATAATCCTTGACGAGTCCCACCATCAGTACCGCCATAGCACCCGTTGCGGCCGAGATCATGCCCGGTCTTCCGCCCGCAATCGAGATCACGATGGCAATCGTAATTGAAGCATACAATCCCACCATCGGATCGACACCCGCAATGATCGAGAAAGCAATGGCTTCCGGAATAAGCGCCAGCGCTACCGTAATACCTGCCAGCACGTCCCCGCGAATGTTACCAAACCATTGTTGTTTTAAAGTATTCATATCGTCCTTTGCCGGTCCTCCTACGTATTTAAACTCAAATTTGACTTATCTCCTGAACGGCAATGGAATGGTTCGTCACTGAGCAACTACAACAAACAACACAAAACAGCGGAATACCCTCCCGCAAAAATGTGTCTATATAAGTTGAAAACATGTTGGATTGACCATGATCCGAATAAGTTATCCGATATCATGTCTGAACATGTCTCATCCGTTCCAGTGTGCACCTCTTATTTCCACTACAACATTCAGGTGTCTTGCTTTCGAGACATCGTGAGCCAATCACAAGTTCTCTAGGTTTTCCCCTCTCAGAAAAACCGGGTCCGTTAATGTACTGACCTATTATTATAGTCCTAGAGTCTCTTCTACACGAACAGAGTATGTATCCGTAATTGGTATATTATCTTTTATTATCTCTTATTTATGTAAAATATCTCAGTTATACTCTGTTTATCTTGTTTAAATATTCCCGTCGATGCCCAAACAAAAAAAAGCCGCTAATGCTCCCCTGACAGGAAACTTAACGACTCTCTTGATTACGTCTATACTTAAAATCTCCCCGATTTAAATATCGAATAGAGCAGGAAGGCCACCATCAGAATGGCTACCAGAAAACCGATCTCAATGACCGGAATATCCCACAGCATGGTTGACTGGTGACTGATCGAAGAACCGATGATCAATCCAACCATAATGATACAAAATGCGAGCAGTACAATACTAAAAGACAGCCGATTACTGATCTGGTCCATTCTGCGCATGAGCGCATCCAGTTCGGGGACACTGATCTCCAACCTTAGCTTACCTTTGCTAATAATGGAAGACAATTGCCTTAACTGCCCTGGCAGACCCATGACACTTTCGGCCATATCCGCAGCACTGCGGAACAGACGGTTCTTGATCCTCCCAGGATTGAAGCGTTCCTTGATCAGCTTTCGACCAAATGGTTCTGCCATATCTACGATACTCAAGGAAGGATCGAGATGTTCGATGACACCTTCCATCGTGAGTAGCGATTTCCCTAGCAGCAGAATGTCGGCAGGCATCACAACCCGATGTCGCTGCGCCACGCCGAACAGATCATTCAATGCCTGACCCACGCTGATTTTGGAGAAGGGAATATCGTAGTATTTGCTGCGCAGCTTGTCCAGATCGTTATGAAGCCCTCGTAGATCCATATCATCCGGCATCATGCCCAGCTTCTCAATCGCCCGAATCATGCTGTCCGTATCTTTACGCATCAATCCGATAATGAGCGAAGCCAGGTGCTGCTTCATCTCATCGCTCAGACTTCCTACCATGCCGAAGTCAATAAAGGCAAGCCTACCATCCTTCAGAACCATCAGATTGCCCGGATGTGGATCGGCATGAAAGAATCCATGAATGAAAATCTGATTCAACAACGAATCCACCAGCCGCTGCGCAATGTTATTCAGATCATGCCCACGTTTAATCAACTCGTCACGGTCATTGAGCTTGATGCCTTCGATGTACTCCATGGTGAGCACACGAGAAGAAGTTTGATCCCAATAGATCAGTGGTATTTTCACTTTGCTATCCTGCTGATATTGCTGTGCAATCTTTTCCGTATTACGTCCCTCGACGGTATAATCCAGCTCGGCCATCAATGCCTGAGCGTACTCTTCTACCATTTGCGGGATCTGATATTGCTTCACCCAATCCCAGCGTTTCTCCGCCATCGCTGTCAATTCTCGTAAAATATCTAGATCGCGCTGAACGATACGCGATATGCCGGGCCGCTGAATCTTAATAGCTACGGCCTCACCGCTTCGGAGTTTACCCAGATGCACCTGTCCAATACTAGCCGCAGCCACAGGGGTATCCTCGAACCGGGAAAAGATCTCCTCCAGCGGTGTATCCAATTCCTGTTCCAAAATACCCCGTGCCGTCTCCGAGGAAAACGGTGGGACCTGATCCTGCAGCTTCACCAATTCCCGGATCACAGACTCGGGCAACAAGTCTGCCCTTGTGCTTGCCAGTTGCCCCAGCTTAACGAAAGCCGGCCCCAGCTCCTGCAGCACGAGTCGTATGCGTTCACTCAGCGTCTTGGTGGTGTGGGCTTCACGCGACATCCACCGCCGGGGTATGGCCAGCAGCTGGAACAAACCCAGCTCCTCGACCATATAACCGAAGCCATGACGCACCAGCGCCATGGCAATTTCCCGGTATCTGCCGACATGTTTGATTCGCACAGCCATCTACTCGATCTCGTTTCCTTTGAGAGGAGGAACTTCAAGTGGAGCTGGGGATACATCAGGTTGAAGCTGTGGTGTGTGACCCAGTTCCGCAAGCTTTTTCTCAAGGACGGCAACACGCTGTTCCAAACTGGTTACATCACTCTCGGATGGAACGCCCACTTCCTGAAGGACGCGCTTGACCTGTTCGTGAATCATTCTTTTGAACTGGCCCTGCTCTTCATCGCCCCGTTCCATCAGGCGTTCAACCAACGCTTTGGATTCACCAGGCGCCAGTTCCCCGCGCTTAACCAAATCATCCACCGTTTTCTCAATTTTCTCCTTACTTACAACAGTAAGACCGAGCCCTAACGAGATTGCCTTTTTGAACAAATCGCTCATTCTTGTCATCCTCCTCTTCGTTGATCTCTATAGTATACCCCTAATCAGCTGCTCACAAAAGAAACGGTACGGCTACACGTAGCGCGCAGCCCATTTTCCTGCCTGCAGAATTAACTGACGATAGGTATCATGGGCAAAAGATGGTACATGATGTCCTGGCATCAAGTAAACAATGCGTCCAAGACCATATCTATGCGCCCAAGCTGCGGGCTTCGGCCCTTCTTCGGATTGATACTCCAGCAGAATTTTCGTTTCGGCAAATGAACCGAACTCGAACTGATAAGGCTCTTCCTCCATCGTAAATCCGGAAATGCCTTCCGTCACTGGATGGCTCTCTGCCGTTACTGTGAACTCTAGTGGGGCATAAGGTGGATGATGCAGGAATTTGGCACCGATCATCTGCTTCAGCTCATAACGATTTTGGAGCGAAATTCCGTTATGTATAATGACCAGTCCACCTCCATTACTAACATAGGACAATAAGCCTGCCGTCTGCTGTGGAGAGACTTTCCCCTTCCAATCATCCATGTAACAGATACACACATCAAATCCGGTTATATTTTCTTGCAGCAGCATGTTGCGATTCTCACTGCACTGCACAGTCATAGTATCGTGAAAAATCCGACTAATTTCCGCATCCACCCCTTGCAGCGGATGCCAGTCCGGATGAGTATAATCACCAAGTAATAACGCTTTTTTACGATGATCCATCAATAAAAACTCCTTTCAAATTACCTCTAACAGAATTACCAAGGAAGGGTATCGCCCTTGTAATCTACATACGCGGGCTGATCGCCCATGAACTCCTTATGGCGATCGATGAGTGCTGTGATATGCTGAGCCGATTGATCTGGCGTAAGGTCTGCATCGGTATTCAATTCCCCGCTCATATAACTCTGTACCCAGCCGGGATGTATCAGCATCACTTGCCCACCCTCATTCTTCAGACCATTATGCACAAGGCGGGCCTGCATGTTTAACGCAGATTTGGACATACAATAGGCAAACCATCCATCCCGGCTGCACTGCTCAATACTGCCTGCCTCCGAAGATATATCGACGATCAGCTTGTTTGTCCCTTGAAGAAGGAGGGGCAACAGGGCATGAGTCACACGCAATGTCCCCAAGGTATTTACGTTGAATACTTCTGCCATCTCCGCCATATTTAACGGTCCGCGGATATGATCCGTAATACTTCCTAGTATAGCCGCATTATTGATAAGCATATCCAAATGCTCTGTATCCAGCTTAAGTGTCTCCGTGAACAAAGCTACGGACAGATCATCCGCAATGTCCAGTTCGATGGCGCGTAAATGTTTTGGAAAGGCATCCGTCAGAAGACGAATTCCTTCTGACTCTTCCATGTCCAACCCTGCTGCATAAACGATATAACCTCTCTTCAGCATTTGTGCCGTCAGAGCTAACCCCAGTCCCCGGGCCGCCCCGGTTACACATACGGTTTTCATCATGCTGTCCCTCCCTCACAAGCTTAATCTGTCTTTAATTCATTCCACATTATTATCCAAAAACCTTTAATTATGAATGGGTACAACTAACTTCATGACCAAAGTCTCAGGTGAATTCCCTTGAATCAGATTCATTCAGCTTATAGGGAATGAACCGATCACAGAGACAAGCAACAAAAAAAAGTTCTGATCCATATATCGGATCAGAACCGGGAACAACTTGGCATCTTAAATGCGTTTCATTCAACGCTTAATATGACTCCAGGCGGGATCACATATTATTGCAGCAGTTGAGCCTTGTCCGCAGATCGGGCAGCGTAATAACGCCCCAGTTCAACGATTAGTGCCCCCATCTTCTCATCCTCTGGGACTACGAGCGCCTCAATACCTTCTTCACGCATTGCGTTTGCCGTAACCCTACCCACCGAAGCAGGCACTACGCCTTGCCGGAAGGCTTCCTGCATGGATTCGAGCTTGCCCTTTGACGCCGCGTATTCAACCAAAAACCGCACTTGCGGCCCACTAGTAAACGCGACAGCATGCACCTCATGCAGCAAAATTTCATTCAACAACTGTTCCAGTTCGCCCTCTTCGGGCGGGACGTGACGATAAGGAAGCACCTGACGTACTTGCGCCCCTTGTTCCTCCAGCCAACCGACCAACTTGGGCGCGGTTTCCCCATGCAGTTGCAACATGACCTTCTGTCCCTTAAGTTCATGAGGCGCAAATTCACGAATCAGCCCGTCTGTGCTGCCATCATCATCCCGTACCAGCGGGGTCAGTTTACGTTTCCGGAGTGCATTGACTGTTTTGTACCCTCTTGCAGCAATCAAGGATTCCGATAATACGTCCAGCAATTGATCAGCAATCTCCATATCCTCAGCCATATCAAAAATAGCGTCCAATCCCATACCCGTGGTTAATACCGTCCAGTCTGGCGGGTCGGATATCCAGGATACCAGACCATCTCGAATATTACGATCGTCCAGAAAAACAGTTCCCTGTGCAGGTCGGACTAGTGGAATCCCGCCCATTTTCTCAACCAGCAAAGACATCTCTTTGGATTTTCGTGGTCCGGTCAATGCTACGCGTATACCTGCCAAATGTTGAGCCATCCATGTTCCCCCCGTTAATTCAGCCGAAAGTCATCAGTCTGACTACAGTATACAGGGTACTTCTATGGAGGGAAACCGAGTTTCCCCTCTTTTCGGCGGTTCATCTATAACGATTTTTGATGGGATATATCAGGAAGGCTGTAGTTCTCCACCCTGATGTCCATCACGTTTACTTTTGTCAGGCTCATCTCGTTCCTGTGATGCTTTCCCTTGTTTATCCTCTTTTGGTTGCTGCTTTTGCTTCTGGTCATCCGTTGCTCGGCGATTTTTCGCATCTTTTTTGCGAGGACGAAGGAACACAAAGAGTATGATGGGAAATAGTATCTCGAACACAATCCCAATCCATGTCCATTCTCGTGTAAAGCGAAAGAGCTGAACCGCGTTTTTGAAAAACCAGAAACTACACACGTAACCAACCAAAGCCACGGGTCCTGTCATCACTTTACCTGAAACTTTTGGAATCATTCGTTTCATTCCCCAACAGACAAAGTACAGGTCAAATGCAATTTTGGTAATCATTGTAGGTAGAGTTGCCGCTGCTAGTGCAAGATCAAACCGATCAAGGAAATCACTGATTTGCAGCTGTCTTGCAAGCTCATAGGAGGGATATACCAACCTGGATGCGATGGGTACCCCCACTGCCAGGATAGTTTCGACGATAATCAGAATCATTAACAGGGCTGCGATCGTAATCCCCCACATGACCGACTTGAATCGGAAATCACTGCCCTTAATTACAAAGGGAATTGCAATCATCTCTCCAAAAAAGGAAAATATGTACCAGCTTCCTTTGCCAACACCCGCAACATCAATGTCAAAATACGGCATGAGATTATCCATGTTTATTTGCTGAATGAGCATAAACGGCAAAATTAACGAATTCAGCATAAACAAAGTAACATACAGCTCTGACATCCCAATTAAGGACCCTAGCCCTCCCCTCACGATAAAAACAGCCATGACCAACAGGGTCAATAAAATTATGGAAATCGGGGTCGTCTCCAGCAAGGTAATGCTTACATAGTCACCGATTAGGCGGATATCACGGGCAAATATAAAGAGAAAAAACAGGATATACAACAGTCCTGTCACACGTCCCAAAAAGGGGAAACGCTCCACCAGAGATTCAAACAGATCCTGATCGGGGAACCGTCGCTGAACACGGCTTAACATCCATAGGGATGCCACCATGACAAGAAACACGGGGATATAGGATAAGTAGGCGTGCTGTTCAGCATAAAAGATGGCTTGTGCATGGGGCTGAATCAACGTACCTGTAATACTGAGCAGCATGATGAGCAGCACCAACTGACGACTGGTCACTTTTTGATTCATGGAATACCTCCTTTCTGTCTTATCTTTCATGCTTATTCGTTGAAAAAGCCTTATGGTAACGGTAGCCACCGCTGAATGAATTGGGTAAGCCATGTCGTGACGAAGACTGTTTTGCTCAAATTCGTTACATAGAACCAAATCCCGGCGCTGATGGCGATCAGTCCGTAGGATAACCAGCGATTAATAGCCGCTGCCTGCTTCAAATGTTTGAAGTCCATGATGATTACGGCAACGACTATACCCAAATAAGTGAACAGCAGCGGCTTAATCATGGACAATATCCTCCTCAGGTAATCCAAACGGTTTGTTGATAACTCCTACATTTTCAATAACGATATGTGGTTCAACCACAACTTTTACACTTGGATAAATATCATCCCAACGATCCTTAACCTTGTCCCATTCTTTGGGCAGATGTTGGTGAATCGAGCGACCCAAACCCAAAATATCGGCAGGATATTCTTTCTGAATCAGCCTTATCCCTTCCTTGATGTCATCCTGGATTTTCTGATGAAGTGCTTGATTCAGGTTCTTAATCTCTTGCTCTCTCAGGTCACCGTAGTTCGACTCGTTGTCCACCAAGACTCCCTTGGCATAAAGTTCAATCGTCACCGATATTTTTCCATTTTCAATATGAGGATGTAATGTAGAGTTGTTTTCGTTCAGCTTGATGAAAATATCACCTTTCCCACGAGGAGCCTTAACCATAATTTCTGGCTCGTTGGCTTCACCCATAGCCAGTATAAGTGCACCAGCAGGCGCTTTTTCAATCATGCCTATCAGTTTGTCCTTCTTAAAGATGGCGAGTCCATCCAACTTGATGTTCGTCTTGACGTCCTTCCAGTTGCTCGGCACATTGTCAACGGTCGAGGCGACAGGCAGGAATGGATCTACCCCCTCGGAAAGAATCGCATCCGTGAATGTCTTGAGAGAACGTGGTCTGCGCATATTCAGAAAGCACAGTTCACGTACCATTTCCGAAGGAAATTTTTCAATCGGCGCATCGGTATTCAGCACCTTGTAAGCAGAACCTTTGGTAACAATCGGTAGAGCAGAGAGTCGGTTAAGCGGGTAACGCGTAAGTAGGTCCAGCATGGGAGCAACGCCTTCACGTGCAAGCTCCTCTCCGATCAGCATGGTACGCCGATGTGCATAATAAAGCTCACGGGAAAGTGCCTTTTGGCCTTCAATAGATGTTCCGCGCAACGTTTTGGCTGTATTGGATAACATGAACCACGATTTATCGCCACTTGTGCCCCCACCACCACCCTCACTTCCAGTGGAACCGGATTGGCCGGGAAGGGCAATTTGCAGACTGGTTCTGTAATTATCCTCTTCCTTGTCGATGGCGAGACCAATCACAAAAGCGATATCATTAATTTCCTTCCGATCCCAGCACCCTGATATGAAAATGGTACATAGGAGCATGATGGCGACAACATGCCGTTTATGGACAAAAAACATGTGCTTACCACCCCTCCTCAGCTTCAGGTGAACCGTTGATTTTCTCATTCATCCGCTGCTGGTCACGATGAACCGTTGAAGGACGATTGATCATTTTCCACCATGGTGCACGAATAACAATATCCTTGGTATCCTTTTTGCTGTAGGGACTGAGGCCCGACAAATACGGTACACCGAAAGAAGTCATTTGCGTCAGATGAACCGAGATCAGCACCAGTCCGAACACAATGCCGTATAAACCAAGCGCTCCGGCAAGCAGCATAATGGGAAAACGCAGTAAACGAACCGTAATGGCAAAGTTAAAACGAGGGATCGTGAACGACGCAATCCCTGTCATGGATACGATAATAACCATAGGTGCAGAGACGATACCCGCTTGAACCGCTGCCTGTCCAATCACGAGTGCCCCCAGAATGCTGACGGCCTGACCTACCGTTTTGGGTAACCTGACCCCCGCTTCTCGCAAAGCCTCGAATGATAGCTCCATAATGAGGGCTTCAACCAGTGCAGGGAACGGAATGGCCTCCCTTGCCCCGGCAATACTCAGAATCAACGTGGTCGGCAGCATATCCTGATGGAAGGTTGTAATGGCGATATAGAGTGCAGGCAGAAATAGCGCGATAGCTACAAACAAAAACCGAATCCACCGCACCAGATTGCTGATAAAGAACCGTTCGTAATAATCCTCACTCGCCTGAAGCATCTGCCACATGGTTACTGGGGCTATAAGGACAAACGGGCTACCATCCACAAAGATGGCAAATCGCCCTTCCAGCAAGTTACCTGCAACTGTATCTGGACGTTCGGTATAATGCATCTGCGGAAAAGGGGAATACGGATGATCCTCTATCAATTCCTCAATATACCCGGACTCAAGAATCCCATCGATCTTAATCTTGTTGAGGCGTTTTTTGACATCCTTAATCAGCTTGGGATCGGCAATATCATCGATGTAGGACAGGACTATATTGGTTTTGGTCTCGGTTCCAATCGTCATGCTTAACATCTTAAGCCCAGGTGTTTTCAGCTTGAAACGAAGCAGAGCTGTGTTCACGCGCAATGTTTCGGTGAAGCCTTCGCGTGGCCCGCGGATAACCGACTCGGTCTGGGGTTCCTCGACACCGCGCCGCATGCCGCCCTTGACGTTGAATAGCCAAGCCTCCTTGCTTCCGTTGATCAACAGAAGTGCAGAGGATTCAAGCACACCATCCGCTGCGTCTGCCCAGGTATCCACTTTCTTCACCTGCGTCAGGGCGATACGTGTATCATCCAGAGGAGCTGCAGGTTCATCGGTTCGTTGTTCGATCAGACCACGAATCAGAGGCCGAAGCATATGATCCTGAATATCCGTCGAATTCACGATGCCTTCGATGTACACCAGTAGTCCTTCCACTTCAGGTGAAATCTTGACATTGCGGAAGATCACATCCGAGCAATCCGAGAAAATGTCTTCCAGTGCCAACATATGGCTTTCATGTGAAAGGCCTATCGGTTGCTTCAGAATAGGGGGAGACGGCAGCCCTAAGGGGATGTGTTTCTTCTTTTCTGAATCCTTGGAACCATCTTTCCCTGATGTTTTGTCCGCCATATGCCGCCCCTCCGTTCCTGTTTTTTTATACAAGGTAGCTTGTGCCAGAGCGCGCAGAATTATGTGGTCTTTTTATAAAATTTCCAATGGCTTCTTCATTTCAGACAACAAAAAAGGCCTCTGTATGAATTACAGAGACCTTTGGGGCTTCATCAAAAGTTTGCATCAAATCTTCATTCACTTAATTGATACTCTTGTCCACTTCTTTAATCATTTCCTGAATGGATTCCAAACCACCGCCGGACAAGTACCAGTAATCTGGGTCAAGATAAACAATGTGTCCGTCTTTATAAGCATTCGTATTTTTGACCAAATCATTCTCGACCACCTGTTTGGCAGGCGTTGCCTCACCACTGCCTGCAACCACTGCACTCCGATCTACCACGAACAGATAATCCGGATTTTTCTCCATAACATATTCGAATGAAACGCTTTGTCCATGGGTCGACACTTCAATATTTGCATCAGCCGGAGTAAAACCGAACACATCATGAATGATACCAAATCGGGAACCGGCACCATAAGCGCTCAATTTGCCTTCGTTCGTCAGAACAACCAGTGCATTCTTTCCAGCAGCCGTTACTTTATCTTTTAAAGCTTTAACGGAGCTATCAATGGATGCGAGTGCCTCTTCTGCTTCTTTTTCTTTCCCAAAGATCTCTCCAAGCGTCTTCACATTCGAAGTCAGGGAGTTCATATAATCTTCTGTATCTACGGCCATATAAATGGTCGGTGCAATCTTGCTAAGCTCTTCATAGGAGTCTTGCAGTCGTCCTGAGATGATAATCAGGTCAGGCTTCAAAGCATTTACTTTCTCAAAATCAGCCTCTTTCAAACCGCCAACATTGGCGTACTTTGCATCGTTATACTTTTCCAGATAAGAGGGAACTCCCTCCTGAGGTACACCGGCAACCTCTACCCCAAGCTGATCCAATGTATCCAGCACACCATAGTCGAATACAACCACTTTCTCCGGATTCTTCTTCACTGTTGTTTCGCCAAGTTTATGTTTAATGACGATTTCATCATTGGACTGATCTGCTGCTGCATTCGCTTCTGATCCTGTGCCACTGCTGGCACCTGTATTTTCTGCTGTTTTACTTCCACCGCAAGCTGCCAGAACAACCGACAACACCACAAGCAACGTAAACAACCAACCCTTTTTCATAAATAGACACCTCTCGCTCTCTCTATATTGGTTTAACTTTTTCAAGCAAAATACACACAAATCTTACGCCCATCAATCCATTGCACAGGGATGTGCATGTCATAGACTTTCTGCAATACATCTGTATTAATGATGTCTTCCGTCTTACCTTCCTGCACGACACGCCCATCTTTGAGTGCAACGATATAGTCTGAATAACAGGAGGCAAAATTGATGTCATGAATGACAATAACAATCGTCTTGCCCAATTCATCCACCATTTTGCGAAGCACCTTCATAATCTGCACCGAATGTTTCATGTCCAAATTATTCAAGGGTTCATCAAGGAGAATATACTCGGTATTCTGCGCGATAACCATGGCAATGTAAGCCCGCTGTCGCTGTCCACCACTTAGCTCATCCAAATACTTTTTGCGGAATGGAGCCAGCTCCATATAATCGATGGCTTCCTGAATCCACTGCCGATCCTCTGCTGTAAGTCTTCCTTGTGAATAAGGAAAACGGCCAAAAGCAACCAAATCCTCCACAGTCAACCTGATATTTATGTGATTGGATTGTTTGAGAACTGATATTTTTTTGGACAGATCCTTGTTCTTCCAGCCTTCAATCTCTTGCCCTTCGATCAGGACTTGTCCTGTATCCTTGCTGATTAGCCTGGTGATCATGGATAACAGTGTGCTTTTGCCTGCACCATTGGGACCAATGAATGAAGTGATTTTCCCTTTGGCAATATTCAGTGATACGTCATCCACTACCCGGACGCCGCCGTATTGTTTGGTTACATTTCTGACTTCTACCACGACTTATTCTCCTTTAGCAGTAAATAGATGAAGTACACACCGCCTACAAAATTGATAATGACACTTACTGTAGTAGCAAAAGTAAATACTCGCTCTACAATGAGCTGTCCACCGACCAATGAAACCACGGCTATAATGACTGAACCCCAGATCAGCACTTTATGACGATGTGATCGGAATATCTGATGCGCCAGATTCACGACCAGCAGTCCCAGGAACATGATTGGGCCGACCAGCGCTGTGGAGATCGACACCAGAACCATCACAACCAGCAGCAACCTTTTCACGATGTATTGATAGTCCACGCCAAGATTAACCGCGTGATCTTTGCCGAGGGATAGTACGTCGAGATATTTGGTAAACCTCTGTGCATACAGCAGGATCAAAATAATGGCCACCATTGAGATGATCAGCAAATCCGTATTCACATTGTTAAAACTCGCAAACATCTTGCCCTGTAGCACAAGGAACTCATTGGGATCAATCAGCACCTCCATGAAGGAGGACATGCTCTGAAACAGCGTACCCAGAATAAGGCCAACGAGCAGCAGCAAATAGATATTGCGCCCCCGTTCTCTACGGAACATGAACTGATGCAGGAGTAGAGCAAACAGACTCATTAACAGAACAGATACCGCAAAGTTAAGATTTTTGTTCACAAAGCTGATATGCGTGCTCCCAAACACAAATACGGCAAAGGTCTGAAACAACATATACAGGGAGTCGAGCCCCATAATGCCAGGTGTAAGAATTCGGTTGTTGGTTATCGTTTGGAAAATGGCAGTGGAATACGCGATGCAGGCACCTGTGAGCACAATGGCAAGAATCTTTTTCCCTCTGCGAGGCAGAATATAATCCCAGTTGCCCCCGGATTGAATGACCAGAAATACACCAATTAACAACACTGCCGCTGCAATCAAAATGCCAAACTTCCAGGTATTCGCCGTATACTTCATTCTCATGATTCATAAGCCTTTCTTCGAAGCAATAAATACAGAAACAGCACGCTACCTACAACTCCCACAGTCAAACTGATGGAGAGCTGATAAGGATAAATAATCAATTGACCCAAAATATCGCAGACCAGAACAAAAATCGCACCGAGCACTGCCGTATGAGGCAATGTATCCCGCAAGTTGTCCCCCTTATACAACGTCACAATATTTGGTACTACAAGACCCAGAAACGGGATTGTACCTACGGTAATAATGACGACCGCTGAAACCATGGCAACCAGAATCAGTCCGAGATTAACCACTTTACGATAAGCCAGTCCAAGGTTGGTTGAGAAATCTTCACCCATGCCCGCAAGTGTAAAGCGATTAGCGAACAGATATACGATAATGAGCAGCGGAATACTGATATAGATCAGTTCATAACGTCCCTTCATAATCGTGGAGAAGTCACCTTGCAGCCAGGACGACATGTTCTGGATCAAATCGTTTTTGTAAGCAAAAAAGGTCGTGACTGAACTTACAATATTGCCAAACATCAAACCAAGGAGAGCAATGTATATCGTATCTTTGAATTTGACTTTCTCCAGTATCCGCATAAAAATTAGCGTTCCAGCCAGTGCGAAGGCAAAAGCGACCAACATTTTTTGCAGTGGAGAAGCACCGGGAAACCACATCAAAGTAACAAGGATACCTAACCGGGCTGAGTCCATTGTTCCGGCCGTTGTCGGAGAAACAAATCGGTTGCGTGTCAGCTGCTGCATGATTAGTCCAATGACACTCATACTGATACCTGCGACAAGGATGCTGACTAGACGGGGAAAACGACTGACTTGTAACACCTGAAGCTGGACTGGGGTCAAATGAAATATATCCATGGGCGAAATTGCTGAATTGCCAATAAACAGGTATACGATAGACAAAAAAGCCAGCACGATCAACATATAGCCTAACTTCATCTCTCTACTAATCCCCTCACCAATAGCCGTAAAACACTTGTAGCTGCTCTACTTAGTTAGATTTGATATTGATACTCATTATCAATTAGAGTAATTATATCGATATTAATTTCGTCATGTCAACCTTCCTCTACTTCTCTTTTTCTAAATTTCATGAAACAACCTGAAACACATATAATTCAAATTTAATTGTATATAAGGAAAAAGACCTTCCAATTGGAAGGCCTTTTTAATGATTCAGTTAGTCGGCAAAATAATCTTCAGGAACATAGCGGATCTCAGATTCCGCATATATCGTCAATGTATGGCTTTCTCCATCATACTGCACCCGGTCTCCCTGAACGTAATACCAGTGCTTCACCAAGGGCTGATCTTTACGCTGTACAAATCGAAACACATTGAGCTCCTGTCTAAGCTCCATAATGCTATCTACAACCTGTTGTTCCAGACCCGTAACGGTAAAAACAAACCCAGTGCCTTCTCTTTGATAGCGATAGGACATCGAATCTGTTTTGCTGTTCACTAACCCTCGCCCTGTCACTGCATGCTTAACCATGAACCATTCCTGCTGCGTCATAAACGTAATTCCTCCTTTGATCTTGGAGTTTCAATCCATTTCGGTAATCTAGGGCAGATCGATCAACATATAGAAAGCGTCCTCGCTTGCATCCAGGTTCATGGATGTCGTCTGTTCCACACGAGCCGTATCCCCTTCATTTAGCTGATACTCTCCGTTCAAGCAAAGCTTTCCTTCAATGGCAAAAATGTACATGCGGCGATCTGCAGCCTGTTCATATGTTAAAGTCTGACCTGCAGCCAATCGGCCAAGATAGATGGTCATATCCTGTTGAATGGATGCGATACGCGCCCCACCTTCAGGGGATACCACGGGTACGAGTGCTCCCGCAAGTGCGTCTGGATCAAAAGAAGTTGTCTCATAAGACGGCTCAAGCCCTTTCGTATGTGGCATGAACCAAAGCTGTAATATACGCACTTCTTCAGAATCGGAGGCATTGTGTTCGGTATGGATCATGCCACTGCCTGCTGACATGCGCTGAATTCCACCAAATGATGTAACAGCCACATTGCCCAGGTTATCTTCATGACGCAACTTCCCGTTCAGCACGATGGACACAATCTCCATATCACTATGCGGGTGTGCCCCGAAACCACGACCAGGGGCAATTACATCATCGTTAGCTACCCGCATGGGTCCAAACGCAGTATTCTCCGGGTCCTGGTATTCACCAAAGGAAAAGCTGTGATTGCCGCGCAGCCAGCCCCGGTCGAAGCTGGAACGGGAATCGGATGGAATGACGTTAATCATAAAGACATCCTCCTATATGTTCTCTTATTTTTTCTTAGTAGCATACTTATTCTCATTGTACCAAATCGATGGGCTTTTCGTCCAAAACAAAAAGCCTTCTCCCGGTTCGAATGGTTCACACGTATAATTACGCGTATCCGAACTAGCGAGAAAAGGCTTCTATACAGGATATACCTGCTTGAATGAAATTGTTAGTCCATCCCTACTCGATGGTGATATACCCGTTATGCACTCACATTCTGTCGAGCGTTCCCTTGTCTAGAGAAGAAATGATCCACCGCCAGGAAACGGCTGCCTGTGAAGAGTAGTGTCAATGAACCCGCCAGCAGCAGGTAATCAAGCTCGGTACCACTCATGAACGGCTGCCCTACTTTGGCAGTAAGCAGAACCCCACCCATAACTACGATGAACAATGCAGCAAATACACGTGTTCCTAACCCCAGAATCATGGCTGCACCACCCACCAATTCAATGATCGCCACAACCGATGCCAGAAAACCAGGAATGCCGATACTTTCAAAGAAACCGACTGTACCGCTAATTCCACCTTCGAATTTGCTCCAACCATGTAATACAAAGATGAGACCAATCATGATCCTTGAGAAAAATAACCCAATCTCCATACTTCTATTCATAATCATCTTCCTCCTTGGAGTTTAAGTTCAACGTTAAATTTCAACCAATTGACCAAACAAACAAGACAGACAGCAGCAGGATCACTGTGGCAGAAATGAATACCGCATAGCGGGGAAGCGTCAGCGTAACATCCTGTTCCGGGTCTAATAGACGGGAAATACGTACATTCACCGAAGTATCGGCAAAAGACGATTGAATAGCTGTCTCTCTAATCCTCCAAGGTTCAGGGCAAGCCCGGATCAGTTTGAGCAATGCACTGCCAATGCCCGCGGCGTTCCCCGTACGTTCAATCGCTTCATTGTCAGCCAGAATTTCTCGAATGATATTGTAATGTTTTGAAGTATGCTTCAACACCGGAATATAAGGCATCATGACGGCAAATACCGAAAGCAATGTCGTCTTGAGTGGATCACGATGCCACAGATGATGCACCTCATGGTACACAACTGCTCTTTCTTCTTCAGCATCCAGCATCGTGAGCAGCCCTGTGGAAAGCACAATACAGGGTTTCCACAGACCAATCGTAAATGCAACCGGTGACGGCTTGTCCACCACAATGAATCGAGGTTGTTTCAGTTGACGGTACCGCGCCTCAAGTTTACGAGACATGGCCCCGTCTTCCAACGACCGAAGCTTCCGTACCGCTGCACTTGTCTTGATCATGCGATCGAACAGCAGCCAGCCTGTACCGGCAAACGTCAGGAGCACCAGTGCCATAAGAACATGCCCCATGGATAACCAACCCAGCCTGCTCATCCAGTGATTACATAGCCAGAGCAGATTAAACGGAATGTCCCAACCAAATATTTTGTACATCGCGTACATGAACATCTGCATGAACACGAATAACGGAATGCCAAACCCGACGGTAAACAACAGCTTCGAGCGGGCCTTCCACATGTCAATCGCTATCCTTTTTCCATTGCTTAATCTTCTGTTCCAGCCGCTCAATCAACCCTGCATCTGCTTCATCCAGCGCATCCAGCATGTGATTCACAGCAAGTGCCCCGAATTCATCCACCAACTCATGTGACAATTCCTTGGATTGGTCGTTCATAAACTCCTCCCTGCTCTGTACCGGGTGGTACAGTGACGTTCGGCCCTTCTGCGACTTGTGGAGCAGCTCCTTGTCCACGAGGCGATTCATCACCGTCATGACTGTATTGAAATTAACGTCTTTATCTTTTTCTAGTGCGGTTTGTACTTCGCGAATGCTGCTGCCTGGACGCGCCCATAAAATGTCCATAATCTTCGCCTCCAGCGGACCGAAAAACCGGTTCAGCCCACGCTCACCCACTTTAAAATTGTGTATTCTCATGTTCAGACACCCCTCACACTACTCATTGTAGTGCCAACAAACGAGAAGTCAACCTCTATGTCAGCTATTTATTGTAAATGATTTGTAAATATGTTTTCCATTTCAGAACATCATTTTGATGCACAAGTTCGGTTTATAGCTGAAAAAAGCCTAAAGACCGGGCAGGTCTGCTATTCTGCAGTCCTGCCCGGTCTAATTCATAAATCGATTATTCATTTCTGAAATAATGATGAAATCAGTGCTTTTATTTAATTGCGATCCTGTGAGGGCATAAATGCGGAGATATCCACACCAAGTCCATGAGCCAAACGACCACCGAGCTGTCCATCTGCCTGGAAGAAATGGCATAAAGCACGAAGCTGGGTCTGTTCCGGTACTGCCTTCAGGTCATTGATCAGGTTATCGAGCAAATGTTGCTGCTCCACCGCCGTGAATGAACGGAACAACTCCCCTGACTGCGTATAGTTATCGGTCTTCTCAATTTTCTCGCGCGTAACATGACCCTCTAACGGAACCTGGCTGTCACGGTATTCCGGTGCTTCTTCCGGGCTGTTGCCCGAGCTGTTCGGTTCATAATTTACCGGGGACGGGTCCTGACTCACATTCATCAATCCATCACGCTGATGATTGCGAACCGGAGCATAAGGGCAGTTCACCGGAATCTGCAAATAGTTCGGTCCGAGCCGGTGGCGCTGTGTATCCGGATAAGAGAACAGACGACCTTGCAGCAATTTATCTTCGGAAGGCTCAATTCCAGGCACCAAAGCGCTTGGTGAAAAGGCTGCTTGCTCCACTTCTGCGAAGAAGTTTTGTGGATTACGGTTCAATGTCATGGTTCCGATCGTCTGGAACGGTAGTACATCTTCCGGCCAAGTCTTGGTTGGGTCGAGCGGATCGAAGGCGAAATCATCCATCTGCTCCGGCTTCAGCAACTGTACCTGCAGCTTCCACTGCGGGTATTGACCGTTTTTGATATGATCGTGTAAATCTCGGGTGGCATGGTTGAAATCCTGTCCTTGTACCTCAGCTGCCTCTTGACGTGAGAAGCCTCGCACGCCTTGAGCCGATTCCCACTTGTATTTCACATAATAGACTTGCCCTTGAGCATTAATCCATTTGAAGGCGTGTACGCCGAATCCATCCATTTCACGGTAACTTGCTGGCGTACCCAGATCGGAGAACAACCAAGTCATCATATGAGTCGACTCCGGTGACAGTGTCATGAAGTCCCAGTAGCGTGCAGGGTCCTGGATATTCGTATCTGGCGCAGGCTTCAGGGAATGAACCATATCCGGGAACTTCATGGCATCACGGATGAAAAAGACAGGCAAATGGTTACCCACAATATCATAGTTCCCTTCACGCGTGTAGAACTTCACGGCAAAACCACGTGGATCACGCGCTGTCTCCGGTGAACCCGTACCGTGAATTACCGTGGAGAACCGCACCAGTACATCCGTCTCTGTGCCCGGGTCTTGTAAGAAATCGGCTGTCGTATAAGCCTTCATGCTCTTCTCCAGCGTAAACACGCCATGTGCACCCGCACCTCTTGCATGAACGACCCGTTCCGGAATACGTTCACGGTCAAAATGTGCGATCTTCTCAAGCAGATGATAATCCTCAAGTAATGTGGGGCCTCTTCTTCCTGCGGTACGGGAGTTTTGGTTGTCACCTACGGGTGCGCCCTGATTGGTTGTCATGCGTTCTGTCATATCGTTATCCTCCTCATGTTGGTCTCATGCCTGCTGTATATACTCTATTAAAATCATATTCGCCATTGCTTTAAATATACATTTAGACTTGATCTAACTGTTAAATTGATTCTAACATGTCCCACTCGCCCCTTGCATGAGGTTCGTATGAGATTAAGATGAGTTTCTTGTTCGTTTCATGAATGAAATATGAACATCAACTTGGAGTAAGATGAGCATTGATCCATTCCGATTGCTTGATCTACTCTCTCTAGTGGATATACCCGCATACGAGTGACATGAACAGCACAATGTGTCCACACAAAAAAAAGCGGACTAATCCGCCAGGCGGTAGCCCACTCCTCTTACCGTTACTATATATTGAGGCGAAGCCGCGTTATCGCCAAGTTTTTTGCGCAAGCTTTTGATATGAACATCCACCACATTGCTTCCACCCGTAAAATCAGTCTCCCAAATATCGCTGAGCATCTCCTCACGGGAAATCACTGCACCTTTGGCATCAATCAGCTTCAGCAGCAGATCATACTCTGTCTTGGTCAGGTGAATGCGGTCATTGTTCCGGTGCACACTCATCCGCTCACGATCCAGCCATAGATCCTTGAAAGCGATGCGTTGGCCTTCCTGAGGTAGAAATCCACGTTTCGGTGCTGCAGGACTGTTGCCGATCATGCGTTGCACACGATACAACGCTTCCTGCGGACGGGCTGGCCAGACCAGTAATTCCTCCTGAAGCATCGGGCCACTGGCACTGCCAATCATCTTCTCCCCCACCAGATACAGACAGGGTGTTGCATGTTCCGCTTCACGATTCAATCGGCTGCTGATACCGGCAAAAGCATCAATGGTTCCAGCAACAGACAGGTCATAGATCAACAGATCAAATACAAGCCGTTCATGCAAATCTGGTTCCCAGCGGTGGAACACCAGCACATCGAAGCAGCTATCCGTAAGTGCCTTAACCAGCTCATGTACTTGCCCTGGCATAGGACTAATCAGAATGACCCGTCTCGTAACCGGGCAATTATCCACAAGGGGAGTTGGATCCGCAAGGGCAGGCTTGACCCGGAGCGGCAAACGACGACCGGACAGGTTGATTTTTACTTGACCCGTTTGTTTCTGCATTCCGCGCAGACACCTCCAAAGACCACATGAGCGTGATCAATCGCATACCCGGTTTCCTCCGCGACTTGCTTCATCCATTGCGGAGGAACCTCCGTCATGACTTCATCCACCTTGCCACATACTTCACACATAATATGTTGATGATCGTCCATGCGGGCATCATAACGACTGGCCGTCTCGCCTAACTTGAGTTCTCGAATCAACTCTTTATCCGTTAAATATCGGAGTGAATTATATACCGTACCATAAGCCAAATTATAACCTTGCTCCACCAGACGGTTCATCACTTCTGCTGCCGTTGGATGGTCTTCGGAATGACGGACTACATCGTAAACGGCTTGACGCTGTATCGTCAGATTTAGAGTTCTCACCAGCAATTCTCCTTTATTAACCCATTCAATAGTATATAAGATGACACAGCAATCTACTGATTGCTATGATTCCCTGAAACATTAAAATCAATTTTGATTTAGATTAAGTATAAATCTCATTGCACAATGAAGTCAATATCCGACTATTTTATTCATGAATACTTATAGCCAAGCCTCTTCTAAGCATCCGTTGCTCTCATTTGGGATAATATGGTTCGCTACTATACTGCTTTTCAGCTAAAATATAGTAATGTGCGCTAAAGGGGGGATGCTTGTTGCTAAGCACGTTTTTCGTCAATCTCTGTGTCATGATCACGTTCATGTATGTGTCCGGAATCATAGCCAAATTCTATCGTATCCGGGTGCCCTTTCCCTCGATGCGTGTTCAGATGATCGGTGGTCTGCTGTTCGGGATCTATGGAACGGTACTGATGAATTATTCCTTTCCTTTAAATGAAACTACCATTGTGGATTTGCGTCATTTGGCTATCGTCACAGCAGCCGTATATTTAGGAGGACTGGCTTCGGTCATCTCGGGACTTGTCATTTCCATCCTTCGTATTGTCATGTTTGGAATGTCATCCGCTGCCATCGATGCAGCATTCGTCATGACGATCATCGGACTGTCCGGTGTATATTTTGCCTATGCTCCCTGGTCGAGATTAACCAAAATTATTACCATGAACCTGCTGGGTATGACGCTGATCTTTGTGATCCTGATGCTGAATACAACCAGCATGAACTCTTTAATGAAAGTATATCCTTTACAGATGACCATTTCTTTTGTCGGTGGAATCTTTATTTATTTCATCGCAGAATTCATTAATAAATCGAATGAGATGTTGTTCCTGCTCGAACGAAAAGCAACCACCGACCATCTTACCAATCTCAGTAATCGCAGACAATTTGAGAAATCACTTGAGTTGGAACTGGAACGGGCTCGTGAGTACAAGCAAAAACTATCCCTGCTGGTCATCGACATCGATCGTTTCAAAAAAGTAAATGACACTTTCGGTCATACTTCAGGTGATGCGGTCCTGAAACAACTCGGACAATTGCTCATTGAGCATGCCCGCTCAGCGGATATCGTCTCTCGAAACGGAGGCGAGGAATTCGCTATACTATTGCTCGATTGTGGTCATCACCAAGCCATGGCCATTGCCGAGTCCATCAGACAATCGGTCGAGAAGTACCATTTTGCGCTGCCTGATGGCAATACGATCCGACTGACCATCTCCATAGGGGTCGCAGTTTTTCCGGATCACTGCGACGACCGGGATGATAACGATTTCTTTGAACAGGCAGACCGTGCATTATATGAAGCCAAGAATACGGGCAGGAACCGCGTATGTGCCATTCCGCTGCGTTCCAGGTCGCTCTCCGGCGGCCAAAGCCCATTCTAATCTCAAACCAAAAAAGGGATGTCCTCATAGCCTATCAGGCTAGCCAGGACATCCCTTTCTTATCTCAACATTTTGCAGCATTCGAATCAACTCGCGTACGGGTAAAAAGCAACCTGTGAGGTTGAGTTCGCCTTAAGCTAAGATTTGTTCGATTTCTTCAACGATGGCAGCATCCAGCTTCACACCGGAAGCGGCAGCGTTCTCTTTCACCTGCTCAGGGCGACTTGCCCCTACAAGCGCACTGGACACGTTATTTTGACGCAGAATCCACGCCAGAGCCAATTGACCAACCTTCAAGTCCAGCTTTTCCGCCACTTCAATCAACTGACGAACCTTGCCAATCCGGTCAGCATTAATTTTCCCTTCATCCCATCCCAGCTTCGCTGCCCGGCTGTTCTCGGGAATATCGGACACCGAAGTGTATTTCCCGGTCAACAATCCTTGTGCAAGCGGGGAGTAGACGACTTGTCCAATACCTTTGCGCTCACCCAAAGGGATGATTTCACTTTCGATGTAACGGTCAAACATGTTGTATACCGGCTGGTTCACCACGATATGATCCAGCAACAGGCGGTCAGCGGTACCCAGCGCAGCTTCCATCTGTGCCGCGGTCCATTGACTAACACCTACGTAGAGCACCTTGCCCTGACGCACCAGATCGTCAAGTGCTCGCAGTGTCTCTTCAATCGGTGTTTCGGTATGATAGCGATGGCAATAATATATGTCTACATAATCAACACCTAGCCGTTGCAAGCTGGCTTCGCATTGTTCCTTAATATGTTTACGTGATAACCCTTGGTCATTTGGACCGTCACCCATTTTGCCAAAAACCTTGGTTGCAAGGACATAGGAATCGCGGGAATACGCTTTCAACGTCTGCCCCAGCAGTTCTTCTGCTGCACCCCGCTCGTACACATTGGCTGTATCGAAAAAGTTGATGCCTTCATCGAATGCGGCTTCAATTGATTTCACCGCGTTTTCACGTTCCACATATCCTCCGTATGTCAGCCAGCTACCCAGGCTAATCTCGCTTACTTTCAGTCCGCTTCCACCTAATCTACGGTATTCCATTGAATGCACATCCTCCTCTAAACTGATTAATGATGAAGTTCCCTTTCTATTGTATCGTATTCGGCTCGGATTAAAAGGGCTTTGGAGAAGAATTTGGGAAATAGATAGGGATGAATATGAAAAGCTCCGCTAAAGAGCGGAGCCACGACACGCGTCAAATATTACCCAGTCACCACATTTTAATGAATGGGCACTAGTTAATCTTAGTTAGCTGTTACGTTAAATTGTTCCCATGCTCCGCCCACAGCGTTACGATTGGCAGACAGCACGCCTCCGTTATTCAGATCCGCACTGACATATTTACCGTTCGCCAGGGATTTGAAGGCAACCAATCCCCCAGCCAGATCTTCACGGGTAAACTTCTCCCATGTGGATGGGTACGTGGCCGAGGCGATCAAGCGCCCGCCATTATTCAGATCTGCTTGCACATATTTGATGTTGCTCATCGACAGGAAGGATACCGTACCATCCGAATTCTGGATGATTTTGAACCGCTCCCAATGTCCGGCAGTATCCCGATTGGCTACCAGTGCATCTGCACCGCCATTCTCTGCGCTAACAAATGTGCCGTTGGCATTGGCTTTCAGGCTGGACCATGTCTCTGTAAAAGGAGCCGTTCCCGTATGTTTTTTGACCACATTCTGGAACGAAGTATTAGAGGCAAAGTTCGCCGTTGTGAACTTGCTCCATTTGGAAGCAATTGTTGCCGCGCTGTCCGTATTCAGGTTCGGTGCCGGGTTGTTGTTGTTATTGTAATAACCCCAAGTTCCGCCGCCTTTGACCTTATAACTCCAGTTCGTCCATGAAGCATTCAGTGCATTCAGACCAGACAGCCACTTCTCGGTCAGATCATCCTGACCAAACGAGAACTCGCCCGCTAACACTGGAACGTTCCAATTCTTCTGATAGGACGCCATATCCTTCAGCCAGCGATCCATCTCCGAATTGGTCAGATCCCAGTTGTTATAATCCGTGAATTGATAATGGTGCGTCTGATACATCACATTCGTCCAGCCATAAGTCGTTGGTGGTGAAGCTGCCCACCAGTCGAAGAATGCTGCGATGATGATCATGTGATCGGCATCCTTGGCACGGACGGCTTTGTACATCCGGTCATAGAAATCCATCTTTTGCTTGATTTGAGCTGCATTTTCACCCGTTCCCATGGTTACCAGAGGTTCATTGAGCAAGTCGTACGCAGCAACAGTTGGATTACCTTTGTAACGTGTCGCCATCCGTTCCCAGATCTGAATAGTCCAGTTCTGGTATGTAGAATTAGTCCACAGTTGGTTGGAATTCTCCTGACCGCAGGAATGCCATGGACAGGCGGCTCCCGGTGCACCGTGCAGATCGAGAATGACATACAGGTTCCGTTTGCCCGCTTCATCAATCAGCCAATCCAGTTTGCGGAACGTAACCGAATCAGGCTTCATGACACCGCTGGTGTTCATAAAATCCTCCCAATAGATCGGCACACGCACAACGTTCATGCCCCAGTTCTTGATGTTATCCAGATCACCAGCCTGAATCCAGTTGTCCTGATATCCATTGATCAGGCTCTGTGCACCCGATTCTCCAAAACGATTCGTCAACGTGCGACGCAGCGTGTATTCATCTACCGCCCCGGATGGCGTCATCCATTCTTCCTGCAGCAGCCAGCCACCCAAGTTTGTACCACGCAGATTTACCACGTTACCTGTACCCGAATTATTGCGAACAACCGTCCCGTTAGCCTTCAGGAAATCCCTTGATCCAAAAGCCGCACTGGCCTTCGGTGAACCTACGGCCGAAGCCAGCAGTCCCAGCAGCAGACAGCTGCACAATAGCATAATAGTGCTCTTCTTCAACATGTTGACGCCTCCCTTAAATGGTCATATCTTGAGGTATGACTGAACCAGGATGCAGCACTCACGACAGGTAACGGTAATGCTATATAAACAGCGGGTGTACGAGGGGGACAATCCATGGATGTCCGCTATTTATCACAACTGGAGTTAGTGAAATCGATTACATTTTATTGAATATTAAACCCTTTATTCCTCCACTATCCCAATTATTGTTTCAATCGGTTATAACTTGTAATCGTTTTCAATTGGAATTATAATGAATTTGAATTAATTGTCAATCACTTATTTGGAGTTGTGAAGAATATGGATGTCAAAATCATTGATGTAGCTGCCATTGCAGGTGTGTCCCCGGCAACCGTATCGCGGGTCATTAATCAGCACAGCAAAGTAAGCACCAAGACCAAAGATAAGGTGATGCGCGCCATCGAGCAATTGGGATATCACCCCAACGCAGCAGCCAAGAATCTTCGTTCACAGAGAACCATGACAATTGGCGTAATCGTTCCCGATATTAACAACTCCTATTATGCCGAAATTATTAAAGGCATTGAGAACATCGCCTATGCCCGCCATTACAAGGTCATTATATGTGATGCTCATAACCTGAAAGAGAGAGAAGTCGATTATCTTAATTTGCTGCTGGATCGAACCATTGACGGTGTCATCATTATCACGCCCATGCTGGCGGATGAGGAATTATTCCAGCTTGCGGATAAGGGGTATCGCATTGGCATCGTTGGCAAATATATCGAACATGATCAGATCCCGTGTATATATACGGACAACGTGAAATTCTCCCAGGAAGTTGTTCAGCATCTTGTTGAGGCCGGACATCGAAATATCGTTTTCTTAAACGGTTATCCTGAAGCAATTGACAGCTATGAACGGCTAGAAGGTTACTTGAAGGCCCTGCGCAATCATCAGATTCCGTTCCGTCCCGAACTGATCGAGAATGGGAACTTCAATGAGGAAGGTGGGTACGAGGCCATCAAAAGACTGTTTAACAAAGGCCTGTCCTTCTCCGCTGTATATGCGGCTAATGATGAAATGGCGCTAGGTGTATACAAAGCATGTATGGAATACGGGATACGCATCCCTGAGCAATTGGCTATCGTAGGTGTGGACAACAATCGAATCAGCAAATACATTCATCCTACGCTAAGTTCGGTGAACCAGCCCAAGTATACGATGGGGGCCATTCTTATGGAGAAGATGATTGATATGATGAATACAAATGACTTTCAGGACAAACGTGTATTTAAAGTCGACTCGGAGCTGCTTGTTCGAGCTTCCTCTTCCTTCAAAATAACAACATAAAGCGCACCCGTAACAGGTGCGCCAGTTTAATATATGTTCACATATTCTTAATGCACAATGATGCTTAACGCATTCAACAAATCAGCCTGCTTCACCGGCTTGGTCAGGACCGCATCGAAGACTTCCGCTTCATGTGGATCGATATGCATGCCATACGGGATCAGAACAATGACCGGTGAATCTGTAACCAAGCGCTTCAGCTTGTGTACAAAATCCACAGCACCACCCTCCAACAGTCCCATATCCACAACGGCCACATCAGGCTTAAAGCCCTCCTGAATCCAGTCGTACGCTTCGGTGGTAACTGAGGTCATATGCACATCCATCTCCCATCTGCGCATCAGGGAAGAGGCCCCTTGCAGAATGTCAGGGTCCTTGGCAAGCAGCACCTTTTTGCCCTTCAGTCGATGCTGAATATTGGCAAGCTGAGGCAGTTCCCAATGTCTGCGGAGCGGCAGGCAGATCTCGAATTCTGTCTCCTTGTCTCCCATGCCATGCACCTGAATACGGCCGTTCATTAGGATGGCAAGATTCTGGCTGACCGCCAAACCGAGATTGGTTCCTACCAGCTTCTGTGTACTTATATTTCCATCCAAATTGTTAAATGATCTAAGCTTATTGTCCGAAGACAACATACGTCCGGTGTACTTCACATGGAGTTGAAGCGTACCTGCCTCCTCTGCATCTCCACCAGCTACGGTTGCCGTAACCAATACCGAACCTGTCCGTGTTGAATCTAGAGCATACTGAATGACATGGGCCAATAGTTGCCCGATCTTGATCTCATCCCCGACAAAAACCTGGGACACATTCAGATCAAGGTTCAATCCCAGCTCAATGTTCTTGCTCAGCGCCAGTCCCGCATAGAGATAAACGGTATTCTCAATCGTGGCTACCAGATCAAATGGATCATCGTGTACAACCGTTTTGCCTGCGTCATTGACGTTAAAACTCATCATATTATTCAGCAGGGAGAGCAGTATGTTACCGCTGGTTTCAATCATATTCACATATTCTGCCTGCTCGTCCGACATATCTGGTGTACGCATCAGATCCGTTAATCCCAGAATGCCGTTCAGCGGATTACGTATTTCGTGGCTCATCAGCGACAGCATCTGCGTCTTGGTCATTGCCTCAGACTCCGCACGTTCCTTCTCTGCCTGCAACTGCTCTTGTAGTTGCTCCGAATCACTCAGCTTCTGTTCCTGAACTTGCAGCGTATCTTCCAGATCCACAACATATCCGAGAAAAACGGCCATGGCTTGCAGTGTTTTCATATCCGTTTCACTGATCACATAATCAGGGTCATCCATCAGACAGATCGTGCCGAACGTTTCCCCGGATCTCCGCATAATGGGAATCCCCACAAAGAAACGATTGCCCAGTCCGCTTGTTACGTCCATTGATTTCGTAAGGGGATGTTCACATGTATCCGTGATGATCAGACTGCTGCCCTTATCTCTTAAGACCAAGCTGCAATATGACGCTTCAAATGGAAGTTCACTACCTTTGGCGATCAACTCTTCCTCGCGGTTAAAAGCTTCCATAATAACATTCGTCACGCCATCATTCGTGGCAACGAAAATGGTGTTCACCTTTAATATACCGCTTAATACATCTACAATATGGGATGCGGCTTCCTGTATATTTTCATAGAAGCCCCTTGTAATGCCTAACGTTCCCATGATTCACCCCTCTTGTTTTAGCTGCACTTCAAATCCGTATCCCACAGTATGATTCAATCGATTAACGAGGGATCAAATGTTCCAAAACAGCTGTCACAAACTATTCATATATGAAGTTTTCTATCCTTTTTTCAAGCATCGTCAACTGAACTTGCACGGTAAATAGAAATTATACGCTTACCCTCCAGCTTTGAAAACAATTATCATTCAGGGCTATAAATCATGACAGTCGATCAGCCTCTCCCATGTGATCATTATCACACCTAAATAACAATATATAGTTTATAAATGGATAAAGAAACTCTACATGTAGTGTTCAATGAATGGACATTATCCCTATACAATTTCAATTTCATTATTTAGGAGGAACTGATATGAACATGCTTGAGTATGCCTCTCCACCGGCATCTGATCTTCTATCTGACCTAGGAAGACGAATTATTGGTGCTGAAGATGCCGATACGCTGAGGGAGAATGCCAATCTGAACGGAGACTCGTTCAGCGGCAAGATGAGCAGGCTCGGTTCGGAGACCGCCAAGTGGCATGCTCTGCGTCATGTGCTGCCTAAGGAGCTCGCTCTAGCTGTGGAGAACGGCGATCTGTATGTACACGATCTGGATCAGTATGCCCTTGGGACGACCAACTGTATCTTTATTCCGTTTGACCGACTGCTGGCCTCCGGATTCAATACCGGCAACGGTTCGGTTCGTACACCACAGACAATCATGTCTGCCATGGCACTGGTGGCCATTATTTTTCAATCCCAGCAAAACAGCCAGTACGGCGGTGTATCCGCCAATAAAATCGACTGGGATCTCGCACCTTATGTGAAGCGTTCGTTCCGTAAGCATTATCGGAAGGGGCAACGGCTGTTTGGGGAGATTGCCCCAATTGAGGATGAGCAACTGCATCTGGATAGCGATGAAGCAAAGGAGAAGTGTCCTCGAGCCTTCGCCTTTGCCTGTGAAGAAACGGAACTGGAGACCGAACAGGCTGCCGAATCTCTGATCCATAATCTGAACACCATGAGCAGTCGTGCTGGGGGACAGATTCCGTTCACTTCGCTGAACTACGGGCTGTGCACTTCAGCCGAAGGTCGGCTCGTGTCCCGGTCGTTGCTGGAAGCGACCATTCGGGGACTGGGTAACGGAGAAACGCCCGTGTTCCCACAACATATTTTCCAGTGCAAGCAAGGAATTAATCAATCTGAGGGAGATCCGAATTACGACTTGTTCCGGCTTGCTGTGACCTGCTCCTCACGGCGCATGTATCCGAATTTTGTCAATGTGGATGCTTCCTTCAACCTTCCCTATTATCAACCGGAAGATCCCGATACGATCATTGCGACGATGGGATGCCGGACACGCACACTGGCTGATCGCTTCGGACGCAATCGTCAGAGCGGCAAAGGCAATCTGTCCTTTAACACCATCAATCTGGTCAAGCTCGGCATTCGATATGGGATCTGCCAGGGAGCAAGAGCCATCGCTGACCGGGCTGGCTTCTATACGGCGCTGGAATCGGTCATGCACAATGCTACGGATGGACTGCTGCACCGGTATCGAATTCAGATGAACCAGCCTGCCAAAGCATCGGACTTCATGATGCGGGAAGGAGTATGGGAAGGCGGTGAACAATTGGCTCCGAATGAACCGGTCGCCGATCTGTTGAAACATGGTACGTTATCCCTTGGTTTTATCGGACTTGCTGAATGTATGACCGCTCTATATGGCCGTCACCATGGACAAGACCTCCATGTACATCGAGAAGCCTTGAATATCATTCGTACGATGAGAGAATTCTGTGACCGGATGAGTGAGCAGCATAACCTGAATATCACCTTGTTCGCTACGCCCGCCGAGGGACTGTCCGGCAAATTCACCAAGATTGATCGTGAGCGATACGGCAGCATCGCGGGGGTCAATGACCGGGAATACTACACCAATTCATTTCACATTCCGGTCTATCATTCCCTTCCTGCCTATCGCAAGATTGAATTGGAAGCTCCCTTCCACTCACTATGTAATGCCGGAGCGATCTCTTATGTCGAACTCGACGGGAACGTAAGGGCCAATACAGCCGCTTTCCAACGAATCGTTCAATACGCGCTGGCCCAGGACATCGGGTATTTCTCCATTAATCATCCGATTGACCGCTGTCCGTCCTGTGGCTATGAGGGCGTTATTGGAGATGTATGTCCCGGATGTGAGGCTCATGAAACCCACGTGCATTTCCAGCGGCTGCGCCGGGTGACGGGATATCTGACCGGTGACTATAAAGTGCGCTTCAATGGGGCGAAGCAGGCCGAAGTGAGAGACCGGGTGAAACATCGGTGAATCTGTATGGTTACATTCCGGAATCGGTGAATGAGGGGCCTGGCCTGCGTGCCGTGTTGTTCATCAGCGGATGCCGTCATGCCTGTCCGGGCTGCTTTAGCCCCGGCTCATGGAACTTCCGTGCAGGCGAACCATTTACGGAGGAGCGGCAGCAGCAGATTTTGCATGAGGTAACCTCTCATCCCTTGCTGGAAGGGGTAACGTTATGCGGAGGTGATCCTTTTTTCTCTGCGGCAGAATGCGCCTCCTGGGTTCGGCAGCTTCGGGCTGCACGACCTGATCTGACTGTATGGGCATACACGGGGTTTGTGTATGAGGAATTGATTACAGACCCGTCACGGGCGGAGTTATCCCAGCTATGCGACGTCATTATCGATGGGCCTTATATCGCAGCTGAACGTGATGTGTCTCTTCCTTTTCGTGGCAGTCGTAATCAGCGCATCGTTAATGTGGGTGCAACAATGGCAGGCCGGACAATCGTTACCATGCAGTTAGATGCATGGTAACGATTTTTTTATTTGAGGGGGATCAAGCACAGCGTGGGCGATGATATGGTTCATTTTAAGGAGTCAAATCTGCCAATATATCTAGGATTCATAGAGCAATATTTTATTTCCGATCGGATTAATGATATATGTTGCAAGCCCTTAGGTTATCGTCTATGATTGGTAGCATAAGAGCAAGTATACGACGATTGCATCATGATACAATCTATCATCTATGCTTGGTCGCCAATTTCATAGCCAGAGATGTGTACGCACATTTCTGCACACGGAAACAGGTGCCTACCGCGCTACATGCGTGTTCAGGCTTAAAAGGGAAGCACGGTGTAAATCCGTCGCGGTCCCGCCACTGTATACGGGGAGTCTGTGCATATAATCCACTGGTGTAACCACCGGGAAGGAATGCATATGACCATGATCCGCAAGCCAGGAGACCTGCCTGTTTCGACAGCATCGCATGACCTACGGAAGATAGGAAGGTGTTAGAGCAACCGCTACAACTACTTATAGCAGGTGTTCTTTCCCATTCTATCTTTGTGCACAGTCGTCATTCATGATGCCTGTTTCTCGGGGTATGGAATCGGAAGGAATGCCTTTTTTTGATGCTTTCAAAAGAAACACACCACAATAGCTTCAACTTGATGAGTTACCTATTATAAATGAGGAGGAATTTTACATGTCGCAATCACAGCAACAACAGCCACAAGTACTGACAGGCAACCTTGGTTACCCCCGTATCGGTGCGGGACGCGAATGGAAAAAAGCACTGGAGTCCTTCTGGGCTGGCCGAATCGATGAATCTACGCTTCATCAGGAGCTGACCACACTTCGGTTGCAGGATCTGAAGAAACAGCAGGCACAGCAGCTCGATCTGATTCCTGTGGGCGACTTCTCCTACTATGATCATATTCTTGACGTATCGGCGATGTTTGGCGTCGTTCCTGAGCGCTTTAACCATGCAGGCGGACCGGTATCCGTTTCTACTTATTACGCCATGGCCCGGGGTAATGATCAGGCAACAGCCTGTGAGATGACCAAGTGGCTGAACACCAACTATCACTACATCGTTCCTGAGATTAATAATGATACTGCATTTGCATTGCTTGAAAATAAACCCCTTGCCGCCTATCGCGAAGCGAAGCAAGAGCTTGGGCTGGAAGGTAAACCGGTCGTAGTCGGTCCGTACTCGTATGTACGTTTCGCCAAAGGCTATGACGCGGAACGCTTCGCAGAGATCGTCACACGCCTCGTTCCCGTATACGCCCAGCTTCTGTCTGAGCTTCAAGCAGAAGGCGTACAGTGGGTACAGATCGACGAGCCTGCTCTGACGCTGGCTGTCTCTTCCGAAGATGAAGCCTTGCTGCAACAGGTGTATGCTGCCTTAGCACAAGCTGCACCGGAATTGAAGCTGCTGCTTCAAACGTACTTCGAATCGGTGGAAGCTTATCCGGTCGTGACAGCACTGCCTGTTGCCGGAATCGGCCTGGACTTGGTCCACGGCTATGAAGGCAACCTCGCCAGCCTGCGGGAGCATGGCTTCCCGCAGGATAAATGGTTGGGCGCCGGTGTCATCGACGGGCGCAACATCTGGCGTGCCGATCTCGCAGAGACGGCGAAGCTGCTGGAGCAGGTGGCTGAATTCGCAGCCGAAGGCAAGCTGATCATTCAGCCTTCCTGCAGCCTGTTGCATGTACCGGTTACTGCCGCTCAGGAGAGCGCGCTTGATCCGGTACTGCGCAATGCCCTGGCCTTTGCCGACGAGAAGCTGGAGGAAATAGCGACGCTCGGCACGTTGTTGTCCGGCGGTGCAAAGCAGGCGGACCAAGCAGCGGCTTTGGCTGAAGCCAGCCGCCGCGCCCAGGCAAGCACCGAAGCGGTGCGCCTGCTGAGCGAGTCCGAATCACGGACACGCCTGAGTGGTGCGCCTGCAGGGGTGCATGCTGATGAGCAGCTGCTTCGCAACGCGTCATTCCATGAGCGACGCGAATTGCAGCAGCAAAAATGGTCGCTCCCGCTGCTGCCAACAACAACCATTGGCAGCTTCCCGCAAACGGCAGACGTGCGCAAAGCACGTGCACTCTTCCGTAAAGGGGAATGGAATGCGGAGCAATATGATGCCTATGTACGTGAACAGATCCAAGAATGGATTACTATCCAGGAGGAAATTGGTCTGGATGTGCTGGTACACGGTGAGTTCGAACGTACCGATATGGTTGAGTTTTTCGGTGAGAAGCTGACCGGATTCGCCTTCACCAAAAATGGCTGGGTACAGTCCTACGGCTCACGCTGCGTGAAGCCACCTGTAATCTACGGAGATGTACTGTTCAATGAACCGATGACGGTGAAAGAAACGGCCTATGCCCAGACACTGACCAGCAAACCGGTGAAAGGCATGCTCACAGGTCCGGTAACGATCCTGAACTGGTCCTTTGTCCGCTCGGATATTCCACG
Source organism: Paenibacillus sp. OK060 (assembly GCF_900101205.1). Taxonomy (NCBI): domain Bacteria; kingdom Bacillati; phylum Bacillota; class Bacilli; order Caryophanales; family Paenibacillaceae; genus Paenibacillus; species Paenibacillus sp. OK060. Next base: position 289,510 of record NZ_FNFR01000003.1, read on the forward strand.
CAGTGAAGTATCCTACCAAATTGCTCGCGCCATTCGCGACGAGGTTGAAGCGCTCGAGCAAGCAGGCATTGAGATGATTCAGGTCGATGAGCCAGCTCTGCGTGAAGGACTTCCGCTCAAACGGAGCAAGTGGGATGAGTACCTGCAATGGGCCGTGGAATCCTTCCGTTTAGCTACTGCTACCGTAAAACCAACAACGCAGGTGCATACCCATATGTGCTACTGCGAGTTCGATGATATTATTGAAGCCATCAGCGACCTGGATGCAGATGTGATCTCGATCGAAACATCCCGTAGCCATGGGGAACTGGTAGGCAGCTTCGAGCAGAATACGTATGACAAAGGCATCGGACTCGGTGTATACGATATCCACAGTCCGCGTGTTCCAGGCAAGGACGAGATGTTGAATATGATTGAGCGTGCACTTCAAGTGCTGCCAGCAGATCTGTTCTGGGTAAACCCTGACTGCGGACTGAAAACACGTGGTAAAGCGGAAGTCGTAGATGCATTGAGCATCATGGTGGATGCTGCTCGTACAGCAAGAGAACGGGTAACCGCTGATTCCTCAATCTAAACAAAGCTTGAGAATGCAAATAAAAGCCTCCGAATTCCTTCGGAGGCTTTTGTCATTTACTATCATTCTATTTGTTTATCTGGCAATGTCTTTTTTATCCGACTTAACGAATCTCGAAATGGCTGACACGTACTCCTGCGCCAGTTCAACGTGTCCTGCCAGTTACCGTCCGGTACACCCGGAACAACCATGCAGAAGCTAAAAGTATTTGAAACTGCAGCTAACTCTTCTAAAGGATCATATATTATCATTTCTCTCTATTTTATTCCTTATTGCATGACGATATATGATATAGGCAGTTATTAAATAACAATTTAAAACAATCGTTTATCAGATCAGAAAATTGAGGAGATGGACCTTTCCAATGGATATGATTCAATCACTAATCGCATGTATGCCCTTTTTTCGGGATACGATTCGCCAAGATGTAACCCTTTCCATTATTGACCGGGAGAAATTCCTGTATTTTTCCGCAGGAGAGTCGTTAAAACAACTGGAGTTCAAAGCAGGTGATCCACTGCTCGAGTCTAATCGTGATTTTGCCGATCTGAAAGGCGGTACGGACAAACAATTTGATCATTACCCGAAGGAGTTATTTGGAGTGCCGTTTGATGTCGCCTACCTTCCGATCAAAAATGAACAAGGCGAGGTCATCGCTATATTCAACCTGCTCTATAGTATGGATGATCAGGATCAGCTGCAGCAGCTCATGAATGCTACCGAAAACCTGACCAACCAGTTGATTGACAGCGTTCAGCACGTAGCTGCACATTCGGAGGAGCTGAGCGCCACCACCGAAGAAATTCGCAACAACTCCAAACAAGCTGTACAGAAATCAGGCAACGTGACTCAGGTCGCCAGCTTCATCCGTGAAATCTCGGAGCAAACGAATCTGCTCGGCCTGAATGCCGCCATCGAAGCTGCTCGTGTCGGTGAAGCAGGTGCAGGATTTGGCGTTGTCGCCAAGGAAATCCGCAAGCTGTCCGTAGATACAAAGGAAGCGACCACGCGTATTGAAGAGTCCCTCCTCTCCGTCCGCCAATCCATTCAGGGGATGGAGAATGAACTTGGGGAGATTACCGCGAGTTCTCAGGAGCAAGCGGAACTAGTTAACAATTTTATGAGCACGATTGAGCAGTTGAATGCAACGAACCAACAATTGAAACAATTTGTGCACAAACTGATTACATTTGACGGAAAGTAAAAAGGAAAAAGAAACTCCTAACCCACTCAACCAAATGCACAAACAAAATCCTCCGAATCTCTTCGGAGGATTTTTCATTTACTATCATTCCATCTTGGTCATCTTACTAATGTTATTCTATCCGACTTAATGAATCTCGAAATGGCTGACACGTACTCCTGCGGACAACACGAGGTATACATCCTGTTGACCTGATACACCTTTCAGGTCTGCCTTAACCGTGGACCACTGCTGTGCCTTACCCTGTGCCAGCTCCACGCGTCCTGCCAGTGTACCGTCAGGTGCGCCCAGTCGAATTTCCAATACCGCATCTACCTGCTCTGATGATACACGAGCTTCAAGCGCTGCTGCATTGCTGCCCAGATCTGCATCCTTGAAGGCAATCCAGCCTTGTTCACCAGTCACACGGACAGAAGTTCCGCCTTCCTTACTCTCATCCAGATCCACACCGAAGTATGCATCGTAATTCTCGGCACGTGTAGCCACACCCAGATTACGTGAAGGAATAGTCTCCCCTTGTACCGTCAGGTCAGCAACAAGCTGAACATCAGCAGAAGATTTGCCCACCATAATGGAGTAGGTACCGCTTTCGACCACATAGCGATCACGGGTTACATCCCAGATCGCCAGTTCCTGAACTGGCAGTGTGAAGCTGACTTTCACTGTAGCCCCAGCTTCAATATGAAGACGACGGAAACCTTTTAACGTTTTGAGTGGACGTTTAACACGGGACTGCCCGGCACGCACATACAACTGCACAACCTCATCACTGGCGATCGTTCCTGTATTCGTCACATCCACATGCACAGTAATGGTCTCTTCGACTCCAGCTTGGGCCGGGTTCAGTTCCAAATTACTGTATTTAAACGATGCATACGTTAATCCATGTCCGAATGGATATAGTACATCACCTTCAAAATACTGATACGTACGTCCGGATTGAATGATATCGTAGTCTCTGATATCGGTCAGCTGATCTGCCGATTGCACCCACGTCATATTCAGGCGGCCTGCTGGTGCATAATCGCCATACAATACGTCAGCCACAGCGTTCCCCAACTCTTGTCCTGCATGGGATGTATACAATACAGCCGGAATGTTCTCCTGCACCCAGTTGGACGTGAACGGGTAACTTCCCACGATAACTACAACGGTATTTGGATTCGCTGCATAAACGGCTTCAACCAACAGCTGCTGGGATTCAGCCAGGTCCAGACTTGGGCGGTCGATCTCTTCTTTACCATTCACAAGTGGATTGTTGCCGACAAATACAATCGCTGTCTCCGCTTCCTTCGCCGCCGCTACCGCTTCCTCCAACCCATTCACCACAATATCCTTTTTGAACGTTTCCGTAGCACCGAAAGATTTCATCTCTTCGGATACCGCAAACGCATCGTTTCCACCATTGGGTGCCGTTACTGTTTTACCGTTCCAAGTCGTCAGCCCGACGCTTCCGTCCTGTTGTGGCAACAGATGGAATACTTCCTTCACAAACCAGCCATATACTTCATCCGCCGATGCCGTAACCGTTTCTTCATCCGTCGTCAGGTATTTCCCATTACTGTCTGCCTTCAGCGTGTAACTGCCAAAGCCCCAGTCACTTAGTGTAAATGTCTCCGCATTTCCCGAAGTAATGATGGATGATTTCTCATCCTCAGCCAATCCGACAGCCTTACCGCTTGCCACTGAAGTCAATGTAATGCGGTCATTGCCATCCTTGAATGCAACCTTGTCGCCGCCTACTTTGCCGCTGATCGCTTCAAGCGGGGATACGCTATATGGCATGGTGCCTGCATACCAGTCGCGATAGACTGTTCCACCCAGTTGACCAATCACAGCCACTTTGCCGGATTTTTTTTTATCCAGTGGAAGCGTACCTTGATCATTTTTGAGCAATACAACTTGTTCTCTCGCTGCTCTCAGTGAAAGGGCCTTCGCCTTCTCCGTCATCATCGCTTCTTCACCAATCGAAGCATATGGATTGCCCTCAGCCGGATCAAATTCACCTAGACGGAAACGCACACGGAACGTATTGAACAACGCCAGATCGATGTCTTCCATTGTGAGTGTGCCCTGCTCCAGTCCTTCGCGCAGCGCCTGCTTCGACAGATCGGCATCATCGGTAATGCTGTCAATTCCGGCTTTGACGGACTCTACTGTACCTGGTGTATGGGAATCATAGTATTTATGATCGTTCTTGATCCCCATGACATCCCCTGCATCACTCACGATGAAGCCATCCATGCCCCATTCGCCCTTCACAATCTCGTTTACAAACGGATGCAGCAATGCCGGTGTACCATTAATAGAGTTGTACGCGGTCATCATTGATTGTGCGCCGCCCTCTTTGAACGGTTTCTCGAACGCTTTCAGATAATATTCACGCATGTTGCGCGGATCAATACTTGATGAACCACTGCCACGATCCACTTCATTATTGTTTGCAAGGAAATGCTTCAACGTAGCAACCGCCTTGTAATACTTCGGATGGTCGCCCTGGATTCCCTTAACCAGCGCCGTTGTCAGTTCAGCAGTCAGTTCCGGGTCTTCACCATAAGCTTCTTCGTTCCGCCCCCAACGTGGATCACGCTCCATATCAACCGTAGGTGCCCACAGAGTCAGACCGTTTACTGCTGGATTGCGTTTATAAAATACACGTGCCTCGTCTCCGATCACGGAGCCGATCTCTTTCATCAGGTCCGCATCCCAGGTACACGCCAGCCCTACTGGCTGCGGGAAGGAAGTCGCTTCGCCAAGCCAGGCCAGACCATGGGCTGCTTCTGTACCGTGTTTATATGCTGCGATACCCAGTCGTTCAACTGCGGGTTGGTATTGCAGCATCGATTCGATTTTCTCATCTTCCGACAGACGGGACACGAGGTCCTTTACACGTGTATCCAGTTCGATCGTTGTATCCTGAAACGGATATTTCGTTTGGTTGGTCATAATATGGAATCTCCTTTGGGAATTCATTGATTTATTTAGAATGATAGCGGATACATAATTGATAAATTAATACGATGTATTCTTGACATATCCGACCTCACGATTCGAAGATTTAACCTTTTAGAACAAGCACTTTACGAGCCGTCGTTAACTCTTCATTTCATTTACTAAAACGGTTTCGGTAAATCTATCATATAGCATGTTTAGCAAAAAAAACAGGGGGGCTTCACAGGAAAATGTGAACTTTCCTCAGGAAAGTATGCGGACAATCGTTTTATTCTGGCACAGTATGGTAATCATGGATAGGAGTATAGATATGACGTACTTATTGAGCTAAGCATAGTCCTTAATGAAGAAGAATATTGAAGGAGGAAAATCAAGTGAGTGAGCATCAACAGCCCCCGACAGGTTTGCCTTCCATACCGGAATCCCTGTGGAGAGCGACAAACACATTCAATGAATATCCGAAACTGACAGAAAATACAACCGCCGATGTAGCCATTATTGGTGCAGGAATTGCAGGTATCACAACAGCTTATTTGCTGGCCCAGACAGGAATGAGCGTGGTCGTGCTTGAAGCTGGAAAAGTACTGGATGGCACAACAGGCCATACAACGGCCAAGGTATCGGCACAGCATGGCGTGATATTTGATGAATTGCTTCATCATTTTGGAGAAGAACAGGCCCGCATGTATTATGAAGGCAATGCAACAGCTGCCAAGTGGATGCGCGATCTGATAAAAGAGAAACAGATTGATTGCCAGTGGGCAGAGGAAGAAGCCTATGTCTACATTCAATCCGAGGAGAATCTCAAGAAGCTGGAGATTGAGCTGACTGCCTATGGCAAGCTGAATATTCCTGGTCAATGGGTTGATCCCCTTCCCATCCCTGTTCCGGCCAGAGCAGGTATTAAGATGCCGGGACAAGCTCGCTTTGACCCGCTTAGTTATTTACATTACCTGCTGGAATCCGCAGTCAAGCAAGGTGTCCGCATCTACGAACATACAACGGTAACCGATGTGGAGGAAGATGCCTCGCTACATGTGCGGACATATGAGAATGGTCCATCCGTAACGGCCGAACATGTCGTTGTTGCCTCCCATTTCCCGGTCTATGACCCCGGATTTTATTTTTCAAGGCTGCACGCCGAGCGTTCCTATGCTGTTGTTGTTGAACCTCAGAAACCTTTCACAGGTGGCATGTATATCTCTGACGATGAACCCTATCGTTCCCTGCGTACCGTCATTCATAAAGGGAAGGAACACATCCTCTTTGGAGGAGAAAATCACAAAACCGGACAGGGCATATGCACTGTCGGTCATTATGAAAATTTGGAGCGTTATGCAGCCGATACATTTGGCATTCATAACATCCCTTTCCGCTGGTCAGCTCAAGATCTGATCTCCATCGATAAGGTCCCTTACATTGGGCCAATTACTGGACGACATGAACGTGTCTATGTGGCTACCGGCTTTGCCAAATGGGGCATGACCACAGGAACGATGGCTGGACATATCCTTACAGACCGGATTACTGGACGAGATAACTCTTACGCAGCAGTATTCGATCCTGCAAGATTCAAGGTAGACCCTGGTGTGAAAAACTTCCTTGTAGAGAATGTCAATGTAGCCGCGGAACTGATCTCTGGCAAAGTCGGCATTATTCACAAGAACACGGGAGAACTCGGCAACGATGAAGGGGCTGTTGTTCGCCATGACGGCAAACGTGCTGGCGCCTATAAGGACCCGACTGGCAAACTCTTTCTTGTGGATACCACCTGCACCCATTTGGGTTGTGAAGTCGAATGGAATGCCGGGGAACGTTCATGGGATTGCCCATGCCACGGATCACGCTACGATTACGCGGGCAAAGTCATTGAAGGACCTGCCGTTAAAGACCTTAAGATGCTGGAAGCACAAGAATAAACCAAGCTGATACCCCCATGCGTATATCTTCATCCCATAGACCCGGATCGGAATCCGCCTTCAGACGGAAGTAACCGATTCGGGTTTTGCGTATGCTGATCTATAGATAAAATAGCGAGAAAACGAAGTTAATCCAACTTAGCGGGACATCGTGATACGGAACTATTTTAAAATCACTACCTTGCATTAAACAGTACCGGATGCTATGATGAATTTACGACTACTGAACAATACACACTAGTGATTGGATAGAGCAACAAGGAGGAACCCAAGTGAATGTTAATATTCAATTCAAAAAAGGGGTGCTGGAACTATGCGTCCTCGTGTTAATCAACCGCCAGGATCGTTACGGCTACGAACTGGCTCAGGCTGTATCCCAGCATATTGAAGTGGCGGAAGGTGCGCTGTATCCCCTTTTGCGAAGATTGGTCAATGACGGCTATTGTACGACTTACCTGCAGGAATCCAGTGAAGGACCACCACGTAAGTATTACAAACTGTCTGATACCGGCCGTGACTATATGAAGACTCTGACGAATGAATGGAATGGTTTTGTGCGCAATGTCGCAAATCTTATAGAGGAAGGTACCCCCAATGAATAGACAACAATTCATGCAGGCAATGGAGATTCATTTAAGACCGATGGACCCGCTGGAACGGGCAGAATTGCTCGCTGATTATGAACAGCATTTTGAGATGGGATTAAGAGAAGGAAGACCGGAAGAAGAGATTGCACGGGAACTGGGGCATCCGATCGAGATTGCCAAAGAAGCGCTCGGTGACCGGTATGATGCACAAACGCCAGGATCTGATCCGTTCTACGCACGGACATTCGAAGAAATGCGTTCACAGCAAAAGAAGGGAAATCGAGCTGCACGCAACTTCTTCACGGCAATCGGACTTTTTTTCTTGAACATCATACTCGCGATTCCGCTAGGACTGACTCTGTGGTCGGTATGGCTCACGATTGCCAGTTTGTCGCTGCTGGTCGTAGCCCCGGTTGCTGTTGCTGTGGATTTCTTATATCTCGGCCATTTCGAGTATTCTGAATTATTCGTTTCGATTGGAGTATTCGGTATAGGCATTCTATTCGCCATTGCGACAAAAAGGGTGTTTACAGCCTTTAAGTTGATCACTCTTCAGTATATAAGATGGAATCAAAAGACGATGAAGGGAGATGTCTAATCATGAGCACCAAAAAATGGATCGCTTTAGCGATACTATGTATCGGCATCGGTTTGCTCGGAACCTCCATATACGGAGTTCAGTTCGGAGACGAGAGAGAACCCTACTCCAAACGTTGGGAATTCAAAAATGATGAGCTGCACAATATCATGATGAATGCCAACTTAAGCGCAGATATTGAATTCGTTGTCAGTCCGGATTCCAATGGCTACATTGAAGTCGACGGAAAGTGGGACCCGGCCACCATTGAAGCTTTTAAACAGGCTTCGATCACGGATGGAACCTTTACGTTAAACCAGGAAGAGCGTTTGCGTTTGCAATTTTTCACCCTTTATTGGAATAATCAGCAGCAAACGATCACAGTAGCGTTACCTGAAGGACATCAGCTGGATGAAGTTAACATCGTCTCTTCTTCCAGTGACCTGGATCTGAAGGGTCTGCATGCCAATACCTTGGACCTTAACACTACGTCTGGAAGCATTCACCTTCAGGACATTACCGTACCAATCATTCAACTCGATCTAACTTCAGGAGACATTAAAGCTGCATCAATTGCAGGAGATATGGAAGTCAAACAAACGTCCGGAAGTTTCACGCTGAATGGCATTGATGGCGATGTGACCCGAAGTGTACAGTCGGGAGATACCAAAATTACGCAATTGAACGGTGCAGCAAATGTTAACTTCACTTCCGGTAGTGTGAAAATTGAGCAAGAAGTTTCCGGTCCAATTGATGTATCGGGACAGTCAGGAGATATTTCCATACAGGCAGCGCCCGATTTTGACGGCATTTACGATGCACAGGCCACTTCCGGTGATGTAAATATACCTGATTCCCCCATGGTAAGCCGTGAGGTCATCAAAGCTCGCACTACCTCAGGCAGTATCAAAATCAAACAATCATGATGAAGCAAATATTCGAACTGTGGGTAATATAGTATAATTAAATGCTAGTCCAATTCTAAGGAGGAGTTACCCACATGGAACTTAAAAATAAAACGGCTGTCATCACTGGCGCCGGTAAAGGTATTGGCCGTGCCATTGCTGAAGCACTTGCCAAGGAAGGTGTACATCTCGGCCTGATCGCTCGGACGGCCTCCGATCTGGAGGCTCTCCAGCAATCGCTGAGCCAGGAATATGGTGTAAAAGTAACCAGTGCTATTGCGGATATTTCCGATCGCACTCAGGCTGAAGCAGCCGTAGCTGCGATTGAGATGGAGCTTGGCGCAGTCGATATTCTGATCAACAATGCAGGCATTGCAAGCTTCGGCACACTGCTGGATATGGACCCGGAAGAGTGGGAACGTATCCTGCATGTTAATGTCATGGGTACATACTATGTAACTCGTGCTGTACTGCCAAGCATGATTAAGGAAAGCAGCGGCAGCATTATCAACATCGCCTCCACCGCAGGCGAGCGTGGATTTGCTACAGGCTCAGCTTACTGTGCTTCCAAATTCGCATTGCTCGGCATGACCGAATCCCTGATGCAGGAAGTGCGCAAATCCAATATTCGGGTTACTGCGTTAACACCAAGTACAGTGAACACGGAGCTGGCGACGAATGCCGGACTCAAAATTGGAGACGAAGACCGCATGATGCAAGCGGAAGACGTAGCTGAACTGGCTTTGGCGACGCTCAAACTGTCGGACCGTGTATTTGTTAAAGCCGCAGGCATCTGGACAACTAATCCACAGTAAGCAGGAGTAGTGAGACCATTTATAAAGAACAATGAATGACGGAAGCAACCATTTCTAATGATGCACTCCGTCGCCATCCGGCCGCCCGAGAAACCTCTGGGCGGCCTTTTACATATTCAGCAGTCGCCATCGTGTCCGAATACGATTCATCACGCTGAATCTCTACCCTTATGATTAATGCAGCGTTACTTCTCTCATTCTCCATTCCGCGATTCTCTGCTTATGCGTTCCACAAATGGTCCAAATCCAGTTCCTTGGACACGGCGATTAGTACTACCGCGGGTTCCTCCCCAATATTGGTTACTTCGTGGGGAACGATGGCATTCCAGCTGAATGAATCCCCCGCTTCCAGAATCTCTACGTCCTCACACTGCTCTGCGCGAATTCGGCCTTGCAGAACCAGATGACTCTCTTCTCCGGCGTGCTTATTAACCCCAGTCGATGCACCTGCTGGCAGCTCTACAATGGACATGCGCATGGCACCCTTTGCCGTTAGATGCTGTACTTTGATCTGCCCACTTCCGGCAGTCGTCTCTTTGCGCTCATCCTTGCGCACCACGTTCATCCGCTGCTCCGGTGACAGCAGCAAGTATGGCAGTGGCACTTTCAGATAATCTGCGATACTTTCAAGCGTCGCGATGGACGGTGATGTTTTATTATTTTCCACGTTGCTGATAAATCCCTTGGACAGCCCCGTACCCTCGCACATTTGCATGATGGTGATCTGTTTTTGTTTGCGGATCGTACGAATGGCTAGACCAATATCCATGTTGCAATCCTCCCCCTTTGATCTGTATATCCGATACCCAACCATCGTTATTGAGCATTATAGATTTCTTATACGGAACATATTTTCATAATACAAAAAAAATATTGACCCTACAATGGAATCATGATAAATTTTGTTCATCAATAAGAATATTAATTTCATATTAGTAAACTTTATTTTGATTACTCATTTCTTATCAGGTGGTGGTTGCATTGAATTATTCATTGACTTACGAGGTTCGGCTTCCTTCCAATTACAATACAGAACAACAATATCCCGTTATCTTTGCCCTGCATGGCATGGGTTCGGATGAACAGGATATGCTTCGCTTAATGGAGCCTCTTCAGTCCAATTTTATTATCGTTGCCGTACGTGGGCCCATTGTTCAGGGTAGCGGCTACGCCTTTTTTCAAATTAAAAGCATTGGCAACCCCGTCCGTGAGTTGTTCGACGCCTCTGTTCAGGGACTGCAACAGCTAATGGTTGACTTGTCTGCCAAATATGCCATTGATCCCGCACGGCGTTATATCGCCGGATTCAGTCAAGGAGCCATTATGGCGATGACGCTCTCGCTGATCATGGGAGATGCAATCAAGGGAATTGTAGCCATGAGTGGTTACATTCCGCAATTTGTGAAAGACGAATACAAGATACAGCCCAACTCAGAGTTATCTGTATTTATATCGCATGGCGATCAGGATCATCTCTTCCCGCTGCAACTTGGCGAAGATAACGCCAGCTTCTTCCGGGAACAGACCAATAACGTTACGTATGTTCCATATCACGGTGGACACCAAGTCATCCCCGACTTATATCAACAATTTCAACAATGGCTTCGGACGGATGCCGCCAAGCTGACTGCCGAAGACCCGAAAGGACTGAATTCATAATGATGCCATCCCTGTTTATCGCTCACGGTGCGCCATCACTTGCACTGGAGGAAAATGCATATACTGAATTTCTGCAAAAACTTGGACAGGAACTGCCGAAACCCAAAGCGATCGTATTGTTCTCTGCTCACTGGGAATCTACAACTCAATTGGTTTCTTCAGTAGCCAACTACGAGACCATCTACGATTTTGGCGGCTTCCAGCCCGAGCTGTATCAGATCAAATACCCTGCACAAGGACATGAAGAGACAACAGCGGAGATTCAGCGCCTGTTCGGGGATGCTGGTATTCCGGTGGAAAGCGACTCTGTTCGTGGTCTGGATCACGGTGCTTGGGTTGTGCTTCGCCTGCTCTATCCAAATGCGGACATTCCGGTCGTTGCTTTATCCGTGAACCGTTATCTGTCCAATGAACAGCAGTATCAGGTTGGGCAGGCACTCGCCACATTGCGTGAGCAGGACGTTCTCGTCATTGGCAGTGGTGGGACGGTACACAACCTGCGTCAGTTAAACTGGGAAAGCGCAGGCGTTGACCCTTGGGCCATGGCGTTTGACAACTGGCTGCAAGACAAACTTGTGAGCTGGGATACAGCGTCCCTATTCGCCTATGACAAGCTGGCGCCATCAGCCCAAGCAGCCGTGCCTACGCCAGAGCATTTTGTACCATTGCTGCTCTCCATGGGTGCGGGAGATCAGAACAAGCAGGCATCACTCCTGTTCAAAGCCTATCAGTATGGCAACCTGAGCCTGTCCTGCTGGAGATTTGATTGATCGATTGATATAACATTTTATATAAAAATAACCAGACACTCGTGCGAACTCGTACGAGTGTTTTTAGTGATATGACCTTTTTTGCATAATGCTGGGAGTTGTAAAGCAAGCTATAATAACATTTAGTGGAAATGACCAAGCTGTAATTAAGGAATACTCTTTCTACACCTATCACATCTTTCTGGGAGGAACATTCGAAGTGGCTGAACAACCAAAGTCTGAGAGCTTAATGTCTCTCGTCAAAAAGGGGAACACATCCTCGGCTGTAGCTATGGCAGGAAATGCTGTACTTGCACTGTGCAAAGGAGGAGCCTTTCTATTCAGTGGCAGTGGCGCCATGTTCGCCTCGGCGATGCACTCTCTAGCCGATGCCATCAACCAAGGGTTTGTCTTTGTCGGAAGTGTGTTGTCCGAGAAAAAACCTACACGCCGCTTTCCGACCGGATTCGGGCGAGTCATCAACATTTTCTGTATGATTGCCGTTATCGTTGTTACCATTATGGCGTATGAAACGATCCATGAAGGCATTCATCTATTACTGCATCCAGCTGCTCATTCCGGCGGTATCTGGATTAACATCGGCGTGCTGGTGCTTAACATTGTGATCGATGGAGCCATTTTGATTAAAGCAATGAAAGAAATTCTACACGAAGCACGTGCGCCCAAAGCGTCAGGCCTCGCCCTGTTCCCTGCTGCAATCAAAAATGTAGGACGCGCCGCACCGCCAACACGGCTTGTATTTTACGAAGATATTGTAGCGGTACTCGGTGCGACACTCGCACTGATCTCTGTCGTCGTCATTGCACTGACCAATTTTGCATTGCTGGATGGAATCGTGACGACCATTATTGGATGCTTGATGATTGCTGTCGCTTTCCGTGTCGGTTATGACAATATGATCGGACTGATTGGTGTAGCGGCTCCACAGGATGTTGAGGATAAAGTATCCCAGACCATTCTGGCAGACTCTCATGTTGCAGATATCCAGATGATGCGCATTATTCAGGAAGGTCGTTATTACCACGTTGAGGGTCTGATCGAACTGACCAAAGGATTGAGCCTTGCCGATGCAGATGATATCAAGTTCCGTATCCAAGAGAAGTTAATGACAGATCCAGACATCGCCGATGCGGCCATCTCTATTATCGAAGATGATGGTGTGAACAGCTGGGGCAAGAAGCATTCTGATGTGGTGAAATAAGGGCCTGCTCCCTTTTATAAAAGATAAAAGAAGCCTACTCTTCGCGGAGTGGGCTTCTTTACATAGCAAACAACGTGACATAGCTAATATAACTCCATGGCTGCTAAAGTTGGGCTAAACTTGTTGGTTAGAATTCGCTGAGTGACCAGCATGGGGTTTACTTCTGCCACCTTGCTTCATGCCCATCTTCATCAATTTATCCAGCCATTTCAGACGGAACGCCTCAGTGGAGCCTTTGATTGGACTAATCTCGGTTACACGTACCGGGGAGACCCCGCAGAATTTGAGAATATTGGATTTCATGACCCGGTGCCCTGCATGTCTGTAAATCAATCGATTGTACCAGCGTGGTGTATCCATGGTCACAATGATGTGGGCAGACCTTCCTTTCAGCAATTTGTCCCATAGGGGTGAGTCCTCCCGATCTTTCATCGCGAATCCAGGCAAAAACACCCGATCAATAAACCCTTTCAAAATAGCAGGCATCACTCCCCACCACGTCGGATATACAAACACCAGATGGTCCGCCCATCGGATCAATTCCTGAGCTCTCACCAAATCAGGCTCCAATTCCGTCCGCTGACGGTACCCGTACTGAAGATTGAGATTAAACTGAATATGGCTCAGGTCGATCAGTTCCACAGAACTGCCCGATTGTCGAGCTCCTTTTATATAGGCTTCTGACAGTGCTTTGCAGTAACTTTGCGGATCCAGATGACCATTAATTACCAAAATATTTGACTTCATACATCTGTTCCTCCTGTATAATAAAGTTCATGAAGGCCGAAGAAGCAGGCATATCACAAGCATAGAATGAACGCATACATAAACAAATGATCAACGGCGCCAAAACATTGCTGATTCGCGCAAAAGGGGGTAGCATGAACAACCATAATCACGGTGTGTCCATTTCCATGTTGTATCCGATTATGAAGACGCTGGTGAACAAAGGGTACGAATCCGAAGCGTTTTTCGAGTACGTCAGCGTAGATCCTGCTATTATGCAGAATCCGGAAGCACGTATTCCAGTTGAAGAGTTGGAACGGATTATGCAGTATGCTGCCAGATACTCGGATGATCTGTATTTTGGATTGAACCAGGGACAACTGCTGGACTTTGCGGACCTTGGCCTTCCTGGTTACGTCATGATGCATTCCAAGACGATTGGAGATGCACTCGCTGCTTATCAACGATATAACATCATTCTATATAGTGGATTTAATCTGGATTGGAAAGTAGCCGGAACGGATTTGATCCTTCAATTGTCTTTGCAAAATTCGGAGAAGCAGATGTCCCGTCATTGTGTGGAAGATATGGCTGTCTCGATGGTGTATTTGATCAGCAAACTGGCGAATCGCCGGGTGGAGTTAAAAGAGGTTCAGTTTAGTCATCAAGCCCCCGATGCTTCAGGCGATCTATCTCCTTATGTTGGCATGTTCGGAATAGAGCCTCGATTCGGGGCTACCCGTACACTCCTGCGAATGCACAAAGACATTCTGGATCAGCCCGTATTATATTCGGATGCAAGAATGCTGAAGGTCTTTGAAACCATGGCTCAGGAAAGCAAAGATGAGCTTCATTCATCTCAATCCTTCTCTGGCAAAGTAAGTCGATGGATGATGGAGAGCCTACCAACCTTCTTTCCCACATTACAACACACCGCAGAGTATCTGGGCGTGAGCATTCGCACACTTCAGAGCCGATTGCGTGAAGAAGATACAACGTATCATGAGATATCCGTTCAGGTACGCAAGGAAATGGCATTGCGATATTTGCAGAAGGGAACCTATTCCGTGGGGGATATTGCGTATGCCTTACATTTTTCGGAGCAAAGCGCGTTTCAGAATGCCTTCAAAAAGTGGACGGGACAGACTCCCGGGCAATACCGTTCCAGTCTCAAACAGCCCATGCAGCCCCGTAGTTGAATAATCCCGAATCCAATCCTCCTAAGGGGATTAGTGATTACATGTTTTGAACCTAGACTTTAGTCTAGGTGAAGTTTAACTCCAAAGACCGAGGATACCCTTTTGCGGTTCATGGTATGCTGTGAATAACGAGAAAACATACTCCATGACCGTTCGGGAATTGATCTTGTATTGAAAAGGAGAGATATCATGGCTAAACGCACCATCCTTGCGCCTGTGCTTATTTTGCTCGGCGTGTACCTGATTTTGAACCAGGGAGGTTCACTCGGTCCAGGTACAATCTTTGCCACGTTCTGGCCCACCCTATTTGTAATTCCATTGGGTTTATTCTTCCATTGGCTCTACTTCTCCATGATTGGACGAGGGATCGGATTACTTGTTCCCGGGGGCATCTTGCTTACGGTAGGTGTTGTCTCCCAGATCGCCATGCTTTTTGGTAACTGGAGCACGATGTGGCCCGGCTTCATTCTTGCGGTAGCGGTAGGTCTGTTCGAATTGTATTGGTTCGGTGGCCGTAACAAATGGTTGCTGATTCCGATCAACATTCTGACGGTTATCTCACTGTTATTCTTCGCCGTCATGTCGATTGGCACGATGCTGAACAGTCTGTCCTTTATCCAGCCATTCGTGGCGATTGTGCTGATTATGGGTGGAGCGTGGATCATTGTGGGTCGCAAAAAGCGCATGTAAACTTCTGATTGTTTCCACTTGACCACTCCGATGACAAAACAACTTTTGATCGCTGTTATCTCCAGATTTTCTTGATTCCCCTTTAATAAAGGGAAAAATCCGGAGATAAAGGCGAGCGCTTCGCTTCTTCAGTTTGTTCTGTCCTCTCCGTTAACGTGTAAACTAAATAGAACAAAACACTTGAGCTATTTGCTCTGAGGCAGAGTAAAAATGTAGGGGTGCAGCTCGTCATTCAATTGAAATGACGAGCTGCACCCCTATTTATTCTAACGAACTGTACACGCGCTATTGGTGGTCATTAACTCCCATTGGAGTTTTAATGAATTAGAGAGACGCTGTGCATCTCACTCGAATACCTTTTACTTGCTATGCATTTTAAATTCAAGGAACAAATCGTTATAATGCGAGAGCATTTTTTTGCCCAGATTATTGTACACTTCCAGCTTACCCGTCAGTGTCTCATCTGGATAGAATCGTTCATCCTCCGAAATATCCTCTGGCAGCAGCTTCAATGCCTCGGCGTTCGGTGTAGAGTACCCTACATATTCAGTATTACGAGCCGCATGATCAGGGTCCAGCATGAAGTTGATAAACTGATGAGCACCTTCAATATTACTCGCGGTCTTCGGAATGACCATGTTATCGAACCAAAGGTTCGAGCCTTCCTCCGGAACCACGTAATCCAGCTTGTCGTTCTCATCCATAATTTCTGACGCATCACCGGACCATACGAGTCCTACCGCCGCTTCCTCGTTTGCCAGCAGCATTTTGATCTCGTCTCCGACAATCGCTCTGACGTTAGGCGTGAGGGTGGACAGTTTCTTCAAAGCTTCCTGCAGATGATCTTCGTTCGTATCGTTCAACGAATACCCGAGGCTGTTCAGCCCCATGCCCATGACTTCACGGGCACCGTCGAGCAGCAGGATTTGATTTTTCAAACGTGGGTCCCACAGATCATTCCAGCTCTCAAACGTTAACCCATCGACCAGTTCAGGATTGTACACAATACCCACCGTTCCCCAGAAGTAAGGGATGGAGTACTTGTTGCCCTCATCAAAGGATAGGTCCATAAACCGGGAGTCGATGTTGCTTAGATTGGGCAGCTTGCTGTGATCCAGCGGAATGAGCAGGTTTTCCTCTTTCATTTTGCTAATCGCATACTCAGAAGGAATCGCCACATCAAACGTCGTTCCGCCCTGCTCAATCTTGGTTAACATCGCTTCGTTCGAATCAAACGTCTGATAGATCACCTTGATGCCGGTCTCTTGTTCAAATTCCTTCAGCAAATCAGGATCGATATAATCGCCCCAGTTGTAAATCGTCAGCGTGTTGCCGCCGGAATACCCCTGACTCTTGTTCAGATACGAAGCGAGAATCATCAAGGCAAAGGCAGCCACAAATACAATCGCAAATGTCCGAACCAGTTGCCTCATGGACGCAGCCCCCTTCCCGCAGGCGTTCGCGCTGCACGGCGGTTAATGAAGTAATACCCAACCACCAGCAGCACCGTCAGCAGGAACAGCAGCGTGGACAGCGCATTGATGGACAATGACACACCCTGCCTTGCTCTTGAATAAATCTCCACAGAGAGTGTGGAGTATCCGTTACCCGTGACAAAGAATGTTACCGCAAAGTCATCCAGCGAGTAAGTCAATGCCATGAAGAATCCGGCAAAAATACCCGGTTTAACGTATGGAAGCACGACACGAGTTAGGATCTGCCATGATCCAGCACCCAGATCGCGCGCCGCATCCATCAATGTCGGGCTCATCTCCTGAAGCTTTGGCAGTACCATAATCACAACAATCGGCACGCTGAATGCGATATGAGACAACAATACCGAAGTGAATCCAAGCTTGATGCCAATCATGGTGAATAGAATCAGAAAGGATGCACCAATGATGACATCTGGACTAACGATCAGCACGTTATTGAGTGACAGCAACGTATTCTTGGTCCGTTTGCGCCGCACATGGTAGATCGCCAGTGCCCCTGCCACACCGAGCATCGTCGAGATCGCAGAGGACAGGAGCGCAATAATGAACGTATTGAGTACAATGATCAGCAGCCGGGTATCGGCAAATACTTCCCTGTACCATTTCAATGTAAATCCTTCGAAACCGCGCATATGCCCGCCACTGTTGAAGGAATAGAAGATCAGATACGCAATCGGTGCGTACAGTATGGCGAATACAACGGCCAGATAGACGTTAGACAGCTTTCCGTTTCTTCCCATTACGCACCTCCTTCTTGCCTGATCCAGTCAGGAACATAATGATCGCCATCGCAATAATCAAAAAGACGGCAATCGTCGAACCCATCCCCCAGTCCTGGGTGACGAGAAAATGCTGCTCAATCGCTGTTCCCAGCGTAATTACCCGGTTCCCCGCAATAAGGCGGGTAATCATGAACAAAGATAGCGCCGGAATAAATACGGCCTGACAGCCGGATTTCACTCCGCTGAGCGTCAACGGGAAGATAACCCGGCGGAACGTCAGCCATGACGATGCCCCAAGATCCCGGGCCGCATAGATCAGAGACGGATTCATCTCTTCCAGCGCGTTAAAGATCGGCAGGATCATGAATGGAATGAAGATATACACCGAGACAAAGATAAAACTGAAATCGGTGAACAAAATCTGTTGCGTGCCAATTCCCACCACTTCCAGCAAGGAATTGGTCAAGCCATACGTGCCGAACAGGCCGATAAAGGCGTACGCTTTTAACAACAGATTGATCCAGCTTGGCAAAATTATAAGCAGCAGCCACAGCTGCTTGTGCTTCGTACGAGTCAGTAGATACGCCGTCGGATACGAGACCAACAGCGAGAACACCGTGATCAGAAATGCATACCAGAACGAGCTCAGGGTCATCTGCATGTACACAGGTGTAAAGAACCGAGCGTAGTTACCCAGCGTGAAATTGCCCTCCACATCGAAGAACGAGTAATACACCACCAACAGAACCGGAGCAACTACAAACAACACCATCCACAATACATATGGAATCAGATACGCATTGCGTGTACTCGCCTTAGTCTGCATGAACGGCCTCTTGATAGGCTTCCAGACGTTTATCGAACTCTTCTTCCGTCTCGTTAAAGCGCATTACGTGGATGGCTTCCGGGTCAAAATACAATCCAATACGAGCGCCTACGACGGCTTTCTTCGTGGAATGCACCAGCCACTCATTACCCGCATCATCGTATGTGGATATCTCGTAATGAACCCCACGGAACAGCTGAGAGTCCACGTTGACCTGCATCTTGCCCTGTTCCTCGGTTGTAATCTCCATATCCTCTGGACGAATTACAATCTCCACAGGCTCGTCCCGCTGCAAACCCTGATCGACACACTCGTACTCTGCGCCAGCGAATTCCACCACAAAGTCCTGCTTCATTTTGCCGGATACAATGTTCGATTCACCAATAAAGTCCGCCACAAAACGGTTAATCGGCTCATCATAGATATCATTCGGTGTGCCGCTCTGTTGAATGACGCCGCCGTTCAGGACAAAGATCTCATCCGACATCGCCAAGGCTTCTTCCTGATCATGTGTGACAAAAATAAACGTAATGCCCAATCGCTGTTGCAGCTCACGCAGTTCATACTGCATTTCGGTCCGCAGCTTCAGATCGAGCGCTGAGAGCGGCTCGTCCAGCAGCAAAATCTCGGGTTCATTCACAATCGCCCGCGCAATGGCGACACGCTGCCGTTGTCCGCCAGACATCTCGCCAATTTCACGGTTTTCATAGCCAGAGAGATTGACGAACTTGAGTGCTTCCAGCACTTTGCCTTGAATTTCAGCGGTTTTCATTTTTTTGATTCGCAAACCAAAAGCTACGTTCTCAAATACGTTCAAATGTGGAAATAACGCATAATCCTGAAATACGGTATTCACCTGCCGCTGGTGAGCCGGCACTTGGTTAATCAGTGCACCGTTAAAATAAATACTGCCCTGTGTCGGCTCCGCAAAGCCGGCGATCAGGCGCAATATCGTTGTTTTCCCGCAGCCTGACGGGCCGAGTAGCGTATAAAATTTACCCCGCTCAATCTCGAAGCTGACCTCCTTCAATACGGCTTCATCCTGATCGTATTGCTGGGTCACCCGGTCGAACCGGATAATCGGTTGTTGTTCTGACATGCTTCATTTCGCCCCCTTTAAACTTGAGGTATACCTTGAGCCTGTACACTTCTTTTCATGCATGCTTCATTACAAATCCCATCTATTATATATGATTCAGCTATATCCGCAATGGTTTTGATGTAAACGCCATGTGTTATTTCTTCTTATTCTCACAAATACAGCATACATTACGGGTATATGTCGATATCTACGCATCCATGTAGAGCGATTTCATGAGGATTTCGGAATCAAGTCATGTGAAAGGAGTCCTGTTCGTGGATATTCGTCGTAACCTGCCTTTGCTGATGATCATTTGTTTTCTGAGTCAGATGGGCGGTTTCATGATCCTGCCCCTGTTCCCTTTGTTTATTGAGGAATTCGGCCTGTCCGGCTGGATGATGGGGGTTATTTTTGCACTCTTTTATGTCGGTAAAGTGATTGGCGGGGTGCCCGCTGCGGCACTCTATCGAAAAATCGGGGGCAAGCGGGCACTTATTGCCATGCTTCTGCTGCTCGCTGTTTGTATGGGCGGTTTCGCTGTATCTTCTGCCGCACTAGTATTTGGTCTGCTGCGGCTGCTGCAAGGGCTCGCTTCTACCGGACTTACGGTCGTCGTACGTTCCATCATTGGGGATGAGGGGAACGTCGACAACCGGGGGCTCTACAACGGTTATATCAGCAGCAGTGAAGGTGGGGGCATGGTGCTGGGTCCGGTCATCAGCGGTTGGCTCTCGTTGCATTGGCCTTTGTCGGTGCCTTTTTTACTCGTTACCGTGTGCTGCCTGATGGCTGTGGTTGCAGCAATGGGGATGAAGACAGCAGCAAAGCCCAATCCTGTATCTGAAAATGTGGCGGACGGCCACGACTTAAGCGAGTCTCCAACGCATGCCAAACCAACGCAAACGCCTGCCGATTATACAGTTTCTCCAGTAAACGCTACTCCTAGCCCAATCACTCCTGAACCGTCCACCGGACTTACCCGGCGGCAGCAACTGATTGGCTACGGTACGGTTCATTTCCTAGAGATGAGTGCTTATGCCGTGTTTCTGACTTATTTTGCATTGTATGCAGCTCATATCATGCACTGGGACCCGTTTGCGATCAGTCTTGCCTTTACCGTCGTTGGTATTTCTACACTCGCGGCTGCTCCGATAGCCGGTTACCTGTCTGATCGGATGGGTGATCGTCTGCTGCTCTGCATGTTCGGCATGCTGATGATTGGTATCGAAGTGGTCGTTTTTCTGAGCACATCTTCGTATGTGCTGGTTTACGTGGGCATGCTGATCGGTGGCGTAGGCGGTGCATGTTACATGGATTCGTTCTTTGCTCATATCGGGGATCATATCCCGGACGAGGGTAGGAGCTCCGTCATAGGCAAAATTGTCTCTGTGGCAGAGATCGGTTCCATCGTATCCCCTCTGGTGGCTGCTCTGCTTGTGGAGCGTGGATCGCTGTATACCGTGTTTGTGTTCAATCTGCTTCTCATTGCTGCTGCAATTGCCGTTCAGGCAGTGATGCGCAGACGTTACAGATCGAAACGAGTGTAGACGCACAAAACTGCCCACATCTGTGGGCAGCCTCCATTCATTTTTTACCCAATAGTGCTGCGATATGTAGTGCATTTTCTTTGATTTTATTTTTCAAATAAGGGTCTGTGTTCTCAGGCAATTCCGTCGGCTTGTAAAACTTCACTTCAAGAACTTCCACCCCATCGGGCTTCAACTCACCTTCAAACTCCGTGCAAATATAACCAATGACCACATTATAATATTCATGTCCATTTCTTAA
Organism: Paenibacillus sp. OK060; assembly: GCF_900101205.1. NCBI lineage: Bacteria > Bacillati > Bacillota > Bacilli > Caryophanales > Paenibacillaceae > Paenibacillus > Paenibacillus sp. OK060. Next base: position 311,201 of record NZ_FNFR01000003.1, read on the forward strand.
TTTCGTATATAACTCTTTCCCCGAAAAGACGCCGTATAGCACGAGTTTCTTGATCTGTATTCCAATTTCCTCTTTGACCTTTCGCCTCGCAGACTCTTCCACCGATTCGCCCAACTCCATAAACCCACCCGGTACTCCCCAGGTATGATCCACATGTCGAACCAACAAAATTTCACCTGATTTATTCAAAATCAAAATACTCGGTCTCACCAGAATAACCGGTGCATTGCCAACCATTTCTCGAAGCGATTCAATGTAACCCATGGGTAAGCCTCCTATATTAAGTCATGATCCTCATTATAGAAGTGCAATTAATTTCCATATAGAGAAAGAATCTTCAGCTTTATTTCCTATTTTAGAATCCGTGCTTTGATGAAAAAACAGAAAAAAAACAACCCGTTCACACATCAGTGTGCAAACGGGCATTTCATTGGTGGGTTCTCAGCATGAGGCTGCTGATCCCCCTCGGGTTGTTGTTTTCCCCTGTCCATCCGTTCAGCTTCCAATTTCTCTGAATCCGATGTGTAAGAATGATCTCCATAGAAAAAGTTGGGCTTCACAATCTCATTGCGATAGGAACTGTGGAAAATATGCGTCGTTGCCGGCGACACCGGCGGAATCAGCCAGACCCAATCTCCTGTCAGTTCGCGCCCGGCCTTCTCTTCCCGCTGCTCAAACAAGGCAAATTGCGCTGCCGCTGTGTGGTGATCCACAATGCTAACGCCTGCTTTCTTGAACGAATGCAGCACCGCTACATTCAGCTCTACCAGAGCCCGATCCTTCCACAACGTCGTTTCACTCGACGTATTCAAGCCAAGTGCTGCCGCTACCGCTGGTAGTTTATTATACCGAAACGTATCTGCCAGATTGCGTGCGCCAATCTCAGTGCCCATATACCAGCCGTTGAATGGTGCTGCCGGGTAGGATATGCCGCCAATCTCCAGCCGCATATCGGCAATCATTGGTACACCGTACCAGCGCATGTCCAGTTCAGCAATCTCGGGACGCTCCGGGTGTTCAAACTTCACTTCCACGATGTCTTCCTCGGGCACAGGATACCACTCTGGAGCTTGCCCCTTAGCCTGGATAATCAATGGAAGCACATCATAAGGCGTGCCTTCCCCCAGCCAGCCAAGCGACATTGCTGTCTTCGTTAGCTCAACGGAGGCAGGATCACCTACAATGCCTTCCGTCGTCTCATATCCGGCATAACGGATTAACTGGTGATTCCAAATTCGCACAGGGGCTCCATTCGGTCCATCAGGTGGAAGGATGGTAATCATGGGAATAATCTTCCCTTTGTTGGAGGCCACTCTGATGTGCGCCATCACAGCATCCGCTGCCGTTCCAACCGTATCTGCATGACGTGCATCCACAATGCGCAGTTTATCCCAGAATAGCCGCCCGATGCAGCGATTGCTGTTCCGCCATGCCATTTTACAGCCATGCTCCAGTTCCTCCGCAGTATGCACATATGTGCCTGTGTGTTCAATCTCGTTCAAAACTGCAACAAGCCGGGCCTGCGCGTCTTCACGCGAATGGCCCAGCTCTTCATAACATCTATATATAAACCGTTCAGCTTCATCCCGCAGTTCTTCCAGGTCTGTCCGCATTATTCACTCCACCAATCTATACATCTTGAATGCCATCATTATACGGCAAGCACACCGGATTTGTAAGCGAACGGGCACTTTGTTCACGGACTCTACATATCGTTGTTCAGGATGCAGGGTAACTTAGCTTATTTGCCCAGAAATGCGTTTAACATCCAGACCTCTTTATCCAATGCAGCAGTGAATCCAATCAACATATCTTCAGTTGCATTATCCTCAGCTTCGCCAGCTGCTTGAATACCCTCGTTAATTACACCCACCATCGCTTGCAGATCAGTAACTACGGTTTCTACCATTTTTTCAGCCGACAACTGTCCCTGTGCTTCCTCAACAGGTGACAACCGCAGTTGTTCAGCCATCGTTGCGACCGGACGTCCACCAATCGCCAATAGACGTTCTGCGGCTTCGTCCATATTCGCCGTAGCCAAGTTATACAACTCTTCGAATTTAGCATGCAGAGTGAAGAAATGAGGACCTTTCACATACCAGTGGAAGTGGTGCAATTTAGTATACAGTACAGACCAACCAGCGATCTGGCGGTTCAGGACCTCTTGAAGTTCAGTGGCATGGTTTGCAAAAGTATTGTTTCTAGTTTGGATTGTGCTCATGGAATTTATCCCCTCTCGAATACGATATAGTTTTGATTTTGATCACGTAATTTAACTCGCTTCCGTTTTTTTAATTTAGACTTAATCTAAATCTTGTTTTAATTATAACACTGCCCTTATCCTTTGTGAAGGCTTTAGCCTACTCTTTCGAATGAAGATTCCATGAAGCTACGCTTCATGTTTGGACAGTGTGAGAAGACCCCTTAAACACCTTTACACACAGTATCTATACCTCGATTTTCACCGATGTACAATGACAATCCTCACGTCCCATATAACAAAAAACAGCCCTAATCCTCATTGAGGATCAGGACTGCACCAACGCACATAGCGCACGCTTTATTGTTGAATTAACTCGGATGTAAGGATACAGCTTACCTCTTCATAACTACGCGCAACGTGATGAGGCTGATGCTCTGATTCTGGCAAAGCATCACGATGGTTGAACCAGATCACTTTCCATCCGGCATCCACTGCACCGACAACATCATTGCGCCAGGAATCGCCGATATAATAACTGGAGTCGGAATCCGATCCCGTCTTCCCGCTTACATGCTCAAACAATCTGCGATCCGGCTTGGCGTAACCAAGGGTACCCGATATGAAGATCCGTTCCTCGGGAATAAGGCTGAATACATCCAGTGCTTCGAGCTTCCGCTGCTGATGCTTTCCTTCTCCGTTGGTAATTAACCCTACCATATGCCCTTCTGCAAGAAGTCTTCGAATAAGCTCATATACTCCCTCAAAGGGCTGGATCTGAAACTGTCTACTCAAATACTCTGCTTGCAGTTCTTCAGCCTGCCCCGGCTGTAGAGGATGTCCAAATTCCGCCATGGTTAGCTCAAATCTGCGATGACGCATCCGTTCCACCGCTTCCGGTTCCGGTACAGCAGACAAGTCTTCTTGGGCAGACAGCCAGTCGCTATAATAACGGAAGCGATGGTATGCCTCCCCATATGGGAACTCATCTGATAAACCAAGAACTTGCTGTAAAGCGCCACGAAGCGGCTGCAAGTGGTCATACAAAGTATCGTCTACATCGAAAAATATAGCTTTTGGGGCGTTGTCGTTAGATAACATGATGGATCTCCCTTATTCGATCTCATAAAATTTAATTAATAATTACAATAATGTGGAAATAAATCCTGATAAATGCTAGCATTTTTCTATAACGAATATTGCAAGGAGGTAGATTATATGACATTCTCCTTATATCCCAAAGAACACAAGCGAAAAGTATACAACTTAGTCTTAAATCTCTTCCTTTTTGTTGTTTCGGCATCAGTGCTAATTTATATCCATTATAGTTACACTGCTGTACCAACATACAGCAACTTAATACTCATGGGTCCTATGATCAGTTGTGCCATAAGATCAGTGTACTATGCAGCAACTCTCAAGAAAATGAAGACGCATTGATAATTCACATCGAATATATAAATGTTATCATTGCCATAAATGAGCTTCAAAAAAAAGGTAGGTGCACTGTATTCTTTCTCTACAGTATACCTACCTTTTTCTAATTCTTCACTTTAACTTATTTACAGTATTCCGCGATCAATCATCTAATTAGAGATACCTACGGATTATGTGTATTCCAATTAAAGTATCAACGGTACAACCTTGCCTGCATTCACATCAATCAGGCCGTGATCCGTAATTTTCAGAGCCGGACTTACCGCAAGGGAATGGGTACTGATGGACATGATTGGGTTATAGTGCACATAACCAAGAGACAACATCGCTGCACGCAGCTCTTTCACTTGGTGTGATACTACTGCCAGCGGTTCCTCCGTCAATATACCACCCACAGGAAGTTCGAGATGGGACAACACTTTGCCGTCTTCCACCACACAGAACCCACCCTGGCTCGAAATTACCGTGTTAGCTGCTAAGATCATATCTTCACGATTGCGTCCTACGACCAATAGGTTGTGGTTATCATGTGAATATGTTGTTGCAATGGCACCACGCTTGATCGTGTCTCCACCAATCAAACCATGTGCTCGGTTACCGTTCACACCATAACGTTCAAAGGTCGCAATCTGTCCATATTCACTTTCTTCCCAGAGAAGTTCACCATTCGCAGCCTGAACCTGTGCAATATGCTCTTCCACAAAGGTTGAACCATCCTTCACCATCATAACCCGGCAGTTGTTTAAACCATTTTCAGATAACTGCGCGTCTGAGTCAGATGCTTCACTTTGCCCATTCACCTTTGGATCAGACAAACGGATTGCGAAATCCTCGGCTCCCAGCAGATCCAATTGCACACTTTTGTAAAAGTGAGGTGGGAACTGTCCACTAATTCGGTCCTGCTTGTACGGTTCGTAGTCGTCATAAGCTTTACGGCCATTTTTGTATACCTGCTCTACAGCAAGTGTATCTAAGTTGGACAGCAGCACATAATCCGCCACTTTGCCTGGGGCAATGCTACCGCGATCAGTCATTTTCATACGGATTGCAGGGGTAGAGGTTGCAGCGTAAATCGCATCTTCGGGGCGCATACCCATCCGAATGGCCTTACGTACGATATGATCCAGATGTCCCCGTTCTACCAGCGAATCCGGCATAACATCGTCCGTTACGAAGCAAAAATGCTGAGCGACATCATGCTGAATCAGGTACTCCATGACTTCTGGCGTCATCGATTTTTCCTGAATTTCAATGAACATACCTGCCGCAATTCGCGCCTGCAAGCCCTCAATGCTCTGATGCGTATGATCGGAATCGATGCCCGCATAGATCAGTCGGTGCAGATCCAGCCCAAGCAATTTCGGTGTATGACCTTCGATCACAAGATCTGGATAGTTTTTGCGAATATGCTGAAGAATCTGATTGGTCTTGCATTCCGGATCACGGATGACGTCCACATAGTTCATGATCTCACCCAGACAGATGATCTCTCCAGTAGCGAGCAGCACATCCATGTCTTCGATTTCAATTGAACCACCTGTTGTTTCCATGGGAGTCGCCGGAACGGAGCTTGGGATGGCGTAAAACATGTCCACCGTTGTCTCACGACTGGCCGACATCATCTCCTGCACACCTTCCAGCCCAAACACATTCGCCATCTCATGCGGTTCCGCCACAATGGACGTTACCCCGCAGCGGATCAGGCCATGGGAAAAGGTTGCCGGTGTCACCATCGTACTCTCAATGTGCAGATGAATATCAATAAGGCCCGGAATCATGTAACGTCCGCGTGCATCAATCACTTCATCGGCTTCAATCATCTCCGGTCCACCTGGACCAACATACATAAATCTACCGTCCAGTACAGCCACGTTGTTCATTTCGAATCGTTTATAATAACTGTTATACACATGTACATTCTTAATTAGTTGATCTGCACGCATGGGGCATAATCTCCTTCTTCATGAGCATCTTACAGCGATCCAGAGCAGCAGTTACAACTAGCTATATTGCTCTGGATTCAGCTGATAAATGCCTCTTTTGCTGCTTCTGCTTCCTGCGGCTATTCCACAAGGACAAGTTTATCCTGCGGGAAAATCAGATTAACCCGCTGTCCGCTGAGATAAGGTGTCTCCATCTCCTGATTGGCTGTGAAGTCGCCAAGTTCTGTCTCAATGACGTACTGATAACTGCGTCCAAGATACGTGCTTACTTTGATAATCCCTGGCAAAGCATTTGCCATGTCCCCAGAGGTATCTCCGCTAACCATCAGATCATCCGGACGAATCGCACCTTTGCGTGCACCGGGACGTGCTGTTCCGGGATGCGCTGTTGCCGTGAACAAACGACCACCCGCTTTCAGCGTGATCACCTCTCCTGCATCACTGCGCTCTGCGAATTCAATAAAATTGTGGAAGCCGATAAATTGGGCTACAAATTCTGTGGCCGGGTATTTAAAAATCGTCTCTGGGCGGTCGAGCTGCTCGACAACGCCTTTGTTCATAATCGCTACCTGATCCGAGATGGAGAAGCACTCCTCCTGATCATGAGAGACATAAAGTGTCGTAATGCCCAGTTCCTGCTGAATCCGGCGGATCTCGACCCGCATATTCAGCCGCAGGTTGGCATCCAGGTTACTGAGCGGTTCATCAAACAACAGCAAATCCGGTTCAATGACGAGTGCGCGGGCAATCGCCACACGCTGACGCTGTCCACCGGACAGTTCCTGCGGGAAGCGTTTCTCGAAGCCGTTCAGGTTCACCACTTCAAGGATGCGCATTACGCGTGAAGAAATATCCTTGTCTTTTACCTTGCGCATCCGCAGGCCGAAGGCCACGTTGTCATAGACAGACAGATGCGGGAACAGCGCATAACTCTGAAATACAAATCCGAAATTCCGCTTGTTTACCGGAACCTTCGTATAATCCTTGCCGCCGAACATAAACTTGCCCTGTGTTGCTTCCAGGAATCCGGCGATGAGGCGCAGCGTAGTTGTTTTGCCGCAACCGCTCGGTCCAAGCAGGGAGAGCAGCTTACCTTTTTCCAGCTCCAATTGAAAATCCTTCAGGATCGTCTGGTTATCGTAAGCCACCGATACGCAATCCAATGTCAGCAATGCCATAGCGTTCTGCGCCTCCAATTAACGTTTAGTAAAGTATGAGAATCCGCCCATGATCCGTTCGATCACGAACATTAAAAGTCCAGTTAATACCATCAAAAGCACGGAAATGGCTGCAATGGTTGGGTCAAAATAATTTTCTACATAGGTCAGCATCTGAATTGGCAATGTGCTTACCCCTGGTCCGGTCATAAACACGGAAATGTCCACGTTGTTGAACGACTCCAAAAAGGCAATCAGCACCGCCGCGAGAATTCCTGAGCGAATGTTGGGCAGCACGATCTGGAAGAACGTTCTAACCCGTCCTGCGCCGAGACTCAGGGCTGCTTCTTCTACTGCAAAGTCAAAGCTCGACAGACTCGATGCGATAACGCGAATGATAAATGGAAGCATAATAATCGTGTGACCGATCAGCAAACCCAAATACATCGGCAGATGATAGATCACGATCAGGTATTTCATCAATGTAAAACCAAGCACGATTCCCGGAATGAGTACCGGAGACAGGAACAATGCATTCAGCACGGACTTGCCTTTGAAATCATAACGACTAAGTGCGTACGCAGCTGGAACCCCGAGCAACAGCGCCAGCAAATTCCCCAGCAGGGAAATGATGATGGACGTCTGGAACGTGCGGAGGAAACCGCCTGTGTTGAAAATATTCTCGTACCAGCGGAGGGAAAAGCCCTCCGGCGGAAATTTGAGTACCGTCCCCGGTTCAAACGAAGTCACCGAGATGATCAGAAGCGGGCCCAGCAGAAAGATAAAGACCAGCAGACTGAACAGGCCCAGCCCGATATGTTTCTCCCGCATATGTCTACCCCTTCGGATTTAAAGTTTTGGCCATTTTGTTCATGACACCGACCACGACAAACGTAATGACAATCATAATCGCAGCAACGACCGAGGCCAGATACCAGTCGTTCAGGGTCATGGCGTTCTGATAGAGGAACGTCGCAATTACACGCTGTTTGCCTCCCAATAGTGCAGGCGTTGTATAAGCCGTCAGGCTTCCGACAAAAACAAGTACGGCTCCGATAACGAGCCCTGGCACAGCCAGCGGGAACACCACCCGGCGAAATGCCGTGAAGCGGGATGCACCCAGGCTCTGTGCTGCCTTGAGCAGATCACCATCGATGTTCTCAAGCACACCGACCAGGGAAATGATCATGAGTGGCAGGAACAGATGGGTCAAACCAATCATCATGGCTGCCGGCGTATACAGAATATCCAGCGGCTTGTCCACGATACCAAGCCCAACAAGAGCGTTGTTGATCAGCCCTTTGCGTCCGAGAATAATCATCCAGCTAAACGAGCGCACAACCGGGCTCGTCAGCAGTGGGAAGATTGCCAGCGCGAGCAGAATGCCTTTGCGGCGCGGCGCTTTCTGTGAAATATAATAAGCTGTCGGGAATCCGAGCACCACGCAGACGATGGTGGTGACCACGCTGACCTGCAGCGTCGTAAGCAATATTTTCAAAAAGTAAGGGTCTCTGAAAAAATGCATGTATCCTTCAAACGTGAAGGAGTTTTCTTGAAAAAACGTCGATCCGATCGTCAGGACAATCGGAATGATCATAAATGCCGCCAAAAACACAAATCCCGGCAGCAATAGCCAGTATACTGATTTCTTCATCGCGGTACTCCTGACATAAGAATTAGAGATTTATACTCGGATACTCCGATTGCAGTACCGTCCTTCGATCCCTGTTATCCCCCGATTTTTCTGATTCCTTATCAATGGAGAAAATCGGGGGATAAAGGGGAACGCTTCGCTTCTCCAGATCGGTTCTGCACTCTCCGCAATCGTATAAATATCTTATTGGGTCGAGCAATTAAGAATTTAACGCATTAATAAACAACTCAAGGAATGCTTCGGCATCTACCGTTTCACATACCAATGTGTTGGGTTGTTCACCCAAACGGTTTTGGAAGTCACATACCATCTGACCATCGCACAAACGGCTGGCCGTCTCTACATCAACGTAATACGATTTGCGTCCAACCAGTTCCGGGGCAAGAGCGACACCAACGGCCAGTGGATCATGCAGGGCACAAGCGCGAATGCCGTTCATTTCTTCATACCGCTTGATGTAAATCTCCGTGCTCTGTGCCACGTAATTGCGCAATACCGGATCAGTTAATCGTCCGATGGCTTCTTCATTCAGCAGCGTTTGGCGGGTAACATCCAAGCCCACCTGCGTAAGCTTCTCGAAACCTGCATGCAATACAATGCGTGCGGCTTCGGGATCGGCGTACGTGTTGTACTCCGCAGTAGGGGTAACATTGCCATGTCCACGAACGACGCCACCCATGAAGATGACTTCCTTCAATAATGTAGGCAGCTCAGGACACTTCATTAACGCAAGCGCCAGATTCGTTAACGGCGCAGTCATAATCAATGTTAGTTCGCCTGGGTACAACTTCGCTTGTTCAACGATAAATTCCGGGGCAAAACCTTCATCAGCCTGCTTGGACACGGCCGGATCGGGCAGCGCACCACCCAATCCGTCTTGCCCATGTACCCGGTGCTCATAGTGAGACTTGCGTGTGAGTGGCCCAGCCGCTCCGGCAATGACCGGAATGGAGGGTGCTCCCACCAGCTCGAGAATTTTGCATGTATTATCCGTTGCCTGCTGGAGCGATACATTCCCACAGACCGTGGTAATTCCGAGAATGTCCAGCTTCCGACTCTTGACGGCCAGCAAGATCGCCAGCGCGTCATCAATACCGGTATCCACATCCAGAATGATGCGATTTCCTGTTTCACTCATACATTCCCAACTCCTCTGTCGTTCAATGATTGCTTGCTGCAAATTTTTGTTTGTCGAGCACAATCTATACCTGTCTCTAAACCTTATCGTTCTAACGCTAATTATGCTTATTGTGCAATCTCGCGGTTCCAACGATCTGTCCATGCTTTAGCCTGTTGATTCACAAATTCCATATCCAGCTTGTTCAGCTTGCCAACTACGTCCGCACCATATGTTACGCCTTCAGCTTCTTCGGCATTCAATTCAACCTTCGTATTTACCGGGGAATCCACTTTAGCTTTGGCGGATTTGGTTTGTACATCCTGGCTCAACTGCCAGTTGATGAATTCTTCGGCGAGTTCTTTGTTCTTACTGCCTTTCACGACATTGATCGTATTCATGACTGCATATGCACCTTCGCTAGGTGTAACAAACTTCGCATTTGGAACTGCAGCTTTCAGGTCTTTGAAGTACATTTCCATAATCGGTCCGCCCGCAATCTCTTCTTGGGAGAACATGTTCACGAATTCGGAAGTTTGCGTGTAGAATTTAACAACGTTGCTGCTTAATTTTTTCAGTTCCGCAAATGCTGCATCTTCATTAAACGTTTCGTTTCCGGCTACACGGGAAGCTGCATCCAATACCATTGGGCCTGCTGTTGCCGTAATATTCGGAATGGTCAGGTTACCCGCAAACGCCGGGTCCCACAGATCTGCCCATGAAGTGACTTCTTTGTTAACGAGGTCTGGATTATAAGCGATTCCGAGCTGTCCAACCGTATAGGCCGGGCCGTAATCTTCGCCAAGCGGTGCTTTGGCAATATCATAAATATCATTCACATTCGGAATTTTGGAGCGGTTGATTTTCTCAAACAAACCTTCATCAATACCTTGCTGTGCATAGTAATCGGACAAATAGATCACATCCACATTGGATGTACCTTGGCGGATTTTGTTCAAACGCTCAGCGTTGTTACCCACTTCAAGCACGATGTCTACATTATGTTCTTTTTCAAATGGACCAAATACTTCTTCATTGAAGAAATCTTCCGAGAACCCCCAAGTGGAGATGACCAGCTTAGTTGGCGCCGTGCCTCCGCTGCCTGATCCGCCTGTTGCGTTCTCTGTGCTGCTGCCGCAACCTGCAAGTAATACCGATGTCATTGCCACTGCCGCCAAACCGCTAATCCACTTTTTCATCATGATCCTGATTCCCCCTGATATGTGTGATTTAACAACCCAAACCATTAAGTTGAACTAGCTTGATAACGCATTTCACCTAGAAAACAGAAAGAACCTGGAGAAACGAAGTGTTCGCCTAAAAGCTTTCTGAAAGAAAGCTTCTTCGAAAGCATAAGCTATCACAAGATTTCTACCTTTATTAAAGGGAATAAAAGAAATCTGGGGATAACAGCGATCGGAAGGTCTTCTGATTTTCGAAGGGTACATGCGTTATTTAGGGCTAGTTCAACTTAAAAAAACAAAAAGAAAAGCATTCTTGTATAAACAAGAACACTTTTCTTCGTAAACAAAGGAAAGCGACACCCGCTGCCGGTACATCATCGGTTTCTGCTTCAGAATCAATCCGAAGTCAGACGCCATCATATGAAATTGTTTGGAATCCGAATTATGAATTAGAATCGTGTGCAACGCATACATCGAACCTGTCGATCCATCCTATGCTTGTTCCAATATCACATTCGTGATGGCCCACTGCGTGGACGCATCATAATCCCGTAATACAGCTTCGATTGGCAAACCCATGTGCTGCTCCAACTTCTCCCTGAATTTCTTCTTATACAAGGCAGACATGCGGAAGTCCACTTCCAGCTTCAAGCCGGGGGCCTCCCCTTCCAGGGCGTCAGAGCGCGGTGAACGTCGGTGCTTCGCGTAGAAGGTCACAATGTTCTGATCAATGGTCACTCTCAGGAGAGTGGTCCCAAAGCCGAACAGTTCCTTCGAAATTTCGTTATAATACTGGCACATCTTCTTCTTGCTCTCATTGCTGTCCAGCAGTTCCATGAACTCACCCACATCATTTACTACCGTACGTTCGACGTGTTAACACGATTGATTATACATATATCTACGATTTTAGGCAACCCAAAAGATATAGTTAACATGCAAATAACACATAAAAGCGAACGATAGGTATAAACTAGCGAAAACAATTCGTAAATATTCACCGTGAGCGTGCTTAGCGTTACCTGTATCTCTTTTCTCTATTATTCTTGCTTAAAAACCCAATTTTGATACTCGTTCTCTGGATGAAACTCAAAACGACTGAGCATCACCTTTTCCTGATCCGCCTTGAACCGTGGCGTACTTTTTCTTGTAGTAAATGAGACAAAAATCCCACAAAGGACGGTGAGGTCACATAGCCAAGTGAACCTGCATCCGTCCCTTCTGGGACATTATTAATATAAGAAATTATAAAGCCGACGTTGGATGTTGCTGCAATGCCTCTAAACCCAATGCAAGGGCACCGCATAGTCCTGCGTGCTGGCCCAATCCCGGCTGGACAATATATTGATCGATATGTTGCGTTATTGAGGCTGCATTCACATAACCATTCAGATTTCGTACAACCCGCTCCCGGATCATGGGGAACAGATGACTTTGCTGCATCACCCCTCCGCCCAAGATGACCTTTTGCGGGGAATGAAGCAGAATGGCTGTCGTGATGGACTCCGCAATGTAAAAGGATTCGATCTCCCAGGCAGGGTGGTCTGCCGGCAGTTCGCTGCCAGGGCTCTGCCAACGGGCTTGAATGGCTGGCCCCGCAGCCATGCCCTCCAAGCAATCGCCATGATACGGACATAATCCGGCAAAATGATCCTCCGGGTGCCGTCTCGTCCGGATGTGCCCACCCTCTGGGTGCAGCAATCCATGCACACGTTTACCTCCCGCTACAAGTCCAATCCCAACACCTGTGCCGATTGTATAATACACACAGTTTTCCAATCCCTTTGCTGCTCCCCAAGTGACTTCTCCAAGGGCCGCTGCATTCACATCCGTATCCCATCCGAAGGGAATCGGGAATTCGCGCTTCAAGGTTCCAATAACATTACAGTTTCCCCACCCTGGCTTGGGCGTTGTTGTAATGTAACCACAGGTGGGGCTATCCGGTTGCAGATCAATCGGACCAAAGGAGCCGATTCCGATTGCGGCTACTCCTTTATCCCTGAAATAGTCAATAACCTTCGCCAGTGTGGTCTCTGGATGTTCCGTTGGAAAGCTGCACCAATCTTCAATTCCCCCTCGCTCATTACCTACACCACATACAAACTTTGTTCCACCGGCTTCTATTGCTCCTATACGCATCTTGCTGTCCCCCTAGTGCTCATTTCAATTGGACTTCAGCTCGGATAGGGGATAGCTCGTAGATATGAAGCGAAGCAAATACTACATCCTTATTTTCGGACTGAACAGAGATTCCCTCAGAACCCGCATCCGGATAGATCAGATCGGTAATCACCGCTTGACCGTCATTGGCAAATACCTCTACGGATGAGTAATCCACAAAGATACGCAGATGTTGGTTGCCGTCCACTGCTTTTAATCCAGCTGCATGGCGACCCAGGAAATGTTCATGAAAATCGATAATACCCGATCGACTGCGATCAACATATACCTCATTCTGACGAACGTCCACGCCGATGAGAGTTTCATTGTCCGCACCACTTCGTAATGCAAATTGAACAGATTGATCAGAAGGCCATTCCGCATGAATCTCATAGTTTACAAGGCCCAAGGTGTTCAACTGCTCACTCACTTGTCTAATAGAAGTATTCTGTAAGGACAGTACTGGCGTGCGTGCGTGCTCCAGCTCGCGTACAGGACGCTGAACCAGCAGGACTTCTCCGTCCCTTTTCTCCAATGTCAGCTCTCTCGCAATGGTCATCGCGCCGCGGTATGCTTCGGTTGGTGTCTGATTGGCATACATCCAGTTGCTCATCCAGCCCATAAACAGACGTCTGCCGTCTTCGGCCGGAATGTCGGACCAACTGACCCCTGCGTAGTTATCCCGACCATGATCAAGCCAGCGAACGGTATGGGAAGCTTCATCAGGAACAAATGTAATGCCATCAAAATCTCCGGTGAAGTATTGCGTTCTGGAGCCTTCTTTGAAGGCCGGATCTGCACCAATGCTGACGAGCATCACCCATTTCTCCTGGCTCGCATCTCCATCCACGGCCAGCGGGAACAGATCAGGGCACTCCCATACGCCATCATGCGAACCGATCCCTGCGCCGAATTCACTGCCCAGTGTCCAATCCTTCAGATTGGGGGAATGGTACAGACATACCGTTTGACCACAAGCGATAATCATAATCCATTCCTTGGTCTGTTCATGCCAGAACACTTTGGGATCACGGAAATCCACGAACGACTCATGCTCCAGTACCGGATTGCCCTCGTATTTCATCCATGTTCTGCCGCTATCCTTGCTATATGCGAGGCTCTGAGACTGAACGGGAGGATTGTTAGGCACCTCCTGATGATGGGTGAAAATAGCCACAAGTCCTGGCTCATCGTCAAAGAATCCGGACGTATTGTTCCAGTCCACCACGGCGCTGCCGGAGAATATCATGCCATGCTCATCCGGCGCCAAAGCCACAGGCAGCTCTTCCCAGGTAACCAGGTCCTTGGTCACCGCGTGTCCCCAATGCATCGGTCCCCATGTTGTGCCAAATGGATGATGCTGATAGAACAAGTGATACTCGCCTTTGAAAAATACCATACCGTTGGGGTCATTCATCCAATTTTTCTTGGGCGAGAAGTGATAGGCGCCCCGGTAATCCGTTGTTGAAATGGTAGACATGTTGGTTTACTCCTTTGATTCAAACCGTTGAAGAGGAGACTTGCTTCACTCACGCACCTTAATGCTATGTACGGCAGAGTCTCCTCATCGAGTTTGTTTTATTGGGTATTGCGGTCATATCCCGCTTGTTTAATTTGAAGCCACTCTTGCAAGCCAAGACGATCCAGCTCTTTCAGATAAGCATCCCACTCCTGATCGATCTTTCCGTTCTGATACCATTCCGTGCGCATACGCAGCACATAGGCGAACAGATCGGTCTCAATCGTGGAGAGGCGGTCGAGTTCATCAATCGAGAAGAACACTTTTGGATAGACGTTTTCTGCTTTCATATGTGGAACCATAACTTTGTCAAGCAATTCCATACGCCATGCGGCATCATCCGGTTTGGTCGTGTATTTATCATAGTAACTGTCGAGAATGGCCAGTGGTCCTGATATACTCGTTTTCTGTCTGAGCTCAACAGGTGCAGAGCCTTCCAGCGGAAGATGCTTCAGCATGCCTTTGGCTTCATCGAATTCAAATATATTCTGCTGTGTCTCATCGCCGTAGGTTCCCCAGTTGTTCTGCACGGATTGGAGCGGATCGTACAATTGGTCCACCCACTTCGCCGTGGATTCCAGATTTTTATTGCTACTCGTAATAACCATACGTCCGCGGTCGAGACCAATACCATTCGTACGTGCAACATTAACCTCTCCATTGGGCCCGGCAACCGGAGGCAGAACATCATAGGTATCATTCATGCCTGTAATGTTGGCCTTATCCCAAGTGAAGTACATGCCATACTTGTTGTCTTTGCCCTTGGCCAGATACGTATTCCAATCCTGCTGATACGCTTCGATGTCCACGAGACCTTCCTGAACCAATTCGTGAATATATTTGACCGCTTCCTTGTAGCCTTCATCAGCTGCCGTGAATACCACTTTTCCATCGTTGGTTACAACCGTGTGATCCGAGTTCTCTCCAAGTCCAAATGCGGCAAAGAGAAATGTCAGATCTTCTCCGCCAGGCTTGTTAATGAAAGACAACGGGATTTCGTCCGCCTTACCATTACCGTTGGGATCCTGGGTTTTGAACGCAATCAGCACTTGTTTCAGCTCTTCGGTCGTCGTTGGCATCTTCAATCCAAGCTTGTTCAGCCACTCCACATTGATCCAGGGCAAGTCATCAACCGCCTGTATGCGCTGCTTGCCACTTCCGAGCTCCTCAATCCAGGGAAAGGAATAAATATGTCCGTCTGGTGCCGTAATCATGCTTTTGTATTCGGGAGCTTCCTCCAGCACCTTTTGCAGATTCGGCATGTATTGCTCAATCAGGTCTTCCAGTGGAATGATGGCCCCGTCCTTCGCCAGTTTCAGGAGATCATAATCCCCATAACCTGCGTCAAAAATAGCATCCGGCAAATCACCGCTGGCTACCGCCAGGTTTCTTTTTTCCGCGAACACATCACTCGTGTAGTTTTTCCAGTTGATATGCACATTGGTTTTCTCTTCGAGTCTCTTGTTAATCAACTTCTCGTTCGGATCAGCAGGGGCCAGCGGAGAACTCTGTGTTATAAAATTCAATGTCACTTTGCCATCAGGCGACTGGGCTTCACTCGCTGCACCGCCTCCTCCCCCGCCACAGGCCGAGAGCAGGAGCATAGCTGACAACATGGAGATGGATGCCGTTGTAGCGGCTTTTCTGGACTTGTTCACTTTTTTCATGATAATGACCTCCGTGGATTATGTTGGATCGAGCGCGCTATATTTCAGGCTGTTCACTATTTGAGCGAACCTACCATGACACCTTTTTCGAAATATTTCTGAAAGAACGGATACATGATGATGAGTGGCAGACTCGAAATGACAATGGCTGAATATTTGATCATTTCCGAGAGCCGTTTCAGTTCTGCCATCGCAAGCTGATCACTGATCATGCCCGGTGCAGCCTGATTCTGAATCAGAATGGAGCGCAGAACGAGCTGTAACGGATGAAGGTTCGGGTTGTCCAGATAGATCATGGCGTCAAAATAGGAATTCCACTGCCCTACAAACGCGTACAACGCGAGGACAAAAATGATAGGTTTTGATAACGGAATGACGATCTGGAAGAAAATCTTCATCTCGGAGGCGCCATCCACATTGGCGGCTTCTCTCAGTTCTCGCGGTACCCCTTTGAAGAAGGTTCTGGAGAGAATGATGTTCCATACGTTGACTGCGCCTGGGATGATAATGGCCCATACCGTGTCCAGCATGCCGAGATTACGAACAAGCAGATAGGTAGGAATTAAACCGCCACCGAAGAACATCGTGATGATAAATATAATCATGAAAAATCCCCGCCCAGCCAGCCTTTCATCAGACAAGGCATAACCTGCAAATATCGAGACAGTCACCGTTACGAGTGCAAAGGAAACCGAGTACAGCACCGCATTGGCAAACCCTCGAATCATGGCCGGATTGGATAGAATCATCTGATACCCGTCCAGACTCCAGTCGGATACATTGAAGGACAATCCCCGATTCAGCAGCACAGTAGGGTCCATAAATGAGGCGATAACGATGTAAATCAAAGGAACGACCACAACCAGTACAGCACAGGTGAGAAAGATGGCGTTCAGTGCGAGGATCAGACGATCCATTCCCGTGTGTTTGACTACCATGGATAATACTCCTTTCCTAATAGAGGCCTTCGCCTTCATTCAATTTCTTCACAATCAGATTCACAGTCACCAGCAAAATGACATTGATGACCGAGTTGAACAATCCCACTGCCGCAGAATAAGCGTAATCTCCGGACTGCAAGCCCACCTTGTAGACATACGTGGCAATGATCTCGGAGGAAGGCAGGTTCATGGACGTCTGCATCAGGTAGGCCTTCTCAAATCCAATTGACATGATTCCGCCAGCGGCAAGAATAAATACGATAGCCATAATCGGACGAATCGTCGGAAGGTCGATGTGGCGTATACGCTGAAGTAGATTGGCTCCATCCAGATTGGCTGCATTGTGAAGTTCCGGATCGACATTGGCCAAAGCAGCGACATAAATGATGGAAGCCCAGCCTGCTCCGGTCCAAATATCCGACAAAATGTAGATCCAGCGGAAATATTCCGGCTCGGACATGAACATGATTGGATGACCGGTAATCCATGTCGCGAATTGGTTAACCGGTCCTGTCGGGGATAGGAAGATGAACAGCATACCCACAACGACAACAACCGATATGAAGTTGGGTGCATACAGAAACAGTTGAATATTTTTTTTCACTCCGGCTTTACGTACCTGATTGAGCATAAGAGCAAGTAGAATGGGCACCGGAAAACTGAATATCAACCCCAAAAAGCTCAGTTTAAGCGTATTCATTAAAATGATATCGAAATTGGGTGAAGCTATAAATTTCTCGAAATGCTTCAGTCCTACCCACTCACTGCCCATGATGCCTTTGATTGGACTAAAATCCTTAAATGCGATAATGGCTCCGTACATCGGGATGTATTTGAAGATAAGGGTCAGGATCAGAGCTGGTGCGAGTAACAAATACAAAAAATAATTCTTTTTGAACTGCTGCATCCTGTGACCGGTTGATGTCCTCTCTTTCAACGCCCTTCCAGTACCCTTTTTGGTATCCACCGTGTTATCCAACACATGACCTCCGTTCATTCCTGAAGTTGACAATTGTTTGTAGTAAGGGCTTTCAATATTTACAATTGCTCATTTAATAATTTACAATTTAGCAGGTAATCTAGGCATTAGTCAATACATTTTGTAAAAAAATAATTGTGCATTTGATAACATTTTGTGTATTTTTCGAGTTATGAATGTGCATTAAATGGTATATATAACGTTTACTCTTTAGCCTTCAACCTGTCATTTTCCTTATCAGAGGTAGGATATTTTGTACTAATTATCATTTGTAACGAAACTTCTGAATATAAATAATAGCGCATTATCTGAATTAAAAATGTAAACTAAATTGTGCATATGTAAAATTGAGATTGCTATTTGTTTCGATCTATTATACATTTGACTAAGATAATACTATGGACGACCATATGATCATTAGAGGTGAAGCACTAGATGGCAAAAGAAAAGGTTACGATACAGGACATCGCGGATGCTTTGGGCATCTCCCGGAATACAGCTTCCAAAGCCTTGAATGATAGCGGAAACATCCCGGATGAGACACGTAATCGTGTAATTAAAAAAGCAATTGAACTTAAATATAAACAGTTTGCCTATATGGAAAATGAGCATGTTCTAACCAAAGCTCCAAGCAATATCGCCCTGTTAACGGAAAATCTGCCCAATACATCTCACTTTGGTTCAATGTTAATCAGCGGTCTGGAGAAAAGAATCAGCGCAGAGGGGTACAATCTCTCCATTCATATTGTGCGTGAGGTTGATCAGGATTCACTTACACTTCCTAACAATTTTGATATTTCCAACGTAGATGGCATCATCTGCATTGAATTGTTCGATCTGAAATATACGCAGCTTATTACCGATCTGGGAATTCCCACAATCTTCATCGATTGCGCTTCTGACATATGTTTTCCGGAATTTCATGCAGATTTGCTGCTGATGGAGAATGAGCACAGCACGTACCAGTTAACCAGAAAGTTAATTGAGAGCGGTTATAACCATATTGGATTTGCCGGGGATTACAATCATTGCAAAAGCTTTAATGAACGTTGGGTAGGGTATCAGCGGGCCATGCTGGAAGCGGGCCTGCAGGTCGATCCATCCGAATGCATTGTGGATGATGACCGCCTGTTCTTCTCGAAGCCCGGCTGGTTGAACGAGCGAGTAGCGGAGATGAAGTCACTGCCTGATGCGTATGTGTGTGCCAACGACTTTATCGCAGTCGATCTCATCAGAGCTTTGAGAGCGAGGAGTGTTACAGTGCCGCAGGATATCGTCATATGCGGCTTTGATAACGCACCTGAATCACGGATTATTGAGCCTGCATTAACGACGGTTCATATCTACAGCAACGAAATGGGCATCAAGGCTGCGGAGATGCTGTTATCCCGGATTGATCATCCGTCACAGCCTTATCAGGTCTCGCATATCGTGACCAAACCGATCATACGGGAGTCCACTCCCACACTTATGAATGCCAATCCACAAACCGTTTAACTTATCTCATGAATCTCTAAAAAAATAAATAGCCGTATCTTTCACGCAGAGTAGATCGTGAAGGATACGGCTTTTTTTAAAGGGACTTCTATATGCCCTTTGTATGATGCATTCACAATATGATGCGAACAGGACGCAGCCTTTAACCAACATTCGTAGCTCCGTGCTACACGGATGCCTTGGATGCTCCTTTGGCCGAACGTACCTCTGTGCGAATCAAATTAAAGATCATAAAGACCAGAACAACGAGTTGTGGAATAAAGGTCTCCCATGTCGGATACATGCCAAGCCAGCCAATCGTTGGCAGACTCGGCACAACATGAGCCCCCAGCGCTGCTGAGACTTGAAGGGAGTGAATACTCTCTCCAAGGAAACGAAATACCAGATAATAAATCAGCAGCGTAGCGGTCAGGAAAAACCATCGTACAGGCAGACGTACACTGAACTGAATAATGGCCACAGCCAATACAATCAGGATGAGCAATGCTGCCCCCATACCGATCAACATCTGCGAGGTATCAATTGCAGGCGCCATGCCAATATAAAAGATCGCAGTCTCCGCACCTTCTCGCAAGATGGCGAGTCCCGCCACAGCAAAGAGTGACCACAGACTCCCCCTTGCCAGTGCACCACCTACCTGTCGCTGTACATAACTATTCCAGGAGCGGGTATTCGATTTGCTATGCATCCAATGTCCAACCGTCAACATTAGTACAACGGCTGCAAGCCCCGTATACCCCTCAATCATCTCCCGTGTGCTACCCGATGATGCCACAGCAAGGGTCAGCGACAGTACAACGGCCAGCGCCGCACTAAGCAGCAGACCACTACCGGCACCAGCCCAGATCCAGCGCCGGGCCGCAGTCTCGCCACTTTTCTTGGCATAAGCGAGCAATGCAGCCAGTACCAGAATGGCTTCCAATCCTTCGCGAAGCAGGATCAATGCTGCATCCCATGCCGTGTATGAGGTAGTAGCCGTTAACGGCTCCAGCCGATTGATCATGCGGGTTACAACCTCGGTTGCCTTCGCCGTATTGGGCGGATTGGAGACGACATATCCGGATGCTTCCGCCATTTCATTCTCAATGGCCGTATATGAAGCGGGAGATGATATTTGTACCTGACCTTCAACCAAAGGCCAGGCCACGATAAACTGCTCCAATCCCGTTGCAGCAGAAGTGGTATCCCCGGCTTGAATCTGCTGCTCTATTTGCTCCAGTAATTTCAGCAGGTCGGACAATGAAGAAACACCAGAGGATGCTGACGTATCCTCAACTTCCCCTTCCTTGAGTGTCCCTGCACTGTAGTCCGTGAGCAACGTGACTAGTTCCTGCATACGCTCTGTTGCCTGTTCTTCCTTGCGGGGCTCGGCCTGCATTGAAATACGAACCAGGCTGATGTCTTTTTCTAACTGGCTGTATACGCCAAAATGATCCTGACGGATCGGAGCTTCGGTGCCTTTCCAGGCCGTAACAATCCGTTTATAGGCATGCTCTGCCTGGGTCCAATCGCCCTGTTCCATTGCACTCAGACTTTTACGTGCGTCTGGCAGCAGCCTTTCGGCCGCTTTACGGCCTGCGTCGCTGCTCTCTTCCGCACCCTGAAACGCCTCAATGTACTGATTGGTCGCACGGGCAAGATCCGCCAATGCTTTCTTGGCAGCATCAGAATCATTGCCCGACAGTGCCTGTTCCGCTTTAGACAAAGCTTCAACTACAACGCTGGCGGTCGTCGCAACCTGATCTGCGTTCTGCTCCGGCACCAACGTGCTGGCAGCATCCCACAGTTGCCGGAATTCGGCGACGTCCTCCGTGGCTTCTGCCAGCTTGCCCTGTCCCGCTTCAACTAAGGCGCTGCCCACAGGCGGCAATAGACTATCCAGTTGTTTTTGCACGGACTGCTCATTGTTTTGGAGCCCCTCAGCAGAAGCGTGTGGCATGCCCGGTAAACGAATTACACTGGACCCCACCATCAGAAACACCAGCAGCATCAGCAAGGAGCGCATCAACCTTCCTTTGTGCAGCAGCCGCTTCTGCGCCTTCCGATCTGCGATCCTGCTCATCTTTGTCATCCTCCCCATTCCTCTGAAACCGATCAGTGCCATCTAACCTTCTACTAAATCAAGGTGTCCCCAATATATCCGCCATTCGTAATCCCCGGGAAACAGGCAAATACAGCACTGCCTGTGTGCACGGTATATTCGTTCAGCTTGTCGTTCTTTGCCAGTCGTTTCTGAATCGGAATAAACTGCTTCTCCAGGTCCCGTTGATAACTAATGAACAGCAAACCTGCATCCAGCTGTCCGGTCTTGGCATCGAGCCCACTCGAATACGAGTAGGAGCGGCGTAAAATTTGCTGACTGCCATCACCCTTCGCGAGACGCAGATGTGACGTTGCCGGAATGACAGGCTGTCCATCGGCAGACTTGGCCTTCAGATCTACCGGATCGAACTCGCCGCGGCTGCCGAGCGGCGCTCCGCTATCCCGGTGGCGGCCAAATGTCGCCTCCTGGTCTTTCAGTGTGGAGCGGTCCCACACCTCCACACGCATACGAACCCGGCGGACGGCCATATAGCTGCCGCCAGCCATCCATCCCGGACCGTCAGCAGGCTGCGCCCAGACGGTCTGGTCCATCAGCACGGCATCCGTTGTATCCGGATTGCCGGTGCCATCCTTGAAGCCGAGCAAGTTGCGCGGTGTTCCACCCGCAGGGTCAGCTCGGCCCGTGCGCTGGAATCCTTCCTGCGTCCAGCGCAATACCGCATGCCCGCGTGCGATGCGCGCGAGATTGCGGATGGCATGGAAGGCGACCTGCATATCGTCTGCGCAGACTTGCACGCACAGGTCGCCACCACACCACTGCGGGTCCAGCGCATCTCCGGCGAATGCCGGCAGATCGCGCAGGCCCTTGGGCTTCCGGCCCTGCAGCCCGAAGCGCCCGTCAAACAAAGAGGGCCCCACACCAAACGTCAACGTGGTTCGTGACGGTGTCAGGCCTGCCGCTTCGCCCGTATCGGTAGGGGGCGTATTCAGCGTTGTATTATGTTCGCCAATCATTTCTCCGGCGGCCATGGCAGCGGCGGCAGCCGTCCAGTTCTTGAACAGACGGCGGAGATCATCCGCACTTCCCGCCGTCACATCAAAGGCAGCGAAGCAGATGAAATCCTGAGCCGGGGTGGTGATGCCCGCCTGATGCTTGCCATAGAAGGGCAGGCCCTTGTCTGGCGCGGCCTCTTTCACTACCGCCGAACTGCTTTTGCGGCCCAGCGCCATCAGTCCGCTGGCACCGCCTCCGCCCAAGAGCAGACCCAATCCGGCCACGCCGGTCAGCTTCAGCATTTCACGCCGTGACAACGGCTTTTTCAGCGAATCCTTTTTCTGCTCAGTCATTGTTCTACACTCCCAGTACTTGTCCCATGTTCGACAGTGGCTCAGCCAATGCATCCAGGTTCTGACTCAGCTTCTTCACGTCTTCATCCTTCAGCTTCTCATAGGAAACGTACCCGTCTCCATCCTTGAATGGAGCAAGCTCTTTCTCCAGCGCATCGAATCGGTCCGCAATTTGCTGATTCAGATCCTTGTCTTTGGCAGCCAGATCATCCTTGAGCAGGTTATAAATCTCGTGTGCTCCCTCTACATTCGCTGCAAAATCATACAAATCCGTATGGGAATAACGTTCTTCTTCACCGGTTACCTTGCTGGAGGAAACCTCATTCAGAAGTTCTACCGCACCCGTTACCATCAGACTCGCATCGATATCCATCGTCTCGACTTTAGCACGCAGGAGCTTCGCATCACTTAACAATGTATCCGCAAAGTCAGTCATGCCTTCGGTCGTCTTGTCTTCCCAAAGTGATTTCTCAATCCGGTGGAATCCGCGCCAGTCGGCAGCCTCCACATCTCCGTCACGTGCATCGATATTCGGGTCAAGATCGCCAAGTGCTTCGGCTACCGGTTCAATGCGTTCATAATACATACGAGCTGGTGCATATAATGATTTGGCAGTCTCCAGATCACCAGCTTTCACGGCATCCGTGAACTTCTCCGTTTGCTTCACGAATTCATCGATCTGCTCAATTGCAAACGCGCGATAGCCATCCACTGCGGTTGTATAATCGCTCCCGGTCGCTTCCTGATCTGCTGCATCCGTGGTTTCTGTGGAAGTTTGGTTTTCGCTTTGAGCAACAGGCGTTTCTGCCTGCTTGTCCGAAGCCGCTTCATTATTGCCGCAAGCGGCGAGTAAAACCGAAGTTGCCAGCACAACAGCCGGCAATGTCAATATTTTTTTCAACACGATACACTCCCTATGGTTAGACTGATTTGTCTATACTCGTGCGATTAATATGTCGATGAGTACAAACCCTTGGATTAACGTTCATTTAATGATAATGATTATCAATTTCGGTAATGACATCATAATTCCGGCGCATACTTATGTCAATATGAAAATAAGGGGACCGGTTTAATCATATACTCAGGTGGAAAATACCGGGTATTAATTCCCTTGAAAACATAGACAAACTTCGTCATCAGCCGTTAAAATGAGACAAAATGTCTAGATTACTTTAATTTATCAAATTGGAGGCTCATGCCATGAAATGCCCAGTATGTAATCATGAAAATGGAAATGCCAGTTTTTGCGAGAGGTGCGGCGCTAATCTAGCCCCTTCCTCCCCTACTGCAAATTCCGCTCAGGAGCAACAATCCGCTGCTGCCGAACCTGAATATACCCGTTGGTCGAGCACACAGACGACACCTTCTCACGCTCCCATTTCTCCCAACACACCTTCTGCTCCCAGACCTGTACAACATGTATCCGACTCTTCCAGCACAGAGGGCGCTTCATCTTCAGGAGACAAAAACACCAATCAGTGGAATAACATCGTACAAAATGAGAAATTTCAGCAAGCCAAAGAAGTAAGCAAACAGTATCTATCCTATTTCCTTAGTGTGCTCACTCGTCCTTATCAAACCATGAAAACCGTTGGTGAACAGCACTCTCTTAACGGCTGGATCACGATGGCTCTGATTGCGGTCCTATCCTCTACATACTTTTTGATTACATTCGGCCGGATGGATATGGACGGATTGTTCATTGGCGGGTTTATCAGACCGCTATTGTTCACCGCCATTTCCTTGATCGTTGCGATCGCATTGATGTATGCCATACTGAAGATTGAGAAAATAACGTTTCGCCCCAAAACGCTGGTTGCCCAGTTTGGATCATTACTAGTTCCCGCTGTAGCGTCGCTCGTTCTGGCGAATCTGTTTATTGTTATCTCGTATTCCATCGCTATCTTCTTCCTCGTTGTCTCGTATTTGATTATCTTTGTATCTCTTAACACGGTGCTGTTCCAGTATCCGCTGAATCGTACGAAGGCAGCCATCGATAGCATGTACAGCGTGTTGATTGCCAATGTTGTATTGTTTTTTATTCTATCTCGCTTTCTGGGCACTACAATCATTGGATTGATTAGTTTCATGTTTTCTCCATACGGTCGTATGTAGTATCTAGTTCAAAAGCTCTTACGAAGGCTCTCCCTGCTTATGCGAGGAGGGTCTTCTTTTGTTTTCAACGTCAGCAGATTGCACTCGTTGCGTTCCATACACTATAATGTGTAGTGTAAAAGGTATGTCCTTTTTTACGTAAGGATATGAGGTGAGAAACACTCCATGCTTATATCGGATCTGCACCATTGTCATTAACACTACATTATGTAGTGTATTGTTGTGATCATTTATTTTATTAAGAAGGGTAGAGGAAATGGATATGAATATGAATCATATGCAAATGGAGCACGAGGCAGGGACATCCTATCTTTGGCTTATCATTGGGGCAGTCGTTCTATTGCTCTCCATCGCAGCTTATATCTGGTCTTCACGCACCCAGAAGTCTGTACTGGCACATATGAAGAAGAATGAACGAGCTGTGATTAAAAAGAAAACCCGATCTATCCGCCTGGCTGCTCATGCACTACTGGGGGTATCGATCATTGCGTTTGTTCTTTTCTTCATGCAGGGCGCATTTACCAAGTATGACGTTGCGGATCTGAATGCCGGTGCTGCGATCGAAGTGACTGACGATAAATACTACGGAGCCGATCATACGGAAGAGCCGATTCAATATGAGATGACCATCCCGACATCGGGGCCTCATAACCCGCATGATATCAAATTTGGATTCTACACCGATTTCCCCGGCTATCCATATCTAGTACATAATCTAGAGCATGGGGATATCATCATTTATTACCGTGAGAATGCAAGTGATGAGCTGAAGGAGCATCTGAAATACCTTGCCAAGTTCCGCAAAGCTGGATCAGGTATTCTCGCTGTACCGAACAAAGACATCCCCGAGGGCAGTGAGGTCATCGTGACGGCATGGACCAAAACGATGAAGCTGGACCAATTCGATGATGCCAAAGTAGGCACTTTTATTAATAAATATATTAATCAGGGACCTGAGAAGATCCCTGCCTCCATCCGCCAGGGTGGCGGGACGATGTAATGCCCTCTTTGTAGTAACAGCAGCAAATGGTTCCTGCAATCATGGGGAGTCCAAGAGATGAGATATCCATTTATACGTTTCAAACAAGATAAGCTCCTGGATCTACTTGATCCGGGGGCTAATTCTTTATCATGCAGATGCCGATATTTTAAATAGAAATGAAATACATATATGTACGTTAGCAAAGTAGCAAACGCATTCCCAATAAGAAGATTCATCCAACTTCAATATAAGAATTCATAGTCCTACATATCAAGGGGGAACATTTCTACTAATGAACAGTTTGTTTATGCGTATCTTTTTATTTTTTTCCTGTCTGATGCTGGCGGCAGGAGCCGTTCTTGGCATTACCATGTATCGCTCATCTGCACAGCTGGTTGAACAATCGATGGGCATGCAGGCACAGGCTGTTGCCGAACGAGCAGCGCAATCCATCGACACCTCCCTGTATGCGCCACTTAGTACAGGACAGGATCAAACCGAGTATTACGATACATTGCGCGAACAACTCAGCCAGCTTCGCCAGTCCAATGGATTGAAGTATCTATACACGCTTGGTAAGCGTGAAGATAACGGAGCCGCATCGTATTATTACGTGGTGGATGGCGCTGCTCCGGATGTGGAAGAGGATGATTTCTCTCCCTACGGGTCCCCAGAAGAGAACCACTATGTGGGAATGCTGCAAGCCTTTGCACAAAACGAACCTTTCCGGGGCGATCTGACCCAGGATGAGTACGGCGCAACGATTACAGCCTATGTACCAATTCACGGGGCTAATGGGGAACTGCTTGGTCTGGTTGGCGCCGACCTCGACTCCACCGCCGTCTACGAGTTAATGACACGCAATCGGATGACCATGATCTGGACTGCCCTTGCCATCGTATTACTCAGCGTGCTGCTGGTCTATGGATTTGCTCATTATTTGACCCGTCCTCTGGTGAAACTGAAGAAGATCATTGCTGAGGTGGGCAATGGTGATCTGACCGTCGATGTCGAGCTTGGACGGAAGGATGAGGTCGGACAACTGGCTTCGGAGTTCAAACATCTGGTCACGGATACAAGAGATGTCATGACAGGCATCCGCAAAAGCTCCGATTCCCTGCTGCAAGCAGCCGAAGGGGTATCCAGACACTCGCAGGCGACAGCGGAAGCCAGCCAGCGCATTGCTGAGCACACGGATCACACAGCCAAAGGGGCTGCGGAGCAGGTTGCACGCGCGGGGGAAGTTACTGTAGCGATGGAGGAAATTACACGCAGCATGCAGCATATTGCGAATTCATCTTCCATGGTGGCTGATGTATCCGAGGAGACGACCCATAACGCGATACAGGGCCAGACCAACATCAACACCGCGATCGACCGCATGGACAAGATTCATCAGGCCAACGCCCAGATGGAAGCATCTACCTCCCAGCTTGCGCAATACTCCAGCAAAATTGAATCGGTAGCCCACATGATGAAGGGCATCGCTTCTCAGACCAGTCTGCTGGCATTAAATGCAAGCATTGAAGCTGCTCGGGCCGGGGAACATGGCAGCGGATTCGCCGTTGTTGCTTCCGAGGTTCGGAAGCTTGCGGGGGAATCAGAGCAATCGTCCCAGCATGTGACTGAACTGATCGCCGAAATGACGAGACAGACTGCCGTTTTATCTTCGCATATGTCGGCCAGTACCTCAGAAGTTCAAGCCGGTCTTGCTGTTGTTCAGGAAGCAGGACGTTCATTCACGTCCATTCATTCCGGCATTGAGACGATGAATGAACGCCTGCACGAAGTGTCCGCCGCTTCCGAACAGCTCTCCGCCAGTGCAGAAGAAGTATCCGCTTCCGTTGAGGATATGGAACATATCTCGCGCAAGTCCTCTTCCAGCATTCAGGAAGTATCGGCTGCAACTGACGGGCAACTTCAATCGATGGATGAGATGAGTACGTCCGCGGAATCCCTTCGTGTGTTGTCTAGTGAATTGAACGGGTTGATAAGCCGATTCAAAATATAAATCGGATTGCAGGTGGGCAATCCATGGGAGCCCACCGGATGAATACAAAAAAGCCGCAAGGCAGGGAACAGGAACATGGGGTTTACCCCATTCCTGCTCACTCTGCCTGCGGCTTTTTATTGTTCTACCTTTAATGGAGGCTGGCCTCGCGGCTGCCTGAATTAATAACGCTGCGGAGCAGCTTTTTTGCCCAAATCCGTCATGTATGTGAAGAACGCTTCTGGATCGGTATCATACACGAGTTGTACTGGACGTCCGTCTGCTTGTTCCACCGTACGGCCCTGGCTTGGACCATCCGGGATCACAATACAGTTCACCGTTTTCTTCTTCACGATGTCCTCACGTCCAACGGAAGCCGTAGTCAACACATCCCACAGATAGTACGTGGAATTCGTTTCACTGTACACCAGTGGCGGACATCCTGCGTAACAGTTACCCAGGAAGTCAACGCCTTCAAAGCGGCGCTCTGCAGCCCAACGGTTACGTACAGCAGGTGTCAGAGGCACTTTGTTTGTGCTTTCCAGGGCTACCAGATCAATCTGGATACCGCTCTGCCATACACGGTAAGCCGCTTCCGGGTCCCAGAATACGTTCCATTCTGCTGTGCCATCATGCTCAGGCTCTTCGACGTTCCCTCTTTCGAACGTTCCACCCATCCACACGAGCTTGTCGATTTTCTCTTCAATGTCTGGTGCTTCGTCCAGTGCACGCGCGAGGTCAGTCAGCGGGCCTGTGAACAGGAGCAGCGTTTTGCCTTCGGTGCTGCGCACTTTCTCAATCAGATGCTGGTGAGCCGGAACGGCAGACAAAGGAGCTTCCATTTTGCCGGATTCGTTCAGTACTGGAAGTGCATCTACATAGAAGGAGTGCAATCTCCACGCCGCAGGAAACGGATTCTTCCCTCTGGAGTTGGATTTCGCTACCTCTACGGAATATGTGCCGAAGCGATCGATAATTTTACGGCTGGCATCTGTAGCTGGCTCCAGATATCCGTCTGCCGGAATAACCGATACACCGGTTACATTTACATTGTCCATTTGCAGAAGCATGAACAGCGATACGAGGTCATCCACGCCGCCGTCATGGTTAAAGTACACATTAAGTTGGTTCGTCATGCTAGTTTTCATCCTTCCCCCTGGTTGTCCCATTGATGTTCATCCCATCCGTCTGCCCGTGGCTGACGTTACCTCTATTATGTCCCAAAACCCTTGGCTACGTAAACCTTCCTCGTACAAAGAAAATAGCGACCAGGTTTGTTTCTGCGGATATTTTACAGTTCCTCCATTCCATCTCAGCAATTGCCCGGATCAACCTGCACTCCAATAAGAAAATGAAAAAAAACAAGGACAGTGGGCTAGAGGCCCCACTGTCCTTGTCTGAATCTATCCATCGATTACATGGATTGTTTTTGTTTCTCTTTGGCTTTCTCTGCAACAGGCACATACTTGCCTGGCCAGAAAGCCCATTTGCCCAGCAACGTTGTAATGGCTGGCACCATGAACGGTCGAACAAGGAACGTATCGAGCAAGACACCCGCAGCCGTGATAATACCGAACTGCACCAGCACCTGTATAGGCAGTGTTGCCAGCACGGCAAACGTACCTGCGAGAATCAGACCTGCGGAAGTAATAACAGATCCGGTTTCACCCACACCTTCCTTGATCGCTTGGCGAAGTGGCATCGTTTTGCGTTTTTGCCAGATGCTTGAGATCATGAAGATGTTGTAGTCCTCACCCAGCGCCACAAGGAATACGAAGGAATACAGCGGAATCGCTCCCTGAATGGCGTCTGCTCCCAATCCATAGTGAATAATGAGCCAACCCAGGCCCAATGCAGAGAAGTAGGATAGTACTACTGTCGCGATCAGATACGCCGTCGCTACGACGGAACGCAGGTATAACAGCAGCAGCAATGTGATCATTCCGATCACCACTGGAATAATGATGCTGGCATCCCGCTCTCCAGTGACTTCGATATCATACTGCTCAGCCGTCTGACCGTCGATCCAGACATGGCTGTCCACGCTTGTTATTCCAGCATCTTTCAATGCCTGTTCAGCCGTTGCCCGCAGATCCGGGATATGCTGCATCGCCTCCATAGAGTATGGATTCAGATTGAATTCCACATCGTAAGCGGTGATGTTTGCATTCTCAGCACCCTGCTGCGCTTCACCTACCTTGCTTACGTAATCCAGCGATTCCAGGCGTTGTTTCAGATCTGTCTGGCTGCCTTCTGTATCGATAATCACTTTCGCCGGAGCGAGTTCACCTTCCGAGAACTGTTCTCCAATGACTTTGAAACCTTCACGAGAAGCAACATTCTCCGGGAAGGATGATAGCAAGTCATACGTGAATTTAATTTGGCTAGAGAAAGCAGCCAGTCCACCCAACAACACCAGTGTAATCGCCAGTACTGTCCACGGTTTGGTTACTACTGTACGGCCAATCCAGCTTTCCTTGATTTTACGCGGAGCAGGCGCTGGTTTGCCTTTTTTCTTCGCACGTTCTACTTCCATATCATGCGTACGCGGTACAAACGGGTAGAATGAACCCCGACCGAAGATCGCGAGCAAAGCCGGAACCAGCGTCAGGCTCGCAATAAACATGATGAAGATGGATAAACTGAATGGTACGGCAAAACGGTGATAGGCACCATATTCTGCGAACAGCAGTACAAGCAGTGCTGCAACAACTGTAAATCCACTCATGGCAATCGCACCGGACGATCCGGTAATCGCCTGGAAGAGTGCTTTCTTTTTATCCGGCTCATGATAGAGAACTTGACGGAATCTGGAGATCATGAACAGGCAATAGTCCGTTCCTGCACCGAACAACAGCACCGTCATAATAGAGATGGACTGCGCGTCCACTGTAATCCAGCCCTGATCCGCCATAAATCCGAGAATCGGACTGGTGACCATATAAGCGAACCCAACTGCAATAATCGGGATAATCGCCAGTACGGGCGAACGGTAGATCAACAGCAACAGCACGAGTACCAGCACAACTGTTGCAATCAGCAGAGATACATCCGCAGATGAGAATAATCCACTTGCATCAATCGATATCCCCACCGGACCTGTAACCCGTGCACTTAGTGCGCTGGCATCATCAATGGCAACATCAAATGGATCGGAGCCAAAAATATCTTTCGTTTTCTGCTCTAGCGCTTCAATGCCTTCTTTCAACTGTGACGAATCAGCTTCCTGATTGAAAAAGAGCGGCATAACCAAGGTGCTTCCGTCTTCCGAAAGCTGACCTTTCAGAGCCTCTGGCGGCAACTGATATAGTGGCACCACAGATTGCTGCTGCTCCACCGGATCTTGATCCAGTCGCTCCGTTAACGCCTGAATGTTCTTAATCTGTTCATCCGTCAGCCCGCCGGCTTGACGCCATACGATAAGAGCGGGAACACCTTCGCCGCCGGGAAATTCTTTCTGGGCAACTGCTGCCGCCTGCACCGAGGGCTTGGAATCACTCAGATCCTGCGCGTTATTGGTTTCACGGTCACCAACAGCAGGCCACACCACACCAAGAACAACCGCGATGATGATCCATACCAACAGTGTAATCCATTTGCTTCGTTTGCCGGCAACCCAGCGGCCGTAGCCCGAACCTTCTTGCATTGTCTCTTCATCTCCCTATTTTGGTTCTATGAAGCCGTTTTTATGTGATAAATATAGAAATGAACCACGGGTCATAGTATAATTGACTTAATTATATATACCGGAAGGTTAATATTGCAAATACTAATTTTGTGAACACTTTTGTACAGCCAACATGAATAAGTAAAGAGGTATGCAACCATGAGCAAAAAAACGAACCCTCCCCGCTCGCCGGGCAGGCCCAAAGCCGGTGCCGATCAGGCTTCAGCCCAGTCAAAAATACTAATGACCGCCTCGCGGCTATTTATGGAATACGGGTATGAGCCCGTCTCTCTCCAGCAAATCGCCTCGCTATGCGGCGTAACCAAAGCATCGATCTATTATCATTTTTCCAGCAAACCGCAGCTATTCACCGTCGCCATCACCAGTATGATGGCTATGGGCATGCAGCAGACAGCTCTCTTTATGGATGCACCAGGTACATTACAAGAGCGGTTGGAGAAAGTTGCGGAAGGACGGATGCAACAATCCCACGTCGATACCGAGACCATGATGCGTGAAGCCAATACCTATCTGGATGCAGATCAGCTGGCCCAGATCCGTGAAGCCGAAGTCCGCATCTATGAAGTCCTCGCCACCCACTTTAAGCGGGAGATGGACAACGGTTATTTGCGATCTGCCAATCCGATGCTGCTTGCCCATGCGTTTACGTCCTTGCTGATGCTGGCAAACCGCGAAGGCGTGCGCGACATGCATGCAACGATTGCCGATCTGGCACATGAGCTGGTAGCTTTATTTTTGGACGGAGCCGCTCACAAGGCTTAAAGATCTCTCCATGCTTTTGCCAATGCGGCGATACCAGCTCAATCAGTCCTGCATGACGATTTGAACCCATAGGAGGAATAACCCATGTCTCAACCAACACCATCCGCACGCATCCCACGTCTGTTGGAAACGAAGCGCATCTATCTGCGTCCATTTGAATCGACTGACGTTGATACCTATTTCCCCGGATTGTTTGACGCCGAGATGCGCAGACTTACTGGAACACAAAACAGCTTCACCCGTACCCAAGTAGAACGTTACATCGAAAACGCGGCCCAGGATGACTCACGCTTGATGCTGCTGATTGTCTTGCAGGAGAATGACCAGGTCATCGGGGAGATTGCCCTGATGGATATGCATACCAAAAATCGCAGTGCGCACATCCGAATCGCCATTGATCATACAGAGCATCAAGGAAAAGGATATGGCAGCGAGGCATTGCTGCTTATGCTGGATTACGGCTTCGGTATCTGCAATCTGCACCGAATCGAGCTCGAAGTGTATGCCTTCAATCAACGTGCGATTCGTACATATGAGAAACTAGGATTTCAACGTGAAGGTTTACGGCGAGATGCCTTGTATTACAATCATCAATATCACGATTCCATTCAGATGAGCATGCTGGAGAATGAATTCCGAGAGCGGCATGTCAGCATACTTGGATAACGAAGACTACGTGCTACCGGGAGGGAATCTCATCCGGTTGGTTTACGTTCCCGGCAAATAACCATGCTCCAGTGGATTTATGCACTACAGCAACCATAAATGGACGATTAACCTCCATCTTGATTGGATCAGTTGGTGGAGCACTTCCAGCCTGCATCTCTACCAGCGTTGAAGCTGCCGCTACAGTCCCTTGCTCGCTCACTTCCATCACGGCACGATGCATTACCTGACCAATGTATGCTTGCAAGTTCGGTCCGGGAGACATCATTTCCGTGAAATTGGCAGCATACGGATCAAAGGCCATTTCCATCCCCATCTGCTGCAACGTCTCTTTCAGGTTCATGCCATACTCCGCACGAAAACGTGGCAAGGACAGCTCAACTAGGCTATATTCGGAGCCACGATCAAGCCGTTTTGGGTCATCCAGCAACTGCTGCTGAACCTCATCCAGCGTACGCCCCTCTCGTGGCAAAACGACAAGCAGATGCATCTGGCCATCTCCGTAAGGCAGCCTCACCGCCTGCCAATCCTCATTCTCCGAGTATTGGAACTGCTTTGTCTGATGCATCATCCGCACAGATAATGCCTTTCCATTTGCCAGCTTAAACTCATCATCCGTCGTGTACTCCGGGTCAAACTCAGCCATCCAGTTTCCATCAAATGCAATGGCATTCACCAGAATCATCAGGGTTTCCTTTGCAGGTGGCTCCTGCATCAAGTTTGGAATCATACCTTCGGTGTGCTGCTTCACCCATTGATTGATCTCTTCCTTTGCTTGTGCTGGTTGTCCATTGAGTGTCCTGATTTCGGCTTCATACGTTTGCTGTACGGCTGTTTGGTACGTTTCCTCTACCGGAATTCCGTCCTTCACCCACATGGAGTTCGCAATACCGATCTGTATGCCTTTTCCCGGATGGGTCAACAACTGCTGCAAAGCCGCTTGAGAAGCATTCACTTGCTCCATTTCTAGCTCCGACCAGCCCATGACCTCTGCCATCTCTCGCCTAGTCTCACCTACGCTACCGTTATATGCCATGCCAATCGCTGCCTCAATGCTATAAGGAGAGATGAGCAGATTATTCCCATCAGTCTTCTCTTTTGCGCCCATCTGTTGAAGGATGTGCAGTCCCATGGTGTTCATGGATTGGATTGTTTCAGGTTCGATCTCTTTCAGAGCAGCTTTTCGTTCTGACTCGGACAGCTCCTGATTCGAATTGAATTGCATCTTGTTCGGGTCCCCCTTTGCTGAACAGCTCGTAATGATCAGCCCACTTATACAGCATAATAACAGTAGTACTCCTAACCGTGCATGCATCGTAATCCCCCCTCATCCGTAATACTCAGATACCCGTCATAGCAATTTACTGATTCCCTTTTTTTACTAGACGTACGGTTGAGAAAAAAGGTTACTTTACACTCATATGCCAAGGTCACCAATTTCTACTGTAGAAAACACCATTCAAAACGAGTCAAAACGGTTATATCTATACCATATACGAATGGAGGGATTCCCTATGATTCCAGCAACGTTGGAACAATTAGAGCAAGTTCGCAAGGAATGCCGCACCATGGTCAAAAAGAGAGCCACCGCTTCCGCTGGTACAACACTCGTTCCTCTTCCAGGTACAGACGTCCTGGCTGATGTGGGAATGCTCATGCAGCTACTGCCTGCCATTAACAATAAATTCGGATTATCGCAAAAACAGCTCGACGGGTTGGACCCTGAGACCAAATCCATGATCTACGGATTCGTCATGTCCATCGGAAGTAAAGTCATTGGACGTATGGTAACCAAAGAACTGGTAGTAGTCGTGCTAAAAAGGGTCGGAGTACGCGTAGCTACCAAATCAGTCGCCAAATTTGTACCTTTTGCAGGTCAAGGACTGGCTGCCGCGCTCAGCTTTACAGCCATGCGGTATGTCGGCAACAAACATGTTGAGGACTGTTATGAGGTCGTGAAACGTATGATCGAGCAGCGTGAATTACTACCGGGCGAGCCGGCACCTTCTGCGCTTGAGGAAGCAGACGAAGATCCAAAGCTGGAGGTAAAGACGTCATCCGGCGACAACGAAGGTAAAGCTCCAGAAGATTCGAAAAAGGACTAAAGAAAGAAAAATGATATCGTGGGACTTTCCGCGGCAGCAAACAAATAGCCGGGTTCACCTAAATGGTGAACCCGGCTATTATGTTAACGCCATCTAGGATCAGATCGCCTGTGGCTGTTGCTCCGTAAACTGACTGTTGTACAGATCAGCATAGAAGCCTTGGTTCTCCATCAGTTCCTCATGATTACCCTGCTCAATCACGTTACCATGATCCATGACAAGAATCAGGTCGGCTCCGCGAATGGTGGACAATCTGTGGGCAATGACAAAGCTGGTGCGATCCTTCATCAGATCATTCATCGCTTTCTGGATGAACACTTCGGTCCGTGTATCGACACTGCTCGTCGCTTCATCGAGAATCAGAATGGCCGGATTCGCCAGAATTGCTCTCGCAATAGTCAACAATTGTTTCTGCCCCTGTGAAATGTTCGATGCTTCTTCATTCAGCACCGTATCATATCCATCAGGCAAAGTACGAATGAAGTGATCAGCATGGGCCGCATCGGCTGCCTTGATGACTTCTTCTTCCGTTGCGCCTTCTCGGCCATAGGCGATGTTGTCACGAATCGTTCCGTTGAACAGCCATGTGTCCTGAAGCACCATCCCAAACAGGCTGCGCAGCTTGCCGCGCTCCATGTCCACGATATTAACACCGTCAATTGTAATTTGGCCGTCCTGAATTTCGTAGAAACGCATCAGGAGGTTGATCAGCGTTGTTTTACCCGCTCCAGTCGGCCCGACAATGGCCACCGTCTGTCCCGGTTTTACATCAATATTCATATTTTGGATGAGTAACTCATCCGCTTTATATCCAAAATTCACACCATGGAATGCAACGGCACCCTGTGGTTGCTGCAATTGTACTGGTTTCGAAGATTCTGGAACCTCTTCCTCCTCATCCAGCAATTCAAATACCCGCTCCGCCGAAGCGATGGTGGACTGAATGATATTCGAGATGTTGGCAATCTGGTTAATTGGCTGAGTGAACTGACGGGAGTACTGTGTGAATGCAAGGATATCCCCGATGGAGATGGCACCACGTGTAACAAAGATCCCGCCGACCACACAAATCAGCACATAACCAAGGTTACCTACAAACGTCATCAGTGGCATAATAATCCCTGAGATAAACTGGGCTTTCCAACCGGATTCATACAGCTCTTCGTTCACTTTTTCGAACTGCTCTACCGAATGTTCTTCCCGTCCAAAGGCTTTGACCACCTTATGTCCGGTGTACATTTCCTCGACATGGCCATTCAATTCACCAAGTGATTTCTGCTGGCCTGCAAAGTGTTTTTGCGAACGGGATGCCACCAGAATAACAACAACTACACTTAATGGCAGTGTCAAAATGGTTATCAGGGTCATCCATGGACTAATGGTCAACATCATGATGATAACCCCGACAATGGTGACTACAGACGTAATGAACTGCGCCAAACTTTGCTGGAGCGTATTACTGATGTTGTCCACATCGTTCGTCGCCCGGCTTAATGTTTCCCCGTGGGTACGGGAGTCAAAATATTTCAGCGGCAGACGTCCAACCTTGGCACTGATCTGCTCACGCATGTCATACACAACTCGCTGAGCAACACCAGCCATCAGATATTGCTGAATGTACATGAAAGCTGCACTAAACAGATAGAGTCCCCCAAGCAGATACAATACTTTCATCAAGGCAGGAAAATCAATGCCGGCCCCCTGTACACCCTGAAGGATGGCAATAGCGCCTTTACTGAGAATATCCGTACCTTCTGCCATAACCTTTGGGCTGATAATGCTGAACACGGTACTTAGAATTGCAGCAACCAGCACACCCAGCAAACGATAGCTGTGGGGCTGAAGATAACGCATCAAGCGTCGCAGTGTACCTTTGAAATCCTTCGCTTTCTCCACGGGAGGCCGCATGCCCATTCCGCCTCCGGGATGACCCGGCCCGCCAGGGGGACGAGATGACTTGCGTTCTGTACGTTCACTCATGCGATCTCCTCCTCTGTCAGCTGGGAGGATACAATCTCGCGATATACTTCATTGTGCTCCATCAGCTCTTTATGTGTTCCCGAACCGACAATCCGTCCCTCATCCATAATCAGAATGCGATCTGCATCCATAACCGTACTTACGCGCTGAGCCACAATAAGCACTGCTGCTTCAGTCGTTTCGGACTTCAGGGCAGCACGAAGTTTGGCATCGGTTTTGAAATCGAGAGCCGAGAAGCTGTCGTCAAAAATATATACTTCCGGACGGCGAACCAGTGCGCGTGCAATGGACAAACGCTGCTTCTGTCCACCGGATACGTTGTTACCTCCCTGCGCAATGACGCTATCGTAACCGTCTTTCATCTCCGTAATGAAGTTCTCTGCCTGGGCCGTTTGAGCGGCTCGAACAATCTCCTCCATCGTAGCGTCATCCTTCCCGTGGCGGATATTCTCCGCAATTGTTCCGGTGAAAAGAATCGCTTTTTGTGGTACAAATCCGATTTTGGCCCGCAGATCTTCCTGCCGTAGCTCACGGACATCTGTTCCATTTACCCGTACACTGCCCTCCGTTACATCATAAAAACGTGGAATGAGACTGAGCAATGTGGATTTACCTGAGCCCGTACCCCCAATAATCGCTGTGGTCTCACCCGGGCGTGCCGTAAATGAAATGCCTGACAACGCAGCATTTTCCGCACCCGGATAACGGAATGTCACGTTATCGAATTCAATCGTGCCTTGCAGCGATTTCATCTCACGAGGCTGCTCTGGGTTGCTGAGATCCGGATGCATATCCAATACTTCGTTGATCCGCTCTGCCGAAGCCGAAGCTCTTGGAATCATGACAAAGATAATGGAGACCATAATGAGGGAGAACATGATTTGCATCGCATATTGAATAAAGGCAATTAATGAACCAATATTCATATTCCCGCTGTCGATACGCTGTCCACCGAAATACAGGATGGCAATCATTGAAAAGTTCATAACCAGCATCATAACAGGCATTAATGTTGCCATGAGCACATTCACTTTAATGGAAACGTCTCTCAGATCTGTATTGGCTCCATTAAAGCGAGCACGTTCATGTTCCCCACGATTAAAGGAACGAACCACGCGAATCCCAGTTAGTTGCTCACGCAGGACCAGATTGAGTCGGTCGAGTTTTTTCTGAATTTGTTTGAACAAAGGTAGACCTTTCGCACCAATCAGTGCAATGGCTCCAGCCAGTACAGGCAAGACAACCAGGAAGATGGTCGATAATTTGGCATCCTGGGATACCGCCATGAAGATACCACCGATACACATCATCGGAGCCATAACCATCATGCGCAGCATCATCGTTAATACGTTCTGTACCTGCGTAATATCATTGGTGGTACGGGTAATTAGTGAAGCTGTACCCAATTTATCAAATTCCTGCAGCGAATAGTTCTCCACATGGCGGAATACTCTGCTGCGCAGCTGTTTGGCAAATCCACCCGCTGTGCGGGATGAAAGGTAACTGGCTGTGATGGAACAAGCCGTTCCTGCTATCGCAATCACCAGCATCCAGCCACCAATCTGCCAGATATATGGAACATCTCCTTTTATTATGCCGCCATTAACGATGTCCGCCATCAGGGTTGGCAAATACAGTTCAGCTAACGACTGTAACAGCACCAGACCCAGTATGAAGAAAATGGGGACTCGGTAAGGCTTAAGCATGCGAAACAATTTCATCATGGCTTATCATCTCCTTGTGTGGACGCATCCATCTGTTGGGAAACCTTTGTATCAAAAAAGGTGTACACCTTGGTCAACAATGCCGCTAATTGAAGACTGTCTTCCTCACCCAGATGCTCAACGAGCTTATTAAATATCTCCATGCGCTCCTGATGTGCCGCCCGAATAATTTCACGACCTGCTTCGGTAATGGTGATGCGGACTGCGCGACGATCCTCCGGGTCCATGGTTCGTTCAACCAGCCCTTCGTCTTCAAGCCCTCGAATGACAGGAGTAATCGTCGGCGATTTCACACGCAACAAAGCACTAATTTCCGATACTTTTAGTCCTGGATGATTTGAATGTAGTGTGTCATTGAAATTAGGAGGATTATCCTGCCAATTCAATCGTTCTCCCGGATGCATGCCGTGGAGCAAACAACCCAGTACCATAATTTCATTGTGATTACGCCCATGTGGTTTATGTTGCCTCCATTTGCCTTTATTAAACTGCATTATGGAATACAAAAGCTTCTGGGCAACCGGATCTATGCCAGTCATTATTGTCCCCCCTTTAATTTCATTATCATTCCATAGACGTCCAACATCATAGGGCATCTATTAAATAGCATTCCAATTAAATAGCCAATCAATTAATTAGGTGTACTAAGTATATTCCTGCGAAAGTTGAATGTCAAATAGCAAATGCACACCAAAAAACCGTGACTTTAAAGTCACGGTTTTGAACCAAAATATAAGAATCAGGACTGTGAAGCAGAAACAGTTTTGAGCGCAGAAGCAAAAGGGAAATACTCCTTCGCATTGTTGTAGGCGATGCCCTGTACGATCTGTCCAAGCAGTTCCATATCATGTGGTACCTCGCCCTGTTCGGCCCATTCACCGATGAGGTTGCAGACCAGGCGGCGGAAATACTCATGTCGTGTGTAAGAGAGGAAACTGCGGGAATCGGTTAGCATACCGACGAAACGGCTGATTAGACCTACATTCGCCAGCGCCTTCATTTGAGCAAGCATGCCGTCCTTCGTATCGTTGAACCACCAGGCTGCACCAAGCTGGATTTTGCCTGGAATGCCGCCGCCCTGGAAGCTGCCGATAATCGCTGCGAGCACTTCATTGTCCCGAGGATTCAAGGAATACAGGATCGTTTTCGGCAGCGCATGCTGCTGCTCCAGCGCATCGAGTAATCCGATCATGGCTGAGGAAAGCGGCGTATCATTAACGGAATCATAACCGGTATCCGGGCCAAGCTGGGCGAACATACGGCTGTTATTGTTGCGGGCCGCATTAATATGGAACTGCATTACCCAGCCCCGATCTGCGTACAGCTTGCCGAGGAAAGTCAGTGTTACCGTCTTGTACTTGTCCTCTTCCTCACGACTAACCTTCTCCCCTGCAATAGCCTTGGCAAAAATCGCTGCTGCTTCCTCACGTGTGGCCGTGCCGTAAGGTACATAATCGAGTGCATGGTCAGACACCCGGCCTCCTACGGAGTGGAAGAACTCTACCCGGGACTCTAGGGCCGAGAGGAATGAGTCATAATCGGAAATCGCCGTTCCGGCTGCCTGCGACAGCTTGCCTACCCATTCCGAGAAGGTGTCACGGTTCAATTCCAATCCTTTATCCGGACGGAATGAAGGCAGTACAGCGGTATCGAAACCTTCGATCTCCTGAATCTTCAGGTGGTATTCCAAGGAATCACACGGATCATCCGTCGTGCATACCACGGTAACATTGGATTTGGTAATGAGATCACGTGCACCGAATCCGTCACTGTTCAGCTTCGCATTTACTTTTTCCCAGATGGCCGGGGCGCTCGTCTCATTCAACACTTCATAGACACCGAAATAACGCTGTAATTCCAAATGAGACCACGCGTACAGCGGGTTACCAATCATCATCGGTACAGTTTTGGCGTACGCCAGAAAACGATCATAATCGGTTACGCCCTCTCCTCCCGTAATGTACTGCTCCTCAATCCCGTTTGCGCGCATCAGCCGCCATTTGTAGTGATCACCGTATAACCAAGCCTCTGTAATATTGCCAAAGGTTTTATTCTCGTAGATCTCCTGTGGACTTAAGTGGCAGTGATAGTCAATAATCGGCATGTCTTTCGCATAGTCCTCATATAACCTGATCGCCGTTTCATTGTGCAGCAAAAATTGTTCATCCAGAAAAGACTTCATTCGCCTCGCACGCTCCCTTTAGGTGAGTTTACGTTCATATGGGTTCACTTCCCAATCTTTACGCTACACTGTTTGCCCACAAAGTTCAATATAAAATGATAGCGTTATCACAAAAGGTTGATTTAGGCATATTTCCTGGAACGAGGTATACTGTTTTTAATCTAATTGATGCTGATCTGAAGATGATAGAAGGAGATGAAATGGATGAAAATAACATTTCTCGGTACAGGAGACATGTTCAGTGTAGAGCAACACCACAACAGTATGCTGGCCGAATTCGGCGATACACATCTGGTGATTGATTTTCCGGAATCCAATGCAAAAGCATTAAAGGAATACGGCTTTCCAATGACGGATATTCACAATGTGTTTATTACCCATCTGCATGAAGATCATATTAACGGAGTACAGATGCTCGGATATTATTCACAGATTGTGGGCGACCGCAAGCCACGCC
Source organism: Paenibacillus sp. OK060 (assembly GCF_900101205.1). Taxonomy (NCBI): domain Bacteria; kingdom Bacillati; phylum Bacillota; class Bacilli; order Caryophanales; family Paenibacillaceae; genus Paenibacillus; species Paenibacillus sp. OK060. The sequence continues at coordinate 352,700 of NZ_FNFR01000003.1, forward strand.
TGTTTATTCACGAGGAACTAGTTGATCCGTTATGGAACATTTTATCCCCAGGCATGCGTTATACAACCGATGGGGAGCGTACGATGAGCGACTATTATGATATCGTACCTTTACCGGATGGAGGCACATTTGAGCTGGGGGGCGTAACGTTTGAGACTTTTCGAACACAGCACGTGCCGGGTATGGTCAGCAATGGCCTTCTCGCAAAACCCTACTTCTACTATAGCGCAGATAGCACGCTGGATCAGGAACGGGTTGAGCAGGCCGCCGCAGACGTACAGCTCATTTTCCACGAATGTCATATGCATGATCTGGTGATCAAATCACATACCTCACTGAAGGATCTGCAACAACTGCCTGCCGAAGTGAGACAGAAAACCGTGCTCATGCATTATCATGATGAATACGCTGATGCGGACAAACGGGCACAGTTCAACCAAGAACATGATCTAAGAATGGTGGGCACGCTGGAGTCGTTTGAACTGGAAGTGTAGTACGCAACTCGAACTATATGTATCACCAAAATAAAGAGGCAGCATCCATTCAGGTTCCTTTGAAGGAGCTTTCCGGTGCTGCCTTTCTATTGATCTGCATTCCATGATTTCATATATTCAATAGTTTCAGGAGATGGTTTGGCTTTAACATGAATGTAATCTTCCGTACGCTGATCATTTGGTCCGTAGGAAATTTTGATATACATATCCTGATACGTTTTAATGCTATTACTATGGATCTCCGCTTTGGGCTTCAAAATATAATCTCTGAGTAAACTTAATCCCAACGGTTCTTTTCCAGGACCCAGAGTAGTCTCGTGCGTATTTACCGCATTGGAGTTGAGGAGCTCAGTTGCGTTAATGCTGTTCATCAAGGATGGATCAAGTGTAAAAGACTGTATTACATTGACCATCGGTACCCGGGCCTCTTGAACAGAAATCTCATATATAATGCGGTCCAGATCAGATTCATGATGAACCCTAACGGTAGCAGTCAAGCTATAATCATCTGGCAAACGCTCCTGAAAGGAATCTGGATTTTCCAGCAAACGCTGGGTCAAATCTCTTCGCTCGGTATTCAGCGTATAATCATCCGTTCGCTTCGGTTCTCCCCTTGGCCCTTTGTTTGTTCCCAAACTGCAAGCCCCCAGACAAACCGCCAGCACAAGCACAAACAACCCCAACTGTACTAATTTCCTCACCCGATTTCCCCCTCGGTATGATCTATCTAAAATGATCACGAATCTATTTTAATAGCAATCATTATATTGGTTTATTATTCCATATAAGGATAACACGAATAAGCTTAGTCTACCTAACATAAATAAACCACCTGCCTGGCAGATAGATCGCCAGTTCAGGTGGTTTAACATTCTATATGAAGATTTACTGATCCTCAACGTATTATTTAGCGGAAGATTCCTCACCCTGATTCGGGAGAGCCCACACGGAGACGCCTCCACCACATACATGGAAAGTGGCCCAACCGTCTTTCTCAATAGTGATGTCGTCCTCACAGCTGTGCGTCAGATCGGTCCAGAGCTCGCCAGCACGGTGTTCGCCAACAAACATCCTTTTCTCACCATCATCACCATTCGAGATAACTACTGCACAACCAGAACCTTCGATTTCGTCCACCCCGCGGCGTACCCACCCAATCGTGTTCGCGTGATCGAAGTAATCTTCCTGCTCTCCATAAGCTTTGTCGTAACGGGCTGACATCAGAATGTCGAGAATGTCCTTCTTGCCCTCGACAGGTTCGGGACCACCAATGCCGTAATAATCACCGTAAAAGACAACCGGATAACCGTCACGACGCAGCAGCGTCAGCGCATATGCGCTCGGCTTGAACCAATCGCCTACCCAGGATTCCAGCGCTTCATGCGGTTGGGAATCATGGTTATCGACAAACGTTACAGCATGCGTTGGATGTGTCTGCACCAGGGTATCATCAAAAATCTTGGAAAGATCGAAATCCCGCCCAGCCAGAGAGGCTTCATGAAGTTTGTAATGCAGGGACACATCGAACAGATCAATCTGATAGTCCACCGTATCCAGGAATTCACGGCATGCATCGAGATTGGAGTTCCAGAACTCACCTACAATGTAGAAGTCCTGCCCGCGTTTGCGGATCATCTCAGCAGCGAATTCCTTGATGAATTCGTGGTTGATATGTTTGATCGCATCCAGTCGAAAACCGCTGCATTGCAGCGTATCGATGAGCCATTTTCCCCATTGGAGCATTTCCTGCCGGACATCCGGGTGATTGTAATCGATATTGGCGAACATCAGGTAATCATAGTTGCCGAACTCATCGTCGACATTTTGATTCCAGTTCTTGTTCTCCCCTGCAATGCGGAACACACCGCTCCGTTCTTCCTTGGCATCAAAGTCTGTACCGTTGAAGTGTTCGGCGTTCCATTTGAAAGAGGAGTACTGATCCCCGCGGCCCGGAAATGTGAATTTGGTCCAGCCCTCAATCTCGAACGGTTTGGAGATTTCCTTCAATCGATCATTGGGATCAACCTCAATCACCTTGAAGACTTCCGTCTCATCGGCCCCCGCCTTATGGTTCATCACCAGATCCACATAGACGGCAACACCATTCTTCTGGCACTCAGCAATCGCATCCACCAGTTCCTGCTTGGTACCGTATTTGGTGCGCACGCTGCCTTTCTGGTCAAATTCGCCCAGATCGTACAGGTCATATACGCCGTAACCGGTATCCTCGGCAGACACGGCTTTGGTCACCGGAGGCACCCACACGGAGTCAATGCCTTTGGCTTTCAGTTTTGGCGCCATTTCGGCCAATCGTTTCCAGTGGTTTCCGTCTGCGGCCAGGTGCCATTCAAAAAACTGCATCATCGTATGATTTCTCTTCATTCCCAACCGACCTCCTTGATTGCTTTCGAAGCGGACCACGGCACGTATCTGTATCGTCCTTGTTCGTTCGTATGCTATCCAAGTAATACCCTTTTCGGCCTACCCTTCAATCATGGACAGAAAAGAAAGCCGGAAAGTCTGCGATCGTTCTTTAGCTATATATCGTTATTGGGGTGAAATCCGTGTGTAGTCCTGCCATTCCTCTGGCAGCAATGAACGATACGGTTCCTCGGTGAATCGATCGTCGACCAGTACCAGTACGCCCTTGTCCTCTTCCGTACGTATCAGCCTTCCACCTGCCTGCAATACCTTGTTCATGCCGGGGAAAACATAGGCATAATTAAATCCGTTGCGCCCTGTCCGACTATAATAATCGCGGAGTACGTTGTTCTCCAGACCAATCTGGGGAAGTCCGGCCCCCACCACCACCACTCCGTTCAGACGATCACCCGGAAGATCCACACCTTCGGAAAATACACCGCCCATAACGGCAAATACCAATCGTGTTCGTTCAGGATGTGGCTGGAACGCGTTCAGAAACGCCTCCCGTTCCTCTTCACTCATGCCCTGCTCCTGCATCACGACTTCTGCCTCACCCGGCTGTTCCATATACGTCGCATGTACTTCGCGCATATAAGGATAGGATGGGAAAAAGACGAGCAGGTTGCTATGAGGCCACTCGGCAACCAATTGGCGCAGCATATTGGCAATAGGCTGTCTGGAACGTTCACGATCCCGATAGCGAATCGATAATGGCAGCAATCTCACATCCAGCTGCTCCCGCTGGAAAGGCGAAGCAATACGCAAGGTATAATCCTCTTCCTCCGCACCTAGCATATCCCGGTAATAACCAAGAGGTGACAATGTCGCAGAGAAATGAATGGTAGAGCGGAACCCCTTGGCAGTCTGGCGCAGCAGCACAGATGGATCCAGGCAGAACAGCTTCACTCGTACTTCACTTCGTACACATTCCGCATAGGTAATGAAGCGTTCATCGTACAACTTGGCAATACGCAGGAAATTCTGTGCGGTGAAGTAGGCTGCCAGCAGCAATTCATCCGTCTCGGCATTTCCCGAACCGCCTTCAACAAGGCATTGCTCCGCAACCATGACAAAAGGCTCCAGCAGTTCAATCAGTTCCTCTGGCGCCTCCTGTTGCAGCAATTTGCCCTCATCCCCACCGTTTTTGCGAAGCGTAATCAGGTATTTGTCGATGGCTCCCGTCCGATCCGCGATGGCTTTAGCCGCGGTCACACTGCTGCCCAGCGTTTGGAATTCCCTTTTGACATCCAGAAAGACGGCCTTCTCCAGCTCTGCCGAAAACATCATTCGGCCCCGATCGACCAGATTATGTGCCTCATCGACCAGTAATACCGTCTTGCGCTTCTGCTCCTCCAGCATTCGTTTGAGCGAGATACGCGGATCGAAAATATAGTTATAGTCGCAGATCACCGCATCGGCTGCATACGCAGCATCCAGTGAAAATTCAAACGGACATACCCGATGCTTGCGTGCGTACTGTTCTATAACCGGGCGTGTCATTAACGTCTCATGTTCCAGCATATCCAGCACGGCTCCATTAATACGGTCATAATATCCTTCGCACATGCCACACTGTCCCGTATCACAGGCTTCCTCTTCCTTGAAACAGATCTTGTCCTTTGCGGTCAGACTGATCACATGCATCTTCAATCCTTCCGCCTGCATCCGGGCAAAAGCCTCTTCTGCCGCCACTCGCGTCGTCGTTCTTGCGGTCAGATAGAACAATCGTTTGGCTTCTCCTTCACCAATGGCCTTGACCGTGGGAAACAGGACTGACATCGTTTTGCCAATACCCGTTGGCGCTTTCGCCATCAGTCCCTGCCCCTCGCGGATGGTCTTGTATACGGCTCCTGCCAGCTTGCGCTGTCCCTCTCTGTATTTGCGAAAAGGGAAAGGCAGCTCTCGCACGCTTATATCGCGCTTCTCTTCATAAGCCACAATCATCTCTGCGTATGGCGCGTAACCAGCGACCAGCTCTGCTGCAAACTGTTCCAGCTCCTGCCGTTCCAGCATCCGCCGAAAACGTCTTTCCTCATTATTCACGGTGTGCACGTATGTAAGCTGTACCTGCATACGGGGTTCATCATGCTGAACGGCGTACATATAGGCATACATCATGGCCTGCGCCCAGTGTACTGGGGCCCCATCGCCCAGATCGTCCAGATTGCCCGCAGTTGATTTGATCTCATCCACCGTCAGCTGACCATCCAGACGAATCAGCCCGTCACATCGTCCCTCCACCACGTAGGTCAAGTCTCCGTGCTGCAGTTCCACTTCGAGAACCACTTCTTTCAAATCCTCTTCTGTGTAATCCTTCTGCACCCGTTGGTGTATCCGAGTTCCCTCCTGCATCGATGCATTGGTGCGGAACCCTGGACGTATGCTGCCACTGCGGTACACATATTCCACCAAAGGCCTGACTGATATTCGAATTGCGGTTGTCATGCGATCACCCGTTCTGTTTGTAGTGACTATACTTTATCACGAAAAGCGGTGCTCAAACCAGCCAATCAGCGGATTGGACTCGTCCTTTCCCATATGCTATGTTGGGGTGTATAAGTTGAACTAGATAAAGTTACACTTGCCACTCCGATGACAGAACAATCTTCCGATCCGCTGTTATCCCCAGATTTTTTTGATTCATTTTTACAAAGGTAAACATCCGAGGATAAGCGTATGCTTCCGATGCAGCTTTCTTTCAGAAAGCTTTCAGGCGAACGCTTCGCTTCTCCAGCTTATTTCTGTCCTCTACGTTCTCGTGTAAAAGTGTAGTTAAACTTATATTGAATTTACTTAAATGAGGAGGCATCTTCTATGTATATCTATTTGGTCCCTTCACCGATTCCGGATGCACTTGCTGCATATCCTCATCTGACTTTGCGCAGCGAGGAACAGGTTCGTTTGGCCATTGAATCGACAGAACGTCTGATGAACATCGAGTCCGATGACAACGTAGCGGCGTACGAAGCCTTCGATGCCGCAGGCTCCTGGACAGGCGGCGGTTATGCCGTTCTCAACAATATACCGGTAACCGAAGATGGACGGAACGACTTTGAGGAACGTTTCAAGAACCGTGCGCGCAAAGTGGAAGCCGAACCCGGCTTTGTCGGCATTCGTGTGCTTCGTCCATTAAAGGACGATACGTATGTCGTACTTACACTTTGGCAGTCCGAAGATCATTTCAAGAACTGGCAGCAGTCTCAAGCCTATAACCATGCTCACCGCAACCGCAGCACGAGTGAAGGGCTGACCGCACAGAAGCCCACCATGTTTCCAAGACCTTCATTCGTCACGACATTCACCATAGAGTAAACGAACGGGAGCAAACTTGTTTTTGTGCTCCAGAATCTGTATGCAAGTTTACAGATATACTGTGATCACACTTTGGACAAGCATCATTTAATTATTTGTACTTTAAAATGATAACCCCTTCCGCCTCTTCTTCAATGGAAGGGGCTTTTTGTATACGTGAGGTCAAGAATGATCCCAAGCTCCTCTCTCCTTTTTCCAATAATTGCAAGAATTGAGCAAACAATAAGTTCGGTGCTTTTGACACGACATACCATGAGATAGCATAATACTTGTTAAATGAAACTTCGGAAAGGAAGGAAGGCGGTAACTTGTCACGCAATTCACTCACCCGGTTTCTAAGCGGACCGTTTATAGTGTTCACCGTTATTATGATGATCAAAAGCTCTCTGGCCTGGATTGTGATCTTCGATGACATCCCCGTCTGGAAACCGCTGCTGACAGAGTTGCCGCTGATCTGGATCTGCTTCTGTCTCATTGAGTGGTTCGCAGCCAAACACCGGATGTGGCTCTATCTCGGACTAAATCTGGTGCTATCGGGCATCTTCTTCGCAGCGATCATGTACTACAAATATTATGGTGTTATTGTTAATTATCACGCACTCGCACAGGTTAATCAGGTAACCTCGGTCAAGAGCAGCATGTTCTCTTTGCTCGATCCGTATTATTTGTTTATTTTTGCAGATATTCTGGTTATCGCGGGGATTCTGATTCGTCGGCGGATCAAGCTCGGCGGGACTGAACGTCCAGGCAGAGTGCCGCTTGAACGAAGGGCCAGAAGACGGATTGCCTCAGTCATTCTGATTCTGTCGATGGTGCTGTGCATGCTCAACATTTACCCCAATCGGGCGAGCATGAGCGAGATTACACAGGCGGAGCAGATGGGGATCCTCGGTTACGAAGCGTACACCATCCTGGCTGATCGGCCTGACAAACCCATGCCCCTCGATCAAATCGATCAGAATCATATCGATGAGATTAAACAAACGACAGCATTGCCCCCTGTTGTGGAGGAGGGTGCAGCCAAGGGACGCAACGTCATTGTCCTCCAGCTCGAATCATTCCAGAACTTCCTGATCGGATTGCAGGTGGACGGACAGGAAGTTACACCCAATCTGAATATGTTGGCTGGACAAAGCCTGTACTTCCCCAACTTTTATCAGCAAGTGGGACAGGGTAACACATCGGATGCCGAGTTTGTCGTGAATACATCGTTTTATACACCGCCCAACGGGGCCGCAGCTACCGTCTATGCCAATAAGGAATTGCCAAGTCTGCCCAGACTGATGTCCGCGAACGGTTACCAGACAGCCACATTCCATACAAATGATGTGCACTTCTGGAATCGCGATCAGTTATACAAGGCGCTTGGATTTGATCAGTATTATGACATGAATTATTTCGGAACAGAGGACTCCATCGCCTTCTCGGCATCAGATGAAGTGTTGTACAGCAAGACACTGGATAAACTCGAGTCCATGCAGGCATCAGGGTCACCTTTCTATGCACAAATCATATCCATGTCTGCACACCATCCTTACCATCTACCAGAAGATAAGAAAAGTCTGACGTTGCCGGAACGGTACGTTAATACGTTGCCCGGGGATTATCTTGTATCCCAGCATTATGCCGATCAGGCGGTGGGACAATTTATTGAGGGACTTAAGGAACGTGGACTATGGGAAAATAGCGTGCTGGTCGTTTACGGTGACCATCTGGGTCTGCCTATCTACTCGCTGGATCGGACTGACGAGAAGCTCATGCAGGAAATCTACGGTCGGGAGTACACGTCTGCGGACATGATTAATATTCCACTTATCGTCACGGCTCCTGGCATCACGCCGGCTGCTCAACTGGAACAGATCGGAGGACAGGTGGATATTCTGCCAACGATCGCCGGGTTGACCGGTGCCTCTCTCCAGAACCAACTGTATTTTGGGCAGGATTTGCTGCGTGATGGAAATAATCTGCTGCCAGAGCGCTATTATCTGCCCTCCGGTTCCGTACTGAACGATGCTTCACTGTTCGTTCCTGAGACGGGGTACGGTGACGGTACTCATTACTCCCTTGCGGATGCCGGGAGACAGGATGTCGTCTCGGCAGAGCTTGATCAGGAGAAGGGAACGATTCCAGACAGTCTGGAGGATCAACCGGCCTTGCCCGCATCTGCCATACCATCTGAAGAAGAATCGACCTCTCCCGAATATATTACGAAGGAACAGTACGATCGGGCTTTGGATCTTCTACACTTATCCAACAGTTATCTGAGTCAGTTACCGAATCGAAATGCATTAAAATGATCCAACATGCGAAATGAACTTATTTTTAACTTTAACAATTTTAATCCATCATGAAAAAAGACAAGAGCCCAAGAAAGGTCTGAAACGACCTGATTCATGGGCTCTTTCCATTCCTTCTGACCTCTATATCTAACACATTCTCCCCAATCCTCTAACAAAAAGACACCTATAACTACCCGAATGATCCATTGCCAACAAATTCCCCTCTTTAGTGAAGACACCTGGACGTTCCTGTTCCTTGAGCAGCGGTTTACAATGAAAGCGTATTATTCCTTGTTGAAGGAGGAGAATTATGAAATTCGATCTGAACTTTGTACCCTTCAGTCGCAGAGAGTCGTTCCTTGCCGTCTCTCATCTGCCTGAAGGCAAGAATAGACAGCAGGGCCTCTACCTACGAACTGTGCGGGGTGGAGATGATAAATTTGGCGAGGCGTTCCGTATTGAACTGTTGGATCAGCAGAATCAGACGATTCCATTCACGGCAGAAGCTTCTCCAGAAACTGTCCGGCTGAATTCACCAGAGCCCGCAATCTTTGCCGAAATCTGTATTTCGGATAGCTGCACGGTCCGCTTCCGCTCGAAAGGGTGCGGGATCAGATTGACCTTTATCCCCTCAACTTATGATTATGCATATGAGGTCAATAAAAACAGCTGGGAAGTAAATAGCTTCACCCATGAATGCCGCTTCATGCTGACTGGAATTGTAGGCGACATGAAGCTGGAAGTGCCGTGGGATAAAATCAAGAGCTCACGCGTAATCGCAGAGTTCAATCCGGATACAGACACGAATACAGCTGAGTTTGCCGTTGAGGAGTTCCGCACAGTATGGGAGCCTCGCCCACAATGGGATTCCTTTGATGATGACGTAAAAGCGGTTCGGACTGAATTCAGCCAGTGGCTGGACAGCAGTCTTGCGATCCCTGATCGCTGGCAGGATGCGCGGGAGCTCGCGGCTTACATTACTTGGTCCTGCCTCGTTCCGGCGGAGGGTTGTCTGACGCGTCCAGCTATGTATATGTCGAAGAACTGGATGACGAATATATGGAGCTGGGACCACTGTTTCAATGCGATGGCGCTTGTTCGCCATGATCCAAAGCTGGCGTGGGACCAGTTCATGATCTTTTTTGATCGGCAAGATGAGAGTGGATTAATTCCTGACTTTGTGAACGATAAATATGAACTGTGGAACTGCAACAAACCTCCTATTCACGGATGGACACTGGCTTGGATGATGCAGCGTACGGATTATATTCGCGAGGCGCAGCTTCGTGAAGTGTACGGCCCATTGTCCAAGTGGACGAAATGGTGGTTCAGGTATCGTGATGATGATGGTGATGGTATTCCCCAATATAACCACGGTAATGATTCCGGTTGGGATAACAGCACCGCGTTTAATAATGGAATTCCCGTAGAAAGTCCGGATTTAGCTGCCTTTCTGATTATCCAGACAGAGCTTCTGGCTGAAATTGCTGGGTTGCTTGGGCTTACGAAGGAATCTTCGGAATGGAGAAAACTGGCGGATGATACGCTGGAGAAGATGATCAGCCACTTCTGGAAAGAGGATAGATTTATCTCCTTACGTTCAGGTACACATGAGCCTTCAGCTGGAGACAGTCTGCTGTTATTCGTTCCGATCCTACTGGGCAGACGCCTGCCTGAACCCATCAGAGATCTTCTTCTAAAAGGGTTACGGGAGGAGAATCGCTTCCTAACGGAAAATGGTTGGGCGACCGAGAGCATAAGCAGCCCTTACTATATACCAGACGGGTACTGGCGTGGACCGATCTGGGCTCCATCAACCATGCTGCTCGTGGAGGGCGTAGCTGCTGCCGGTGACCTGGAGCTGGCTCGGGAAGTATCCCGCCGCTTCTGCAATATGCTTAGCCGGAGTGGTATGGCGGAGAACTTCGATGCGCTGACTGGTGAAGGCCTACGTGACAGGGCATTTACATGGACATCAAGTGTGTTCCTGGTTCTGGGGCACGAGTACACAATCTAAAACCAATATTGCACGTCCCTGGCTGCTGTTTTAAACAGCTTTCCGGGGAGGTGCTTTTCCCGTTTCCTCGAAAAATTTTATTTGCAAACAACAAATTGAAAGCGTTACCATGAAATGATTGGATTCTTCTATAGGCTACCTGTCCATGCTAGAATGCAGGTAGATGTAGTTATAGCGAGAGGGGAAGCCGTTTATGAACATCCAATGGATCAGGCAGCTTAATAAACGCATTTTCTCTGGTTCCTACCGCAGTATACGGACCAAGCTGCTCTTCTGTTTTCTCATCGTGACTCTGATTCCACTGCTCTCGCTTGGTGCATTGTCCTATTACCAATCGGCCAAAATCATTAATTCTCAGTTTGGCAAATATGGTGAAAATGCTGTAGCGCAGTTGGAGCAACAAACGAGCTCATCTTTAAGCCGAATGAAACAAATGAGTGAAACGATCTATTCGTATTTGCTTGATCCCGCCCATACCGATCTAAGGAATCAAGCACCAGTAAGCTATAGTGAAATCATTGAGAAGAATGACTTTGAAGCCCTACTGAAATCACTGCGGACGGACCAAACCGCAGGAATCTATATCATTACACCCTCTGGCTATTATTATGGAGAGAACAATTTGGATGTTGCCAAGCTGAGAAATATACCAGAATGGAAGACAAAACCCGCTTCTTATAAAGGATTATACTGGCTTGGCTTTTATATGCAAAATCACGCAATGAGCAGCTCAGGCGATTCGAATCTCCCCGTCCTTGGGCTCGCTGTTCCGATTCATAATTCCAACGGAACGCAAAACGGCAGTACTATACTCATAGAGGAGAATGCGCAGGAATTAATCCATATGTTCAAACTATTTGAGACAGATACGAAGTCGCATCTGACCATTAAAGCTTCGGACGGAAGGATTGTATATGAAAGCGCATCCAATTTTACGAAGAAGGATAGTGACATTACATGGATTCGGACGCTTGCCGTGAACCAGTGGACCATCGAAGCGAGATTACCTGCCAAAGCCTTCTACTTGTCCTCGGGCATTATTCGGTCGAATACCATTGTCGTAGCCATTATTTCATGTCTGCTTGCCTTTGGATTCGCCTATCTGTTCTCATCGAGGTTTACAGCACGTATTCGTACGCTAAAGGATTCGATGCAGAAGGTCAGCTTCGGTAAGCTGGATACACGGATGCCGATCGAAGGTCGAGATGAGCTAGGTAGCCTTGATATGAGTTTTAACCGGATGGTAAGTGGTGTCCAATCGCTTGTACAAGAAGTGGAACAGAGCGAAAGACTCAAGAAGGAAGCGGAACTGAAGGCTTTTCATTATCAGATTAACCCTCACCTGCTGTTCAATACGTTGAACTCCATTCAGTGGAAGGCCCGTCTGGAAGGGGCTGATGATATCCGTCAGATGTTATATCACTTAACGATGGTGCTGGAAGGAAATCTGGATATTTCGCAGGAACTGATCACGGTGGGCAGAGAACTACGCATGATTGAGCATTTCTTGAAAATTCAGGAGATCAGGTACGGAAATGTGTTCAGCTATGAGCTGAATTGCGAAGACTCCCTGAAGCAGTATCTGATCCCGCGTATGACTCTGCAGCCGCTGTTTGAAAATATATTTTTCCACGGCTTCACGGATGGATTAGGTGTAATTAAGCTGGATGTCACCGTAGAAAAGAATGAGCTTCTGCTGACCCTCCGGGATAATGGAGCGGGTATGACGGAAGAAAAACGGGAGCGTTTGCTTGTTCCAGATCCAAAACGTCGTGGACGCGGAGGATTAGGCGTCCAGAACGCAGACCAGAAATTCAAACTGCATTTCGGCCCGCAGTACGGACTTACAGTATTTTCGACTAAGGGTGAAGGTACAGCGATTGTCATTCATTGGCCCAAAGAGGAGGAGCGTCCGGATGGATACAGCAAAGAGAATTAAGGTGCTGATTGCAGATGATGAGAGTATTGTACGGAAAGGCCTACGTTCGACCGTAGCTTGGGAGAAATATGGAATGGAAGTTATAGCTGACGCGCCCAATGGACAAAAAGCCTGGGAAGCCTTCCTGGAGCATCAGCCTGAAATTGTAATAACAGATATTGTAATGCCAGAGATGGATGGCATCGAGCTGTCTCGCAAGATAAAGGAGATGGCAGCGAAGACCAAAATAATTCTACTCAGTTGCCACCGAGATTTTGAATACGCACAGCAGGGAATTCAACTTGGGGCCTCCGGATATCTTTTGAAAACCGCTTTTGAGGACGAAGAACTTGAAGACATGTTAAAGAAGTTCCAGCAGGAACTGTCTGTCTCCGCTCCCCCCTCTCCAAAAGACGAAGAACGTATGGAAACACTACTCTTTGCATGGCTGAACGGACATAGCTGTAAATTTCCAGAGGAGCTGGAGAAGCTGCATGGCGGTCAATCGCATGTTAACGGTCAGCCGCTGTTGATATATCTGATTCGAACGGCAGAATGCGGAGCATCTTGGAACGAGTTACTACAAGAAGCTGAGAAGAATGACCGCAGTATGCGCAAGGGTACGATCATTCCTTATGGAGAAGAATACTACTATTGGATCGTTCCTGATACGCTGAGAGGGTCTGCAGACAGCCTTCTGGTAGAGAGTAAGAGCAAATGCAGTCAGTTGAAGTGGACTCGTAAAGAATCCTTGCTCCACAGTGATGATCTGAAGCAGGCGTTCCAAAACCTTCATAAAGAAGCTGAGCTAGAGAAGCTGTATGGGATATCCGTAAATCATTGGCCAGATCCGATCTGGAAAGCCGTGAATCTACTGTATGCTAATCCCGCAGCAGACTGGTCAGCCAGCGAACTGGCGGAAGAGGTTGGGCTCAGCCGCAGTCATTTCTCCATTCTCTTTAAGAAGGCTGTCGGCGATAGCTTCATTGCCTTCCAATATAAACGGAAACTGCGCCTTGCTTATGGCTTACTGCGGGATACACATCTAACCATGCAGGAAATTGCGGAACGGACAGGACTTGGAGACAGCAAATATTTCAGCAAATGGTTCAAACGCTGTACGGGTCAAACACCGAGTCATTACCGTTCCCAACAAAAAGACGAAGGGTCCCGAACAGATTGACACCTGCTTCAATAATTCGAACAAAATCACAACAACATTCGAATAGATACACGTTTTGAACCGCTTTCATTCGCGTTACAATGAAAGCGGTTCAATTATTATAAACCTCACTGACAGGGAGCTGACAATATGAAAAAAAGAATTTCACACATTGTCCTTGCAACGACGCTGATGGTATCTATACTGTCTGCATGCAGCGGTAACGCTGGAACAGCCAATCCGGAGAACGGCGGTTCGGATCAGACGAAGACGCTTCGTTTTGCAACCTGGGATACGGGAGACGCGCTCAAAATTGAGCAGGATATCGCCAAGAAGTTTGAAGCAGAACATCCCGGTACAAAGGTGCAGGTTGAGGCCTATGCGGACGGATTTGACCAGAAGCTTGCCGCAGGCTTTGGAGCGGGTAACCCGCCAGACGTCATGTACATGTGGGACTTCCCTACTTACCATCAATCTCTTGAACCACTGGATAGCTTCGCAGAAAAAGATAAAGACCTGAAGATAGATGATTTTTACAAAGGATTGTTCAACTATGGAAAAATTGACGATAAGTTATACGGCATTCCGGCCGGCTTCACGACTCGTGTCGTCTATTATAACAAAAAGCTCTTTGATGCTGCCGGTGTCCCTTATCCTAAAGACGGATGGGAATGGAGCGATTTCCAGGATATCGCTAAAAAGCTGACGGACACCTCCAAGAAGCAGTACGGCTTCGGTGCCCGTGCCGAGAATGATACGTATGACTTGCAGGGCTTTGTCTGGAGCAACGGTGGCTCCTTTATTTCCCCAGATGGTAAAACCATCGAGGGCTACATGAACAGTAAAGAAACCGCTGAAGCCATCCAAATGTTTGGTGATATGGTGAAGGACGGCACCGCCGTGCTCACAGGTGGTAAAGGCCAGCAAAGCGGTGATGATATCTTTAAAGGCGGTAAGATCGCCATGTGGGAAAGCGGAATCTGGCCGCTCGAATCATTCAAACAAGCGGGAGTTGATGTAGGTACGGTCGAAATTCCGGCTTTTCCAGGCAAACCGGTTAAAGGTGTACTTGCAGAATCTGCCTTGTCTATTGCTAAAGACTCCAAGCACAAAGATCTGGCATGGGAATTTGTTAAATTCTATGTCTCTAATGAATCGATCAAAATGCGTGTTGCTGACCTGCCAGTACGACAAAGTGTTGTAAACGAACTCAAGAAGGATCAGGACCCGCTCTACAAACCTTATTACACCATGCTTGAGCGTTCGGACAATACACCTGCATTTCTACTCAATCCGAAGTGGAATGAAGTGAACCGACAGCTGTCGGCTGCAGTGGAAGCAGTTATGCACGGCAGCAATGCCCAAGAAGCGCTGAATCAGGCGGTTAAGGACAGCGAGCGATTTTTGAAATAACACTTGTAGAAAGAAGGTTAGGAGATGGCTCAGACCTACCTGCAGAATACATCAGAACCGACAGCTACCTTTAAGGCCTTGAAAAAACGCAAATGGGGTGGGCTTGCACCCTACCTCTTTATCTTCCCTTGGATATTTGGATTTGTTTTCTTCACTTTAGGTCCCCTACTGTTCTCATTGGTCATTTCATTTTTTGATTGGCCAATCGTCGGTAAGGTAACTTTTATCGGGCTAGACAACTACGTAGAGATGTTTTCGAATGATCCTCTTTTTTGGAAATCACTATTTGTAACACTGAAATTTGCAGCCCTCTTCGTTCCGCTCAATATTGTAGTCGCACTCGGACTTGCCATGCTGCTCAACCAAAGGGTAAGAGGAAGCGCCATTTTCCGTACGGCATTTTATCTCCCCTCTGTAATCTCAGGTGTTGCGCTTGCTATGATCTGGTCATGGGTATACAGCGGAGACTATGGAATTCTAAACTATTTCTTGTCTGTCCTGGGCATTCAGGGGCCCGATTGGCTGAATGATACGAATTGGTCGCTTGTTGCGATGGTCGTTGCTAGCCTCTGGGGACAAGGATCCATGATGCTTATTTTCTTAGCAGGACTTAAAGGCATTCCTAAGGACCTGTATGAATCGGCATCAATCGACGGAGCAGGTAAAATCCGAAAGTTCTTGAGTGTAACCATTCCGATGATTACGCCAACCATTCTGTTCAATCTCATTACATCAATTATTGCAGCATTCCAGCAATTAACTCTCGCCCTGCTACTTACGGGAGGCGGGCCAATGAAATCAACCTATTTCTATGCGATGTATATGTATGAGAACGCTTTCAAATATTTTAAGATGGGTTACTCTGCTGCCAACGCCTGGTTTATGTTTCTGATCGTGCTTACCTTGACGTTTCTGGTATTCAAATCTTCGGAAGCCTGGGTGTTCTATGAAGGTGAAATGAAAAAGCAGCCGCAGAAGAAACTTAAGGCCAGTACAAGGGGGCGGTCCTAATGAAAAAAATAGTTGCATACACGTTGCTGATTGGGTTCTCACTGCTATTCATCGCCCCACTGTTCTGGGCGGTGACCACGGCACTGAAATCACCGCAGGAGCTTTATCTGTTTCCTCCCAAATGGATTCCGTCCGATTGGAAATTCAGTAACTTCGCAGAGGCATGGAACATTCAGCCCTTTAATTTATTTTTGAAAAACACACTGATCGTTACGGTCTTATCCACCCTTGGACAGCTGATATCCTGTACGCTCGTCGCTTACGGCTTCGCCAGATTCCAGTTCAAGGGGCGTGATTTCCTGTTTCTTGTCGTTCTGGCAACCATGATGATCCCTTGGGAAGTAACGATGATTCCACAGTATATGGAGTTTAACTATTTGGGTTGGATCAACACACTCAAACCGCTGATTATTCCATCGTGGTTTGGCTCTGCCTATTATATCTTTTTATTGCGGCAGTTCATTATGACCCTCCCCCGGGAGCTGGATGAAGCAGCGACGATTGACGGCGCTAGTAAAATGACGATTCTACTGCGAATCATCGTACCGCTAATGGGACCTTCGCTGATCCTGGTCTCCGTATTCCAGTTCATGAGTTGTTGGAATGACTATCTGGGGCCTCTCATTTTCCTAAATGATCAGACGAAATATACGTTAACGTTAGGCCTTTCTCAATTTAAGGGCATGTACGGTGTTGATATGCAATCCATCATGGCCATTACCTGCTTAATTTCAATTCCGCCACTTGCGATTTTCTTCTTCGCCCAGCGTTACATTGTCGGCGGAATTGCCACGACAGGTATTAAAGGATAGGACACACAGATAGAGGAAAGGATTGACGATCATGACTGTTATGAATATTGAGCGCGACTGGGATAACCTCAGCGTGCTGGAGAGAAACCGTGCGAAGAGTCGCTCCTATTTTATTCCTCATTCCAATAAAGAAAGTGCTCTGAGCTATGACAGAGGAAGCTCTCCGTGGTTCAAATCGCTGAACGGTATTTGGAAGTTCCAATTTGCTGAGGGACCGGATATAGCGCCCCCGGATTTTCATCAAAATGAATATGACACCTCAGGTTGGGATGATATTCGTGTCCCTGGCCACTGGCAGTTGCAAGGCTACGGAAATCCGCATTACACGGATCTCGAGTACCCAATCCCTGTTGATCCTCCTCATGTACCTAATGATAACCCAACGGGTAGCTATATAAGGGAATTTACGCTGCCAGACCATTGGGACGGAAGAGTTGTTTCACTTAAGTTCGACGGTGTAGATAGCGCCTTTCATGTATGGCTGAATGGTTCATTTGTCGGCTACAGCCAAGGCAGCCGCCTGACATCAGAGTTCGATCTGACCCCTTTCCTTCAGGCGGGAATTAACCGATTGGCGGTCCGGGTATACCAGTGGTCTGACGGTAGTTATTTGGAGGACCAGGATATGTGGTGGATGAGTGGCATTTTCCGGGATGTCTATCTGGTTTCCGAGCCTTCAGCATCCCGTATTACAGATTATCGAATTGTAACGGAGCTAGATACAGAGTTTACCAATGCGGTACTGTCGGTCCGCTTAGATCTGGATGGAGAAGAAGTTCAGGGCACGGTACAGTTGCAACTGCTGAATAACGTTGGCGAGCAGATCCTGTCTGCTGAGAAGAATCTAAACCATCCTTCGAGTGTCGAGTTCAATCTGCCTGTGGCAAAGCCTTTTTTATGGAATGCTGAATCTCCTTATTTATATCATCTAATCATTTCAGTGGTTGATTCGAAGAATCAGGTTATAGAAACGATTGCCCAGCGAGTTGGGTTCCGCCGTGTGAAAGTCAAGGATGGACAGTTCTTAGTGAATGGAGTAGCGATCCTTCTCAAAGGAGTAAACCGGCATGACCATCATCCAGATACGGGACGAACCGTCACGGTATCCACCATGCTCGAAGAAATTCAAATGATGAAGCAGCACAATATCAATGCGGTGCGGACAGCACATTATCCGAACGACCCGCGGTTCTATGATCTGTGTGATGAGTATGGGTTATACGTTATGGAAGAGACGGACCTGGAGACACACGGCTTTGAGCCGCTGGGTAATATTTCACGACTTAGCGATGACCCCGCTTGGAAGGATGCTTATGTTGACCGCATCCGCCGTATGGTGGAGCGCGACAAGAATCACCCTTCCGTGATTTTCTGGTCGCTTGGCAATGAATCGGGATTCGGCTGCAATTTCCGTGCGATGTCTGAATGGTGCAAAGCCAATGATTCCACACGTCTTATCCATTATGAAGAAGACCGTGAAGCAGAAGTCTGTGATGTGGTGAGCACGATGTATTCTTCTGTGGAGAAAATGGAAGGATTCGGCCAGCTAACCGATCATCCGAAACCGCATATTCTATGCGAATTTGCCCATGCGATGGGCAATGGGCCCGGAGGGTTACGGACGTATTTTGACACCTTTGATGCTTATCGACGTCTTCAAGGCGGCTTTGTCTGGGAATGGATCGATCATGGGCTGAGCAGAAAATCAATCGATGGCAAGGCTGACTACGCTTACGGCGGAGATTACGGAGATGTACCGAATAACAGTAATTTTGTTATTGACGGGCTGGTTCGCCCAGACCGCACCCCCTCTCCGGGACTCATTGAATATAAGAAAATCATCGAACCTGTACGAGTCGAAATGATAGACGCAGGAAAGATTCGCGTAACGAACCGGTATGACTTTGTGACATTAGATCATCTGCAGATTCACTACAGCGTCACGGCTGATGGAAGAACCATAAACAGTGGTGCACTCGTACTTCCTCAGATTGGTCCGGGTGATAGCGCAAACGTATTGATTCCACATTTGAATTTAACAGATCAACAGTCGATTCATCTTGAGCCGGGTACGGAGATGTGGCTGAATGTCGGATTTACGCTGGCAGCAGACTGCGCTTGGGCGGAACAGGGGCATGAGGTGGCTTGGGCGCAGTTTGCACTGCCGAATCATTCCACCTCAGCCGTATCTCCCTCATCCCTGCTGTCTGTAGAGCAGAAGTTGTCAGTTACCGAAGAAGGGCGAGAGCTAATCCTTACGAATGACAGTTTCCGTATTTCTTTTAATCGTCTACGTGCAGGGGTCACCTCACTTCACCTGAACGGAAAGGAACTCATTCAACATGGACCACGACTGAATTTCTGGCGTGCTCCCATTGATAACGATATGTATGTGCTCCCGGATTGGCGCAAGGCACACCTCGATCGACTGACCGAGCGGATAGACGACTTCCGCTGGGATCGATTGAATGAAACATCTGTGCGTATGACTTGGACTTCACGCATAGCACCTCCTGTCTACGATTGGGGCTTCCGCTGTGAAACGTCCTATACGGTTACTGCAAGCGGACTAATCATTATAGATGTGAAGGGAATGCCGGAAGGAACACCACCTGCTATGCTCCCGAAAATCGGTCTTCAGATGAAAGTTCCCGGTGATATAGATCGTGTGAAATGGTATGGCCGTGGGCCGGGAGAGAGCTATTCGGATAGCCGGGAGGCCGGACGCTTCGGCGTATATCAGAGCAGTGTAGATGGATTGTTCACGTCATATATTTATCCCCAAGAGAATGGAAATCGGACAGATGTAAGATGGGTTTCGATTGCCGATGGAGCAGGAATCGGTCTGCTGGCGGCAGGAGCGCCAACGCTTGATTTCAGCGCTAGACGTTACACGGATGGTGATCTGGAGAAGGCGCAGCATATGAGCGATTTGGCACCTCGTGATTTCATTACTCTGAATCTGGATTACCGACAGAACGGACTGGGAAGTAATAGCTGCGGCCCAGCACAGTCGCCTGAGAATACAGTTAAACCGGAAGCGTTCCGGTTCCGTATCTTGCTTCAGGCGTATATGGCGGAGGATAGCTCTCCTGAAAGGCTGAGCCGCCGAATGAGTACAGAAGCGATGCAATATGAAATGGAGGAAGATAAAGATGCTTAATACACAGGACGTTTTGAATTTATCTGGCAAGGTAGCCGTCGTTACTGGTGGGGCATCAGGCATTGGGCTGGCCACCGCTGAGCTTCTAGCGAGCTTCGGGGCACATGCTGTCTTGATTGATATTAATGAGGCTGCGGGTAACGAGGCAGTCGCCAGTATCCGTGAACAGGGAGGTCAGGCCAGCTTTTACTGCTGCAACGTGACCTCTGCCGCAGATTGTGAACGCACAGCTTCAGAGATCAAATCGACTCTTGGAGGAATTCATGTCCTGTTCAATAACGCAGGGGTTATTCGCCGCAAAACGGTTACCGAGTTGGATGAAAGAGACTGGGATCTTGTACTAGATGTCTCACTCAAAGGTGTCTTTCTCCTTTCTAAATATGTAATTCCCATTATGGAGCAAAGCGGTGGCGGTAGCATCATTAACACAGGCTCAGGTTGGGGACTGAAAGGTGGAGACCGCGCAGCAGCTTATTGTGCAGCAAAAGCAGGCGTTGTTAATCTGACGCGCGCCATGGCTATCGACCATGGAACGGCGAATATTCGAGTCAACTGTGTATCACCAGGAGATACGGATACACCACTCCTGCGTGACGAAGCGAAGCAGCTGCAGCAGGATGAGTCAGCATTTCTGGTTGCCTCTGCAGGAGGCAGACCGCTGGAGCGTCTAGGTACACCGCGTGATATCGCGAATGCCGTATTGTTCCTAGCGAGTGACTTATCCTCATGGGTAACAGGCAGTGTGCTCGTTGTTGACGGAGGCGGGATCGCTTAGGACGATAAGAATTACCATTTTCCCAACATATGAACGGAGGCGTTAATTGTGGCTG
This sequence comes from Paenibacillus sp. OK060, assembly GCF_900101205.1. Classification (NCBI taxonomy): domain Bacteria; kingdom Bacillati; phylum Bacillota; class Bacilli; order Caryophanales; family Paenibacillaceae; genus Paenibacillus; species Paenibacillus sp. OK060. Next base: position 373,535 of record NZ_FNFR01000003.1, read on the forward strand.
ACAACAAAACATATGCCCATCCCTATATTCCAAATACCGTTCCGGAGGTCCGGGACGCGATGCTGAAAGAAATTGGTTTAACGTCTATGGAGCAACTCCACGACGCGATCCCTGACAGCCTGAAGCTGAAGCGGGAGATGGACCTTCCGCCAGCCATGAACGAGTATGAACTGCGCCGACATATTGATGGACTGTTAGCAAAGAACAAGCACAGTGGAGATTATCTTAATTTTCTGGGTGCAGGATGCTGGCAGCATTTCATCCCGGCTGTATGCGACGAGATCAATCAGCGTTCTGAGTTCGTGACGGCCTATGCCGGAGAACCTTATGAAGACCATGGTCGATTCCAAGCCCTATTCGAATATCAGAGCCTGCTTGCCGAGCTCGTGGACATGGATGTCGTAAATGTTCCAACCTTTGACTGGGCTCAGGCGGCTTCCACCGCGATTCGGATGGCTGGGCGTATTACAGGGCGCAAAACCGTGCTGCTCCCGCGTTCCGTAGATCCGGATAAGGCGGCGATTATTCGTAATTACTGTACTCCGGTAATGGAGATTCAGTATGTTGACATCGATCAGGTAACAGGACGAATGGATCTGAATGATCTGAGCAGCAAATTAAATGACGATACGGCGGCAGTATACTTTGAAAATCCCTGTTATCTTGGAATCATTGAGGATCAGGGTGCCGAGATATCTGAACTAGCTCATAAGATTAATGCCGTTTCTATTGTAGGTGTTGATCCCATATCACTTGGAGTTCTGGAGCCTCCGGGCCATTACGGGGCCGATATCATTTGCGGAGATTTACAGCCGCTGGGTATGCATATGAACTTTGGCGGTGGGCAGGCTGGCTTCATTGCAACACGTGATGAGGAAAAATACGTAATGGAATACCCTTCCCGGCTATTTGGCATCGTGCCAACCGAAGTGGAAGGCGAATATGGCTTCGGAGATGTGGCCTATGAACGTACATCATTCGCTCTTCGGGAGAAAGGCAAGGAATCGGTAGGAACTCAGACCGCATTATGGGGCATTACGGCAGGAGTATATCTGGCTCTTCTCGGTCCTGCTGGAATGCAAGAGGTTGGCAGCACCATTATCCAGAAATCGCATTACGCTGCAAAACAGATATCACGAATTCCAGGTGTATCTCTTCACTTCGAAAATGGCACCTTTTTCAAAGAGTTTGTTGTTGATTTTAATGATACAGGTCTAACCGTTGATGAGATCAACCAAAGATTAATGGAGACAGGAATTTTCGGAGGTAAGGATCTGTCTTTATCCTACCCATCATGGGGTCAATGTGCACTGTACTGCGTTACGGAAACGCATACCCAGGCGGATTTGGACCGACTCGTCGATACTCTTCGTTCCATTGTCAGCACGTCATAACGATCATATAGAGGAGGACTGAACGCCATGAAACGAATTCGCAGAGATCATAAGGTTCGGAAGTTTCACCAAGCTAAATGGGATGAGCCCGTTATCTTTGAACTTCACCGACCCGGGGAGCGAGGCGTCGTGCCGCCGGGAACGGAAGCGACTGTAGCAGCTGAAGTAGGCTCCGCAGAAGACAACATACCGGCATCCATGTGGCGGCGCACTATTCCCGCTTTGCCAGAAATCGGGCAGGCAAAGGTACTGCGGCATTATCTGAGATTATCCCAGGAAACGCTGGGATCGGATATGAACGTGGAGATTGGTCAGGGAACCTGCACGATGAAATATATTCCCCGGATTAACGAAATGCTTATCCGAAATCCACGTATGACCGAGCTTCATCCGCTACAAGATGTGGATTCTGTTCAGGGGATGCTGGAGATATTCCACAATCTCGATCTGGCAATGCGAGAGATTTCGGGTATGGATGCGTTCTCCTTTCAGCCGAGTAGCGGAACCCAGGCACTTCTGGCTATGGCCTCCATCGTTCGCGCCTATCATGATTCGCGCGGTGAAGGTGAGCAACGTGATGAGATTATTACAACGATCTTCTCTCATCCTTCGCAAGCCGCTACAGCTGCGGTTAAGGGATATAAGATTATTACGTTGCATCCAGACGAGAATGGATTCCCGGACCTTGAGAAGCTGAAGAACGTTGTCTCCGAGCGGACTGCCGGATTTGTTGTGGCTAATCCAGAGGACACAGGCATCTACAATCATCGTATCCGAGAATTTACGGATGTCGTGCACGAAGCTGGTGGTGTCTGCTACTATGATCAGGCTAACGCCAATGGCCTGCTCGGAATTACACGAGCGAAGGAAGCGGGTTTTGATATGTGCTTTTTCAATCTTCACAAAACCTTTGCTGCGCCCCATATGTGCGGTGGTCCTGCTACGGGCGCTCTCGGAGTGACGGAAGAATTGAAGAATTTCATGCCCGGCCCTTTGGTGGATAAGGAAGATGACGGACGTTATATTTTGAGAGATCAAACGGAAGTCAGCATTGGTAAGGTACGGAGTTTTCACGGTGTAGCCCAAACTGTACTCCGCTCCTACGCCTGGATTATGAGCCTCGGACCGGACGGTCTGAAGGATGTCGCTCAGGTGGCGGTGCTGAATAACAACTATCTATATCATAAAATTGTTCAAATACGCGGAGCGAGTGCCCCGTATGTCCAAGGACGCCGTTTAGAACAGGTCCGCTACAGCTGGAAACAACTCACGGATGAGACTGGAGTGACGACGGAGGATATTACGCGAAGAATGTGCGATTTTGGCTTGCATTACTGGACCTCTCATCACCCGTATATTGTTCCACAGCCGTTCACACTGGAGCCAACGGAATCCTATTCCAAGGAGGATCTCGACGAATATATCCATGCGCTGGAGCATATCTCAAATGAAGCCTATACTCAGCCAGATATCGTCAAATCAGCTCCGCATAACAGTACGGTGCATCGCAATGACGAATCATCTTTGGACGACCCGAAACAATGGTGTATTACTTGGCGTGCATATTTGAAAAAAACACAGCCAGAGCTTCACTAACTGCATTAGCATGTACGCTGTAGCTACTCTTATTGTGCATATAGAGGAACATTAATATTACTCGTTTTATAAATAGACAGAAAAGCAGCGCCCCTCAACCGTGTTGAGGGGCGCTTTAATATGATTCTATAGCTTTCAGTGGAGTTAAGATAACGATCTCTCCGGTTCCTCTTCCCCGTTTACACCTATTTTCTTATTCACTCAGCATGGACTGTGTGAAACTGATCCACTCCCGGGTTGCAAAGGATAAATATCGGTCCTTCCGCCAAATCATGCCGAGCTGCCACGGAATCACAGGTTCCATCACAGGTATAATGCGCACACGCATATGATCCACCTCACGGCAGATCGTTTCTGGCAGCAAAGCCACACCCAGATTGGCCGCTACCATTGCACTGAGCAGGTCCCATTGGGAGCTCTCGTACACCACCCGAGGCTGGAATCCCGCATGCTGACAGGCGGCGATAATCCGGTCATGCAGCGCAAAATCTTCCCGAAACAGCACAAATGCATCATGCTCCAGCTCGCGCAGCGCGATGGACTCTTTGCCCGCAAGCGGGTGTGAAGGGTGTACGATCAGATTCAGTTTCTCTTCCACAAAAACAAAGTGGTCCACGAGTTCATCCACGGTAGGCAGAACGGAGACACCAATATCCAGTGCACCACTAATCACATCGGCCTCTACTTTTTTGGCACCGTCTTCGAAGAGCTGAATGGTTACCTGTGGGTAAGCTTTATGAAATTCACCGATAATCATCGGAAAAAAGCTCGAACCTATCATCGGCGGCAAGCCGATCCGCAGGTGTCCTTTCTTCAGATTCATCAAGTCATCCAATTCGGACGATAAGCTGCGAAATGACTTTTCAATCTCCAGCGCCTGCCGAAAAAAGACATGCCCTGCATCCGTTAACGCTACCTTCTTGCCATAACGATCAAGCAGCGTTACGCCCAATTCGTCTTCCAAGCTTTTGACGGTTTTGCTAATCGTCGGTTGTGTAATGAACAGCACTTCGGCCGCTTTGGTGAAGCTTTGCTGCCGCGCAACTTCCAGAAAATATTGCAAATGGCGGATATCCATCGTCTGATCCCCATCTCTCATAGATAAATGGAATGGTAAACATTCTTAATATGCATTTTACTCATGAAAGAATGCGATGTAAAATTTGTTATATCAAGTGAATCATTTTCATAATACATTTGTCTGCTTCAATCAGGGCTAGATATAGATCAAAACGATTCAATTTGTCTATATCTAGTTACTTAAATTCACTTTTAGTGAGTTATGAAATTGATTCAAACAATGCTTCCATTCATTTTCATAAACAACTCAAAATCATCACGTTCATTATACAAGGAGGGATTGAAGTGAAGAAATGGGGCCTTGGCATTTTGCAAGTTGCGCTCTTGATGGCCTTTTCACTGCTCATGGACCAGTTGGCCCGTGCTCTCCATCTACCTGTACCAGGTTCCATACTCGGTATGATCGTGCTATTCATTCTGCTTCAGACCCGGGTCGTGAAGCTGCGCTGGATCGAAATTGGAGCTGCCTGGCTGCTCGGTGAGCTGCTGCTGTTTTTCATCCCGTCAGCCGTTGGCATTATGAACTACATGCCCATGCTGGAGCAAGATGGACTGCAAATTTTGTTTATTGTTCTGCTTAGCACATTTCTGGTCATGGCCTGCACAGGCCTTGTTGCCACCCGAATCGCCAAACGAAAGGAGCGTCACACCGGATGATTGGATTCCTCTGTCTCTTGTTAACCGTCGGTATTTACTTGGTCGCCAAACGCATGTATCGCAACCTGCCCAAAGTGTATCTGTCTCCGCTGCTGATTACGCCGCTTCTTGTCGTCGGTGTGCTGCTCGCAACAGGCACGGATTACGCAGCCTACAGCAGTGGTGGTAAATGGCTAAGTTTGCTGCTTCAACCGGCAACGGTAGCCTTCGCTATTCCGCTCTATACATTCTTCCATGTACTCAAAAAACATATTTCCGAGATCGTCTTCAGCGTTATGACGGGCTCCGTTGTGGCGGTCCTCTCTTCTGCCCTGCTCGCCAAATGGCTGCGCCTGGACTCCGGACTCATTCATAGTCTGATCCCAAGATCGATCACGACCCCTATTGCCATGAATGTATCGGCTACCATTGGAGGCATTCCGGCGGTTACGGCGGTTTTTGTCATCATGACCGGTCTGCTGGGGGCGATTATGGGGCCATCCATTGTGAAAATGCTGCGTATTGATGGTGAGATTGCACGTGGAACGCTGCTTGGAACCGGTGCCCATGGAACAGGCACATCCAAGGCTTTTGAGCTCAGTTCACTGACAGGTACCATCTCCAGCATCTCCATGGTACTGGCCGCATTGTTCACATTAGCGGTTGCACCCGTGCTATCCAAACTTATTTTCCCATAATAGATGGAATTAACCCTATTTCTTGAAATATTATTGTTGTATTAAAGCCCTTTCTTCCTTACAATAAGGACAGGTTTTAATTGTGAATATTGCGGGGGAGATGCGATGAAAAGAACCGGAATGAAGAGATCTCTGGACCGCCTTGGACGAATTGTCCTTCCCAAAGAAATGCGGGATACGATGGAAATCCATATCGGCGATCCGCTCGAGTTTTTCATTGAAGGGAAAGAGTTGATTTTGAGAAAGTACAAATCAACATTGTGTATTTTTTGCGGTGATGTGGATACTGAAATGTATTTCAAAGAGCAATTCATCTGCCGGACTTGTGCAATTCAATTAAAACACCCGGATGACACTCCCGATTGGTTCGTTCCTCCAAACAAACAGGCTCCTGCACCCGTGGAGCGTCCTGCTACCGAATCCGCCACAGTCTCATCTCCCGCATGGGAAGAAGGGACTACAGCTGCCAACCATGAGTACCCGGACCTGCGGCCGAAGACGGCACGCATGCTGCAACAGATGAAGGAAATTGTTGAACAGAATCCTGGTTTGGCTCAACAGCAAATTGCGGAAAAGCTTGGCATTAGCCAAGGACGCGTCTCCCAACTTAAAAAACTACTATAATAGGAATTTATTCGATTATTTATTAATCAGGAGACCTTCCGTTTCAAGAAGTCCCGTTGCAAGAGAACCCTTTGAAATCCGTGGGTTCTTCTTTTTTTTGAGATAAACGTAAAAAAGACGACTACCGCTTAATCACAGTGGTCATCTTTTTCAATATTCGTTACTCCAGCGTCTAACTCTTTAGACCTGCACGAGATCCATATCCATTTCTTCTGCTTCCAGTTTACGCATGCCCATAATAAGAACGAGAATGTTGGCAACTAGTAGCACTGCCGGGAAAGGAACAGCCGTATATTGTCCGTAAATCAGATGACTTCCCACAGCCCCAATCAGAATAAACGTCAATACTCCTGAAGCCAGAATACGAGTTCGTGGAATCAACAGACCCACCGCACTGAGCAGCTCTACTGCACCAGTGAGATACATCGTCCATGTAGGATAAGAGAAACCTTCGAAAGTCTGCACCATCATCTCTGCTCCACTAACCTTGTTAAACCCCGCCATCACAAACACACCTGCAAGCACAACCAACGCAATATATCCCAAAATTCTTAAGCCCTTGTTCATATGTATAATCCTCCTGAAAATGAATGTCCATATCCATCTGTTGTATAAAAAGCAATCTATGTAAAAGTTACTGCGTAACTCTATTTTTAAAATGGGCAGTTTGCACTGCAAAAAAAGGTACGTGCTGATATTATACATATTAATAATCATTAACTTACTTTTATGAAGTGAGTATATAATAATAACATTATTTATTCAAGTAATTTTTTGACGAATAGTGTATAATACATACAAAAGGTATGTTACAGTACATTTTGTAGTAACATGTTGACTTCATTGTCCCTTACTTTGGTCAGAGCGGCAGAAAGCCACGCACTTTTATATATACGAATATACGAAGAAATCCATCAATACTTGAATCGAGGTGAACACGTTGAAGCTGAGAAAAGTAAAATCACCAAGTCCCTGTCTCATTACTCAGGCCATGGATATCATCGGTAAGAAATGGGTACTGCTCATCATGTACCAACTGTTATCCGGACCGAAACGATTCACAGAGCTGGAAGCAGAAATGGCGATTAGCGGTCGGTTATTATCCGAACGTCTAAAGGAGATGGAAATGGAAGGTATCGTAACCCGGCATATGTATCCTGAAATTCCGCCCCGCGTAGAGTATGAATTGACGCCCAAAGGAAGAGCCATCGAACCCGTCATCAATCAGATTTACAACTGGTCCTCAGACTGGTTGAAACAGCAGCAGTCTACTAAGTAGCCAGATTCTGATTCATGTACAACACAAAGACGCCTGAATTGAACTGATCTTCGGATCAGTCCAGATTCAGGCGTCTTTTTCATGTGGTTATATTTCTGGTTACGTCATAAAAGGATTAATGAGAGAGATGTTTGGAGCGCTGAAGCTGTACCGGCAATCCCGAATCTGCCGAAACCAATGCCGCCGTTGTAATTTCCTGTGTACGGCAGGCATCCGCATAATCGGACAAAATCCGTGAACGATCTCCGGTACGAAGGGCGTGAATGAACGCTTCATTTTCCCGCTCATACGGGTTATGCCCTGCTGGAATCTCCAGACCTGCCATCGCATGAGGGGCAGCACTTGGCAGAAGAAGACGTTCAGGCGTCCAATCCCAGACTCCGGCGTCCGTGTAAAACTGGAGCCCTGCACCGCCTTCACCATCTGGCAGCAGGCAAGTGTTGGCAATGCTCGCGATCGCCCCACTTTCTAGCTTAAGCGTTACATTCGCCACATCGGCTACCGTGACATGTTCGTGCTTCTCATGCATGCTGCGCTGGGCCGCTGCAGCGTATACCTCTGTCACTTCACCAGCACAGTACCGCAGCAAATCCACGATATGGGTCGTCTGTTCCACAAACTGTCCCCCGGATCCTTCCTGGCGACGCCACCAGGCGACTCCTGGCATTCCGCCCATCCAGCGCCCAAGCGCCATGCCGACGGTCTGCTCTTTCATCGCTTCTTTCAGTACCTGTGCAGCCTCCTGATAACGGAAATGATAACCTACGGATGTCAACAATCCAGACTTCTGTACCTGATCCAGCACCTGACGAGGAATATCCATGCCTGTACTCAGCGGTTTTTCCACCAGGAACGGGATACCCCGACGAATCAATTCAGCTTCAATCGATCCATGAGACATCGGAGGAACACAGATATAGACTGCATCCAGCTTTTCACCATCCAGCATATGTTCAAGTTCACCGTAGCCAACAGCATCATAAACGGAAGCCATAGCCTCCGCCTTTTCCAGCGTTGTTCCACAGACAGCTGCTACACGAACGCCTTCCATTCGTGCCAGAATATCTGCATGTACCTTGCTGAACCAACCTGTTCCAATGATTCCGATCTGTAAAGTCATAGATGTAAACCCCTCTCCTTGTTACACGCTTACATGTTCCATTCGACCCCCAGATGCGAAATCCTGCATTACATTTTGCCCGATGCTTCCAAGAGCAACTGATCCAGTTCATTCGCAAACCGTATCGCTTGCTCCTCCCGCCAATCCAGGCGTTCAGCCATAAACTGAATCACTACTGCCTTATACTGACGGACTTCGTCAATGCGGAAAAACAGGTCTCCGGTGCGTCTCACAAAAAAGTCTGCAGGTGTCACAGCCATCTCCTCGTCAATGGCATAACGCAGCATCAGCAGCAGCTCCTGCGACATACCATGCAGCTCTGCCTTTGCCCGCGGATCAGGCATCCGCTCGTACAGTGCGTCCACATTGGAACCATACACTCGGGCTAACCGTTCCGCAGTAGATCTGTCGAGCCCAAGTGCTACGCCGTCCTTAATCTTGCGTTCTGCATACGCGCCAAAACCGGCGGAACCGCCAACATGACCTCCAGAGATTGGCATCTCTTTCGTTATACATGGTCCTATCGATTTTCCCGTCTCCTGCTCCAATTGGCGAGCAGCGAGATCAACAACCATCTCGGCCATTTTGCGGTACCCGGTTAATTTACCCCCGGCAATCGTGATCAACCCCGAAGGGGCTACCCACACTTCATCCTTGCGGGAAATTTCGGAAGGTCCTTTGCCTTCCTCATGAATCAACGGACGCACACCTGCCCAACCGGACTCCACATCCTCGGCTCGAATCCGAACGTCCGGGAACATGCCGTTGACGGCATCGATGACATAATTCCGGTCTGCCTCAGAGATTAACGGGTGTGCGGGATCATCTTCGAATACGGTATCTGTGGTTCCCACATAGGTTTTCCCATCCCGCGGGACAGCAAAGACCATTCGTCCATCCGGTGTATCAAAATATACAGCCTGCCTTAACGGGAAACGCGTACCGTCGAATACCAGATGAATACCTTTGGTCATCTGCAACGTTTTGCCCTGGCGAGACCCATCGATCTTGCGCAGCTCATCCACCCATGGACCGGAAGCATTAATCACCTTGGTTGCCCGCAAATCATAAGATTGACCGCTGATCTGGTCCACAGCCTGAATTCCGGTAATGACCCCATTCTCCTTCAGGAATTTCGCTGCCTTCACATAGTTCACTGCCTGTGCGCCGCGCCGCACCGCTTCCTTCATCACTTCAATGGTAAGCCGGGCATCATCCGTTCGGTATTCCACATAACGTCCACCACCCAGCAGTCCTTCCTTGCGCAGCAAAGGCTCACTGTCTGAGACGGCACCGGCATTTAACATTTGGCGTCGTTCACTACGCTTCACTCCGGCAAGCCGGTCGTACACCATCAGGCCCATGGATGTGCTGAAGCGGCCAAAGGTACCCGCCGTATAGATGGGGAGCAGCATCGGTTCGGGTGTCGTCACATGCGGCCCATTCTCGTACACCACCGCTCGCTCCCGTCCCACCTCAGCCACCATTTTCACTTCAAACTGCTTCAGATACCGTAGACCACCATGCACCAGTTTGGTCGAACGACTGGATGTGCCTGCTGCAAAATCCTGCATTTCCACCAGTGCTGTCTTTAATCCGCGGGAAGCTGCATCCAGCGCAATCCCGGCTCCCGTGATTCCCCCACCAATAATCAATATGTCAAAATGTGCATTCGCCATCCGATCCAGATATTCCGTACGCTTTTCCGCCGAGAACGATGTTGTCATTCTGATTCCTCCCATTGATTACCTCTGTTATACCCACAAAAGCACAAAAAAAAGACCACGTCATTCGCTTCAGCAATTGCTGAGCGGTACGTGGTCTCTCCCGATCTCCAGACATCATTTTTTTAACTTGTGACTTAATCCTATCACACAATTAAGGCGGCGTGAAGGCCTGAAATGACACATTATTCAAAAAAATTTCAAAAAGTTGTTCTGCCTGCGGATGGAATTTCAAGCTGATCCACTAATCATTTATTTTTCCTTATAGTGGGTATATGTTTTCTCTTCTCCAGGAAAATAACCCCTGTAAGTTATGCATCATTTTCCACCAATAAATATCATTTATTGTAGAACTTTAACGAAAAAGTACAAATGCCCATTCGAAATATAATCCACTCATTTGAAAACCATCGCTGCCTTCACTGCACGTTGCCACCCTGCATACAGTCCTGTACGCTCATCTTCAGCCATAACCGGATGGAAGACACGCTCCGTATTCTCGTGATTCGCCAATTCATCCGCGCTATTCCAATAGCCTACTGCAAGTCCTGCCAGATAAGCCGCACCTAATGCTGTCGTTTCGTTCACATTGGGACGCTCCACAGGAATATTCAGAATATCACTCTGGAATTGCATCAGAAAATCATTGGCAGCCGCTCCCCCATCCACACGCAAGGCATTCACCGGAATACCTGAATCGGATTCCATTGCCGTCAGTACATCCTTGGTCTGATACGCCAGTGCTTCCAGGGTTGCACGGATAAAATGTTCTTTGGTCGTTCCTCGCGTCAAACCAAACACAGCTCCCTTAACTTCACTGTCCCAGTAAGGGCTGCCCAGACCCACAAATGCAGGCACCATATAAACGCCGTCTGTAGAGGGTACACGTGCCGCATAGTCCTCACTGTCTTTTGAGGAACGAAGCATCCGTAAGCCGTCACGCAGCCACTGTACCGCCGAACCTGCAACAAAAATACTGCCTTCCAGCGCATACTCGATTTTACCATTAATGCCCCATGCAATAGTTGTAATCAGCCCGTGGTTGGACTGTACGGGTTGTTCTCCAGTATTCATAAGCATGAAACAGCCGGTGCCGTACGTATTTTTCATGCTTCCCTTTGTGTAACAGCCCTGACCGAATAATGCCGACTGCTGATCTCCTGCTGCTCCGGCAATCGGAATCCGATGACCAAAGAAATGGTAGTCAACCGTGTGTGCGTACACCTCGGATGAACCGCGCACTTCCGGCAGCATCGCTTTGGGAATGTCCAAAATTTGCAGCAATTCCTCATCCCATTGCAGATCATAGATGTTGTACATTAAGGTGCGAGAAGCATTAGATACATCGGTGACATGTTTACCACCGCTCAGCTTCCAGATCAGCCAACTATCAATTGTACCAAACAGGAGTTCACCCTTCTCTGCACGCTCCCGGGCACCAGGCACATGATCCAGAATCCACTTTACCTTGGTTCCCGAGAAGTAAGGGTCAATGAGTAGACCCGTTTTGCGATGAAATAGGTCACCCAGACCCTTCGCCTTCAACTCATCACAAATATCAGCCGTTTGTCTGGACTGCCAGACTACTGCATTATAGATGGGCCGGCCCGTTTCTTTGTCCCATATCACAACCGTTTCTCGCTGGTTCGTAATGCCGATGCCGGCAATCTGGACGGGCTTGATTCCACTTTCGGCCAGACATGAAGCCATCACTGCCAGAATGGAGCTCCAAATTTCATTGGCGTTCTGCTCCACCCAGCCCGGCTTGGGAAAGTACTGTGGAAATTCCTGCTGTGCAATATGTACAATCTCCCCGCTCCGGTTAAATAGAATAGCCCGGGAACTTGTCGTCCCCTGATCTAGGGCCAGTATATATTTTTCCATACAGACAACCTCCTGTTGTGGGATTACTGCTTATATTCTGTATGCGATTTCTTGTAGTGCCGAATCAGGTCCACGTTGGAAGTGGTTACTGCGGTAGCTCCAGCTTCCAGCGCCAGTTCAACCTCTTCCGTTGAGCGGATCAACCCACCTGCAATAATGGGTATACCTGTCCGTATGGATACTTCTGCAATAATATGCGGGATAACACCGGGCAGTACTTCAATATAATCCGGTTGGGTCTTGGACAGCAAAAGATAACTTTTCTCCAGCGCATTTGTATCCAGCAGAAAAACGCGCTGAATGGCTGTAATCCCTTTCTGTTTCGCCTTCTGAATTACACTGGCTCGCGTCGAAATCAGTCCTGCCGGACGAATATGCTGGCATAAATACTCTGCGGCATATTCATCGTTCTTCAGCCCCTGCACCAGATCGGCATGCAGTACTATTTTTTTACCACGTCGCCGTGCTTCTTCCAGCAGACTATGAAGCTGCGCAATATGCGTATCCAGCATAACCCCATAGGTGTAAGGGCCTTCAATCATTGCTTCAAACTGCTTCATGCTCTTGGCAGCCGGTAACACATACTGTCCCTCAAATGGCACCTTCGTTCCTCCCGCATAAATCAGATGCCTATATTGTATAGTTCGTATGGTATGAACGGCAAGCAAAGTCAGGACCGTCAGATTAATTCTTGGCGTGAGACGGGACCGTTCCATTCTCTAAACTTAAAAAAGCTGTTCATGTATACCCCAGAAGGAGCATACACAAACAGCTTAAATTGTCCTGTCTATTGGACAGAATGGCAAACAGGCTTTATGTCAAAATTATATTGAACGATCGATCGGGATCGGGATCAACCTTTTAGGCTTGGGCGTGTGGAAGCAAGGTCTCTTCGCCAGCCCATGCATCATTTTCTGCCAAGTGACCAGAACGGCTCACTTTGGTCTGCAAATATTTTTCGTTAAAGGACGAGCGATCTCCCCACAGTGGCACACGTCCACCTACATTCAGTCCCGCTTCCTGCAAAGCAGCAAGCTTGCGTGGATTGTTCGTGATCAATGTAACAGGAGCTGAACGAAGCGCACGCAATACGGCAATGGCATCATCATAATTACGCGCATCGTCTGTGAACCCAAGTTGCAGGTTAGCGTCAACGGTATCCAGACCTTCCTCTTGCAACAGGTATGCCATCGCTTTGCTGAACAGACCGATGCCACGGCCCTCATGATTCGCCAGATAAAAGAGTGCTCCTGCTCCATGGGCAGCAATCATCTTCATCGATTGCTCCAGTTGGAAGCCGCAGTCACAACGTTTGCTGCCAAAGATGTCGCCCGTATGACAGATGCTGTGCATCCGAATCAGTGCTTCCTGTGCTTCGGCAAAATCACCGTACACTAATACGCTGGATTGCTGACGTTCAGCCAGTTCGGCAGTAGCGAGAGATTCAATCAGCTCGCCGCTTTCCATAGCTTTCTCCGATTTCATCCAGCTGTACCACTGGAAGGTGTGTGTCTCTCCATCAAGGTTCACCGGAAGCTTAATCGGCCCAACGAGGTAAATGAATTCTTTTCCACTCGGAAAAGTCTGGATTTTAGGGGCAAGCAGTTGAATAATATGTGAATTAATCATTAGTAAGTTCCTCCTGTTAAGCCATCTTGGTTATGAATTGATTCGCATCCAGACGGAAAATGGATCACTGGATTGCATATCATACGTATCTATATTATTGTCATCATCATTAGTTACTTTATGTAAGCAAGTTTAAAATAAAAATTATGTTGTGTCAAGTAACTTTTGTTTCTAAAGTAACTAATAAATTTATGATACGCAACCGACACAAATTTGTGTTTCATTTCAGGAATATTGGGTATGAGTTTATAAACTGCTCATACACTTATGTTGTAGTCCATCGCACTTCATGCCTCGAACTTAACGATGAGGGGGTTATCACATGATCCGCCGGAAAAGAACATGCTGGACAGCCATTCTGCTAGTCTGCGTCATGCTGGTGAGCGGATGCTCCATATGGCCGGGACAGAACGATTCATCGAGCAATAAAAAGGTAGCGCTTACATTATGGTACTGGAACCGTTCCATCGATGATAAGCTGATTGCCAAGGCCAAGGAAAAGTTCCCCAATATTGAACTGACCGCTCAGAAAATCGGTGGTGATTTCAAAGCAAAACTCAAAACGACACTCGCTGCGCGCTCAGGTGAGCCCGACATTGTCGCATTGAACGATTGGATCATGGAGCTCTTTCCCAGCGAGGACCGTTTCTATAATCTGTATGATCTCGGCGCAGGTGACGTCGAAGACCAATATCTGGATTGGAAATGGAAGCAAGGCGTTACACCGGGTGGACAAATGATCGGTTTCCCTATGGATACGGGACCGACAGCCCTCTTCTACCGTGCAGATCTATTTAAAGAGGCCGGATTGCCTTCCGAGCCTGAAGAAGTGGCTCGTCAGATCAACAACTGGGATGCCTATTCTGCTGCAGGAGAAAAGATCAAGGAGAAGTTCGGAGGCAAGGTATTTCTAACCGACAATATTGGAACCGTTTACAATCAAGTGTTATCGCAAGGAACCGAACGGTATTTCCGTCCTGACGGCTCGTTTATCGGCATGGATTCTCCACTCGTCAAGCAGAGCTGGGATACCGCCGTATCCTTCAAGCAAAAAGGGCTGCTCGCTAATGCCGACGGCTGGACCCCGGGCTGGAACGCAGCGATGAATAATGGTGAGATTGCTTCCTTTGTGGGAGCCGTCTGGATGAAGCAGGTACTGCAGGAAGCCGCGCCGGATACATCTGGCAAGTGGCGAGTCACTCGCGCTCCTGGTGGAGACGGCAATAACGGTGGATCATTCCTGTCCATTTTGAAGTCAAGCAAACACCCTAAAGAAGCGTTCGAAGTCATCCAGTGGCTGCAAAGCCCGGATAATCAGCTTGAACAATATAAGACGTTGAACCTGTTTCCTTCGGCACCTGGTGTGTTCGATACACCGGCGATGAAAGAAGAAGAACCCTTCTTCGGCGGACAGGCAACAGGGCCTGTATTTGCCGAATCGGCACAGCATGTGCCCGAGGCTTTCTTTGGCGAACGATACCCTTCGGTGCACAACATCATTACTCGGCGGCTGAATGATATTGCGAAGCAAAATGCCAACCCGGAGCAGGTCTGGCCTGATACGGTTCACCGTGTTGAGCGGGAGTTACAGCGTTAATTCAAACACTCTTATGAGATGGCAATCCGCAAAGGAGGAATTCATATGGCTGTAACCGAACCTCGCCTCACTCCGGATCCCGGAAAGGTAAGTCCGGATTTGGATCGGCAGAAATCACTCTTGTCCCGGATGTGGGAACATCGTGCACTCTATGTGGCGATCTCCCCTTTTTACATTCTGTTTGCCGTGTTTGGACTGTTTCCGATCGGTTTTTCCTTATATCTGGCCTTCCACAAATGGGATGGCATTGGTGTGATGACCTATAACGGACTAAACAACTTTAAATATATGCTGACCGATGCAGAATTCTGGCAAGCGGTGGGCAATACGTTCATGATCTGGATATACGCAACCATCCCGATGTTGTTCTTTGCCCTGATCATTGCGTTTCTGCTGCATGCACCTTTTGTGAAGTTCCGTACGCTGTTTCGCGTGGGATATTTCCTGCCGAACGTGACGTCCATCGTGGCCGTCGCCATTATCTTCGGTGCCCTATTTGCCAACAACTACGGGTTTCTCAATTATCTGTTACAGTCCGTCGGACTTCCAGTGGTGGAGTGGCTGAACGCGCCATGGGGCATCAAAGTGGCAATCTCCTCCATGGTGGTCTGGCGCTGGACAGGATACAACGCAGTCATCTATCTGGCTGGACTTCAGAGCATCCCGCAGACATTGTACGAGGCTGCCAAGATTGACGGGGCATCCGGGATACAGTCTTTTTTCCGAATTACGATTCCAATGCTGCGTCCCGTCATTCTGTTCACTGTGATCACATCAACAATCGGCGGCATGCAGCTATTTACCGAGCCACAAATTCTCGTGGGTAACGATGGCGGCGCAGGTGCAGCCGGGATGACCATTGTATTGTACCTTTACCGCGAATCTTTCATTAATAACTACTTCGGCTACGGTGCTGCGGTTGGTTGGGGCATGTTCCTCATTATCGCCCTGTTCTCGATTGTGAACTGGAAGCTCGTTCAAGGCAAGTCATCCTGAAGTGACAAGGGGGGAGCGCTCATGACGTCCAAATCTCTCAAATCGCTGGTGTTGTATATCGGTCTTATCGGGGGCATGCTCATTTCCATGTTCCCGTTCTATTGGCTGATTGTAATGTCCACCCGGACGACGTCCGACATTTATAAGTTCCCACCTCAGCTCTGGTTTGGGAGCGAGCTATGGAATAATGTTAGTCGAGTACTACAGCAGATCGACTTCTGGGGCGCATTCATGAATACGTTGTTTGTATCGGGCTTGGTGACGGTACTGGTGCTGTTTTTTGACTCACTGGCAGGGTTTGCGTTTGCGAAGTTTGAATTCCCGGGTAAAAAATGGCTCTTCGTCCTACTGCTCGCCACCATGATGGTGCCTTCCCAGCTGTCGCTGGTCCCTTCCTTTGTGCTCATGGCGACGTTCGGATGGGTTGGCTCCTTCAAAGCCCTCATTATTCCGGGCATGGTGAACGCCTTCGGCATATTCTGGATTCGCCAATATGCCACGGAGTCCATACCGAATGACCTGCTGGATGCCGGACGAATTGACGGCTGTAACTTTTTTCGGCTCTATTGGAACGTGGCGTTGCCCATTCTGCGGCCTGCGTTTGCTTTCCTCGGTGCGTTCACGTTTATTGGCGTATGGAATGATTATCTCTGGCCCCTGATCGTCTTGACGGATGCACGAAAGTATACGCTGCAGATTGCTTTGTCTCAATTAAACGGACTGTACAATACGGATTACGCGATGGTTATCGCGGGTACATTGCTGGCTGTTATTCCGCTAATCGTGATGTTCCTGTTCATCAGCCGCCAGTTTATCTCCGATATTGCCGCAGGAGCTGTAAAGGATTAGGGATCGCGCATTTTGATCCATCCCTCAAGTCTGATATTCTTATCTATAGATAAATACCAGATGCCATATAAGTTGGATGAATAGACAGCATTCATTTCACTTATATATTCAAGAAAGAGGGATGACAAAATGGCTTCTTCACCCTATATGATCGGCGTAGATATCGGCACCACCTCCACGAAGACCGTCCTGTTTGAAGAGAACGGAACCATCGTGGCTCAAGGCGGTGCCGATTACCCGCTGTATACCCCTACTCCTGCGATTGCAGAGCAGGATGCAGAAGATATTTTCAAAGCAGTAGTAGAATCGGTTAAACAAGCGACCTCCAAGGCCGGCATCAAACCGGATGAAATCCTGTTTGTATCGTTCAGTTCAGCCATGCACAGCATTCTGCCTATTGATGAACACGGCAAACCACTGATGCGGGCGATGACTTGGGCAGACAATCGCAGTGCCGAGTGGACGGAAGCACTCAAAACCGAAATGAACGGTCACGAAATCTATTTGAGAACCGGTACGCCGATTCATCCGATGTCACCTCTGACCAAAATCATGTGGCTAACCAGAGATCAACCTGAGCTGTTCAAACAGACGCACAAATTTATTTCAATGAAAGAATACGTATTTTATAAATTGTTCTCCGAGTATGTGATTGACCATTCCATGGCCTCAGCCACCGGAATGATGAATCTCGAAAAGCTAGACTGGGACGAGGAAGCTCTCCATGTCGCAGGCATCACTCCGGATCATCTGTCCCGCCTCGTGCCGACGACACATGTACTCAAGAAAGGCTTGAATCCTGAGTATGCCAAGGAGATGGGTATTGCGGATTCGACGCCATTTGTCATCGGGGCAAGTGACGGCGTGCTCTCCAATCTGGGCGTAAACGCCATTGATCCAGGCGTCGTGGCCGTTACTATCGGTACCAGCGGAGCGATTCGTACCGTCGTGGACAAGCCAGTCACTGATCCGAAAGGGCGTTTCTTCTGTTATGCGCTCACTGAGGATGCATGGGTGATTGGCGGTCCGGTCAACAATGGCGGGGTGATATTCCGTTGGATTCGGGATGAGTTTGCGGCATCTGAGGTAGAGACAGCGAAACGACTCGGCATTGATCCGTATGAAGTATTGACCCGTGTCGCCGAAAATGTACCTCCAGGCTCGGAAGGCCTGCTGTTCCATCCGTACATGACGGGTGAGCGGGCCCCACTCTGGAATCCGAATGCACGCGGTTCGTTCTTCGGCCTGACGCTGCATCATAAGAAGGAGCATATGATTCGCGCTGCTCTCGAAGGTGTCTTGTTTAACCTGTACACCGTCATGCTGGCGATTGAAGAGAAGATCGGACGTCCCAAAAAGATTCAGGCCACGGGCGGATTCGCCCGCTCTGAGCTGTGGCGCCAGATGATGGCTGATATTTTCGACCAGGATGTCATCATTCCCGAAAGTATCGAGAGCTCCTGCCTGGGGGCAGCCGTACTGGGGCTATATGCTCTTGGCCGCATCGATTCCCTCAGCGCCGTCTCCGGCATGATTGGATCGACGCATCGGCATCAGCCAGACCCGGATAGCGTTCGCGTCTATCGCGAACTGCTGCCGATCTTCATCCGCATCTCCCGCAAGTTTGAAGAAGAGTATGCCGATATCGCTGCTTTTCAGAATAAAACGATGCAGAAGTGAGTTAGCTACGCCAACGAATCGCTGCACGTTAAAGAGGGGCATCCCACTATGTCTATGACATATGGGGTGGCCCTTCTTCATGTACTTTTTTTGTACAAATACCCCAAGTACCATAGTTGCATTGCCCACCACACCATCAGCAATGGTGACATGATATGCAAGATAGATAACGAAGTATCTCAATAAGAAGAACCACAAAAGAACATTTATGCATCCAAATAAAACACCTAACTTTGAACTATCTGTAGGAAATAAGTTAACGCCTAACTGATCCGGAGTACGACAAAAAAAGAGAACAATTAATCGAAAAGTAATCGATCGGTTGCTCCCTTTCTATTTCAATCTGGATATGCATCTATATCCTAATTATTGCAATCATCCATTATATTTGCTGAATGCATCCTTATCTGCCTGCACATTTTCCAAATACACAATCTGTCCCGCCTCATTCACACGAGCGATATCGATGCCTGTTTTGGCATACACCGTTCCGTCCGAAGCTTGTCCGCATACCGCCCAGTTTGTTTGATAGCTACCGTCCGGCTGAAGCTTCCATTCGTCCCACATGTGTTTCACATCGCTATTGTATTCATAGAAAGCCTTCATAAAACCATCAAATCCCGTTCTGCTGGTGCCGTTCAACACAATCTCGGCATCCGGTGTAAACAGGGACAACAAATCTTGCATCGCGCGTTCGTCTGTACGGGAAGCGTCAAATAAACGGAAATAGTTGTTTAACAAGGTAGTCATGGGTATTCCTCCTGAGGTTGATAAGCTGATTTGGATTTCAGTTCGAAAAATTTCAAACTAATCTAGAAGAAATGTACCACACTTTATGTCCATAGAACAACCCTCAGTTCGAAAAAAATCAAACATTGAAAGAGATTGTCGAATATGCTACCGTCATAGATATGAAAACTCCAACGATACCTATGGCTTCGGAATTGAATCTGACCACGGTCTGCAACGCACTCGGTGATCCGGTACGGATGAAAATTGCACACTGTCTGGCCAGCTCTGGCGAGAAAAACTGTTCCGCCTTCGAAGTAGACCATATTTCCAAATCAACGTTGTCTCATCACATCAAAATCTTGCGTGAAGCAGGCCTTATCCGGCCTCGCATTGAAGGCAAACAGCACTTTTATTCTCTACGAAAGGACGATTTGAACTCCCGTTTTCCCGGTCTTGTTGAACTGATTCTGAATACAACCGAGGAATATGTACATTAAGGAAAACGAAGCTTGAATCTTGCGATACATCATCTTATGGATTGTATACAGGAGGTTGATTTCTTGGATAAAAAAGCGGCAAAAATTCTGCTGGGCACCTTCTGGGGAAGCGGCGGCTGGAAAACAATATCTGCTCACTTCTCGGGGGATGACTTTGAATATGCCAAAAGCAGAGGTGTTATGTTCGATCCACTGACCATTACCCATGATGAGATCGTCGCACGTTTGCATGAGATTCATCAGGACAACTCCATCAAGCGGCGGGTAGTATCAGCATTTTTACACAGTTTATCTACCAAAAAAGTTTATCTGCGCAGCGCCCTTTCCAGCTGGGCTTTAACATCGCAACTGCCTTTGCATACCTACGAGGAACGCCGTGCACTGCATGCCAACACCAGCTCCTGCGGGGATTGCAACTTCCTGCGCCTGCAATCGGACAAGACGTACACGGACGTCGATCTGAATGTACTGAACTTTGAACGGGTGAAATGGGGCGGGGTTCGCCACAACAACCTGTTATACTGCCTGATGGATCTGGATCTACTGCTGGCTAGCAAGGAAGCCATCTATGAAGTGACTGACGCAGACATCGCTATACTTGTGAGCATGCTTGAAGCAGCGCAAACCTGCGAACCCCATGAGAGTGCACGCGGGTTGGAGAAACGCTGGAAAGGCTTGTTTCCTTCGAGCAAACAGGAACGCAACGCGATCCTCGAAATCTGGGGTGCATCCGGTCTGCTTGTTCCGCAGGATACGCCACGAAAAAGCAGAGGCGGGTACAGCGACTTCCACTTTGCCGCAACCTGGCAGGGCGATGATGGGTACAGCGCAGATGCGGCGATTTCCCTCTTTGGTTCCTATCTGCCCCAGAAACTCTAAGCCCTTAAACAGCCCAGCTCTAAATCTGTTTAAGCCGGTTATATGAATAACAAACAAATACTTAGGTCTATATAGTAAAAAACACTACAGCTTGGAGGCTCGTAGTGTTTCATCAAAAATTGACCATTAATTTTCCGATAGGCATCAAGAATCAAGACATATTTGAAGGACGACTTACTATGTGTGGAATCAATTCACACTTGTCGTTTTTTATATTATTGGCAATAATCCACTCTTTACCGCCCGATTTATTCTAAACTTTTTAACGATTCAATCATATTAATTCGGGAGACCTTTCTCTGAAGCATCAAGTTAGAGAGCCCGGTAAGTAAAAATGCAATAATGATTGATATCAGCATAACAAAAATATTTATTTGATCTGGGATTTGTTGATGGGTACTCGACAGCGCCTCAATAATAATGGAATACATATATACACTGATTGGCAGTGCTATAATGACCGCAAAAGTGGTGAGTATCATGTTCTCAGAGAAGATAAGCCGATTTATTTTATTTTTTTGATAACCCAATACTTTAAGAGTAGCCAGCTCGCGATTTCTTTCATAAATGTTGATGGAGGATATGGTGTAGATGGCACCAAACGAAAGAATGACAGCACTAATGATAAACATGATAAAGATAAAACTATTCTGCTTCATAATAAATTGTGCAGATTTTTTCAAATCATCCTTGTCCGCGATTGTATCTACCAGATTGTCTTGTTCGAAGAACTGTCGTACGTTAGTAAGGTCTGTGGCATTGCTAGCTTTCACTAGAATTGTGGTTGGGTTGTAGTCGATCCCAAAACTCTCCAGATACGCTATCGAGCAAAAGAAAGACGGATTGGAATACTGATTAGATATTTGTGCAACCTTCATATCGACCGTTTTATTCGCAAACGAAGGATCAGTGAATCGAATTCGGATCGTATCCCCTATTGCAACCTTATAGTGATCCGCATATGATTTTGGTACCAGCACACCACTGTCCATAAGTGTTATCGGATTATCTTTCCCGTCGAAAAATTGGATAAGTGCGTTGTACTTCTGCGTAACGGTTAGAGTGGCATTCTCATGATCATCTCCCTTGGCGAATTCCACAGGAAAGGTCGATTGATAATAACTGCTTTCAATCCCAGTGGGTAATTCCACCTTTTCTAGCTCTGCCCCACTCGTGTATTCAACCTTCAGATCATAGGTATTCACCTCTTCGATCTGGTCGGCGACCCTTTGTAAGGACGTTTGTGTCCCGAACGCAGTGATCAACAACACTGTGCTCACAACAACGCCAACGGAACTTGCTATCGCCTTTTGCTTATTAAGAAAGATGTTTCTCAAAATGAGTTTATTGCTATAGGGAATACTTCCCCAAATTTTCGGAAGCTGTTCAATGAGCAGTTTTTTCATCTTCTTCGGCGGTTTAGGCCTCATCGCCTGTACTGCGTGTTCTCGCAGAATACCTATGCCGCTCAAGTAACAAGCCAGCATGCCGAATGCACTCGAGAACAGGATAGGCATAATGATCGAGAAGGGGGATAAGGAGAATGTTATGTTCGGCAAAGAGTAGGATCTAGCATTTGACGCCTCAATCATTGGAACAAATATGATTGCCGAAACGATACAGCCAAGAATGGAACCTATGATACCGACAAGTATCGGGAACCCCATGTAATGGAGCATGATACTGCTGTTCTTCACTCCTAAAGCCTTCATAATTCCTACCTGGTTCCTTTGTGAATCGATGATCCGAGACATGGTGAGGAAGAGAATGATGGCTTCGATTATAAAGAGAACTAGCGGAATAACCTTGCTCATTAATTTATTGTTATAGACTGTTTGTTGGAGTTGCGAGTAACTGAATGTTCGGTCTTTACTTATTTGGCTTACATAAGAAAGTTGTTGAGACTGCGCTTCAACATTTTGGCCTAATCGGTCTATATCGTACCCTTCTTCAGCGTCAATTAAAACCTCATTATAATAAAGGTTACCTGCGATTCGAGGAATTCCCGCTTCAGCCACATATGCAAATCCCGAAGTTTTATGGTCCTGAGTTTCGTTTTTTTTGGCATATTCCACATTTTCGCCCAAGCCGCTAATGGTGAATGGCACTTCCTGGTCATTGACGCTTAACTTCATTTGATCCCCGACTCTGTACTGGTGCTCCTTGGCGTAATGGGAATCAAGCAAGATTTGATCCTGGCGAGACGGAATGTTGCCCTCAATTATAGTAGGCGTATTAATGCTATTGATTTCGGGGATGGAGTGGATCTTTAAAGTTGCTTTAGTATCACCAAATGATTGCGTCGCATCAAAGGTATACCGTCCCTCCACCTTCTTTATCCCTTCAATTCCACTCAACTTCGACATATCCTGCTTGGATACTTGGTCGTAGTAAACGTTTAAGTCACTTAAATTATGAGTTTGAAAGTAATTCTTTGAATAAGAGCTAAGATTATTGCTTAACGTAACCAACCCCGTGTAGAAAAAAGCGCCTATGGTGATAACCAATACAAAGGCCAGAAATTGACCGATCGATTGCTTGATATCCCTTATCAATTTTTTGAATAATTTCATCACCACTCAATCCCTTCAACGCTTTGTTTATGCTCATTGACCGTTACGCTTTCGATTTTTCCGCTTTTCACCCGAATGATTTTATCCGCCATCGGCACAATCGCGGAGTTATGCGTGACCAGCACAACACATTTTTTCGTTTCCGTATTCAAATCCTGAAGCAGCTTCAAAACCGACTTGCCAGTGACATAATCCAACGCACCAGTCGGCTCATCGCATAGCAATAGCAGAGGGTTCTTTGCAACGGCTCGTGCTATAGCAACTCGCTGCTGTTCTCCTCCGGAGAGCTGGGACGGGAAGTTTTTTATACGATTATTTAAGCCGACTTTATTTAATATCTCTTTGGCATCCCGATGGTCTTTGCATACTTCAGTGGCGAATTCAACGTTCTCTAAAGCATTCAAATTAGGAATTAAGTTATAGAATTGAAAGACAAAACCTACCTTCTCGGCGCGATATCCCGTAAGCTTCTTCTCGTTAAAGCTAGTAATATCCTTATCGCCAACAGTCACTTTACCCGAGGTTGCCGTATCCATGCCACCAAGTATATTGAGAATCGTGCTTTTACCGGCTCCGCTTGCACCGAGAACAACAACGAATTCACCCTCGTTAATGGTAAAGTCAACACCGTTCAGCGCTTTGATCGGCACTTCGCCAATTTTGTATTCTTTCGTTACATTTTTAAATTCAATTAATGTTTTCATAAATTTCTCTCTCCCCATTATTTATTTGACATACTTCTGGAGCGCTCCCTGTTGCAAGTGTATTTTTATTTATGTAGGTATGTTAGTGTATGAGTATGTCACTCATGTAGCATACTATAATTCCATCGCAATCAATTGTCAATAACTGGACTCAGTGTAAAAAAAATCATCACTTATCCTTCAGAACGATTGTTTATTGACAAATTTTCGCATATAAGTTATGTTTTCCTGCTAGATGTGTAACAAACTACAATGCTGAGTGGTGAGGTAATGAACGTCACTTTCGACGAAAAGCAGCCAATTTTTCAACAAGTAGCAGATATCATTGAGGACGATATTCTCAACGGAACTTACCGAGAGGATGAGCAAATTCTTTCCGTTGCTCAGTTTTCTCAGCTCTTTCAAATCAATCCAGCGACTGTTGTGAAGGGAATTGGCCTGCTCGTAAATGAAGAAATATTGTATAAAAAAAGAGGGCTTGGCATGTATGTCTCGTCTGATGCCAAACAAAAGATTAAGAATAAGCGAAGAAATCGTTTTTATAAGGAATTGCTGTCCAATCTCATTTGTGAAGCTGACAAACTTGAACTGGCAACCGAGGATATCATTGAGATGATTAAACAATTAAGGAAGGAATGAATTCATTGTGAGCATCTTGGTGAGTTGCGACAAATTAAATAAGAAATATGGTCGAACCTATGCATTACGGGATCTGGATATACAGCTCGAGGAAAACGTTATTTACGGCTTGCTCGGACGAAACGGCGCAGGCAAAACAACCTTGCTAAACATCATAGCAGGTGGATTCTTCGCGAATGATGGCACCATTGAGATAAGAGGTAAAAAGTTGGGTAAAGGAGCCCTACCAGAAGATTGCTGTTTCGTACGGGAGAATAACAAGCTATTTGGAGGAGCTCGATTGATTGAGATTTTGCAGTTCGCTGCAAATTTCTATCCCAATTGGGATTGGACGTTTGCTCATAAGCTTCTTCAAACGTTTGAGCTTGATCCCAACAAAAAAATCAAGCAGCTCTCAAGAGGCACAGAATCACTCGTAGGAAACATTATCGGTCTGTCTAGCCGATCGTCGTTGACATTATTCGACGAACCAGTGCTTGGCCTTGATGTATTGATGCGGGAAAGGTTTTACAAGGAGCTTTTGGAGGATTACGCCAATCATCCCCGTACGATTTTAATTTCTACGCATTTGATTGATGAAATCGCCCCAATCGCAGAGCGAGTCTATATCATTGATGAGGGCTCTCTCCTGCTTCATGACGAGATGAATCGGATACGGATGGCAGCTTATTTGATTCGCGGAAATTCAGATGCCGTAGCTTTGTTCACAAAAGGAAAGCGAGTATTACATACAGAATCTTACGGCCACGGAAAGCTTGCCGCCGTCTACGAAAAATTCAACGATGAGGACAGGCTGCAGGCCCGCAAACTAGACATAACGATTGAAAATTTGACGCTTCAGAAGTTTTTTTCGTATTTAATCGAAGGAGGTCGTTAAATTGGGTGCATTGACCGTTCATTTAAAGGCGACCTATTTGCAAATGAGGATTTATATATGGATGGTCATTATTTTAATCCTCCTTGGCAGGTTGGCAGAATTCATTGTTGGCCTCTTTATAGACAGCAGTCAGAACACAGGAATCGCGGATGGCAACCTGCTGCTGCTTATTTTGCTCATTTTCGCAATCGTACTTCCGCTTAGCTATTACAACCGCATCGTACATTTAGGAGCAAGCCGAAAACAATATTTTTTTGGTCTTCAATTCGTTTATGCTGTGTGGGCAGTGGCCATCGCTTTATTTAATTCTTTATGGCCTATGCTTGAAGTGAATCTACTCCACAAAAACACCGTAAACCTTATTGAAGCGTTTCATTGGAACGAATTTGGCGTGGCAGGTTCTTTTCTCTACCAAACTATTTTTTATTTGATGACGATGGCGCTCCTAAGCATGCTAATCTCCGGCTACCACCACCTTGTCGGCTGGCTGCTGTGGGTGCTATTCATTGTGGCGATTCCAACCGGAACAGCGATTCCCGCGCTACGCGCTCATGTTGTTTCTTTTTTCGAAGCATTGTTATTCAACGACTCACTAATCAAGGGTGTTGGATTTAATCTTGTGCTTTTCATCGTGTTCGTAGCCGGTGGTTGGTTTTTCACAAAGGGGAGAACATACTAAACTATCTGGGTAGAAGCTTAGGTTACAATAATGACATCGACAGATTTCCTGTTTAGCTCGTATAATAGGGGGAAATTGGTAGATAGGAGTGAATCAAGCGAATTTATGGTATACATACTGGCTTTTATGCTGTCTTTTGCTGTCGTGGTTCTGCTTATTCCGCCGCTTGGTCGACTGGCACATCGGCTCGATTTTGTGGACAAGCCCCGAGAAGATGTGGAGCGTAAGCTGCACAGGCAGCCCATTCCACTGACGGCGAGTTACGCGATATTTACTGGATTCTTCCTGACATACATTGTTCTTACGAAAGAAATTTCATGGGAAACGGCGGCCCTGGTCGCCGGCGGAATGCTTCTGTTAACGATTGGTACAGTTGATGACTGGTACAAAACCAAAGGCAAAGACTTCCCTGCCCTGCCCAAGATGCTCGTACAGATCTCTGCCGCAGTGCTCGTATTTGCTTCCGGCATTGCGTTCACCGGGTTCGTGAATCCCTTCAATTCCGAATACATTATGCTTCCGATCTGGCTGCAATTTATTCTGACGATCCTGTGGATCTTCGGTGTGACAACAGTCATTAACTTCACGGACGGCATGGACGGACTGGCAGGCGGTTTGTCCGCCATCTCAGCCATTACACTGTTTATCGTGGCAATGACCAAAGGCCAAACCGATTCTGCCCTTATGGCCATTACGCTGGTCGGGGTCACCCTGGGTTATCTGAAATATAACAAAGCCCCCGCCAAGGTGTTCATGGGCGATGCAGGAGCTACGTTTCTCGGCTTCATCCTGGCGGTAATCGCCCTGGATGGTGCTTTCAAACAAGCGACCATGCTGTCTATCTTCATTCCGATTTTGGCACTCGGTGTGCCGATCTTCGACAACATTTTTGTGGTCATCAAACGTTTCATTCAAGGCAAAGCCATCTATCAGGCAGATGCAAGTCAAGCCCATTATCGCTTGCTGCGCGCTGGCCTGAATCACAAACAGGTGGTTGGCGTCCTGTATCTCATCAGTACCTGTCTATGCCTCTCTTCCATTATTTTGATGCTGGTAGAGATGTAATATTAGTAACAAACGTTTCAACAAAAGATGTAAAAAAAGAGACGAGCCCACTGATCCTGTGGCTCGTCTCTTTGCTATTTCACTGACGAAGTGAATTATCCTTTTAATAGAGTAACTACCGATTCGTGCACAAACTTCTGTCAACGCGCCATACTCTATCCGATCCCTGCCCTGCCTGCATCTGCACCTGCACCTTATATTCGCTCTTATCTTGAGGCTACAGGTGGTAGCGTGACCGCAGGTTGCTGCCCATCTGCCCAACCCGGTCGATCAAGTTCAACGAGACGGCGATAACGCTCTTCCCGGGCTAGCAATTGTTCGTGAGAACCCTGCATGGTGATCTGTCCATTTTCCATAAAAATAAGTTCATCCATCCGTTCCGCTCCCATCAGGTGATGGGTGACCCAGATCATTGTTTTACCTTGCATGCTGTCCAGAATCGTCCGCATGAGCGCTCGCTCCGTTACAGGATCAAGTCCTACAGTCGGTTCATCGAAAATAACGACAGGCGTTTCGCGAAGAAGTACCCGAGCCAGTGCAATCCGCTGTCTTTCTCCACCAGAGAAACGAAGTCCTGTCTCCAGCATCGGGGTATGATAACCCTGCGGCAAAGATTCAATGAGATCGGATAAACCTACTTGCGCAGCCACTCGCTGGATTTCTTCGTCTGTTGCATAAGGACGGCCGATACGCAAATTGTTAGCTACTGTTGTATCAAATAGATGTGGACTTTGGTTCAGCACTGCAATGACATCCGTTATATTTTCGCCCATCGTTTGTACCGGAAGATCATTGATGAATACGTTCCCGGCGGATGGGAGTAACGCTCCCTGAATGAGCTTCAGGAGGGTTGATTTACCGCCGCCGCTGCGACCGAGAATAGCCAAGCGTTTGCCCTGCGGAAGATGAAGAGACACCTCCTGCACAGCCAATGG
Organism: Paenibacillus sp. OK060; assembly: GCF_900101205.1. Lineage (NCBI taxonomy): Bacteria > Bacillati > Bacillota > Bacilli > Caryophanales > Paenibacillaceae > Paenibacillus > Paenibacillus sp. OK060. The sequence goes on from NZ_FNFR01000003.1 coordinate 401,901, forward strand.
AGCACCTGACGTATAACGATAACTCACCTGATCGATCTGAATGTCGGCTCGCAGCCTGGGCGGAATGCGTAGGCGGATACGTCGGTCCGAAGCTTTTTCCTTACGCTCCAGAGAACCCAGATGTTGTCCTTCTACGGGATTGCTGCCTGATATACCTGTGGTCATATCCTTTTTGGCTCCGGCTGATGCTGTCGCTTCTTCGGTTCCAGACTGTTCTGGCTGATGCTCTTCACCTTCCAAGTGCTGCAATCGTTCCAGCGATTCACGATACTGCGGGATATGCTCCACCGCATCTCCTACGGGCAGCAGTGCTTCCGTGAGTGGAAACAACACCAGCACAAATGCAGCAATCATGACTGCAGGCAGCTGTCCGGCAGAAGCCGCACTTCCCGCCCATAAGGTCACGGATACCACCATTAGTCCGATCACACATTGGGCAATCAGATCACGCCAGCGCGTCCATTGCCGCAAGCGGAGTCGAATCATATCCGCCTGTCCTTCAGTCACTTCCTGCCGACGTACAAATTCTTCAGCTCGTCCACTCGCTATCCAATCCCCGAGGCCAAGCACACCATCTGTCAGACGAGTGTACAACTTGGCGTTCTCCCGCTTTAGTCGCACCCGCAACTTCCACGTCACGCGGAGGGAGATGGCAGGCAGCACGGCAACCAGAAACAGCATATACAACCCCATCCACAGTGCAAACCCCAGATCAACGCTGCCAAAGACCACAACAGCTCCACCGTACATCATGAGCGCGGTAACCGCTGGAAATACCGTACGCAGGTAAATATCCTGCAGTCGTTCTACGTCCTCTGCGAGGGCACCAAGTACGTCTCCCGTCTGCATACGAGAGCGCAGGAACAATGCCTGCGGCTCCAAAATTTGATACAGCTTCACGCGCTGATCCGCCAGTATACGCAAAACCGCATCATGTCCGGCCAGACGTTCGACATACCGGAATACGGCACGGAAAATCCCAAATGCACGAACACCCACGATAGGTACATATACCATCAAAATATTTTCAGGACGGAGCGCCGACTTGGAGATCAGAAACCCGGAGGTGAAGAGCAGCAGCACAGCACATAATGTAGCGCATATCCCCAGCGCAATGACTGCCACGAGTCTCCAGCGGTACTGTGCCACGTACGGAGTGATCCAGCTATTCTTTTTGCTCCCGCTCCGGGCTGTTTCTGTCTGCTCATATCCGGCTTTCATCTTACACCGCCTCCATCTGGGCCTGAATCATCTGGTAATATACGCCTTGTCGGGCCAACAATTCCTCATGTGTTCCTGTCTCTGCAACCGTGCCGCCCTCCATCACGATAATGCGATCCATATGGGGCATCCAATGCAGTCGATGTGTTGCCAAAAACACCATCTTACCCTCAAACAGCGTTAACATCGTCTGTTTCAGTTCATACTCGGTCTCCACATCCAGATGCGCAGTCGGCTCATCCAGCAGTAGGATCGGGCGCGCACTAAGCAGAGCTCTCGCCAAAGCTACCCGTTGCTCCTGTCCCCCACTGAGCTGCCTTCCCCCAGCCCCGATCGGCTCCTGCAACCCATTCGGCAAGGAGGAGGTAAGCTTATGCAGACCTGCTGCGTGAATGGCGTCAGCCACCTCCGCATCCGAAGCTTCAGGCATATAGAACCGAACATTATCCGCTAAGCTGCCACTGAAAATAGTTGGATGCTGCGGAATCGCCGCCGTTTGTTTTCTCCAATCTTCCATCATCTCTGGAGATAAGGGCTGGCCGTTATATAAGATCTGACCTGAAGTATGCTGCTGGAAACCCGCCAGTACATCAATCAGGGTCGATTTCCCTGCTCCGCTCGCTCCGATAATCCCTACTTTGCCAAGACCAGAAACCTGAAACGTCACATCATTCAGCGAACATGGCCCGTCTTCCTGATGCCGTACCTGTACGTTAGTGAGCGCCAGTCTGCTCGTCGCCTCCCAAGAGGGTTTCAATGAGAAAGCAGCCACGTCACTTTGGGCATTTACCTCACGTAACACCACCCGTATGGTGGATGGATTCACATCACTTGGGCCAGAAGAAGGCTCAGGCGAGGAGGATTCTCCGTTCTTTTCTGACACCCCATGCAGAACAGCACTTGTGTATACTTCCTTTTGCTTACGTTCGGCCATTTTCCCTCGTTCAATCATCTGGCTGATCGCTTCCCCGGCCTCTTTGCCGTCCAGTGTAGCGTGGTAATCTGCGCCTACCATTCGTACAGGCAGGAAGTATTCCGGTGCGAGAATGAGTACGGTCAGCGCTGGTCCAAGCAGCATATGTCCTTCCGTCAGGCGCAGCCCCAATCCAACCGCCACCGAAGCCACCGACAGCATGGTGAAGAAATCGAGTGCGAAGGAGGACAGAAAAGCCATACGCAGCGTAGACATCGTAGCCTTGCGATATCGCTGACTGACCCGAACGATTGTTTCTCCATGCTTAACGCTTTGTCCCAGTGTTTTGAGTGTTTCCAGTCCACGGAGCGTATCTACGAAATGGTTGGCCAGCGCTTTGTACGACTTGAACTGTCCATCGATCTTGCGTTGTGCAGCCAACCCCACCAAAATCATAAACACAATCAGGATCGGCAGCGTCAGCGTCAAAATAACCCCGGACATCATATCCAGCTTGAAGACATAGAACAGAATAACGATTGGCGTGAACCCCATCCCCAGCATTCGGGGAATAAACAGTTCAAGATACGTCTTATACTGGGCTGTTCCTTCGCGTGCCAAGGTTACCAGGTGCCCTGTTCCTTCCGTTTTGGCAAAACGCGGCCCCAGCCGGAACCACTGCTCCACCATCTGTCTACGCAGATCGTTCCCTGTCTTCTCCGCGTACCGCGAAGCGATGAGCTGCAACCAGAACGATAGGGCATAGCGGGCGGCAAAAGCGGCCAGGAACAACAGCAGCACTGGGTACTGCTCCGTTACAGGTGAACCTTGAAACAATGCCGTAATCGCCTGTGCCAGCCATTTCGCCTGCATGATAATCGTCATTGCCTGCAACAGTACCAGCGCTGAAGCCAGCGCCAGTACCGGTCGAATGCCCGGCAGCTTCAACAGCCCCCGTCCCATATCAGTACTCCAGGTGATGCTGGTCGTTCAGACGTTTGCGGAAAATATAATAACTCCAGATCTGATAACCGAGTACAAACGGAAGCAGCGTACAAGCCACAATCGTCATCACTTTTAGCGAATATGCACCGGATGAAGCATTGTAGACCGTCAGGTCAAACGCCGAACCCATTGAACTCACCATGACCCTTGGGAACAGACCGATAAATACGGAGGCAAACGCGATTGCAATCACGGCTCCAGTCATGCCGAAAGCCCAGGCTTCACGTTTCTGTCGCACGAAGTAAGCGGCCAAACCCAATGAAGCAGCGCCAAGGACAACCATAATCCAGAGAGCCCAGCCGCGTACGGCAAACACATCGGTCATGAAGTATGTCATCACAGCGTAGATCACGAGGATCGCGGCCAGCGGCAACATCAGTTTTTTGGCCATATTCAGGGCACGTTCTCTAAGATCTCCGACGGTCCGCAATGAAGCAAACAGCAAACCGTGCACCAGACACAACAACGTAACGCTCAACCCACCTACAACCGTATACGGATTGACGATGTCCAGGAAGCCGGGACGGAGCTGCATCTGCGCATCAATAGGCAGTCCTTTCATCAAGGTAGCGAAAACAACCCCGAACAGGAATGGCAGTAACGCACTGGAGACTACGATAATGATGTCCCATGTTTTGCGCCAGCGTTCATGTCTCATCTTGCTGCGGAATTCAAAGGCAACTCCGCGGCCGATCAAAGCCAGCAGCACCACGACCAGTGGCAGATAAAACCCGCTAAACAGCGTGGCGTACCAATGCGGGAAGGCTGCAAACATTGCACCCCCTGCCGTAATCAGCCAGACCTCATTGCCATCCCAAAACGGACCGATCGAGTTGATTAGAGTACGACGTTCACGATCCGTTTTGCCAATCATTGCAGTGGACATGCCCACACCAAAATCAAAACCTTCCAGAAAGAAAAAACCAACAAACAAGACGGCAATCAGCAAAAACCACAATTCACTTAGTGACAACAGAATAACCCCCATCCACGCCGAACGGATCGGCCGATTCATCATGCTCCTCCGGCTTTTCGACTGCATATGGCCCTGCCTTGATTTCACGAACGAACAGATAGACCATCACCGCTCCCAGGATTGCATAAGTGACTGTAAATGCGATGGTGGAAAACAAAATCTGACCTGCGCTTACGTTCGGGGATACCCCGGCTTCCGTCGTCATATAACCGAATACCGTCCACGGCTGCCTTCCTACCTCAGTCATAATCCATCCCGATGTATTGGCGATAAACGGCAGAGAGATGGCAAACACCATCAAGCGCATAAACCATTTGCCTGCTCCCTCTAATTTGCGGCGCATCGCCAGGAATGTACCGTAGATCGCTAGCAAAATCATCAATCCGCCCGCAGCAATCATGATGCGGAAGCTCCAGAACGTCGTCCGTACCGGTGGAATATAGTCCCCTGGTCCATACGTTTGCTCATACTCCGCTTGCAGCTCCTTCATGCCTTTGACACTGCCAGAGAACTTGCTATAGGACAGATAACTGAGCAATCCAGGGATTTTGATCTCGCCGGAATTTTCCTGTTTGTCCGGATCAACAAAGGCTACCACCGTCCATGGTGCCGGATCTTCCGTCGTCGTCCATGTTCCTTCACTGGCCGCCATTTTCATAGGCTGCATCTCCACCAGATATTGCGCCTGGAAGTGACCCGAGAAGGCAACGCCCAGCGAGGAAACCAGACCAATTATGATGGCAATGTTGAACGATTTGCGGAAGATCTCCACATCCTGCTTCTTCATCAACTTATAGGCACTAATCCCAGTTACCACAAAAGCACCTGTCATTAATGCGCCAAAGATCGTATGTGGGAACTCCACTAGTAGCTGACCATTCGTAATCAGTGCAAAGAAATCATTCATCTCGGCGCGGCCGTTGTTAATCTCGAAGCCAACCGGATGCTGCATGAATGAGTTGGCTGCCAGAATCCACAGCGCGGACAAGAATGTACCGATGAATACCAGCCAAATGCAGGCCAGATGCACTTTCTTGGACAAGCGATCCCATCCGAAAATCCAAAGCCCAATAAAGGTAGACTCCATAAAAAACGCCAGCTAGGCTTCAATCGCCAGTGGCGCACCGAACACATCCCCTACAAACCGGGAATACTCGGACCAGTTCATGCCGAACTGGAATTCCTGAAAGATACCCGTGACCACACCGACGGCAAAGTTAATCAGGAACAGTTTGCCCCAGAATTTGGCCATCGTTTTGTAAACTTCCTTACCCTTCACTACGTACAACGTCTCCATAATCGCTACCAGCAGTACAAGACCAATGGACAGCGGTACAAAAAAGAAATGGAAAATCGTTGTGAGCGCATATTGGATACGCGATAACATGATCGGATCCATACCGTTACCCCTTCTTTCTGTTCATATCGCAGTTTTCGTATTTGGCATTGAAGCCCCTTCTTCAGTTTCTGTCAGCCAAACACGTATTGATGAACGTATTGTGCCAGATAGACTATTTTATACATGTGACAATTATCACAAACCCTGCCATGACAGCAAAAAAAAGTGACGATGGTCACACAATAGAAAAAAACAAGCCTAATGTTAGAGCTTGCCAGCTTCGTCTATTCACGGAAGATGCTCATGTTTAGGACGGAACGCCCATATGTTAGTCTCAGGCATAAAATACGCTGGGCAAAAAAGGCATTACATATTGAATTATTGGATTCATTGGTATCATTCAAAGCAGCGCCAATCCGATGTTTATCAGATGGTACTGCTTCAATCCATGAACGGACAAAAATGCAAATCAAGTGAGGTGATTCATCAATGGAAGAGCTGTCTCCGATCCCGGACCCGGAGCCTTATCAAGGGGTAGATGTAGAAGAGTCAAGTACGGCCCTGCCTGCCTTTCGTTATGTCCTTTTCCCCCGGAAGGGAGGATGGTCTGCTTTTCCCTATCCAGACATCGCTGCTCTGATGGTTGCGGAAGGGCTTGTCTACTATGTCAGTAGCCTGGAGCGCTCCGAGGAAATGCCTGCGAATATCACCGTCATCACGCTTCCCGAAGCAGAACAATTGCTGCAGGAGCCCCGTACGGTTGCTGTGGTTGCGCATCCCTACTGGCTGACCGCCACAGCCTCGCTCCATCCGGGGCTCTGTATTGTACTTCTTCCCGAGCCAGTTGGTGAAGAAGCGGAGTCTCCCTTATGGGAGAGCTGCATTTCAAGACTGGTCGGTATCGCCGATCTGGTGGGCACGACTTCAGAAACACGCTATATGAAGCTGGTATTCCAGGGCGTACGCGCCATCTGGCTGAATGGAGAGGATACCTCTCCTGCTGGTGTCATGCAAAAGGATGACCTCGAGGTCCCTCTCCGGGACTATGAACTGCTATTCCTGCATGCGCTGCGACAGACGCTCTCGGGTGTTCAGGATACGGTCACCCAGCTGCAATGCAGTGTGCAGGCCGACTTCTATCGTCAGCTTCGTTCCAAAGCAGGAGCGCATGAGACGATTTCCTTTTTGCTGGCAGCCTATGAATATGTGCTAGAGGATTCCAGAGCGGCCACTTCACTCAAGGAAGCCTTCTCTCACGCGGTATTAAACGGGCGCAATGATTGTGTAAGCTCCCACTATCGATTCCTCTCCGCCATTCATGCAAGGGCCGGGGAAATCGAGAATGCGTTGCAGGTGTATGGAATCAGCGCAGGTAACGAGCAGGAACGGCACCATTATGAACAACTCTGTCGCTGGCTTGAGGCCGGGGAGGAACAGCTTGTCCGGGCAGAACTACTGCGTCTGAATGATGACTATGGAAATGCATTGCACATTTTGGATGAACTCGGAGGCGAAACGGCACGGCATTGGAAATTTCGTATCTATCAGGAGACTGGACGTGTGGAAGATGCATTAGATTTGGTGCATGCAGTAGATATTCAGGATAGCCCCAGCCGACAGGATTATCGGCAGCTATCGGGTCTAGCTCTGGCTCTGCGCGGAGAACGTCACGGGGCGGTGAGACAATTTCTGGAGACGGCACTGGAGGATGAAGATGCTCTTGCGCGAATCGTCGAGATGGAGCTGTTGGATCAAGCCGTCCAGCAATTGCTGGGGGAGGTGCCATGATGCTGGACCCGAAGAAGCGCAGACAACATGTGAATGGACCGATGGTGCACAAGGATATACGATCCGAAACAACTCATACTCCAACGGAAACGCTGGAATCGCTGCATGCTGACCCAGAGGGGCAAGGCGATCAGCAGCATGCTGCAAAACACCAGGATACAGACCTATTCAGAGAGCCGTTTTCCGTTCGTAGGGTTCGTAAAAGTCAGGGCAATAAACTGACCGCCATGCTTCAGGTACGTAACGAGCGCGGGCGATATCTGGAGGAAGTGCTGGACGATCTGAGTGAATTCGTAGATGAGATTGTCATTGTGGACGATGCCAGCACCGATGGCACACCCGATATATGCAGAGCCTATCCCAAGGTCGTTCGTCTGGAAGTGCTGGAAAAGCCATTATTTGCGGAGGAATGGCGATTACGCAACGCTCTATGGCAAGCAGCGGCAGGTACCTCCCCGGATTGGCTGCTCTCGGTTGATGCCGATGAGCTATACAGCACGGAAGCGAAGAAAGCGATACGCGCTCTGATTAACCAGGATCACGCGGACTGGATCGCTTTCCGCTTCTACGATATGTGGGGCGGACGAACCCACTATCGGGAAGATAACCTTTGGGGGCTTCACCGACGTCATACCGCTTCCCTGGTCCGTTATATGCCAGGTTATCCTTATTTTTATCCGCAGCAAAATCATCATGTGCCTCGTCTTCCCTTGCCCTGCACTGTATTGCCTGGAATCAGCACAGAATTGAAAGTCCAGCATCTTGGCTGGGCCGGAAGTCTGGAGGATCGGGTTCGGAAATATTTGCGTTATAAACGAATTGATCCACACGGCGAGTGGGGCAGCCTGGAGCACTATGAATCGATTCTTGATCCGGAGCCCCGACTGATTCCGTGGAAGGAGGAGCAGTGAAATGGGCGTGGTCAGCATATTGACACACAGCTTCACCGATGGATATAACCGGGAATTCAGCCGGGTGTTCGGGGGCGGTCTGGAGCGTTACGTCCTGGAATTATGCAGTGTAATCCGCGGATTGGGACACATCCCCGAGGTTCATCAACTGTCCTATTTTGAAGCTTTTCAGACCCGTACGGAACAGATTGATGTATACGGATATGCCTACGATATGAATGATGTGCCCGAAGCTTTTGCCCGAATGGCTGCCGCAGCACGAGGACCTGTGATCTATGCAAGCTGCCTGTGGCAGCCCATTGCCTACAAGCCGGGCAGTCTCGGCATCTGCCACGGTATTAACTGGGATCGTCCCGCACTGCCGCTCGAAACCAAGCAGCAAGTCGCGGAGCATATTCAGCTGGCACTGGATGGACTTGTACGCATCGTGTCGGTCGATTCGCATTTTCAGACCTTTTGCCGTGCTGCTTGTACGTTTGCCGATCCCGGTCAGGTCGTGCTCATTCCCAATGCAGTGGATACCTCCTACTTCATGCCTGCTCCGCCAAGGCGTACATTCGAGCATGAACAGGAAGAAGAATGGCTGGCAGCATGGAAGAAGGATCTTGCAAGTCATGAAGATCATAGTGAAGCTGCCATCTCGGGGTTGAATGCTTTGTCATCCGTGGGGGAAAGAAACGATGGAAACGGCATGGTGCGGGCGGACAGATCCGAGGTGACAGTAATCGCTGAAGAACTGGACTCGCCAAATATCAGACAGGGCATGGCTGGTCACCAGCCAAATGTGCTAACGGGTGATCATTTGAAGGAGCAGGAGAATGACACAACGGCCGCAATCCATGTGAGCCCTTCCCGTCCACTGCGCATTTTATATCCACGCCGCATCAGCATGGAACGGGGCATTATTCCGATGATGCTGGCAGCTGACCGACTGCTCGGTGCCTTTCCTGATCTAGAGGTCGAATTTGCCGGAGAACTGGTTGAAGGCAGCACGGTGGGCCGATCCTTCCGGTATTGGCATCGCACGCACCCTCATGCGGATCGAATTATACAGCGCACGTATGATTTTCGGGATATTCGCGAGGCCTACCATCAGGCAGATATCGCCGTGATTCCGACCGTCTTCTCGGAAGGAACATCCTACGCTTGTCTGGAGGCGATGAGCTGTGGGCTTCCGGTTGTTGCTTCCAATGTTGGCGGTCTGAATGATCTGATTCAGGATGGCTTCAACGGACTGCTGGTACCTCCAGGTGAAGAAGCGCTGACCGCCGCGCTAGTACGCCTCGTTCAGGATCGGGCCGAGCGAGAGCGGCTGGGTATCTATGCCCGCGAGACGGCGCTGTCCTACGACATATCCCACTGGCGGCGCAGGTGGAGTACGGTATTGGAAACTTTTTTGGCAGAAGCAGGATTAAAGGAGGGAATTCGGGGATGATGGATACGCCAAATGCAACGGATTTCATGGAATCAAGATACATTCGGGAGGGTGACCCCAAAACGGATACATTGGTTTTCCCACTGCATCCTGCGTGGTGGAGCCGTCCGTACGAGTACGAATGGGCACGCTTGTTTGCGCGGCAGGAAGACGTCGTACTCGACGCTGCCTGTGGTATATCCCATCCGTTCAAATTCTGGCTAGCAGAGCACTGCCGGGAAGTTCATGCCTGTGATTGGGATGAGCGTATTTTGTCCAGAGAAGCGATCCGGCTGGATATCGCTTCTGATTTTGGTGAACAGGCCGCACGTGACCTGCCGGAATCGAGCCTGGACCGACTAAATCTTGCGCAGGCCAATCTGGCTCAGCTTCCGTATGAATCGGAGATGTTTGACAGCGTATTCTGCATCTCTGTGTTGGAGCATCTGGATACAGGCACGATGCTGCGCGCCTTTCGCGAATTCGCCAGGGTGCTGAAGCCGGACGGACGGTTGATAGCCACGTTTGATGTGCCCGAGATGCGTCCGGACCTGCTGGAGACGATTATGGCTGTTACCGGACTGACGATCGAAGGCAAGCTGAGCGTGAAAGAACCAGAGGATGCCATCTGGTCTGACATGTACGGCCCGGCAATCCGTTGTTTTCGTGCTGTTATTCGTAAAGAGTAATTGGGATGGATAAACGGGATCACGGATCAGGGGCATAGATTAAGATTAACTCTACATCCTTAAAACCCTTGGATTGCCTAAGCGTTAGAGATGAACCAGCAGCATGCTGCACTGGTTAGCGTATGCTTCGGTGGATGCTGCGCCGGGTGATGTCAGGCGCAGCAGGGTGTGCAGGCCCGGCGGGATTGTCGTCGTCGGGCTGCCGGAAGCGGCAGGTTGCCGTGCAGTGACTTGGGCCCATTCGGCCCAATCACGCGCAGTGCGCTGCCGCCCGGCGAGCAAAGCGAGCGTGCCCGCCAGTACCATGGCGGGCACTTCGTGCGTGAAGGACTGCTGCGCGCCATGCGGCGTGCCGAACAGCGCAAGCAGCCCTTCACGCACACTTGCGGGCGCGCGCAGCAGCCCGCAGCGGGCCGCAGGCGGAAGCGCCGCGAGCAGCGCCGGCGCCTGGCCGGGCGGCAGGGCCTGCAGCAGGCGCAGCCATGCGGCCCAGGCGCCTACGCGTGCGAGCGCCAGCGCCGCGGCGTGCACGGCCTGCGGCGCTGGCGCGGCGCAGCTGGCCGGGGCGCCCCGCAGCAGCGCATCGGCTGCGCGGGCTGCATCGGGCGTGGCTGCCTGCTCGCGGGCCTTACGCCGCGCTGGCGGCGACGCGGCTGCGCCTCGCGCTGAGCCCGCAGCAGCACTGGCGAAGGGCTCGCCGGGCTGCTTGTGGCCGAGCGCCCACAGCACCAGCGCCGCCTCCGGCCCGTGCTGCGCATGCGTCGCCCAGGGCTGCAAAGCCGCACGGGCAGCGGCGTCCTCGCCGAGCTGGGCCAGCGCCAGCCCGGCGGCGAGGGGCTGCGCCCGCAGCGCGGCGAACAGCGATGCCGCGTGGCGCAGCAGCCATTCGGGCCGATGCGCATCCAACGCGGCCGGGATCAGCGACTGCCAGGCCGCAGGCGGCAGGCTGATCCGCTGGGCTGCGCTTGCGATGGCGTTCGGCCGCCCGCTTGCTGCGGCCAGCAGCAACAGCCGCTGCCATGCTGGCAAGCTGCCGGGCTGTACGGCGAGCGCAGATGTATAAGCCTTAGCTGCCTCCTGCCAGCAGCCCAGCCGTTCATGGGCCATGCCTTCCAGATTCAGGCTGCGATACGTTCCGGCACCGGAAACGGACGTATATCGACTGGCTGTGGAAGCTGCTGCTTTGGCCTGCTTGAGCCAGTCGAGCGCCGCAGCATCCCGTCCTTGATCGAGCTCCAACACAGCACCAAGCTCCAGCAAGTCAGGGAAGTCAGCATACAGCGGCCTCCATTCCTCAACGATAGCGAGTGCTCTCTCTGGGCGGCTACGTTCCCGCCAGGCATAAGCCGTTTTGAGTACCAGATCCGAATGATAGCCACATTCCGGCGTAAGCTTTGCCAGCAAAGGTTGTAACAACTTGAGCGCTTCATCGTATCTCGCTTGCTGAAACCACTCGGCAGCCATGGCATATAACAGTTCCGGTTGATCCGGCGACTTATGGAGAGCGGAGCGAATCAGCCGCATATTGCGCTCGGGTTTATTTTTGCCAACAATAACGTGCTCCAGGTAGCCATAATGAATAATCTCAAGCTCGGAATCGACCACACCCCACGGAGCGAAGGATAGAATCGAAGATGCCACTTCTTCATGAATCATGCCTTGAAAAGCAATCCGGGGATCATTCCGAAATAAACGACACACCGCATCCGTCACACGCTCTTCTCCAGACATTCCGAGCAAACTCGTGACCTGTATCCAGTAGCCCCATACGTCGTCCTGACTTGAGGTCAGCAGCCGCTTCATCTTCGTCAGATTGTGCTCGGTCTGCATCCAGACTTCATCCGCATCCAGTACCAGAATCCAAGGATGAGTGGCCGCAGCAAGAGACAGGTTGCGGGCAGCACTAAAATCTCCGGTCCATGCCGCACTGATGACAACCGCCCCATAACGACGGGCAATATCGATCGTCTCATCCGTTGATCCCGTATCCACAATGATGATCTCATCCACAACATCCTGAATAGCATCCAAGCATCGCTGAAGCGACCGGGCCTCATCCTTCACAATCATGCACAGGCTGATTCCTGTCTGCATGTTCATCCTCCCTCCTTCCTATACGGGGTTCTGCTCTCTTTCATTCAATCTTCAAAACTCAAAACCATCCGGCCCCGGTAAATCCAGCCTAATCTGTTGAACCACAGGCCAACAACGGTCTCGCTCTCCTTCTGTCCCTTGAGCATATGCCTCCAAGTGATGATCGGCAGCACTGACAAGCCCTTTCACCAACCAGCTGGTTCCCACACGTGAATCGGAGGCTCCGGCAAAGGGTTCTCCCGCTTCCTGCCGGGCGCCTTCCACCAATGGATACACTCCTTCTGCCAACTGCCCCTGACCAAGCTGAACCAGCGCATGCAGCATATCCCATTTCCCGGATTGCACACACCCTTCCATCATTAATCCAATTGCCTGCCAGCCATTATATGCTGTCCCAGCAGCCACGTTTGAGTCGTCATTTTGGGCAACGGCTTGTGAACTACTGATTCTTTCTGCCTGTTGATATGGCTCCGACTCCGTACCCGATTGCGAATGACGATACAGCCACGCAGTCAGTTGATCTTTCCCCTCTATTGGTCTTCCTTCAATCCAGTTTAGTCGCTCTATCCAATGGGTAGCTGGTACAGAAAGCTCTCCTTTTTTTCGCCGTACCGTGTCCAGCTTAAGGCGTGCCTTGTTCCATTTTCCCAGTTGAATCTGAAGCAAAGCCTCAGCCATGGATAACCTCTCCCGCATCTCCCCGGAAAGGTCTGAAGATATGTCTGGCAACAACTTCACAGCTGTATCATAACAACGACACTGCTCCAGAATGCCCAATACTTTCTGGATCGCCTCTTCTGAAGTAATTGCAAATCGCTCCTTAATCAGCTCCACCAAGTGTTGCCCTTGACCCGAAACCCGCATGATCCGAAAAATCCGGTACAAGGGCGGCAGCAGGCTCGATTTGGCACGGACTGCTTCCACATAAGCATCCACAGCACCTTCAAGATCCGCCCGCCCCTCCAGCAGCCTAGCCAAGTTATACCAGGTCTGATAGGTTCCAATTCCTTCTTCCGTATGAAATATGGTTGGCGGCGGCCCCATACGAACTGCTTCACGCAGCGATAGTTCTGCCTTTTCGGTCTCCCCCAACGCCTCCTCACATACTCCGCGATGATGCAGCAGGTCCGTGTATTCCGGGAAGAGTTCAAGAGCATCATGGATATGATCCAATGCTTCCTGCCAGCGACTCAAATGCTGGAAACAGCGAATCTCATATTTGAACAACAGATGTGCATAACTTGTCAGGGTTGGATCAATTCCCGCTTTTGCTACGCCAAACGTCTTCAGCGCCTGTTCCGTTTCTCCCATCCGCAGATACTCGACACCCAGGTTATAGTGATGGAACGGCTGCTCCGGCTCTTCCTCCACCGCCTGTTGAAGCAAACGCAAATTCCGGTTCACCTTATCCTTGCGCTCCACAATGGCTGTCTGATACCCGTAATGGTGAATGATCATGTCTGTCACGTGAAAAGCAGCCTGTGGATTCTTCCGACAGATTGCCACCGCAATCTGCTCATGAATCCGACCCTCAAACCGATGCTCCGGCTCGTTCCTGAAGAGGCGCAATACCGGATTTACCGTCACCCCCTGCTGACCTGAACCCGTATAGTTATGGATATTTAAAAACAATCCGTCACATCCGCTGGCTGCCGTCCAGCTTCTGATCTGCTCCCGTGCATTCTCATCCAACGCCTCGTCCGCATCGAGAAAAAGAATCCATTCGCCCGAAGCCCGCTCCAGCCCAGCATTTCGTGCCGCGGCAAAATCGTCGCTCCACACAAACGGCACAACTACTGCCCCATATTCCCTGGCAATGGCAGCACTTCGGTCCGACGAACCGGTATCCACAACAATGATCTCGTCCACCGCCCCGCGGACACTTTCAAGACAATGAGGCAACAGTTCTTCTTCATCCTTCACGATCATGCATAATGAAATGTGCTTGGTCGGCAAGCTGGTTCCTCCTCTCCTTCGCACGGAACACCGTGCGCCAAGGGATACCCTCTGCGGTGCGTAGTTGCTGATCCAAAACAGTCTGTTGTGCCAAAAGTACCTTGTCAGCGGGAGAGCGAGTTCGTTCCTGTCTGATAACCTCTAGCGCCAACCTCATATAACAGACAGCAGCTCCAGCTCTCGCCTGTCGCTGTTCTGAATAATTCTCCAATGCCTGCTGGAAAAGAATCAATGCCTGATTGTAATGCCCTTTGGCATACACGGCTTCCCCAAGGTAAAAGAGGCTTTCCGCATCCAAATCGCCTTGTGACATAGATTGAATTAACAGATCTGCGGCCGCCATGGTGTATCCCTGGCGGTAAAGAACAGCGGCCATCCAACGGCTACGAACACCATTTCCATCGTGTTCAGGACTAATTGCAGCCATCTTCTCGTACAACTTCCTGACAAACGCCAGTTGCCCCATCTGCACTGCCCGAGTCAATATGTTCTTACTCAGCTCCGTTGCGGCCTGAAGCGTCTGATGAGCTGTTTTCCCATCTCTGTCATCCACGACATGCACCCGTTTTCCCGTATCCAGCAGGCCATTCAGCAGTCTCCAGCCATCCCTCTCCTGAGGTTCTGCTGCGGTCATAAATGATTCGGATACAGATAATTCATTTGTCCAATAGGTCAATGCCAAGTCCAATCGTTGCTCAGGCTGGAAGTTAATGCCCGCAATATCCTCCTCACTCCACTGATTCTGCACGTACTGCAAGGCTTCTGATACCCTGTTGGCACATAACATCCAATACAGATAATCTTCATGTTTTATAGGCGTATTTCGGGCATCTCCATGTAGCAATTTCAATGCCTGCCCATATGCTCCACTGGAAGCAAGTGCATAAACCACATGCGCCAGATCATCCTCGTATGTTATTACGCTCGGATCTGAATCCTCTTCCTTTGAGCGCTCTTTCTTTGAATACTCTTTCCAGCGTGCGAGTAATGTCTCTGTTATGCTTTCATCCGTCTCTCCGGATTGCTGCAATACATCGGCTAACCCTGTCCATGCAGGAGCATACGTGATCTCGCTCCCCAGAGCCAGGCTGTACAGATGAGCAGACTCCTGCAGAAAGCCTCTTTTCTGTGCAAGCCTTCCCATGGCTGTATAGGCCTTGTAGCTATCGCAACCTATATCCGTTACGTAATATCTTTCCATTCGAGCTGGCTCTCTGTGAACATCTTCAGAGGACTTGCCCTCACATAATTCATCGCTTCCTGGTTTATCTGTTTGCTCAATTGCCTGCTGATGTACGCCTCGAATCTCTGCCTTGTTATTGTCCTTGAGATCAGCTCCATTGAAGCCCTCCCGGCAATCTGTTGCTCTTGCATAAGACTTGTAGGCCCTCTCCTCCAGACCCTGTTGCTCCAAAATCTCTCCATATATCAGATGCAGGTCGGCATACCCTGCATAACGCTGTCTTTCTACCGCCAATAACCCATGAGCCTCGTCATAGCGCCCCATTGCCAGAAGAACCTTGGCATAGTCCCGAACCAGGGTGGAGCGATACGGAGCTTGCAGGGGTGTATGAAGAAAGGATTCAGTAAAGGCTTCTGCTGCCTGTTCGATATTCCCTAGCTGGCAGTATGTTACCCCCACATTATAGAGGTGAAAAGGTTGCCCCGGACGATCAGCTAATTCCAGCTGCAAAAGCTTTAGATTACGCAAGGGTTTAGGTCCTAGAGCAATCGTGGACGGCAAATAACCATCATGAACCAAACACAGTGGAGCCAAGGGTTCATGCTCAGCGATCCCGTCTTCCTCACGGGTAGAGGAGTCGTTTATTTCCAGAGCGCCTTCTTCTTGTTTTCCATCATCCTTTGCTCCTCCACGAACCAATTGCTCATGGATACGCCCCGCATACCGATATCCTTGGTGGGCGCGAAAAAGACGCACAGGTTGGAAGATGACACTCTCTTCCGTTCCCTCGCCAATTCGGTTCTCTATCGTAATCCGCAGTCTCGAAACGCTCTTATGGACCTTCGGTAGATAATCCAAAAGCTCTTCCAATCCCTGTATGACATACTCATCCGCGTCCAGACACAGAATCCATTCCGTGCTCGCGAGAGGCAAACTTATATTTCTGGCATGTGCAAAATCATCTTCCCAACGGGCGTGAAGCACCGTTGCTCCATAATGTCTGGCGATCTCCGGTGTACGATCTGTTGACCCGGTATCTGTAATGAAGCATTCGCTGCCCATCGGCTTGAAGCTGTCGAGACAGCGGGCCAGATGATGTTCTTCATTTTGCACAATCATATGAATTCCGAGTAACCTGTTCTGCATATGCAGCCACCTCCAATGCAAAAAAAAGTACATGAAGCCCACCAAAGGGACTCCATGTACCTATATGACAACAAACCGGGTTATGTGCCTTGTCCATTGAAGAACACATCAATCGTGCTGGATGCTCCCAGCAGACTGGAGCGGTAGGAAAGACGTGTATATTTGAGAAAACGCTGCGGCACCAGAACATCGACCGAGCCTGGCAAAATCCCGGTCACCGTGTCCACATCATCGTACCAGTTGGTACCGTTAGCACTGATTTCCACGCGGGCATCGACCCGGTTAAGCCCCGGCCCCCTGTTATATACAAAGAAAGAATAAGTGCCGAATACACTCGTCGTGACCGCCGGAAGCGGTGTAAACGTGTTTGCCGTTGGCGTGCTGAGAAGCTGTGATTCCTGAAAGCTTTTTTGCGAGATGGACGTCACGCTGCTGAGTGTACCTGCCGTAATCGTGGCTCCCAATACGCTGGTAATGGTACCATTCAACAAATTGGTCAACGTTCCGGCTGTAATGGTGGCACCAAGTACACTGGTAATCGTTCCGTTCAGCAAATTCGTTAACGTTCCCGCTGTCACGGTAGCTCCCAGTACACTAGTGATGGTACCATTTAACAAGTTCGTCAGTGTTCCGGCTGTAATCGTTGCTCCAAGTACACTTGTGATTGTACCGTTCAACAGATTGGTCAGCGTCCCTGCGGTAATCGTCGCTCCAAGCACGCTGGTGATTGTACCTGCCGTGATTGTTGCTCCCAGTACACTGGTGATCGTTCCGGCTGTGATTGTCGCTCCAAGTACACTTGTGATTGTACCATTCAGCAAGTTCGTCAGCGTCCCCGCCGTCACCGTGGCTCCAAGCACACTGGTGATCGTTCCGGCCGTGATCGTCGCTCCGAGTACACTCGTGATTGTACCGTTAAGCAAATTCGTCAGCGTCCCTGCGGTCACTGTGGCTCCAAGCACGCTATTGATTGTACCCGCCGTAATGGTGGCTCCCAGTACACTGGTAATCGTTCCGGCTGTGATCGTCGCCCCGAGTACACTGGTAATTGTACCGTTCAGCAAGTTCGTCAGTGTTCCCGCGGTCACTGTGGCTCCAAGCACGCTGGTGATCGTTCCGGCTGTGATCGTCGCTCCCAGTACACTGGTAATTGTACCGTTCAGCAAGTTCGTCAGTGTTCCTGCGGTGATTGTAGCTCCAAGCACGCTGGTGATGGTACCATTGAGCAGGTTTGTTAATGTCCCCGCCGTCACGGTTGCCCCGAGCACACTTGTGATCGTTCCGGCAGTAATGGTGGCTCCCAAAACACTGGTGATTGTACCATTCAGCAGGTTTGTTAATGTTCCGGCTGTGATGGTTGCGCCAAGCACGCTGTTAATTGTACCCGCCGTGATCGTTGCTCCGAGGACGCTGGTAATCGTTCCGTTAAGAATATTTGTGATAGTTCCGGCATTAATCGTAACGGTAGTCAGACCTGAGATATTACTGATCGTACCATCCAAAATAATTCCGAGTACGTTCCCGCTTGTATCGGTGTGAACCGGCTGGGCTGCGCCTGTACTATCATGACCAAAAATCAGAGTTCTCAGATTATCCGGATTCGTGTTAAACGTTGTAAAGTTAGGCATATGCCTCGTCCTCCTCCCTGGTCAAATCGATTGTAGAATTCCACGTTCTTACGGCATACGCTGTGCCTGAAAATAAACATCGAGCCGGGTCGGCTGATCCGGTTCAACCGATTGGATAACCAGCCGGGTATAACGCAGGAATCGCAGCGGCACCAGCGCTTTGGTCTGCCCTCCGGCAATCACTTCCTGGCTGTCCACAGCATAGTCCCTGGCATTAGGGCTGATCTGAATCTGCACAAGAGCCGGATGTTCGCCCCGATTTACAATGCCATATGTGTACATGCTGAGCGATGAGGTGTCTTGAGCCGGAAGAGAATTCATACTACCGTTTGTCTCGGCTCCGACATACGTATGCTCTGTAAAACAGTGAGTAGCACCAGGGAGTGTCGTACGTGAGGAAGTACCCTGCTTGAACCGGGGACGAGTAATCCGGGAACAAGGAGGTTTCAGCAATTTAGCGCGGCAGGAACGACGGGATTGGCGACGGCTGACATATTTAGTTGTTTGGTTCGTTCTCTTCTTGCTACGCTTCGCTGTTCGACTCATATCGATTTCCCCTTAAAAAATGTGCTTCCGCATCGTATGCCTGCATGTAAAATACGGGCACGGCATACGCCGTTATTTGAGGATTTACTGTTTGTATCCCAAACCCTTCCCCTTTTTCCCACATACACTGCAAGTACAACCTCTTCACGTCTCTATTTCAAACTTTCATAGAAGCAGCACATTCCAAAAAATTCACTTTGGTTATCTTATTCAGACAGATTGGAGGTGGATTATATGACCAATTCCAATGTATTTAATCAATCCAACGGCCCCTTATATACTCAACTGACTAATACATTCTCTGCCCCCGGCATTGAGTCCACTCCAGAGGGCGGTGCGGCAGCCGCAGGCAGTTCATTTGCACTGACTACCAATAATGTCAGTGTAGGTGCTGGACTAAATCTGTTGCTGCAGGTCGTTAATGCAGCGGGCAGTGGGCGTACCTTGTACGTCTCTAGAATCAGCGGAGGTACAACCGCAGCTGCTACACTCATTGTCTATTCCGGCGGAACCATTACAGGTGGTACCACACCTGCGCCAGTCAATACATTGTTGGGCAATACCAATACGAGTGTAATGACAACAAGGCAAAATACCGGCACATTAACGGGAACATTAACAAGCTTGTTAAGCATTCCTCTTACAGCGGGCATGTATATGTTAAACCTGAACGGTTCTATCATCGTCCCTCCAGGACAGACACTATCCATCAGTGCGGGAACAGGCTCCCAAACCGCCTCCATTAATCTTTCCTGGTGGGAATTCTGACATATCATTTAAAAAAGGAGTGTGCACAATGCCGAATGATCACGTGTTCAACCCGCTAAACCGTCCCGTTTATACATCCATTACGAATACGTTTACCTCTCCCGGCATTGTGGCTCCACCTGAGAATAATGCAGGTAGTACTGGCAATCTGTACAATGCAGGCTCAACCAACTCCACAACACTAGGATTGCTGGGGGGCAGTGTTATTGCTACTGTCCAACTGACCAACCCAGTCGGGAGCGGTAAAAATGTATATATATCACGGCTTTCTGGTGGAATCACAGTCGCGCTCAACTTGCTTTCTTCCTTCAGTGGTACCATGACTCTGTCTGCAAATGGAACATTGACATCACCGAGCACACTCTCACCGGTAAACAATAATTTATCAAGCAGTAACACGAGCATTGCAACGGTGCGATTCTCCGCTGCCGCTCCCACGGGTACCACAACCTTATTGGCTATGCCCTTGCAGGTAGGTCCCTTTCTATCCAATGAGTTAGGACGTTACGTGGTTCCTCCTGGTCAGTCCATTAACCTGTCGGTGAGCGGATCCCTGTCTGTTGGTGGACTGATGGCCTCCACCTCCTATTTCTCTTGGTGGGAGGCATGATGCACTACCCTATTAGATGGAAATAGCCGCTTACGGATAAGTAACCGTAGCGGCTGTTCATCGTTCATTTTCTTTTTATCGTAACGATGGCAGTTATGGCTGTCTGACTGTCTTCTGCCCAAGTTCTCCAGTCGACTCTGCCGGAAGTGGCTGTTGCCCCTTCCATAAGATTCGTTGCAGCATCATGCCTGCGAAACCAATAGCCAGTGTCGCCATGCCAATATATTGAAATGTGGGACTCGGTCCTACACTCCGAATCAAGGCACCTCCAGCGAGTGGAGCAATGACCAGCACGACACTGGAAAGCGAGTTTTGAATACCGAATACACGGCCTACATAGGCAGGCGGAGTTTCTTTTTGCAGCAAGTAATTCAACGTCACCATGAACAGTCCATTGCCCACTCCGATGCATAAGCCCCAGATGATGATCCAGAACTCGGACGTTTGGGAACTGACCCAGCCAAGCGCAGCAATTCCAGCACCAATCAGCAAATATCCTCCACCCAACCCCCAGCCATACCCGATTCGCGGAAGTCGATTCAATAGTAGAATAATCACAACCGCACCTGCCCCAGCGGATGATCCCAGCCAGCCGATCAGAGCTTCGTTGCCCGGCTTGATCTCCCGAAACAGCGTCGTAAACTGGTAATCGATCATGAGGATCGCCATTAATCCAAAGCAACCAAACAGAATCGTACTCAGAAGGGTGCGGCTGCTCTGGATAAAACGCCAACCCTTCTGCCATTGAATGAATAGAGATTCCGCGGTCTCCCCCGTTTCCAAAGGACCTCCATCCGATGCAGAAGGTTCTGGATCCTCTGTTAGACGCCGTAAAGGCCATAACACGACTCCGGACAACAAACGTGTACAAGCATTGATTAAAATACAGACTTGCGGTGAAAAGACGGCCACAATGACTGCACCCAGCAGCGGTCCCGCTACTTTGGAGCATTGGTTCACAAAACCGTTCAGTGACGATGCTTGAAACAAATGCTCCTCTGCTACCACTTGACGCGTAAGTGCCTGCTGCGCAGGTACATGGAATACCCCCATCATCGCTCGTAAAGCAAGAAGCGGCAGCAGCCAAGCCGCACTTGGCGCGAACAGAATTGCAATCGTTAATAAGACGGTGATCACATCACATATCATCATGATTTTCACCTTATGCAAACGATCAGCCAGTGCACCTGCCACCGAGCCAAGTACGATCCCCGGAACAGCCATACATACCGGAATAAGGGCTATGATCAGAGGATCAGCACCCCAACGATAAGCGACCATTACCTGGATGGCGAGCGCGTCAAACCAATCTCCAAAGGTTGCGAGCGAATAAGCAATAAACATCCGCATGAAGCGGAAGTTGGTCCATAGGCTTTTGGATGAACCATTGGACGAAATGGATGATGGATTGGGTTCATTTGAAATGACGTTCATACGTATACTTCCTCCCCTGATTACAGCCTTGTTGCTGGCTTATATGTTCCTTGGCTGTAATCATAAGGGTGTTATATCAGAGGAAGATCAGAGGATGGAGCATACGGGGATAAAAATGTGCGGATTTCATCCACAATTTGTTGTCCATAAATAGGCACGCCGTAACTTTTGGAGATATCCGCATAAATTTGATGGTATTTAGTGCGAAGTCGCCCCTCTATCCGGTGGTGTGCCATGAACAACAATATTTGGTAAGCCGAATTGAGATATAGCGGTGCGTTCAATGTCATTTTCAATACGTCCAGACCATCGTCCATTCTAGGCTCTGCCTCTCGGATTCTCCCTTGTCTAAGCAACCATAGGCCTTCCATAACTTGAAAGCGTCCGATTTCCCGTAAGTATGGCGCATCTTTCAACCCGGAACGCAGAGCAGACATCTGATCCTCTACCGCTTCGCCGCTGCCACCCCACAGTTCCACATACAACGCTGAGAGCTTTACCGGAAGTCTGAAATGAACCAGTTCATCTTTCTCCATCACGTGATACGTTTCAATGAGTCGAGCCTTGGCTCGTTCATACTGGCCCACCTCTGCGTAGACTTCAACAATGTTCAGAATACGAAGTTCACGAAGCTGATCGGCAGACAGTGCGGATGAATTCAGAGCCTTTTCGTACAATGGCAAACTCTCCGATGGTTCAATCAGGGTATGTGTAAAAATTAGCAGCCAATACAAACGTTCCTCGAAGGGAATTTCCGTCGTTGTAATCAACCATTCCAGATCTCCCTGAATAAAGTGGATATACAGCTGATAAAATGGATCAATCTCAATGCCCAGTGCTTCTTGCTGATCCAGCAGCGTGAGCATCGACTTCCCCTGCCCATACAGATGATATTTGCGGAACAATCCATGAATCACTTCTCGCATCTCCTGATCTTGGGCGGAAGGGTTAGAGGGCAATATCGCCATATTCGATCGGATGATAAGTCGGTAACCATAACCACGCACGGTCTCCAGTGCAATTTCTTCCCAACGTTTCAGTTTCTTGCGCAGTCGATACACATGGTCGTCCACGGTGCGTTCAACCGGATATTCCAAGGGCCATACCCGATCCAGCAGTTGGCTGCGAGTAAAGGCTTTTTCCTTGTTCTCATACAAAAAATACAGCAGTGCAAATTCCTTCGCCAGCAGGCGGATGGAATCGGTACGCTGGATTACCGTGTATGTTCCTTCATCGAATTGTAACAACATGCTTGGCCCTCCTATGTATGCTTACTACTTGTGATCCTTATTCTGTTCAACATACCACAAAAACCCTTTGCGAGAACGCAAAAGGTTTTTGTAATGAGATGTACTGGCTCTCTTCGGTAATCGCAAGGTGCTCCCTGGATTTAACCCAGCACCACGCGATCGTCGGCCATTTTTTTACCGCTGATACGTTCAAACTCACCCAATAACTCAGGTACGGTCAGCGTGCGCTTACGCTCTTCAATAACGTCCAAAATAATTCGGCCTTTGTCCATCATAATTAGACGATTGCCCAAACGTATGGCCTGCTCCATATTGTGTGTGACCATCAACGTTGTAAGTCTCATCTCACGTACAAGCGTCTCTGTCAGCTCTGTGATCAGCTCCGCACGAGAAGGATCAAGCGCAGCCGTATGCTCGTCCAGCAGCAAAATTTGCGGCTGGGTGAATGTTGCCATGAGCAGGCTGAGCGCCTGGCGTTCACCGCCAGACAGAAGGCCCACTTTGGCATTGGGGCGTTTGTCGAGTCCAATGCCGAGTTTCTCCAACTGGGCGTTGAAAATCTCCCGTCTTGCACGGGTCACTCCAAAGCCCAGTCCACGGCCCTTGCCACGTTTGTACGCCATCGCCATATTCTCCTCAATGGACATATGCGGTGCTGTACCCGCCATCGGGTCCTGAAACACACGGCCAATCCAACTGCTGCGTTTATGCTCAGGCAGGCTTTTGATGGAACGATCATTGATCAGCACATCGCCCATATCTGGCTTCATGACGCCTGAGATAATGTTCATCAACGTTGATTTTCCCGCGCCATTACTGCCAATCACGGTCACGAAGTCTCCCGGGTTCATCGTCAGGTTTACGCCAACCAGCGCAGTCTTCTCGTCGGTCGTTCCCGGATTAAACAGTTTGGTCACTTGTGTAATCTCAAGCATAATCACATGCCTCCCTTCGCCTGTTGGCTCGACGAGCCCATAAGCTCTTCGGTTCGTTTGCGAGCCAGGCTTTTCTGCTTCATGGAGCGCTGCATGGTTGGGAAAACAAGTGCGATAATAACGATCACAGCGGTGATCAGCTTCAGATCGGATGTGTCGAACCATTCTACCTGGAGTGCGATCGCGACCACAATCCGGTAAATAATTGAACCGACAACGGCCGCAAGTGTGGCCCAGAATACGGTTCTTGCACCCAGAATGGCTTCCCCGATAATAACGGAGGCCAGTCCGATAACGATCATACCAATTCCCATCGTAATATCTGCAAAACCGGATTGCTGTGCAATAAATGCTCCAGACAGCGCAACAAGTCCGTTGGACAGACTGACACCAACAATGGTGGTCACAACCGTATTCGCGCCGAAGCTGCGAATCATGCGTTTGTTGTCACCTGTGGCGCGCAGTGCCAGTCCGATATCTGTTTTCATAAACAGATCCAGCATAATTTTGAATACCAGCACAACTACGATAATGATAACCATGACATGCTCACCCGAGAAGGGGTTATCCATGCCCATAATGGATTTGTTCGGTGCGCCGAGAATACGCATATTAATTGAATACAGAGCAATCATCATCAGAATACCGGATAACAGCCCGTTAATTTTGCCTTTGGTGTGTAGCAGACCTGTACAGGCGCCAGCCACCATTCCTCCAGCCATTGCTGCCAAGCAAGCGAGCCAAGGAGAGAAGTCGTTGGATATCATGACCGCCGCGATTGCGCCTCCAGTTGTAAAACTTCCGTCTACGGTGAGATCGGGGAAGTCCAGTATGCGGAATGTAATATATACACCCAATGCCATCAGTGCATACAACAATCCAAGCTCGATTGCCCCTTCAATTGAACCCCAAGTCAAATTCACATTGCTTCCTCCCTGTCTATCGAAAAGAATGAGGCGAACCCGCCTGCACGTCCGCCTCGCATCCGTACTGCCGGAGGATCTCCGGTCAGATTATTGAATAATGTTGTTATCCTGGTCCTTCACTTCTGCCTTCATCTCATCGGTAACAGTGATGCCTTGAGCTTCAGCAGCTTTCAGGTTCAGAATCAGATCCAGCTTGTCCGGCACGGTGACTTTCATGTCGCCCGGTTGCGACCCATTTTTCAAAATGTCCGCAGCCATTTCACCCACTTGGTATCCGTGATCGTAGTATTTGAAGCCAACGGTTGCGAAAGCCCCTTTTTCCACGGTATCCCGGTCACTGGAAAAGAACGGAATTTTATTTTTGTTCGCGGTCTGGATGATTGTTTCCACTGCGCTAACTACCGAGTTATCCAGTGTGATATAGAAGGCATCCACTTTGCCAACCAGAGAATCGGTTGCCTGTTTTACTTCGGAAGTGTTCGTAACTGGTGCTTTGACCAGCTTGATATTATGTGTTGCCAGCGCTTTTTCCGCATTGTTCGCCATCACCACCGCATTCGGTTCGCCCTCGTTAATAACCAGACCTACCGTCTTCACATCCGGTAAATAATTGGCGATAAAATCAGCCAATTGCACGATCGCCTCCGGGTTCGTATCCGATGCACCTGTTACGTTACCACCTGGCTTGTCCATGTCACTCACCAGTTTGGCACCCAGCGGGTCCGTCACTGCCGCGAACAGCAATGGCTTGTCCTTCACTTGTTGAGCCAGGGCCAGTGCGGATGGCGTTGCTATCCCTAGAACCAGGTCATTCTTGGAATCGCCGGCAATCTTCTGGGCAATGGACAGGTTGTTCGTTGAATCGCCTTGCGCGTTATTATAGTCAATCGTCAAGTTCTTGTTCTCTTCAAGACCAGCATCCTTCAGCGCTGCAATGAATCCTTCACGTGTGGCATCCAGCGATGGATGCTCGACGATTTGCGAGATCGCGATGCGATACGATTTTTCTGCCGTACCTTCACCTGTTGTGCTGCCCGATCCCTCGGTCGTTGTGCTACCGCCGCTGTTATTTCCGCAACCTGCCGCTACGATCATTGATCCAACCATCATCAGAGACATTAACCATTTCTTTTTCATGTGTGAGAACCCCTCTCCATCTTCTAAAATGTTGATGCCCTCATCGTTATCCAAGTGACACGATAGGGCGGGACAAAACGAACGCTTCAACGCATTGTTGCTTTGACTGACAAAAGCAGACAAATATAGACTTTTCTCATGCGACTGAAGTCCATGACTCGTGTTGGTATTTTATTGTTTCCCTAATATTAAGGTGCGACCTGTTTCCCGTCAATGGTTGAACCGCTTCCAATTTGCATTCATTGCAGATACGTGAGAGAAAACATTACATAAAACAAAAAAAGGCCTCTGCAATTTTGCAATAAGGCCTCTGCTAAGAAAGGATATACAACTGGGTGAAGAGAAAATACACATCATTCTTTTTCTTTTTTCAATTCTTCTAGTTCAGATAATGTTAGCCCGGTAGCTTTGATAATGGTATCTTGATCAAGCCCCAAAGCGAGCATATTGATTGCGATTTTACGTTTACTCTCTGCTTCTCCTTCTTTGATGCCTTCTTTGATGCCTTCTTCGATTCCTTTTTGGATGCCTTCCTCCAAGCCTTTCTTGAGACCTTCTTCTCGTGCGCCCTCAATCATGGAAACTTCATCCCATAGAAATTTCTGACGGTCGATATATTGTTGACGTGCTTGCTCATCCTGGCTCAGAAACTCCAATACACTCATGGCTTTTTTCAACGCCGGTTCCGGTTCGTGCATCAATAACTCCTCCCAGCTAGACTTGGTTATCCCCTTTAAAAATAATAGCCATCGCACTAATCCATCATTCATCATAATGTTGTTGTCTTTTAACTTCGAAATTTCGCCTAAAATGAATCTCTATATCATCTGTCAGGGATATATCTGTATGATCTTCTCTTAAATGAAATACGTTGTGATAATGATCATTAGCGAGCATATTGAAATTAACAATGTTAATCGCTACGCATTTTTTTGAGCTGGATGTAAATTTAATAATAACACGCATCTAATACTTAATATAACGTTTTTACGTCATTTTCCAAACAAAAAAGAGACTGTTCCGAGTGATCGAAACAATCTCTATACATGCTAATTCCCAGCCGCTTCGCGAATCTGGTACGTGCATTTTTTGCCGCCATCCGCATAACATTCGGTGCGCTCCACATCAGCCTGCAGCAATGAACGGAACAGTTCCAGTTCACAGCGGCAAGCCTGTTTATAGACACTCGCTACCTGCACAATAGGGCAGTTCAGCTCGGTAAGCACATAGGTGCCATCCTCTTCCTTGGAGGCATCGGCCATATATCCGTTTGCATTCTGAATGCGCGCGAGTTCCTCGACACGTCCGGCCAGATCCTGACCTTGCATCTGTGGCTGTCCGCTGCGAAGCAGCTTGTCCCGGCGGCTCTCGAACAATGCATCCACGACACCGCTGCCCGCTGAATCCGACAGTTCCTCCAGCAGTTCCAGGGTCAGTGATGAATATGATTTTGGGAAAAAGCTATCCCCGCGTACCGTCAGATGGTATACGGCGGAGGGACGTCCAGCTGTAGCTCTGGCTTCCCGAACTTCAATCCATCCCTCCTGCTCCAGTGCCGTGAGGTGACGGCGAATCGCCATGCCGGTCAGACCAAGCTCAGCTGTCATTTCCCTTGCGGTCATTGTGCCTTGCTGCTTCAGCATGAACAAAATCCGTTCACGCGTCGTTCGTTCCTCTTCGCGCTTCACGATCAGCACCTGCTCTCCCTGCTTATGCGGTTACCGGTGCTGCCTCCCGGCAGGCATCCGAGCAAAAGCGGTTATGCGTCTCTTCGCAATCCTCACAGCTTACATGCTGCAGGTTGCAGGTTGGACAGTTAATATAACGGTCATGCGTCGTTCCACAGTGATAACAGCTGGCAATCACGATATCTTCATCCGTCCGGTTAATCGGCACGGAAATACGCTCGTCAAAAACATAACATTTCCCATCAAACAAACGACCTTGTACCTCATCATCCTTACCATAGGTCACGATTCCGCCATCAAGTTGAGCCACGTCCTGGAAACCCTCCTTAATCATGAACCCGGTCAGCTTTTCACAACGGATACCGCCAGTACAGTAAGTAATGATCTTTTTGTCCTTCATGTCGCCCAGGTTATCCCGAATCCATTCCGGAAACTCGCGGAACGACTCTACGTCCGGACGAATTGCACCTCGAAAATGACCAATCTCGTACTCGTAGTCATTGCGGCCATCAATTACAATGACATCCTCCTGTTGAAGATGCTCGTAAAATTCTTTCGGGGACAACCGTTTACCGCTAATTTCGTTCGGGTCCAAGTCTTCGTCCACACGGAACGTAACCAGCTCAGCTTTGTGACGAACAAATATTTTTTTGAACGCATGCTCTTCGACATCATCAATCTTGAATACCATATCGCTGAACAGCGGGTTGGCATGCATATCCTTCATGTACTGCTCGGTTTGCTCTGGTGTACCGGATACGGTACCGTTAATGCCTTCCGAGGCAATCAGAATACGTCCTTTTACACCCAGGTCCTTACAGTATTGCAGATGCTCTTGGGTAAACGTTTCAGGGTCTTCAATCTTCACGAACTTATAATATAAAAGCACGCGGTACGCGCTGTTACACATGTGTATCACCTGTTCCTATTCCATGTTGTTATTGGCCGGATCATCCGACAAGACTACAACGTTGCAACCTTGCTTATGAAAAAGAAAAGAAACAGCCGTCCGAAACAATGTCTCGAACTGCTGCTTTGAACATTCGACTTTTATTCCTGCATTCTAGTTTATCGGAAGCGGAATAGCTTAGTCAATATAAATGTATAGAAAGGAATGTAAGTTATGGAATACATTTTTCGCTACTTATCTTAATTGAACGATTAAGAATACTGAATGGCATTGGCGATCAGCATAAATACAATACCCATAGCGATCCACATGACCATCAGCGGCCAGAAGAATCTAACCCATTTCTGATACGGAATGCCGGATACCGCGAGACTACCCATTAAGGCTGAAGACGTTGGCAAAATCATGTTGGTGAATCCGTCTCCGAACTGGAAAGCCAGTACGGCAGTCTGACGGGTAACCCCGAGCAGATCCGATAATGGAACCATAATCGGCATCGTTGTCACGGCCATACCTGTACCCGAGGTGATGAACACGTTCATGATATTTTGGAAGAAATACATACCCAATACCTGCACGGAAGACGGCAATTCGCCAACCAATGTAGACATTCCGTATACTACGGAGTCAATTACGTTACCCTGATCGAGGACAACCATGATACCTCTTGCCAGACCGATGATAAAGGCACCATAAGCGATGCCACTTGCACCTTTGACGAATTCACTTGCAATTCGACTAGGACCGAACCCGGAGACAAGACCCGCGATCACGCCCATGCTCAGGAAGAGAGCCGCCAGTTCTTCCATCCACCAGCCTTCTTTCGATACACCCCAGATTAACAGGGCAAAGCCAGCTACAATTGTAATGATAGTCAGAATATGTGTGATGCGAATCGTTGGCAGTTTTTTCAGGTCCACCGCAGGTGTATCTGCTGCCTGCTCCTGTTCCAGCTCATGCACCAAACCACGTGTTGGATCAGACTTCACTCTGGACGCGTACCGCATAATATAGATACTTGTCACGGAGATGAGACACACCAGGATGATCGCACGCAGCCACATGCCTGAAAAAATCGGGACTTCTGCAATCGCCTGAGCCAGTCCCACGTTGAACGGATTAAGCAGTCCAGCGGTAAAACCACAGGAGGCCCCTAGCGAGATCATCGCCGTACCCGTTAGAGCGTCATACCCCAGCGCACGCGCAATGGCAATCCCGATCGGTACAAAGACCATAACCTCTGTGGACATGCCCATCGTGAATCCACCAACTGAGAACAAGGTGATGAATACCGGAATGACCCATAATCCCTTATTGGCGAACGACCGGGCTACCCTACCTGTAAGGGCCTCAATCGTTCCCGTACTCGTAATGATCTGAAATGCTCCGCCGATGATGAAAATAAAGAATACAACGTCCGCGGAGTCAACCAGTCCGCGAACGATGGACTTGGGAATATCCCATAATCCCGTTGGATTGGCCTCTACATGATGATATGAACCTGGAACGAGCAAGGATTTGCCTGTTGCTTCATCCTTGACCCGATCAAATTCCCCTGCAGGAATAATGTAGGTTAGCACGGTAGCTACCAGCACCAGAATAAACAAGATGACGAAGGTGTGAGGCATCTTAAACCATTTGCGCCGTTGTTGTGGTTGTTTTGTTATGTTTTCCAATTCATCATCCCTCGTCCTTCTGTTGTTTCCACGCTTCAAATTCATCACGTACCTGCTGCAATGCGGCCTTGTCTGCGTACAAATCGAACGCTGTCAGTGCAAGTGCCTTCGCCGCACGGTTCAGTTCAATCATGCCTTCCTCTGCTCCGGCAAGCCGGGCAAATTCAGGAGTGTGTGTTGTCGCGTCACCTAACCGAATATACGGATGGATGGCGGCTGTTATTTGGCTTACGTTACCGATATCCGATGAACCCACACCGCCTGTTTGCGGTGGATCATGCACTTCAATGCCCATATCCTCCAGGTTCTGCTGAAACAGACCCGCCAGAGTTTTGTTGTTATTCCGCTCGGCATAGATCAGGCCTTCGGTAATATCTACCGCAGCCCCGACGCCTTCCGCAGCATGGCGCACGACTCGATATACTTTGTCCATGACGACTTTCAGCTCTTCAACGGTCTTCGCCCGAATGATATATACGGCTTCAGCCAGCTCAGGCACCACGTTGGGCGCATCTCCACCCTTGGTAATAATCCCGTTCACCCGAACGTCATCCTTCAAATAAGGACGCAGTGAGTTTATTCCCGCGTACGCGTTGACCAAGGCATCTAGCGCACTAATGCCCTTCTCAGGAGATGAGGCAGCATGTGCTTGTTTGCCATGGAACGTAAAGGTTGCGTCCACACAAGCCAGCGCACCTCTCAGTACCATCGTTTTTTGCTGCGGGTGACACATCATGACGGCATCAATCTCATTGAATACGCCATCGTTCACCATAATGATTTTTCCGCCGCCCTCTTCTTCAGCCGGTGTGCCAAGTACGACGATTCGTCCCGGAAGATCAGGGCAAGCTTCCTTGAGCGCCAGTGCTGCACCTACAGCAGAGGTTCCGATCAGATTATGTCCGCAGGCATGTCCGATGCGGGGCAGTGCATCATATTCAGCGAGCAGTGCAATCGTTGGTCCGCCTGGCTGGCCTTCCCATACAGCACGGAACGAGGTGTCGAGGCCTGAAATGCCTTTTTCCACCTGAAATCCGGCCGCTTCCAGCGGTTCGGTTAACCATTGTTGTGCTTGGACTTCCTGAAAGCTAAGTTCAGGGTTAGCGTGAATGCGCAGGGATAATTCCCGCAAGTCAGGGTCCAGCCGATCTACGGTTTCTTTGATTTTTTGCTTCATATGAGCTGGGTCAGGATACATATTGTTTTGCCGCCTTTCTCCAAATACAGCATTTCTATATTCAATTCAATCGAATAAATATACAATCAGACTGGATATATTGTATGTGTGACCAAGCCAGAAGTAAATTCAAAAAAATTAAGGAATAGCCCATAAAAAATTTTATGGACTCGCTAGACAATAACATATGGATATCATTAGATGTCAGTATATTACTGGTTATTTTTCATATTAGCCAAGACGGCATCGGTATACATTTTAATCTTATGTACATCCTTCGAATGGGTACTTCCTATAAAAATGACACTGCCAAACAGCAATAAAATTCCTTATTTGATAATAAAATATCGGATAATTATGCATGAATAAATGCACCTATTCCGCTATGTCTGTATCTAGTTTCCGTCCACAACATGCTGTGTTCCAGCCGTTTTCATCAAGTCAATAAAGCGACCCACCGTTGCCTGCTGCAGCACACTTTCCTTATACACTAACCACGTATTACGCCGCAATCCCTGTCCATTCTGTCGAATCAATTCCTGCTGGTGAAGGCCATCCGAATCAGACACAAAAATACCCGGAATAATGGCATAACCAAGCCCATAACGCACCATTTCCTTACATGTCTCATAGCTGTCCACACGCATCGCTACGGTTGGTGAACATTCATAGCGCTCATACCACCAGGCCGCTACTCCCTCTCGGAAGGGGCTCACAGGAGTTCCACCCGTTTTCGTCAAGGGCTCCTGAAATGCAATTTGCGGAAGCTCGGGAAGTTCATCCAGATTAATGGGTTCACGGGATACAATACAGATCGGTTCATCGTGCAGCAGATGTTTCCCCTCATACCATGGATGCTCCCCCCGGATGACCCCTACCTGAATTTCATCCCGCATCAACAGTTCCATAACCTCCACACTCAGAGCACAGGTCACAGCAAACTGAACCTCAGGGTACAGTTCCTTGAACTGCTTTAACAAGGGAGGAAGCTTGTACAACGAATAATGATTGGCAATCCCAAGACGCAGCGTTCCCTTAACCTCATTCCGAATGTTCGACAGCTGCTCCTTGACCTGATTAAGCTCATTGAGCATTTTACGGGCATAGATCGCGAGATGCTCTCCTTCGGGAGTAAATCTGGCGCCTTTTAACGTTTTATCGATAAGTGGCACGCCAAATTCCTTCTCCAATTGCTGCAAACGGTATGTCAAAGCCGGCTGGGTCATAAACATGCGCTCCGCAGCCTTGGTCAGACTACTTTCTTCGGAAACGCTCAGCAGCAGACGGCAGTCCTTTTCATCCATGATCATGTTCCCCCTTTACTTCTCGTCTCTTCAGTATAACCCAGAAAACCAGCGTTAAAGGTACAGAAAAAGCCCAACTCGATATGAGTCAGGCCCGCTCTGCTAATTTACTTCTTCTTCGATGATGATTTACTGCGAGATCGTAATGACCGAGGTGACAAAGTGGTATGATTCATTTTCCTGCACTGCCTGTGACAGCAAAATTCGGTTGCCTTCCGGACTCCAGCTCAGTGGATCAGATGCGTTATCCATTTCGGCCGAGATCTGGAACTGCTCCGCCGATTCCGTATTAGAGACGAACAGCCCTTTTTCATCGTCACTTTCCGAATTGATTGTGTAGGCGATTTTGGAATCGTCACCAGACCAGCTCGTGCCGAAGATCTGCGTGCCTCTGGCAAGCGTGGCTTTTTCATTCCCTTCCAGATCGGTTAGCACCAGCGCCCGTTTGGTATCGGCTGTTTTTTTCACAATCGCCAGTCTTGATCCATCGTTGGACGGGATTACCCTCTCTACACTTTTCAACACCTGCTTCACTTCACCGGTCTTCGTATCGTAGCTATTCAACTGTCCGTCCGTGCCTGTGATGTAGTAAATTACATTACCAGAAACGCTGACACTGCTTACATTGAAGTTCCCCGTCTTGACCAGCGCTTTGGTTATTCCATCCACACTTGCTGATATGATATCCCCATTCATGTTTGGAAAAACAACATGCTCCTTATCCAGCCATGCTCCTTCAAAGACAAATCCATCGTCATTGCCTGCAGGAACCACTTCCCCGTTGTGCAGGTTCAGAATGAAGCCTTTGCCCGTCGATTCCTCTGGTTCTCTGTAGAAAATATACTGACTATCCGGGGACACGAGTGGTGAGCCCAGATTCACTTCACTTTCCTTCACGGGTGTATCTGTGCCCTTTGTAAGATCGTACATGTATAAGTTATGCGGGTAACGTTTCTCACCCTCAACGGTGACAGGCTTCATGGACTCGTTTACTTTATCCGACAAAATCCAGTCATTGCTTAGCCACGCTACCCCGCGCATATTCGACAGTTTATCGATTTTCTCCAGCTTAAAGCTCTGGTATACCGATGTATTTGTATTGTCCTTGACTGTAATATCCGTGCCGGATTTCCCGTTCTGTGTATTATCCCCTGGTTTCGTTGTTCCCCCGCATGCTGTTGCCGATAATAGGACAATCGCCCCGAGCGTGCCCATAGCCGCCTGTTTCCAATTCATCATGGTCCCTCCTGAGTGCTTTCTATAGACCAAGCATACACATCGCATACTTCCAAAGTTATTCAGACTTGTTTCCAACTTGTAAACTTGAATGGGCAAGAGGGAAAACAAGCTGGAACGTCGTCCCTTCCCCGTGTTTCGGATCGCCCGGCAACAATGAGATTGTGCCGCCCTGCTTCTCTACAAATTGCTTGACGAGTGATAGTCCCAGCCCGGTTCCCCCGGTTTTTCTGGCCCTGTCTTTGTTGATGGTGTAAAAGGGTTCAAAGATTTTCTCGCTCGCCTCATCCGGAATGGGCGTACCTGAGTTGAAGATGCGAATCACCGCTTGTCGCTCCTGCATTCGCAGTTCATTGCTTACCCGGATGACACCTCCCGGCACATTATATTTGATCGCATTATCCAACAGATTGATGAAAATATGCATCAGGCTCTCCCGATCGCTGCGGATCACCGCAGGCAGTAACGTCAGCTCCATGTTCAGCGCAAACTTCTCGGCTTTGCCCCGCATCCGGCCACAGGCATCCTCCAGTAGAGCACGAACCTCCACGTCTTCCGCCTGATTCTCAAAATCATATTTCTCCAGGGCTGATAAATGTAATACCTTCTCAACCATCTCGTACAACCGCTCCGTTTCCTTGCCAATATTGCTCGTGGCATCATCCAGCAATTGCGGATCATCCTTATACATGTCCAGCAGCTCCACATATGCCTTAATCGACGTAAGTGGTGTCTTGAACTCATGGCTGATGTTACCGATATATTGTTTCTGCTGCTGCTCCAGAGCCTGAAGCTTCTCGATAGCGAGCTGAAGCTTCTGCTGTTCCGCATGCATGGCTTCAATATTTTGTTGAATCGATGTGCTCATATAATAAATGCCCTGTCCCAGTTCGCCCAATTCATCCTTGCGACTCACTGGTGATTCGGTAATATAATGCCCTTCACGAATGGAATCGGCAGACTTCTTCAATCGGGTTATAGCAACAGCAAAACGATTGTAGAAGAGATATCCCAGAATGAAGCTAAGTCCAACAACCGCAATCCCCGCCCACATAAACAACTGAAGGATACGGGCATAGAATTCATGATAGCTCTGAACCGGATACTGCATGCGCACAGCACCCATCTGTCCATCCGGTCCGTCCAGCGGTGCTACATATAGCAGGGTGTCCCCCTGTTCGTGATAAGCAATTTTATTTTGCAGCGCATAGTTCAGCGTCGCTGTGATATCTGCACTTTCCTCAGACATGATTGATGAACCAACCTGCTGTCCCTTCATATCATAAAGCGCGATGGGCAGACCTGTGGAGCTTGCAAGCTCTTGAGCCAACCTGCGGCCATTTTGCTGTAAAAAAACCTCCTGCTCCAGACGAACGGACTCGGTATAGTAAGACTGCCGCACATTCAGATTCACCAGACGGGTCTGCTGGGACAGAATGGTCTCGATCTGCGTCTGCTGGTTGCGCTCAATACCTCGCAATACCAAGGAGCTGAGCACAACGACGGTCAGGATTAGCAATGCGGCCAGAAAAACGCTGAACTTCAGCTTAATGCTGACTCTCATACCGAGCCGCCCGGTTCAGGGGCTGATGCCTTATAGCCAATGCCGTATACCGTCTGCAATTTTTGCTGGTCAGTATCGCCGATCTTTTTGCGCAGCCGCTGAATATGAATATCCACCGTGCGTGTACCCCCGGCATATTCCATGCCCCACACCCGGTCCAGCAGATCATCCCGTGTGTATACACGCTCAGGGTTGGACATCAGAATGGTCAGCAAGTCGAACTCTTTTGGCGTCAAATCCAGCTTCTCCTCATTCACCGTCACGGTGCGGTGAGCGATATGGATGCGCAGTGTTCCATTGACGATAACCTGATTCTTCTGGTCGTCAGGGGACGGGCTGCTTTTCTCCACACGGCGCATCAATGCCTTTACCCGGGCGAGCAACTCGCGGATCTCAAACGGTTTGGTCATGTAATCATCCGCGCCCATTTCCAGGCCTACGATCTTATCCACGATATCATTTTTGACAGTCAGCAAAATAATGCCGATATCCTCTCGATCCTCCAGCCTGCGGCATACGCCGTATCCGTCCAGCTTGGGCATCATCACATCCAGAATCATGACCTGCGGATGGAATGACGCCACCTTGACCAGCGCTTCTTCGCCGTCATTTGCTGTCTCTACTTCATATCCTTCGCGCCGCAGCGCGTAAGCAATGGCACTGACAATGCTTGACTCGTCATCCACGACCAATACTTTTTTATTCATCGAAATCATCCTCTATATGTGTCATGAGTTATCGTATTCTTTGGATCTATGTTAACAAGGTATGGCCTGATTAGCTATGGAGGACTTTTCGATTTGTGAGAAACTCCAGAAACGTCTGTATCCTCTCAGCTTCGACTTCGCTCCACTTTTTTTATACCCCAAACACAACAAAAAGAGCCAACCCGTAATTGGATTAGCCCTGTAAAGTGTAATTTCAGTTTCATATCACTGCTTAGGCAGCAGTTTTTTGATTTCCTCTGCAGAGAGTCCGGAGGCTTTCACCACAGCTGACATATCTACGCCAAGTGCAAGAAGCTCGCGAGCCATTTCCACTTTACCTTCTACTCTACCTTCTACTTTCCCTTTGGCTTCACCCTCAGCACGTGCACCTTCAATCATCGACTTTTCATCGCTTAGTGCTTTCATCCGTGCATCATAAGCCATTCTCGTAGCTGCATCCTGACTCAGAAATTCCAGCGTGTCCATCGCCTTTTTTAGCATCGGTTCATTCATCGCCAGCACCTCCCAGTTTGATGGATCAATCCCTTTTAAGAATAAAAGCCAGTTCACTAGTCCACCCTTATCCATAGGGACAGGGTGTTGATCCAGTTTGGTCAATTCCATCACATGAATTTCTATATCATCTGTCAAACCAATACCTGTATGATCTTCGCGTAAATGAAAAACATTGTGATATCGTTCATTGTCCAGACATGAGTAATTTAAAATATTGATCGTCACACATTTTTTCAAAAGATTATAGTTTTCGCCCTTCTTGATCTGGTGAGAGTACATTTCACTCCAGTAGAACAGCGTCCTTTTTTCCATATTATACGGATTAAACAGCTGCATCTCAATGTTGATTAACTTACCCTCCACCGTACGCGCTTTGATATCTAAAATGGATTAGTTTATCTTCCGGACTATCTTTGTCCGTAAACGTGTTAATAAGTGTAATCTCCGTAAGAGGCTACTCACCGGTTTCAATAAACGTGCTGTTAAGGAAAGCTAACAAAACATCTTTACTTTGCTCACTTCCAAAAATACGTTTGAATACAAAATCCACTCGAGGATCGAGCAAATCCGTCATCCAGCATCAGCTCCATTCTTACCCAAGATTATATCATAATTCCCATACTTTCTTCAGCTTAACGTTGGACCTGCTTTCACATCTGATCACTCCTCAAAAGACAAATTCATTGGCTCGTCCGACATCTCATACTCCGTCTCCATATGAGTCAATGGTGTATTCGGATCAACCTCTTCGAAGCGGAAACTATCCACCCACACTTTGCCTTTGCCGTTCAAAATAACCCCGAATGAGATGACCGCATTGCCCTGCGGAACACCTGATGATAATGATAGGGTGACAGGAGAGCTTCAGACGCCACTTCTTCAAGCCCGATCTCCTCGTACAGATTCGTTTCAATAAAGTAGAGACTTTGCCGAATCAATTCACTGTATGAATTCAAATAAAGTCCAGCCCCTTTACATATCCTTACTATACGTGAGGCTGCACATCTCGTTTTGATCATTTTTGCTAACCTGTTCTGGTGACAAACTTCGCTACAGCCCCCACCTATGATCTGAACCTCTCTAAGATAACGAGGTAATACTGCACAAATAACGAAAAAAGAGCCCATCATCAGGAGGAATGCTCCATCCCATGATTGGCTCTTCTTTAATAAGACTAACGACTCCAAGTGAGGCGTCCTTTTATTTCTATACTCCACTCAAATCGAAATTATTTTCCAAAATCAACATCATACTGCCGGCACCGGCTGAACTCCAACTTCCTCCTCATGATCCAACAGATCATGTTTCTCCCAAGCCCGGCTCTTCCAGCGGAAATACATAATGACAGCGCGTGTCCACTCGTCTGCGGCAATCGCAAGCCATACACCGGCGAGCCCCATGTGAAGCTTGAACACAAGCAGGTAGCCTAGCGGCAGGCTCATGCAGACCATAGAGATCAGTCCCATGTATACCGGGAACTTCGCATCACCTGCGGCACGAAGGGAACCAATAATCACAATGTTGCAGGTTCGCCCGGTTTCCAGCAGAAGACTTAGCAGGATGACCTGTGCCCCTAGCTTGATAATTTCCGGATTATCCGTGAACACACTCATCAGCGGAACACGGAAGAGAATAATAATTACATCGATCACAATCGTTGCGAGCAGCGCCCACTTCACACTGTCGAATACACGTTTGTATGCATCATTCTTGCGCCGCGCACCGACCAGTCGGCCAACAATAATGGAAGTTCCCATTCCGATCGCCATGCTGAATAGATAGATGTAGCTTGAAATGTTACCCGCATATTGCCGGGTTGCCATCGCTTCAGCACCCAGATAGGTTACGTACAGTGTGAAGACGAGCTGGCAGGACTGATATACAACGGATTCCAGTGCAGAGGGAATACCGATTCGCAAGATTTTGCTGATAAACTTCTTCGAAAGGTTGATGTAATAGCTAAACTCTACCCTTACATCCATAACCCGATAGAGTAACCAGAAGAAAATAATCAAACAGATCAGACGGCTTCCGACCGTTGAGATCGCTGCCCCTTCTACACCAAGCTTCGGCATGCCGAAATGGCCAAAAATAAGGGCGTAGTTACCAACGACGTGAATCACGTTCATCAGAACGGAAACATACATCGTCTCTTTGGTATAACCATGCGTACGAATCGTCGCGGCCAGCGCGTTAATCAGCGCCTGAAGGAAGATCCCGCCTCCGACAATACTTATATAAGAACGGGCAAAATCGTATATTTCACCTTGGATATGAAGCAGTGTAAGCAGATGTCCTCCTAACAGAAGGAAGCTTCCGCTCAGGATCAGTCCAACAATCAGATTTAGTGTAATCGCATTACCTGTGACCTGTGCCGCCTCACTCAACTTCTTCGAACCAATATATTGTGCCACAACAATAGCAGCGCCATGTCCAATGACTTCCAGTACAAGAATCGCAATGGAAATAATCTGGTTGGCTGCTCCGACTCCGGATACTGCATTATCGGACACTGAACTGAGCATGAACGTATCCACGCTCCCCATCAACATAAACAAGAAGAGTTCCAGGAAAATAGGCCATGTTAGCCGAATCAGATTCAGATCCTTGGCATCCGAACGCAGGGACTCTTTGGTTGAGGATATTGCTGTCATTTTCTCACCTTTCCCGTGTGGGCTTTAATTCTTAGGGTATGTTAGCACAGGTGGTTTGAAAATGCAGTAGTTTTGCGAAAAAACTTGAAAGTTTTTTGAAATTCCAATAATAGGTATTTTCAGTTCTTTCATTTAGTTTGCATTATAGAGAATAACTAAATTGATATACTCGTTATAAATACACGATCTCAGGAGATAGAAGAAGTCCAGGGCGATGAGCAAAAACCCTCACACATCCCTATTGGATCGGGATATGTAAGGGTCCAAGGTTTAAATTAGCCAATAACTCATGTGTGGTGCTCAGGTCTATCCTTTTACCGATCCGGCAGCAATACCTTCCACAATTCGGTTGCTCAAGACGAGGAAAGCGATCAGGATCGGCAGGATGCTAATCATCAGTGTCGCACCAATCACTCCCCAATTTATTTCACTGAACCTTGCGTTACACCATTGATAATCCATTTTTGTGCAAACAGGTAAATGATGATCATCGGCAGCAACGCCAGCAGGTACGATGCAAACGCCAGGTTGAAGTCAGTATTGAATTGACCCTGGAACACATATTGTACCAGTGGAAGCGTGTATTGTGCCGGATCACTAATAATAATGAGTGGCAGCAGAAAGTCATTATAGGTAGACAGACAAGTTAGAATACCAACCGTGGCACTGATCGGCGCCATCAATGGGAAAATGATTTTCCAGAATGTGCCCCAGGTTGTTGCTCCATCTACGAAGGCTGCTTCCTCCAGTGCTACCGGAATGGACCGAATGTAACCTACATATACAAATACGTTAAAGGCGAGACCGTACACCGTATGCAGCAGGATAAGACCCAGAAGATTGGTCATTTCCAGTGATGCAGTCAGCTTAACAATCGGCAGCATGATGATTGGAAACGGAATAAACATCGCGCTGACGAAGTAATAATACAGCCCTTTGAAAAATTTCCGCTTCTCCATATTCCGGGCAATCGCGTAAGCAACCATAGAGTTACTGAGCAAGGTCAGAATGACTGTTGACGCAGTAACAATGGCACTGTTACGGAACGATTGGAAGAAGTTTGTCATGTCTATTGCACTTGCAAAGTTCTCCCAGTGAAGCGTTGTCGGAATAGCAAAGACCGATTGGGCCATTTGCTCCGGATTTTTCAATGCGATTGTAACCGTCATATATAAAGGGAACAGAATGAACAAGGTACCCAGAATAATTAACAACATAACGGGCCAGTTGATACGTAAACGGCTTCTCATTACAGATCCGTCTCCCTTCTTTGCAGGAACCGGATTTGCAGAATCGAAATCACCGCAATAACGATGAAATAGATAACCGAGTTCGCAGATTGATATGCATATTCGCCGCCTTCAAATCCACCCGTGTAGATCAGATGGGAGATGGACTGTGTTGCCCGTCCCGGTCCACCATTCGTCAAGGCCACGATCTGGTCAAAGACCATCAGTGAGTTTTTCATCGCCAGCACCATATTAATTGTGAAGAACGGGGCAATAAGCGGAAACGTAATGCTCCAGAATTCACGCCATTTGCCGGCGCCATCCAGATTTGATGCTTCATACAATGTCGTAGGGATGGTTTGCAATCCCGCCAAATACAGAATCGTATTCAACGCAACTGATTGCCATACCGCTACAATCACGATCCCAATCCATGCCAGGCTTTCGCTGCCCAGAATGTTGGTGGATAAGGCGTTGATGCCCAGGTTTTGTCCCCAGATCGGGAATACGTTGGAGAACAGGTAGTTAAATATGTAACCTACGATCAATACACTCAGGATATTCGGCAAGAAGTAGATGCCACGGAAAAAGTTACGGAACTTAATCTTGGCATTCAGCCCGAGTGCAATGAGCAGGCTTAGAATATTCGTCAGAATCGTTACAACGATCGCAAACTTGAAGGTAAACCAGTAGGCGTTGCCTACGTTGTCATCTTGAAACAGATTGAAATAGTTTTTGAATCCAACAAAATCATAACCTTTACCGAATCCGTTGTAGTTCGTAAATGAATAATAGATCCCCTGGAGGGCCGGCAGCGTCATAAATACAAAGAACAGTATTACCGCCGGAACCGTCATCCAGTAATAAGGCGCGATGCGCTTGTTCATACTCCATCCTCCTTCGGACAAGGCGTTATCGCCGATTCGCTACCTTGTCCCATTCTTTGTCGAGTGTATCCAGATAGTTGTCGATGTTCTTGTTCTGCAAAAAGGACTGTACGATGGAATTCAGCTGCACAGCAGCCGGAATATAGTGATCGGCGAAGTCGATAACCTTGCCCTGCTCAATGTAAGGTGTCAGTTCCTGTACAGCAGGATCATCTTGTTTTACACCTTCCACCGCAGAGAACAGCGTCTGTTCCTTAATGTACTTGCCTATATTTTCAGGCTCCAGCAGAAACGCGATGAACTGCTCGGCCTGCTCCTTGTTTGGTGTATTCGCTGAAATGGTAAACAGAGAGTCGATTCCGTTCACCAACTTGATCTGGCTCGGATCGTTGCCTGTCGGGAATGGGAAGAAACCAATGTCCACATTCGGGTTCGCTTTACGAATCTCGGAGATCGCCCAGGTACCCTGGATGTACATATAAGCTTCACCATTGGCAAAGGCACGGTTACCATCCGAATACGCTTTACCGAAGTTGTCGCCGTGACCGTAATTCATCAGCTCCAACTGCTTCTCCGCAACCTCACGGTATTTCTCCTTGAAGGTCACTTTGTTCTCGCGACGCTCCAGGTAGAAATCAATACCAACCAAGTTAGGTCCGAGTGCATTGAACGGCAGATTCGTCTGCCAATCATCCTTGTATGTGAAGTAAAACGGAATTTTACCCGCATCCTTAATTTTTTTGGCTGTAGCAATCAGCTCGTCCCAGGTCTTGGGTACGTTCAGACCCATTTCTTTAAACAAGGTTTTGTTGTACATGATGCCGTTTGCATTTGTTGCGTATGGAACACCTGTCACTTCATCCATGCCCGTGACATCCTTCAGCATCTTTA
The DNA here is from genome assembly GCF_900101205.1 of Paenibacillus sp. OK060. NCBI lineage: Bacteria > Bacillati > Bacillota > Bacilli > Caryophanales > Paenibacillaceae > Paenibacillus > Paenibacillus sp. OK060. The sequence continues at coordinate 444,209 of NZ_FNFR01000003.1, forward strand.
TGTAGTTGGGATCGATCGTTTTTAACAGTGGACTATCTGTCAGATCGGCGAAAATATCACTCTGTGCAAGAATGGAATAGGTATCGGTTGCCCCCATTGCCATAATGTCTGGCACATCGTTCTTCACCACACGTGTCTTCAGCACCGTCTCCGCGTCAGGTGGATTCACCTGAGTGACCTGAATATCGGAGTGTTCGGCGTTGAATGTTTTGATTAATTCGTCAAAGGTTCCTTTGGCTTCGGGTTTGTTCTGAAAAAATTCAACCTGCACTTTGCCATTGGCATTATTCCCGCTAGTGCAGGAAGACAGAAATACAGCCGTTATTCCACAAAGCAGCATTAACCCGAGTGCCTTGGTAAGCGATGTTCTCATGTTGTACCTCCCTCAGCTTATATACGTAAAGATTTACCCATTAAATTAGTGAAGTAACCACGTGGTTAATCCTTCCACCGTTTTATACTTAGAGCGTTGACTATAATGTGTCCTATTATTCCTAAAACGGTTTCGGTAAAAATGAATCAGTCCCACTGACCGCGAGTCCGCTCGTCGACATAACAAAAAAGGACATCGGAAATATCCAATGTCCCTCATGTATCCAGTTACGCTGCTTACATCACAGCTGTTGTTAACTCTTTATCAACGCTCTATTTTCGGCAAAGCATTACGTAAACGCTTGGCTCGGTAACTCTGAAATGCACGGATTAACATGCCGATGACCAGCATAACCACACCAACATTTATTGCTACATCCGCCAAATTGAGAATACCACGTCCCGACGGAAATACGAGAAAATCCGTTACACGTGCGTAGATAAAACGATCAATTGCATTACCCAAAGCACCACCGACCATGAAACCGGCACCTGCCTGCATCCAGAAACCGCGAATCTCACCTTTTCTCCGATAATACATCATGCCCGCCACGAATAGAATGGCGACCACACCGAAAAGACGCGCATTCCCTTGAAACAGGCTGCCTGCCATTCCACTATTCTCATAATGCTGCAATTGCATTCCCGAGTCGCCAAGCCTCATCGTGTCCCCAACTTCCATATACATCCTCACCGCCATCTTGGTTCCCTGATCAACCAAGGTAACCAGCAGTGCTACAAAATAAAATAACATTGTGCCACTCCTCCTGCCGGACGCTCAAAAGTTAAACTAAAGGGTCTCCGCTGTAACATTTCCTTCACTTTAACACACCCGAAGCGTTGTCACCAACTGGACAGAGAACGCGCATTGCACACACTCATAGGAATGGAATGGGCAAAAAAAATCCGTACCTGAAATAGGCACGGATGATAAATACTTTTATTGGAGTTAAAACCACAATTTTATTGAATAGCAGAGAGCACATCCAGCAGCATGGATTTGAATTTCGGACGGTCAATGGCCTCGCAGACGCGTACATTCGGCTCTTTGCCGAAACGTCCGTTGATATCCACAACGCTATATCCGCGTGTTAACTCTCCTGCTGCTTCTACATCCACATAATACTGACCGGATTTGGTCATGAGCGACTCATCTGCGGCAACAGCCATCAACAACGTATCCGGGTGAGTGGTGCCATTCAGTTTATGTACCGATTTGTTGAACTGCATCACCACTTTGTTGATGGCTGTGAAGAAATCGGCACCAGATGTACCCAGTGCTGCAATTTCAGCGTGATCATCATCATCCATAACAGAATACTGAGTACACATTTCCCAGCCAACCATGGTCGTCGGAATGCCTGCGTGCAATACAATTTTGGCTGCTTCCGGATCTACATAGAAGTTATACTCCGCGGCTGGTGTGATATTACCCAGTGCATTATTCGTTCCACCCATGATGTAGAGGTGAGCAATCTCCGGAATAATGGTTGGGTCCTTCTGGATTGCCATCGCAATGTTGGTCAGAGGTGCAATGGCCAGAAGCGAGATTTCGCCCGGATGTGCGTGTACCTTTTCAATAATAAAATCAACTGCATGCCCTGCCTCTGGACGCTGGTCCGCCTTCGGGAAATGGGCTCCGCCCATGCCGTCATCACCATGTACGTCTTCCACCGTGCGGTGCTGGGCCTTGCCATAGGCCATCAATGGGCGTTCGCACCCTTTGTACACAGGCACCTTGCCGCCATGTCCCGCAACCTGTACCGTGTACAGGGCATTTTCAACCTCCTGGTCAAACTGTACGTTCCCACCTGTAATCGTAATGCCCTCCACCTGGAAATGGTGCAGTGCCGTCAGGATCGCAATCGTATCGTCTCCTGCTGTATCTGTATCGATGATGACTTTTCTCATGATGCCGCGCTCCTTCTTCGTTGAATTGATATTCATTCCAAATAAACACTAGGGTTTATTTTACATCAAAAACGTACCGATGACGATGGAAACGCCGATGATAATGGACCGCAGCAGCTGTGCTACCGCCATATTGCCTCTTGCGATTTCGTCACATACCCGCATCTTGGGAATCAGGAAGTCAAATATAATATAGACCAGACACAAAATAATGATTCCAAGCGCCGACCAGAGCAGCATATCCAGCCACGAATGCGTGGAGAAGGACACCATGCCCACAATGATACACAGGCCCAGCAATTTGCTGCCCATATACATGCCTGCCGCCTCGTTACCTTTTGCGATTTCCTCGCTATCGTTATACCGGGTCAATTGGCTAAAAGCGAAATACCCACATACCAATACTACCAGCAAAATGCCTACACCTACCGCTACATTCAGCAGGTTCAATCCCAAATTGTCCATTCCTTCTCCTCCTCGTCATCCATCCGTTCATTGACCACAGCCGCACAATAATAGGCCATATCTCCGGTTACCTTCTCCCCGATCCGGGGCAGCACACCGGCAAAACGTCCACCGATGACAAACACCCCTGTAAGCAAATAACCGCTGTATACGCCATCCTCTGTCTGAATCACGGCCTGTTCCATCGGTACCAGCTGCTGATATATTTTAGGCTGATTATTATAATAGGCTGCGATCTCATCTTCTTCTTGCAGTTCGGCTATTGTGTTGGAGTTCGTAGGGGCGTGCAGCTGATGAGAAGCAGCCATTTGGCCCGCATGATGATCCGATCCCTCATCCAGCAGCGATGTGCCTCGACCTTCGCGGCCCCAATAGCTTTTAGCCACATAAGGCATTGCGCTCCATTCGAAAGGTCCAGCTTCGAAATAAGTCGGTAGCAGATAACGCGAAATCGCCGCTAACTCTGCATCATCAAACAGCCGAAACCCGCAATATTCCATGGTTTGTTCATTGCGTTCATAGAGTGACCAGATCGCCGCCATGAAACCCTTGCTCTGCATCAGCACATGCTGTGCAGGATTCATCAGGCCCAGGCCGCCATCCTGAACCAATTCAAGCAGTGCTGCGCCGATGTCCACGCCGGTCGTTTCATCTCGATCATCGATTAGATATTCCAGGGGATAGAGCCGGTACAACAGGTTAATCTCGCGTCCATGATGGTAGAGCGCCTCCCCTGGAATAATCTCCAACTCCTCCAGTGGAGCGTAAAACGTTTCATACCCCGCCTTCTGGCACAGCTTCATCAGATACTCCGTATTGGTCCGATCCTCTACATGCTCCCCAAATGAAGTAAAGGTCACCGGGCCCAGCAAACCCTGCTGTGCGTAAGCATCCAGCCAGCGGTGAAAGCATTCCCGGATACATTCATCCATTCCTTTGGACGGAGCATGGAGCGATGTTTTTTCAACCATCCCCACCAAAATACCTTCCAATGCAGCTGCTTCAGGTATGCCGGTTGGGGTATCCGTGTTATTTTCGATACATTTAGGTCCGGCTTCCCCAATAATCCAGTCCTGCCGAGTAATCCCGCCTGTCACCATCTCCATACGAGCCGCCGGAATAAGGCCGGGATGAATACCCAGCTGCTGCTCCAGGAAAGAGTCGGGCATGTATTGCTGAATAAAACGCATCACCTTGCAATAAATCCCGTCTACAGCCTCAACTGCTGCACGCAATTCCTGCATCTCCGCAGGGGAATAAACCGTCAATGCAGGCACACAATATTGCTTGCCATACATGCGATGGTAGGGAACCTGTTGCCCTGCTTCACCCCTGAATACTTCTTCATGACTGAATGGCAGTTGGTAGATATTCCTCATCAGGTTCTAACCTCCCGAACTGCGGAAGAAGCTGCCAAAGCCGCTCGATTTTGAACTGGATTTGCTGTAGGAACTGCTGTCCTTGTTGCTCCGATAGGACGATCCGCCACCGTAATAATAGTGCCCACTGCTGGAGTCATATTCACATCCGGTATCGTATTCCGGGTCACACTCATCGCTATTGCTGCTACAACCGGATAATACGGCTGGAACCGCAAGCATTAGCGAGAAGGCAACCAGCTTGGCGCGTGATCCAGGTTTGGGTTTGGGATTTTCGTCCATTACAAATCTACCTCCTTCATAAAAAACAACACTTTCTTGCGATCCGCATCCAACACGGAATACACAAATTCATAGGTCGTACCGCCCCGGACCATGTAATGGTCCAGCAGTTGCTCGGCAAGCTCCATCGTGTACGAGGAGGATTCTGCCAAGTCCAATTCCTGAAATGCACACCCATTCCACAGCATGTATTCCGCACTGTACATGGAGGACATTTTACACATTGCCAGTGCAGCGTCCGCAATCGCTGTACCGTATTCCGCAGGTTTTTGATTGTCATACTCGGTCACGTAAACTGCATGCTCCCGACGATCCTCGCATTCATTGGACAGATGCGCCCAGAGCTTATTTTTCATCAGGGTAGCATCGACCAGCTTGCGCATGAAAAGCTCATCGCGAGTACCTGATACCTGCTCCAGTACGCCCGTCTCCACCTGCCGGTCATCCGACCAGTTCCGATAAGTCAATGAATAATAAATATCGATAACCTGCCTTTCTGTGAGCTCTAAGAGGAGCCGTTTCAATACACACAAACGTATTTAACGCATGAGAAGGAAAAAAGTTACACTATTCCCGATGACATGTAAAAAAGCATTTTGCATAAATCCCAAGAGTGGTTTTCAATCAGCAAGATATAGATCGAAATGAATCTATTCGTCTAGATCTTTTGCCCGCGAACAATAAGAATCGAATTATGCAAAATGCTAGTAAAGATAAGATTGTGGCGATACACAATTTTACCAGCTAATCACCTCGGATATCATCCCGTTATAAAGCTAACTTTGAAAATCAAAAAGGCCAGAAATCTCCCTCCGGCCTTCTTTCCTTCTTCATCTATTTCAAGATCTATTTCAAGATAAGTTCCGTAATCTGACCTGTCTCACAGCTCTGCCCACTGGGCCAACATATCATTGTATTCACCAGACAATTGCTCGCGTTCGTTCCACACTTGCTCCAGCTCGTTTGGATTATCCTGCAAGGATTCAAGCTGACGATCCATCTCCTGGATTTGCCCTTCAAGACGGGCCAATCTCTGCTCCAATTGTTCAGCGGACAGCTTTTTGGAAGTGGCCGTTGTATTAAGCGTGCTACCGGACTTCGTCTCCTGTTTCGGTTTTGAACTCCCACGTGATGGAGTGGCAACAACTGCTATATGCTGATTTGCCGCGGCTGCGCGGATTTGCAGATCAAGCTTCTTCTCGCGATAGGCTTCATAGTCTCCCAGATAAGCGGTCATCCGCCCATTCTCCAGTTCCCACACGCGGGAAGCAAGTCGATTGACGAAGTAGCGGTCATGCGAGATGGCAAGCACCGTGCCTTCGAAATCAACAAGCGACTCTTCGAGCGCTTCCCTTGAAGCGATATCCAGATGGTTGGTCGGTTCATCCAGCAGAAGCACATTCGGCTTGCGCTGAACCAGCAGAGCCAGCCTTAGCCGTGTCCATTCCCCACCGGATAACTGTCCTACCGAGCGAAATACATCTGCTCCATAGAATAGATATCGGGCCAAAATGCCGCGTGCTTCTCCTTCTTCCACGCCCGCTTCCAGACGGAAGTACTCCAACACATTCAGCTTCGGATTGGAAGGCTCCTCCTGCTGGGCCAGATAGCCAACATCTACACGTGCACCCCACTCCAGGTTGCCTGCACTGGGTTGTTCCTCGCCCAGCAACAGCTTGAACAACGTTGTTTTGCCTGAACCATTGCGTCCAATAAGGGCAATTTTGTCGCCATATTCGAGCAATCCTGATACACCGCGCAGAATTGGACGTTCTCCATAAGCCTTTTCGACCTGTTCCATAACGGCCACTCGTTTTCCCGTACGGTCTGTAGGGCGTACATCGAAGTCGGCGTTACGCCGCTCCAGTACCGGGCGTTTCACCTGTTCCATCCGTTCGATTGCTTTACGCATCGAAGCTGCACGCCGGAAGAACTTTTCATTACCCCCGACTCGGCCCCATTCTTCCAGTTGGCGGATCGTTTCTTTCATTTTTTTGATCACCTTCTGCTGCTCTTTGAACTCCTCGAATTGCTGCATCAGTCGTTGTTCCTTCACTTTCATATATTCCGTATAACCACCAGCTGACGTCTGCGCTTCTCCATCCTCCAGTTCTAACGTCCGGGATGCTACACGGTCCAAAAAGTAGCGATCATGTGAGATCAGAATTATCGTACCTGTGTAGTCACGCAAAAATCCTTCCAGCCATTCCACCCGCTCCAGATCAAGGTGGTTGGTCGGCTCATCCAGCAATAACAGATCAGGCCTTACAATTAGCTGTGAAGCCAGCACAACCCGGGTCTGTTCTCCACCAGACAACGAACCAAACCGCCATCCGTAATGCTCCTTCGCAATATCCAGACCGTCCGCCACCTGATCGATCCGGGCATCCATTTCATATCCACCCTCGCGCTCGAACTGGTCCTGCAATGCCGCGTACCGCTTCAACAGTCGCTCCAATTGGTTCGGATCGGATGCACATTCCGGATCGGACATCTGCTGCTCCATATCCTTCATTTGACTCCGGCACGCCATAAGCTCCCTGAATCCAAGACTCAGCACATCCAGCACTGTGTAATCGTCCATTCCTTCCGGCACCTGAGCGACGTAACCAATACGTGTATCCTTCTTGATCATCAATTGTCCTTCATCCGGCTGGCTCAGTCGTGCCATCAGACGCATCAATGTCGTTTTACCGCTGCCGTTGCGGCCGATCAGGGCGACCTTGTCGCCCTCCATAATTTCAAACGTAATGCCGTCCAGCACCAGATGTGCTCCGTGGTATTGAGTCAGTTGTTGCGCGCTAATAATCATCATAATAAGGTTCCTCCTATGGATTGGAAGATCCTGACCGCAACACAAAAAGAGCCGCAGGAGGTTAGCTCCGCGGCCCTTCAGAATTCAAGCAATATCGCTTATCGTCCGAATGAGGTCAAGGCAGGCATCTTCTCGCAAATGTTAATTTCCGTATATTCAAAATTGGACAGACTTCTCCCATTGGTCAGAAAAGTATGAACAATGCCAGCCATAGCAATCGGCAGCTGGCTAATACGGTTGTTAAGCATCTCGTGATTCACCTGTCTTCACCTCCCTTGTCATAATTAATGTCAATATATCACAGACGAATGCATTCCTGCAACCGCCCTATCGTCCAATTCACTCTTACTGTACAGCAGCTAACCCTCCGATTAATTCCGTCTCCGACGCCGAAACACTACATCCGTAATCGCCACCGTAATTAGTGTCAACATTCCCGCTGCACCCAGCGATGCACCAAGCAAGGCATAACCGATACCGTTCCACCCGCCAATCTCAATGCTAATCATGATCACAACGGCTCCGCCGAGCAAGGCCACACATGGCAGTATATATTGAACACCGGTCATTCGACGTCCCTGCAACCGATAGATAAGCCATTCGATCAGCAGCTGCACAGCCCACATGCCAAGCGTCCACAGGATGAGTACTTCCATAAGGTTCTCCTCCTTCTTGCTGAATGGTTAGAGCCTTCGCTACAGACCTCTCATTACTTCAACCAGTTGGCAAAGAACTCCCGGTATCCCTCTTTCATGATCGTGCGCGAAAAAGCACCAAAGGCATACTCACGGTTGTCTTCCGACACACTGCGCGGTGCAGCAGCAGCCATGTTCACCAGTTCAAACCAGTTATCCTCATTGCCTGCAAAGGCATGCGTTGATCGAATGTGACCATAGCAGGCATGCTCCGGCTTCACAACCATTTTGCCCATCGCCATGGCTTCAGTCAGCGGCATCGCAAACGTATCAAAGGCCGAACAGCTCCAATACACCTTGGACGAGTTCATCAGGGTAAATACTTCATCCTGTGTCAGCGCAAATTGCAATTTTACATTGTCCGGAATGTTGTATTTCTTCATGCTTTCCTCATAGCGGCGACCGCCGAATACCATGTATACTTCCTTGTCCGGGTTCTGCCGGGCATATTCCAGCACCAGATCCGGGCGACGATTCGCTTCATCCCGACCGATCCAGAGCACGCGATTATGCACAACCTGACTCGGGTCGTAGTGGCGGTTTGCGAGCTCTTCGCTAAAGCCAATCGGGATAACGTTCACGTCATGTACACCGAAATTGCGGCCCAATTCTGTTTTTAGGAACTCCGTCTGCACAATCGCTTTATCCACCATCGTATAAAATGGCTTCATCATCTCATACCCCGTCAGCGCCGGGTCGGGAAAGCTGTGCGGGAACAACACACTCTTCGGTAAAAACATCTTCAAAAACGTAAACCCGGATACGGTGTAGATGACATGCTCTATATTTTGGCTATATATCTGGTCCAGTACGATATCATAGTTCACCAGGTCGCCTTTCTCATGCTCATAACCCGGCAACCAGTCATACCCGCTAACATGGCGCTCCGGCGAGATGAACACAATCTCCACGCCCAGCTCCAGCCCGATCTGCTTCAATCGATCCGCAAATACGCGCGGGCCCTGTGCCTCCGTGAATTGAATTTTACGCATTACGAGTCCTACTTTACGCATGTTCTGCACCCCTCATTTCTATTCCCTTCAACACTGCTTCATGCACTGTTTCAGCGTCATTGCCGTCTCGTGCCACTGGTTCCGCAGCTGTTCCTCCGGCCATACACAGTCTGCACTTCTTAGATCCCCATCAATCAGACGCAGCATCCAGAGCGAGAATACAATGGCATATGCGCGGTACCACTTTTTAAAAGAAACCCGTTCAACCTGAACGCTATGGCGCTCCAGCCCGTCCAGATAAACATCGATAATCCGCTCCCGCAGCTCAGGCGTAACGGTTCTCGGGAACAGCGGATGCGATAGATCCACCAGATGATACACGTCCCAAAGAGCCGTATTCAGATGCGCATGCTCCCAATCGATAATCACCAGCCTGCCATTCACATCCGCCATGTTGCCGGGATGCAGATCTCCGTGACACAAAACACGAGGTAACTCCTCCTCTGCCGTATGGATTAGCACGGCGATGTTGTGCCAATCCGATGGTGACAGCGTGATCTCCAGTTTAGATAACAAATCAGCGGTGGATTCCTTTTGCCCAAGCAGATCATCCAGCATGTCCCGAATTGGCGGTTTCTGACCGACCCGGGGCAGCTCACCCCAATCTGCAACAGATAACGTGTGCCACTCCGCCATATGTACAGCAGCAGCCAGCATCGTCTCTTCCCGCGAATCATGCACCAGTTCGCCCAGATCCTCATAGATGATCCAGCTCTGTTTTGCGTTAATTTCACGGTCTGATGCAGCAATCAGCGCTGGATAGATAGGGGGCAATACAGACAGCACATGCCTCGACATCCATTGCTCGCGCCCATATTGCTCAGGATTAGTTAGCGGTTTGAAAATATAACTTTCCCCTGTATGAACAGTGAAACGCTCCACATACTTGCCATTCATGCCTTTGTAGAGCTGTTCCCTGCTTGTTATATATTGTTCATTCAACGTCCCTTCTGGAGTCACCCAGCGATGCGCCTGCACGTCTTCATTCACGCCATTCACCTTCCATTTCGTCCCCAGGCTTGGAGCTGGTGCTATTCATGTTTGCCTTTGCAGCCCTACTTCTGTCCACGCTCCGTGCCCATCTATCCGTTAGTATTTCTATCCATCATACGTTGCCGTTCACAAGCCTGCAAGCTTTGAGCGACAACACTTTTCGTAGCATTAAATAAGAGATTTCGAAATGTCAGTTGCAATTTAGTTAGTAATCACTTACTATACAATCATGAAGAACAAACCTCATGTTGACAGCAAAAAGAAAGACATCCTACAAGCGGCGATGCGCTTGTTTGCAACCAAAGGCGTTGACGGCATTTCCGTCAAAGAGATCGGTGACGCCGCCGGAGTAACGGATGCGGCGATCTACAAACATTTTAAAAACAAAGATGCCGTTGCCCTTGAGGCCTTCACCCAATATTGCGCGGACTATACCACCCTCATTGACGGGTATGTTCGCCAGGAGGGCCCGGTGCTGGAACGCTTCCAGCAACTGATTACCGAAGTTCTCCACCTGCATGATGAAGATCCCTACGGACTGCTGTTAATTTCACAAAATCACGAGATTTTCATTGAAGCTGGAAGCAGTGAAGATTACCGCCAGCCGCTGGATGCGTTGATTGATCTAATCGATCAGGGGATTATGCGAGGTGAACTGCCCGCTCAGGATTCTCGGCTAACTGCCGTTTTGGTCATTGGTGCCATTACACGCATGGCCGTATCTAGTATGCAGGGTGAACTGCCGGAGCTGCTTGTTCCATACACCGGGGAGACCGTTCACCGTCTTGTGTCGATGTTGGGCCAGGGGGCAAATGATATGGGGCAGAAGCGGGCGGAATAGCTTTGCGAAGATCGTTCCGGTCTGTCGGCGATCAAGAGATGCATCTGATCGCACAGTGCTCCTGTGTAAAAACATTCTTTTAAATTAGAAGCGCCGGCTTCAACTGACTTTCAGGAGGTTCCTGAATATTTACCAGGTCATTCGTGACCTTTTCTTTTTGTACATGAGGTTAGTGTTCATTAACTAAAATAGTCAGGACGTGTCATCATTATGAAGAAAATATTAATTATTCAAGGCAACCCCGTCTCCCCAAGTTACAATGGCGCAATCGCCGAAGCTTATCGTAAAGGCGCTGTGCAGGCAGGTGCCGAGGTTCGCATGATCACCCTGAACGAACTAGAGTTCAACATGAATTTAGAGGGAGGCTATCGTAATAAACTGCCGCTCGAACCGGACTTGCTGGAAGCCCAAGAGGCCATTAAGTGGGCAGAGCATCTCGTATGGGTGTTTCCGATTTGGTGGGGAGGACCACCAGCTTTGTTCAAAGGATTCATCGACCGCATCTTCATGCCAGGCTATGCCTTCAAGTATCACAAAGGTAAACTTTTCCCGGATCAACTGCTCAAAGGTCGCTCCGCACGCATGATCACCACCATGGATGGTCCGAACTGGTACTACAAATGGTTCCAGGGTGAACCTGCACACAAAATGATGAAGATCTCCACCTTTGCTCTGACAGGCATCAAACCTGTGCGCATAACACCTGTAGATCTGGTCGGCAAACAGTCCGAGGAACAGAGAAAGAAATGGCTGGAGAAAATTGAGCAGCTTGGACAGAAATTGGGGTAAACAAACAACTCGTTCTTGAAGGGATTTTCATATAATGTTATCACTAAATTAAACGATATATTCTTCTAACAATTTATATTCGAGACTATTTACATTTAATAGAAAGAAATTAAACTTAACCAAAAAAGATACTGCGTGCATAAGCACAGCAGTATCTTTGTCCATATATAAACGCTATTCAAGTAGATGGGATAACTCAACTCCAAGACAGACTAAGCTTCCAATGCAATGCCTTCATAGAACCGACGAATGACCTTCTCGGCTGGTTTACCATAAACTCCGTATCCATCATCACTCAAGGCATCTTGCTCCTGATGCAGATTTGCGCTCCAGTCCCACAGACCAAAGCCTCGTACCCAGTCCCGCTTACTTCCATGACGGAACATGGCTTCATAGAACTGCTCCTGCTCCTCCGCGCTGACCGCACCTTCTAACCCCCAGTCATTCGGCACCTGTGCCGATCCACTACGGCTAGGGCAGCCCGCTTCTGCGAAGAAAAAAGGTTTGCCGTAGGGTGCAATGACCTGTTCAATCCGATCCAGCTGCGCCTCCCAATCCCCAATCGGATAGTAACCGCTGGAGGAAATGACGTCTACGGCATCCCACCATTTCACTTGCCCTTCCTGATACTTGTCGGTGTTGTAGGATACTAGCCCGGAATACACTTCACGCACTCCCGCGATGACCTCGCGCCATTCCTCGCTCCGACGCTCAGACTGCACCATCTCACAGCCCACGATGAACATCTCGCATTTCTCTCGTTCTGCAATGGCTGCATAATGCTTCTGATACACGGTATAACTGCGGAACCAGTCTTTCCATTTCGGCTCACACGGCACATCGATATCAAAGAAGTTAATGTGTGCACGCCATGTGCCATCGGTGCAATTGACGGTTGGTTTCAGAATGACCCGCAGTCCCAGTGTGCGGGCATAACGTATCATATCCACCAATTCATCGTCTTCCACCATATGTTCACCCTCATATTTGACCTTTACAGCCTGCGGATGATCCTGATGTGCCGCCAGTGCAAAAATAACATGCGAACTGCCAGTGCGTTCAGCCATCAGACGCAAGGATTCTTTCGCTTCAGGCTTGCGGAAGTCTCCCCTGCCACTCATCCAGCCAAATGTAAATCCCTTGATGTATTCCATATGCATTATTCCGCAATGCCCCTTTTTCAATTAATGTAAAATGAATGACCGAATGTATAACACGTCCCACTACGATTGCAGTACCATCAGCTTTTTTTAAAATTGTTTCACTTCAATTATAATTTGCCTTCCTCACGGTCTCCGGCAATGACTTCGTCGGTCTCGATAACGTAGTTCACAATCTCTTCGACAGTGGTATAAGCCACTCCAACGTATGTGTCGGCTGCACCATAATAGATGGCAATCCGTCCTGTCTCTGCATCATGCAATGTGGCGCATGGGAAGACGACATTGTCCACAAAGCCTTGCTCCTCATACCATTTTTCCGGGGTCAGTACGAAGTTGGAGGAACGATATTTCACTTTGGATGGCTCATCCAGATCCAGAATGACTGCGCCCATACTATAAACAAAACCATTGCACGTTCCGGTTACGCCGTGGTAGAACATCAGCCAGCCTTCGGACGTTTCAATCGGTGCCGGACCGCCGCCAATTTTGACCGATTGCCACCAGCCTTGACCGCCTTTGCTCATGACATGACGGTGCTTGCCCCAGTACACGAGATCCGGACTTTCGCTCAGAAAAATGTCCCCGAACGGCGTATGTCCGCTGTCGCTTGGTCTGGACAACATCACATAGTTATCATTGATTTTGCGTGGAAACAACACGCCATTGCGGTTGAACGGAAGCATCGGATTTTCGAGACGTACAAACGTTTTGAAATCTTCCGTCTTCGCCAAGCCCAGCGCTGCACCGTAGAAATCGGTACACCAGATGATGTAATACGTATCTTCCACTTTCACCAGACGCGGGTCGTATGCATAGTTCGGCATGAAGGAATCGCCGTTCTCGTCCACAAAAGTTATTCGTTGTTCTTCAATATTCCACTTCAGGCCATCCTCACTGGATCCCATGTGCAGGTGTGGACGTCCATTAATGGTTTCTGCGCGAAATACTCCGATGAATTTCCCTTCATAAGGAATCACCGCACTGTTGAAAATACGGGCAACTCCCTTGACCGGGTTACGCGGCACAATCGGGTTGGCGGAGTGTCTCCATACCGGGCCTTCTGTTCCCTCCGGTTTATCCTCCCAAGGCATATTCGGCAATGCATCCCCAACAATGTGTACGTTTTTCGTATCAACAACTGTCATCGTTTCATTTCTCCCTTCGTTTTTATTTAACGGAGCCTTGTGCGAAGCCGTTGTAGATGTACTTCTGTAGCAGTAGGAAGATGATCATCGTTGGAATGATGGCGATCATGATACCTGCGCTGATGACCTCCCACTGTGATCCGAACGGTCCCTTGAATTTGAAAAGAGCCGTGGATATGACCTGCAGGTCTGTCTTGGGCATGTACAGGAATGGTGTGTAAAAGTCATTGTAGATGTTGACACCCTTCACGATAATGACCGTTACAATCGCTGGTTTCAGAAGTGGCAGAATGATTCTCCAATAGATTGTGAAGTAGGAAGCGCCGTCCAGCATGGCGGATTCATCCAATGCATTCGAGATGGAACCCAGGAATTGCAGGAAGATATATACCGCGATGATATCTGTACCAAGGTACATCACAATGGCTGCCCAGCGGGTATTGAACAGGTCGAGCGCATTGATGATCTGGAATGTGGCGACCTGCGTCGTCACACTCGGAATGAGGGTAGCGAGCAGAAACGCGGCGACCATAATTTTCTTGCCTTTGAATTTAAAACGATCCAGCACATACGCGATCATGGAACCTGTTAAAGTGGCACCCACGATGGAGATGATCAGGATGATAATCGTATTTTTGAAACCGACCAGCATGTTGCCGTCCACAAAAGCCTTGGTATAGTTCGCAAAGTTCAGCCAGTTGGCTGGTGGGGCTAGCGGACTGCTTGTCGCATATTCTGCATTGGTTTTGAGCGATGCAAACAGCACCACAACGATGGGTACAAGCGCAATGAACGCTGCGAGAATGAGTGAAGCATATTTAAATATGCTCGCAAGGGTATATTTGAATGGTTGCACGTTCATTCCTCCCCTTTCATGGTGACCCGCTGAACCAGCGTAACAAGAATGACAATAAACAGCAGCACAACAGCCATTGCCGATGCCAAGCCCAGCTTGCCGTACTTAAATGCCAAGTGAACGGTCTGAATCACAAACGTCTCACTGCCGTTGGAACCATCGGTCATAATGTATGGAATATCGAACGCACTGATTGCGCCGCTAATCGCCAAAATCAGGTTGAGCTGCAGGATGCGTGTGATACTCGGCAGGATGATATGGCGGAACTGCTGCCAGCGATTGGCTCCGTCAATATCCGACGCTTCATAGACATCTTTTTGAATGGAAGAGATCGCACCCAGGAAGATAATGAAGTTAAAGCCCATGTATCTCCATACCGATGCGCCTGCGAGCGACACGTTAATAATGTTCGGATTCCCAAGCCAGAGCTGAGTGTACTGCCCAAGACCGACTGCCTGCATGAGTGTATCGAGGGTCCCGTCCGGTTTGAAGAAAAAGAGGAAGATAAATCCGATGGCTACGCCATTCAGCAGATAGGGGAAGAACAATATGCCTTTGAAAAAGTTTTTGCCGCGGATTTTGAAGCTTAGAATCGTTGCAAAGTAGAGGGCCAGACCCATTTGTACGAAGGTAGCCACAAAATAATACAAACTGACAATAAACACTTTAAAATACTCAGGGTCACTGAATATCCGCGTGTAGTTCTCAAACCCCACATAGTCGAACCTTTTGCTGTATCCGTTCCAATCGGTGAAGCTGTATTTGAACATATTAATGACAGGCAAATAAGCAAACGTGAACAGCAGTGCCAGCGGAATGATTGAAAAGGCACAAATGATAAATATGCGTTGCGCTGAATAGCCCCAATTCGAAATCTTCAAGTATTTCATGCTCTCCACACCTCCAAGCGGTTCTGCCGCTTTTATATCGAAAGACTCCCGTCCAATGAACAAATCCGGCTGGATAATCAACCACCGAAGGTGGCATTTCACATCCGATATGCTGCTTCCAGATGCAAAATGCCGTAGGAAAAGGGGAGACCTTCTCCCCTCAGCCAAGGCATGGTGCCTCGCTGTATTTCAGCGGTGGTCGGCCAACAGGTAGCGCCTTTACAGATCGATGAATCCCCGCAATCTGCTTATTTCGCCAGTTCTGTCCGCGCTTTAACCCATTTATCATTCAGATCCTTCATGATGTCATCGTACGATTCGCTGCGATTACCGATGGCAGCTTCGATAATGCGTTTCTTGAAGTCAGGCTGCCAGAGGCCAATCTCGCCTTCGTTGTCGATTTTGTCAACCAGACCTTCCTGTCCTTCTTTGGCAGGAGTCAGTGTGGAGAATGTAACGTCTTTGTATTGATCCAAAATCGGTGGCAATTCCGCATTTTTGTCTGCGCTCATGCCTCCGCCTTGCTCAACCGCATAGTTTGATTTCGCGAGAAACCAGTCAATCCACGCTTTCGCAGCAGGTTTGTTCTCACTGTTCACGTTCATGCCGATGTTATAGTCTGCTGCGAGTGGAACGACAACATCACTTGCATTCGTAGGAAATGGCAAGAATCCGATATTATCCGGTGTATCCGTCAAGCCTTGAATTTGGGTAATCGCCCAAGATCCAAGCGCCATCGTTGCAATTTTCCCATTCGCCAGATCAGCCTTGGAGCTTTCCCAGTCGGTTGTGGTCGGATCTTTCTCAATCAGGCCATTCTTGGCTGCGTCGTAAAGCACTTTGTACAATTCATAGTGCGGCTTGCCAGCCACAAAGTTTTCATCCGTGTTCGGTTGGTCAATGTTTACGTAGTCCACACTGCCTGCAACCGTCGGCAGATCTGCTTCCCATTGTGTCAAAGCCCAGCCGGAGGCATAGTTGGTGTACAATGGAACTGCGTCCGTATTGTCTTTCACCAATTGCAGTGCAGCCTGGAACTGCTCAGGCGTTTTGGGAACTTCCGCAATGCCAGCGTCCTTGAACACCTGCTTGTTATAGATGATGCCAGAGAACGTGATAACGGTTGGAATTCCATATATCTGACCGTCCACCATACGTTCTTCGATGCCTGTGTACTTCTCTTTCAGCTCATCGTACGTGCCTAGTGGTTCAAAAAAGTCCGGAATGTCGGCAATCGGTACGCTGGTGGGGATCATCAGCACGTCACCATAATCTTTGGTACTCATACGAATCTTCACTTGTCCCTCATAATCGGCCAGTGCCTGGAAGTTTACTTTGACATCCGGGTATTCCTTATTGAACTCCGCGGCGTAATCTTTGAATACGCTATCAACAATATCTGTACGCTGCGTGAGAACGGTGATTTCGCCCTTAATATCCGCAGGATCTGTACTGATTTCCTCTCCTGCCTGTGGAGATCCACCCCCGGAAGAGCAAGCTGCGAGCAGAGAAGTGATGAGCAGCATGGTAAGCAGAAGCATCCAGCCTTTGTTTTTTCTCATTTGGTTCTACCCCTTTTCTAAGTTAATTTAAGTTATCGTTAAGGTTACAAAATGAATTTTATTATGGTAATGTTTACCTGTCAATTAAATTATTTATTACTTAGCAAAAGTTTTTATCACAAGATTCGTTGACAACGTATTTTCCCGACACTAATATTAATAAATAAAGTTAACGTTAACTTAAATATTAATTGAATCCTGTACTTTGAAGGAGCGCTCACTTATGACTCACACCAATGACATTAGAACTGAAATAAAAGAACACTGGGAAGGTCATATTCTGCCATTCTGGTCTGCCCTCAAAGATCATAACAACGGCGGATTCTACGGCTGGGTCGGTAATGACCTTCAGGTCGATCCACTCGCTCCCAAGGGCGGAATCGCCACGGCACGACAATTATGGTCCTTTGCAGCAGCCTACCGGGTAACCGGAAATGAAATCTGGCGTGATCACGCTGAACATGCTTACCGTTTTCTTGTGGACCATGTGATAGATACGGAGTATGGCGGCATGTACTGGATGGTGGATGCCAAAGGAGAACCAATGGACACGAGCAAGCATGTATATACGCAATCCTTCGGCGTCTACTCACTGAGTGAGTACTATCGTGCCACCGGGGATGCATCTGCTTTGGAACTTGCGAAAACGCTTTTTGCCCTGATAGAGGATCAAGGGCTGAATGCCGAATTACCTGCATACAAGGAACAATTTGATCGCTTCTGGAATGAACAGCCCAATGAAATGCTGAGCGAGAATGGTGTGATCGCGGATTACACGATGAATACGCATATTCACGTGTTGGAGGCCTATACCACGCTCTACCGAGTGTGGCCAGATCAGCAGGTGAAGACGGCGCTGGAACGCTTGCTCGGCATCTTATATGAACGGGTGTATGACAAAGACACGAAGTTTCTCGGGGTATTTTTCAACAAGGATTGGGACTCCATCATCGATCTACGCTCATTCGGGCATGACATTGAAGCCAGCTGGCTGATCGACGAAACGTTGAAAGTGCTGCGTCTGGATCAACACCCGGAGTATTCTGCGATGGTTACGGATATTGCCTATAACATTTCCAATGTGGCTGTACAGGCCGATGGCTCCCTGATGAATGAACAAGAGGGTGACCGTGTGGATGAGAAACGGATATGGTGGGTTCAGGCTGAGGCGATGGTCGGCTTCTACAACGCCTATGAGCGTACAGGTGATCCTTTGTTTTTGGAGAGAGTGGAACGCTTGTGGACATATACGAAGGAACATATTATCGATCACCGTGCTGGCGGGGAATGGTACTGGTCGGTAGACGGGGACGGCACGCCGGATCAAAGTGAAATCGCCGGACCGTGGAAATGCCCGTATCACAATAGCCGATTCTGCATTGAACTAATTGAGAGGATGGGATAACAATGATACACCCCAAATACAATGAATTATTGGAGCAACAGGAGCAGCTGCTTACGCGTCAAAATGAAATTGATTCTTCATTCTACAACGGCGTATATGATCGGTACCGTTATCCAGTAATCACACGACATCATGTACCGCTGCACTGGAGATTTGATCTGGACGAAACGACGAACCCCCACTTCATGGAGCGTCTGGGCATTAACGCTACGCTTAATCCGGGGGCCATCTATTTCAATGGCAAATATGTGATGGTCATCAGAACCGAGGGATTGGACCGCAAATCCATCTTTGCCCTAGCTGAGAGTGATAACGGTATCGACGGATTTCGCTTCACAGGCAAACCCTTAGTGTGGGAAGATATCGATGCCGACGAGACCAACCAGTATGATATGCGATTGGTTCAGCATGAAGATGGCTGGATCTATGGTATCTACTGTTCAGAGCGCAAAGACCCGGAAGCTCCGGCATTTGATACATCCAGTGCCGTAGCCCAGGCTGGACTTGTGCGGACACGAGATCTGATCAGCTGGGAGCGTCTACCCAACATCACAACCAACTCCCCTCAACAGCGAAATGTTGTATTGCACCCCGAATTTGTAAAGGGTAAATATGCGTTCTATACACGGCCACAAGACGGATTCATCTCCACAGGCAGCGGCGGCGGAATTGCCTTCGGAATGTGCAATGACATTCTGAATCCGGTAATTGATGAAGAGACAATTATCGATGAACGCAAATACCATACCGTATACGAAGTGAAAAATGGCCAGGGCCCTGCTCCGATCAAAACGGATCGCGGCTGGATTCACATTGCCCACGGGGTTCGCAACACGGCAGCGGGTCTTCGTTATGTGCTGTACACGTTCGCCACGGATCTGAATGATCCGGCACGCATCATCGCCAAGCCGGGCGGACATTTCATTGCTCCTTATGACGACGAGCGCGTAGGCGATGTGTCCAATGTTATTTTCTGCAATGGTGCGGTGGTCAACGAACAGGGTGAGGTCTTCATTTATTACGCATCCAGCGATACCCGCTGTCATGTGGCCACAACGACGCTGGATAAACTGGTCGATTACACCTTCAATACCCCATCTGATCCATACCGTTCCCTGGATTGTGCCAGCCAGCGCGGTGACCTGATTGAGCGGAATGAGAAGCTTCTCCAAAAGCAAATGGTTTAAAACTGAAGATCAGCCTTCAACGGAAAATGCGGCATGCTGAAAAATTAGCGCAGCGCTAACCAGAATTTCTTTATTCCATGTGGGTAACGATGTATACTAATATGGATTGTTGTTATGTTTGAAGGAAGCGCTAACCATAATGACAGCACATTGTACGTAAACCGGCTTGAAGGAGGCGACCAAAGCTGAAGAACAATATCACCATGCGGGATATCGCCGACAAGCTCGGAGTTAGCAGTGTGACGGTCTCGAAAGCATTAAATGATAAAGATGGCGTCAGTGGCGAATTGAAGGAAAAAATTAAAGTGCTTGCCGTTCAGATGGGCTATCGGTATAACGCCGCAGCCCGTTCGATGAAGGAAGGCCTGACTCATAATATTGGTGTTATTATCCCGGAGCGTTTTACCGGACCTACACAATCGTTCTATGTACGTGTATTCCAGCGCATCACCAAACATCTGGAGGATCAGGGGTACTACGGTATTCTGCATATTCTGAATGTTCAGGACGAAGAGGAATTAATACTACCGAAGCTCTATAGTGACAACAAAGTGGATGGTTTCATTGTGCTTGGACAAGTCAGCAAGGAATATATCGAGCTGGTCCAGTCGATGGAGGTACCCAAAATGTTTCTCGATTTCTACGATGAGCATTCTGATATTGATTCTGTCGTTACCGATAACTTTTACGCTGCTTATGAGCTGACAAACGTTCTGGTACAGCAGGGACACCGCCGCATCGCTTATGTGGGGAATCTCTATTCTACTAGCAGCATTCAGGACCGATTCCTCGGTTATTACAAATCATTGCTGGAGCATCGGTTGCCGATGAATCCGGATCTTGTGCTTAATGACCGCGATGAGCGAGGTACGTTTATTGAAATTGATCTGCCAGAGCAGCTGCCTACGGCATTTGTATGCAACTGTGATCAGGTGGCCCATCTGCTCGTTCAGAAACTGACTTCACTGGGTATTCAGGTTCCTGCACAATGCTCCGTGGTTGGGTTCGATAATGATATCTATGCCACACTCTCCGAGCCCAAATTAACTACGGTTGAAGTCGATGTCGAACAGATGGCGCGCACTGCGGTTCATTCCATGCTCAAAAAGATTGATAACCCGAGTCGCAGCTTCGGCCGCGTACACGTGAAGGGTAATATCATTTATCGTGATTCGGTAACTGCTGCACCTGCCCTTTCGGATAACGTATCTAACTAAAAAGGAACGAAGACTTCCCGTTCCACAAAAAGAGTGCTCCCGGCCATTACGGCTGCAGGAGCACTCTTTGCTTATGAAAAAAAGAGAAAGTGGTCAGGAACCACTATAGATCACGGCCACTCTCCACTCGATTCCAAAAACCTAACTCCTGTTACAGCCTAGTAACTCGTCTTCAGCCAGTTGTCTTTGGACCAGGATAATTTGCCTGCACCTGCTCCGCTCGAACCGGTGAGACGTGCATTCAGCGTCGCTGGATCATCGGTAGTGTAGCTGTAAGGAAGTGAAGAGAATCCGTTCCAGGAGAAAGCTTTCACTGCGGCCGGAACCGGGCTGAGCGGACTGCCGGATGTATCACTGTTTCCACGGAATGAGCTTCCATCCAGAGAATACATCGTGTCAGTCACCTGAATTTTACCGGTATATGTTGCGTCGGCCGGGTCCGTCTGGTTATTGCGGACCGGGAACAGTACGTCTTTGATCACCGACTTTTCGACCAGTACTGCACCATCTTCAGTGGAAATCGCTCCGTTGCCGATGATATCAAAGTGATACCCTTTGGACGAAATCGCCGTTGCCATTGCAGAAGTGATTCTGGATTTGGCCGCACGTGCCCCTGTCGCATCCATCACAATATTGTAGGCATGCGCATTGCCTCCGCGCAGACGCGGCATGCGATCCTGGATATCTTTGTACAAGTTATGGTGCAGAGTTATGGACAGATTAGCATTGGCCGATTCGAAGCTGGTCGAACCAACCAGATGACCTTTTTTCTGAGGAGATGAAATGGCAATGATATCGGCTTTGCTGAGCCCAACCGCGCTGCTGCGCAGGTAGTTGTACATCGGATAGGAAGCCTTGTTCGCCTCCAACTCGTTAATCTGCTGGGTAACCCAGCTGTTTGAGCTGCCGTCATCCCCTTTGAAAAGGGACCAGGAGATGGTCACACCGCTTGTTCCTTTTTTCGAATCGACAAGCCCGTCGTAGGCTTTATTGAATGTGCAGTGATCAATCCATACGTTGCTGTTCTCTTCAAGGGTGATGTAATCCCAGTCGTTTTTGTCGTAGTCACCTTTGGTCGCTTCATCCCATTCCCATAACTCATCGAATTCGAGGTTGCGGATAATAACGTTGGAACTGCGTTTGACGCTGATGGCTCCGTGCTTGATCTTGGCCCCGTTGGCTGAGAAGATGGTCAGGCCATTAAAGCTGTCGATCGTCAGCTTGCTGACACCCGTTTGCTTCAATACAGGATGAGTCAGCGCATCATTATGCTTGGCAAAAGGCGATGTCTGTGCAGCGCTCGGAATTTCGTTCCATCCCAGATTCAGGTCGTTCATAATCTCGACGACTTTGACACCAGAGTTCTTTTTCAGCGCCGCAGCGAGATCCGTTGCATTGTATACCTTCTTATACTTGGACGTGTCCGACTCGCTGATGGTACCTCCACCCGTATTGCCTTGGGAGAAACCTGTGAGATTGTAATCTGCATTGCCCGCTGCCTGTACACTTGTCGGTCCAGACAATAGAGTAAAGCCCAATGTCAGAGCCAGTGCTGCACTGCACCATGTTCGAATTTTGCTTTTCATAAAACCATTCCTCCCTAATTATAATGATTACGTCCATCCATCTCTGCCATCACATGTCACGAAGGACTTGTCCTCAATGTAAATGTTGGAAGCGATTACAACAATAATCCTTATCTCAGATCGTTTTGAGATCCTGATATCAGTCCTCAAATAACACCAGATTTAACCCGGAGCATTCCCATTTCAACTTATAGACATGAAAAAAAGCCCCCAAAGGGGCTCACTATTATCTCGAATATTCCTAATTTATCTTTTGATGGAACGTGTCCAGAACCCGCCATGGAACTGTTTGGGCTCAACGGTGATGACAAATGCTTTGGGATCAAGCTCCAGAATCGTCTGATATAGAAGTTTCTGGTTTTTGCGTTTCGCCAAAATCTCCATAACCAGCCGGTCTCCATCTCGTCCACTACCAACCCAGGCGGTGACACCGTATCCTTTATCCCGCAAGGCATTCGCTACATCCCCGCCCATCTGGTTACAAATAACCTTAACGGTAACGTAACCAAGCGCAATCTTCTCTTCGATCCAGGCACCCAGCAATACCCCCAGCCCATAACCAACGGCATATACAATTAACGCAGATGGCTGGGTCAGATATTTGAGTACCAGATTCAGACCGAGTACGTAGATCACAATTTCGCCCATACTGATGAGCGCAGCAATATATTTCTGTCCTTTGAGCGTCAGAATCATCCGAAGTGTATAAGCAGATACATACACAATCTGGATCAAAAAGATAAATACCAATATTTTAAACAATCGCAATCCCTCTTTCCTGACTTTCACAACGAAATGGGCCGTTTGTTGCGTGCCTTCGTTCCGCTTCCTCTACATATCATTTATTCTTCTGCATGTTTACTCTATCTCCATCATTGGACGTTATGTGGTCATTTTAAACGGTTGAACGTAAATTGGACTGCATTTTCTATTTTCTGCCCACTGGCAAGCCGGAACTGACATTATAGAGCCCTTTTCACTCATTATCAACCCGGCCTGAGACCCAGGGGCGAAAAGCGGCGTGTCTGAATATGCTGAACCAACAGCAATTCGATTGAGGCGTACAGGCAAAAAGGTTCGGGAAACGACGGCTACCAAAAGGGGGAACTGTCATGCAGTTGTGGCACGAGATGCAGCGGGAAGGTATGGAAGAACTCATATTTTGCCATGATCCACGCAGCGGGCTTAAAGCTGTCATCGCCATCCATTGTACAGTACTGGGCCCCGCACTCGGGGGATGCCGCTGCTGGACGTATGCATCGGAGGAAGAAGCGGTTCGGGATGCCATCAAACTCGCGAAGGGCATGACCTACAAATCGGCGGTCTCCGGTCTGCCATATGGCGGGGGCAAAGCTGTGGTGTGGGATGTGCCAGCCGAATTGATCATCAAATCGGGCGATGCCAGCCCAGACAACAATCTGAATCCCAAAAAAGGCAAGGATACATCGAACGGATTAGATAAGGATTTAGATAAGACATCCAAAAACAACCTACAAGCCTGCCGGCGTGCCGAAACGTTCCGTTCTCTGGGCCGCTATCTGGAACGATTGAACGGACGTTATGTGACGGGCCTGGATCTGGGCACTACGGCGGCAGATATGGACCAGATCCGGCTGGAGACGGTACATGTGACAGATACGACTGGATCGCTTGGTGCACAAGATGATTTCACAGCCGAGATGACCGCCTACGGTGTATACACTGGCATTGTGACATCGCTGCGTCACCAAGGCATTGACGCCTTGCAGGGCATTACCGTTGCCGTCCAGGGACTGGGCAAGGTCGGGTATGCCCTGTGCCATTACCTGCATGCAGCCGGGGCACGGCTCATTGTGGCAGACGTTGTACCCGAACGTGTACAACGTGCCCTTGTGCAGTTCAGCGGCGCCATGTCGGCCGATCCGGCCCATATTCACGCCGCTGACTGCAAGGTGTACGCCCCCTGTGCCCTTGGGGGCGTACTGACCCCGGCAACGGTGGAGGAGCTACGCTGCTCCATCGTTGCCGGGGCGGCAAACAACCAGCTCAGCCACCGGGAGCTGGTTGTTCGCGGCATGCAGGCGCGCGGCATCCTGTACGCGCCTGACTATGTGCTCAATGCAGGCGGAATCATCAGCACCGCCTACGAGCTGGAGGGCGCAGGGCCCGACCTAATCCGCCAAAAGGTGGCGGGGATTGCGGGCACGCTGTCCAAGGTCTATGCGATAGCAGAGCAATCTGCCCTCTCCACGGCGGATGCAGCCGATCAGCTGGCAGAAGCTGTCCTACAAAGCGGAAAACCCCATGCTTAGCATACCGATACCGATTTAACACACTAATTCAATCTCCCAATCTTTTAAGTGCTCCAGAATCGAGATCACTGTTACAGTTCGGCATATCATTTATTTTCTCCATCTTTAAAGTACATCGCATCACGTAAAGAATTAGAAAAAACGTAAAAAAGCCAATCCGATTCATCAACACCGGATTGGCTTTAATCAACTTTTCTTCATAATTCTCATAATTCCATCTGCTAAACTTCATCAGGCAACCTCAACCTGCTACCGCCCGCCTTAACCTTCAACCATTACAGAGGCCCGCTTCACCCGATGCAGCATCGTCCAGAACAGCATATTAATCACTATTAGTAGCGCTATATAGATCCAGATGCCTGCTGGTATGGTGCGGATGAATACATGTAGTCCCCATAACAGTGCCATGAGCGGAAAGAAGGCAAAGACGAGCCAGCCGTCACTTTGCCCGGCCACACTAAAGGATTGGGAGAACGGCGGTTTTCGCATCAACAGCTTTCCAGAAAGCGGGATAAGTGCAGTTGCCACCAAAAATATTACGATCAGATCAGGAAGAATTCTTAACCCAAAGGTCCACACAAATACAATGGCGTTCGATATAAATACGGGTAAGAACATGTTGCATAAGAAAGCTTTTAGCGCTCCACTATATAGCACATTCTCGTTTGCCAGAGGGGCTGCCCGGAAAGTCCAAAACGCCTTGTATTGTCCGGAATACTTCAGCATGGTCACAACAGACACAATCAGCAAGAGCACAATATATAGCGTGTAAAAGAAGGAGCTTTCCCTAAATTCTGCCCACGAAGAACTCTGCAATTGGGTGAACCAGAATACATAGGGCAATACAAAAGATAAACCCATCGACGGGTATACCTTCAACTTGAACTCCCTTTCACTTCGCATCATACTGGCAGACAAACGAAAGCACGCCTGCTCTTCTCTGGAACGGGAGAATACCTTTGCCATGATGCGATCCCAATTCCCACGTCTTCGTCCGGAGGCTTGACCTGCGTGTGCCATTTTCTCCAAATACAATTCGAAGGAAGGCATCAACTTCACGTACACCAACAGACTGACCATTGGAACGATCACAGCAAGCGCCGAGAAAGTATACAGCCAGGGATCTCCCCCACCGCTGAACAGCAGCTCAAAAACCGCTGCATACCATACCGGAGGCAGCAGTAACTGCCACCAGGCAGGCGTGAACACCATATTAAAGTCGATGATGCTGAACGAACGTATCACCAGCTGGTAACCTACGGCAATGCCGATGGAAAGCAGGATTTGCACCATATTGATCATGTCCTTCAGCTTCTCGCCATCCAGAAACTTCATCATGAATAGATAGATCAGGGACGTGGTCACCAGAATTAACATATTAATCAGCACCAGTTCCACCAGAAAAAGCAGGAAAAAGCCGATCCCGTGGGCAATCAATCCGGCTACCAGCGGCGCAGCCGTCAGAGAGCCTGTCAGGAGCAGCAAATAAACCCCTGCGTGAATGGCACGAGCCAAGCCAACAGTGCGTCCATTTACCGGCTTGGTCATGATGATATTACGATCCCGAATATCGAGCAGTACCGAAGAAAAGTCGGAGATCATGGAGGTCATGATCATAAACATCAGCATGGCGGTCACTAGACCCATCTGAAGCATATAATGTCCCGTATCCCAGACGACAAACGGAACCATAATCAGCCCCATCAGTGCGTATAACCAGAGGGAACGCAGATACAGATTACCTTCTTTCTGCTCCTTATTGCCATTGCGTGCTGACAATACCGTCGGTACCCTCCGCTGATCCATCTGGAACTTCACCCGTAGAATCAAACGCAGTACGTCATAATCCGCTCCTGTTCTGGCGATGATAGGCCGAAAACGATCCAGAATCTTCAACGTGCGGAAGTCGGAGGATTCCGCCATATCAGTACACCTCCTGCACGATGGACACAAAACGTTCTGCAATTGCCCGATGCTCATTGAAGCCCGTCAGTTGATTGAATACTTCCTCCAGTGAGCCTTCCATGGATTGCTGCTGGAGCTGCCTGAACGTACCATCCGCCATCACGCGTCCTTCGGCAATCAGAACGATTCGGCTGCTGATCTTCTCCACCACATCCATGATGTGTGACGAATAGAATATCGTTGTACCCTTGGCCGACAGCTGTGTCAAAATCTCCTTTACCACCATTACACTGTTGGCGTCCAGACCGCTTAGCGGTTCATCCAGGAACAACAGATCCGGGTCATGCAACAGCGCGGAGATCAGCAGCACTTTCTGACGCATGCCTTTGGAGAAGGAAGCAATGCGGGAATGATATGATTTTTCTAGTCCAAAACAATCCATCAACTGCTTCGCCTTATAATCGGCATCTTCATAGGACAACCCGTACAATTCTCCTATAAAGGTCAGATACTCTGCCGGGGTTAATTGCTCGTATAGCTCCGCGACTTCCGGTACATAACCGATTCTTCGCTTATATTCCGCGTCACCATCTGCGATATCCTTGCCAAAGATGCGGACCGTACCCACATATCCCTCAACTAGTCCGAGCAAAATCTTGACCGTCGTGCTTTTACCCGCACCGTTCGGACCAATATATCCGATCATCTCGCCCCGATTCACTTCTAAATCAATCCCATTTAGCACATAACGCCCGTTATACCGCATACGCAAGCCTTCAATTGACAGTACTTGTTTTTCACTCACTTCGTTATCCAGCCCCTGTCTCTATTATTTCTACAATTCTACTAGTTTACCACAGATTGGATTAATGGAGATGGATAAAGAAAAATTAAAAGATCTTTGCTCTGCACAAAGAAGTGCATAACAAAGATCCTGAATTTATAGAATAGAATTTGATTTTTGTTAATTTATCAATTAAGTCTGGTAATTATTATTTTTTTATTTAGTTGAAATTCTTATTAGTAAAATGTAAAACAACACACCTCCTACCACTCCAAAAAAAGCATATAAATCTATAAAAATATAAGCTATAAACGCGGATGATATCAACGTCACAATAATCCCAGCTCTATTTTTTAATAATATTCTATAGGTTAGATAACCTAGCAATCCAGAGATTAATGTCGACAACAAAAAAGGAAGAATAATGTACATTTGCTAACCTCCTAACTCGCACTCGTGTTTTACCATTTTTATTTTGTGGCAGGATCCTACCAGTAATATATCTTAGCAATGTAATCGTCCTGAGGATTAAGCTTTTCCGTTATTTATACTAATACCTTATTTCTGCTATTGATAATCTAAAATTAGAAAAAAAGGTTCAATTGGAATGTTTAATCTCTAGCTTATATAGCTTCATAAAAACCCCTGTCCCACTCATAATGAGGGACAAGGGTTTAATTGTGAATCTTTATGATGCTTAACCAACAAAACAATCAATCTTTATTGAACCTTAACAATCTGGAATTGCTGATTCGTACCACCATTATCTGTCCACTGGATTGCAGCTGCCCCGTCTGCCAGGGATTGTCCCGAAATATCAAGCACCTTGCCTGTGCTGCGGTTTTTCAATTTATAATAACCACCACCCACACTAACCAACTGCCATTGCTGACTGGCCCAGCCGCCATCGTTCCACTGTTCAATAACAGCTCCATCTGCTGTGGAACCATTCTCTACACCGATTAGCTTGCCGCTGGAACGATTGATGATTTTGACATAACCGCCAACCGCATCCGTGATCTGCCACTGCTGGCTGGTCGTTCCGCCGTCTGCCCGCTGCTCCAGATCCGCACCGTTATCCGCAGAACCACCGATGACATTAAGCAATTTATTGCTTTTGCGACTAATCAGCTGATACGAAGCATTCGGGTCCCATACATCGGGCGTATCCACTCCGGTTACGGAACCCGTGGCTGCATCAATGGTAATACTGCTTGCCCAGTTCATCGCCAGACTGGTTGCACTTGGGAAAGACAACGGCAGCCACACATATTTAGAATCCTGCACTGGTCCGCTCCAAGCGCCAGCCCAGCGATCGCCCATATAGAGATAGGATGTTGTCTGTGAGCCTTCCACCGGAAGCACGTATGCGGATTGGGAGCCATAGGTTGTACTATCTCCAAAGTTGCTCAGGCCGCTCCATGTACCAGTTATGCTGGTAGCGGTCGCATATTTGGCCTGATTCGGATTCCATCCCGTAGCCCCGGATGTGATCAGGAAGTAGACGCCACCCTTTTTGAACATGGCAGGTGCCTCACGATATTGACCCGGCCACAGCGTCGTTACGAGCGATTCCACACCGAGAAAATCTGGAGTCAACTTGTAGATGTTCAGGTCGGCATTCACTTTGGTCGCTGAGATGAGATAAGCCGTTCCGTTGTCGTTGTATACCGTCATGTCTCTCGAATCATAGCCAAGAGGCCGATAGCTGCCTACATACGTATAATTGCCATCCACTGTACTTGAGGTCGCTACCGCCACTCTGGCTTCACCATAGTCGACCCCGTTTTCTTTATGCATCCAAAGAACATACTTGCCTGTTGCACTGTTATAGATGACCTTCGGGCGTTCGATGTTGGAAATGTTCAGCTCGGCAGCCGAGCTGCTGGTGAGCACATCATTGCGATACTCCCAGTTTTTCAAATCTGCTGAACGATATACGGATACCGCCTTGAACGTTCCATTAGGGTTGCGATTCTCCCCAAACCAGTAATAGTACCCATTAGCCTTAATCATCCCGCCCCCATGGGCATGAATGACATTGCCGTTTGTATCCTTGAACTGTACCCCGTTGGTTACACTGAGTGGAGCAGCGGAAGCCTGTTGTCCTGGAGCGACCAGCATACCTAGCGATTGTAGCGCCAGGATTAGAGCAAGCAGATAACAAAGGCGACGAGTGAAACGATGTGTTTTTGTTTTCTTTTTCAACCAACCCTCATTCATAGAATAATGCACCTCCGTAATTAATTTATAAAGCGCTTACAATTAAATCGATACGTCTCTTCTTCCTCCGATCGATGATGCATTTCATAGGATTACCTGTTTCTCAGACTGGCTCGGCACTCACCTCCTGATTACGATTGTATCCGCCATCCCCCTGCTCGAATAGTGAACAATACGGCGGAACATGTACGATTACACACTGAACTTATGGAGTGAACAGCAAAAAGACGCTTCATCCGAAGCGTCCTCTGTTATACACAATCTAAATCCCTATAATATACGTTATTTCTTAATCTTCGTCGTCAAAATCCTGGTCAAACGAAAGCACTTTGCCTGTATTGGCATCGACGTCTACATCGGCTTCACCGTTTGCTGTTCTTAGTTCCACTTCATAAACATAACGGCCGTTATCATGATCCAGTTCGATTTCGGTTACTTTTCCGCCTGTCACCTGTTTCAGGGCAATGTTTGAAGCTTGTACCTCTGTCAGTTTAACCTGTTTTGAAGCAGCTTGATTGGAAGACGTACCTGCCACAGTTCCATTATAATCATCGTCGTCATCGTAATCTTCATCATCGACTACTGCAAGGATTTTACCCGTGTAAGCATCCAAACGAACGACAACGTCATTACTACCTTTTTTGTCGATTTCAACTTCATAGAACGTTTGGCCGTTTCTGCGCTCCAGATCCACATCATCCACTTTACCATCCGTTGCTTTCAAGGCTGCTTCTTTGGCCTGTGCGACCGTCAGCAATGTACCTGTGTTGTTCTGGGTCTGTGTTACTGATTGTGTATTGGACGTTTGCGTAGGCTGTACCGATTGTCCGTTTACACTCCCACTAGCCAGAGCGGCTGATCCTCCGAGCAACACCGCTGCCGACAAGCTGCCAATCCATAGTTTATGTTTATTCATCATCATCATTCATCTCCTCGTTGTTATTCTCGTTCTCGTCTACAGTTATAGATTAACCTGTACGAATGAGAGTTCAGCGAGAGTCAGATTAGAATTTGATGAGAAAATGAGTGAGAATCTCACAGAATGGCTTCTATACCTTTAATCTTCGTCATCATCCCAAGTGACCGAACGAATCGCGCCTGAAATGGCATTCACCTGCACAATAGCCTCACGACCGTCATCCAGGTCAATTTCAACCAGATAATACGGATTGCCACTATTCGTTCCACGGAGTTCGATATCATCCACTTCACCAGGAACCTTAGCCAGTGCCTTCTGCTCTGCTTCTTTCTCGCTCAGAAATGAAGTCTTGGTGCCTTCCCCTGTTGTCGGGTCGGGCGAAGATGCTTCCAGCGGCTTTGAAGACTGCTTCTCCCCGTTATACGGATCAATGGTCCATTGCTCCCGACCATTGTCCTTCATCTTGAATACCGCCAGATACACCGGGCTCCCCTGCTGCTCGACAAGTTCGAGCGACACCAGTTCGGCATCCGTTTGTTTCAGCAATTCCGTCTTGATCTGTTCTCGGCTCCATAACGTCTTCTCCTCGGCTTGTGGGTTGGACTCCAGCCGTTTAATGGAATTCACGGTCGCCGTAACCGCATCAACTTGTACGTCATACAGTCCGGTTTCTGAGCGGAGCTGCATGATGTAGGTTCCGTCCTTCAACGTGGAATTCAGGATCTCTCCCGGATATTGATCCAAGACCGCTTGGGCCGCTGCATCTGCTGTTAACATCACTCGGTCTGATTGCCACGGCCTCCACCACATGACCGCTATAACGACAAGGAGAGCCAGGAGCCCCGCACCCCACCAAAATGAACGTCTTGGCTTCGCCCATCCTTTGCGTCGTTGTTCTTCCCGTTTCATTTCCGGACGCCCCTCATGCTCTTCCATCACGTTCCCTCCCTTACGCACTCTCTTGTGATCCGTAACCCTACTGTGTTTATCAGTATATAAGAGAAGAATGAGATTTTCATGAGAGTGATCCGTTCTGTACGGATGTGGGCAAAATAATCCAAGCCTCGGTTCCTCTGCCCTCGGTGCTGTTCAATTCAATACGTGCGCCCACGGCTTCTGCGATATCTTTGGCCAGGGAAAGTCCCAAGCCCGAACCGCTTGCTTCGCCGCTGCGTGTTCTGGCCTGATCAACACGATAGAAACGGTCAAACACCTTGGACAGTTCCTCTTCCCGCATACCGATTCCCTTATCCACAATACGTATCCGACATTCCTGCCCCTTTGCCTCCAGCCGGACTTCAATGGCATCCTCACTATATTTACGAGCATTGTCCAGCAAAATAAAAAGCAGCTGCTTCAGCTTGCTCACATCGCTAATCGCCCATATCCTGCCTGGGTCATCGCAGTGGACTTCCCGATGATAGGCTTCGCGAAATGCACGTGTGGAATCCAGCGCAAGTTGGGTGATATCCATCCGCTCCAGCTGTACATTCCACTGCTCTGGCTGCTTTGCCAGCAATAGCAGCTGCTCGGTCATCTCCCGCATGCGCACGGATTCGGACAGAATGGCTTCTACCGCCTCGTCGAATACTTCGGGACGTTCCTTGCCCCTTCGTTGCAGCAGACTGGCATAACTTTCAATGATGGTGAGTGGTGTTTTCAGTTCATGAGAAGCATCAGAAACAAAGCGCTCCTGCCGCTCGAAGTTGGATTCCAGCAGATCCATCATGCGATTGAACGTCTGCCCCATCGTTTTCAGCTCATCCTTCGATTTTTCATCGAGCGGAAGTCGCTTGAACTGGCCGCTCGACTGGATATCACTCATCGTACGTGTCATCTGCTGGATCGGCCTTGTCATCCGGTTCGCAAGAATACGGCTGGAGATGATGGCCGGAATCAGCGCGATGATGGTCACGGCAACTAGAACTGTACGAAGCACAGACAGGCGATTCTCGGTATCTTCAATGCTCTCGGTGACTTGTAGATTCACTACTTCTCCATCCGGCCAGATCACTGGAACAGAGACCCAGACATAACCGATTTGTTCAAATTGGGTATACTCCGATTTTTTTTCGCTTTCGTATTTGTAGGACAGCTTGCTCAGCTGCTCCTCTGCCGAGGTCGTCACCGGCGGGGAGCTGGTGCCGTCTTCATTGACGATCCGCAGCATGCCGTCCAGCGGCGCGTAGGCTCGGAGCAAGTCGTCCGGCGGAATGGAACCGGCAGACTGGCGCACTCCTTTTACAATAGACTCGGCCTCAGCCTCTACCCGCTTGATCTCGTTATCGATCGACATCCGTTCGAACACGATATACACCGACAGGTTGACGGCAATCAGCAGCACGGCAAACAATACGGACGAATATCCGTAGATTCTGCTGCGCAGACTCATACTTGCTCCTTCAGAACGTAACCAACACCCCGAACGGTATGTATTAAGGGTGGTGTGAATCCGTTATCGACTTTTTTGCGCACATAACGGATATACACATCCACCACATTGGTATCTCCATAATAATCGTATCCCCAGACGGCCTGAACAATCTGGTCCCGGCTCAGCACCTGGCGCTGGTTTTGCAACAGATACACCAATAGATCGAACTCACGCGGTGTAAGCTCAATCGATTGACCATCCCGGGATATCTCACGGGTTCCTTCATTCAGCTTCAATCCACCTGCGGTAAGCCAGCCTGTCTCATTTCCCGCCGTGTGCTCGGGTGATTGCGCCGTATCCCGTGGGACCGAAGTGGCAGAGTGGGTAGCAGCCGATGCAGCACTCAGGCGCAGTGCAGCGCGTACTCTCGCGAGCAACTCTTCAATACGGAACGGCTTTGTAATGTAATCGTTGGCTCCGAGATCGAGTCCGGATACTTTGTCTTCCACAGAGTCTTTGGCTGTGAGCATCAGAATGGGCACGGTTGCATCTTTGGCACGTATCCGCCGCAGCACTTCAATCCCACTCAGACCCGGCAGCATAATATCCAGCAGAATCAGATCCCATTGCCCCTCCCCATACATCTCCAGCCCTTCCGTTCCGCTGCCTGCCTTGCCTACCTGATATCCCTCATACTGTAATTCCAGTTCAAGCAGGCGTGCAATTTTGGGCTCATCCTCGATCACCAGCACGGCTTCATTCATGCAGAGCTCCCCCTCATTCCGTCATTCCATTCTCCCGTTATATTACAATACGAATTACAATTTACCTAAGGCATCCTCTACCAATTCATCCCCGGCGATCAGATCAAAAGCCATTCGATACGTCTTCTCCTCCTGGAGGGAAGCAGCGATTACACGAGCCACATCTTCACGTGAAATACTTCCCGGTTTCAGATCTGTTCCTACAGAGATTTTGCCGGTACCCGGCTCATTTTTCAAACCACCTGGACGGATAATGGTGTAATTCAGATCACTTGCGAACAACGCCCGATCGGCATAATGCTTCGCCACGTAATACGGCTTAATGGCGTCGGACCACTTCTCCCGCTGATCTGCCCCAAACGCACTGACCAAAATATATCTGGTAATTCCCTGCTGCTGTGCCGCCTCCATTGTTTTCACCGCACCATCGAGATCAATGAGCAATGTTTTGTCTTCGCCCGTAGATCCACCGGAACCCGCTGTAAACACAATGGCATTG
This sequence comes from Paenibacillus sp. OK060, assembly GCF_900101205.1. NCBI lineage: Bacteria > Bacillati > Bacillota > Bacilli > Caryophanales > Paenibacillaceae > Paenibacillus > Paenibacillus sp. OK060. The sequence continues at coordinate 478,534 of NZ_FNFR01000003.1, forward strand.
TGATCTTTCATTGCCTCGGCCAGATCATCCACGCTGCCTTCCAAATCGCCAATCACGACATTGGCACCAAACTGCTTAAGTAGGTCTGCCTGCTCCGGTTTGCGAATCATCGCGGTGACTTGATGTTTCCCTTCCTGTGCCAGTTGCTGCACCAGAAATTTGCCGATTTGTCCGTTCGCTCCAATGACTAATACGTTCATATGTCATTCTCCTCTCGGTTTTCCTTTTTATAAGCTAGCTTTTATAAAACAGACTTGTCTTTAATTAAACGAAAGCCGACGCTTCTAAGCGCCGGCTGCTATGTATTACTACCGTTCAGCGGATCTGGCAAGATGCGGATAACACGTCTTTCCTTTAATATACCATACACCCTATACGGTTATACCGAGCACTTTTTTCTTCAATACATATCTGATAACAACGGTTATACTTCCGCATTCACTTCATGGAACTTAGTCCCTATGCTCTACGGATGCTGGTTAAAAATAAAGAAAGGCACCCCACGTGGGGTGCCTTTCTGCTGCATGGCGTACAGGTATTAGTAAGCCAGTGCAAACAAACCGTGAATATGAGCAAGGTAACGGATGTTACTTGCTTCTTTCATCATGGTTGCTGGCAGACCTTTCAGACGAGTCTGGTTGCCACCGATCATGCCGACAGCATCCTTACGACCCAGACTTCCCAGTGTACCGGAGAATACTGGTGTGAAGGATTCCATTGCGCCACCTTTGAACATTACGCCCAAGTTGTGACCAATAGTTTCACCCATTTGCCAAGCCAATTGTGCTGTTGGAGGGTATGGACGAGCGCCTTCGCTAGGGAAGACCACTGCGCTGTCACCAGCAACAAACACGTCTTTATGGGATGTGGATTGCAGTACTTCCGTAACTTTCGCACGGCCACGATCCACTTCAATTCCGCTGTTGGCAACAACTGCATTACCTTGAACGCCGCCTGTCCATACGAGTGTGTTCGTAGGGATCGAGCTTCCGTCTTTCAGCAGAACTTCATTTTCTTTCATTTCGGTAATCGCTACGCCAACGATGAAGTTAACGCCACGTTTTTCCAGACTCGCTTTTGCACGCTCAACCAGTTCTGGCGGGAATCCTGCCAGGATGGAAGGACCTGCTTCAACCGTGTACAGGGAAACTTCTTTGAAGTCGATACCTTTTTCTTGGCATACAGCCGGAAGAAGGTCAGCGAATTCACCAACAAGCTCGATACCTGTCAAACCACCGCCACCGATAACAAACGTAGCGTCTGCTTTGTTGCCGGATTGTTTGTAAGCATCCAAACGAGCTTCCACGTGTGCACGAATGCGGTTAGCATCGCTAACGGATTTCAGCGTGAAGCTGTACTCCTGCAATCCCGGAATTCCGAAGAATGCCGTTTCACTGCCCAAGGCAACAACGAGTGCATCGTAAGAGTAAGTAGAACCGCTAGTCATGAGAACTTTTTTCTCGTCCGGCTTGATTGTATCCACCGTATCGATTTTCAAGTTCACATTTTTACCACTCAGCAATTTTTCGAGTGGAAGGGCAACTGCTTTTTCAGCAATGCTTCCTGCTGCAAGACGGTGCAGTTCCGTAATAATTTGGTGCGTAGGGTAACGGTTCACGACTGTAATAGTCGCTTCTTCCGGTGTCAGGTATTGACGCGCAGTCAGCGCAGTCAACAGACCACCGTAACCTCCGCCCAAGATCAAAATTTGCTTCGACATATCCATCCTCCGTTCTTCTAATCTTAACGTTGCTGTTGTTGACGCTCGTTCAGGATGCTCAGGAATGATTGAGCAAAACGAAGCGTTTGTTGTACGTTTGGATCTTTAAGCATTTTGAGCATAGCGAACAAACCAACCGAAGTTTGCTCGGCTTGCGCACGATCACTTGCTTCGATGGCAGCAGAAGCTACACCTTTAGCTTTGTCTACAACAGGTTTAGCAAACTCGCCCATTGCGCTCATTGTGTCGCTGATCAGAACTTTGTCTGTAGCTACGCTTTGTGCAAAGTCATAAGCTTTGGTCATAGCAGTGACCATTTCAGCCAGTTTAGGCAAGTTCTCCACCAGAACGGTCAGAGACTCCTGTACCTCAGGCTTCATCAATTGATCCAGTACGTCCAAGGACTGGCGTTGGGAAACGTCGGCACCTTCTGTAACCGGCACCTCTTGTTGAGTAGGCGATTGTGACATAAGAGAAAGTCCTCCTTTACTTTGGGATAGAAGTCCGCGACTTTCATGATGCCTGTCAAGCAGAGCCGAACCACAAATACATCCAATACAACTAAATGTACCAAATTTCACACAATAGAATGAGCATAGCCCAAGGGCCGTTCCCACATCGTGTATTGTATCTTGGGTCTATTGCGGACAACATGTGTTGACGCAAAACGACAAGCAGGCCGAAACCGAACTCTATACCCCTATATTACACCTCTTACACATGAACATGAAAAAGAAATTTTTTACACTTGTGAAGATATTGTGAACATTGTAACAAAATCGATTTTTTTGTCAAGCATTGTGGTCGGATTAAAATCGATTATTCTCCTGTCCCAGATCCGTAATCCTACCACATGTGGTAGGAAGACAAGATCACATATGACCATATGTGCGATATGTACACAAGGAAGGATTTTTTCAACTGAATTTTTCAGGAATTGTTTTCCAAAACCATGAATTTCATGCAACGAAATTGGTCACTGTCGTTATTATGCAGCTAGGGGTGCAGCCTTATTCCTGAAATGACATCATTTCTTGTTCAAGTATGAACCTATCCTGGCACGAAAGCAAAAAAGACAGAAAGAAGGCCTGACGGATCGTCCTGCCTCCTGATATTTCTTTCACTGTTCGCCAGATCTAATCGTTACATTTCGGCCACACCATAACGATTTCTGGGGAATGCTGATCCATTTCTTCAAGCAACGCTTTTATTGCAACGACAGCAGCTCGCTCTAATTCCTCCACCTCCAGAAGTATCGAGATAGCTTGATCGACCTGAAGCTTCTCGTTTGGCTTTCCGCCTTCAGGAAAAGGAAAACACTGTTTGAGCACGTTTAACCTTTGGGACATGTTTCGATATAACTCTTCCGCCTGAAGACAGAATGGAATCAAGCTGGAATAGCGGGGAATCGAAGCCCACTTTAGACAAAGTTCCCTGAAAAACTCACTTGCATAACGTCTTGCATCCCACAAAACCGCAATGTTATAAGCGTGACCGTTCGGTTCTACCCTTCTGTATTCTAGGGCTTCTCTCCAGACCGCATAAGCAGCCAGACCACTGACTGTGTTCGACAAGGTATACGGGTCCTCCCCACGATAATGAGCCAAAACATCTGTCAGTGCCGCGCGCAAGTTCATTTCTCGTATCATGCCATCTGATTCCGCTGCCAGTACAAATACTTCCTGATTCACCCCCCGGCCCACATGATCATAGGGAATTGTCACTGATTTAATGAAATCTGTACCGTACAGGGTCCGGGCTGCATCATCATAGCCATAAATCAATCCGAATTCGGGAATATTCAGGTCCCATACTACGGCCGGAATTCCCCTATGAATGGAGTAACGAATCAAGGAGAGGGCCCGAACAAGCCTTGGATTTAGCAACCTTTTCCCCTTCGCTTTCTCCTCTAGCATCGAAGGATCGATCAGATTGGCATTGAGTCCCGCTTCGCTCGCCAAAGCCTCAACCGCATGGGAACGATAACCCATATGGTGCAATCCTCTGATAAGTACCTCTTTGAAGTTATAGGCGGTGGGTCCAGCGATATGTATGTCCTGAGGCAGGATGGTCAGACGAAAAGAAAGTCCACTCATCCCCATAACCATGGGGAGAGATGGAGATGAACCGATATAACCTAACATCTCGTGAATGGATGCTGCTGCCGAGTTCCAGGTTTGGGGAGACCGAAACGAAAGGGGTTCCTCCAGAATCACTCGATTTTGCCCGAGTGAATTCCACTCTGCCAGCATTTCTTCTACGGATAAATGAATATGAAGCTGCGACACTTTTTTACGTGAACGGGACAGAATTTGATACGCATTGGCACTTGTCAGATTGAATTTACAGGCAATTTCTTGCGGTGACAGCTGCTCCATCCAATACGATGTGAAGACCTGCTGCTCTCTTAAATTCAGACATCCCAGCAGCTTGTAGAGATTATTCCTCATTTCCTGCTGAGCAACAGCTTGATACGGATCATAGCCAGTCTCCTGCGATATCCGTTCGGTGTCATTCAAAAGATGGTTCAGCGTCTTGTCGAGCGAGTCTTGATCGCTCCATGAGGGATCATCGGCTCCAAATGCAAGGAAAGAAGAAAAATGTTGTTCACGCTGCTGCTCTCGGCGTTGCATATGTGAGTACGCCTGATTACGCACAATGCGCTGCATCCAGGCCATAAAACGCTCGGCATTCTGAAGCTGCCCCATATGAATGAACGCCCGAATAAGCCCATCCTGTAAAATGTCTTCTGCGAGATAAGAATCATGTGTAAGTGCTCGCACATAACGGAACAATTGCCCACGGTAACGGTGAATCAATTCACCAAAAGCCTCTGTATCCCCAGTTTGGGCTCGTTGGATAAGCGCGACATCCGACTCCTTTTTCCGATTCTCGAATGTCTCATCTTCCCCTGGCCTGATATGGCGATTGTCAGCTAATTCATCCATGTGTATCTCCCCTTCTCATAGCCTTGCTTCACTTACAATTACATTATTCCATCTTCAAAATAGCAGCTTCGATCATGGCTTCCGTCTCCGCGAGTGCCACCATGATTGTCGCAGCAGCCTCCCAGTTCCGGGAGACAAGACGGGATTGGCATTCCCCGAATTGGCGCGATTGTGCGTATTTCAAAGCAGAAAGGTCAGGATGGATTGTTTTAAAAAATAACCCATAATCATGGGCACGACGCGCGCCTACTGGCAGAGCAAAATACACATAATGAGCCCACTCATTACCATCGATTGCTCCAGCACGAACCTGTTCCGCCTTATGTAGAATTGCTGAAGCTCCGGTTCGTCCTTCCTGTGCAGCAATATCATGGATCTGTTCTGTAAGGGTTGATTTGAACCAAGTAAAAGCGCGGCGGTTAATCTCCTCCAGATTAGGCTGTTCAATGCGTTCAGGACTCAACCATCGTCGATACACACCGCTGCTCCACGGGAATTCAGACTTCCATGCTTCCTCAAGTTTATCCAGTGTTAGGAAGACATTTGGGAATCCAGCCGGGTCATGCAGGCATATTTCATCGCCCTCCATGCTCAACGCCACTACATAATGATCGCAACCACCCAGGTTGGGAGAGTTGGGATTGTAGACGAGTTTGCCCATATCCAGCGGCCCCATCATCACAGGACCCTGCTTCAAAGCCTCTCTTAGCTCATCTACAGGCATCTCTGTACCCGGTGATTGCACACTTTCGCGCACACTAAATCCCAGAATGCTCATCGCTTTGCTGATGGCCAGATCAGGACTAGAGGTACAGTTATCAAAAAAAAGCATATCTTCCTGCGTTCGAAAGGCCCCTAGTGAAAAGCCACCGACTGCTTCAAGCAGACCGGGGTCTACCTTTTCTCCAATGGACGACAGCAGCATTGAAGCTGAATTAGCGTAGCAATATGCACCATTTCCAATATAATTGCTCATATCATAACATCCTCTCATTTCTTTAATGAAGCACGCGGTTATGCAATGCCTATACTTATACTGACTCTTCGTACTGATCATTTCTGACAGAATATCCAGAACAAATTTCTGCCCTTATCACAATAGCAACGTTTAGAATACGGGCATCCCGGTTAATAAGGACTACACCAGAAACGAAGGAGATGTTCGATATGAGTAATTCAACTAGCGATAAAATCAAAGCAGGCGTAAACAAGGCCAAAGGCGAAGTGAAAGATCAGATCGGTAATGCGACTAACAACAGATCCCTTCAGGCTGAGGGTAAGAAAGACAAAGCCAAAGGTGCTGTGCAGGACAAAATTGCTGATGTAAAAAAACATCACTAGATCCATTTGTTAAACGTGAACACGCACGACAATTCGTGCAGTAAATATAGGATCATTGCCCGACCGTCCATACCGGTTGAAAGCCGGGATTCGACGGGGGCGCAAAAAAGCCAAGGAAGGTGTTATTCACTACACCCTTCCCTGGCTTTTTTTGCCCTGGTTAGATAGCCGGAACTGCATATCTCGCCATATCGATAATAAAGCTGCGTGCTTCTCTTGTCGTGTGGTATTCACGGCTGAATTGTCTTACCCATTCGGGATGTTCCTGATACCATCGAAAGGTCTGCTCCAGTCCCTGCTCCAGCGTCGTCTGGGGAAACCATCCGGTCTCTGATCGTAATTTTCCCGAGTGAACGACCAGACTCGAACCTCTGGACTGGGTGGGCTCCTGCTCCCGAATCTCCGCCGTTCCATTAGAAGTATGCAATTGGTGCAAAAGATCTCCGATCTCTTGCATGGTTGTTCCTTGCCCTGTCGAAATGTTATAGATCTGCTGATCTTGTCCATTCAGCATAATCTGTTCAATCGCTCGCAGCGCATCATCTACATACAAAAAATCACGTACAGCTGATCCCTGAATATCCAGAGGAAGGCTGTCCATCATTCGGCCAAAATTACGCGGGATAATCCGGTCCGGCAACTGCCAAGGTCCATAAAGATTGGTTAAACGAAATATTTTTATAGGAAGCTGGTAACATTGAGCGTAGGATCGTGCGAGCATCTCACAGGCTACTTTGGAAGCGGAGTAAGGGGATACCGGAGCATATTCATCGGATTCATGATACACTCTGCCCATCTCCCCTCCGTATACCTCAACAGATGAAGCCAGCACCACGGGAATATGGTGATCGGAAGCGTATTGCAGAATGGCCTGTGTACTGAGGGTGTTGTTACGAAACACTTCTCCGGGGTGATGATACGAATAATCTACGTGTGGCATCGCTGCCAGATGAATAATATAGTCTGTTTCGTGCGGCAAGCTGAATCTGTCCTTCGCGAGATCACAACAGATAAAGGCCATCTCATGAAGTGGAGAGCTGTGAACAAGCCTCTGACAATAATCATCCTGGTCCACCAGGGTGATTCGATGTCCTTTTTGCGCCAAATACTGAGAAAGGTTAAATCCTACAAATCCAGAAGCCCCTGTAATGACAATATTCAAGCACATTCCCCCTTGGATTAATACAACAAGTTACTGAAGAGAGTCTATGTTCTGATTATAACCTTATAGTGATACATTTTGTATCATTTTACAATTGTTTTTTGTTCTTCACCAGAAATAAACGGGTAATGCCATAGAGAGGTGATATTTACGATGAAAGAGGACATGAACAATGTACAAACGATGTTATTTCAGGACGATGGTGTGATCCCCAATCATCCGAGTCTGCCTGTACTTCTGTATAAAGGAATTTGGGCAACAAATTCCGCTCGTGCAGAGTCGTTACTGAACCAAAATGGATGGGGAAACAGCTGGATTAACGGTGTGTTTGATTATCATCATTTTCACAGCAATGCTCATGAAGTACTTGCAGTGGTTAGTGGCTGGGTTGAGCTCATTCTTGGTGGGCAACATGGAAAGGTTGTGCGTCTTCATGCAGGAGATGTGGTCGTATTACCTGCGGGAACCGGACATAAGCGGCTGAGTGCGAGCCGTGATTTCCGCATTGCAGGGGCCTATCCAGGTGGCATGAGCTATAATACCCGAACGGGTGAACCGGGGGAGCGTCCCAAAGTTCTGCGTGAAATTCAGGAGGTTCCCATTCCGGATACAGATCCAGTCTATGGGCAAGAGGGGCCACTATTGGAGTTATGGAATCAGAATAAGACATGAAAGAATAAATGGACTGCTCCGGGATAAAAAAACTACCGGGAACAGTCCATTTCGGTTACTGGGGGAGCCTCACACTGTAGAATCGCATGGCATGTGGCTTCCCTTCCATCTCAAGCCGTCCCTTTATGATCAACTGTCGAACACGGTATTCAATGAATGCGTCTCCGACAGCTTGTTCAAGATGGCCCAGCACCTCACCTACGACGCGGGCTGATTTTATAAACTCGCCAGGCTGTCTGGTTAACGTGACCTCTCTAGCCTTCTGCATAATGTACTCATCAATCGCGTCTTCGGGCACGCTCTGAATCTGGCCATCCTTCATTAATCGCAGAAGTCCTGGCTGTACAGCCAGATTCACCCACTCTTGCTCCATGTGTTTTCGTTCCTCCACAGACAACGGTTCAGCATTCACACAGTGTTGCCACATCGATAACAACTTCTCAGAAAAAATTTCACCTGTTCTAGGAACATCATACTGAACTTCAGAAGGTTTGAATAATTCCTGATATAATGCACCGGTATCGATTAAATAGATAGGCCCCAGCCTTTTACGTAGCAAATGCATGGCATATAAAAGCCCCGTTCTCTCATGAGCATTATTCGCATACCAAATGGTGATTCGCGTATCTTCATCAATTGAACTCAACATGTTGTTTAATTGAAGCAGCTTATCCATGCCTTGGACGGCATAACTTCCATGCTCACCCAAATAAAGTTTCTCAAGTAGCCAGAGGTGCCTGCGGTGTAAATCCGCCTTGTTCGTCAGATCGCCCAATGGACCGATGGCATAGTAGTCATTCATAGAGAAAAACCGCCGCTCCGAGCGACCTGGAACCTTGCCCATCGCAACCTTAATGCTACCTAGTGGCGATTCACCAATCGCTATATGAATTTCACGTGGTATCTGTGCCTTTAATGCCTGTTGCTCCGCTTTCTCCCGGTTCCGATTCTCATCCAATGTCTTAAATATCGACTGTATTTTCGTTGCAAAATGAACAGAATGTTCTTCCGCTGACTGATCACTGACTGCCATATCTGCGCTGAGATAGAGCGTACGCAATAACGAACGCAGCTCGTCCTCATCCATACGGTACAGCTCCTGATCAAAATCAAAGATATTGTCAATCATGTTTATCCCCCTCCAAACAGTCTAAACCGATGGTTATCTGCGACTAAACCATACAAAATCGAACGTACGTATTTGTATCATCGTAAGTTTACGACGAAATAGACTTTCCAGAGGAGTGACTCAGATCATTCATTTCCTCACGATTGGATGACGAACGGGTAAAATGCCGCTCCAGCTTCCGACTTGCCCAAAGGGATACCGCGATAAACAACAACACGCCGCCCCATCGCACAGGGTGCTCCATAAACTGAGCTACATTGGAACCGATATACGTCACACAGAAGATCATAATGGCTTTACCAAAACTCACCGCAAGCAGGAAGGACATTAATCTCATCCGCGCAATACCTGCCGCTACATTAATAATGACGAACGGACCAACCGGAAAAATACTCAACAAAAACACATAACTGAATGCATTCCGCCGAATCCATACCATGCTGCGCTGCACACGGGGTTTATTAGCCCAACGTTCCACAAAAGCCGACTTCCCAATCTCCCGTACAATCAGGAACGTAACGGTACAGCCGAGTACCATCCCGATCCATGAATATAAAAATCCTGCCCATAGCCCGTACACCGCTCCGTTAACCCCAACAATGAGCAGTGTAGGCAGCGGGGGCACGAACGATTTCATAAAGGTAAGCAAAATTGCCGGTAAAGGGCCCAGGGAGCGAAACTTCTCCAGCCAAAAACGAATATTCTCTTCCGTAATATAGGACATGATGTCCAAAGATGCCGGGTTCATCTGCTTCCCTCCAATCTATACAGTTCAAATTTACTAAAGATGTGGTGCCCATTATAAAATACATCTGGTAAACCGATGTGAAGTTTCACGACTCACTTCTCCCCAGTATAACGTACATATGAGCGCTGTACCGTTGTCAATTTGAAGAAATTTCACCAGCGAAGCTAAAAAACAAAAAAGCACACCCTGACCCGTTCAGTCTTGGTGTGCTCTCTATATCGGATACCCCGCTTGAAACCCATGGTGAACAAGCTTGGGGAAGTATTTGTATTTCGCATAAACCGTTTATTCTAGCTGAGCTTCCTGCATTGCCAATTCATTCAGCTCTTCCTGATGCGCAGCATTCCACTCGGGAATACCGGAACGCATGAATTCTTCGGCATCCATCGCTGCTTTGGACTGGTTGCACAGATTGCAGGCGCAGACACAGTTAAGTGGGGTGGTATGCCCACCTTTAGCTCGTGGCAGAAGATGGTCAATCGTGTCTCCATACGATCCACAGAAGTAGCAGGTATAGTTATCACGGGTCAAAATAAACCGTTTGAAATCCTTGTTGCTAAACAATCGACGGATCGTGTACCGATTAACCACAACAGCGGCTTTTTCCTTGACCAACGTGACCGCCAGCTCCATATCCACTTCCTGATGCCAGCGCCGCCCTTTGTCCGTCTTGCCACGCATGCGCACCATGCCCTGCCGATTCGTCCGAAGCGATGACGGATCATCCGGATCAATCGCTACAGGCACCGCCGGAGTATGACGGCGAGGACGGCTTTCCGTTCCAGCCCCGTGACTGCGGCTGGAATGTGCAGGCGCCCGCTGCCCGGATGATCCGGCACGGGCTGCGTCTTCGCCGCCTGCCTTAGGCGCACGCTCCTTGCGTGCCGGGCGCGGCTTCGACCCGGGCGAGCCTGGCTGGCGCCCGGGTGCAGGAGGCGCAGCCTCCATGGCCGTGCCCGGCGCTTGGCCGGGGGCGGGCTTTGCAGCAGCGGCAGGCTGTGCGGCCGCCGCTGGGGGTCCGGCGACCGAGGCATCGCCACGGTCGCTCAGGTTCAGCGCACTGGCCTCAGCTATGCTGCGGGCCTGTCCTGCGCCGGACAGCAGCGCGGCAGCACGTTTGCGGCGCCGCTTGCGTTTGCGCTTGGCTGCGGTCGGCTGATCCGCAGCCCCTGACTCTGCTGCCGGGCCTTGCGGCTTGGCTAGCAGCAGAGCTTTGGCCGCCGCAATCTCCTGCTCGGCGGCCCGATCCGTGCCAGCGGCTATACGCGCGCGGGCACGCTTCGCGGATGGATCAGCATTCGCTGTATGCGTCTGCGAATCCCTTTCTTGCAGATCAGCCCTCGTCTGCGGCTGATCTACCTTCTCGCTCTCCACCTCAGTTCCGGAGAGCGGCTCCGTTTGCTCATTACCCGACTGCAGTTCTGGGCGCTTCGCCTTTCTCCTCCTTCTCCTCTTCTTGCGGTTGCCCGAAGGCGAAGAAACAGTTGAAGAAGCAACGAAGTCAGCCGTTTCACCCTCCATCGAAGAAGATGAACTTACGGACGGCTTAGACTGCTCGTGTCTTTCTGAAGTAGAAGCAACAGAAGGCGTACTATTTGCTGTATCGACGATCCGTTCTGCTGTATGACTTGCAGATGCAGAAGGCCGTGCAGCCGCAGCACCTTTATGACTCTTTATCGCCTCATCCGTAGGCCGGAGTGAGGTATTATCGTTATCGGCTTGTCCACCGAGCTGACGACAGTGACGACAAGCGCCACGTCTGGCTCCCGGGCCAGCCCGCTTTCCGGTTCTTCGTCGAAATTCGGACAAAGGTCGCTTTTGCCCGCAATACATACATGTCTTGGTCAGTTGCGCTTCATGTTCCGTCATTTCCTGCCGGAAAGGGGCCGAGCCCATCTCCATGTTGTCACCTCGGTTCCGTATGAATCCGGTTTCTTTCTATTGTATCACATCTGCTCGCCAACACACTCATAGCCAGATGTCCCATAGTCTTTGGTCTTGTACTCCTGGGTCTGCCCCACGCATTCGTGAAGGATGTGTTCCACGTATTCCAATATATCTTGCATCGGTTTCCCGCATTGTTCACATGTTGTCATTGTTCTCACCTTAATCCTGTTCTTAAAAGTCAATACATCCATTGAATAAATGAATTTACACTGTTTTACTACGCTGGCAGAACAACCTTCCGATCGCTGTTACCCCCAGATTTCTTTAATCCCCTTTTTAAAAGGTAAAATCCGGTGCTAAAGGCGAGCGCTACGCTTCTTCAGGTTTTTTCTGCCCTCTCCGTTAGTGTGTATTTTTTATTCAAACCTAGATTAGACTTATAAATTATTTAAAATGTGTTCCGCCTTCTCATTACCCTTCGCTTATGAAAAAGAAACATCCGTTCCCCATGTATGAATCTAATCGGCAATCAAAAAAACCGTTCCCCGCTCAACCCTAATGGTCGACCAAGAAACGGTTTATTATTCCTGTATTAGCATAAATATTTTAACGAACGTCGAGTTGTCCCGAGTTTTGTTGTGGTACCAGACGTGGCTTCGGTTTTGGCAAATTGCCGAATATTACCCATGCAAACGGAACAAATCTTGCCGTGAGTCCAACCACAATCCACGATGCGATTAACGCCACACCAAAACCTCCGGCGTACCACAGGTGAATCAGCCAGGATACCCCGGTTTGTGGTGGATAATTCCGATAGATCAACAGGAAGAATGGATGTATCAGATAAATACCGAAGGACAGTGCCCCAAGCCGATTGAGCGGCTTAACGATCAGCGATGGTCCTTTGCGATAGAGCAGGTACGCAATCTGAATGAGCACCAACGCACAGGCGAACGTATGCAGATTCCAGAAAAACTCGTACCACAGCGTGTTATATGTCGCAATTTTCAGGCGCAACAGATAATAAATGTATACATGGCCGAGTCCGGCAAAAATCCATACCGCCCACAGCAAAATCCATGAAACTACACGAGCTTTGGTTGCATTTTCCCGACTAATGACAAACCATTGTTTAATCTTCGGAAAGTATACCCCGATAAATGCACCCAGCATGAAATAAGAGAAGTACGAGAATGCCCAACTTCCCTTGTTCGGCACCTGGAAGCCATATTTATTACTTACGATAAATGCCCACTGAATGAGTAACCCAATCGGTACCGACCATTTGACAACTGAGGGATATTTCTTGAGCAGCCACAATACCAACGGGAATAACAGATAAAATTGCATGTTAATAAATACAAAGTACAGATGCGTATACGCCTTGCCGGTGAACAGTTTTGTTATGAAGCTTACTGCTGATTCTCCGAACGGACGGCCCTGATAATGCGTGAAGTGCAGGATAACAAAATACATTAATGAAAATAGAAAATACGGTAGTAAAATGTAAACAAATCTTTTTTTGTAAAAATTGCTGACCAGCTTCTTATCTAGCGGGCGAGAATAATAGTTATAGAACAGTACAAAACTGCTCATGAAAATAAACGTTGGTGTACCATATTTCATAAAAATATTAATAAAATTGTACAGCCAGTAATACCCTGAACCCGTCATGTCTACCGTCGCATATGAAGTGGAATGCACACACAGCACACCGATGATAGCCATTGCCCGTACGAGATTCAGCTCTGGGATTCGCTCTCTTTTGATTGTTTCACTCATAATTAGCGTTTCTCCTTAATATGTTTCGTTGATATGTCTAAGATGACTTAATACGATAAGCACACTATCTATTAAAAAGCATAAAGCTTAAGATGGGTAGTCCAAATTCTTAAAAGTTCCTAAATATTCAACATGTTTCACAGTCTTTTCATGTCTATATATGTAAAAAAGACCGCTATGACGCGGCCTGCGAGCTTGCTTCGTATCTGTCCAAAATATTGCTGGTTCACTGGGATGAAAATGGTAAACTTCAATGCTGACGACTAGCTAGAATTTGTTTATAGATCTCAATAGCCGATTGTCTTGAGGTTTTCAGATCCACAATGGCATCCTGGCGAGGCTGATGAATCTCTTTGCTATGCAAACCCTTCAGGTCAGGCAGCCATTTGCGGATATAATCCCCTTGGGGATCATACTTCTCTGACTGTGTCACCGGATTGTTCACCCGAAAGTATGGAGCTGCATTCTCGCCAAGTGATGCACACCACAGCCAGTTGCCCCGGTTTTGAATATTGTCATAGTCACGGAGCTTACGTCTGAAATACGCTTCACCCAGCGTGTATGGGCACTGCAGATTTTTGGTAAGAAACATTGCGGTCAGAATACGAAGCCGATTCGGCATATGTCCAGTCTCATTCAGTTCCGTCATCGCTGCGTCGATAATCGGAATGCCTGTTTCGGCCTTGCACCATCGTTCGAAGTGAACCTCGCTGAGCGCCGAAAGATCATAAACTTTTTCATATGTAAAATAATGACTCTCATACACTGCCCGATACAGGTAGAAGTCACGGAAACACAATTGTCTGATCCACTCGTCCGAATGCTCCGTGCGTTTCGCAGCATCGTACATCTTGCGGATGGATACAGCCCCCACAGCTACATAAGAACTGAGCCGGCTCGGTTCATAAGCTTCATATTCATCCCGATGGTCGCCGTAATCGGCAATTCTATCAGATAAAAATCCATCCAACATTAGATGAGGATCATTCAAATCAGATACATCATACGCCAGCAATTGTTGTGGTACCTGGAAGGTCTCTGGCCATTCTATCTGCTGATCACTGACCTTCACCTCTGCAACCGTAGTGGTTGAAGCTGGATTAGGATGCTCATTCATGAATTCCACCCAGCGTCGGTGGAAGGCAGCAAATACTTTATATGGCTCGGACTTGCCCGTAAAATCAGCGAATCCCTTCAAATCCATCAGCAGATGATCCGTCAGCTGCGTAAATGTGACTTCTCGTTCCTCGGTTACCTTGCGTATTCCACGGTCCCGTTCAATTGCATATGGGGTCATATCCCGATGAACTACAACTTCATCTATACGACCTTGCATCTGATCGAGAATATAATCAATCACCTCAGCTGGTTTGCCATAAGCCATGTGCAGCGTACGGCCTGACTTGCGGTACCGCTTACCAAGCTCTACAGCATGCTGTAGAAAATTCACTCCACTATGTTCCTGTTCACGACCTTGCCGCAGCAGAAACGGATCATAGATGAGCACATGCAGACTCTCTGCATCCTGGTGCAGTAAATAATCGAATGCGACCAGGTCATCTGTGCGCAAATCTTTGCGATGTATGAATAACTTCATGCTTCATCCTCCTGCCTGAACTTCTGCCTACTTTGCCGTTAAATCTTTATACAGCCTGCTTGTCTCCGGCTCCGGTTGATGTCCCAGTTCCTCAAGCAGGGTCAGCGTAAATGAATGATATATTCTGAGTATGGCTTGTTGATCATCCATGGATGCACTTACCCTCATCATTAATCGGCAGATTTCTTCGGCATATGGCTCCCGTTCCTGTAGTTCACTCAACTGCTCCATCGCTTCCTTGCCCCGTCCATGCTTCATGTCCCATTCCGCGATATCCATAACCAGTCCTATATACTTACTTCTCAGATCTCTCGCTTTGGCTTGAGCCCAGCGATAATCATGCTCCTCCAGATAGTCACCACGGTAGAGGGGGACGATATCCCGCAGTTGATCGACATTGTCTGATGTAACGTCAGCGTATGCCATACCTTGCTCGAACTGCTCTACATCACTCACCAGATTACCCGATAACAAACGATAGCGGTTCATGTTGTATTCCAGCTTGCCCGTCATGTTCCATTCTTTCAGCAGTTTACGGATCTGATAAACGGAAGTATGCAGATGGGTTAGCCCTTTCTCTTGCGAGACATCCGCCCACAACTTATCGAGCAGAATCTCTTTGCTTACCCAATCCCCTCTATGGTGAAACAAAAAAGCAAACAGTTCTTGCGATTTGGCTGTGCGCCACTTGTGCTTCTCTGCTTCCTGATCCAGGCTTCTGTAAATATCCAGATGTTTAAAAGTAAGCAATCCAGGCAAACGGATATCCAACTCCACAGCCTCAGATTCCTGAACCTCAGCGGTTGCAGCAACCTGAGAGGATGAGGATATCATGCCTGCGGCAATGCGATCGATTGTTTTGGCAAGCCTCGCTGAACTTACCGGCTTCAGCACATAATCCAGCGCCTGAAGTTCAAAGGCTTCAACCGCATGATCGGCGTAAGCCGTTATAAATATAATGCGAATACTGCTGTCCAATTGCTGTATATATTCAGCCGCTTCCAGTCCATTCATTTCCGGCATGCCAATGTCCAGAAACACAACGTCCACACGCTCTTTTGCCAGAAAATCCAGACCGGCACGGGCTGTTGAAAAACACTGCACGGGGGTAATCCGCCCATCCGATCGTAACAGGCGTTCCAGATGAAGCTGCGCCGGTTTCTCGTCATCGATTACAATGGCTTTCATCGCTCTTCCAGCCTCCTGCCGTGAATTATTCAATGGGAATACCGATTATCTTGGCATTCGTTTAATAATCTGTTAACCAAATTCGCCTAACTCGGCCCATTATTTGGAACCATTTTTCTTCTCCACAGGTATGCGAAACCGTATTAGCGTTCCTTTCCCCGAATGACTCTGAATCTCCAGCCCTTGACCATATAAAGACAACAGGCGCCGATTAATATTCTGTAGCCCTACACCTCCAGGACCTTCGATTCGCCCTGAACTTACCTGAGCCAAACGCTCAGGAGGTATGCCTACTCCATCATCCTGTACCACAATGACGATGTGTTCATCCTCCCTGGTAATGCCCAGGTTAACCATGCCGCCTGCAGCACGTTCCATCACCCCATGACGAATCGCATTCTCCACAAGCGGTTGAATACTAAGCGGTGGCAGGTAAAGACGAACATCTGGGTCGATATCATAATGGACCACCAAACGTTCCTCGAAACGTGCTTGTTCCAGATGTACATAGGACTCCACTAACTCCAGTTCCTTCGCTAGTGGAACCAGTTGGTCGCGGTTCTGGAAGTCGAAACTTCCTCGCAAGTAATGACTCAGTTCAATAAGCAAATCGGTCGCTTTATCCGGATTGACGGCGCATGTCGCTATGATGACGTTGAGCGCGTTATATAGAAAGTGCGGTTTGATCTGGGCCTGCAAAAAAGCCATTTCCGTACGAACAACCTCCTGTACCGAGGTACGCATCTCAATTAACGTCCGTACTCTTGCACGCAATTCGCCTGCATCCACAGGTTTGCTCAGAAAATCATTTGCTCCTGCCTGGAATCCCATTTTGATATCCTCTGGCAGCCCGCGAGCTGTCAGCATTAGAATGGGCAACTCGGACAAGGAACTGTTCTCACGAAGCTTACGGCACAGCTCAAGCCCGGACATTTGCGGCATCATCCAGTCTGTAATGACAAGATCAATGGAGGGGTGTTTTTCACGAAGCTTCAGTGCTGCTGCCCCGCTATCTGCTGCAATGACACGGTAACGTTCCGTGGATAGAAGATTGAACAATACCTGTCGATTCACAGGATCATCGTCCACAATCAGAATGGTATGCTCTGCTTCCAGATTATCATCCGTCTCATCCCAATCCATTGCTGCTGCCGTATCCTGCGCTCTTCTTTCTTGGGTAGATACATATTGGGCTGCAACAGGCCTCGAACTCGCTTGCAGCAAAGGAAACTGCACAACTGGCAGGGTAAAATGAAAGGTCGAACCTTCACCTGGCTCCGAATCTACCCAGATGCTCCCTCCGCCAAGCTCGACCAGTTTACGAGTGATACTCAGTCCAAGACCAGTTCCCTCGTTAACCCTCTCACTTGTTCCATTGCCCTGCTCGTAAGACTGAAATATGTCTTCCAGTTTACCTTGGGTGATACCGACACCTGTATCAGCGACAGATACCGTCACCATAGCTCCATCCACACGAGCATAGATACGAATCTCACCCTGCTTCGTGTACTTATACGCATTGCCCAGCAGGTTGTACAGAATCTGCCTTAGGCGATCCTCGTCCGCTTCAACCAACGGCAACGCTGGAGGCCATTGCTGGATCAGTACAACCGGTTTATCTTCAAAGGTAAAACCAGAGACTTCAACAACCGTTCGGGCAACTGACTCGAGGTCCACAGCACTCCGTTTTAATTCAATTTCACCATTTTTGAGCTTGGAAAAGTCCAGAATATCGTTTACCAGCAGCGAAAGCCGCTTTCCAGTTGAGGTGATCATGGACAGATTTTTGGCCTGCTTGGGTGTGACCGCCCCGGCCGCCCCTTCCAGCATCGATTGAGCTATATTAATGATGCCATGCAGGGGAGTTCTCAGTTCATGGGACGTATTCGCCATAAACTCATCCTTGAGACTGTCGATGGCAAGCAAACGTTCAGACAACGCTTCAACTTCACGGAATGACTGTGCAAACCGAATCGCTGTTAGAATCATCTGTGCAAAGACAAATAACAGCAACTCATACAGTGCTAGAAATGTCGTATCCACGGTGGTGAAAGCACCAACGGTGTGCAGCACAACCACCATAAATATACTCATCATGCTCATCAGGACAAAATGACCGTCATTCGGTTGCTTTTTCAGCCAATGGAGCATCGCTCGCAGCGTGTAACCAATCACCACGAGTGAAATTAGCAGCATGGGCAGCTCCAGCAATGAGAACAGAACAGGAGACAATGTAAGACCCACCGCGCATTGGACGAGTACCAAAACCACACCCAAGCGAACAAACCATTGATGGACCGCTCCAGGTACCAGTGCATCCATATAACGGAGCAAGAAATAATACGCAAGAGCCGCGCTGATTAATTGAAGCCGCAGAATATCATTATTCGGTAAGAACGGTAACAGTGTTCCCAGCAACTTCTCTCCATGAGTCAATGCGTACAACGCACCGGATAGGCTGAATAATCCCAGATACTGAAGCTCTTTTTCACTGCGCCGCAGCCGGAAGAGCATCAGGAAGAAGGCCGCTGGCAGAATAAATCCGAACAGTGTCATCAGATCCTTGAGCCAGTCCTGCTGTTGGCCTTTCAGAATGCTGTGCTCGTCTCCGAACAAAATGGATGCAACAATGCCGCCAGACGAGTAGCTGTAATTCGATACCTGAATGATAATATCTGCAACGTCGCCATCTATGGAGGTAAATCCCGTAAAAGGCAAATTGAGCTGAATATCGGTATTTTCCGTTGTACCTGGCAGCCCTTTGCCGCCAATCTCTTTGCCATCTATGAATAAACGATGGGCCATGCGGATATTTTGAGTACGTATCCCATAATCGTTCTTCTCTAATCTCGGGGGAATGCGAACACGCAAATGATACGTTCCATAACCGTGCGCCTCTCCAAGAGTTCCATTCCATCGGGATGGGACATGGATAGGGAGAGGCTTGGAAATCGGCTTGCGTCCAGATACATCCGCTTCAAAGTCAACGGGTGTCAACAATTGGCCCGGATAGAAATCCCACGTACCATCCAGGGAAGCAGCCCCCTGTCTATCGAAATTCCAGCCGGTCAGGTCCATAACCCCATCATTCGCATGAGGGTTGCCGCGCTCGGTAAATAACGTTTGTACAATGGAACCCAGAGGAAAAACAACAATACATATAAAGCTAATGGTGAGCATAACCCAGTGTTTTCTCATCTATGTAATCCTTCCGCCTCCATGGCGAGAGACGTCTAATTTTGTCGTTTTATACCTATAACTCCATGTTACACGTTTCTGTTGCTGACGGAAATAGTTCTTACATGATATTTTAACGTCAAAAAAGCCACAGGCTCAGCTACCGGAATGCAGACCGGAGTAAGACCTGTGGCTTTCTTGAATTTGTTGACTATCTGTTTTACTTTTCTCGTTTCCTTACGCTTGTCCAACGACCTGGGCCAGTTTCTGCACGATTCCAGCCCATCCCTGCTCCATCCGTTCACGAATGATGGCATGAGCCTGTCCAAATTCAGTCAGTTTGTCCGCGTCCCAGCCACTGTGAATCAAGGTAAAGTCGGTGTCTTGTCCTTGCTCCGTCAGTTCAAACGTAAGCGTCCAGTCCTTACCCCATTGGAATGACAGCTTGCGTGGCGGCTGAACTTCCGTAACTTTACACGGTGATTTTCCGAAGGGGCCAGCTTCCAGTATAAATTCATGCCCTTCCACTGGCTCTAGATTGCTTGGCATAAACCATGATTCCAAGCCTTTTGACGTCGATACAATCCCCCATACTTTCTCCACAGGCGCGTGAAGCAACAGCTGCTCCCGAATATCTGGCAATGCACTTGAAGATTCCATCATATCTCCTCCTAGATATATATCAGTATTTTGCATCATTCCATTTATCGCTCATGGAATTGATGCAAAATCCCCTTTTAACTTATTGTTCGAAATGAAGTGATGAGTGTCAAATATATTCCTCTAACAACAGATACTATATTGACCACCTTTGAAGGCAAACCTATAATTGGAATATATTACATACAAGGTGCGTGATTCCTTATGATAGTCTGCTCTGAAAAATTCAATTCCAACCGTTGCCGGAAGGGATAAACATTTCGTAGCTAGTCCCTTCCACATTCTCATTTTAATTATGTTGTGGAGGAAACGTTACATGTCTTTTAGTTATTATGGTCCATTATGTACTGAGGTTTATAATGCCACCAAGCCTGTTGGCCACTCCCTTGGAGGCGATATTGAATTTTACCGTAATTATCTGACGAACTGCAATGGACGCATCCTGGAAGCGATGTCTGGCTCAGGTCGAATGCTGATTCCATTACTTGAGGCTGGTTTGAACGTAGACGGTCTTGATTATTCAACGGATATGCTCGATTCATGCCGTGCTCTTTGCTCCATGCGGGGATTGCCCATGCCTGAATTGTTCGCTGCTGATCTGGAGACACTTGATCTTCCTTACCGGTATGAAGTCATTATAATCGCCGCAGGCTCCCTGCTACTTATTCAAGACAGGCAGGCTTCCATAAAGGCCCTGCGTAATCTGTATCAACATCTGGAACCGGGAGGTCGACTTGTGCTGGACCTCTTTCTACCCGATGTAACGAATACGACCTCACACTACTCAGGTACCTCGACTGTTCAATTACCGGATGGCGATACGATTACAATGGAGAGCAAAGACATCGAAATCAATATGCTTCAGCAGTACAAAGTAAGTTTAATTCGCTATGAAAAGTGGCGCCATGGCACCCTCATAGCCACAGAACTGCAACAGATTGCATTACGTTGGTACGGTGTGGAGGAGCTGCGCATGATTCTGGAACAGATCGGTTTCATCGACGTTGTTGTATATGCTGACTTCGATCCCAAACAGGCACCTTCGCGTTCTGATCAGAAATTTGTGTTTGAAGCTACACGAGGAATACCCTCGAAGTGATTTCACTTTCAGGCCAAAGCGCTAACGAATCGATCTCACCAGGAAGGATCCAAGATCGAGGAAGAAACGTGCCTACGATTTGTTAATCCGTAAACCTGTGGAAATTGCAGCTAATAACAGCTGTTCGGTTCGTTAGATCGTAATGATACAGAAAAGGGATGTCCTCCGTCATGTTCATGACTTATGGGACATCCCTTTTTAATTGCATTTATATAAATGTTCTAATTAAGATCAGTATCCGCGGGAATATGGCTGTGCAACAGGCGCTTTATCTTTGCTAACACCCAGTTCCAGAGCTGCATGAGTCGCCCAGTAAGGATCGCGCAGCATACCTCTGCCAACCGCGACCAGATCTGCATCACCGTTGCCGATAACTGCTTGAGCCAGTGCTGAATCCTCAAGCATACCTACCGCAATGACAGGAACGTTCAGTTCTTCACGGAAACGACGAGCAAAAGGCACTTGGTAACCAGGGTAGTTACCCGGTTTACGTTGTCCGGAAGCCCCTTCACCACCGGAGCTAATGTGGAATATATCCACGCCTGCTGCCTGATAGGCACGGGAAATTTCAATGGTATGATCAATATCATATCCGCCATCAGCGTACTCCACTGCCGAAATCCGCATAATCAGAGGCATATCTTCAGGCATTTCTTTTTTCACTGCATGAATAATCTCGACACCAAAACGGGAAAGATCCTGTCCATACGCATCCTCGCGATGGTTCATCAGCGGAGAATGGAACTGGTGGATGAGGTAACCATGTGCACCATGCAGCTCAATAGCATCGACCCCAGCAGCTACTGCGCGGCGTACACCGTCCGCAAACTTCTGTACCATGGCTTGTGTTTCCTCTGTAGTTAAAGCATGTGGCGTATTGAAGCTCTCTCCAGGGAAGGTAACCACCGATGGAGCTACAGGTCGAGCCGCATCCTCTGCTTTACGTCCAGCATGCGCGATCTGAATCGCCACCTTGGAGCCATAAGCGTGAATGCCATCCACCAGCTTGGTAAAGGCAGGAATGTGTTCATCTGACCAGATGCCCAAATCATTGTCGGTAATACGTCCGTCCGGATCAACATCCGTCATCTCAATCACGATCAATCCTGTACCCCCAACCGCACGGCTTACATAGTGTACCTGATGCCAATCGTTCGGAATACCGTCTTTGGCAGTAACGGAATATTGGCACATCGGTGCCATGACGACACGGTTATTTAGTTGAAGTCCCTTGAATTGATACGGGGAAAATAATTTCTCTGTCATTTCAATTACATCTCCTATTCAATATGATGATGATATATGTTGAGGCAATTCCTTGTTTTCCAGATCGGAAAACAGCTGCCCATGCTTGCCGCAGTTGTCCTGCTTCAAATCCTCAATCACTATTATGAACCTAACCTATAGAAATACAAGTACGTACTTTTTTGTGAGATAGTACCCTTTTTTATACCTAGTCGACCCTTTCCTCTGATGCATTCACCACAACTCGAAATGAATCTAAAACATGATATGATAGCCATACAGACATACAGGTTATAATATACCCAACTATAATAAACCGAGCCGAAGGAGCGATTACTGGTGAAAGATATTTTAATTCAAAGACTGACAACCTATGCTCAAATGGATACGCAATCCGATGAAAATAGTGAAACCTGCCCTTCCACACCAGGCCAGCTGGTCTTGGGTAAATACCTGGTTGAAGAATGTAAATCCATTGGATTGCAGGAAGTGACCATGGATGATAACGGCTACGTAATGGCGACATTGCCATCCAACACCGACAAGGATGTTCCAGTGATCGGTTTCCTCGCTCATCTGGATACAGCAACCGACTTCACAGGCAAAGATGTCAAACCACAGGTCATCGACAACTATGATGGACAGGATATTGTGCTGAATCAGGAATTGGATGTAGTGTTATCCACCACTGATTTCCCTGAACTGCGTGAATATAAAGGCCACACCCTGATTACAACAGATGGCACAACACTGCTTGGTGCGGACAATAAAGCCGGTATTACCGAGATCATGACGGCAATGGCCTACCTGATTGAACACCCGGAATTAAAACACGGAAAGATTCGTGTTGCTTTTACCCCGGATGAAGAGATTGGCCGTGGGCCGCATAAATTTGATGTGCCTGCTTTTGGCGCCAAATATGCCTACACGGTGGACGGCGGACCTCTCGGTGAGCTGGAATACGAAAGTTTCAACGCGGCGGCTGCCAAAATCACAGTACGGGGCACCAACGTGCACCCGGGCACAGCCAAAAACAAGATGGTCAATTCCGCTAAAATTGCGATGGAGTTGAACCGCCGATTGCCTGCGGAGGAAGCTCCCGAATTCACAGAAGGTTATGAAGGATTTTATCATTTGTTATCTATCGAGGGAGACGTCGAACTGACCAAGATGAGCTACATCATCCGGGACTTCGACCGGGAGAAGTTTGAGAAACGTAAAGCGTATTTGTTGGATGTCGTGGGCGAATTGAAAAGCAAATATGGCGAGAAAAGCATTTCCATTGAATTGAATGATCAATACTATAACATGCGTGAGAAAATCGAACCTGTGCGCCAGATCGTCGATATTGCACATGAAGCGATGACTCGCCTGGATATCGAACCTGTCATCCGCCCAATTCGGGGAGGCACAGACGGTTCCCAGCTCTCGTACATGGGTATGCCTACACCCAACATCTTCACGGGCGGGGAGAACTATCACGGCAAATTCGAATATGTATCGGTTGATAATATGGTGAAGGCCACACAGGTCATCGTGGAAATTGCTCAATTATTTGAACAGCGTGGAGATATTTAATTCAAACATAAAGCTACAGCACAGCAATTCAAATGGATCATCCACCGACAGGTGGATGCAAAACACCCTCTGGCATAGGACATGCAGAGGGTGTTTTTGTCGTACTAATGGTTTAAGAATGCTGTAAAATAGCAGAACTATCCTTATTTATTCGTACATATTACCTCCCGCAATTTCGCGCAACTGCTCCAGATTGCAGATGACAATGTTGCGCTTTTCTTTGCGGATGATTTCACGGTCGCGGAGGTCATGGATCACCCGGTTCAAGTGTCTATAGCTCGTGCCCAGCATATCCGCCAGCTCTGTTAGCTTGGAGGTCTGGATTTCTTCTGTGATCTGCTCCCCCTGCTCCATCGTGGACAACAAATAGCTTGCAAAACGGCTCTCGACAGGATAAAGCAGATTAAGACTCGACAGATTCGAGAAGGTATATAATTTGTGGGTCACATGACTGAGCATAAAATGGAGAAACTTCGGGTTTTCAGCATATGTATTCTTGAGATAGCGATAGCTTACACCGAGCAGCAGGCTCTTATTGACGGATTCCACCGTGTTTTTGGCTTCCTTGCCATTGACCAGCTCCAGATCACCTACCAGCGCAGGAGGCATACTGAAACGAAGCAACAAAGACTTGCCATTCGGCAGTGTTGTATAAATCTTGAGCTTACCCTGGACGAGAAAATATAATCGTTCGGGCCGTTCACCTTTGGCACATATAATCTCACCTTTGGAGGCTTCGAGCAACCTTAATTCAGCAAGCGCAGGTTCGTCGAGCACCTGATCCAGGCCATGCTCCCGCGCAAGCTGGCGCAGCAATCCAAAGTCCATAATTTCTCTCATCTCGGATAAACCCCCTGTGTGAATCTACATATACAATGGACACATGTCCCATAAACGATATAGGTTCGTACAAATATCTTGATATAAAAATAGTTACAACTAGATTTTATATCCAATACATTCATTCAAATGGGAAATATTCTAAAATTCAGCCTTCAAAATGACAATATTTTATGGAAAATGGAGTACATGATAGCGCACTCTTATCCGATGAAAGATAAAGTAATAAGCATAGTTACAACTGCTAATTTAGAATTCAAATAAAGAAAGGATGGTTCGACCTACTATGAACGTTGTAGATGCCCTTTTGAAAGTAATGCCTTATATCCGTCTGATTCTTAGAGAACCAGCCAGTCTAACGGTGTATGATCACGAGAAGGTATTGTATTCTGTCTCCACTGAAAAGTTCAATCTCGGATTCAACGAAGGCGATCCTCTTTTGGATGGATATAAGAACTTCACCGCTCTCAAGAACGGAAACGAAGCCTCTCTGACCCACCTGCCGGCAGAATACTACGGTATTGAGCTGGATGTCCTTAATATACCGATCTTTGATGACAATCATCAGGTCGTTGCTATTTTCTGCGTATCGTATGATCAATCGAACCAGAATCAGCTTGAAGCTATTATACAAGAAAACCAAACGATTAATGGAAACCTGGTTGAAATGGTCCAGCACGTTGCCGCTCATGCGGAGGAATTGCAGGCCACCAGCGAACAGATTCTGGAGAATACACGCCTGGCGGTAAAGAATTCGTCTCAGATCAACAAGGTTGCCGGGTTCATTCGTGAAATCTCGGAACAGACCAACTTGCTTGGGCTTAATGCCGCTATCGAAGCTGCGCGTGTAGGTGAAGCCGGAGCAGGCTTTGGTGTGGTCGCAACGGAAGTGCGCAAACTTTCTGTCGATGCCAAACAGGCTACCAGCGATATTGATATCAGCTTAAAAGATGTACAACAGGTTATTAAACAGATGGAAGTCGAAGTATCCCAGATTGCAGCTTCTTCTCAGGAGCAAGCCACGCTCGTATCCTCCTTTACGGATGTCATCGAGAAGCTGAATGAAGCCGGAGAACGCATGAAAGCTCTGTCTGAACAACTCATCAGTTACTCTGTGAACGATTAAGGGCAGGTACATCTCCCGATAGGATGGTTACCCATTCCACCAGATATACTGAACATTAACTACTTTATATGTAATAAACAGGACTTGGAATCCCCGTCCCCGTGACGGAAATTCTAAGTCCTGTTTTTTCATTTGTCTTTTTATCGTAGTGTATGTGGATCTCTTGTTGTATTTGTATCCGTTATTTCTTCGTTATTTAGCAACTTCACTTCATTTTGTTCCTACTACCTCGGCCTCCGACTCCCAGCATTCCACTTCGCCCGGAATGTGAATACGGTCCCGAGTAAAGATCGGGTCACGTCCTTCGGCCTTTTGTTTCTTGTAATCTTTCAGCGCATCGAATGTCACCTTGGACAGCATCAGGATGGCAATCAGATTCACCACAACCATCAGCCCCATGAATAGGTCGGCCAAATCCCATACCAGCTGGACCTTGGCAACGGCACCGAACAGCACCATCGCGATAACACACACACGGTATACCCACAGCCAACCTTTATTGGATTTGATAAACTCAATATTGGTCTCCCCGTAGTAATAATTCCCGATGAGCGTACTAAAGGCAAACAGGAACACCATGACTGCCAAAAATCCGGACGCCCATGAACCCATATGCACACTTAATGCCGCTTGAGTTAATTCAATTCCACCCAGATTGGAACCTTTGTATACACCTGATAGCAAAATAATCATGGCCGTGCTTGTACAAATGACCAAGGTATCCGTCAACACGCCAAACGCCTGAATAAGCCCTTGTTTAACCGGATGTGTTGTATCCGCCGTAGCCGCAGCATTCGGCGCACTACCCATACCCGCCTCATTGGAGAACAAACCACGTTTGACACCATTCATCAGCGCGGCTCCAAGTGTACCACCAGCGACCTGTTCAATGCCGAAGGCATTTTTCACAATCAGCGCAATCATGGCCGGAAGCTGTGTGATGTTCGACAGAACAACAAATGCAGCCACGCCAATATACAGCACAGCAAGAACAACGACGATGTATTCGGACGCCTTGGCAATCCGTTTAACACCACCCATGATGATTGCCGCAAACACAACGGCCATAATAATACCTACCGTCAACCGATCGATGCCGAATGAATTTTTGAATGCGACTGTAATCGTGTTGGACTGCACAGCATTAAAGACCAAACCGAACGACAACGTGATGAGAATTGCGAACAATATCCCCATCCATCGTTTCCCGAGGCCACGCTCCATATAATAAGCAGGACCCCCGCGGAATCCGCCCTTATCTTTGATTTTATAAATTTGAGCAAGTGTACTCTCCACAAAACTCGAAGCTGAACCAAAAATCGCGATAACCCACATCCAGAATACAGCCCCTGGTCCCCCCAGTGCGATTGCCAGTGCAATACCTGTAATATTCCCGGTTCCCACGCGCGCTGCCATACTGATACAGAATGCCTGAAACGGCGAAATTTTGCCGGGCTCCTTGCTCTTTGGCTCCTTGAGCACTTTCACCATATCTCCAATCATGCGGAATTGCATGAACCGGGTCTTGGTCGTAAAATACAAACCACATACGACCAACAAGATGATTAACAGCTTGGACCATAGAAAATCATTGAAAACTGCAATAATATCTTGTATTGTTTGCTCCATTGGCAATGCCCCTTTTCGTTGATGGTTCGTTAAAAAGCGTTCCCCAGCTGTATGACTGAGCGAAAAATTCTCATACTACTTCATAAAGGCATGCAGTTCTATCGCCTCAGACGGACCGTTTTCTGCTGAAGTACGATAGGTTAAGAGATCGTTTGTACCATTCTGCATATCTCGGAATCCACATTTTCGGATGTTACCTATACTACAGGGGCATCTACGGAAACCGACAAATACCTACACAGAAACATTTAAATTTTTTATAAATAAGCAACGTTTATCCATTCACTGTCACTTTATCTGACATATTTGTTAGCATGCACGGGTCTTCACATCAGGATATACAACCAAGTATGATAATAGGGGACATTAATAGCAGGGAAAGATCATTTATAGATGCAGAGAACGGAATATATAGGAGTTAACTTAATCAGAAAGGAGGACACGGAAATGCGTTATTTTATTGTGGATGATGATCCTGGGATTCGATCCATGCTGATGGATATTATTGAAGATGAGGGGCTCGGCGAGATTGCGGGGGAAGCTGAAGATGGAGCTCATATTCATGCTGAACTGCTGGAGCTGCATAAGGTGGATGTACTGCTGATTGATCTGCTCATGCCGCAGCGAGACGGGATTCAGACGATACGTGCACTTGAAGGAAGGTTCGATGGCAAGATCGTGATGATCTCCCAGATTGAGTCGAAAAATATGATCGGGGAAGCCTATTCGCTTGGCATCGAATATTATATTACGAAGCCGATTAATCGGCTGGAGATCCTGTCTGTTCTGCGTCTGGTGGACGAGCGTCTGCGTATGCAGCAATCCATCGCAGATATTCAGCGTACGTTGCAAGGACTGTCTAGACTGCAATCTTCCGAACGTGCTTCAACACCAGCCCCCGACAAAACAATTACGACCGCAGGACATTTCCTGCTATCCGAGATGGGCATGATCGGAGAAGCGGGCAGCAGAGATTTGCTGGACATGCTGGAATACCTGGAGCAGATTGAAACGGAGGAGCATAAGCTCTCTCCATACACGTTCCCATCACTTAAGGATATCTTCCAGAATGTAGCCATACGCAAACTGGGTTCCGATGCCTCACCAGCGGAAGTAACGAAGGAGATTAAAGCATCTGAGCAGCGCGTTCGCCGTGCAATTTTCCAAACATTAAGCCATGTCGTATCGCTCGGACTCACGGATTACACACATCCGAAGTTTGAGAATTACGCGTCGAAGTTCTTTGACTTTACGGAGATTCGCAAGAAAATGCTGGAACTACAAAATAATGTGGAGCCCTCCTTGTCTCAGACCCGCATTAATACCAAAAAGTTCGTTCAGGTACTTTATCTGGAAGCCAAGCGGCTGTTGCATTGAGGAGTAACAAAAAAAACATGCGCTCATGATTGAACTGGAATGATACAGCATTCGTTCTTCCTGCTGTCTATTCCAGCTATTATCATGTGCGCATGCAAAAAAAGCTCATCTATATCCATCAAGCCCTCGGCTTGCTTAAGTGCATTCGATTATACTCATTGATCAATTCATCCAGTACCATGGACTGCTGAAGCACATCGGGATGTCCAAATCTACCCTCGTTATGCTCTACCAACATATGAAGGTTATGTCTGGCTTTCTCTATTTGATTTTTCAATTCCAAACTCATAACCATCGCGTCTAATCCCTCCCTATTTCTGTGTTACATTTTAGGTTTTCCTGTCAATCTATAGTTGGATTAACATATGGCATAGTTCACATGGATGTTTTGTATCCTTCTCCAATTTTTGAAAGTCTCTATAGCTATCCCTAGAAGACGATCCGAAAATGGCTCTGCAACGCCTAATTGAAGGTTGGATTACAATTTCACGAGCAAATTTTCCCCACTAACTTCATAATCAAACAGTTGTGTCATTATTGTGTATGTTGAAAAAACCAAAAAACACCTCTCTATCTAAGGCTTACCCAAGGGGTTACCCTATATCGATAGAGAGGTGCTTTATCGTTAGATCACTTTAATCAATGTGTGACCTTCACTGTGATGACTTCGCTAGAAACCGATCCACTTTCGTTAATCCATTCCACAACGTACTCATACTCGCCAGGTGCACGATCTTTGATCACTGCTGTTGCTGTCTGTGCATTCGGAGATGCTGCAGTCAACGGTTGGCTGTCGACCTCTTGACCGTTCTCAGACAAACGATAGGAGGTGGCATTTGTGCCCCACCACATATTCATCGTAATCGTGTAGTTTCCATCCCCATCCCAGTTGTCATGAGAGAGCACCGGCTTCCCTGGTGCTGCATCACGAACGATTACGGTATGCGGAGCGCATTCGGTCGTCCCTTTTGAATTGATTAGTTCGCAAGTATATACATACGTACCGTTTACCCGACCCGAAATATCCGTGGATGCCTTTTGGGCAGAAGGGCTTGAAGCCGTGAGCTTCTGCGTATCGATCAGTTCACCGTTCTCATACAATTTATACTGTGTACCGTTATTCCCCCACCACATATTCATGGTGATGGTGTATGTTCCATCCGCCAAACCGTCGCCATGTTGGTTATCGTCGGACAAGGAAGGTACACCCGGTGCACCTGTGGCTTGGTCTGCGGCGATGACTGTCACTTCCACGGAAAGCTCGGTGATGAGTCCCGCGCCGTTAACTGCTTTGGCTGTAAAAGTGTGTTTTCCCACCATACCCGTCAGTGCAATCTCATCACCCTGTTCTACGGCCTCACCGTCCCAAGTCAACTCCAGAAGAGTAATCCCGGACTCCGGATCTTCTGCCTTCACATCAACTTGGAGTACATCCTCTTCACTCATCTGTTCCGCAGGCATGCCTGTAATGACCGGAGGTGTCGTATCTTCTACTTCTTGCGGACCACCTACATAACGAATATTCGGTGCCGCTGGCTGCTCCATGCCTACTCCAAGATGGAAGCCGGTATGTGGCGGCTGGTTATAGGCTACATTTTGCCAAGCTACCCCAAGGCGGTAGACTGGATCATGCATCAACGTGCGAATACGCACATCCGTCTCATCTGTCGTTGTATAAATGCGTAATTCCGAGCTGTCCTGACTGCGCCACATCACTTCTTCACGCCAGTCTCCAAACAGATCTGCCTGCAAACTCGGGTTCGCTTTGGTGCTATTGTTCGAAGCTGCACCTGTTGCCGTCAGCAGATTAACTGTCGTTTGGTTCTCATAATCCCATTTGTCGATACGAATATCATCCTGAAGCTCACGCAGCAGGTCACCGTCCCACCAGATGCCGAAGTTGGTGGACGATGGAATCTTCGTCGTGATCAGTTCCCCCTGAGCACTGTAAAGCCCGGTGATTGGAATATGCTCAGCATTGGTAATGGTTGCAGCCCATACCTCAGCTCCCGGATAGTTCGGATCAATATCGGCAGCCATGCCACGTCCGGTATCGATGCCTGTGAACACACCCCAGAGGATTTCACCTGTAGCCGCATCGCGCATTTCCATACCATACTTAGAATCTTTATGTTCGTGTACGTCGAATACTTCCAGTCCTGGACGTGTCGGGTCCAGATCACTCAGATGCATGGCATCGCCATGACCGAGTTTCGTATTGTAGAGCGGTTTGCCATTATCGTCGATGGCCATCGCACCAAATGTAATCTCATCCTTGCCGTCGCCATCCACATCTGCAACCGAGAGATTGTGATTCCCTTGGCCTGCATACTCGCCGTAGCCATCGTCGCTTGAGTCAAAACGCCATACTTTGCTTATCTTTCCATCACGGAAATTGTAGGATGCCAGCACAGTACGCGTATAATATCCACGGCTGAACATGGCACTTGGATGTTCGCCATCCAGATACGCTACCGCTGCCAGGAAACGGTCCACCCGGTTTCCATAGCCATCGCCCCAGGAAGCAACATCTCCACGCGGCGGATCATATTCCACCGTATCCAGTGCTGCTCCGGTTTCACCATCGAACACCGTCAGGAATTCATCACCAAGCAGAACGTAACCGGAACTGTTCCGGTGGTCTGCATTGGCGTCTCCAATGACTTTTCCTTGTCCATCGACGGTACCATCTGCGGTACGCATCATCAGTTCGGCTCTGCCATCACCATCGAAGTCATAAACCAGGAATGGAGAGTAGTGCGCACCCGCACGAATATTCGGTCCCATATTGATGCGCCACAATCTTGTTCCATCCAGCTTATAGGCATCCATATAGACAATACCGGTATATCCGGATTGGGAGTTATCCTTGCCGTTGTTTGGCGACCACATCAGAACAATCTCATATTCGCCATCACCATCGACATCGCCCACGCTGGCATCACCCGCATAATACGAATACGGCTGCCCGTCTTTCGTATAGGCATCAGCAGGCTTTTGCAGAGGTACAGACAGGTATTGCTCCTGCCAAACGCCGAATTCCTTCGTTGCCGCTTTTTCAATGCCGTTTTCTACCGTCATGACCCGGTATTTGGATGCATCCGTACCTTCGGCATCCGTAAAGTTGGTGCTTCCCGTTATCGGTTCATCGTTAAGCTTCACACCATCCCGATACAAATTGAAAGCAATGGTCTCGGCATCCAAGCCTAGCATGCGCCAGCCGATATAGTTGCCGTTTTCTGTTTTTATAGCCACCGGAGCACGGTCCAGATACTCCATTTCACGATTCAGCGTCGTTGCTACTGGTGTTTCGAGTGCAGCCGAAAGTTCGGATACCCCTCCCGCATTCACAGACGCCACTTTATAGAAATAAGGAATGGTGCTGAGAATGGTGGAGTCTGTGTATGTCGTCTCCTTGGTGCGAGCGATTAGATCATACGGTCCATCCTGCTTCACAGCACGATAGATTTGGTATGCACGCGCTCCTGTTGATTCCGTCCAAGTGATGGAGACGTCATTTTTGTTGATGCTTTGTAACGACAGACCTGAAGGAACCTCTGCCTTGTCTACAGATGAATCAATCGTCGATACAGGCAATGCATTGGATGCTACCGATTCCGTACCTGTACGATCCGCAGCCGTTACCGTATATACATAATTCATGCCCAGGTCAATCTTATTATCGGTATAGGTTGTTGCATCCGTGGTTGCCAGCAGCTCGGCCTTGGCCGCTCCAGTTGACTGACGGTATACCTTATACTGTACGTCATCGGCAATAGCATTCCACGACAATGCAGCGGTGATCGGATCACTCTCCAGATCCAGGCCATTCAGTTTCAGATTGGAAGGGGCCACCAATACAGGTGTAATCTCAAGTCCGTTGAGATGCGCCGTAGCCCCACTGAAGACCAGATTCATCTGCCCGTCCTGCACGGTAATCTGATTGATCACTTTTTCGGCAATATTCTGAGCACCGGAGGATACGGTTCCATAATCTTTGCCTTCGATGTTGATGTTGGTTTTTGCTGACCCAATCCAGTCCCCAGTGTACGTCTTGACCGAATAGGTACCATTCGGAAGATCCACTTTGAATTCATATGATCCGTTAAAATAGATCACGAAGTCACGACGCAGGTTATCCGTCGCACTGCCACGATCCCGATCCGCCATATTGGCGGAAGACGTTAATCCATAACCGCGTTCTGGTGTATACAGCGTATTCCGATTGACTTCCGTATACCCTTCAGCAACGGGAGAACCTACCGGGCCAAAGTCATATCGATACGTTGCCGATTTGGTGGTGAAGCTGACTTCATCCGAAGGATCGGATTCGCCGCGGCCATTCACAGCCGTTACTCGAACCGTGTACGACTTACCTTCAACCAAACCGCTTAGCGTTAAAGTAGGTACGGTTGCCGTTCCTGCCAGTTTGTAGGCAGTTTCCGGCTCTGTTGAGAGCTTACGGTATACTTTGTAGATGTCTGCGGTGTCATCCGCCGTCCATTTCAATACCGCTCCGGCGTTGCTAATGCTGCCTGCCTTCAATCCAGCAGGTTTGGCAGGCAATTCAGCTGGAACTTCAGCATCCTGAACCGCTTCCGATAACGGCAGATCCAGCTCACGAACCGCACCTGCAACCAGACGGGCAATCTGAATCGCTCCATATTCCTGGAAGTGCGTATTATCCGTTGCCCCGTTCGGGAACGCCTGATAGATGCCTGGTGATACATGGAGGAAAACAGACAATGTCGCTTCCGGTCCAATGGAATCATAGTACGCAATGCTGAGTGCGCTCAGATCAATCAGCTTCACATTTTTCTCCGAAGCGACCTCTTTCATCGCCTGCACATATTCAGGGAAAGATACATTGAACTTGCCTGTGTCTGCGTTAAAGTCCCTGCGACCCATTGGGGTTACGAGAATTGGGGTAGCTCCCCGCTGCTGCACGCCGTCTATGTAGGTTTTCAGATAGTTTTTGTAATCGGCGGGTGAAGCATAACGGTCAGGAACACTGATCGTTGCATCATTGTGTCCGAACTGCACGAATAGATAATCTCCCGGACGAATGAGGCGCAGAATCTCATCCAATCGGCCTTCGAAAATAAAGGATTTGGAGCTGCGTCCACCAATGGAATGGTTCTTAATCTCCACGGCATCACTGAAAAAGGACGGGAACATTTGTCCCCAACCCGCTTGGGGCTCCCAATATGGATTATACGTCTGCATCGTGGAGTCACCCGCAAGGTACACAGCAGGTTTATTCCCTGCCTCGCGTTCCTGTTGTTTGGTGATCACGAGCGCATTGATATTAGCGGCCGTTCCGGAGAATTCAAAGTTCATCTGCCCATCCACCAGGGCAATATCGAAGCTCATCTCCAGATATTCACCCGCTGGCTTGGTATTCTGCTGAACCTTGTTCATGCTCTCCACTTTGATCGCAATATCTGTGTTGCCTGCACTGTCGCCAGCGACAAGGGAGACGGTATAATCACCGTTTGGCAAATCCACCTTGAATCCGCCCCCATCGGCGATTTTGGCAAAATCGGATTTAATCGGATCACTTGTACCCCGATCCTGTACCGTTACCTTGGATACATCGGTGAATCCATAGCCACGTTCCGCCGAATACGCAGACGTTGCGTCCACACCTGTATATCCATTCGCAACAGCTCCTGAACCAAAATCGAATTTATAAGTGCCTCCACCGGCAGCTTCATCAGCCGATACGGCTGCACTTGCTGTTGGTGTGCCAAACATTGTTCCCCACCCCAGACTGGAAATTGTAAATACCCATAGGAGCAAAACCAAACCAACCTGCCGCGTCTTCGCGATCATGAACACCCATCCTTTCGTTTCCTCATCATAGAATGATTAAAGCCAGAACGATGGTACAACCCATAAGTAAGCGCTTGCATTTTGTCGTTTAAAAAAAGATTAACGGATCACCTCTTTAATTTTTTTATTTTCAAATTCTTTAATGCTTCACATCAGTAAACTTTGAGGCAAAGGTTTTCATTTCCCCTCGATACTATCCCTTCTTCCAGGGAATGAACATGTAATTTTCCGTCTTTTTCCACCAATAAACCGATTTCTTCGTTCTTGATCTCTAACACATGCCTTACAAGGGAAGGGATAATGCCCCAAAAGGTAATAAAATCCCTTTTCATACGAAATACATTCAGGTACAATAGGGCGATGTGTGTGTCCGGACCAGGCGGATACGAAATACGAAGTATAGAGGACGGTTCAGTTCGAACGGATCATCCTGATTTGATTATTTGGAGGCTCATCAACACCATGCAAACCGATTCACAGACTAAAGTCAAAATCATAAACGCCGATCCCAGCGCGATGGGATTATTTGGGTTGGCCATCGTCACTCTGGTCGCTTCCTCCCAAAAGCTTGGCATTACAGACGGCCTTAGCTACGCCATTCCTTGGGCGATTTTCCTCGGTGCCTTTGCCCAGCTGTTCGCTTGCATTCAAGATTCCAAACGCAACAATACCTTTGGTACAACTGCCTTCGGCGCATACGCATTCTTCTGGTTCGCGATGGGTGCCAACTGGCTGATCAAAATGGGCGTGTTTGGCTCCACTCTTGCGGAACAGGCAGATGGCAAGCAGCTCGGATTTGCTTTTGCCGGATACCTCGTGTTCACCCTGTTCATGACGCTGGGTGCCGTGGAAGCCAACAAAGTATTGCTCATCATTTTCATTCTCATTGACTTCCTGTTCCTTGGCCTGACCTTTGACGCGTTCGGCGTAGCTCCTCATATCTTCCATACCATCGCAGCTTATGCTGAAATGGGAATCGGAATCGTGTCGTTGTACGGCACAGGTGCTTCCGTACTGAACGCTCACTTCGGCTATACGTTCTTGCCCATCGGCAAGCCGGCTGGCATTTTCAGACCCAAGGCTTAATATACAGCATCAAACCGCCAGCGCGCCGGTCCGCGCCTGGCGGTTTTTTTGAATTATGCTTCACTTGAATAGGGATGTGACCGACACCTATACTAGAACTAACATATAGAGAGGATCGACGCGGCATATCTTGCAGCGTCCATCAGCCATACTGTCAGGAGGACTACAAAGAATGAGAGAGATACCTAAACCTACGGAATCAGATCAAGTGGAGATAAAGTATGTGCGCGAAACACGTTGTTTCAAGACGGCAAGAGTATTTCCAACCGATGTAAATAACCATAATACCTTGTTTGGCGGCAAACTCATGTCCTATATCGATGACATTGCATCCATCGCCGCATCCAAGTTGTGCCGGGTCAATACCGTTACGGCTTCGACCGATTCGGTCGATTTCTTGTATCCGATTAATCCGACGGATTCGGTGACGTTGGAATCCTTCGCATCGTGGACGGGACGAAGTTCGATGGAGATTTTTGTGAAGGTGATCCGCGAGGATCTGAAGACGGGGGAGAAGAAGATTGCGGCGACCGCATTCCTTACCTTTGTCGCTTTGGATGAAAATAACCGCAAACTCATTGTCCCTCGCATCATTCCGGAGACGGAGGAAGAGAAGAAATTATACGAGACTGCTCCAGCCCGGGCGGCCATGCGGAAACAACGGCGGGCAGAAAGCAAGAACTTCGCCGACTTCCTCACCGTTAGTTATCCTTGGGAATAAGAGAATCAGGCACGCTATTTAGTCCTGAAGCATGCGTTCATGAATGGTCCGGCCCTTCTGCCCTGGTTCAATCAGGAGACGGGTCGGTTTGATGTTAATTAGCGCGGTCAGCTGTTCTCCCATGTAGTGGGAAGAATACTTGAACCCAATCTCCGCCCAGTGCATAATCACACCAACGGTCGCAGATACCAGGTAACTTAGCATGATATCGTAATTAATGGTGTAGTCGCTGTCTTCGGTCACCAATACAAAATCCTCGGTTAAATATGTTCTGAACATATTGCAGAGTCTCGTTCCCATATCCCCATGCATCGTCATCAAGGCTCGAAAGATGTCCTGATGTGCTTCGATATATTCAAATACAGGCATCGTTGATGGCAGTAATGCCGTCATATCCACTTCTTTTAACTCCGCGTAAGGTGATGCATAAGCTTGTCCCACGCCCTGCATGAAATCATCCAGAATGAATTGCAATAGCTCGGGTTTACCAGGAAAATGTAAATAGAACGTTCCCCGGTTATAATCTGCCCGCTCCGTAATGTCACGAATCGTGACGGCTTCAGCTCCCTTTTCCAATATCAAAGAAACTGCCGCAGCAATGATGGCATCCTGCGTTCTTCGTGCTCTCCGATCCTGAGGGTGTTCGATAATCAACATTTCCACCTCCTCTGTCCATTATTGTAACCTAAATGAACACCGCTTACATCTCTGTCCGATAGCTGACATATGCGCTGTCAATGATGATTGTCACATTACTATGTATATCTTAACATTGAGATAGGAACGATAGACCACAGGTTGAATGTTCACTCACAGTTCACCTGATTTCATTTTATAAGGAGCGAATACATGATGAGTACATCATATACCCAAACAGCAGTTATTACAGGAGCAGCCGGAGGCATCGGTAAAGAATTGGCACGCCGCCTTGCTGAACGTAAAATTAATCTGGTGCTGGTCGACCTGAACGAAGAAGCCATCCAGCAAACCATCACGGATCTGAAACTCGACAAAGAGCACGCCATTGCAGTGAAAGCAAACGTATCTCAAGAAGCCGACGTGAAAAACTATGTGCAGCAAGCACTTGATACGTTTGGTCGTATCGATTATTTTGCCAACAATGCCGGCATTGAAGGTCCAACCGGACTGATCGAGGATCTGAGCATTGAAGCGCTCGACCTCGTATATAACGTCAATGTGCGCGGCGTATTCCTTGGTTTGCAGAACGTCATCCCTGTCATGAAAAAACAAAAATCTGGTGCGATTCTGAATACCTCTTCCCTCGCAGGTCTGATGGGTGCTCCAGCCGTATCTCCATATATTATGTCCAAACATGCCGTGATTGGCCTCACCCGCACAGCAGCGAATGAACTCGCGCCTCATGGTATTCGGGTTAACGCGGTATTGCCAGGCACCATTAATACCCGTATGATGCGTCAAATCGAAGCAAACTCCGGTAATGTGGAAGATTATCAATCAGCTACCGTATCCGCAATTCCGATGGGCCGCTATGGTGAACCGGAAGAAGTCGCAGCCATCATGAACTTCCTGTTATCCGAAGAAGCTTCGTATGTCACCGCTTCGCTCTATACTGTAGATGGCGGTATGATGGGTCAATAAGAAGAATGGGGCTAGCCTAACTTGGCTGACGCTTTAAAAGGTATTTCCGAGTGTACAATCCAAAATGACCTCAAATTCCACAATAACGTGGAGGCTGAGGTCATTTTTTTAATAAATAGATTGATTTAAATTTAATCCACGTAGCCTGCGAGACCTTTTTCCATCAAGTAGTCCATTTCAGCATCCAGTATGCTTTCAACGGTTAGTTCATCCAGCTTTACATCTTTGCGGCTCAAAATGTAGTCGGCCAGATCGTCACCGTCGATATCCACGTCGCCTTTGGCATTTTCATGTGCTTTGTTAATGTACGCCTGCTCATGCTTCAGGACAAGAGCGATATTCGCTTCGCTTGCCTTTGTCTTCTCTGCAATATATGCCTTCATTTCCTGTTCATTCATTGAATTTGCTTCAGTCACGTTAAAGTCAGCTCCTTGATTCATACGTTCTGTTGCCATTGTAGCATAGGTTAACCCACAACAGACATGCCTTATTCCTTATCCCTAGGATAAACGAACGTAAAATGTTGCACCTTCCCCTACTACACTGCGGGCGTAAATCTCACCTTTGTGCTGCTCCACGATCGACCTTGCAATCGCAAGACCCAATCCATGTCCACCATGTTTCCGTGCTCTGGAGGCATCCGTGCGATAGAAGCGATCGAAGATCCGGTCCAGATGTTCGTGCGCAATGCCTTCTCCCGTGTTGGAAACGGCCAGCACAACGTCATTGTTCTGTTTCTTCAACGATACGTTGACCGAGCCCTTGGCTCTGGAGTATTTCACAGCATTATCGAGCAAAATCAGAATGACCTGCTTGATCTGTTCGCTGTTGCCATGGACCATGAGCTGCGGCTCAATGCTGTAGTCCAGAGATATATTTTTCTCAAAAATTACGGCTTCCATCGTCAAAATAATCGTCTCCACCGCATCGCTCATATTGAATTTGGCATGAATCATCGAGGATCTTGAATCGTCAATTTGAGTCAGATATAACAGATCATTCGTCAGTCCCGACATGCGTTCCGTCTCCGACTTGATGTAATGCAGCCATTTAGCTTGATTCTCAATCGTATCCTCCCGGTTCGCGAGAAGCACATCTGTGTTGGTATTAATGATCGCCAGCGGCGTTTTCAATTCATGTGAAGCATCGGCTATGAACTGCTTTTGCTTCTCAAAGGCTTCCTTAACCGGGGTAATGGATCGATTGGCGAAATAGCGGCTCAGGAAATAGATAACGATCAGCATGATCAAACCCACGACGGCAAAAGTATAAATCAGATTCGTAAGGATGCCCTGTTGGGCCGTCACATCGATGAACACAATCATATGCCCTGTGCTGCTCGGGTCGATCACATAAGCCCAGTCCGTTCCATTCAGTGTAAACTGTCCGGTCTTCCGATCCAGATCGTCGACTTTATTCACCTTTTGCAAAGCTTCAGTATAGAACGTGTCATCCATATCAAACCTGGAGTGTGCATCGGTGATTTTCCATTCACTGTCCGTCTTGACCATGAACGATACAGAGCGTCCTGGCGGTGAATTCGGATCACTCCCTGGAGCTCCATTAGCAATGGAATCGGACGGTAGTGATCCCGTCCCCGAATCTCTGTCATCACCGCGAGGCATCTTGCTGGAGTTGTAAGGCCCATGATAGAAATCCGACACTTTGAACAGTTCCATGTTGGTTTCCCGCTGTACATTCTGGTACGTAATGATGTAGATCGTGGCAAAGGCAACCAGCATCATAATTGATATGGATACCAGGTTCACGATCAGAAATCGGTTTCTGAGTTTCTTGAACATCAGGACGTCACCTCAAGTACGTACCCCACACCCCTAATCGTATTGATGCGGACCGAGGAGTTCAGGAAGGTTAATTTTTTGCGTAAAAACGAGATGTACACCTCCACATTGTTATACTCCACTTCCGAATCGAAACCCCACAATTTCTCAATAATCTGCTCTTTGGAAGTAATGGCCTGTTTGCGCGTGATTAGCAGTTCCAGAAGTTCATTCTCTTTCAGATTCAGCTTGATCTCCTTGCCTTGCACACTCAGCTTCAGCTGCGTCGTGTTCAGTTCGATGTCACCGAACTTCAGTCCATCCTCTGGAACAACTTCTCCCTTCCTTCTCAAGGCTGCCCGAATCCGTGCGAGCAATTCCTCCGTGGCAAAGGGCTTTGCTATATAATCATCGGCTCCATAATCCAGCCCGGTCACTTTGTCTGAAATTTCTCCTTTGGCTGTGAGCAGAATGACAGGCGTATGATTGCCTTCGCTGCGCAGTTTTTTCAGTACTGTAATCCCGTCCATTTCCGGCATCATAATGTCCAGCAGCAACAGATCATAGATTCCACTCAGCGCGTAATCCAGACCCGATCTCCCGTCATGCACCATGTCTACAGAGTAATTGTGTTTTTTCAATATTTGCGATACGGCTTCTGCCAAATGAACCTCATCTTCCGCAATTAGTATTCTCATCGGTTCTTCATTCCTCTGCATGAATTGGTTTCGATATATGTCAATCTATTATACCAACGATTGTAGCAACCGAACCTTGAATCAATCTTAATTTCAGTTTTTTCGCGAACTATTAAAGGAAGGTAAAAAAAGATCAACGGAATGTAAAATCATTTAAGATTCATTCAAGGTTGGCGCTCTAAGATACAGACATGGAAGCAATACACGATGCAACAAAACATACAAAACATGGATGAAAGGACTGAACCCCCATGGCAATTGAAGTATTCAACCGATATGAGAGCAAGTATCTCCTGACAGATGAGCAATACGAGAACTTCTACACCGATCTGCTGAAGTATATGGAGCTGGACGCCTTTAACAAGAAACACGAGTTTTACTCCATCAGCAATCTGTACTTTGACACTCCGCAGGACTCCCTGATCCGCGCAAGTCTCTCCAAACCTAAATACAAGGAGAAGCTGAGACTGCGGGCATACGGAGTTCCTGAAGAGAATGCGAAGGTATATCTGGAGATCAAAAAGAAAGTATTTGGCCTGGTGAACAAACGCCGAACTGCCCTGAAGCTGGATGAAGCCTACGAATTCGTTCGGACAGGCAAAGCACCTGATCTCGCCGATTACATGAACAAACAGGTTGTCGAAGAGATCAAGTATTTCCTCCGGCTGTACGATCTGGAACCAAAAGTATATCTGGCGTATGAACGCAAGGCACTGTTCGACAAGAACAGCCGCGATCTCCGCATCACCTTTGATACCAACATCCGCAGTCGTAGATACGA
Organism: Paenibacillus sp. OK060; assembly: GCF_900101205.1. Taxonomy (NCBI): domain Bacteria; kingdom Bacillati; phylum Bacillota; class Bacilli; order Caryophanales; family Paenibacillaceae; genus Paenibacillus; species Paenibacillus sp. OK060. The sequence goes on from NZ_FNFR01000003.1 coordinate 519,961, forward strand.
TCTGAAGCTGGAGCAAGGAGATTATGGTGAGCGGCTGGTGAAAGACGGACGCTGGCTGATGGAAGTCAAAGCCGAGAAAACCGTTCCGATGTGGCTCTCCCAACTGTTATCCGAACACGGTCTTTACCGCACCGGATTCTCGAAATACGGCAATGAGTACAGACATCTGGCCAGAACAACCAACCTGAACTACCAGACTGAACGAGAATTGCTGCCAGGTACCGATTTCAACCCATCCATAGAACAAGAAAAAACAATCACAGAAAGAGAGCGTGTAGTATATGCTTGATTCCATTTTCAGCTCAGCTTTAACAGATACCACCCTAACTTTTAGTAATGCAATTCTAACGATCGGACTTGCCATCATCATGGGGGTCATCATCAGCCTGACATACATGAAGACCAATCAAAGCACCTACTCCCAGAGCTTTACGCTAACCATGGTTGTTTTGCCAGTCATCGTAGCCATTATCATTCTTCTGATCGGCAGCAACATTGCCCGTGCATTCAGCCTCGCCGGTGCCTTCTCCATCATCCGATTCAGAAGTGCGCCTGGTGACCCGAAAGATATTGCTTATGTTTTGTTCACCATGGCTTCCGGTCTTGCCTGCGGTGTAGGCGCATTCGGTTATGCCGTAATGTTCACCATCATCCTGTGTGTACTGATGTTTGTCCTGAGCCGCTTCAACTTCGGAGCGAAGAAAAGCCAGCAAAAAACGTTGAAAGTGACTATTCCCGAGAATCTGAGTTACGAAGAAGCACTGGACGAAGTATTCCACAAATTCAATGTCGTACATGAGCTCAAAAAAATCAGAACAACCGAACTTGGCAGTCTGTACGAGCTGGTCTACAACGTAACCATTCATGAAAGTGTCAATCAAAAAGAATTCCTCGACATGATCCGTACCCGAAACGGTAATCTGGATATCTCGTTAACTATGAGTCCAACAGCCACTGAATATTAAAATTCGAAGGGAACGATATAATATGAAAAAGAAAATCATAACTGGCAGCAAACTGTGGTCCGTCGCGATGATTACTGCAATGGTTACAGCTTGCAGCGCTCCGGCAGCAACCAGCAGCACTGCAAACGCCGCAGTGTCAACGACAGGGACAACCAAAACCGTATCCGTCAGTGAACAAACCTCGGTGAAGTATGCCGATCTGGTCACAATGGATGCAGACGATACCAACGTTAGCTGGAGTGCAACAGATTCCACAACGATTAAGCTGAACGGGACGACCGCTTCCATCACAGGATCGGGTGCAAAAGCAGCAAACGGATCAGTAACCATCTCCGCAGCAGGTACCTATGTACTTAGCGGCAAACTTACCGATGGACAGATTGTAGTTAATGTTGCTGATAAGGGCACCGTACATCTCGTATTAAACGGGGCAACAATCAATGATAACGACAGTGCAGCCATCTATATCCAGAAAGCGGGCAAAGCTATCATTACGCTGGAGGAAGGAACCGAGAATGCTGTCTCCGACGGCAAGACATACGTATACGCCGACGCTACAACGGATGAGCCGGATGCAGCCATCTTCAGCAAGGCAGACCTGACGTTCAATGGTACAGGCAAGCTGACGGTTACAGGCAACTACAATGAAGGTATTACGAGCAAGGATGATCTGAAAATCGTCAGTGGCACAATTAACGTCAAATCTGCGGATGATGGCATCAAAGGTAAAGATATGGTGGCCATTCAAGCCGGTACCATTACCATTGATTCAGAAGGTGACGGCATTAAATCCACGAACGATACGGATACGACTAAAGGCTTCGTTGCCATTGCTGGAGGTACATTCAACATCCAGAGCGGCAGCGATGGCATTCAAGCGGAAACCGCATTGGTTACGGATGGCGGCACATTTAACATCGTAACCGGAGGCGGCAGTGCCAATGCACCAGAAAAAGTAGAAGAAGGACCATTTGGCGGCGGTGGCGGCGGATGGGGTGGCGGTACACCTCCAACCGATATGGGTACACCACCGGATGGTGAACCACCTGCTGATATGCCGAGCAATAATGGCACGAACGCAACAGGCGCAGCTCCATCCAGCTCTACAAATGCCAAAGCACCTGCTGATTCCACTGCGGATGCAGACACAAGCACAACAACAGAAGAAGAAACGACGAGTGCCAAAGCACTTAAAGCTGGAGTTGACCTCACCGTCAATGGCGGTACGTATACGATTGATTCCATGGATGATTCCCTGCACAGTAACAACAATGTAATTGTCAATGACGGCAAGTTCAGCATTGAATCCGGTGATGACGGCATTCATGCAGATCAGGCGCTTACCATTAACGGCGGAACGATCACCATTGCCAAGAGCTACGAAGGCCTTGAAGGTGCAATCATCACCCTGAACGATGGGGATGTGGATGTGACTGCATCAGATGATGGCGTGAATGCTTCGGGTGACATAACTGCAACTGACGCTGATGCTGATGCTGCAACCACTGCAGATGACAGTACTAAAGCAGCCGATACCGATACAACTGCAGTCTCCAACACTTCTGTTACAGAGACGACTGGCACAACATCAACTACGGATCAGTCCAATCAAAGTACAGACGCGAATAGCAATGCTCGCCCACAAGGCGGTGGGCCAGGTGGTATGCCGGGTGAATCCGCCAGCAACAGTGAGCTTCATATCAACGGCGGTTCCCTCACCGTAAATGCAGGCGGCGATGGACTGGATTCGAATGGCTCCATCTATATGACAGACGGAACGGTCATTGTGAACGGTCCAACGGATAATGGCAACGGTCCACTCGACTATGATGGTACATTCGAGATGAGTGGTGGATATTTGGTCGCTGCCGGCAGTTCCGGCATGGCACAAGGTACATCCGATACATCAACTCAAAATACAATCGTGATGACATACCCTGAAACACAAAAAGCAGGCACACTCGTTCATGTGCAAGACAGTGAAGGCAATAACATCCTGACCTTTGCTCCAGCGAAAGATTATCAATCTGTTGTGGTTAGTTCCCCTGATCTGAAGAAGGATGGATCTTACGTGATTTACTCCGGCGGAACATCGACGGGCAAAGCAGTGGATGGACTCTATACAGACGGAACGTATAGTGGTGGAACCAAAGTGGTTGCCTTCCAATCCACAAGCAATGTAACTTGGGTGAATGAATCTGGTGTTACAACTGCCAATACAGGTATGGGTCCAGGTGGAGGCGGTGGCCAAGGTGGATTCGGCGGCGGAAGAAACAGACCGCAATCGGGTACAACAACCGATACTACAGGTACAACGGGCACTACGGATACCGCGAAGTAAGTTAAGATTCAGGTCATAAAAGCCAACATATAAATGATTAAAAACAAGGGATGTCCCATACGTCATGAATATGACGGAGGACATCCCTTGTTTTTGCTATTTTGTTCTAAAGAAGCTCGTACAAGCTATTCGCTCCCATTGGATGAAGGAATAACGTTGCTGATGTTCATTAAATGCTGCATTCCTTGATTATTCACCTTTTAAGATGCGGTAGGTTTGTTAGTACTCAAAACGTATATACATACACCTTGGTACGCAACGTGTCCCGGCATGTGATTGTCCGTAGCGGTACCTTGCCTGGCAATGCAAAACAGACGCTAATCACCTTTGCTCCCGGAGGCAGCTCCCGAGTGAACTTGTCGACGAGTCGATTCATTGCTCCAGGAAACAAATAACAGATGACGCAATCTGCGTGTTCATATGAACTGGTATAGATGTTGCCACGGATGAATCGCAACCGTCCCTCCAGAGAGTGGCGCTTTCCCTTCGCTCGCCGTAAGCGGACACTTAGAAAAGCAATCAGTTGGGAGGCCCATAAGGGAACAATTGAATTTTCAATACCCGTTAGCCGTTTGCCTGGACAATGCCTCACTACGTCCAGTGCGAGCGTTCCCCAGCCGGAGCCTGCTTCAATCACGTCACCGTAACCGGGAATACGGTTGACCTCTTGAATGACTGCCTGCCTGACGATGCTGGATGTGGGCATCGGTGAGATTCCATTTTTCCAACTGACCAGCACGATGGATACTACCGATATAAGTGTCACCACAGCAATCAGCCATGGGATAAATTGAAATATGAACATAACCTCAACCCTTTGGATTTTAATTAAGAGGTGGCATTTGCACCTTCATCATAACAAAAAAAGCTTCCCCAGGTCTAAAAAACCTGACAGAAGCTTCCTTCTTGTTATTCTATTTTGGCTGTATCTCCATTCCATCCCACTGCTCATTCCACGCATTCAGTCCGGCACATGGGACTTCATGTATACACCCTTTTTGTACACCGATTTGATTGTAAAATGTACGCCCAGCTTGCGATTCGTCCGGTAGATCAGCGAGTTAATCTCGTCAATGCCTACCGGTTCACTCTCCAGCATGCTTCGCTCCGGCCACACTTGGCCAACAATCTGCTCCCGTGTCACAAAGTGATCCAACTGGCTGTACAATAGCTTGAACAGTTGGTACTCTTTCTTGGACAGTGGAATCTCCACTTCTCCAATCTGCACCGTTTGCAGGTGATCCTGTAAACGTACGCCCTCGCCCAGCAGGTCAGATAGCCGATATTCTCTCGTTTCTTCGAGATCCCCTTCTACGCGGAGCTGAATCAAGCCGTTGACCAGGGTCAGGCTGTCTCCTTCGGCAAACGGGTATTTCTCATAAGGAACGAGGCGCTGCCCGTTCAATTCCGTTCCATTTTTGCTATCCAGATCCTCAATCCAAAGTTGCTGCTGCACATCATAATGAATGCGGCAATGCCGCTTCGATATCAACTGATTGTAGACAGACAAGTCCAGTTCATCTCCACCCGTATAACGCCCCACTGTAATAGAACGCCCCTGGCTGACATAAGCGAACGAACCGTCACTTTCCTGCCCTGGCGTACGAATGACGATTTTTGCCGTCTCCCGCATGTTATTCTCCCACCTTCAAATATCACTCTATCTCTATGAGCGCTTTCGTTCATAAATAATGATAAATTCATCAGATTTGTTCCATTGTTTGCATCCATCATAATTTATATAGTGTATACAGGCATCGTTATATGCTTTTCTCTACTATACCAGACGTTGTGCCTTTTTTCTCATAACCGTCGTATGCATGCCTTAGCCCAACCAACAAGAGAGGTCCCTCATCATGAACAAAAAAAACATTTTCATATATGTGCTGCTCGCCTTTACCCTGTCTATTACATTAACAGTGCTCTCCCGCATCAACGATGATCGCGGAGAATCATTGAAAGGCATAACCACAACCGAAACATCATGGTTGCAACTGAATACCCAGCCGTAAGTATACTCTATTATAACGTGATCAACAGAAAAAACGTTTCACGAATGTCATCTTATGCTGGGTCATGCTATTCTGAATGAGGTTCAGATCATAATCCGTTCATCAGAATAAGGCCCCTGGACGCTAAAAACCAGCGCTCAAGAGCCTCATTTTAATGCATATTTATGATATGGATACCAATCAGTTCATCCGATAATGACTTATGTCAAAAGCGATGTTGCAACGGCATTCCCCGCCCTCAGCGCCGCTTTTTCCTGATACCAAGTTTCCTCCACCCATACACAATAAGAGCTACAGAGCCAGCAATCCATAATAATTGCCATAACATGATACTCAGATCAAATCCCATGTTGTATCCCTCCCCCCAAAGATTGTGAATGCTCCAAAGATTGTGAATGCTGTATCGAATATCCTAAAATTGGTTTTTTTATCCTACGGCAGATCGGATTCATTAGACTGTTCTATCTCTCTAGCCTGAATTTCCTCCATCCGGCTCGACACCTTCTGATACAGATAAGAAATGCCAAGCAGCAGTACGCCAAAGCTGAAATAGGCAATGATCTTGCTGCCCGATGTAAGCAATCCCACATCATAGAACACCATTTTCCCGGTGGAAAATAACGTCAGGCCCAGACCGAGGCGCCGAATCATCACATATTTTCTTCGGAACCCGTAGGCGATATACAGGATCGCAAGCAGCAGATAGATTAGGCTGAACATCAGCCCTACATCTCCCCAATGGAACTGGACCGTCAAGAACACGGTGATGACACCCAGCAGATAGACCCCTGCGATAACCGGATACCATTCAACGCTCTTGAACTGCCCGCGGATTGCCGTGATCAGCAGATCCCTTCCTGCAAAAAACACGCCCACATTAAAGATAATTAATACGAGTAAACCTACGACTTCAGCCGCTGTATGCTGGTGAACATCCGACTGAAGTGCCGGCATGGATAACGTTACTGCCAGTGCAATACAGCAGCCCACCGCATGCAGGAAGACGATGTAACCCTGCACGATCCGATCACGCAAAAGCCTCACTTTACTCAATCCATAGGCCATGGCAATGGTCAGCGCAGCGAACATCAACCATTTGTAGAACAGGTATAACAGGAATGAGTCATCAACTGCTTTCATATACAATTCATTCGATTCATACAGCACATATAACCACAGATTGGCGAGTGTGATGTACTTGAATGCATTCAAAAAGCCAAGCTCTATCTGGCTATAATGATATTTCTCTCCAGATAGGGAGCCGTTGCGATCCAAGGCGTAATAGAGTGTAATAAGTAGCGCACCCAGCGTGATGCAGGAGTATTTTAGCATGAAATAGGATTGCTCCCCCATGATGAACAGCACCAGCACGTCATAGTACACAAAGGTGAACATGCACAGAAGCACGATTCCCCATCCAGCACGTTCCACCAACTTGAACCGCTTCAGATGTCCGAGCGTAACCAACAGAATTCCTTCGATCAGCCAGCCCATAGACAGCCACTTCGCACCAAACTGGAACGGTATAATCAGAATGGCAAAGGTCAGTGAAGTCACGTAGAACAATAGAAGGGTCTGCTTTTCCTGAGGCATCCTCTGCTGGATAAAACGGGCGAGCCCGAAATAGACCAGAGCAAAAATCAGAGCAAGCAAGCCTTGTGCGTCATTCCAGCCCGCTGCATCGAACAATACATATAACATCAGGCAGCTGATGCTCGTATTCATGGCGAGCAGTGCAAAGTCCCACCAGGTTAACTTCACCCGATGTTTAAACGGATACGCCAGTGTAATTCCGAGATATAATGCAAATGTCACAATGGAATACACCATGCCGATCTTCTCACTTGGTGAGAGCCATAACAGGATGAGCATGGACGGTGTGTTGAACAGAAAACTGATATAGTGCACGATTGGCCACCGTTTGCCAAATGAAATCCATACAATAATTCCGTTCAGGAGCAACAGATAAATCATGGCCACATACACAGCCGAGCCTTGAAGGCCGAAATAGGCCACATAGGAGATTAACGGCAGATATCCTCCAACCAAACCAAGTGAGCAGATGGTCCTGGACTGATACCTTAACGAAAGTAGAACGGATAACGCCGAAACCAGCACCGACAAGGCAAGTCCCGTATATAACCCGATGATATGCAATAGAAAATAGCTGTAGAAAACGGAGCCAAACAGAACCGATATCCCGCCGCCCAGCAGCCCCATCGCGAACGTCTGTCTTTTACGCCGGAACAGCCATTCTCCCCCGGCAAGCATAAGCGCACCAAGCAGGAAGAACGCTACGCCTTTCACCTCATCGCTGAACCAGGTCTTGTAGGAGTACTGAAAGGCTGCACCAACGCCAAGAATGATCAGCAGGATGGCGACCTTGTTGATCCAGCTCAGGCCAATCTTCATCTCCATCCGATTCTGGCGAATGCGCCGCTGAATGGTCTCTTCGCTTAAGCCTTCTTCTGCCATATGCTCATATCCTTGTTGCATCTGTCCGCGCAGCGCCTCTTCCCTCTCCCACAGGGTCTGCCTATGCAATGCAATACGTTCCTGCACCTCAGCAGCCAGATGAGCAATTCTTTCCTTCATCTCATTGGCGTCACCCTGAAGTTCCTCTGAAGCTCGGTTGAATATGGCATTCAAATTCACTTTGGCGCGGTGCTCATGCGCCACGAGCCGATCATTATGTACACTCGTCTTTCCCCGAAAGTAGGTCTCCATCTTCTCCTGGGATACACGAATGAGATTCAATTTCTCATCCAGCATCTGTTCGGATAGAGCCATGCGAAGACGGGCATTCTCCTCTTCCATTTTCCGTGTGCGTACTTCAAGCTGTTGCAGCTTGAGTTGGTGCGCTTCATATTGCGTTCGCAGTTGTTCGTTCTGCACGATCAGGTCATCGGATTGATAGTCCTGAAGCAGAGCATTATATTCCTTTACCAGCTGCTTCTGCTGCTCCTGAACCTGGTGAAGCCGATCCTTGAACTCTTTCATGAGCTTCCTCCGTTGGTTGATGTTGAATTCATTCCCTATATTTTACTATATGTATGCCATAAAATGGGGTTTAAGGAATAGAATCATTCAACCGTTCTCTGCGGATCGGAAGTCGTTATGGGATTTATATCAAATGCTTACATAACAAAAAGCCCGGGAAGCATCAGCTCCCAGGACTCTCATTCATTGATATAGTCATTCTGCATACGTATACAAATTCCGGTCATCTTACTGAGCCTCGGAAACTTGCTTACGCCGGATCTTTCGTATCCGCCGTCTCCGGCTCCATAATTTCAGTGGCATCCGGGTCCAGCCAGTTCGCAAGCAGGGTTCGCACATATTGCAGATCACTCTCTGACAAATCATAGTACCATGTGCCGCTACGCGTTGCGCCCTCACCCTTCAACATGTAATTGCTGATTGTTGGCGTGCTGTCTTTCATATATAGAGACTCGGCAAATTTCACGATGAAATCCGAGTTCATGTTGGTTGTAAAATTCGATCCAGCGATTTGGATAACGTCCGGGATCTTGGTCAGGTTTTTGACCTCAAGCGCACGATTCATGAAGGCACTTAGAAAAAGACGGTGCCGCATCGTCCGATTGAAATCGGAATCTTCCCGGTAACGCACATAGCCCAGCGCTTCTTCGCCGCTGTAGATCGGTTTGTTCGCTTCAACAAACAGCTTCTCATGTGCTTTCGATTTGTTCTCAATATTTTTCTTAATCGGCAATTGAACACCGCCAACCGCATCAACAATATCCTTGAGTCCGTTAAAATTAATCGCGGCATAGAAATCGACTTTGTTTTCCAACAAATGCTCCACGGTATCCATCGCCATCTTGGCTTCACCATGCGCATAGGCTGAATTAATCTTCGACTTCACATCCCGGCCGATAATATCGGTGTAGGAGTCACGCGGAATCGACAGCAGCAACACTTTATTTTCTTCCGGACGCACAACAGAATAGATCATGGTATCCGAACGGCTTGGTTCGTTATCCCGTTGGTCAATTCCTAACAACAACAGCGAGAATGGATCGGTATGTTCTACAACAGGTGCATCCTTATCGCCAACAGGCTTGAAGGATTCATCGAGCGTTTCCTTTACGGTTTCCGAAGCAAACAGGTTAAATGCAAACACAACGAGTTGCTTTTGATAGATAAATCCGAGTCCCCCCAGCACAATCAAAGTACTCAGGATGATAATCAAAGGTTTCTTCCATCTCTTCTTCGGTTTCTTCGGCTTCCGTCTGGTTAAATGTGCGGCACTGTTCTCCATCATATCTCCTTTAATAACGGTCTTAGAATCATTTAACTATATTAATAACACGTTTTCAATAGATTACGTTATAATCTGCTATACAAGAAATGACAGAGAAGGAGTGATGAACGATGGAATATCGACGTTTGGGGAATAGCGGTCTGCGCGTTTCCGCACTTGGACTCGGCACCAATGCCTTTGGTAAACGGGCGGATGACCCAACTTCTATCCGCATTATTCATGCGGCACTGGATCAAGGAATCAATTTTATCGATACCGCCAACATCTACGCCGGAACGGAATCGGAGCGGATTATTGGACAAGCCCTGATGGGCAGACGTGAAAACGCTGTGCTTGCTACCAAAGCCGGACTTCCCCGGCATGAGGGTCCCCATGGGCGCGGTTCCTCCCGCTATCATTTGCAGCAGGAGCTTGAACATAGCCTGCGGCGTCTGCAAACGGACTATGTGGATCTGTATCAGATCCATACCTTTGATCCGCACACCCCGCTGGATGAGACGCTGCGCACATTGGATGATATGGTCACTTCCGGCAAAGTCCGCTATATCGGAGCTTCCAACTATGCAGCCTGGGAGCTGATGAAAGCCCTTGGTACCAGCGAGTTGAAAGGATACGTACGTTATATCTCGACCCAAACCAGCTACTCTCTGGCTGATCGCACACCTGAGCTTGAACTTGTACCGACGTGTCTTGATCAAGGCGTAGGTATCATTCCATATTTCCCGCTGGCTGGTGGCATTCTGACAGGCAAATACAACGGTGAAGCGGGCGTGCCTTCCGGTTCCAGAGCGGATACCGATCCGGCCTTCAATCGTTTCCTGCTGGAACACAATATTAAATTAGGTGAGCAGGTCAGCGAAAAGGCATCGGCGTATGGCTGCTCTCCAAGTGTCCTGTCGCTTGCATGGCTGCTGGCACGCCCTGCTGTTTCGACGGTTATCGTTGGGGCAACGAGCACGGAACAGCTGGAGCATAATCTGGCTAGCCTGGACATGAAACTGACCGATGATATAATCTCGCAGCTCGATCAACTCAGCGACTCTTTCCGTCATGGTAAGCCATTTGCGACTTATCGGATTAATTGAACCAATACAAAAAACCTCCCGGCTAAAAAGTCTGGGAGGTACAACTTCACTACACTCTGTAGTCTAATAAAGCATAGAAAAAATCTTTCTATGAATTAAACATCTGTTTTATGTTGGATAAATTCCTGCATGATTTCCATGTATTCATCCTTACGATCACTTAACACATCAAAGAACACCTTGTCCGCGGCTTCAACAAGATGAATACCTTCAAGCGCCAAGCGAGTTCCTTCCGGCGTTGTTGTAATAATATTCGCACGGGTATCGGTAAGATGACGCTTGCGAGTTATTAACTCTCTCTTTTCAAGAGCACGGAGCACTTGAGAAGTAACGTTAACATCCACATTGGCAAATTGCGCAAGCTGGACCTGAGTTACCCCCTTACCCTCTGTATCGCGTTCATTGAGCCACACACAGGCATGCAATAATACAAATTGGGGTTGTGTTAATTCCAGAGGCTCGAGCACCCTGCGTATTTCCTTTTGCCACATCGTAGTAACCTGCCATAGCAGATACCCCGGACTTTCCTGAGCATTTTTATACCGTGAGCTTTCCATCTCATATACCTCCATCATTACACCTTGAGCTTCATCCTATCTTATAACGATTGTCGGAACGCATGCGTTTCAACGTTGTACATTTTCAGCGGAAAACATTAGCGTGAAGGAATAAATTGCTTGACCCATTGACCAAATCCATGCGGATTACGGCTCTGGATCAGGACTGTACCTTCACCTCGAAATCGGCATACCAATCCTTCTCCACTGGTCACGCTAGATAACCAACCTTGTGAAGCTTTCTCAATGCGATAATTCATATAATTGGGCCATGCGACCAAGTGGGCATTATCCACGATCACTTCTTCACCCGCAGCCAGATTAATCGCATGGATTGCACCATAGGATGATAGGAACACTGTTCCTCGCCCACTGATCTCTATAATAAAGAAACCCTCTCCCGAGAAGAGACCTTTCTTCAAGTTTTGCATTTTGGTATTCACCTGGATGCCTTCCGTTCCGGCCAGAAAACCATCTTTCTGTACGTAGAGCGAATAGGAGCCATCCAGTTCAATCGCCTCCACATCCCCCATGCTGGAGGGTGACAACAGAATTTCCGCAGATCCCCCTGCAGCCGTTAATTCCTGAAAAAAGAATTTCTCGCCGCTGATCATTCGTCCGAATCCGGCAAACATACCGCCTTCAGCAGATCCCTTCAAGTCAACGGTTGGTGTCATGGATACCATGGCCCCGCTTTCTGCCTTGAACCGTTCTCCCCGTTGCAATTGCACCTTAAGCATCGCAAATGCACCATCATATAGAATTTCATAGTTCACGGCTTCATCAGCTCCTTATTGTCCGTGTTAAAATCATTTAACCCATTATCCTCTAACACTGAGAATTTGTCTCCGTATTCCTTAATAATGTGCTGATCTCCCCAATTACAAAGGGCATTCAGAATCGGTTCCAAACTTCGGCCATATTCACTCAGTTCATACTCCACCTTGGGAGGTACCTGATTATACACAATGCGGTTCACAATCCCGTCATCTTCAAGCTCCCTCAGCTGCTGTGTTAACATTTTCTGCGTAATTGCGGGCATAATACGTTTGAGATCACTAGTGCGTTTCTTCCCGTGTGTCAGATGGCAGAGGATAACGCATTTCCACTTGCCACCGATGACTTCAAGTGTCGCTTCAACTGAAATATTATACTTCTTTCTGATCATGCTGAATGTCCTCCCGGAAATTGTTATTCATAAAAGCAATTGCTATATAGGCACTAAAAAGTACGTAGGGTACTAAAAAGTACGTACTATTCATTTTATGTCGAATAACTCATAATAGCATTTGCCGGTACGTAAATCTACATTCTGGGGAGTTGAACAAGACATGTTACATGATTCAAAACGCAGTACCTGGGCACTGCTGGCGCTGGCAATCAGTGCGTTTGCCATCGGCACCACTGAATTTATCAGCGTTGGTCTGCTGCCCCTTATTGCAGATGACCTGGGCATTTCCGTAACGACAGCGGGACTGACCGTTACTTTATATGCATTAGGCGTAACCTTCGGGGCACCGATTCTGACATCATTGACGTCAACGGTGTCACGCAAGACGCTGCTGCTTGCCATTATGGTTGTTTTCATCGCTGGTAACACCATGGCGGCGCTCTCGAGTGGAATTACCATGCTGCTCATTGCGCGAATTGTCTCCGCCTTGGCACACGGAGTATTCATGTCCATTGGTTCCACCATTGCGGCAGACCTGGTTCCTGCAAACCGACGGGCGAGCGCTATTGCCATCATGTTCTCTGGTTTGACCATTGCTACAGTAACTGGTGTACCCCTGGGTACACTCATCGGTCAAAACTGGGGATGGCGCGCAGCTTTCATTCTTATCGTTGTCGTAGGTGTTGTGGCCTTTATCGGCAACATGCTTCTAGTGCCATCCACGTTGCAACGCGGAACGCGAACTGCCTTCCGAGAACAACTGAAGCTGGTAACAGGCGGACGGTTGCTGCTGGCTTTTGCCATTACCGCCGTGGGATATGGGGGGACGTTTGTGGTATTCACTTATCTGTCCCCACTATTGCATGATATCAGCGGGTATTCCGAGAAAACGGTCGCGGGAATTCTGCTGCTGTACGGGATCGCCATTGCTATCGGCAATATTATCGGGGGGAAAGCCGCCAACCGCAATCCGCTCCGAGCACTCTTCTATATGTTTATCATCCAGACCGTCATTCTGGGCATACTGTATTTCACAGTTCCATTTAAGCTGGCAGCGTTACTCACGATACTCGGCATGGGTCTGCTTGCCTTCATGAATGTGCCAGGGCTTCAGACGTACGTCGTGACGCTCGCAGAACGTTATGCTCCACAAGCCAAAGACGTCGCCTCCGCCTTCAACATCGCAGCCTTTAACGCAGGTATCGCAATTGGTGCATATTTGGGCGGTGTAATCACAAATTCCATCGGTCTGATTCATACCACATGGGTTGGTGCAATTATGGTTCTGGCTGCTGTTCTTCTGACTGGTTGGGCAAGAGCGCTTGATCGTAAAGATCCCTATTCCCCATCAGAGTCGTAAGACAGGTTAGGAGGTTCAGTCAGATATCAGCCTAAACACGCGTCTTTCCTAGGTTGAAGCTGCAACTCGGAACCGGTTTCGCCTTTATTTTAATCTAGTATAATACGTTAATTCGAATTTAATCTACTATGACTTAATGAAGGAAACTAGAATTTATCGTTTAACATCGTTACTATCATTTTGATTCATAATATGAGGAGGACTTCACATGACAGCACAACATTTACAATCCACAGTAGCTTTAAATAACGGCGTTCATATGCCTTGGTTCGGACTGGGCGTATTTAAGGTAGAAGAAGGAGCTGAATTAATCGAGGCCGTTAAACAAGCCATTGCTCACGGTTACCGCAGTATTGATACAGCTGCTATATACGGCAACGAATCCGGTGTAGGCCAAGCGATTGCTGAGGCATTGAGAGAGAATAATCTGAAACGTGAAGAATTGTTCATTACGTCCAAAGTGTGGAACGCAGACCTCGGATATGATGAGACGCTTGCGGCATATGAGACAACGCTGAACAAACTTGGACTGGAATACCTGGACCTGTATCTAATTCACTGGCCAAAAGCAGGGAAATATAAAGGCGCATGGAAAGCGATGGAGCAGCTGTACAAAGCAGGCCGCATTAAAGCCATTGGCGTCAGCAACTTCCAGATTCATCATCTTGAAGATCTGTTGCAGGATGCTGAAGTGAAGCCAGCAATTAATCAGGTGGAGTACCACCCTCGTCTGACTCAAGCTCCACTTAAAGCATTCTGTGAGAAAAACGGAATTCAATTGGAAGCTTGGTCGCCGCTGATGCAGGGTCAACTTCTGGACAATCCGGTTCTGACCGAAATTGCCACTGCAAAAGGTAAATCGGTAGCACAAGTCATCCTGCGCTGGGACTTGCAAAACGGTGTCATTACCATTCCCAAGTCTACCAAGGAAAAACGTATCGTCGAGAACTCTTCCATCTTCGACTTTGAATTGTCCAATGATGAGATGGAGCGTATTAGCGCCCTGAACGAAGATGTTCGCGTTGGACCTGACCCGGACAACTTTGATTTCTAATTGAAGTTTCTAATTATGTCCGAGTATATTTCTTCTAGATAAACTAAGTAGGGCAAAGCCTTGTTGGAGCCTGCTTTGACATACCATAGCCAAAAACCACCGGATCAAGAGCCGGTGGTTTTTGGTCTTCCCTTTTCTTATCTTCTTCTGTTTAGCGCCGAGAAACAATCCATGTGTCATATTCTCTTTCCACTAACTAAGCTCGCCAACACTGCACATTTCAATTAAAAATGTTGTATTTCAATTTTTAACTATTGAAGCTGCCACAAGGCAGGAACGTTGGATGGTTCCCATCCTGACAAGGAGGTGTGGGGCTGCAAACATTTATACGTCTTGCCGCTATATGTGACCAGTTGTCCCGCAGTATAAGCTGTGTTGACCTGCCATGCGGATACACCAGGATTTGTCGTTTCGGCGGCTGTCTTCACACTCACCGCGTTGCTCGCTGCAGACACGTTGCCTGCCGCATCCTTTGCTTTTACCGTAAATGTATACGAGGTATCCGCAGCAAGTCCGCTGATCGTTGCCGTCGTACCGGTTACCGTTGTTGCCAGTGTCGTTCCGTTGTACACGTCATAACCCGTTACACCCACATTGTCAGTGGATGCCGACCAACTCAGCGTTATGCTGGATGTGGTTTGTGCCGTCGACGCAAGGTTCGTTGGTGCAGTTGGCGCTTGCGTATCGCCTCCCGGCTGAGCCGTTGTGCTTACAGTTACAGCATTACTGGCTGCAGACAGATTACCTGCTGCATCTTTTGCTTTTACCGTGAAGGTATATGAAGTACCCGCTGTAAGTCCGCTGATTGTTGCTGTCGTTCCGGTGACCGATGTCGCAAGATTAGCGCCATTATAGACGTTATAACCGGTAACCCCTACATTATCCGTTGAAGCATTCCAAGCCAGCGTCACAGAGTTTGCCGTCACACCTGTCGAACGAGCATTCCCGGGTACGCTTGGTGCCGTCGTATCTACTGGTGGCACTGTACCTCCAGTAGGCAGATCGGCTTTCAGTTTGTTTTGAAGTGTTTTGTTACGGTCACCGCTGAGCTCCCAGAACATCGCTCCGCCGAGTCCTTTGCTCTTGATATAAGCCGTTTTATATCCAACGGACTCCGCATCGTCATAGCTGATAAAGCGCTTGTTGGACGCATTATAGAGATATGGCACTTTGGCTGTGTCATTCCAGTAACGCGTATACCCGTTTTTGTTGATGTAATTGGCTTCCAGATCGTAGAAGTCAAAGGAGCCTGCTTCCCATGTTCCAACGGAAGAACCACCCGTGCACGTCTGATACTGGCCGTTGCCTGCTTGTGCGCATCCATCCCAGCCACGACCGTAGAATGGAACACCAAGCACGAGTTTAGCGGCCGGTACGCCTGCATCCAGATGCCCTTGTGCTCCGGCTGCCACATTAAATGTATTGGCATCTGGCACGCCAGCGGCTGAAGCTGCAGGATCATAGTTCAATGGCGCATTATGTGCGCTGATCTTTTGCCAAGCCCCGTTAAAATCGTATGTCATAATGTTAATCCAGTCGACGATGGCAGCAATTTTTGCAAGCTCCGTATTGGCAGCATAGGTCGCAGACGCACCGCTTGCAATCGTAAGCAGATACTTCTTGCCGTCCACAGCTCCCGCTGCATCCAATTTTTCACGGATTTTGCTCAGGAGCAATGTGTAGTTTTGCTTATCTTCAGGACGTTTGCTGTTACCATCGAGACCGCCTGATACCGGGTACTCCCAGTCCAGATCTACTCCGTCAAAATTGTACTTTCTCAGGAAGTCCACGGCAGAGTTAGCAAAGACCTCCCGGGTTGCAGCAGTCGCGGCTACATCAGAGAAACGGTTGGACCACGTCCATCCTCCGACGGAGATAATAGTCTTCAGGTTAGGATTGGTTTGTTTCAGCTTGTTAAGCTGATTGATATTACCTGCAATGGGCTGATCCCACGTATCCCCTGCAAATGTCTTGCCCGTATCGATCCATGGATCGCCGAGCACGATTGTTCCGTTCGGTACATTGATCGTTTGGCTTTTTTCATTCTGACAGGTCCAGGTTACAGGATTGGGGCCCGAAGGGTCCGGATTTCCATGAATGCCGTTCCAGCAAATATCAGCAAAAGCATAGTTGATATGCGTCACTTTGGTCGGATCGATATCGGCTACATTATAGTTTCTGCCGTACGCAGCCCAGGACGGATAGTAACCAACAATTTTATAAGAATCTGCTGCTTCGGCCGTAGCAGGTTGGAGCGCGAAGGAAGGAACGATGACGGATAAGAGCAGGGACAGACCAAGGAAAAACTTTGCAGTCTTCTTAAATGCAGTGTGTTTATTTAAATGTATCATTTAATACACAACCTCCTCTGTCTTTTGCGTGCTAAGCCCATTCAGGAATGGACGATGTGCGTTCGAGAACTGGTTATTCGTATACGCGTCCCAGTTGATTGACCAGGTCATAATACCCTTGAGACCGGTATAGCCCGCAGGCTGGCGCAAGGTATAGGAGCCGCCGTATGATACTCCTTTGATCAGATAATTCAATGCCTTTTGCAGCTCAGCTGGCGCCGTATAGCCGCCTCCAGCCGCCTGCTGGGAAGCTGGTACGCCAATCGCAATTTGGTCCGGACGCAGAGGGCTAAAGAATGGACCCGAGCTTCCACCTACGTTAAACCCTTGAAGCAGCATTTCGGCCATGGCGACATGGAAATCGGCTGTACCTTGAGCGTAAGAACGTCCATCCAGCCCCACCATCGAACCGGTGTTATAGTGCTGCACATGAAGTAGGGTCAGGTCATTGCGCAAGGCGTGAATCACTGGAAGATACGCCCCCCAAGGACCACCATAGTTCAGATATCCGCCCTGTACGTAGGCCGTTTCCGGTGCAGCCGTCAGGACAAAATTGGCACCAAAGTGTGATTTAAGCGCTTTCACGCCGTTAATCAGGTTAACGATCTTCGGAGTCGTTGGACTGCGGAAGTCGGTATCGCCCGCATTTAAAGACAGGGAGCTTCCTTCAAGATCGATGTCGAGACCATTGAATCCGTAAGTCGAAATAATGGATTTTAGGGAATCCTCGAACTGTTGTCTCTTGGTCGCATCGGTGAGCTCAATCGTGCCATTGGCTCCCCCCATAGAAATCAGTACCTTCTTCCCTTGGCTTTGAAGGTACGCAATGTCCGACTTGAACTCTTCTACCGTAGCGTTATACGGAGTAAAAGCGAGCGTTCCGCTGCCGGGTGAAATCGGCTCGGCAAAGGAGACATTAATAACATCATAAGCTGTTGAAACGTTGCGCAGTTTAATGTTGGTAGAGCCATTATCGAAGTTGTGCCAGTAGCCGATCAGCCATTTGCTGCCGCTAGGCCCAGGATTCGAAGATCCGTTGGAAGTGGTAACGCTGAGAGAGGTGCTTGCTGCGGACAGATTGCCTGCCGCATCTTTTGCTTTGACTGTAAAAACATATGTGGTGCCAGCTGTCAGTCCTGTGACTACAGCCGTAGTCGTTGAAGTGTTCGCCGCGAGAGTACCATTCCGGTACACTTCATATCCGGTGACACCCATATTATCCGTGGAAGCGTTCCAGGTAAGATTGACCGATGTATCCGTGACGAGGGATGAGGTTAAACCTGCAGGGACGGAAGGTGGTGTCGTATCCGGAGTTGGAGTTCCTCCTCCCGTACCTTCCCCCACGTATTTCCACAATGCAGGCACATTTGAGGGCTCCCATCCGGTCAAAGCCGTATGGGGCTGAATACATTCATAATCTTTATTTAAATAGGTTACTAGATCTCCTTGTTTGTATGCGGTGCCTGCCTGCCACTGGGCAGCGGCGTCTGCTCTTGGTGCAAACCACGTAATAATCAGAAGAAATGCCAAAGCGAATGTAATGACCGGGCGGAATCGAACAGCTTGATTCAAGCAAAATCCCTCCTGTATTCAGATTATTTTCACCTTGCAAACAAAGCTTCACTGGTGCACTTACATGTGATCCGCGATCTATAGAGCTTATAAAACCGTCTGACGATGAGTATCGCTTCACTCCCTTCCCTTATCAAAATGGACCTTCCCTCTCGTTTTCTTTTTTTGCAGACATCATCCAAATTTACAGGGAATTTACAGATCCTCACCCTGTATTTAATCAGTAAAATGCAATTGAGATAAGGGATAAATTATTTCTATGGGGGGCGAAAAATGTAATATACCGCACAAAAAGGCCATCTACCAAGTCATTAAGAGACTTGATAGATGGCCTTTTTTTATTTTATTTTATAAATAAACGGATGTATTACCACGCTTATTGTAACTTCGAGGAGACTAGTTCAAATGACAGCATACCTTCGAAAGGTTGCCACCCATCCTCACCGGATAAAATAACAGGCACACTATATTCGGCCGCTTCCTGATCACTGAGTATTTTCGACCATGGAACTCTCCCCATCACACTTCCGGCCCCAGGTCCGGCACTATGATATTCGAAGTACGCTACCGTCGCTTCCGCATCGTTCTTGTTCCAGTTATGCCAGCCCTCCTGCTTCACATGCGCCCCCATCCAGCAGTTCAGGAAGCAGACTTTGGCATGATTACGCCACGGTCTGCCTAGATATACGGACTGAACGGGGGCGTTGCTGGTCAGGTCACAATCGATAAACACATAGCCATAACGTGCATCCTCTGGTGTGGAAGCAGCCGTGATCCAGCCATTCACTTCTCCCTCTGCAGCAGCAACATCGCTCAAGCGATTCTTCGCAAAAATCTCACAGCCCTGAAACACAGCCGTAGCCGAGCCAAAAATAAAATCCACATCGCCCTCAATGTAACAGTCCTCATAATATTGGCGCAGCTTCCGCCGCTCTGCCCCGTCACGCGGCCCCCCGAAGAAACTCCGGTCAATGGGCTGCTCGGGCAGCGGTCCGGTAAAGATCGTGTCCTGGTGACCTATAAATCGGCAATGCCTGAAGGCTGCCCGGTCCCCATCCACGTAGACAGCCAACGCCTGACCCACCTCACGACCAGGTCCAGCCGAGTTGATGAAGGAAAGTCCTTCAGCGGTGAACTCATCTGCACCAATAAAGGTCGTGTAAGAATGAAAGGTATGATACAACTCCCCGTTCGGGAACTTCTTGAGCGCATAATCATCATACGTGATGATAGTCTGATCAGCTCCCGCGCCGACGAGGTGAACCATCGGCTTCTCGATGTGTAGTTTTTCAATATAAGTGCCTGGCTTTATGCGAATCGTATACTTTTCAGTGCAGTCGGCCGGAATCGCATCAATGGCAGCCTGAATAGTGGGAAAATCGCCGCTTCCGTCCGCAGCAACCAGGTAACCATTCCTGTACAGATCCACATCTGATCCATGTGACAGAGGTTTGTTCATGGCAATCGCTCCATTTCCAGCGCAGCCAGCAAGAGCGGTGCCATGCCCATGAACGAGTCACTTACAATCTGCTCGCCGACATAATAACTGTATGAACCATCCCGATCCAGACTGAGCCCTGCCCCGTGACAGATCGCGTTCAGCTTCACGCCTTCCTCCGTTTCTTCCATCAAACGGGACGTCAGTCCATGCCATCCCTTCTCTGCGGCCTGCCTGAAATGCGGCTCAAGGTAACGCAAGTGAACGCCCTTCGCCATGGCATACACAAACATGCTTGAACCGGAAGCTTCCAGATAATTGCCCTTGCGGAATCCCTGGTCCAGCACCTGGAACCAGAGCCCGCTCTCCTGCTCCTGTACACGTACCAATGCATTACACATGCGCTCGAAGATGCCAATGATTGTGCCCCGTTTCGGATGATGAATCGGGAAGTGCTCCAGACTATCCACGATCGCCATCGCATACCAGCCCATCGCCCGGCTCCAGAAGTGTGCGGAGCATCCGGTTACGGAGTCGGCCCAGACCTGCTCCTTCGATTCATCCCATCCATGATAGAGCAGACCCGTGCGCGGATCACGCGTCTTGCGTTCGATTAGCAAAATCTGATGAGCCACTTCATCCCACAGATCAGGTCGGTCAAACGTCTTAGCATAATGCGCCAAGAATGGGGACGACATATACAATCCATCCAGCCACATCTGGAACGGATAGATTTTTTTGTGCCAAAATCCGCCCTCCGACGTTCGGGGCTGTCCTGAGAGCTGGGCTGCGAGCAGATGTGCGGCTTCAGCGTATCGCTGATCGCCGGTGGTTTCCAGCAATTCGAACAGGTTCTTGCCCTGATTGATCTGATCCAGGTTGTACTCTTCCAGGGAATACGTTCCGATGGAACCATCCTCCTGAACATACAGATCCATATGTCTTTTCATAAAAGAAACATACTCGTCCTTGCCGTATTGCTTGCCAGTGCGTGCCATTGCCATTAACGTCATTCCCTGAACATATGCCCACCGTTCCGAAGGAAACACATGATAGCCCTCTCCATCGCCTTGCTGGCAAATCATCTCCGCTATTCGCTCCGACCAAGATAACTGCGTCTGTACTTGCATAAAAGAACCCTCCCTGGACCTTGAATGTTGTACTCAGCCTATCCTTAATGCTCAGACACCCGCTGACGGCAAACTGCCGTCGAATTGCGATGATTCAGCTTCGGTTGGATAATCACCGGATAATCCGTCTGCTCATCACGGATCAACGATACGATCAACTCTGCTGCCTGTGCTGCCAGTTCATCCAGCGGCGGGCCAATGGTGGTTAGCGCCACCTCGGCATACTGCATATCCGGCAGATCATCATAACCGATTAACGAAATATCATTCGGCACATTGTAGCCCGCTTCCAGCAAAGCCCGCAGCGCGCCTCGGGTCACCAGGTTGTTCAAGCCAATAAATGCAGTTGGCGAATCTGATTCAAACGTATAATTCCGAATGGCAAAATAACCATCCTCCCAGGAGGAATGTGCAGGCAGCACATGGCGTTGATCAAAATCAAGGCCTGTGCGCTGCAACGCTTCCCGATACCCTTCAAGCTTGATATTTTGGGAGTTGCCAATGAAACCAATTCGGCTATGTCCCAGTGATTTCAGATGCTCAACCGCTTTGTATATGCCCTCTTTCCGGTCAATCTTGATGTAAGGGGAATTCGGGGCTTCATCTGTACCAAGCACAAAACATGGCATGTTGAGTGTCGCGAACTTTTTCCAGAAGGCATCCCGATTGTCCAGCGCATAATCCCACAGGATACATCCATCCACGCGAAGCTGGCTGAAAACATCCAGCCCATCATCCGCGACGACCAAAATCATCTGGTATCCCCGCTTCTTCAGCTCCGCATGCAGATTGCCCGATATATTCGAGAACAACGGATTGCTCAGTTCATCAAGAACAAAGCCGATAATGTTGCTTCTGCCGGTTGAAAGCTGCTGTGCCATAATGTTTTTTCGATATAGATGCTTCTCCGCAACCGCGAGCACCTTCTGCCGCGTCGCCGGTTTGATACGGGGATCACCGTTGAGCGCCTTGGATACTGTGCTGTAGCTCACTCCCGCTAATTTGGCAATGTCCTTAATGGTTATCAAAATCAATCAACACCTCTCAACCCTTCGGAAGCTTATTGCTGTGCAGCCTTATACCGGTCATATTGCGCCTGTCTGCCGGCAATAACCTGCTCAATGTTCATTTTTTTCAAAGTCTCAATATAACTATCAAACTGGTCCAGACTGGCATCTCCACTTATAAATTTGAAGTTCATCTCTTCCACATATGTCGTAATATCCGGCATGGACATGCTCTCTACACTCGCCTCATCTGGCAGAGCATATACAAATGGAAACGGCTCGTGGATGTAAGGCTCCAATTCCTTGTCGAGCTTGGCATGCCATTCGGCCACAACGGAATCCGCCGAATCGGTAGACTGAATGTTCGGCAGATTCACGGGACCAATGCCGAGTTTCTGGATATAGTCATTATCTTTGCCTTTGTCCGTGAATGTCTTCACGCCATTCTCTTCGGTGTACGTATCATCCTTGATTCCCCACGTATAATACGTCTGCGCTTCTTCACTAACCGCATAATCCAGGAAACGGAAGGCGAGTTCAGGATTTTTGCTATCTTTGGAGATTCCAAAAATCCCACTCACAGGAGTACGTCCAATATAGAACTGGTCTCCATGCGGTCCTTTCAGTGGCAGAATGCCTTTGAAGATGGGCTCCGTCGGATCATAATCCTTGAACAGCGGGCTGTAGACCATCGACATGTACCAGCTAAAATTAAACGTGGCTCCGGTTACATCCTGCGAGATGCGGGAGGTCACCTGATCACTTGTGGTACTGGCATAGTCCACCCCGAGCAGTCCTTCTTTGTACAGCCCGTTCAGGTATGTCAGATATTCCTTGTAGGCAGGCTCATAATAGCTGAAATGTACCTTACCCTGGTCATCCGCATAGAACTGATTGGACAGATCAAGACCAAAAGCAGGACCAAATGCCATCGGCACAAACTTGGATTCCATGGACAACGGTATTTCATCCGCCTCGCCGTTACCGTTCGGGTCGTCTGTCTTGAATTTGCGCAGCATCGCTGTGAACTCATCCAGTGTCGCAGGTTCGTTCAGTCCCAGCTTCTTCAACCAACGTTCATTCACCATAAACAAGGGCATGTAGTTTTTCGTAAGCGTTTGCTGCGGAACATAATACATTTTACCATCTGGCGTCGTTAAACTGGCTTTGACGGATGGGGATTTGTCGTATATTTTTTTGAGATTCACACCATACTTCTCCACTAGGTCATTCAGCGGAATAAACAGACCACTGTTAATGTATTTCATGAGCTGATCCTGATCTGGCAGATAGACGATATCCGGCAATCCCGTTCCAGCCGCAAGCCTTGGATTCACCGCATCTGCATAATTCTGCGGCGGAATGAGATCCCAATCGACTGTTACCCCGGCATTACTCTCAATTTTCTTCACAATCTCCGCAGTAGAGAGATCCACGTTAGTCGTCCATGCGTTAGTCCCGAGAATCGACAGCTTGGCATCTTTCTGGTCCGTTACCGGACCTGCCCCTGTGTAGTTGAACGCTGGCTCCGAGCTTGGTGAAGCACTGCCCTTATCTCCCCCTGATCCTGTACTGCTGCTGCATCCGGCGAGACTGATAGCAAGAATCACCGCGAGAACACTTTTTCTTCCGGCCCCTCTGATTATCATCCGTTATTCCTCCTTGTTATGAACAACCTTGGGTGATGCATGGTGATCAATAAGGCTATCCTTTCACGGCTCCGAGGGTAATCCCTTTGACGAAGTACCGCTGGATAAAAGGGTAGATCGTAACGATTGGCAGAATGCTGACCACAATCGACACATACCGAACCTGAAGTGTGGACACCGCGAGCGCACCCGTGGTCATCGTGCCGCCCATTTTTTGCATGACCTCCGGTGATGCCATGATCAGCACCCTGCGTAGGAACATTTGCAAGGGCTGCATATCCTGTTTGCCCAGATATAGCAGGGCTGAGAAGAAGTTGTTCCAGTGGAATACGGCGTAATATAGCGTCAGCACAGCAAGCGTTGGCTTGATAATGGGTATCGCCAGACGATACAGCATCGTCAGTTCATTGGCCCCGTCTATGCTTGCACTCTCGAAGATTTCATTCGGAATACCCTCAAAGGCTGAGCGGCAGATCATGACGTTAAACGTAATGACCAGCACAGGAAGCACCATCACCCAGCGGGTGTTATATAGCCCCAGTGACGTAATCAGCATGTAGACCGGGATGAGTCCACCCGAGAAATACATGGTGAAGGCGATGAAAAAGTTCAGCTTTCTGCGCAGGAAAAATTGCTGCCTGGATAACGGAAATGCAGCGAGGCACGTAGCTACAATATTCAGCAATGTACCTATAACGGTGTACCACAGGGTGTTATAGAAGGACACCCACAACTCCCGGTATTGGAGCACCATCTTGTACCCGGACAAGGTGAATCCTACTGGCCACAACGCAACCTTTTGTTTGTCAATCGCATCAACTGAGCTGAATGAAATGCTGATCACGTACAGAAAAGGATACAGCGTAACGACGACTGCCAATATGGTCAGCAGGTAGACAAATCCGTAGAATAACCGGTCACTTCTCGATTTTTGCATACAGGTCTCCTTTGGGTCGGGATATGGTCTTACCAGAGTGACATCTTGGTCAGACGCCGGGTCATCGTATTAGCCGCGAACACAAGCACAAAGGTGATAATAGAGTTGAACAGGCCGACGGCTGTCGCAAATCCGTAGTTCTGTCCTTCAATCCCCATTCGGTATACGTAGGTGGACAACACGTCTGCGGTCTCATAGGTAGCACCGTTATAGAGCAGATATACTTTCTCAAATCCTACGCTCATGATACCGCCAAGCGACAGGAGCAGCAGGATGACAATCGTTGGCTTGATGCTGGGAAGTGTCAGGTGCCATAGCTCCTGGAATTTGTTGACGCCGTCAATTTTGCCGGAATCGTACATTTCGGGGTCAATGCCCATAATGGCTGCAATGTAGATAATGGAGCTGAAACCAAAGCTCTGCCAGATATCGGAGCTGGTGAATATCGTTCGGAACCATCCGGCGTCCATCATGAAGTTCACTTTCTCCATACCGAGCTTGGCAATCAGGGTGTTCACGATCCCGTCCGTGGGTGACAGGAAGTTAATAATCATGCCCGCGACCACGACGGTGGAGATGAAATGCGGAAGGTAGGTGACGGTCTGGGCGAACCGCTTGAACGTCTGATTCTTGATTTCTACAATACAGACGGCGAACAGAATGGGGATGGAGAAGCCGAACAGGAGCGGCAGGAAGGCGAGCAAAAACGTATTGCGCAGCAGCCTCCAGAAGTAGATGGAATTCACGAACTGATCAAACCACCTCAGGCCCACCCATTCCCCGCTGAACATTCCCTGCCCCGGCATGAAATTGCGGAAGGCCAGCAGCATGCCCGGCATGGGAACATACATGAAGATGACGTAATACAGAAAAATGGGTGAGAACATCAGCAGCAAATACTTATCCCGTTTGATCAGGCTGAACAGCGTGGACATGCGATTTTTCACCTTTTAGACTCCCCTTCACAATAAAATTACAACGTTTGAATTTTTGGACATAAACATGCCACTTCATGCATAAATCAAATCATCCCCTTAAATAAAAAAACCGTTAAACCCCTTTAATAATGGAATATTAATACAAATATGAATCGATTGATGAAGTAGATATAAACTTAAGCTTATAATTACAACGTTGTAATTTTCCCATAAATGTATACGCTTACATAAACTATTTTTCCCATCTTAGCAAAGTCCATCTGGTTTGGCAACAACAAAAATCAGTGTTTGCTTGCGAAGAGATCTAGATGCTTTTGTCGATCTGGGAGACAGGTTAGCGGGCAAAAAAAGCACGAAAAAAGGGCAATGAACGTGTTTCTTTCGTTCTGCCCGGTTCTTGTCCTGCCTACGCCAGCGTTCTGGTGCAGCGCAGGATTGTTACATTTTTTATACGTATACCCTTGGCTTCAACCTCTTCTGATTCTACATCTGGTTTCGATACTCCATCGGTGTTACACCTGTCACGCGCTGAAATGCCCTGTAGAACTGACTGACATTGGAGAACCCCAGCCCAAAGCTGATGGTAGTCACCGAATCTGTTGTATGGCGCAGTCGTCGGGTGGCTTCCTCCACACGCAAATTCAGCACGTACTGATACGGCGTTGAACCTGTCAGTGCCTTGAAGGAACGCATAAAATGATATCTGCTCTGGTGCGCAACCGCCGCCATGGATTCAATGTCCATTGGACTTGTATAGTCACTGTGTATATACTCCAGCACCCGCCGCAGATGGGGGTCGATGAACGCGCCGCCGTTGCTATTAGTTCGCTGAAGCAGATTCGAAAGCTGCCCGCAAACCAGGCTAGACCCCACGCTCCCCGCCACACCTATTCCTGCGGTTGCCAGCGTCAGGTTACTCCCATTCGGTTGACCAGTCAGCATTCGTCCAAGATATGTCTCTACTGCAAGCTCCGTTTCCTGTATCTGCAATGGTTCAGGCGCATCGTCCAGCAAAATGGCGTTCCAGCCTCGAAACAGTCTGCTAATTTCAGCAGGATCGAAGGTTTGTGTAGTCCGAAATTCGGTCTGCTCCCCTTGCCTTCCTGAATCCTCCAATCCGCCAGCTGGCGGCTTACGAAACTTGATAACGATAACCGCGGAATCCGAACCAATCTCAAAAAAGTGCTCCATCCGGGGATGTGCAATAATCCCTAGTCCTGCTTGTAGTGGATAAGCATGCTGTTCCTGCACCAGATGGCATTGCCCTCTTACAGGCAACGTAACCTGATACCAGTCATCATGCACATGAGGTTCATTGGTGAATCCGCCAGAAGCCTTCCACAATTCCAATCCATTCAGCATCATATTTAATTCCATCGTTTCCTCACCTGCTGACATTATAGCAAATCGTGCTCACTTTCCAAGCACTTTTCACAAAGACAATATCTGTCTGTATCTTTTATCATGGTAAAAAAAATAATTCGAGGTGATCTCCCGTGGCACAAGCCGCTGTAAGCAAAATGCAAATCAATCACTCCGCCAATTGGGCGCTTGCCGGAGTCAGCTTCGCCCATCTGCTGAATGATGCGATGCAGACCGTTGTTCCATCTGCTTTTCCGCTGTTCCAGCAGACCATGCAGCTCAGTTTCGCCCAGATGGGCTGGATTGCCTTCACATTGAATATTACCGCATCGGTTCTACAGCCGCTGGTCGGTTATATGTCTGATCGCAAGCCCATGCCGATCCTTCTGCCTGGCGGCATGTTGTTCTCCCTCATCGGTGTTCTCGGCTTTGCCTTGTCTTCCGAGCTATGGATGCTGCTTGTCTCCGCAGCATTGATCGGCATAGGCTCATCCATCCTGCATCCCGAATCCTCACGCGTTGCCCATCTGGCGGCAGGTCGAGGACGCGGAATGGCACAGTCCATCTTCCAGGTCGGTGGCAACACAGGTCAGGCTCTCGCCCCGTTGCTGGTTGCCTTTATCCTGCTCCCGCATGGACAGCTTAGTTTTCTGTGGCTAATGGCTTTTGCCCTAATCGGGATCTTTATCCAGTCTTCCGTTAGCCGTTGGTATAGAGACAAATTGGCGGAAAATCGCAGCCGTCAGCAACAGCCTGTACAGGCAAATGGCATTGTGCAGCCTGCTGCCCAACCTGTAAGTCGGGGATTTATCGCTTTTACAATGGGGATCCTCATCCTGCTGCTGTTTTCCAAATTCGTTTATATTGCCGGCATGACCGGATACTATGCCTTTTATTATGCCGATGCGTATAACCTGCCTCTTTCGCAGGCCCAGATCTGCCTGTTCGTTCTGCAATTTGCGGGTATGGTTGGAACCCTGCTCGGCGGCCCACTGGCTGACCGTTATGGACGTAAACCGATGATCTGGTTCTCCATCGCGGGTACTGCACCATTTTCACTGCTGCTGCCTTATGCGGGACCTGCTCTATCCATGGTATTATGCGGCATCATCGGCTTGATTCTGATGTCCGGCTTCAGTGTCATCATTGTCTACGCACAGGAGTTGCTGCCGCGTCATATTGGGACGGTATCGGGATTGTTCTTCGGCCTGTCGTTCGGCATGGCGGGACTCGGCTCGGTTGTGCTCGGTTCCCTGATTGATGTGACCAGCATTTCATTCGTCATCAAGCTATGTTCTTTTTTGCCGCTGCTCGGGGTGTGTGCTGTATTCCTGCGCCGGGATCGGCCAAGAAACGCCTAATATATTGATACAACAGTGGTTTTGAACGAATAAAGAGAATTCATGGTTCTGGTAAAAATCCCATTATCGTAGACACATTAAAGGAGATGTTAGAGTATGTTCCGGATAAGAAGATGATTGGTTTTAGAAATAGGGCCCTATTACTTATTGGTTTCAGTGGTGCATGTAGAAGAAGTGAATTGTTCTATTTTGATGTTAAGGAAATTCAAATCACTGCAGAAGGAATGAATATGCGGGTTAGAAGATCGAAGAAGGACCAGGAAGGGCAAGGCCAATATATCGGAATTCCATACAGTTCTCGTTTAGAAACTTGCCCGGTCCGTGCAGCTTACCGATTGTCAGAAATAATGGAACAACATCCCAATTCTTCACAAAAAGAATGGGCTAAACTAGTCGGTGTATCTCAAGGCAGGGTAAGCCAAATAATAAAAGGGATGAACAGCTAAAGGGCGTACCTGGTATTTCAGGACGTCTTTTTTTTATCTCAATTGATTATGGTATGTCATAAAGGGGGACACGACGATATGATGGTTTCATATCGTCGTGTATACAAAACCAACTACACCTAGGAAGAACATGGGTGTTAGCTAGAAAACTGTAAATAGTTTGAACTTTTAAGGTAACGTTTTCTTCTCTTTTATTAAATCGATTAATTCCTTTAAAGTTTGGTCCAATCGGTCAAACTTTTCTTTGATGTTGTCCATTAAGTACTTCAGCAACATGAATGTAATCACTACTGGGAAACCGAAATTAGGAACTAATTGTATAATGCTATCCATATCCATAGTTACCCTCCCTTCTCTTAGTAAAGGAAAAATAACTTGAGAACTTACAACTTTTAACTGGATGATTGTGGAACTATATAGTAAAATAAATAAGAACAAATGTTCTTATTTAGTTGTTAAATGATTGCGCAATTTACCTTTATATATAGAGGTGATTCTAATGGAAAAGAAAAAAACTACACAAGAAATGTATAGAGCTGAATTGAAAAAGTTAGCATGGAGATTGCAATATCGTTATAGAGTTACGTCTAACAAAGAGTATGGTATGGTGTTTGACATTAACTCTATTGATTCTTTTGAGAATCAATCGGTTTCAAATTTTTATGTACAAGAGATCTTTCAACTCATTCCTAACGATGTTGCAAAGAAAGTTGTCCATTCCATTTATATGGAAGGGAAATCTGAGAAGACCGTGGCAAATGAAATGAACATCTCACAACAGGCGGTGAATAAATGGAAAAAGAAGACTCTAAAAATGTTATCAGTGAAGCTGACTTCATAGCTCTTGTTCAGCTTGCCAGGACGGGAGATCAAGGAGCTTTCTTGAAGATCGTTGATTTTTTTGAAGAAGATATGCTGCAACTGGCCAAATACATCAAAATGCCTAAGGAGGATGTTATGCAGAGTTTAAGGCTAGGGTTATTAGAATTGATAATTGAACCAAAAGAAGTAATCGTTAAAAATGAGACATGAGGATCTAGAGCAGTGCATTAAACTTGAATTAGAACATTACATAGAAGAACACGCACAAAGGAGCTCCTTTCTAAAAAGGAGCTTTTATTGTTTCAATATAAAATTATAAATGTATCTTTTAATGAAATCTTGACCTTTTCTGTTTTGAACATTTTGAGAGAATCAGGATACCGTGGGATCAATATGTTCTTTTAGGAAGTCTTCAAATTCATCTTGCCTTGCTTGATGTGGATCATAATTGAGAATCATATAAGCTATAGCTCCCAAAAGAAAAGCTCTACCTAAGTGTAACGGTGTCACCTCATTAGTTTTTTGTCTTCACCTCTTAAAGGAAGAATAAAAATGTTGTTTCTGGGTTTTTCTATAGCTACATTTTTTAATGCAGAGTTGCCGTGTGTTGTTGCTGAAAGTCCACTATAAATAGTTTTATGTTCATTTTTAAGTTTCGTACGTATAGCTCTTAAATCAGATTCTTGAACTTCTGGCTCCAATAATCTCTGTCGAATAGCTAGATTACAAGCATCAATTTCTTGATTGATCCTACCTTGTAACTTAAAGCCCTGACTTCTGAAAGTTGGGGATCACTGCCCAGTCAAAAGGGGTTTCAATATCACCTAGAGGTACAGGCATCCATCTTTCGTATGGATGGCCGTCATGTGTTGTCAAGACAACACGAGCAGCACAAAAAATGTGTAGGATTCTCAGCCAGATATTGCTGAACTTTGAGGGCTACGGCTGAAGCAATTTGCGTGCTGGCCTGCGCGCCAATTGCTGTTTTGGGGTTCGGATTGGTTAAAACGTTAGACAAATGAAGACGTTCTCACATCAACCGATTTAATATTCGCAGGCGTTAGATGATAGCTTTCTCGAAAATCGAGCAAGGCATCCAGGGTTGCGTGAAGACCGCGCTGGCAAGCGTGACGTTTGAAATAAATGTGGGTCACTTTAAAATCCTGACCAAAGTCCTTGCAGCACTTGACTTATATCACAATGACCGCTGGTACCCTGAAACGCCTGGAAGAATCCGTACTTACCCTTCCAATGCGGCATCGGGACCGGTAAAACCGCAGGACGCCAGTCTCACAGCTTTCAAGCCGGTCAAGGCAGCCCAACCGCTGCACAAAATTTTACCGAAAGTTCCGTCGTTATGATATTCAATTAATCCCCCTGTGAATAGGGAAGCTATACCCATGGCATCTTTGGTTATGGCTGCATCTGCATCTGCATCCGTTAATTTGCATACTAACGCCGCAGCTGCGATTGTGCCACATACCCCGGTGGCAACCTTAGGTTGCCACCGGGGTATTGTCTATTTTAATTATTGATAAAAGATAAAACAAAAAGCCGGGAATTCCCGGCTTTCTTCGATTATTCCCCAAAACTCGTTCCGGGGAACAGAGTATAACGATCAAAATATTGTGTTGATTTAGGTACGACCATAACTGATTTAATTTTATCAGTTCCCTCAAAGGTAAATTTCCATTTCTCCACTTTAACATTGTAATCATCTTCTGCAGTGACTCGTTGTACAATACGTACAGTGATGCTCGTATCGCTACGGTCTACAGGCTGCATCTCAACAATGCTTGCCATATTATAGGTACCAGAAGGAAAGCTCTCATTATAGATATCTGTTTTAAATCCAGGCGCATTTAAAGCAAGCACATCTTCTTTCCGTCGATCATCATATGCCATGATCCAATTAAAAGCCAAATCACGTTGATTTACATATGTAACGCTACCAGTCTCAGCTTTAAATTGCGGGTCTGAGTTCACATGTACTGTTTTGTTTTTATTATCCCACTGAATGTCTACACCAAGTCCCTCCGAAATGGTACGAAGTGGAACATACACTGAACCATCAATAAGTTTCGGAGCTGTACTGCTGCTTTTAATGTCGTTTCCATGAATAAAGACTTTAGGAACTACAGTTGCTGCATACGCTCCTGCGCTAAATACTGAAGTGAGCAATACTCCTGCGATTCCTATTTTAACAATACGTTTCATATAATCTTCGCCTCCAAATAAAAGATATAATCTAAACGCTGGGAGTTATCAAAAAGTTTCAATTCATCTAAATAATAGGGGAAATTGGGATGAAAAGCAAAAAAACGATCCCTAAAATCAGGAATCGTTTGTATTTTTGGTCAACTACTTATGCTTTTTTTGCAAAGAATGCTATCGGTGTCGAGCTTCCCCCACCTGCAGTCACTTGAACAGGAACCGTAACAGATTGTCCATTTGATAGAGAGAAGGCTCCAATTTTGACTACTTCAGTAGATTTAGTTTTGGAAACGCCGTTCACAGCATTACTGCCTACTTTTACAGCGCCTGCAAACAGCCCGCCGCGTGGGTTTAGATATAGATTTACAGTCTGTGTAGTGCCTGAATTATTTTTAATCGTCAGGTTTATTTTGTAGATACCGCCGTAAGCTGCACTATTCGGCAGAGTACCTGGGAACACAGACGGTTGGTCAAGTACTGAAACGCTGTTAGATGTACCGCTGCTATCTAGAGTAAGTGTTGCATCACTACCTTGGACATCAGCATAGTTCCATGTTCCTCGTGGGTGTGTTTTTACGGAGCTTACAACAGGTCCTTGGTGCGTATTAAGAACAGCAGAGGTGCTATTCGCTGCAACTGTACGAATTCTAGCTGACATGGCCGATGCGCTTGAAAGGGTGAACTCCATTACAAGACCCCGAACTTCCCCAGCTGCAAGTGTGAACTCCTTAACGGTCCGTACCGAGCTACCTGGAACGCTTACTGTTGTACTATCTGCTGTTAGCGTTTGTCCCAGGAGCGCTTTGGAGAGACAGAGACCAGCGTTAGTTAGAATATCTCCGTTGTTAGAAGTAACTGTCGTTTCGTATTTAATTGAACCTACTGTAATGGGGTTAGTTCCGCCATTCCCAACGGTCAATCCGTATTTGACAGTTTGTGTAGTGTCATTATGATGCCACATAAATACCCGGTAACGAACAGAGGCAGAACTAGGTACTGAATCTTCCCACAGAGTAATGATCGGTGTTGTAAAAGTGCTAGGAGCCAAAGGTTCTGGGTTATCGCAAACGTACAGACGTTGCCCTGAGATTGTAGAAAAGCCACTGGAAAGAACAGGTAATGGGATAGGCGACATGGCGATAGGTGTTAAGTTAGTTTGAGAGCAAGACATGATTAATTTCCTCCTTAGGGAACGATCAATAGTGTAATGGTTTGTGTTGCACCCTTTTCAATGGGCTGATCTTGAGTAAAAGAAGAAAGGGGGGAAACAATCGACAAGTGCTTTTCCCTAACATTTGACGGCTGCCGTTTTCTCTCTCACTTATAAGGAGAAATAGAACACCTTTATACAACCTTAAAAGAATTTTTTTTAAAACTACAATGATTTATACGCTTAACAGATAATCAAATGAGAGGCGCTGTAATAGCATAGATAGGTCGGTTTGAAATATACTATAAAGAAAAAAACGAATGAGAAAACAAAAAAAATGACACATAAATTGACTCAAACATTAGCTCATTAAGGGATAACGACACAAAGTTCATACCACAAAAAGATCAATTGCAATATAAGTTCTCAAGATACTAAATAACCAGAATACATTTCTCTCTTAAAAGGAATTACTTGGTGTCACTATATAAGGTAAGTGCGAACTTTGTGTCGCTGCGGGGTAAATGAAATGAATGAGGAAATTTAAATCAAATGATTCAATTGAGCTGGGGTGCTATAACAGTTAGTGAGGGAGAGAAGGAGCTAACGTCTAGTTGTTAACCAGGCTGGTTGCTGTTTAACATCTCCTAGGTCAACTTATATAAAACGAAATATGTGAAGGTTATTTTGAATTGAATTATTCGGAATAGTCTAGTTCCTGGCTGGCAAGAAAGCGGTCAACGCAGGTTCAAGAAGATGTTAAGCCACTTATGCGCATCCGTCGCCCATGAATGCGCCAGTTCGATTCCTGCCAGTTTGCTTCGATGCTGTCCACTTGCTCGCGCCATTTCAATTCGTACTGATTTCCCCTTATTCGCTGAATCACATTTGTTTTATCGACCGGACCAAATAAATGTGCGAAGTCTATCTTCCCCATGCTCAATTTGGGATACGGTATTTATGTACACACTTAAATCGCTTCTTGTCCCTCGACAGAAAATAAGCTGCCAAGATGGCAGCTTATTTTCTGTCGAGGGTATTGTAACTAATTAGGTTGTTTTCACCCGAATCATGTTATAGACATAACGGTTACTATCAACTGGATTACTTTTTGGATTACCAATTTGCATTTGGGTTGATCCCGATCCGTCCAACATAATCGAGTTTACAGCATTCAAACCGAGATCATCCATGATATCCCGCATGAACGGTACGCTCCCCTGACCTGCGATTAGGTATGCATCGTTGTTTTTCCAAGCCAAGATAGTTCTTGGAATTGACAGATAATATCCAAGTTCTCCTTTGATTGAGGACCCTCCCCAACTCTCGAGATTGTAATCATTACCTCCAATCACCATCTCTACTACTGATTTCGGATAGTATTGATAAACCTCATTTACGTTTTTAACATACAGATGTGTGGCTTTAAGTGAGCCATTCATATCTCGATAAAACACAGCTGTCTTTCTGGAGATTTCGTTACCATTTACCCCTGTGTTAGACAAATAGTTCTTTTTAAGAGTTCTACCTTCATAGGTAACAGTCTGGTTTTCTTCACCACTGACGTAAATAATCGAGGAGCCTCCCGTTGGTGGAACGCTATAGCCTTGGGTTGCTTCGAAAAATCCGCCATTAATGCCCACATATGTGGTCTTATTCAATGGCCGAAGAACCGTTTCCGATTTAATGTTGCTTAACGGAGTTTTAATGATGTGTTGTG
Organism: Paenibacillus sp. OK060; assembly: GCF_900101205.1. NCBI lineage: Bacteria > Bacillati > Bacillota > Bacilli > Caryophanales > Paenibacillaceae > Paenibacillus > Paenibacillus sp. OK060. Next base: position 554,888 of record NZ_FNFR01000003.1, read on the forward strand.
TCACAATCGCAGCAGGAATGTGTTTCCAAGAATAGTATTCATAGTTTGCCATTTTGTTTCTCTCCCTCATTTTTTAATTTTTACCCTTGCATATATAGGGTGAAAATTAAGAGAGAATTACAACCATATTATTTTAAAAAGTTTGGGTATCTATCATCATTCTTTTGCCATACTTGTTCTTGACCAGGTGAAGTCGATCAAAGCAAAGATTAGGGCAATCACTATATAAAAATAATCATAATTTTCAATAGGAGTAGGTATAATCATACAAATCACGCCAGTAACCAAGTAAACCAGAGCTCGAATCAATATGTTCACGTCATAATACTTGAGAATTAAAAATGGTACTGCAAAAGCTAAAATAAGAATTGGATACAACATAAACAAAGAACCTATTAAAAATATAGTCATGGATTCTCCTAATGATAAAGCTAACGGAAGCTCAGCTCCTTGCTTATCATCCATGTAGAATACAATCACCATTGCAATAATTGAAAGGAATAATAAGCTTACGAATGAGATCAGTAGACGCTGTAAAGTTTTTTTAGTAATAATATATTTCACCTCTCCCATAAAATGTAATACAATTGTAATTATATCATTTTCCAAACGAAAAAAACTATCTAATCTCTGATGCTCGCTTTAAATTTCCTATTTTGCAAAGATATTGATTTTGAGGAATATTTAATCCGATGAATTAAAATTATGCACTGAGAAAACATTTTCTCAGGAAGATAATTCCAAAATTCCAGCAAAGATTCTGAATAGATATTAAGTTCATCGTCAAGACCAATCTTTCAGATCGGATGAAAGCAGCGTGACATGAGTCTCTCCCCTTATTGCTCGGCGACGATCCGTGGTACGCCAATCGGGCTCATACTTCCGGAGACAGACAAATAGGACGGCGATAGCCGTGTCATACAGACCCGCAAGCGAGAAAATAGAGTTATCTCTCATCAAGATTGCATATGCTGCTTTCCGGATACATCCTTCTTCCACTCATAAAAACTGTAAGATTAATATGTCTAATGAATAGAAAAACTTCCTTCAACATTACATCTCAGTAGAATGTGTAACATTTTATTGAAGCAAGCCAATAGTATAAGTGTGTAGGAGATGGTATTTAGAGGGGAAATGACTACAATAAGGTCAGGATAATGGAGACAGAGGCTAAACAGAAGGAAGGAATAACCCATGATCATTGATGTACAGCATGTTACTTGGAAAAGGGGACCAATCACCCTGCTGAACGATGTCAGCTGGCGTGTAAACGAAGGCGAACATTGGGCATTGCTTGGCCTGAATGGTTCCGGTAAAACCACACTCCTGAACATGATCACCGGATATCTCTGGCCCACAGAAGGTACAATATCTGTGCTCGGACACCGTTACGGGGATGTGGATTTGCGTGAGCTGCGGAAGTCGATTGGCTGGGTCAGCTCCTCCCTTCAGGAGAAATTGTATGGCACCGACCGCACCCAGTATGTCGTGATTAGTGGCAAACACGCCACCATCGGACTGTACGATAAACTGTCCGACGAGGATCTGGATCAAGCACGAGAATTGATGCATACGCTCGGCTGTCAGCATCTGTGGGATCGCGAATACCGTACCTGCTCCCAGGGGGAGAAGCAGAAGCTGCTCATTGCCCGAGCCCTGATGGCTAACCCGCGTGTTCTCATTCTGGACGAACCTTGCAATGGGCTCGATCTGTTCTCTAGAGAACGGCTACTTGAAAGTATCAGTGAGCTGACGCAGAAGCCGGATACCCCTTCGCTCATCTACGTGACTCATCATACGGAGGAAATATTGCCTGTGTTCAGTCACAGCCTGCTGCTCCGGCGGGGTGAGATCGTGAATAGCGGATTAACCAGCGAGTTGATGAACAAAGACGTACTGAGTAACTTTTTTGAATCACCTGTGGATGTGGACCGACATGGAGAACGTGTATATGTCAGAGCATCGGATAAATAATTTTTTATATCTATTCACAGTCAGAATAGTCGAAGCAGCCCAAAATCTTATCCACATGTGGACAGGTTTTTGGGCTGTTTGGCTATATAATGAATTATCCACAATTTTCTGTGTATTATTTCCGGGCAGAGAGGAATAAAAACAACGTAATCCGCTGTCTGCGCAGGTACGTCTCCTCGTTCACAAAATGCTGACGCTGAGGCGCCGATTCCCGCAGATGCTGTACTTGAAATCCTGCCTGTTGTAATGCCATATAGTAGGATTCAATGGAGCGATGCATTTTTTTCACCGTACCTCCAAGCCATTGCTGCTCCCGAAACCCCTCCACAAAATACTGATCGACAACCCAGTTGGTTCGGACCCCCGAAGGCTGCAACGTGGACGTGATCACAGGATGTTCTACCGAAAATACGAATGTGCCATTCTCTTTTAACGTATGGTATACCTTGCGAAATAGGCTGTCCACATCCTCAATATAATGAATCGCCAGTCTGGATATGACCAGATCATATGTATCTGCGGGATAGCTCCAATCTTCCATATACGCTTGCTCAATCTGTGCGTTCTGACCCTTTATCGATTCATTAGCTACCTGAATCATATTCACTGAACCTTCAATTCCTGTGTAACTGCCACCACGGTGGGCGGGACCCAACAGTTCTGCTCCGAACCTTGCATCCCCACAGCCGAGATCCAATATGCTCAAGCCCCCAACGTCTCCGACTAACTCCAGCATTACAGGCTTCTCCAACGTATCATTGGCATTCTCCTGCCACTGCCGGCGTTCCATATACTTCTCGAAATTGGCCCCATCTTCGTAAAAATCCGATCCCCGTTCGCTCATTGCGCAACCCCTCCGTTACTGTAATGAAGTTCAGCTCTCATATTCAGCCTGGAAGATTATACAGAATATCGGCATAGGTTTCTACAGCAAAAAGGCTGTCGCCCGAAATACTCCAGCAGACAGCCCTTACGTATTAGAAGATGATGATTATAATGGCTCAGCCAAAACGCTGCGTTTTGTACCATTTGCTCTCACGTTTCTTGATCTTGTCCATTACCAAAGAGTAGAAAGCTTTGATCGAGATAAGAATAAACAGCTGCGCATACGTAAAATAGGATACACAGGCGTATATGAAATTACGAGTATTGCTCTGTCCAATGTCTGCCGCGAGTGCAAGATTGATCTGCAATACATATATAAAGTACATAAACGCCCATCCAATGACGAGAAATACATACGCATCTCCGGCAAATTGGAACGGTGAAATCACTTCCGGTTTGAACATCGCAATGATCTGGTAGACTAGATTAACGAGAAAGATGATATCCGATACAATGATGGCGAGCATAAACCAAAAGTAACTGACCGCATAATAGATAACCAACAACTTGTTACGCCAGCTGGACCGGTTGAACAGGTTATGGATATTATCCAAAACAACCTGGTAATTCCCTTTTGCCCATCGTTCACGCTGCTTCATATACACGCCGACCTTTTCCGGCTCTTGTTGATAGGCTTCTGCCTGGGGCGCAAGGGCAATGAATTGCCCTCGATTCAAAATCTCAAAGGATAATGCCGTATCTTCCGTGATCGCTGTAACATCCCAGCCGCCAATCTCACGAATTAGCTCCGTTTTAATAATATAATTGGTCCCCGGAATGGAACCCAGCTGGAATAATTCCCACAGCCCTGTGTGGTAAACCCGCTGTGATGTGATGATCTCCAGATTAATGCATTTGGAAAGGAAGTTCTGTCCCCGGTTCCGAGCTTTATTTCTGCCAAACACGACACCGTATTGTTCCGGGTTTTCCAAAGACTTCTGTGTTAGAAACATCAGGGAATTCCGCTCAGGGGCAGCATCTGCATCAAAGATGCAAATCCACTCACCCGTAGATATCTCCAGACCGTCATTCAATGCACCAGACTTGCCTCCCGTACCCTTACGCTCCATAACAGTCACATTCCGATGTACATAACTGGTTTGGCTCAGAAATGTCCGCAGCTTCTCCGCTGTATCGTCCGTGCAGTTATCCGCAATAACGATGATCTGAACCTTATCTTCAGGATAATTCAGACGCAGGATATGCTCCACGGTAGCTACAATAACCAATCCTTCATTATGTGCAGGTACCATGACGGTTACGGTTGGATAATGATCCATGTTCTTAGGAATCTGAATCCCCTTTTTGTCCTGTTTTTGAATAAAACGAACGGCTCCAGCCATAATGACTATGGATTCAAATACGGCAATCCATATACTAAATATCGATAATAGCAATATAAAATCAGCCACTTACCTTCCTCCGATCGTACTTGCGATTCACCTTGGATCGAAAGCGAAGAGTGGCAATCGTTAATACAATTGTAAAAACCGCGAACATACAGCTGACGGCGATGCAGATCGGGATGAACCATGACATATAGTCCACAGAGCATCTCTCCTTTCCCGCTAGTTTTAGATATACTCTCCAATGAGATCTGTCTCTGTGTTCCGTTCCAGCGCGGCAATAACAGCATCAATATCCTCATACTTGCCGAACTGTTCCTTCTGGAATACCAGTGCACCGGATCGAATAACCGTCTGTAGTTCATTGCCTTTTTTATCAATCATCTGCAGGTCCATCATCGCTTTTTTGATCCGTTCTGTAAGTACTGGCAAGTGCCCCACATCGGTCATCGGGCAAATGATCACAAACCGTCCCCGATCCACATAAAACTTGTAATCCTCATACCGGATTTGCTTTTGGATCGTATTGGACAGCTCAAGCAGAAACTGTGCATATCGTACGGAACCAAGTGACTCCAGTACCAATGGCAAAAATTCAATCTTGAACATGGCCATGCTGAATCCATATTGCTCCGAATAACGTCTGGCAAGATTGCTTTGCTTAATGACCGTATCGGCAAGAGCTTCCTTGTTGCCCAAGGATGTATCTGGATCAATCTGCGGATTACGTTCCTGTAGCTCCTGCAGACGTTCCATGACACGGGCACTGCGCACAAGACTTGCCTTAACAAAAGCAGCCACAGCCACATTGGCCGGGATTAATAGCCACCATGAGAACGTAAGCACATTCACATCTGCATAGGTAACAAGCCAGACAAAGTAAGAGACCAGATATACAAATCCGGCGACGACAGACACTCCGACAGGTATCACAAAACCAAGAACCAGCGCACCAAGCGAGGCGATACTGAATACCACATCCAGTATGGTATAACTCTGATTCATATAAATTTTAAGATAGACAACGAGTTGCTGGATCACGGCTAATCCGATCAAACTGGCATATCCCCATGCAATACGACGAATGGGTGCTTTATTCCTCATAGTTACCTTCTCTCCAGTAGAATTTTGATAGTGATAATTATAATACAACAAATTATGACATGATTAGACAAATATTATGCTAACATAATATTAAAAATATAAAATGACAGAATTATTACTTTTCAAGGAACTTTTGTAATTCAGTCTCGCCAAGTAAAGGGAATAGGTTATCAAACATATGTGTATTGCCATCAAATACGTACCCTCCCGGATAAGCGTTATCCAGACTGCGCAAGGCGATCATATGGTTATACAGCTGTTTGGCCCATTTTGGATCACCTGATTGAACAGCGAGCAGCATGGCGAGTCCATAAACGGATGGAGATTCATAGGATACGGCGGGTGTACGACCCGTACGTTTATATTGACCCGGCAACTGATGACGGGTATTGAATTCAGTTTTCAAAAAGGCAATTAACTTGCCCGGCGTCCGGTTGGTTGCCGTTAAATGGTTGGCGACAATTAGCTGATCGATTAGGTTGACCGTATCATCATATGTATATTCTTTCGTTACAACATTAAAGGTTTTAGGGTAAAATACGCCGTCATCCGGCATGCTTTTCAGCAGAGATTCGTATTTGTTATAGGTTCCTGGTTCCAGCATTTCATGCTCTTCCATCGCTTGCAGCGCCTGCAGATCAATATAAACCAGACTTAATATATCCGGTGAATGTCCATTGGCGAAATCGTGAAAATCAACATAATACCCCTTGGTCTGAACGGATTGCGTCAGTGTACGGACAATATGATTGGCTGTTCCCAGCTTCTCCTCCCGGCCCTGCTCCCATTGATCTGCCGCCTTCAATAATGCCCCGACGATTCGAAAATCATCGCCAAGCGCATTGGTGGTCACATGAGATTTCCCTTCCGCATCCAGCTTCCAGGCAATATAGTTTTGAGGCATCAAGAAATAGGTCTTTAAGAGATCATAACTCTGCTCAAATAACACCTGATCGTTCTTGGTTACGGCGTATTGCATCCACAGTCCGATGGATTCAGACAAAGCCTCCCGACCTGTCACAATATTTGGATCTTCTGACAAAACATCCTGAAGATAGGTGGCCAGTGTGCCATTCGAATTGGTCATATGATTCTGTACAAAAGAGACTGTCGGGGATGGATCGTTCATTACAAACCGCTCCTTCATAAAAATAATCCATGCTGCCGCGATACCAACTGCCAGTATGACCAACCACACCAGTCTTTTCCGGTTCATGACCTGCATATTTCCCTCCTGTGTTGTTACAGTTCTGGAATATCACTATTTGCTCATTCAGATTGATCCATATAAGGTCGGCGGCCGCCCTTTTTGACGAATTTCCAATCCACCTCAATATTGTGGCGCATCCGGCGCAGCAGCTTAACCGCAATCTCAATCTCTTCCTCCGTTAAGCCCTCCAGCGTTACCTGGTCCGAATGAACACCCTCCCTGCGGATGAACTCCCAGGCTTCAAGACCAGCATCAGTCGGATATAACAACTTATTCTTTTTATTACCCATTGCCGACTGTTTGACGACAAACCCGTCCGCTTCCAGTTTGCTGATGGCTCTGGCCGCAGTGGTCCGATCCACTTTGATTAATTCAGCGAGCTGGTTGGGGATAATACCAGGATTCTCACATATGCGATAAAGATACAAATACTGTCCACGAGACAAGTTCAGATGTTGGAATTCAACGTTGCTGATTGAATCCAAACAGCGGGCAATCATGCCGATTTCACGCAACACTTCTTTTTTTTCAGTCAATGGATTCACCCCTCTATAAAATTGTTGCATTCGCAACATAATTGATGATATAACTGAATTGAATCAGTTTAAATTTTAACCATGATAACACATCGAACAGGTATATATTCAAGCTATCTACCAGTTTACCATGCCAGAATAGAATTAGGATTGACTAAAGGAGAAACATTCATGAATACAACTATTGTTGAAGCTAATAACCAGGAATTGCTCGACGCCTGCTTCGCCATTCGTACCGCTATTTTTGTTGAAGAGCAAGGGGTGCCTGCAGAAGATGAATTCGACACCTTTGATGCATTGGATACGGAAGCAAAACATATCCTGCTCTACGTAGACGGCGTTCCTGCCGCCTCTTCCAGACTACGCGTGGTCGAAAATGTTGCCAAATTGGAACGGATCTGTGTCATGATCGATTATCGGAAACATGGACTTGGTCGTGTGCTGATCGATAAGCTGGAGCAGATGGCTCTCGCTCAAGGGCTTGAGAAGGCCAAGCTGCACGCACAGGTACAAGCCTCCGGGTTCTATGAACGTCTCGGATACACGGCAGTCTCGGACGTATTCATGGAAGATGGCATTCCTCATCTGCTGATGACCAAGAACTTAAAATAAATATCAAAAAGAGCATTCTCAAAGTTCAAGAACAAGACTTTGGGATGCTCTTTTTGGTTTCTAATGAACCCAGTCAGTGCTATTAATGGAGATTCAACCATTTTGGGATTGTAACGAATCGTACAAACCTTATTTTCTGTTTTTGCAACCTAACTTGCACCTTCTATGTCAATTTGACTGCAATAACGTGACAAAGAAGCCAGGCGTTAACCTGACTTCTTCTCTTGCATCCTTATCCCAAAGCCAGACGACCTGGCTGAGATTCGGCGGCGTTATTTTTCATCTGTTTACTGCGCAATTGTCCGCAGGCCGCATCGATATCGGTACCATGTTCCATGCGTACAGTTGCGTTAATGTTATTCTTTTTCAATGTATCATAGAAGCCCAGAATGGACTCTTCCGTACTCCGTTGATACTGACTGTGCTCATCCACCGGATTGTACGGAATCAGGTTAATACTGACCATACTCTTGCGGCTGGACAACAGTTCAGCCAGTTCGGCCGCATGTTCACGCTGATCGTTAACGTCCCGAAGCAAAATATACTCAAACATAATACGCTTGTTCGTCGTAGCCAGGTAATAATCCACTGCATCCATCAATTGTTCAATCGGGAAGGCCCGGTTGATCTTCATGATATGTGTCCGCAGTTCGTTATTCGGTGCGTGCAGGGAGATCGCCAGATTAACCTGCAGACTGCTGTCTGCAAATTCCTTGATCTTGTCAGGCAGCCCACTCGTGGATACGGTGATCCGTTTGGCCGCAAGCGCCAGTCCTTTACGATGCTTGATCACTTCAATAAAGTCAGTCATGTTCTGGAAATTGTCAAACGGCTCGCCAATTCCCATTACGACCACGTTAGTTACCCGCTCGCCTTGACCAGCTGCATCAAGATACTGTTGTACATGCATAATCTGTTCCACAATCTCACCACCGGACAGATCGCGGCTCTTCTTGATCAGCCCGCTCGCGCAAAAGCTGCAACCAATGTTACATCCCACTTGAGTAGTTACACATACAGTGAGACCGTATTTTTGGCGCATTAAGACCGTTTCAATCAGATTACCGTCCTGCATACGCAGCAGAAATTTCACGGTGCCGTCTGCGGATTCCTGCTTCACATGTTCACTCAGCGAGTTCATCGTGAAGTGCTCGGAAATGACATCCAGGCATTCCTGACGCACGTCCGTCATGTCTGTAAAATCGTGCACACGCTCCTGATATAACCATTCCCAGATGCGGGAAGCACGGGATTTCTTCTGTCCGTGCTCCGGCAGCCAGTCACGTAGTTGCTCTAATGTTAATCCATATATGGATGATTTAATCATGTTATTGTCCTCTTTTCGCAAAAAGCATATGGCTTATCGGTCTATCGAAAAAACCTCTACTCTGTATTGTCCCAAAATTGACGAGGGAACACAAGGGCTTTTGCATTTCTTCCAAGAGGTTTTATCAATGGCAAATCTGCACAGTAGCTTACTTCTCCACTTCAATTCCCAACCGTTTAGAAGTGAATAATACCGGAGGTGTGCAGCAGAACCAGAAGCACCAGGATTGGCGCTATATAACGCAGCATGAACAGCCATACCCGGAACCAGCCTGCACGCAGGCCGGAAGCTTCGGCTGCCTTTTTCCAGAAGTATCCGGCAAAAATAGTAACGAGCAATCCACCAATCGGAAGTAAAATGTTGGACGCCATAAAGTCCATCCAGTCGAACACACTCTTCGAGCCAATCTTCCATTCAGGGAATAACCCGAGCGACAATACCGAAGGAAGCCCAACGATGAAGACCGCAAGTGAGATGGTCCATACCGAACGACTCCGGCTCCAGGATAGTCTCTCCATGAAATATTTCACCGGAACTTCCAGCAAGGATACAGCCGAAGTTAACGCCGCAATCGCTAGAAGCACGAAGAACAACCCACCAAACACGAAGCCCAGCGGCATAGCCGAGAAGGCTGCAGGCAGAGCCACAAAGATCAGCGACGGGCCCTGATCTGGTGCAATCCCGAAGGAGAATGTCGTTGGGAATATGATCAGACCGGCAATGAATGCATAGATCAAGTCACCCGCACCGACAGCAATGGTTGCTGCACCGAGCGATTGATTTTTATCAACATATGAACCGTATGTCACGAGAATACCCATACCCAGCGATAGGGAGAAGAAAGCATGTCCAAGCGCAACAAGCGCAGATTCAGTCGTAAGCTGCGAGAAGTCAGGATTCAGGAAGAAGGAAACTCCCGCACCAGCTCCTGGCAAAGTCACTGCACGAACCATCAGGATAATGAGCAGAACGAGCATCGCTGGAATCAGCACTTTGTTAAACTTCTCGATCCCATTCGATACCCCTTTGGCTACGATCCAGCCTGTAATCAGAACTGAGATCAGCTGCCACACAATCGGCATATAACCGCCTACAAAGTCACCAAATTGCCCAGCATAGTCAGGATTGTTATACAGCGTGCCGCTGAATGACGTCACTGCGTATTGCAGCGTCCAGCCTGCAATGATGACATAAAAGGAAAGAATGATAAACGGCGTCAATACTTGCAGCAAACCAGCCGCAAGCCACCCTTTTTGCCCACCTGCCTTGATAAAGGCTGTTGCCGCGCTACCTCTGCCGCTACGACCAATCGCAAGTTCAGCCAGCAATACAGGCAGACCAATCAACAGGAGACAAACGATAAAGAGCAGGAAAAACGCCGCTCCCCCATTCTCTCCCGTAATATAAGGAAACTTCCACATGTTGCCGAGGCCCACTGAACTACCAATGGCAGCCAGGATAAATCCGGCCTGTGAGAAGCGTTCACCTTTGCCCGGTTCGTCTTGATTCAAATTGGAATTACTGGACTTACTGAAATTCATTATATCTACTCCATCTGTTCTAAGATTTTCCGTTATTATATAACAGTCATCCACTCAGGTCATTCGAAAATCGAAATTAATCGAAATGTTATTTATTTACAGGAATGTCTACATTAAATATGCTGCCTTTGCCTTCTTCGCTTAACAAAGCAATCTGACCATGATGGGCTTCCACTATCCACTTCGCAATCGCAAGCCCTAAACCGTGTCCTCCCGGACCACGTGTACGTGATTTGTCCCCACGATAAAAGCGATCGAAGATTCGCTCCACATCCTCCGGCCTGATGCCAACGCCCGTATCTGCTACAGACAAATGGAAGATAGGACGTCCATCTTTATCCCGATCCGACAGCACCACGCGAACCTCCCCACCCCGTGGAGTAAACTTCACAGCATTATCCAGCAAAATGGTCAGTACCTGTCTCAGTTTCTCCGGATCGCCATTGAGAACCATCTTATCAGGCCCTTCCAGCTCCATTCGAATGCCCTTTGCCGCTTTGAGACGCCGAATGGATTGCATCGTCTTTTCGGCAATCGGACGAAAATCGAAATCCCGCTTGACCAGTTCAAGCTCATCCGAGTCAGACCGTGCCAGAACGAGTAGATCTTGCACCATACGTGTCATTCGCCTGATCTCATCTTTCATGTTGGAAAGGGTTCTTCTGGCAAAAGAAGGTGCGTCCTGTCCAAGCTCCAGCTCAAGGGCGTTAACGGATGCCAGCAGCACGCTCAGCGGAGTGCGCAGCTCATGAGAAGCATCTCCTACAAACTCACGTTGTCGATTGTAGGATTTCACAATAGGAACCATCGCTTTACGGGACATCAGCCAACCGATGAGACAGGCAATAAATACAAACAGAATCGCCAATAAAATTAGCAGCATTAGCAGCCTGTGCAGCAGTTTGTATTGCGGCGTTACATTAATACCCGCATAGAGCGTCATTTCTGGACCATTCTTGGTCAGCACATTCTGGCCGGTTACCATCAGATGGAGAGTCGATGGTGCAACGGGTGCAGCATCTTCCTCTCCGTTATCCAATACATCTGCGGGAACGCTCAGGCTTACCTCCTTAATCTCCTTGGCACGTGGTTTCCAGTCCTGTACAAGCCCCAGAAGGTCTGAACGCATCCCCGGGAACATTTCATTGCCTGAGATCACTTTGCCGTCCGAACCGAGGACATAATAGAAGAACTGGTCACTGCCCGATCCCCATAACCTTCGATTATCCAGCGTATCTCCGGCCTTGCCTTCTTGCATATTCTTTTCCACCAAAGCCCGCTCAACCGCAACGAGAGAGAGAAGATTATCCTTCTGACCATTGATGACAATGTAAGATAACAGAACATAGACCACGCCTACAAATAGTGCAAGCAGCACAATCGTCAGACTGCTGTATGTGAGGGTAAGTCGACCCTGCGTACGACCGAACAAATTTTCTTTAGTTCTTCCTGGGTGGATGCCTTGTTCGTCTCTACCTATTCGTTTTCTATTATTCAAGCTTGTAGCCCACCCCTCGGATGCTATGGATCAGGTGTTGTTTGTTGAATAGCTCAAGCTTTTTGCGCAGCAGCTTTATCGTGGCATCCACAATTTTGGTCGAAACGTCCGAGTCGTACCCCCAGATCCGTTCCAGGATTAATTCGCGGCTGAGAGTAGCGCTCTTGTTCCGTAACAGCAGATCCAGCATCTGAAATTCACGAGGGCTTAACTGGATGACCTCCTCTTCCATACTCAGCGTCAGGCTGGAACGATTCAGATACAGACCATCCAGCTCAGCAACCTCTTCCAGCAGCGGTGCATAATTACGGCGACACAAGGCTCTCAGCCTGGCTTGAAGCTCTTCCAATTCAAATGGCTTCACCAGATAATCGTCTGCTCCTGCATCCAATCCTTGAACCCGGTCACACAGCGCATCCTTGGCGGTTAACATCAGGATTGCTCCAGCATAGCCGTTCTCTCTTAATTTCTTGCATACGGATAGCCCTGTCCATCCAGGCAGCATCCAGTCCAGTACAGCCACATCATAATGAGAATCCATGCAATAGTGATAGGCGTCTTCCCCATTTTCCACCCATTCTACAGTCCCAAAGCCGGTTTTCTCCAACATATGAACAATCAACTCACCCAACAAGGAATCATCTTCAGCAAGCAGTATGCGGTGTGTAGTCAATGTGAACCTCCTAAGAAGCAGTATGTGATAAAGACGAGCACGCCAACCCTGCCCGGTTTAATTTTCAAACATTCTCGCACTTCCAGATGGTCCGTGTCCAATACATCGCGTTTGTAAAAATACCCCAGTCTGTCTTTCTCCGTTTTTTCACCTTTCGGGATTACAGTAAGGGTGCAACAAAAAATAAATCAAAATTAGGAGTGAATGTACAATGAAAAAATGGATTCCTGCCATGCTGGGTGCAACGATGATCTTCTCTGCCACATCGGCTTCAGTATTTGCCGCCACCCCGACCGCTGTAACTCAAGTCTCTGCTGCAACGAATGCCAAGGTGAGTTCGAATGGATATAATATCAGTCTGGATCAGAACTCCCTGTGCTCCAATACATCGCTGCAAAAAGTACTCGGCCTGAGCAAAACGGAATTGCAAAAGCAATTCCAGGCTGGTAAAACGTTGGCGGATCTGGCTAAAACAAAGGGCGTCAGCACAACTAAAGTAACTAACGCCTTGTTGCAGCCACAGCTGACCAAGCTCGCAAGTGATCAGAAGTCCGGCAAGCTCACGCAAGCCAAAGTGGCTTCTATCAAGACAGACCTGACCAAGCAGCTGAATAATTCCCTGACCAAAAAAGTGACCACCGTAACGACGGTAACAACAACGTCTACGACCACTTCAACCACATCCAAGACGGCTGCGGCTACAGCAAAATCAACGGATACCACGTCATCCAATAACCTGACTAGTCTGAATAAATCTGCCGCGGCATCTGCACTCAACCTGTCGCAAACGGAGTTGAATCAGCAAATCAAGGCTGGTAAATCCATCGTTGATATTGCCAAGGATCAGGGCGTAGACAAGAGCAAAGTCATTAATACTGTCGTAACCAAAGAAAAAAGCTGGGTCACTTCTCAACTGAATGAGTCCTGGAAAAACACGACCGGTACTTTAACCACAGAGCAGCAGCAATTCAAGGACAGCGGTTATTTGGCCAAGGCTGCCCAGTTGTTCAACACATCCGCAGATGAGCTGCAAACCCAACTGAAGAATGGAAAAACGTTAACTGCGATTGCCAAAGAAAAAGGCGTGGATTCCAGCAAACTGACTGAAACACTCCATACCTATGCCAAACAGCAAGTAACCGAGCAATGTAACCAAGCCAGCTAATCGCCTTCCCCATTAACCCCAAACTACCACCAAACCATAAAAAGAGAGGGTCCTGTTCACAGGACCCTCTCTCCATCTATTGCATGATACATCTTTTCACTTCCTTGGCTTTCAGCAAACTTTAAGCTTCCATCCAATTAAAACATGACCCAAAATTCATCCCTTTTTCAGCTTGGTCACCTATACTTGCACCAATCTCAATCGCCCATGCTGAGGAGGAGAAGGATGAACACACTGAGCTACAGAGATCCAAATACCCGATGGAACAGGCATTTCTGGCTGTATGCGGCTCTAATTTTCACTGGCGGTCTATTGCTGCGTTTGTACCTTGGAACACAATTCAGGGGTTATATCGGAGATCAGTCCCTGTTCGTCGATTGGATGAATGCCGTCCACCAATACGGGGTTCGTGAATCATACCTGTATGGAAAAGATCAGAACTATCCCCCATTGTTTATCTTCATTCTGGGGTTGTACCGCTGGATACTGGGTGGGCTCGGCATAACCGCCTCAGCTGGCAATCTGTCCATGAAAATACTGCCTATCGCCTTTGATATGCTGTCCTTGGCGGTCTTGACTCTTACATTCAAAAAGCTAAGCTCTGGCAAACGTTTGGTGCTGCTTGCAGTTCTTTCCTTCAACCCCGGTCTGCTGGTCGACAGCGCCATGTGGGGACAGATCGACATCCTGCACAGTACATTAATGGTGCTGTCTACCGTTCTGCTGCTATGTAATCCTCTATTGGCGGGTGTATTGTTCTCCGTTGCCCTGCTGGCAAAGTTTCAGGCGATTGTCATTGTTCCGGTGATCGGTATTGTATTACTACGCCAGCTTTATCACAGGCGATTTCGCGGCACGTTTCTATTTGTAGCAGGATTAATGATGGCTATCCTGCCTGTGCTTCTCTATTTTGCTGCAAACGGAACCCTCGGCACCATGCTATCCAACGCCTACGGAAGCGCCGTTAATATGTATCCGCAGCTTTCGCTGAACGCCATGAATATCTGGTATCACCTGCTTGGTGATCCGGGAACCAGCGATGCTACGGTGTTGTTTGGCATAGTAACGTATAAAATGTTTGGTCTGCTGCTGCTTGCCATTGCCGTGGTTGGAGTAGCGGCCTATCTACTGCTGATTAAGGAAATTCGTATTCCATCCCTGCTCATTGCAGGTGCAGCGGTGAATCTCGCCTTCTTTATGCTGCCAACGGAAATTCATGAGCGTTACAGCATACCTGCTTTGTTATTCTTGGTTCTAGTTCCGTTCTTTGAACGTAAATGGATGTACGCTGCAATCACCTTCTCCCTGACTACATACGTAAATATTGCCATGATCATGAGCACGGGCTCTGGTGGCGACTTTGGAGCTGAGGAAGGGCTATCTCGCATCGGTGGTGAGCATGGTAACTTTGGCGGAGGACATGGAGCGAGCTTTAGCATGCACGGTTCGGGACTGACCAATGACTTGATGTACAGCATGGGTATTTCCATTGCGATGATCCATATCGTGATCCTGCTCTGGGTTGTATTTGCCATGACCCGTGAAATTCTGGATGGACGAAAAAAACGTAGCTGAATATTATTTTGCAAGAATAAAAAAGAGGTGTTCCAACAGCCATTTCCATGGTTGCCGAAACACCTTTATTCCCATTAAATTTTAATTTCAAGCAACTCATATTTGATAATGCCCATAGGCGCATTGACATGAATGACACTGCCTACTTCTTTGCCCATCAGTTCTTTGCCAAGCGGGCTTTCGTACGATATTTTGTTATCAGCAACATCCGCCTCGGCCGGACCAACCAGCATGTATTCAATCTTCTCGGCGAATTCGATATCATTAAGCAGAATAGTTGAGCCAATGCTTACTTTGTTCGAGTCGATATTGTCCGAAGTGATGACTCTTGCTTTGGTCAGCATTTTCTCCAGAATCAAAATGCGGGTTTCCATAAAAGCCTGATCATCTTTGGCTGAATGATACTCACTATTTTCCTTCAGGTCACCGTAACTGATCGCGAGTTTCAGACGCGCCGCCAGTTCCTTACGCTTCACCGTCTTTAATTCCCTCAGTTCGTCCTCCAGCTTTTCCAAGCCTTCCTGTGTCAAAATCACTTCATCATTAGCCATTTTTTCCATCTCCTAATCTTGCTTTCTATCTATATTCTAACCTATATCCACTCCAAACGGTTAACATACCAAGAAAAAGAAATAACGCTCCCATTGATGGAAAGATGTGTATGCGTAACCTTTACTGTTACTTACTATATATAGGTAATAAACCTAGAATCATCTCAATACGATGTCGCATTTTTTCTATAATGGTCATTATTGCCATATAAAGTCTTCTAACCTACAATAGACGATACTGCTATCGAAGGAGGAAATATTTTGTATGCAACGATTCAAATCATAGGACTCTTCCTGATCCTTCCTGCTGCCTCCGGGTGGATTATGTTGAATAGTTTCCTGAAAAAGGCTTCGGAAAATGGCCGAAAACTTCTCAAGGTGTTCGAATTTATTTTTCTGACCATCACTCTATTGCTTTTCGCAGCAGGTCTTGCAATAGACAGTATGGGTGTTCAGGGAGGAAAACCCTTATCCATGTATGAAGACTCCGGCCTGATGGCATCCAATTACGCCACGCTGGATCACCGTAGTCTTCTTGTCCTTTTGGTCACGTTATTGCTTGGCTTGCTCGCTTATTTAGCAATGTTCACACGTCCAGGTAAGCTCTCACCGATCATTTACACCTTATGCAATAGTATCCTTGTATTAAATATCGTTTGGGGTATCGTCTATATCACGCATACTAGCATTGCTTGGTACACCGAGACGGGTATGTTCTTGATGTTTGCTGTACTTCTGTTGCAGAGCAGCTATCTATCACTTATCTTCCTTTATATTGGTCGGTTGAAACGTTCATGGGATGGCTTTATCGAGGCTACTCTGGTTAAATATCAAACGTCTATGGATATGGAGCATTTACCAAAATGGCAACGACTGCTATACCGGTCTATCATTCGCTTTCATTCCGCCCCGATCGTGTGGACCATTCTGATGTTTCCCATACAGCTTGTTATACAATTGATCCTTGTTCTGTTTGGACAACGCCCGGATAGCGCCATTCGCGTATTTCTGGATACCAGCAGCTTCAATTACTCCAGACTGCCGGCTCCACCGCCAAATATGATTCCCGGTGATGGGCACTATCTATGTACAGTTGCAGCCGGTGGACATCAAAAATGGGTCAAACCCGTGCGAGCAGGCATACGACATGGCCACATCATTCACGTTAACCGGCAACTCATGATCGCCAACGCATTCGAGCATGTTATGGAGCAGTATACACCGCGGTTCCATGGCTTAGTTCGAGGTTTGTACAATCGCTATGGATATCCAATTAGTAAACATATTCGTTCCAAATGGACCGCCGATATCGTCTATCTATTGATGAAACCGCTCGAGTGGCTATTCCTCATCGTCCTTTATACAACAGACGCTCACCCTGAAAACCGAATTCATATCCAGTACAGTGAGATGCGAGGAAAATATACACGTTTCTAGAAAAACGGAATTTTAACTGTACCGGTACAATTGAACCAAACCAGTGTATTCATTTCATCCGTTCACTTTTACAATGAATTCAGGGCAGCAGCAATTAATAATACGCCCACTACATGACTCGAGGTGATCTGGATGAATGTTACATTGACTCCATCTGAAATACAGGCCTACCTGAAACGGATAGGCATTCATAATATCAAGGAACCCACCCTGGAATTCCTATCCGAAATCCAGCAGGCACATGTGCAGCATCTATCCTGGCAAACGGTCGATATTTTTGCAGGTCGGCCTGCGGGCATTGATCTTCAAGAATCGGTCCAGCTTATATTGCAAGGCCGCAGTGGTTACTGTTTTCATCTGAATGGCGCATTCAGCGTTCTGCTTCGCTCTCTGGGATATACGGTGCATTGGCATCGTGCCGGAGTTCAGCCATATGGAGAGCAGCCACGTGTGAACTCGTTCCATCTCGGTCTGTCGGTCTCTTTGCCAGATGCAGACCCGAATGTGGAACGTTGGATTGTGGACGTCGGTCTGGGCGGCATGCCCTTTGAACCGCTTCCTCTTCGTTATGGAACCTACGGTTCGGCGCCATTTACGTATACATTAATGCCTTCATCCGTAGCTCCTGGCGGATGGCGACTTGAATATGAGCCGAACGGGCCAAGTGAGGGTGTCGACTTCGCTCCCGAAGAGCTTACCAACCTGGAGGAGTTCATTCCCAAGCATGAATTCTACAGCCAGTCAGCCGATTCGCCTTGGCATAACACATTTTTACTCCGTCAGAGGCATGCTCTCCAAAGCAACGAACTACGTGGATGTATGCTCCGGACGCATGACCGTGAAGGTATCCGCAAAAAGGAAATTCAAACCTACACCGAGTGGAAAGACGTATTGGCTGAGAAATTCCACGAACCATTGGTGAATTACACAGAAGTGGAACGCAAAGAAATGTGGGGACGGGTACAGGCTGCACATGAAGAATGGAAAAGAACAAAGCAGGTATGAAGCGACACGCGCAGACCCGATAAACCGATGATTATAAAGGTAAGTGTGCAATCCATGCCGAATACATCGTCAGGTGATAAATGATGATAACGATTCAAATTCTTCAAGTTCCGGCAGAATTGCCGGAGTCATACTGGAATCTTTTTCTGTCGCGAGTATCTGAGGAAAGACGAGGACAAGCTTCACGTTTTGTACATCAGGCGGACGCCTATCGCTCTGTTCTGGGTGAAGTGTTGACCCGTGTGGCGCTGAGCAAGTTGACTGGCCTAAGGCCGGGAGAGCTTTCGTTTACCCGTAACAAATACGGCAAACCTTCCCTCAGTCACCATGCTGATGTTCAATTTAATGTCTCGCACTCCGGCGATTGGATTGCTTTAATCTCTGGCGGTGACGCTGCTCTGGGTGTGGATGTTGAAAAAATAGCGCCTATCGACATGAAGATTGCGGAGCGATTCTTCTCTCTCACAGAGAGCCAATTTCTGGCTAGAGAGCACGCTGAGATGCAACTGGAGACCTTCTACCGACTATGGACGCTGAAGGAAAGCTACATCAAGGCCGTCGGCATGGGCCTGTCCATGCCACTTGATTCATTCTCCATGATCCGCAATGCTGACGGGAACTGGCACTCGCCAGAAGCAGCCGCATATCCATTCCTCAGCCTGCGGCTGGATCACGGTCATATGTTAGCAGCTTGTTCCGCAGGAGAAGATTTACCCACCCAGCCGGATGTCATCACAATCGAAGGGTTGTATCAAGCATTATTATGAAGGAGGGGTTACAAACCCCTCCTTCATTTTTTACATTTTATCAAAACGTGCATTAATCCCTTTCCGAACCATAATTTTCAAAAAAATGATTAACATTCTGTCCAGTTAATGGTACTATAGGACCAAAAGGAAGAGAAGTAGGTAATATAGATCAGGTATTTATAACTATTTTCTACAGTACATACTTGTTAATGCTCGATTCTCTCTCCATTTATTATTTTAGAAGGAAGTGGACAAATGCATATCTTTTTGCAAAACAATGCAGGTGTGACCAAAAACGTTAAGGTTGGTTTCAGCTGGACAACACTCTTTTTTGGATTTTTTCCTGCGCTTTTCCGTGGTGATTTGAAATGGGCTGCCATCATGTTTTTGATTAGTGTTGCTCTTGGAGTCTTCACTGTGGGCATCGGAGCTTGGGTTAGTGGAATCGTATTCTCCTTCGTTTACAACAAAATTTACATTAAAGAATTGCTGGAAAAAGGCTACCGTCCTGCAAATGCTGAGTCTCAAGCGGTTCTTGAGAGAAATCAGATTATTGCTCGAGCAGCATAAACTTAGAAAAGAATGTAACAAACATAGCAATTTAGATTTTATTGTAGATTGATGAACTAGCACGCATGTAGAAATACCGAAAAGTCCCCGGCGAACCCGCCAGGGACTTTTTAATATTCAATGGACTGCATTCACGTACTCCTGATCTGAAGAGATATCATGTTCAACTGCCAGGCTACAGGACTTAACCTTTCGATTGTACAGACGATTCCTGCGTCAATGGTTGAGATTTCTTTTGCCTCCGGAAGAGACCGTGACCACTGGATTTTCGTATCGTTGCTGCCGCATCAGCATCGCTGATTTTCAGGGCAAAACATAGGCCAATTAACAAAAACGCAGCAGCCCCCAGTAAAGCCAAACGGTACGCCAGCATATTCGGCTCCATCGCTCCAGCCGCAGTAACCGTCGTTGTACCTACGCCAGCCAGAACAGCAGACAATAAAGCCATTCCAATGGCGGAACCCAGCCGATTTTGCACCGTGAACCAGGTGGAGGCTCGTCCCATGGAAGGAGGCGGTATTCGGGCAAAAGAAGCAATCTGTACCGCACCTACCGTCTGCCCCAGGAAGATCCCCACGCCGAACAATAATGAACGAATGAACCACGGATTCGTATCCACTGTAATCTGACTAAGCGTAATGAAAATCACCGCCGTGCAGATCAAACCCATGGATATCAGCTTACGCGGGCCCAGCCGCGGATATGTCCAGGGCACAAGCTGCGAAGCGATCATAAGTCCCAGAGCTTCAGGGAATGTGGTTAGTCCTGTCTCCAGCGCAGAGGCGTTAAGCACGTTTTGATACATCAGCGGAAATACATACAACATGCCCAGCAGACCCGCTGCTCCACATACCGACACCAGACCCGAATAGCGGAATAAACGGTCTTTCAGCAAATGGAGATCAAGCAAAGGCTGCTTCGCGCGCAGTTCGGCAAACACAAGCAACGTGAGCAGGATGATTCCCGTCAGACCAGCTCCAATAATAAGAGGGGAAGTCCACCCTCGCAGTGGACCCTGACTAAGAGCGTACATCGTCAGAGCGAGTCCTGGGGCAGATAATAACCACCCCGGTACATCCAGTCGACCGGCTCCCTGTTCTTTGTGCTCCTTCAGATAAATCATTCCGAAGATTACCGCTGGAATGCCTACGGGTAGATTCACATAGAAGATCCATCGCCAAGAGAGCTGGTCCACAATCAATCCGCTCACAATCGGCCCTAGGGCCGGGGCCAGCGCGATGGGCAGTACGAGCATTCGAGATACCTTGGCCCGTTCCTGGGGAGGAAAGGTTCGAAACAGCATCGCCATCCCTACAGGAGTAAGCAGACCACCCCCTGCACCCTGCAAAATGCGAAAGAACGTCAGCGTACTTAATTGATCGGCCGTCGCACACAATGCAGAGGATACCGTAAACAGTGCCAGTGCCGATAAGAAAACTCGTTTCGTTCCCCATCGATCACCGAGCCACCCGGCGACAGGCAGGAATACAGCCAAACTCACCAAATACCCCACATTCAAGGTACCCGAAGCAGCCGGGGGAATCCCCAGCTCCTCACTAATGGTTCGTAATGCTACGTTCAAGACCGTTCCATCCATAGCCACCATAAACATCGCTAACACATAGACGATGATGACAATGACCTTGGGATTCAGACCGAATTTCATCTGCTAGCCTCATGAACGGCTCCAGGCATACCGATTTCATCACAGAGGCTTAACGGTTTCAGATCTGTCCATTGCTCGGCGATATAATCGAGACACACCCGGCGCTTGGCCTTGCCAAGCATCACGGTCCAACCTGCGGGTACTTCAAGGGATGCAGGCCAGAGGGAGTATTGCCCCTCCTCATTGATTAACACCAGATAGTTGCTGTCTTCATATTCAAATGGGTTGCTCATCGCCTTATCCTCCTATTTATGTTGAATTTCACGCTTGTTCAGCTCTTCAAGCTTGGCGGCCAGTGTTCGGCAGATTTCCTCCAGAGGCCCAGGCTGACAGAGGTCTTTGTGACGGCAAGCGATATCATGACGTTCCAAACGGCCCCCGATGTACGCATTCCACATTTCCGGTTCAATCGGGTCGAACCAGTCAGGAATAATGGTGGATCGGAAGAAGATCAGATCCCCCTCGAATCGGGATGGCGTGTAGGCCCCCAAAATCCGTACGGAATTTTCATAGGTCTTCCGCAGCTTCATGATCGTTTCTTCATCCAAACTTGCCAGCGCACTGCCCTCACTGCGCAATATGCGCATAGCCGTTGCCATATCCAGCCGCCCATCTCCAATGCTGTCCGGATCATAACCACCCAATGCCAGTAATGCCGTTAAGGCTTCTTCCTCATCCGGTTCTCCGCGAATCGGCAGATAGTGGCTCGGATACGCATCCAGCATGGCGAGAAACTCCACTTCTTCCCCTTCCGATTGCAGCTGCACCGCCATGGCCTGCGCAACATTGCCTCCGAGAGACCAGCCAAGCAGACGGTAAGGTCCCTCAGGCTGTACCGAGCGGATATGGCGGATGTAGTCTGCTGTCATATCTTCCAGTGTAGACGGAAGTTCCTCGTACTCAGCAATTCCTCTGGCCTGTAACCCATAGAGCGGATATTCCATGCCCAGATGTTTCATCAGCCCAGCATAACACCAGCTAAGTCCTCCTGCAGGATGGACACAGAATATAGGCAGATGCTCCCCATGCGTTCTGAGCGGCAACAGCACTTGAAGCGAGCTTTTTCCGGAATCCGAATCCATCTCCAGTCGCTCCGCTAGTCCCGCTACGGTAGCTGTTTCGAACAAAATGCCGATGCCCGGCTCCCTTCCCATCGCTTCACGAATGCCGCTCATCAAGCGAACAGCCAGTAACGAATGGCCACCCAGCTCGAAGAAACTGTCATCAATACTCACACTCCGCATGCCCAATACTTCGGCAAACAAATCACAGAGGATCTCCTCCTGCGGGTTGCGAGGCGCTCTGCCACCTGTCGTTAATTGCATTTCCGGTGCGGGTAGTGCCTTGCGATCGAGCTTTCCATTAGCTGTAAGCGGCAGGCTCTCCATCGCTACAACCGCAGATGGAACCATATAATCCGGAAGGCTGGCAGACGTATGACGACGCAAGGCAGTCGATTCCGGTATCGTCCCTGTGTCCGAAGCCGGAACGATATAAGCTACAAGACGTTTATCCCCCGGCTGGTCCTCACGGACAATTACAGCAGCCTGGGCCACGCTTGAATGCCTTGCCAGCACCGCTTCAATCTCGCCAAGCTCAATGCGGAATCCCCGTATTTTCACCTGCTGATCCGCCCGCCCCAAATAATCAAGCGAGCCATCATGCAAACGCTTCGCCAGATCTCCTGTCCGGTACATACGTGTGCCTGGTGGACCGTATGGATCAGCAACGAATCGCTCAGCTGTAAGATCAGGTCGATTCCAATAACCACGAGCCAGACCCTCTCCGGCTACATACATCTCTCCTGTTACTCCTGTTGGTACAGGCTCAAGCTGATCATCCAACACATATACCCGAAGATCCGGTATGGCGCATCCAATCCAGCTGCTCGCGCCTTCCGTAGAACTGCCTGCATGCAGTTCCTGGTAGCTGACATGAACCGTCGTCTCAGTGATGCCATACATATTGATGAGTTTTGGCACATCATCAGCGTGGCGTTCATACCAGTCATCCAAGCGCCCAAGCTCCAGTGCCTCGCCTCCAAAAATGACATAACGGAGTGCAAACTGCTGTCCCCAAGCCGGATTTTCTCGGTCAGCCTGCATGAGTTGATAGAATGCGGATGGCGTCTGGTTCAATACGGTCACCTTTTGCTCAGCAAGCAACTGCAGGAACGTTCCAGGTGAACGGCTGATCTCATGAGGAACAACGACTAATCTCCCTCCATGCAGCAGCGGTCCCCAGATTTCCCAGACGGAGAAGTCAAATGCATAGGAGTGGAACAAGGTCCACACATCACTCGCGTCAAAATGGAACCAGTGCTGCGTGGCATCCAATAAACGGATGACATTGGCATGCGGAATAACGACCCCTTTGGGCTTGCCTGTCGAACCCGAGGTATAGATCATGTAAGCCGGACTCAGAGGTGTTACACGCCCATTGCGTTCACTATCTGCAGGGTTTCGATCATCCAGCATCTCCAATTGCTGCAAAGTATGCAAATCGTCCATATTAATACACTGAATTTCTGCCACCTGCGGAAGCAAGGTGTATACCTCTGTACTCGTTACCATTACTTTCGGTGCTGCATCTGTCAGCATATGTGTCAACCGATCTGCCGGATAATTGGGGTCAAGCGGCAGATAAGCGGCCCCTGCTTTTAGCACGGCGAGAATGCCCACAACCATTTCAACAGAACGAGGCAAGGCCAGTGCTACCATTTGTTCCGGTGCCACGCCTTGAGCGATCAGTAATCTGGCAAGCTGATTGGCTCTTGCATTCAGCTCCCTGTAATTCAAGGTGATATCCTCACAGGTCATGGCAGTCGCTTCCGGATGAGCCGCTGCTTGTATTTCAAAGCGCTCGGCTATGGTCAGTTGTGCATCCTCACTCAGCGTAAAGGACCATTCTTTTTCAAGCTGGGCCTGCTCTGTTGGGGTCACGACATGAAATCTGCTGATTCGCTCATCCAACTGCTGCACTGCATCTTCAAGCACCTGCATCAATCGGACCACAAGTTCACCTGCAGTAGACTCCCGGAAGAGATCTGCACTATATTCCAGCACACCTTCAATTCCGCCTGGAGACCCGTTATGCTCACGCTGCTCTGTCAGCTCAAGGGTTAGATCAAATTTGGATGAACCCACACCATGAATGCGGGTTTCCGCCGCAATATCCGGTAGATCAAGACGAATATCCGGTGTATTTTGCAGAACAAGCATCACTTGGAACAGCGGATGTTTGGAACGCGACCGAGGCGGATTTAATACTTCAACCAACCGTTCAAAGGGCAGATCCTGATGTTCATATGCAGCCAGGTCGACTTCCCGCACACGAGCCAGCAGCTCACGGAATGTTGGATCACCTGAAGTATCTGTGCGCAGCACAAGGGTGTTAATGAACATACCCACGACTTCATCCAGCGCATCATCGCTCCGTCCGGCAATCGGTGTTCCTATCGCGATATCCGTTCCTGCACCCATTCGGGTAAGCAGCAAGGACAGTGCCGAGTGCAGCACCATGAACAGGCTGACTTTATTCTCACGTGCGATGATCATCAATTGCTCATGCAAACGTTGACTGATCGTAAAAGGCACTGACCCACCGCGATAACTGGACACGACTGGACGTGCGTAATCCGTAGGGAATGTAACCTGCTCCGGTAAATGGGCCAGCTGGTTGCTCCAGAATTCCATCTGTCTTGCAATCAGACTGTCCTGCTGGTTCTCATTCCCTAGCAATCTCTCCTGCCACACCGCATAGTCGGCATATTGAATGCGCAGCGGCTCCCAGGCAGGTGAAGAACCCCGCAAGCGTGATGCATAAGCCACCGACAGATCGCGGATGAGCGGTGACAATGACCATCCATCCCCGGCAATATGATGCAGCAGCAACAACAGCCCATGCTCATCAGCGCCGATTCTGAACAACTCGGCACGAATGCCTGGTTCAGTGGAAAGCTGGAAACTGTAGCGTGACGCTTCTGTCAGAAGCTCGGGAAGCTCCTGCTCCGTAGCAGCGGTTATATTCAATTTCACTTTGACGTCAGCAGCATTCAGAATATGCTGGCTCGCAGAACCCATTTCAGGCGGATACAACGTTCGTAATGTCTCATGACGGTCTACAATATCCTGCAGGGCGTTCTCCAGAGCATCCGTATCCAGCTTCCCGGCCAACCGGGCAACCAGCGGAATGTTATACGTCGGATTGGCGCCTTCCAGACAATACATGAACCACAACCTCCGCTGGGCAAAGGAGAGCGGAAGCTCCCCCTGACGTGAAACAGGCTGAATAACAGGTCTCACCGATTTCGCCTGATCCAATCGTTTGGCTAGGCCTGCGGCGGTTGGAGCTTCAAATACACTGCCAATCGTTAGATCTGCACCGAATACATCACGGATACGTGCTGTAATTCGTCCAGCCAGCAGGGAGTGCCCACCCAGTTCAAAGAAATCATCGTCAATGCCCACACGACCAACACCAAGAATCTCAGCGAACAGACTGCACAGAATTTCTTCTTGTGGCGTGCGCGCCTCCCGTCCATTGGCATTGGACAGCAAAGTAGGCACAGGAAGCTGTTTGCGATCGATCTTTTTATTCGGTGTCAACGGCATCTCGGGCAGTAGTGTGAATGCAGCAGGCACCATGTAATCCGGCAACGCATCCGCCACGTAAGCTCTTAGTTCTGCCAGATCCATACGATTCTCGAGTTCAGACTCACCCACTACGTACGCTGCCAATCGCTGGTTTCCCGGTTGGTCTTCGCGAGCCATGACCGTGACCTGAGCTACGCCAGGATACCTGAAGATTACCGATTCAATCTCGCCCAGTTCTATCCGGAAACCTCTAATTTTGATCTGATGATCTGCACGACCCAAATAATCGATAGAACCATCCGGCAGCCATTTCGCCAAATCTCCTGTACGGTACATCCGACTGCCTGGCTGACCGAAGGGATTGGCTACAAAGCGTTCTGCGGTCAGATCAGGCCTGCCCAAATACCCGCGCGCAAGCCCTTCGCCTGCGATATAGAGTTCCCCTACTACACCCGAGGGTACTGGCTTTAAGCCTTGATCCAGCACATATAGCTGTGTGTTGCGAACCGGACCACCAATCGACGGTTTCCCCATCACCCCTGTGCCGAACGAGGCAGCCGTGGAATAAATGGTTGTCTCGGTTGGGCCGTACTGGTTATTGACGTGACACCCCAATTCCTGCAAAGAAAGCTTCAGTTCCTCCGTCAGCGCCTCTCCTCCGGTAATCACGGTTAGCCCATCGAATCGTCCTGGGCGGCTCGTCACCAAAGACTGCCATAACGTAGGCGTAGCCTGCATGATGGTGGTTCCCAGCTCTCTCATCTTCCCAGCCAGAGCTACCGGATCAAGAATCGTCTCTTTGTGTGCAATATCCAGCCGGGCACCCGTCGTAAGCGGCAGAAATACTTCCAGTACGGATATGTCAAAAGCAATCGTAGTCACCGACAGCCAGTGGTCCTGCGGACCAACCTGTAGTCTCGTCTTCATATCCTCAAGCAGATTCGCCAGCCCCAAATGGGTTACGGCTACGCCCTTGGGCTTACCTGTGGAGCCTGAAGTGTAGATAATATACGAAGGATTGAGCAGAGAAGCTGTACTTGTCGAATCATCACCTTCGGGATTACTTCCAGGCCGGCGACTCACTGCCGTAGCAGTATTCGGTTCATCCATGATCATCATCGGTACACTGGATGTTGTCGGTAGACTGGAAACATGGTCCATCACCGTCACCACACAAGCAGGCTTGGCATCAGCCAACATGTAGATCAGACGCTCTTCGGGATAGTCAGGGTCAAGCGGCACATAGGCGGCCCCCGTTTTGTGGACAGCCACAATGGCGATGACCACTTCGAGCGAACGAGGCAGAGCAATGGCCACCCGCTGTTCCGGTCCTGCCTGATATCGTTGTATCAATTCATGAGCCAACTGATTCGCTCGTTCATTCAGCTCCGCATATGTCAGGGACTCCCCTTCGAATGTCAGCGCCGTTGCAGAAGGTGTGCGGCGGACCTGCTGTTCAAACAGTGCTGCTGAATTGCTATCGGCCGTCACCCCTCCCGTTCCATTCCATGTCACCAATACTTGTTCACGTTCGGCAGGGAGCAGCAAGTCCAGTCGTCCCACCGTCTCCATGCCTTCCTGCATTACCAAGTTCAGCAGCTGCATATAACGAAGCTGATGGTTCTGCAGTTCGGAATCATTGTAGATAGACGGATTCGCATCAAAATCAATACTCAGCCCATGACCATGCCCTTGGTCCACCACATGAATGGACAGATCGTCTACCGGGCCCGTGGACAGGTTGTGAATCATGCCGCGCTGCCCTGCAAAGTTTAATTCATGGTGGAATGGCATGACATTAATCATGGGTCCGAACAGGCGACGATTCTCTCCAAGCAGCTTCAGATCACGCCGCAGATCCTGGTGCCGATAGCGTTGATGCTTGCGTACCGCCCGAATCTCCTGGACAACCTGTTTCAGCAACTCTGACACGGTCAGATTTGAATCTACGTTGATACGCAGCGGAAGTACATTCATGACCATACCCGGAACCCGCAAGGATGTTGATCCCAATCGGCACATCACGGGCAGGGCCAGCACAACATCGGTCGCCCCTGTCATTCGGTGTACGTAAATGGCTGTTGCCGCTACAAACAAATCCGGCCAGGTCACACCGAACCTTGCCGCTGCCGCCTGCATTTGCTCGCGCTGCGGCTGTGTAAGCAGACCGCTCTGTCTCAGGAAGTAGGTAGAGGTTCGCGGAGCCCGTTCCCCCAGACTGACAACATCCGGTTCATCAGCATATCGATCCATCCAGAACTGACGATCCTGCTCTTTGTCCACGGAGCCAAGATAAGCCTCGTCTTCCTGAAGTACAGCCGTCAATGAGCCAAACGACGCCCCCTGCTGGACTTGATCTACACCTTCTCCTCTTACCCTTGCAGAGTATAGGCTCGCCACCCTGCGGGTAATCAGCGAAACGCCGTATCCGTCAATCGCGATATGATGGATGCGCTGGTACCAGTAATAACAATCATGGCTCAGCTGGAACAATGCCTCCGTGAAGAGTGGACCTGTCGCCAGATTGACGGGATTGGCCAGATCATTTTTCATCCAGGCCAGTGCTGCTGTGTGGGGCTCCGGTTCCTCCCTCACGTCGATGACATGAAATGTCCAATGATCCGGGTTGCTGTTCAAAGACTGCCATGGACCTTGTTCATTTTCGCCATAAACCATATTCAGCGATTCTGCTTCCGAAACGGTCTGTCGCACACTTTCTTCGAATCGTCCGGTGTCTACACTACCCTCGATGACCACATACTCGGCGGTATTGTACATCGGATTGTCCGGATTCAACTGCTGAGCGAACCAGATGCCTGACTGTGCAGAGGACAGGGGCCAAGCCGTGTCCCGACTGTGCGACGTATGCACGGCCCCGCTCAAAAGTAGTCTCCGTTCGGAAGCACCTTATTTTGGGCCTTATCAAGCAATGCTGCCCATGCAGCCAATGTAGGCAGCTCCGCCAGATCCACGAACGTTACCCCCGCTCCTTCCACTCGAAAGCGCTCAGCCAGACTCATAATACGAATGGAATCCAGTCCCCACATCTGAATCAGATCATCGTGCTCTCCAATGTTGCCAGGCTGCTCCTGGAGCATCTCTCCAACCTGATTTCTCAATGCTTCCAACGTGACTTGTTCAACGCCATGACTTCCGTCCTGAATTGGCTCTGCTGCGGATGCCGTTTGCTGCTCAGCCTCCAATACAGCCACCTGAGCAGATGCAGCATAGGAGCGCTCCCCTTGCTCACCCACTTCGGATTTCAGTGCTCCTTCATTTCCGTCAGCGGCAGAATCATTTAGAGATTCAAGTAAACGTCCGGTTGTCAGTGTTACCGCGCACCGTTCTGCTGCATACGTCAGGGCCATGCGATGTTTTTCCACCGAAAAATCAGCTACTGCATCCGCCACCAGGAACGCCTGAATGTCTCTCATAAAGGCTTCGCAAGAGGTCATCAGACATCCGATATGAGCATAAATGCCGCAGACGATCAGTTGATCACGACCATCCCGCTGCATTAGTTCGAACAGTTCTGTTTTCTGGAAGGCGCTATATCGCCATTTGGTCATGAACGTATCCTGGGGAGCGGGTGCGAGCGCATCAATAATTTCTTTTTGCACAGGTCCTCCATCAATTCCCGCACCCCAAAAGTCCAGCTGTAACCCACGCTGCTCCGGAGTCTGTCCGCCCGGTTGTGCGGAGTAGACCACCGGAATGCCCAGCTCATGACACTTTGAACGAAGTTGTGAAATATGATCGATCAGCTCCACAACAGGGGATTGCCCTGCCGTAAAGGCGTTCATAAAATATTGCTGCATATCATGGATCAGGAGTACCGAGCGCTTCGTATCCGGTGTCCATGTTACCTTGTTGACAGGAAGCTCCGACTCTACAGGCATTGCATAGGGTTGAATCTTTGGAAGTGCCATGAATATCCCTCTTTTCAGCTTTATTTATCACAATCATGTTCATCACTGCGCTGTAGTGCTATCTATCAGTCGTTACAATCAGGATATGGGCTGTTTAGCCGTAATCATCTCACGCAACGCCTTTTTGCTTACTTTGCCAACTTGAGTTTTGGGAAAAGACTGCACAAACTCAATCCGATCCGGTATTTTATAGCTCGCCAGGCCCCGGTTACGCAGAAAAGATTTCACTTCGGCAGCTGACGGAGCTTCACCGCTCGGCACGATAAATGCACAGGAGCGCTCGCCCAGATATTCATCCGGCATGGATACTAATGCCGCATCATGTACGGCAGGATGGGCCAGCAGATGATTTTCCACTTCCTCGGCAGCCACTTTGTCACCGCCACGGTTGATTTGATCCTTCGCCCGTCCTTCCACAACGAGATATCCATCAGCCGTAAGACTGGCAATATCTCCGGTACGATAGAAACCGTCCGTGGTAAACGATCTGGCATTATGCTCCTCAGCCTTGTAATAACCACGAATTGTATAAGGCCCTCGTGTCAGTAAATGCCCCGAATGTCCCTGTTCCACATCCATGTCCTCGTCATCCACAATTCGTACTTCGTCATACGGAGACATCGGCTTGCCCTGAGTGTTAACAATGACATGCAACGGATCATCCAGACGGGTGTAGTTCACCAGCCCCTCCGCCATGCCGAACACTTGCTGTAAGGTGCAGCCTAGGACGGGTTGAACACGTGCAGCCACCTCGGCGCTGAATTTGGCTCCACCAACCTGAAGCACCTCAAGTGAAGGAAGTTTAATCCCCCGGGTAGCCGCCGCATTCAACCATATGAGTGCAAGTGGTGGTACAAGAGCCGTTATGGTTACCTTATGGCGCATAATTAGTGGAAAAGCTTCATCCGGGCTGGACCCGCGTGACAGTACAATGGTTCCACCCGCATACAGCGTACCCAGAAAGCCGGGTGAGCTCATGGGATAGTTATGTGCTATAGGCAGAACGGCCAGGTAGACACTATCTGGGGTAAGTCCGCAGACTTCCACACTTCTCCGCAAACTATAGATGTAGTCATCATGAGTGCGGGGAATCATTTTGGACAGCCCGGTACTTCCACCAGACAACTGTAGAAAAGCAACATCCGAAGAAACTGGCTCATCCGGCAGTGTGACTGGTGCTGTATAAACATCCTCCAAAGCCGTAAATCGCCCCGCTTCTCCCGCCACGAATACATGCCGAAGTCCCGGAACCTCTGCCTGAACCTCTTCGGCCAGTGTGCGGTAATCAAACCCTCCATCCTGATCAGGTATCACGTATGCTACGGCCTCAGAGAAACGGGCAAAATACGTAATCTCACTCTTCCGATGTAAGGGAAGTGCATATACAGGCAGTGCACCAATGCGGAATAAGGCAAAACACACCTCGATAAACGCCGTAATATTGGGCAGCTGGATAATAACTCGATCATGCTGTCGTATTCCTTTGGCATATAAGCCAGCGGCCAGACGATCCACCCGATCGTTCAGCTCCGCATAGGTTAATTGTTGTTCACCACTGATAACGGCTACTCGATTGCCATATAGTTCTGCGCGCTGGCGGAGCATTTCTCCAAACGTAATTCCTTCCCAGCAGCCTTCCTGACGATAACGTTCGGCAACTTCCTCAGGCCAGGCCTGAAATCCTGACAGCATCATTCATTCCTCCTTCATACTGGACACAGATGAATCCAAACCCATGGCGAGCAGCATTGTTCCGAATTTCGCTGAGGTCTCTGCCAGCTCCGCTTCGGCTGTAGAACCTGCCACAATACCCGCGCCAGCGAACAGTTTAAGCGTATTCCCTTCCACTTCCGCACATCGGATCGTTACAGCCCACTCGCCGTCACCCTCACTGTCACACCAGCCCACCATGCCGGTGAATAATCCCCGTTCAAACGGTTCCTGTTCTCGGATGGCTTCCCGAGCGGCCTGTACAGGCGTTCCACAAATTGCTGGTGTAGGGTGGAGAGCAAACGCAAGTTCCAGTGATGATGTGTTCACATCAGCAAGCTCCCCGTGAATTTCCGTAGATAAGTGCCACATGGTTCGTGTTTGGATCAAGGAGGGTTCTGCCGGGACGGATAGCTGCTTACACAACGGACGCAGCGCTTCCGCCACAGCCTCAATGACTACTGCATGTTCATGGCGATCTTTGGCGGAAGCCAGCAGTGCTTTTGCACGGCGACGGTCCTCAGCCGGATCATCACTCCGGGCAGCAGACCCAGCGAGTGGATTGGCTCTCACTTTGGACCCTTTCCGGGTAACCAGCAATTCGGGACTCGCTCCGATATAAGTCCGATGAGTTTCTTTTTCCG
Source organism: Paenibacillus sp. OK060 (assembly GCF_900101205.1). Taxonomy (NCBI): domain Bacteria; kingdom Bacillati; phylum Bacillota; class Bacilli; order Caryophanales; family Paenibacillaceae; genus Paenibacillus; species Paenibacillus sp. OK060. Next base: position 587,190 of record NZ_FNFR01000003.1, read on the forward strand.
CCTCCACATAAGCGCGTTTATTCGTTGTTATATCACCTTTTGCTAGAGAGAGTTTTGTCATCGGAACAGCAAATGTATATCCGTGTGTGTTATCCCTGAACAAATTACGGAGTAACTGATGTGTGTCCACAATTGTCTGTGAAGTCACATGCAGCGTACGGGATAACACAACTTTGTGGAGATCGCCTTGATTCAGATCCATCAAAACGTTGTTTACGCTTTGCTGAAATATGGCTCCGGCAGGTTCTTCACGTACCGCGCAACCCACCGCGGCTGGACGTTTTTCCACCAATGCTCTGGAGTCCGGGGATAGGGGTTCAGCCCATTGGATCTTTTCTGGTACGAATAGCTCTGCAGAAGAATGTATCGGATCGAACGGAATGGCGCCGACCACAATCGGTTTCGTTTGGCCCGAGCGTCTCGCCTTTTCCATCAACTGCTCCATCCGGTTAATGAAAAGCTGCGTTTCTTCCTTCCGCTTTTGTTCAGTAACATTAACCGCGCCCATGGAATCCGTTGTATTCCCTTCCGATACCTCCATGGCAGACCATCGGATCTGTTCCCCTTGAGCTAACAGGGTATGTTGCGGTGAAGACCAGAAAAAGGACGTCCCCTCTCGATATTGTTCCAGAAGGTGTAAGGCGGAAGTTGCAGCAACCGTACCCGCTTTTGACATGATTATCATCTCCTTATCTTGATTCAGGCACCTAGCGTGGCGCCTCCGTCCACACACAAGTTATGCATCGTAATATGTCTAGCCTGATCCGATACCAAAAAAAGCACACTATCCGCTATATCCGATGGCAACGCCAGCCTGTTCAGTGGTATGCCCAGTCGGTATGCTTGCTGGGAACCCGCGATAACTGCCTGTGCTCCCTGCTCATCCGCCCACAATGCACGCTGCATATCGGTATCCGTCGAACCTGGAGATACAATGTTACAGCGGATATGATCTGAGGCGTATTCAAGAGCCAAACATTTGGTGAACATGGTTGAAGCCGCTTTGGAGGCTACGTAGGCGGACATATGCATCCGGGGCACACCAGAAGCATTTGAACCGACAGTAACGATCGCCCCCGACTGACGTTCGGCCATGTATCGCACCACAGCACGTGACATGTAAAATACACCATGTGTATTCACGTCAAAAGTTCTTGTCCACTCTTCATCGCGAAGCTCACTCACAGCCCCCGTGTATAGTACTCCCGCTGCATTCACCAGAATGCCAATCGGACCTAATGTCTCCTCAATACGCTGGATTGCATCTTCGACGAATTGACGATTAGATATATCCACAGGACAGGCTGTTGCTTGATAACCCTGACTATGCAGATCTGTGACCAGTTGATTCAACTGATCCTCTCGTATGTCGACAGCTGCAACAATAGCGCCCTGCTCGGCAAGCAATCTCGCCACGGCTGCACCGATGCCTTGCGCAGCACCGGTGACTACGGCTACTTTTCCATCAATCCCTGTGTAACTCACTCCTGTTCCTCCCTTGCATTACTGCTCCCTCTCCTATTGGAGAGATATGTTAGCCTGCTGAACCTGATTGGATCATCCGTAAATCCGTCACATTTCGGTCCACTTGCCTTTCGCCCAATCTCCCATACCGATACCTCTGATTGAGAAATACTGTCGTCTCTTTCCTCCTATGACTCCGGGCTGCAGGCAAAACGCATCGTACGACTAATCAGAAACGGCAATACGGATACATGGTTTTCTTCTTCAAACTCGGTATATTTAATGTCCAGACCGGGCTGATTCAGCGCAGACAACCGTTCTGTAAGACTCGAAGCCTTATCATTGTTGCGCGCAGGATGTGTCTTCTCCTGTTCACCCATGCCAATCCACACCTTGACGTTCACGGGATGCTGCTCCAGCCGTGCGACAAATTCCTGTTCCTCCGCCAGCATGACGTTCTGATTCCAGTGAAGCGAAGGGCTGCCCGCAATGTAATAGCGAAAAGCTTCCGGTTTCTTGAACAGCGTATGCAACACGAACAATCCACCAAGGGAATGACCAAAAATAGCCTGTCTGCTCCGATCAATCCTGAACTGCTGTTCCATATCCGGCTTCAGCTCTTCTTCAATAAACTGCAAGAATTCATCGGCTCCACCCTGTTTTGGTAAAGGTGTTCCATCCGAATTCTGGGTATATTCCGTTGTGGTCTGCGGGGTAAAGTCATAGTAACGGTGCGGTGAAAAAGGACCGGCCGTTGGATACCCGATGCCAACAACAATGGCCGGAAGTGCTCCGGTCTTCTCCGGTCTGCGGCCCTGTACACGGACGGCTTCGACCATCGTGCCAAACACCGAGTTGGCATCCAGTAGATAGATCACCGGATATCCCGAAGGCGGTGGTGCTTCTGCCGGTTGGAATACCATGATCTGATAGGCATGATTGCCGTTGCGCGATTTCATGGTCCATTGTTCGGCACGGGGAATCTGTACTGTACTGCGTGCGATATGTTCAAGGGTGCCAGATGCGGGTTGATTGGGCTGAAACGTCATTACGGATGGTTCCTCCTCGTTGTTCTGCGTATATAAGTTGAATATTGAATTACACATACACTCCACCGTCAGAATAACCTTCCAATCGCTGTTATCTCCAGATTTCCTCTATCCCCTCTTATAAAGGGAGAAATCCGGAGATAGCCTATGCTTTCGACGTAGCTTTCTTTCAGAAAGCTTTCAGGCGAACGCTTCGCTTCTCCAGGTTTTTTCTGACGTCTCCGTTTCTGTGTAGTTCATAAACTCAACTTATACTGTTATGTTTAATAATATTATTGAAATGTATGAGATTGATTCTCATTACCAATTATAAGAGAGTAAATCCGGCTGTCCCATGGACGATATCCAGAAATGATTTTGATTATCTCCATATTTCCACATTTCTGTAACCGACTTGGTTACCCCTCAAAATAAAAAAACTCCCTCACGGAATACCTGAAACGCTGGAATTTGTCCGGCTTCTGGCACTCCGCAGGGAGCTACATTTCTCATATTTCGATCAATACATCAATGGATTGTCTCTATTATTGGGTCAACGCCTTCAGCGTGTCGTCAATGACATGACCATAAGCAATCAATCCACCGCCCAGCCACGGAGCTGGCTCTACTGCGTACACATTTCCAGCTTTAACGGCTGGCATGCTGTTCCATACTTTGGTATCCGTCATTTCCTTCATGCTCCCCGGACCCTGTTCCACCGTGAAAATAAAGTCGGCATCAATCTCAGGCAACACCTCGGTCGATACCGTTGCGCTGTTCTCCGTTTGTACCAGTGTTGGCTTTCCAAGCCCCAATTGGTGATATACCACGTAACCACTAAAGTAGTTACCACCCATCATGCTGATCCCGCGAGGTGCAAAACGAATGATCGCTGCTTTCTTGCCTTCGGTAACTTTGGCGAGCTTGGCCTTAGCATCATCTACCTTCGCATGATATGTTGCAATGGCTTTTTCGGCCTCAGCCGTTTTGCCCAGCAGATCACCGATCACCTGCAAAGACTTCTCTACATCACCCGAAGCATTCGTAAATACGTAGGTTGGTGCAATTTTCGAATAACTCTCATATACACCGTTCTCAGCATATTGGGCCGTGTGTAGAATAATAAAATCCGGATTGTACGCCATTAGTGCTTCAGGAGAAGGCAAACCACTGGAGAAATCCAGTGTTGGCACTCCGCTCAACTGGTCCTTAAGGTAAACATGGCCTTGCGTACCACTTGCCCACTGAGCTACCGGTTTAACGCCTATCGTCAGCAGAGAGTCTTCCAGATAAGGTGCAAAAACACGCTCCGTATGCTCAGGAACGATAACATCATGTCCCAGATCATCTTTGACAGTTCGTTCTCCTTTGGTTTGTTCCGTGTTCTCTTCGGTTACAGCAGTCCCTGATGAGGCCGTGGTGGAAGCCTCCGTTGTTGGCTGCTCTTTCTGTGCTTCTCCCTCAACTTCTGATTTTGAACCACAGGCAGACAGCAGACCCGTAATCAATACCAGTACGAGCAAGGCCGAGAAACCGGTACTACGAAATGGACGAACGGAACTTTGTCCGTTACCTTTTTTCTGTTGAAACATGACATATCCCCCTTGATAAACATTCTCATTTAGATAGATGGATTATATGTCATGTAGCCCGGGAATCACCATGGACGTTATCCAGATATACATTTGGACAATATCCCGTGAAAATCAGGAGCGCTTCATCCAGCATGCGCATCACGCCTACGGCAGAGTAGTCAAACCATGGGTCACCTGTGATCAGATGAATCTGGTATTGCCTTACTGCCTTAAGCTGACGCCATACCGGCGAGTGCTGTAGACTAAGCCAATACGCCCTCGATGCGGCCTCAGGACACACCATAACAAGAATCCGATCTGGATTTAGCGCAGCCAGTTGTTCCAATGTTAACCGTGTGTTGGCCTGAACATCGGGAAACGTCTCCAGTTGTAATCCATTATTGTACAACACCTCTTCAATGCCCGGATTTCGATACAGATAAAGGTGCTGACCATACACCCGGACAACGATGACCTTCTCTCGCCCCACTTTCTGTTTTACGGAATCCCGTGCCTTCTCGACTCGCTGATTGTATACGCTAATCCACTGCTCTGCCTGTTCTTCCCGCTCCAAAAAAGCAGCAATCATGCGTAACTGCGCACGCCAATCCAAGTGATACTTCGGTACAAAACAACAAGGTGCAATCTCAGCCAGTTTGGCCTGATCCTGATCACTGATCTGATCCGTACCGACAATAGCGTCCGGCCGGATATGAACCAAACGCTCCACGTTGGCTTCAAATCTCAAGCTGGTATACGGGTCTGTCAGTCTCAAGTGTGACTGAATCTCTGTTCGGTGCGCGTTATAATAATAAGCGGTCCATTTGGGGTCAATCGGCGCAGCGACAGGCATGACATTAAGCGCCAGCAGCTGTCCAATAATGCTGGAGGAGCAGGTGGCGATGCGTATTCTCGCATTTTTGGCATAATCCGAAGGAGATACGCCCACTTCTTTTTTAAATTTGCGGCTGAAATAATACTCATCGCTATAGCCCACTCTCAGCGCGATTTCACGAAGTTTGTATCCTGTTTCTTTCAGATATCGTTTCGCACGATTGATGCGAAGATCGGTCAGATATTCCATTGCACTCTGCCCGTAGGTCTTCTTGAACAGGTCCACGAAATATTTCGCACTGATATTGGCTTTGTGGGCGAGATCCGCAATAGACAATGGTTCGTCATAGTGCTCATCCATATATACTTTTACCTTGGCAAGATCCGTCTTGGGACTGCGGCCGGCAACGGGTAAGTGCGCAGGGGTCTGCGAATCATTTTCCAGTAACATGAGGCCACTCCTTTCGATCTGCTTGATCGGTTTGATATGAAATGTACAGGGCAATACAGCCGGTACTATATTAGACTAACGAAAATGATAATCATTATCAATTAAAATATCACATTCTTTTCCATACAGTCAATCCATATATGGAAGAATGTACACAGTTCGATGTTAAGACAATCCCGTAAAAGGCAAAAAAGCTAACTGCGTGTTTTGGGCACGAGTTAGCTTTTGATGACGAATTTTGCAACATTAAGTTTGTAAAAATTTGAATTGAATTAATCCCGGCTCCGCAGCTTGCCGAGTAGACGAATAATTTCTAGATACAGCCATACCAGCGTAACCATCAATCCAAATGCACCGTACCACTCCATATATTTCGGAGCACCGTTGTCGGCACCACTTTCAATAAAATCAAAATCAAGTACCAGATTCAGTGCGGCCACAATGACGATGACGACAGAAATGCCGATTCCGATCAGGCTGTTGTCATGCAGATAGGGAACGGTAATCCCGAAAAAACCAAGAACAAAACTGAGGAGATACATAATCATGATACCTCCGGTTGCTGCGACAACCCCCAGCTTGAAATTCTCCGTAGCTTTGATCAATCTTGTCTTGTATGCCATCAACAGAGCAATAAAGACGGCCATGGTCAGCAAAGCAGCTTGCAGCGTAATGCCGTTATACAAGTATTCATACGTAGCCGAGAGTGCTCCGAGGAACATCCCTTCCGCAACGGCATAGATCGGCACAAGGTAAGGCGCCGCAACAGGTTTAAATGAAATAATCAATGCGAGGATAAATCCGACGATCGCCCCTCCATATGCAAGAGGAAGCACTTCCTGCCCATTGAAAAACATCATCCAAGATGCAAATGCACTGCCCAGCAGGATTACCAGCGTAATAAACGCCTTGTTTACCGTACCGTTAATCGTCATTCTAGTCTGATATCGATCATCTCCATAGCCTCTGGAGTCTTCAAACGTACTATCTTTGAGTGTGGGGTTACCGCTACGTCCGATCAAAACAATCACCTCTTCTATGTATTTGGTTAATCCTGTACTACCATCTCTACGTTCTACATTGCCATTTCTACGAACTACATATTAAATTGCATATTGAAAATATAAATTCTAATGCTTCCAGGCAGACGTGGGATGCAATCCGGAGATCACATCCTTGTCTGTTGACGCAAGGCATGGGCTATATGTCCCAAAACTTTGCGAAGAATACTTTACGCTTTATTCAGCACTTTCCATCATTTGATTCCAATTCTTATCGCTCTTGGGGCATATTCGAGATACTTATTTGTACAACACTTTATCTATATTGTATTTCGCACGCATCGTGTTGATGATATAGGTCTCGTAAATTTCGCGATCTACCGGATCTTCAATAACGCACACTTCAATGGTGGTTACTTCCTCGCGGTGTGACTTCATTGGTGATACGGTATCTTCAAAATGTTTCTTGATGCGCGGTCTTAATTTTCGTGCTTTCCCGACAAATAACAACTCATCAGCGGCATTGTAAAACATAAAGATACCGCCCTGTTCCCGTGTAATCAGGTGGAAATCGGTGAATCCGTAGATGTGGCTGAGCTGTGGATCAGCCTGCTTCGTGATGGTGACATCTGGTGTTGGCACAGTAATATTAATCAATAGGTTCACTTCCTCATTATCTATAGGTTTACATCCTATCATATATTATAAAGGGAAACCATTTCATTAATAAGAAGCAAGATTCAAGCTTTTTTCAACTATTACGACAAATATTTCAAAAAAAAGGTTAACTTCCCTGATTCAAAGTGGTACTATAGGGGTATGAGGAAGAATTTGGGCACTAAGACATATGTCTTTATATCTACTTCCGTCTATTGTACCCTATGATTGATCATCTTTTTCATACTGAATTCTGTTACGTGCGCACGACAAGAGTACAGTTAGCAAGAACCTAGCCTTATAGTGTTACGATTCATCATCTATTCGACCCTTGCAGCAAGCAAACGTAGAAAGATCCTAGATTTACGAAGATAGTATAGAACTGGATTGACCTAGAAAGCCTGCAATTATAGCCGTACGAGAGTAAATAGACACACGTAGAAGGACAGATAGCTATCGATCCTAGAGAGACTAGTCATGCAACGCCAACCTAGAAAGTTATAAGCAGCAGCACTATAAAAGATGGATCACGTTTCACCCCAGCCCGGCATGATGCCAGGGCTTTTTTACGTTTGCGCAAACAACCAACCACCTCCGCAGGGAAACAGAGGTATCGTGGTTCTTTCTGCGGGGGTTATAATATGGCAAGATAGCAAATAAGGGAGTGATGGGATGTATTCCGATCTGCAACTGACGGAGGACCGCCCTGTATATATACAAGTCAAAGATTATATGAAGCGATTGATGCTCAAAGGCGGCCTGCAAGCCAAACAAAAGCTTCCTTCCACCCGCGAACTCAGTACACTCATGAAAGTAAGCCGCAGCACGATTCTGCTGGCCTATGCTGAACTTGAGGAGGAAGGCCTGATTTACGCGGTCAAAGGCAAAGGCAATTACGTAAGCTCCACCATTGATGCACCTGAGGCAACATCCGGGTGGCAGCTGGACTGGAACGAACGTGTCAGCGATTATGCAATCCAGGCAGAGCAGTATGATCTGATGAAACATGGCTCTGGCTCAGAGCGTGGTGAGATTTCATTTACCAGCATCGCGCCGGATGAGAAGCTGTTCGACATGCACAATGTCAAAAGAGCCTTTCTCGACCGGATGTCGCTTGAAGGGGAAGTGCTGCTGAATTACGGATATGCGCAAGGCTACAGGCCTCTTATGAAGTATCTGCTGCGCTATATGGAAAATAAAGGTGTCGACCTAACCGGCAAGGATATTCTGATTACCAACGGATTTACGGAAGGTTTTGATCTGGTACTGGGCGCACTTCGCAAAAAAAGTGGCAGGGCCCTGTGTGAAAACCCGACACATCATACCGCTGTTAAAAATCTGAGACTTCATCAATTCCATCTCACCGGTGTGGATATGGAATCAGATGGTCTGGACCTAAAGCAGTTGGAACGGGAACTTGCAGCCAACCCGTATGATCTGGCCTATCTCGTGCCCTCCTACCACAATCCAACCGGGATCGTCACATCACCTGCCAAACGGACAGAGATCATTCGGTTGATGAACCAGTACCAGGTGCCGATTATTGAAGACGGCTTTAACGAGGAACTGCGCTATTCCGGTTCCCATGTCTCCCCTCTGATTGCCAGTGTGGGCAAAGGGAACGGACTCGTGTATCTGGGCAGCTTCTCCAAGATATTGTTTCCGGGACTGCGTGTAGGCTGGGTCATTGCGGATGCGGCGCTGATTGATTACCTGGAAAGCATGAAACGGGCGCGCAGCATTCATACCTCGACGCTGGACCAGTCCCTGCTCTATCAATATCTGAGCAACGGCAATTTCGAGAAATATTTGAAGCGGGCCCGTACAGAGTACAAGCGAAAATATGAACTGGTGGTCCGTTGCTTGCGGCAGTATCTGCCAATGTGCCGGGTTTCCGGTGAAGGCGGACTTCACCTGTTCGTACAATTTCCACCAGAATACCGCACGAGGGAGCTGCTGGCGGCTTGCAAGGCAAAAGGCGTTACCTTCATGCCCGGGGATACCTTTTATCTTGAACCAGGCCAGGGACAAAACACGATGCGTTTGGGCTTCTCCCGAGTCAGCGATGAGAACATTCGCAAAGGTATTCGCATCATTGGCGAGACGGTTGCTCAAATGAAATGAGGAGGATTCACATGAAAGTTGGCGTGATAATGGGTGGCACATCTTCGGAGCGGAATGTTTCTCTGCTCACCGGACGGGAGATGATGAACCATCTGGATGGACAGAAGTATGAGGTTATTCCGGTGGAGATCAACAGCAAACGAGATCTCATTGACAAAGCCGCAGGATTGGATGTGGCACTGCTCGCTCTGCACGGCAAATACGGCGAGGATGGTACGATTCAAGGTACGTTGGAGTCGCTGGGTGTTCCTTACACAGGCTGTGGTGTCCTCGCGAGCAGCGTATGCATGGACAAAGATATGTCCAAACGCCTCATCCAGCATGCGGGTGTACCTACTGGCGAGTGGCTTCAGGTAAGCAGTCTGGATGAATTGTCATCAGTCGCTGTGCAGCAGTTAACGTATCCCGTTGTGGTAAAGCCCAATTCAGGCGGTTCCAGTATCGGCACGCAAGTGGTGCAAGAACCCTCGGCTCTTCATGCGGCTGTAGAAGCGGCTCTCGTCTGGGACGAAGTCGTCATGATTGAGCAATATATTGAGGGTGAGGAGATTACCTGCGCCGTTCTGGATGGTCAGATGCTTCCTGTTATCTCGATTCGTTCAAATGCCGATTTTTTCGATTACACCTCCAAATATAATGATGGCGGCGCTGAGGAGCAGGTCGTCCATTTGCCTGCGGATTTGCATAAACGTGTAGAAGCTGCGGCATTAACCTGTTACCGGGTGTTGAAATGTAGTGTCTATGCTCGCGTGGACATGATGATTCGGGATGGCATGCCCTATGTGCTTGAGGTGAATACGTTGCCAGGTCTTACCCGAAATAGCCTGCTGCCCAAAAGTGCAGCCGCTGCTGGTATCTCCTTTGCCAGTTTGCTGGATTCCATTATTGATCTCTCGTTAATAGAACGCCAAAAGGAGGCAACTCGATCATGAGTCTGAATGTAACGATTCGTAACAGTTCCTCTGAAGATCTGCAAGATATGGTCATTCTTATGGATCAACTCGGTTACCCAACCACGTATGCCGAGATGAAGGAGCGTTATTCGCACATCGCTGCGGATTCAAACTTTGCAACGTTGGTTGCCGAGGTCCGTGGCCGTGTCGTTGGACTGATTGGCCTCCAAACATCTTATCTATATGAAAAAAACGGAAGACACTGCCGTATTATGGCTCTTATCGTGCATGACCAGTTCAGAAGCTCCGGCATCGGTCGTCAGCTTATTCTGGAAGCAGAACAATGGGCAGCCACTCATGGCGTGGATTCCTTGTCTCTAAACAGCGGCAATCGCCCGGATCGTGAAGCTGCGCATGAATTCTACCAACAGATGGGCTTTACCGCGGGAAGCACCGGCTTTAGCAAAAAGCCGCAGGCTTTGCAGCATAGCTGACTGTTTACAAAGTAACATCAAAAAAACGCCCATTTCCGACACAAAGGTCGGAAACGGGCGTTCTCTATTTCGCTATAAGTAAATTATCTTTTGGCCTTCATGGATTCATACGCAGCAAGTAACTCCTCTACAGCCACGCCATTAATCTTCATTCCTGCCACCTGACACTGTTCCAACTGTACGCCGGATAGATTACAGTCATTGAAATGACTGCCCTTGAGGTCACAATGCTCCCAACGCATGGGTGCTCTGTCTGCGCCGAGGTGTGTATCCTGAAAATGAACACCATCCAAAGCACAGAATTCAACCTTGCTATCTGTTAAACGCAAATCGGCCAATAATATGTTGGTCATATTCAGATTGGTGAATTTGCCCCCACTCAGGTTGCAATCGGTCATCCGGATATCCCGAAGATTGCTGGTGCTGAAGCGAAGTGAATCCAGATCAGCTTGGTAAAATTCAGTAACCGTCTCATCCTTAACATTGGATATTTCCTCGGATGGGAGCTGAATCACAGGCTCTATTGTTATGATTTTCTCATATCCATATTCATCTTCAGACGCATAGAGACAGATATAACCCATTTTCTCATAAAAATGATGATTATCCCGCTGTCTTCCCGACGTCTCCAGCTTCCATATCCCAATCTCCGGGAATTCGGCCTCAACAAGCCTGATGACCTGAGATCCTATACCCCGACCATGACAAACGGGATCAATAAAGATTTTATCCAGTCTCGCATGCCTGCTTCCCAATACATTGACACTGACTCCACCAATGGTACATCCATCCCATTCTATAACGTAATAGTCCCATTCACGGATCACGTAACTGTGCATACGAACAGACGAATAGCCTGGTGGACAAAGGTTGCTGTCCGGAACTGTGTCTCCTTTAGCCCAGACCCTGATCGCATGATCAAAGGCTCTGGTGCATATCTCCGTGAGCACTTCAGCATCCTCATGGCGTGCACGACGAAGCTGAACTAGAGATTGCAGCCCCAGTGAAGATGCTGGTGCCGGTTGTACTTTATGTCGCTCAAAATAATCGTAGTCTGCCTGATCCGAAAGTTTTCTGCGAGAGACATAACGAAATCCAGCATGCTCAAGCACCTTGCGTGAAGGCTGGTTAAACGGCTTTACAATACCCACAATTCGATCCAATAGAGTATGTTCAAATAAGTATGTCGTTAAGGCATTCACTGCTTCTGTGATATACCCTTTATTCCGATAATCCCGTGAAATGGCGTAAGCCACTTCACGATCATCACTATCCAGCATGTCATTGGGAAACACACCACACCAGCCAATGATTTGCTGATCTTTGTTGTGTACAACAGCCAGCATGACCCGTACATCTTTCGGATCGAACTGCTCGTAACTGCCAACAACAAATTGCAGAAAACCATGCAGCTGTTCCTCTGTCATCCTCCATTCGGGAAGAATATCCGTGATTTCCGGTTGTCGGGTTAATGCGTACAGCGCGTACTGGTCTTCCAGCGTTAGTGGACGTAATGTAATCGAACTGGATTGGATGATTAATTGACTTTTCATATATAACACCTCTGGGGATTTATTTGGGATGGCACGACAAAAAGGAGCACCTCCAATAGAGGCACTCCCCGATTCGTTTCATCATTTCAGAAACGCCGAAGCTCCTCGTAATGGGTCAAAAAGGACACACGTATCCCGTTAATGGTCTAACGGAATTTTTTCATTGTGTTCTTTCATGATCATTACGAGAAATCTGGCATACTCTGAAATCCCCTCTCAACCTAAGACTCACATACAAATCTTACTTATGGCCGGTCGATGAAAATCCAGCCTGTTTCTTTTTCCTTATCTACAGATGCTCCAAGAGATTCGGCCATAAAGCGCAGCGGGACGTAAGTTTTGCCGTTTTTGCCCACATAAGCAGGTTCGACCATTGTTACTTCCTTGCCTGCAACGGTGGCCTTCTTGGAACCCACAGTCAGGACAATCTCATCGCCGGTGATATCGTCAATAACGACGATTTTATCCGACCCTTTGGTCCATTTCACTTCAGCATCCAATTCCTCGGACAGATAACGAAGAGGAACAAATGTTGTATTTTTAACAGTGACTGCGCCATAGGTTTCGTCGTCCGGATACAACATGACATATTTACGGGTGATTCCCGCTTCATCTTTCAACAGCTGATACACAAGTGAATTGGAATCAAAATTGCGCAACATCTGACCTGGAGTGATATCTCCCTGCATCAGATCAATTGCACCAGCCGTTTTGTCCACGGCATCCACAGTTACTGGTCCACCAATATTCCACAGTTCACTGTCACCATATACGGATACCGATTTGATCGGCAGATCTTCAGAAGCAGGCAACGCTACTTTGAAATCATAATTCTGTTTACGGATATTCAGTGCGCTGTCCAGATAAAAGTCCAATTTGAGATTGGTCTCAGTTCCGAACACCGTCTTCAATTCAGGTGTTTCGGTCAACAAGTTGGCTAGTTCCTTGTCGTAATTGGCAAGAATCTCGTCAAGACCGCCCTTAATCATTTCATACAATGAAGCAACTTCGGCATCCCGTGATTCGCTAATCGTAGAAGGAAGGGCACTGCCGTCGCCAATATCAACCGTGTTGAATGTAACGAGGATAGGGTAGAACACATCATACAGATCTCCAATCAGATCCTTGAGTCCTTGCTCATCCTGAGCAACACTTGTCAGAAACGGTTTAACCATGGCAAGAAGCTCTTCTCCACTGATCTCCACATGCAGCTTGGAGAGGCTCAGCGATTCACCGTTAACCGATTCCTGTACCGGCGTTACGGAAATATTTTTCGGGTTGGACAAATGCTTCAGCGCAAAGGTCAGCAATTTCGGGGAAAGCTCCTCGATCTGCTTCTCCAACGCCTTCGTATCTAGCATAGGAAGTGTGTCATCCTCCAAAGATATGTATAGAGGCTTTTGCGCTCCGTCTACATCAATGACCATTTCCGATTTATCCATCGACAGATGGAAAGGTAATTTCTTTCCTTGCATACTCAGTGTACCTTTGACAGACGCCGTGTTGGAGTCCTTCACTTTGGCATCTTCAATATCCAATGAAACGGAATTAATGAGTTCAATCATTTGAAGCGCATCCTCATCGACGAGGTTTGCTGTAGGTTCAATTTTTATATGCATCGACTGTTTGGATTCACCGGAATTGACGGTTGTGCTGTTGACAACGGCTTTGCTAATATCTACGCCACCTACGGCCTGACATCCCGTAAGCGTAACCATCATCAAAACGAGTGGTACGGCAATCCACTTCAATAGCTTGTGATTTTTGATACGATCTCCTCCTTAGGAAAAATGTGGTTCACTCCTATTATGAGGGTTATAGGTAATTGTTGTAAACCGGATCGGTAAATAAATACCAAAAAAAGGCCGAACGATGGTCCGACCTCGGGTATGACGTATATTTAAAATTTGGTGTAATTGGCTTCAACAACACTATGCCTAGTCCAATCATAAACAGTTCAGTTTATTCTTTTTCCGTATCCTCTGCCTCAGTGTCCTCATCGGATTCTTTACCATCGGTACGTGCAGGGGTTTCAAATTGATCCGGTTCGTCGTCTTGAATGGCTTTGTTCTCTTCATTCTGGTCTTGTGTCATATCGTATTCCCTCTCTTCTACCGGATTTTAGGCAACAATCTGTGCCTTGTTTCTATCAATAACCGGAATAATGAAAAATTAAACAGACAGAGGTGGGAACTTAGAAAATATAAAAGACAATTCCGTTCCCACTTGCAGCCGTTGCCTGATATAAAGCCTGAACATCATTTAGTGTCTGAACGATCTCCTGGAATGTCTCCTCTGCGTCCCAATCCTCCATGACAGGATACACGCCCTCAGCTACCATTTGTTCCAGGCTAAACCGTTTCTTCAATTCTTCAGGTGTCAGTTGTTCTAACGCCATGTACGCCTCGAGCACCTGTTCATTGTTCAGCAGGAACAGATCCATGTCTGAATAGTTGCCCAGATATTGTTCGCCTGCCAAAGGGACCACATATCCCAGAGGAGGCTGCCCCTCTACCACTTCACCAGTCAACGTAAACTGAAGCATCTGCCACATTTTATCGATATCCAGCTCGACCGAACAATCATGAACACTGACTTCACCTGACTTAATGGATGCAATTAATTCATTGGTGACAACAAGATATCTGCCGGACATGCCCATACCCTTATCCCTCCTATGTATGTACTTCCCTTCTTTCCCATTAACCGTGCATGTTGTACAAGAATCGGGGTAAAGAGGTGGAAAGGAACAATAATCTTCAAGGAGGAGCGGAATCCATGAAAAAGTTTGATTACAGCCTCAATTACGAGGAGCTTGATCTGCGCAAGCAGCCTGAACTGTATACCGTTGGCCGGGGAGAGCAAGGAGTATTAATGGTGGAGCCCTACAAAAGCGAGATTCTACCGCACTGGCGGTTCAAAACACCTGAAATTGCGAAAGAATCCTCGCAGAAGATCTACGAACTATTTTTGGAGTATAAGAAAAAGGATGACTTTGTCGGTATGGATATGGCACGCAAGTTTCTGCAAATGGGCTATACGCGGGCAAGGCGGTATACGAATCATAAAGGCGGACGCAAATACTCGAAGGAGGACGGCTCCATCCTGCCTTATCAGAATGATAAGGTGAAGGCTGAATCAGCAGCCATTTTCAAAGCACAATGGGAGATCGCCAAAACGGATCCGGATTATGTGAAAATGAAGCAGGAGCACCGGGAAAAGTACGAGTCGGAGAACGCGCAGAAGCATGGGTGAAAATACATGATTTATGCAGACGTTCATTTTGATATAATGCAATACATCAAGCTTCACACACGAGATTAACGATGTATACCCATCCAAAGGAGCCCTCATGAACCCACCTAGCCACCATTTCGTCCTGGCACTTGTTTGCATCACCCTGTGTCTGTTTATTCTGCTTCCTTTGCCTGCCTCTGCAGCCAAGTCTGAACTTGCCAGACAACATGAAATGACAGCCTTTGGCCCGCTACAAAGCGATGTTGACGGGATGCAGCCGGGATGGAACCTGGGAAATTCTCTGGATACGGTCGGACCTGATGAAACGTATTGGGGCAACCCGCGAGTTACCCGGGAACTGATACAGCAGATCGCTGCTCAGGGATACCGAAGTATTCGTATTCCCGTCACATGGGATGGGCATATTGGGGACGCACCAGACTACACTGTTGATCCAGCCTACATGGCTCGTGTTCAGGAGATTGTCCAATGGGCGCTGGATGCCAACCTCTATGTCGTCGTGAACGTTCACCATGATTCCTATCTCTGGATCAGCCAACTGGAGAATAACCACGATCAGGTGCTTTCCCGTTATAAAGCAGTATGGACTCAGATTGCCAAGCAGTTTAAAGATGAACCGCGTAAGCTGATGTTCGAGAGTGTTAACGAACCGCGCTTTAACCGCGGAGCAACAAATGCAGGCGACATGGGCTCAGGCAGCAATATTGATGAGGCACGGCAGTTAGAGCTTTTGCATGAATTGAACACTGCATTTGTAAAGTTGGTACGAGAAACAGGTGGAAATAACAGCGAGCGCCCGTTGGTCCTGCCTACGCTGGAAAGTTCACCAACACAGGTAAGACTCGACAGTTTGCAACAGACGATAGCTGGCCTAAAGGATCACAATCTGATTGCTACGGTGCATTATTACGGATATTGGCCGTTCAGCGTTAACATTGCAGGGCATACCACCTTCGATACGGATACGAAAAATGATGCGGCCAGCACGTTCAATAATGTGTACAACACGCTAGTTGTTCAAGGTATTCCGGTTATTCTTGGTGAATATGGCCTGCTCGGTTTTGACAAACATACGGATGTCATTGAACAGGGAGAGAAGCTGAAATATTTTGAATTCATCGGTCATCAGTTAAAAGAAAAAAAGATCACGTCCATGTTATGGGACAATGGTCAGCATCTGAATCGACAAACATTCCAGTGGGATGACCCGGATTTATTTCAGATGATCCAAGCGTCCTGGACAGGACGTTCTGCCGCAGGAGAAAGCGATCTTCTCTATTTCAGACAAGGTTCGCCTGTAGCAGACAGACAATTGACGATCAAATTAAACGGAAACAAGTTAGTTGCCCTGTATGCGGGTGATCAATTGCTGAAAGCCGGCACAGATTATTCGTTCATTGGCAACACGTTAACCGTCAAATCCACTGCGTTATCCCGGATGATCAGCTCAACTCAGAAGCTTGGGAACAATGGGATACTCACAGCGAAGTTCAATCAGGGTGCAAAATGGAAATGGAATGTGATTGTGTCCACGGAGCCCGAGTTGGGCGACGCAACAGGTATAGTAGACTCCTTCTCCATTCCCACCCAGTTTCAAGGTGATCAGCTTGCCACGATGGAGGCTGTGTATACATCCGGTGAGAACACAGCGCCACAGGACTGGACACCGTATAAGGAATTCTTGACCACATTTGCTCCTTCTTATGAAACGAATGAAATTAAGCTACAGCCCGATTGGCTCAAAGAACTGCACGATGGACAGATCGAGCTGACATTTCACTTCTGGAGTGGTAAGCTCATTCGCTACACTCTGATTAAGAACGGAAACCAGGTGACTGGGAAGGCAGAAAATAATTGAGACTGAGGAAATTAAAGTATCGACAATATAGGATTGAGTTAAAAGTGCATTGACCGCATCGATTACTAATAGAAACAGTATATTTACAGGATACTAATTCATTATCTGTCGGATCTGTCATATATGGGTTGACTTCTGGTAACATTTGTCTCAAAATCTAGCTTGTTACGATCTACAGTTAACAATGACTTTGAAGAAAAGAGGCAATCAGAAATATGGCAGATTCAATCATTCATCTGAACACAGGCCAGAATACCAACATCAATGAAGCGGCCCAGATTCACGTAACCATTCAAAGTGCTTCAGCACCCTCCGCTCTGGATGCAAGCTGTTTTATGGTTAACGAAGGGGGACAAGTACCCTCGGACGATTATTTTGTATTTTATAATCAGAATAGTGATCCCCACCAAAGCGTTGTTCTCCAACATGCAGAGGATTTCAAGTCATCCTTCGTGCTGGATACCAGCAAATTACGCCAGGCTTCTGTAGAAAAATGTGTCTTCACCGCTACGCTTGACGCGGGAGGAACCTTCGCAAATGTTCAGAAATGCCAAGCTATTGTAAGAGCAGGTTCACAACAAATTACATACGAGATTACTCAAGCTACGGCTGAAACAGCACTCATTTTTATAGAAATCTATAAGCATCGTGAAGGATTTAAGGTTCGGGCTATCGGACGCGGATTTTTTGGTGGACTGCAACCACTTGCCGAATCGTTTGGAGTCGAAATTGAAAGTAATAGTGACGCCAAGTCTGAATCAGCCGCAGCCGCAGAGTCGTCAAAAGCACCTGTCCCTGCACCTGTCAAGAAACCTGCACCACTGAATTTGACGAAAATAGATCTGCTCAAACGTAAAGTTACACTGTCTTTGGAAAAGAAAAAGGTCGCTCCTATACAGGCGCGTGTAGCCGTTGTATTTGACGCTTCAGGCTCCATGTTTCATTTATACCGCAGAGGTATAGTGCAAGAAGCTTTTGAACGTATATTGGCGATTGCCGCAGCATTTGATGACAACGGCGAGTTGGACGTCTGGTTCTTTGCTGATGATTTTATGCGAGCGCCGAGTGTAACAGCCGAGGATTATCGGTATTACATCGATCGCACGTATACTCTCGGAAGCAAGGGCTTTGGAAATAATGAACCCAAGGTAATGGAAAATGTCATTCGTAAGTATACAAAGGAGGAGCCTAATGCAAATATCCCAACCTACATTATCTTTTTTAGCGATGGAGGCGTGGATAAAGAACGTAAAATTACCCAGCTAATTACCGAAAGCTCTAACAAAAATCTATTCTGGCAATTTGTTGGCCTGGGCCGGTCCTATTACGGGGTGCTAGAGAAGCTCGATGACATGCCTGGACGCTTTATTGATAACGCTAACTTCTTTGCTTTGGACGATATCTCCAAGATAAGCGATGAAGAATTATATGATCGGCTTCTTAGTGAGTTTCCAGATTGGATCAAGGAAGCACGCTCCAAAGGTATTCTGGCCTAAACCGTCCGTTTGCTACGCAAGCCGTAGATGCAATCATAGTCTCTCTTTTCTTTTAAATAGGCTGCCAGTAAGGATTCTCGCTGGCAGCCTATTTCTTTTTGGTACACTTAAGCCTGTGCCTTTTGCGGCTTGCCACTCTTCGAACGGGGCCGAAGCATACCCCCTACGATCCTCAGCATTTGTCTGCGCGGCATAAGGCGGGCGAACTGGGCCGTCCAATAATTGGAGGCACCTGGCACAGCATACGGCTTGCCTGACTCCAACGCCCTCATCGCCACTTCCACAACATGCTCAGGCGTATCCCGTTTTCCTACCGAGGCCTCTTCGGCTCCTACTACGTCAAAGAATGAGGTATCGGTTGAGCCAGGGCATAGAGCCAAAAACTTAACGCCTCGTTTCCGGTTCTCTTCATACAACGCCTCTGTAAAAGAAAGAACGAAAGATTTCGTAGCCCCATATACAGCCATGTATGGATCAGGTTGAAAAGCAGCTGTTGAAGAAACATTGATGACGGTACCGTTCCGTTTTTGCAGCATACCTGGCAGGAAAAGATGGGTCATGTTCATGACTGCGAGTACATTCAGCATAATCTCTTCCTGCTGCCGTGCACCATCCACCTGCTCAAACATTCCATGCGTGGCAAATCCCGCATTGTTGATTAATACATTAACCTGTATGCCCCGATTCATACATTCCTCATAAACGTGTTGTGGTGCATCCGCCTGGGATAGATCCGCTACGATCACTTCCGTCTTCACTTGATAGGTTCGCTCAATCCGTTCTGCCAATTGACGCAATTTGGACTCCGATCGGGCCACCAAGACCACATGTTTTCCTTTTGACGCCATCTCCAATGCAAAAGTCTGCCCAATTCCTGAAGAAGCCCCCGTAATGAGTACCCATTGATTTTGAACCTGCTTCATATCTCATCCACCTTTTCAGAACACTCGTTTTTTATTGGAAACACTGTTTCCTAATGAAATCATCGTACTCTCTTGTCTTCGTACTGTCAACTTCTTTTGATCATTTGACGATTTCCAGCGTAAAACAGTAGAATGACGATAAGAAACACGGTTACCGTTAAACAACAATATGGATGTATGAGGATGAGATAGATGAAAGATCACAATTCGGGTTCCAAAGAATCCGCTCACACGGTCACTACCTTTCAGGAAGCCAGACTCCAGCACTCCGAAAACCTGCGCCAAAATATTGTGCATGCCGCCGCATCCTTGCTGCAAGAGCACGGCCCCGAAGCCGTTACAGTTCGGCGCGTGGCAGAACGAATGGAGTGCTCCACCAAAATCATATATAACCTCTTCGGCAAGAAAGAAGGGTTAGCTAAATATCTATATATGGAGGGGTGCTCCCTCCTATCCCAATCGTTTGAATCCGTGCCACAGCAAGCATCATTCAAGAATTATTTTCGCGATCTCGCTTATGCCTACTGGGATTTCGGAATTACACAATCCAGCTTCTATCAGCTGATGTTTGGCGGTTCTTTTGCAGAATTCAAACCAGATGCAGAGAGTCTGCAAGGAACAGCAACTGCACTCAAACAAATTACGTCCCTGGTTGCGGTCTCAATTGAGCAGGGAATGCTTAAGGAGAACGATCTCTTGCTTGCAGTTCGTATGATCTGGGCCCCTCTGCATGGCGTCATCCACCTGTACCTGGGAGGCCATATTGAGAGTGAAGAGGCCGCGAAACGGCTATATGATCATACGTTGTCCATGGTTATTCTTTCTCTTGTTGGAGTATCGTCCAAGGGCTAAGCCATGAATGGATAAGGAAACGAAAGAAGGAGCAGGCACTTCATCGCTCGGATGAAGGACCTGCTCCTTTTTATCATTATATATAAGGGATTACTATCGCTAATTAACGTGCGGTTTCGTTTTCAGCTTCCCAACGCGAGATTTCAGCACGGACTTTGGGAGCCACTTCTTTCCCGAGCAGTTCAATAGCTCTCATTACCTCCTCATGCGGCATCGTGCCGAGGGGAGTGTGTAACATGAAGCGTGTAATACCAACTTCTTTACGTAGATAGATAATCTTTTGAGCAACGGTATCCACATCACCGACATACAGCGCGCCTTCCAGACTACGTGCCGCGTCAAAGGTTGCACGGCTATAGTGTCCCCAGCCGCGTTCACGGCCCAACATATTCATTACTGCCTGAGCTGGAGGGAAGAATTTCTCCACAGCTTCATCTGTTGTATCCGCAATGAAGCCATGAGAGTGAGAAGCAACGGTCAGTTTGGAAGCGTCGTGACCTGCATGTGCAGCTGCTTTTTTGTACAACTCCACCAGTGGTGCGAATTGAACAGGACGACCACCAATAATGGCGAGAACAAGCGGTAATCCAAGCAGACCCGCGCGGACAACCGATTCCTGGTTACCGCCACTCCCGATCCATACAGGCAGCTTCTCTTGTACCGGACGCGGGTAGATGCCTAGATTATTAAAGGAAGGGCGGTGTTTGCCTTCCCAGGTTACTTTTTCCGAATCACGCAGCTTTAAGAGGAGCTCCAATTTTTCATCAAATAATTCATCATAATCATTCAGATCATACCCGAACAATGGGAATGATTCGATGAATGATCCCCGCCCTGCCATAATCTCCGCACGCCCATTCGAAATACCGTCCAGCGTTGCAAAATCCTGAAATACCCGTACCGGATCAGCCGAAGATAGCACTGTTACAGCGCTGGTTAGGCGAATGCGTTTGGTCTGTGAAGCTGCGGCGGCCAAAATGATAGCGGGTGATGAAGCGGCATAGTCGGCACGGTGATGTTCTCCCACGCCGTATACATCCAGCCCCACCTGATCTGCCAAAACGATCTCTTCAACGACGTCGCGAATACGCTGCGCATGACTTATAAGTTCTCCTGTTTTTATATCTGGGTTCGTCTCCACAAATGTACTGATTCCGATTTCCATTGTCTATTCCTCCCTGGTATGAAGCGATCCGTCGTTCATCTAACCTATTGTAAGTAGATCACCTTTTGTTATTTATCTTAATATTGAACTATTTTGAGGAAAAATACAAGTGCCCCCTGTTTTCCAGAGGGCACTTTCGTGACATATTCTTCTCAAAATCCAATGATTTAATGATTATTTCTTTTTCCCAATGTACAGGAGATGAGACGAGATTCCCAGTATTGACGGGTCTTTGGCCGCCTCAATCATATACTGGATCAACTCATCGTATTCTCCGCGTTCTTTCCAGTATTGCTGCTGCTCTTCTGTGAGCATGGCTCTCAGACTGGACGATCCAATCAGGTCTACCGTTTCGAATCCGTGCTGCTCCATAAACGGGTTAATATCCTGAATGTTGAAATAGTACGCCCCTGTAAACCGTCCTTGATCCAGATGATCGAATGTTCCCTTTTCCACAAAAGAACGGATAGCTTCCATGTGGTCATGTGGTTTCCATTGCTGCGGGGATTGCAAAGAGGTAATGCCCATTCGCATACGGCTCTGCATCGCTACAAACACAGTTCCCCCACGCTTGGTGACCCGATGCAGCTCCCTTACCGCAGCCACTCGCTCTTCTTCCGTCTGCAAATGATACAATGGCCCAAGCATCAGAGAGGCATCATACGTCTCATCTGCAATGCCGTTCAGATGGGTCGCATCCAATACATGGAAACTGTCAAACTGCTGTGTCAAATCCAATTCCTTTGCCTTCTGCTGAGCCATATCCACAGATGCAGGGGTCAGGTCTGACAGCGTGACATGGTATCCGAGCCTGGCAAGCTCCATCGCATATTTGCCTGGTCCGGCGCCATTGTCCAGCACAAGTCCGGTTGCCGGAAGTGACTCTCGGATATAATGCATGTTAATGATGAACTCCAGCGGTTCCCGATCCAACCTTCCCCACTCGTCAAATCTGGAATAATACTCAATCACACGTGATCTTTCCATGATTCTGCACCTGCCTTTTCTCAACATTAAGGCCATATAAAAAAACAAAAACCTGCCACCTCAACTAAGAGGCGACAGGTCTGACCTTCGCGGTACCACTCTTCTTGATCCATGAACAGGATTGGAAACATCATGCTCCAACCTATCCTGCCATAACATCTCAGGACCTGATGACGGAGGTTAACCGTCAGGATCTACATGAAGTCAGCGTATAGCATCATTATCAACATCCAGCCCTTTCGTGTGCTGAACAACGACGATACTTACGTAACTACGATTCAATCCTGCTGCTCACAGGTGAGTTGGGGATAGGTTGGACTGCCTTGCACCATAACGACAGTTTTCTGGACCAAACCTTGTGCCTTAATACTCCTGATCAATGCATTTGACTGTTAAATTTTACTCAGTATAGTACTTCTAAATATTTCCTGTCAATTCTTATTTTCCAGTTGTACAGCTACTTCACGTTCCGGTTCTTCTGTGCTGTACATCCACGGATATACGATTGCTGAATCCGATGTGTAATTATTATACCGATCAATACCCAGGTTTTTTCCGTCACCGGCAAATTGAGTTTTGGCAGGAGTACCATAACTTCGTTTGCCCTTCTGGATCGTATAGGTCTGATTAATTCCACCAAAATGTAGATCATCACTATATCTCTCCACGTACAAATCACCGTCTTTACGGTAATATGTCCAATGGATTATAGAACCGCCCAGATTTGAATCAAGGTACTGTGGTTTCTCCCCAATCTCGGATAACATAATCGGCTCAAATTCACCCTGAAAATAGTTGACTTTATGGCGAGCGTACAAGGTCATTGGTGTATCTTGGTTGATTTCTAGACCAGAGGTCACTTCGAAGCGCAGTTCCGCTTCATGTGCCGGATCGTCCGACGGCCATACCCCTCCAATTAACTGGCTGCCATTTACATCAAGTGTGTATTGCAAATATGGTAATTGCATGAAATATTCGCTATGAGTAACGATCAGCCTGATTTGGGTGGGTGTAATTATGGCTTCCTTGATGACTGCTCCATCCGACTGCTGATCCAGAGGTATATTTAGCACTCTTTTACTCGTACCACTAAGCATCTCTGTTTTATCCAGACGTATACCAATATCCAGTGATTGCTCCATTTTGCCTTCTTCTTTACTGTAAGCCAGTACATAACTTGCTGCTTGTTGCTTCAACTTCTCCAAGTTATAGAACTGTTCCGATATATATTCACCATGTTCTCCCGGCTTTCCATATATGCCCGCTGCATTCCCTTCCAAAATCTGTCCTTTCTGATCGTATATCTTTAAATACGGAAAGGCATAGTCACGAACCTCCGGTTGATCAAAGGTTAATGATGTAGACAACATCATCTTATCTTCCTTTTCATTGAATGCGCTCACTACAAGTTCACCCAAACCATCCTTATTGATATTGAACACCTGTGATTGTTGCTGAAAAGGATTTAGGGTAATTTCCTTTTCTTCCGGAACTAATATTTGGATTCCACCTACAGTGAAGTCGACATTCGCTTCTTTTCCTGATGGTGTCCACTCCGTCTCAAAGTACCCTTTAAACTTTCCATTGGTCTGATCAGGAACATGGTAGTATCTTCCTTCGATTAGCTTACCACTCTCATCCCGCAGGCCAATAGAAGGGAATTGTAATGTATCACCTCCGTACTTACCAGGGTCCAATGTATACAAAATAACCGTGCGATTATCATCGGAAAAGGCTGTATCCAGTGTTAGAGTCACACCGTTGACCGTTACGGACTGATTCAGTTTCTGTCCAAGATCCTTTTGCATGGCATTCTGGATACCACTACGGTCATTTAAAATTTCACCCCAATTATAATGGACTGCTGCATATACTGGCGTCGCCATGAGAATAACTGCAGCGGTTCCTATCAGTGCAGTCTTTTTCCATTTGATCTGTTGCGGCAGATGTTCTTTATTCTCTGATACATGAAGCTCTGGGCAACGCTCCTGATCCTGTTGAATCTGATTCCACATGGCATCGAAATCGGGATAGCGAATATCTGCATTATTTTTCAGATGACGAGACAACAGATTTTCCGTATGCTTCACTATACATTTCCCCTTTCTGATGTTGCTTTCTGGCTTGATCCCATTTTTTCCTAAGCAATCGAATTCCCTTATATACTCTGGACTTCACCGTTCCCAGTGGCACTTCCAGAATCTCTGCAGTTTCGGATAAACTTAATTCGTTCATATAACGCAGCAGAATCGCTGAACGTATCTTTTCAGGTAGCTCATGAACCCATTGTGCCCAGACCTCGGACTCCTCCACATGTTCGATCAACGTATCAACCGGATCAGCAGTTCGTTGAGGGGTGAGAATAAACTGCCTTTTCTCCCGCTGCTTGGCTGTGCGTTCCCTCTTCAGAAAGTTAAGACAATGATTCACCGTAATTCTCATCAGCCATGTCTTCATGTATTCAACCTTCTGCCAATCCTGACGAAATACCGTAATAAAAACATCGTGGCATACATCTTCGGCATCCTGAGCATGATGGAGCATGTAATAACAAGTTCGGTACACATCCTTGTTGTATATCTCAAACAATTCCTTTTCGTTCAAAAGCTTTCCCTCCTTTCTCTGCATCAGCCTTCTCAAATCTATAGACAAAGCCGATCCTTCAAAGGTTCATTCTTACCCTTTCTCCACACAACAAAAAAGAACCTTCACTTCCACAGCATTGCAGAAATGAACGTTCTTTATGGTTTAAGACAAGGCCAATAACATGGAAATCCAGCGTGCCAAAAGGAGACTAGATTTTTTTCACAAACTCGGACTTCAGCTTCATCGCGCCCAGGCTGTCGATTTTGCAGTCGATGTCATGGTCACCGTCAATCAGACGAATGTTTTTGACTTTGGTGCCCTGCTTAACTACCAACGAGCTGCCTTTCACCTTCAAATCCTTAATGACCGTAACGGTATCGCCATCATTCAGGACATTACCATTCGAATCACGTACTACTTTAGTTTCTTCCGCATTCTCTTGTTCAGACGCTAGCGCCCATTCGTGCGCACATTCTGGACACACCAACAAATTACCGTCCTCGTACGTGTATTCGGAATTACATTTGGGGCAATTAGGCAAATTAGACATATGTATTAAACTCTCCATTCATTTTGTGGCTTCCTCGCAAGTATACGGGAATGCAATCTATTGTTCCACATAGGCCACGGTGGTTAATTGATTTAAACTAAATTTAAGATTGCCCCGCCCCCTGATTTAAGGAAGGTTCCTTATACTGAAGCTATAGAAGAAAAATGGTGGAGCATCACAACGAAATACTATTCTTAAAAGTCGTGTCTTACACGAAATGCTGATATATATCCTATAAAAGGAGTTTCTGCTCATGTCACCCTATGTTTTTCCTGTCCAAACGGCTTTCTTTATTTTTGTCCTTATCGCCATGTTTCTGCTGGTTCCTTGGTTGATCTACGGATATCGGAAAGATGGATTTTTTAGCTGGTCGCGGTTTGGGGTCAGCTTCTCATTTATTTTCTACCTACTGGCTGCGTACTGTCTGGTTATTCTTCCTTTCCCGACCACTCGTAATACATGTGCACAGCAAGCAGCGGATACCGTATATTACAACCTTGTTCCGTTCACCTTTGTAAAAGATATTATGAAAGAAACACCAATCGTCTGGTCTCAACCCGCCAGCTATATGGGAATGATTCAGGGCAGAGCTTTTCTGCAGGTTCTGTTCAACGTAATGCTTCTCATGCCACTTGGCGTGTATATCCGTTATTTTTGGCAAAAGAGATCGTACTGGAAACAGGCTTTGTTAAGCGGATTCGGCTTATCCCTGTTCTTTGAGATTACCCAGATCACCGGCTTCTACAGTTTTTATGATTGCCCGTACCGGCTGTTTGACGTGGATGACCTGTTACTGAATACTTCAGGAACGATACTGGGTTTTTTCGCAGCTCCCATCTTGCTTGCCTTATTCCCGTCTCGAGCAAGTATTCAGGCGAAGAGCGAGCAGATTCTGGAACAAAACAAGGTCTATCCTGTGCCTCAATTACTGGCACTTATCATTGACGGTGTAGTTGTTGTATTCCTGTCCAATCTGATGTCCATATTTAATTGGAGTAATACAAATGTGATCGTCAGTACGCTAAATACGGCGATCGCCATGCTGTTTGTATTTTTCTTTATTCCATCCTTGCGAGATGGCAAGACTCCAGGGTCTGCCCTCATGCGGTTCAGATATGTTCACCGGGATACTGGGGAGCCTTCCAGCGCATCCCTGTTTAAAAGGTTGCTGGCACTTTACGCCCCTTGGATCTTGGTCACCGTAGCTCAAATCATAACCGATTATGCCTTTCTGAACGAAAATGTAATGCTCGAACCTTATAAGGTGTGGATCTCTGTCGGAATTTTTGGTCTGCATATGCTTATTCTCTTGGTGTTGTTCGTGCATGTCATGCTGGTGCTGTTCTCCCGAGGCAAGCGTGCGTTTTACTGTGATGATGTGTCCAAGACACGAGCTTCAAGAAAATAAAATTCCTGACTCACAACACTCACAGCACATAGTTTCAGATGACAGATAGTACCGTAGCGTTTGCCATTAAAGCCGGCAAGTTTGATCCATCGTAAAAAAAGGTGTGCCTCGTCAGCCAATGACGAGACACACCTTTTGTCTATGTTGAGATGAAGTCCAAACAGGGTCGAACTATAGCCCCAGCAGCTCACGTTTGGAAGCTTCCGGGTCATGGACCACCTCTACTTCATGATTGAATATCAGCGTAGCGCGATTATCTTCGTAGGCAGGCCAATTAACTCCCGATGTCTCAGGCTTGCCCTGCTTGGCAAACGAAATCCATGCATCCTGCACTTTACCTGCAAGTTTTACCGCGGCAGCATCCGGTTCGGCATTCATAAACTTCAATACAGGTAACGTATTAAAAGCAAAGAAGATATCGATACTATGGATTGATTTATGCAGCAGTGGATGCTCCGGCATCACCCAATCAAACCGATACATCCATACAGGTGCATGTTTCTGCTGAGCAGCCGCATATTGCACAGCCGAGCGCCAGAAGAACAGATCCGTCATCACCTGGGCCTGGCCATCTGCAGTTTTGGGATAATTGTCCGCAATGGCAGCCCGATTCTCCAGATCAGGTGTCATAAAATCAACAGCCTTCACCATATTGATCTCTTCGGAGTAAGGCACCTGAGGCTGAATGAACAACGAGCCTTCATGCAAAGTAGTTCCAATCAGTACAGGGATATCCTGTGCGGCTCCCTCTTCTACCGCCTGAAGAGGCGACTTCGGAAGTGTAACTCCATCCAGTACGGGCTGGAACAACAGGGCCATCCCTGCACCGCTTTGTTGTTTGACCGTCTCGCCAGCAGCGATGATTTGCTCCACTGGAATGGATTTGAGTTTATGCAGGTCATCCGGTGTTACACCCAGAACCTTCAGCATGCCATCACGAATGGCTGAAGCCTGCTCTGCTGGCATGACTTGTGAGGCTCCACTTTGCATAATGGCGCGGTGGAATAACCCTTTGGCTGCTGGCATCGCCATCAAAGCCGCAATACTCATGCTGCCCGCAGATTCTCCGAATACCGTGACGTTATGCGAATCGCCGCCAAAAGCTTCGATGTTGTCCCGTACCCATTGCAGCGCAGCAATCTGATCCAGTAAACCCACATTGGATGCAAAACCCTCTCCAAGCGGAGCCAGATGCAGGAACCCTAGCGGCCCCAGACGATAGTTGATCGTCACGACGATAACGTCTCCCCGGAGGACGAGTTGTGTTCCATCGTACATGGGCTGGCTGCCAGCGCCTGAAACGAATGATCCGCCATGAATCCATACCATTACGGGAAGTGGATCATGGCTTTCTTTTTCAGGTGCCCAGATATTCAGGTAAAGACTATCCTCCGATTCCACTGGAGACTGTCCGGATAGGCCCTCGGCTTGGGGATTTCTTGGTTGTATATTTTCAGGGCCGAATTGCTTCGCCTCTCTGAGTCCATCCCACGACTCAGGTGGAACCGGAGCCTGGAAGCGTAATTCACCCACGGGTGGTTTGGCATAAGGAACGCCTTTCCATACACTCGCTCCATGCAGAAGCTCTCCTTGAACCGTGCCATATCTTGTATTCACTTGAAGTTCCCTCATGCGCATATACATCCTCTCTACTGATCGATAGTTCCAGCTTACGACTGGTGTTTGCTCAGATCCGGGTGTAGCTTTAGGCTGACGAAAGTCTGTCTCAAGGTTTATTAAATAACGTGCACGAAGAATAATCTTGTATTGCTTCAACGCCCTTTCGTACGTACTGACAGGCGCGTTTCCACTGATTTGAGTATAAATCCCAGCTGGTCCCATTTACAAGTTTGCTCAAAATCAACCGCCATCGCTACGTTTCACGTGGAACTTTTGCAGTAATAATAAAGACTCCGCTTCAATTAACGAGCGAAGTCTTCTATTGCTGCCCTGCATATTGCATCAACTTACCTGATGTATGGATCAATTACTGCCGTTTACTTTTACGGGATAATGAACCGTATATTCCGCGCCTTCAATCCAGCTCCCGGTTATATGATTACGTCCCTTAACGACAACCCGATCACGGTATACATCCACATGCAGACTCTCACTTCCCTCCAGATGCTCATCCTCATCCGTCCAGAGATAAGCTACAGAGGAAGCATTAAACATCGTTGGCAGCTGTCCGCCACCTTCGTACATGGTACGCTGAGCCTCTAATTGCCAATGGGTGTGCCCAGAGAAGAGGATGACCTGCGGATAACGACTTAGCACAGCCTTTAATGCTGCGTCCTGACTCACGCCATACCAACCCTGTTCCTTCATGGAACCCGCGACTGTATCCATCAGTGGTTGATGGAGAAAGACAAAAATCGGCTGCTCCGGCAATGCTTGCTCCGACAGTTTCGATTCCAGCCATTGCAGTTGATCGGCAGACATATCACAATCTTTTGGATGAGGCTGCTCCGTACCCAAGAAGATATAATGATACCCGTCGATCCAGTGGTCATGATACGATCCGTTCATACCTGTGATTGCTGTAAAATCACTCAGCCGCTTCTGCCATAACTCTTCAATTGAGATGGAATTCTGGGGTTTTTCAATACCATGAGCCTCGACCTGGCCCATATCCCCTGAATGCCCCAACACCTGACCCACCTCGTGCTGGGTCATTGTGGTCAAGTTCAGCGGCGGATCTCCCCATAGAATGGCTCCGATATCATGATTACCTACAGTGTAACGGATTTGAGGCAGTGATTCGCCGTGAGCCTCCAATATACGCTGCAACTCTTGGTATTCTTGCGGCAGTCCACGATCGGTCACATCGCCCACATGCATAATTCCGCTGCTGCCATGGCTATACGTTGCGATGTCTTCCAGCGCTTTCTCCAGATGACGGTTA
Organism: Paenibacillus sp. OK060; assembly: GCF_900101205.1. NCBI lineage: Bacteria > Bacillati > Bacillota > Bacilli > Caryophanales > Paenibacillaceae > Paenibacillus > Paenibacillus sp. OK060. Next base: position 617,251 of record NZ_FNFR01000003.1, read on the forward strand.
TGGATATGATCAGCCTGCTCTCTCACATGAGTATCTGTGATGACCTGGAAGCTGATTATCGGTTGTTCGTGTTTATTTTCATTTCCCATCAGGAATCACTCCATTTCAGTCCAATAATGCCAATCAGAATAAAGCCCATCCAGACGATCGACATCGCCTTCAGACGTTCACCCAGAAAGTAATGTCCCACGATCCCAATCAATGTAATGCCTACGCCCGACCAGATGGCATAAGCAACACCCAGCGGCATATACTTCACAGCAAAATTCAACAGGGTGAAGCTCGCTCCATAACAAGCAAACATAAGAATGGAAGGCCATACGCGGGTAAAACCATCCGAGACCCTCATCAGAATCGTACCGCTCAGCTCCAATCCAATCGCTAGGGCAAGCAGTATCCATCCCGTATACGAATGACTCGTCATCGGTTTACCTCGACTTCCAGCAATTCCTCAAACGAAAGAACCGTAAGATCCGCGAGTTTGATATGAGCAGGTTCACCGACAGCAATCTTCCAGGCAGCTCCGGCAGCACGAGCCATCTCCATATCACCATCCGTATCGCCGATCACGACAACTCTTGCAGTAGGTACACCCAGACGCTCACACGCCAGCAGCAACATGTCAGGAAACGGTTTTCCCCGTCCAACCTGATCCGTTCCTACAACTACGGTGAAAAAAGATTCAATCCCCATCCACTTCAAATGACTTAGGGCATTTTCTGTCTCATCCGCTGTGACGACACCCATTTTCAGTCCTTTGCTGCGACAGTGCTCAAGAAAGGCAAGAACGCCTGGGAGGGGCTGAGCAGGGCGCTCCTTATTCATTGCGTATTCTGCCTGCAGCAAACATTCCCTCACAATAATTTTCGCTTCCGCCCAGCTTAATCCTGCACGATAGCCATGCCAAGTTAATACGGCGTAGACTTCCTCCATCGTTCCCATGGCAAGGGGTCCTCGCACATCATAACCGTTCATTCGTCCCTGCTCATCATGGAATGTTCCCCATATATGAGGAATCTCTACTGCATTGAACTGAAGGCCACGGGCAGCAAGCTCTTCCCGGAAGTTCTCCATCACGCAATCGGTCCAGAAGCCCCACATGGCTGTAAAATCAAGCAATGTCCCATCCTTGTCAAATAAAATAGCCTCAATTGGGGGAGAAAGGCTCCCAAGCGTTAATTCGGGCATTGGTTACGCTCCTTATCTGCTGAATTACTAAGTCAGAAAAGCGGCACATGACTGCACCGCTCTTCTAAGTTAAACTTGTTTCCCTTGTTATTTCACGCGATCCAATTCTTTTTGAGCCTTTTCTTTGGCTTCCTTCAGCGCTTGTGCCGCTGGAATGTTATTAATCTGTACCTGATCTGCCGCATCCTTCAGTGCATCATTGATTTTGCCTCCGGTCGGGTCCTGGAACGGAGCCGAAGCATGGGAAGCCTGCTGCAGTGGAACCTTGATTTGCGGGTTCTCTTCACTGAACGTTTTGAAAGCAGGATCTTCTTGAGCAGATTGACGAACTGCAATGTAACCTGTGTTCATGGACCAAGCTGCTGTATTCACTGTTTCCGAGAAATACGTCAGCCATTTATAAGCTGCTTGTTGCTGTTCTGGACTCGCTTCGGCCGGGATACCTGCCATGATCGCACTCGCTACAGGTTTGCCTTGGCCTACACCTTCCCAGCCCGGTTGTTCCATGGCTGCAACGATGCTGAAATCGAGATCTCCCTGGTCACCGCTGGAACCGGTGTATCCGGCTGCTTTATTTTTCATCACATCATCAATGGTTTTGTACCAGTACTCCCATCCTTGGCCGCCAAAATGAATCCCCATGGTCTTGTCCTCATTAATCCACTTGCGGAACAGTTCCCACGTCTCTACCCACTCCGGTGAATCAATCGTTACGGTCTTGCCGTCATCACTCAGAATTTTCCCGCCTTTACCCAGCACGGCGTCGATCATGTTATCGCTACCCCACATCGGCTCCCAGCCGTAGAAGGTTGTCTTGCCATTCTCCTGCTTGCTCATCTTCGCTGCCGCTTCAGCAAGTGCCTCCCACGTGGTCAGAGTGGCAGGGTCGATATTATTCTCCTTCAGCGCATCCATACGGTAATACATGATCTGAGTTGTTCCGTACATCGGTAAGAAATATTGCTTGCCGTCTACTTTTCCCTGCTCCAGGAAGGTTTGCACGTAATCTTCCTTGTTAAAGCTCTGATCGGCGGCGATCAGCTCATCCAGAGGTGCATAGTAGCCTTTGCGCGCCCAGTCGATATTGGAGCTTAGTACAGCGGCGGGTACTTTTTTCGAGGCAATGGCAGCCTGCAGTTTCTGTTCGGTCTCCGTGTAATCGGCTTGTACAATCCCTTTCACAACAACTTCGTTCTGGGATGCATTGAAGGCGTCAATCGTCTTCTTCATGTTATCTCCCAGGTTACCACCCAGACCATACCAGAACTCAATCTCGACCGGACTACTTGATGCAGAATCAGCTCCATTCGCAGCTACTGCATCTGAACCCGTGCCCTTGCCGCTATCGGCAGAGGAACCACACGCGGTGATCAGGGCAAAACTCGCAGCCAGTACCAGCGACATGCCCCCTCTCCACCTGAGCTTTAATTTGTTACGCCATTTCATACTCGCTTGACCCAATTTCATTTTGATTCCTCCTATATAAAGTATGTTGTGAAAATCAGTTCTTGTTCACACCGGCAGTAATATTCACACTCTGCATGATCGTTTTCTGGGTAAACAGGAAAAGGATAAGCAGCGGTGCGATGGTAAAAGCACTGGCAGCCATGATCTGCGGCCATGCCAGACCGTAGGCTCCACCTTCCACGAAAAAGCTGCGCAGACCTGCGGATACCAGTTGCAGATTGGGGTCTTTGGTAATGAGCATCGGCCAGAAATAGTTGTTGTACTGGTCAATGAAAGTAATCAACACCATCACGGCAAACGACGAACGAACCAGCGGCGTCATAATGGTCCAAAGAATGCGGATGTGCGACGCTCCATCCAACTGGCCGGCTTCCACCAATTCGTGGGATACCTGCATGAACGCCTGACGAATCAGGAAGATAGAGAACACACTGACACAGTTGGACACAATCAGTCCGGTATAGGAATCCAGTAATTTAAGTTCGCTGAGCACCAAATAACTGGGCAAATAAACGGCGGTACTCGGAATCATGTAGCCTACCAGAATCAGTCCGGTGAGTACCCCTTTTATACGAAAACGCATATGGGTGAGTGCATAGGCCATCATGCTGGAGTTAATGACCTGGATCAGACAGATCGCTGCCGCTACCCCTGTACTGTTCAGAATGTAACGGGCAAATGGAGCAGACTGCCACGCATTCACATAATTGTTCCAGCGGAACGTTTCGGGCCAGAAGGTTGGCGGGAACTGCCAGATCTCGTCATTCGTTTTGAAACCGCTAATGACCATCCAGTAGAACGGAAATGCCATCGCCAGACTCACCAGCGCAAGCAGCAGATAGCGAAGTGCGGTAGCAAATCCTTTTCCTGCACGAGGGACCTTCCGTTTCTGCACTTCCTCACGACGATTATCTTTTCTTCTTTGGTTGCTTAGAGTGGTCATGTTCATCAATAGTGCACCAGGCGTCGGCCGAGCAGGAAAGATACTCCTGACAGCAGAACGCAGATCAGAATAATAACAACGGCGATGGAAGAAGCCTCGCCCACATTGAAGGACTCAAATGCAGATTGATAATACATGTAAAGCAGTGTTCTTGTTGATCCCGCTGGTCCCCCTTGCGTCATCACGTTGATCTGGTCGTAAGCCTGAAGCGACTGGATCGTCAGAATGATGGACAGGAAGAACGTGGTGGGTGAAATCAACGGCAGTGTAATGCTTCGGAACTTGTCCCAGCTGCCTGCCCCATCAATCGATGCCGCTTCAAGCAGATCGGATGGCAGGTTACGCAATGCGACCAGATAAAATACCATAGACCAGCCAATCGATTTCCACAGCGTGACGATGAGCACAGCTACCAGTGCCCAGTTCTGATCTTTCAGCCAGCCGATCGGGGATATGCCGACCCAGCCAAGCAACAGGTTGGCCAGCCCCACTTCAGGTTCGAAAATCCATGACCACGCAATGGAGACTGCGACTGTCGGAGTCACCCAAGGGGAGAACAGCAGCGTCCGGAACAAGCCGGAGGACTTAATCTTGCTGTTCATGAGCATGGCCAGCGCCAATCCACCCACAATCGTAGGCACTACACTTCCAAGACCGAACAACAGCGTAACTTTTAATGAACGGTAAAATTCAGAATTGGTTAGCAGATAGCTGTAGTTATCCAAACCGACGAATAATTTGTCAGGACTCATGAAGTCCCAATCCGTAAAACTCAGATAAACAATGTATCCCAAAGGCCCCAGCCAGAAAATGAGTAATGGGATAAGGGCAGGAAGGGTGAAGAGAACCGCTTCTGTCTCCCTCCATAATTTCACACGCAATTTGCACACTCCTAATCGTCCAAATTTTATTTAATTTCTCTAAAAATCATGTCTTCAAACTCCCTTTAATCTCTTCTGTACAAAAATGATTGTATAATACATTTGAAAAATGTAATTCCGGGTTATGTTAAAATAACGCGAGGTCATGTAAAATATGAAAAGGAAACAGGGAGTCCCATCCATATACTAGAGGTGAGATTGTGGGAAAAGAAGCTGCCGAGGACCAGAACCATTCGTCGTTGTCCTATCGGCCCGAGCTGAGGGAGAAAGTCATTGACGCCATTGCCAATACCATGGATCTGTATGGAGTCAATCATTCATTTGGTCAACTGTATGGCATTATGTATTTTGAGGATCGTCCCATGACGCTTGAAGAGATGAAAACGTCCATGAACATGAGCAAAAGTAATATGAGTTATGCTGTACGTTCGCTTACCGAATCTCAGATGATCTATAAATTGGAGGAAAAGCGGGAACGCCAGGATCAGTATCTGGCCGAAACCAACTTTTTCCGTACGTTTCAGAACTTCTTCGGGGCCAAGCTTCAACGGGAAATCGACGTGATGCAGGAAAGCCTTCGGGAGGTCATTCCGCAGTTATCGGAGATTATTCTCGCCAGAACAACTCCGCCGGAGGAACGGGAAGACGCTTTGCGCGATTTGCATAAACTTCAGCATGCGGAGCAGTATTATGAGTGGTTGCAGGGATTTGTAGATCAACTGCGGGATGGAGTTTTTTACAAAGACGCTCCACATGAAAGTGATTAAACACGCTAAGGAATCATATACGCCTTATTAATAGCATTCACTTCGTTCGTTAAACTAAAAAAGCCAACTCGGCGAGCAACGATGTGCTTGCTGAGCTGGCTTTAAATAATTTAAAGGGGAGCCCCGCCATGTTTTCATGGTTGGGCTCCCCTTTTGTTATAGATATGGTTATCTTATTTCTGTGCCGCAGCCTCAATGTCTGCAAAAGCCCAGTGTGTTGCAGGTACGTCTATAAAAGATGGCGTAGTTACGCCTGTTACCGGCGTCCGTTTGAACAGTACATTTAATACTTTCACGGCTTCAGCACGGGTCAGTTTGCTGTTCGGTTTAAATGTATCATCGTTATATCCGGTCATCAGGCCAGCCGATTGTACGTAGGCAATTGCATCGAAAGCCCAAAGGTCGGCGGACACATCTGTAAATCCAGCACCATCTGTTGCTTGTGTTGTGATGCTTGATGCGTCTACGCTTTGTTGCTGTATCCAGCGGTATGCAATGGTCGCCATTTGTGCACGGGTAATCGAACCTTCGGGTGCAAATTGAGTGGCGTTCATACCGTTCATGATGCCTGCGGATTGCGCTTTTTGAATATCACTCGCTGCCCAATGGGTAGCAGATACATCGTCGTAGTTTACAGCGTTCGAGGATGCAGTTCCCGCTTCATCAGACAGATTACGAGCCAGCATCGCTGCCATTTGCGCACGGGTTACGAATGCATCCGGACGGAAATCCGCACCAAAACCGTTGATATACGGGTTGTGCGAGCCTTGGGAAGCTTTCAGTCCATCCACCACAACGAGGGTAAACGTGCTGAATTTGTTAACTGTAAACTCGATGCCTTCACTGGAATCACTGAGCTTCACGAGCTTACCTTGAATCAACTCTTTCGTGCCGTCACTGTGTTCAATGTACACAGCCAGGTTGTTCAAAGCTTGCTGGCGTGCAGCCGGATCAGTTGGCAGACTGTCACGCAGCGGTAATGTCAGTGTTACTTCATGACTTTGCATATTCGTTTCAATCTCAACCGGACGAGCCAGTACTTTCACGTTTGAATTTGGAGTAATCTGTTGAATCAACTGCTCTTTCTTCGCACGTTCTTCCACTTCTTTACGCTCGGATTCCTTTTTCAACGGAACGACGCGGAAGTATAGATCCTGGTCGAATCCGGCAATCGACTTCGTTGGAACCGAGATAATAGCGTTCTCTGTGGAAATCTCAAGGTTAAGCCCACCATCGTTCAGCTGTTTCACCGCTGCTTTTGGCAGTTCAATGCGTGTCTCAGACACAGCATCTTTGGCGTCAGGGATGACAATGCGTGCAGTATTCATGTTTAATTGCTTCGCTTTTTCCACCGATTCCTTGGCAATCGCCTCAGACATCTTCACGAGGTCCTTAATCGTACCGTCTGCCTCGGTTGTACGTGTAATTGGCGTTTTGGTGAGGTTGGTGCCATTCGCTCCGTTCACGTCCACGACGATTTGTTCCTGCTTGGTCGTCGGTGTAGTCGTTACAGGTGTAGTCACTGAAGATCCTCCACCTGTGCTTCCGCCCGTGTTTGGTGTTGAACCATTTCCGTTGTTGCTATCGCCATTCGCCGTGAAGACAATCTTCACCGCACGTCCTGGCAATAAGTCACTGATGGCTTTGTAACGAACCCATACCGTTTTGTCACCACTAAAATCAAATTTCTGAATAGAAGCAACATCAATCCAGTTCAGTTTGCCGTTAAGGGAGATCTCCATGGTGTCATCCAAGCCAGTTATGGTGTTGTTGATATCGTTTCCCGTTACATTTGGGGCCGTAAAGAATTGGTTGATCACATATTGTAGATTCCCAACATCCTCGTATCTGTCTTGTTCGTTAAGCACCCATTCGGCCAGTTCTTTCTTGCCTTCCGGGCTAAGTTCAGCTCTTTTAGATAAATCAAGGGCACCTGTACGTCTAAATTTATAGTTATCGAAGAATGCTTCCCCTGCAATCCATTCGTTCATGGCATGATCAAGCCATTCATCCATTAGCGGAATAGAAGTAGCATTCTCAAAGGATTCCAAAGGCATAGAAAAGAGACTCAGTACAATCTCCGGATTAACAATATTCCCTTTAAATTCTCCTTCCAACCTTTCAAAAGCCACCTGATGCAGGTATTTATAAGCAAAAACTCCTTTATCTACTTGGCTACGGTCCAAATGTTGTTGCCCCAAGCTGCGCAGCACATATGTTTGTTGGTCATTAAAATAATCTGGTCCATCCACCAACTTTTGTGCAAATAAATCCAGTTTGTTTTTAAGAACGTCGAATTCCTTCTGCCCCCAGATGGATTGTGCCAGAACAGCGAGTTCAATCATATATTGAACCTGATCTTTATTTCTATAATCGTTCTTCACATAATCAATCAGGAAACCAGCAATGAATTTCTTAACTTGCAAGGATTCATAGTATCCATTCGGTAAATTAATTTCCAGATCAGGATTTTCCACGGCCAGAATCATACCATCAATATCGTTGCTACTCTTTGCAGCATTTACAGCAGCCAACGCATCAATTTCATTACCAGGGAAAAATTCGTTAAATGTAGTCTGAATGGATTCAAAACTTGCATATCCACCAATCGGTCTTTCAGTAAGCATATGATCAGCCAACTGTTCCTGCTCTTCTGGTGTCAAGTTATCCATTTTGCTTGTATCCAAAGCGAAGCTCGTTATCGGAGTTCCTGGATTCGCTTCGTTATAAGTCAGAATATTCTCATGAATTTTATTTAATTTATCCAGTGACGTTACCATTTCCTCAGTCGTATTTGCACGATTAATGAAAGGTGTATCTTCCACTGCTATGTCTATATATCTCAAAACGCTTGAAATGGAAGATGTTTTTTTGAGTTTAAGTTCGTATAGATAAGCCGTTGTGCTTTTATCTACCTCGGAGGCAGTGCTATATGCAGCAATGAGTGGATAGAAATTATCTTCAGCACTCGGATAATCAAAATGATTTATTCTTTCTGCTTGCTTACTATACAGGTCATTAAGTGCAACTAATGCATTCGGTCCATCGATTTGGCGAGTCACTTCAAGGGCTTTCAGAGCTAATTGCACCAAAAACTCAACTTGCCCTTTGTTCTCGTATCCAGCGCTTGTTGGTGGATCAATTTCTAATAAGTATTGTGCAATAGCCTCCTGATCTCTTACAGGCAAAGATTTAAAGTCAGGCTCTCCAATGAATTGCTCATTACTAAGCAGCAAGATAGCTTCTTGGATAAAGTCATCGCTGTTACCCCGGTCTGCCTTCTTTTTGAGTTCGTTGTACTGATCTAGCTCACTCAGTTGTGCAGTGAATTGGATAGATTGCATTTGATACGTAGCTTCCAAATATCGGTCTTTAACTACTACATTGAAATAGTACGTATCGCCTTCTATTAGATCTGTAATTATTTTCGAAAATGTACCATTTGTAGTAGAAGCTGAACCATTAATCGGATCACCATAAGCCTGTCCTGATGCTCCACTGATTTGTTGCATGTCTGCAAGATCAGGAGCATTAGATATGTAAACCTGGTAATTTACATCAGGTGGTGTAGAAGATGAGGATTGTGCATACTCCCACTGTAGTTCTATTGATTTCTCGTCCACATACTTTATCGTTAATAGACCGTTATTTCCGGGTACCGGATACGATGCCCCTGCATGTACCTTTCCTGCCGGTACTGCTAACCAAGGAGCTACCAACACCAAAATGAGCAGCGTGCTAAATATTTTTCTGTATTGCATATACGCTTTCCTCCCTAATCTCGCTTGTCGAAATATAGGCCTATTGTATTACGCAACTCTGAACGGATTCTGAACATTCGCTCCAATAAACGGAAAAAAATCCGGCCTGTAGGTGAAAAACAGGCCGGATTTCAAATATTTTTCGTCATTATTCATCATTTTTACTTCTTCATTTAATTATAGAGTCCTATATTCCATAAAATTTATGATTCTTGTCACGTCGTCCCTATACTCCTCCACTGCTCCCTGTATAACAAACAGGTAGACGCATCAAATCATTGTATATCCGCCATCCACAAACAATGTGCTTCCTGTCGTAAATGTATTCGTCATAAGGTAAGTAACCGTATGTGCAATCTCCCCATTGTAGCCCACACGCTTGAGCACAGACAGCCTCTCATAGTCTTTAAAATGTTCACCGCGAGGTGTACCCTCCTGCCCCTCTCGCCAGATGGTTCCGGGGGACACGACATTCACGCGAACAGGCGCGAGCTCCACTGCAAGTGCTTTGCCCAGACTTTCAATCGCTCCGTTACACGCTGCGTAAGAAGCGCCACCATCCAGTGGGCGTTGGCTGAAGCCCCCCGACATTAACGTGATCGAACCCGAAGCCGATAGATACGAAGCTGCGTATTTGGCAGCAAAATATTGAGGCCAGAACTTGCCCTTGAAACAGCTTTCGGCCGTCTCTCGATCTGAAGTTAACGGACCACGGGTGTATGCAGCTCCAGGGGTGAACAGGTGATCGAATGCACCAACCTGATTGAAAAATTGTTCGATTTGCTTTTCATCCTGATTGTCCAATACGTACACTTCGATGGACACCGTGCTAGTCTTGCCTTTGCCTGCGACACGAGCAATCTGCTCCCTTGCTTCCTCGAGTCTGGTCTCCGATCGTCCCGCGATAACTACATGTGCACCAGCCTCAGCAGCCTGGATTGCCGTTGCAAGTCCAATTCCAGAGCTTCCTCCTATAATCACGACACGTTTATTCTCCAATGTAAATGGACTCATTCTGCATCTTCCTCTCGTATAGCTGGATTTTTCGTTTTTCTAGCATTTGTTCATTATTATCGAAAAGATTAGCGCTGAACAGTACGCAATTGGATCGTACCAGGTACGAAAATTCGTACTATTGGAACCAGACACACAGTTATTTCTGCCCAATTCACATAGACAAAACAAGCAGAATGCGATGAAATCAGGTATGATGGAGTTACATATAGTTGTTTAAATCGAGGTGAATACTATGGATTTACAGGAGCCACGGTTACAAGGTGTACTCGTTACGTTGGAAGCCATTAATGGAAAATGGAAACCGCTCATCCTGTTTATTTTATTGAAGGAAGGCACGAAGCGATTTGGCGAACTAAGACGCATGATTCCCGATGTAGCGCAGGGGACGTTAACGAAACAGCTGCGCGAGCTGGAACAGGATCAGATTATTGTGCGCACTCTCTATGGCGATGTTCCACCGAAGGTCGAGTACAGTCTGTCCGAACACGGGCAGACGATTGGTACGCTGTTGGATGGCATGTGCGGCTGGGGCAAGGCTCATCTGGAGTATTTGAACGGAACCAAACATATGATTACTGCGGAGAAATTAGTCGAGGAATCCCATAACGAAGCGAAATCTGAATAAAAACTCATGCCTTCATCTCTGTTAGCAGACGAGACGCCAGTATTGCCATCTGTTATGAACAGGCTACGCCTCATAACCGAACCACAGAATGTTAAGAAATCAGACCCAATTTTAGCACTCTCGCAATATTCTCGGTTGTACGCTCCACATTCTCCGGGCCTTCGCGCAGAAGTTGTTCCAGATCAGCCGCCCCCGGCACAATACCGAACACCGCGTCAATACCTTCAGTGTACAACGTATCTATCCCTTCACCAACGTAACCTGCAATGGCGATAACTGGCTTGCCTGCTTCCTTGGCAGCACGCGCTACACCGTAAGGCGTCTTGCCAAATTTCGTTTGAAAATCAATGCCGCCTTCGCCCGTAAACACCACATCCGCATGTACCAGCTTGTCACGCAATCCAGTGTATTCAATGACAATTTCAATGCCTTTGCGCAACACAGCCTGTGTAAAAATCAAAAGCCCTGCGCCCAAACCACCTGCCGCACCAGCACCCGGCACATCACGTATATCCTTGTGTAGCTGCTGCTTCACCACATCTGCATAATGGGAAAGATTAGCATCCAGCACCTGCACCATCTCCGGTGTAGCTCCCTTCTGCGGTCCAAACACCCGTGAGGCCCCATGCTCTCCGCATAACGGATTCGTTACATCACAGGCGACAATGAACCCCACATCCTGCAATCGTTCATCCAGCCCAGTCACATCGATATGCGCCAGTTGATCAAGTTCGCCGCCTCCACGTGCAAGTGGCTGTCCGTTTGCATCCAGAAACGTTGCACCAAGCGCTTCCGCCATGCCTGTACCCCCATCGTTGGTCGCACTGCCACCGATTCCGATAATGATTTTGCGAATACCCTGATCCAGACACGCCCGAATCAGCTCTCCCGTGCCATAGGTTGACGTGCGAAGCGGGTTCCGGGTTTCCTTGGTCACCAGATGAATGCCGCTCGCCGATGCCATCTCAATCGCCGCCGTTAACCCATCGCCCAGAATGCCATACTGCGCTGATACAGGCTGCCCTAGTGGCCCGCTCACCTCTCTCTGGTGAATTACGCCGCCAGAAGCATCCACCAGCGACTGCACGGTGCCTTCGCCTCCGTCAGCCATCGGTACATGAATATAGTTGGCGGTTGGATAGATTTTACGCAATCCTTTCTCCATGGCCACACATACTTCTTTCGCTGTCATGCTCTCTTTAAATGAATCCGGTGCCAGTACAAATGTTGTCTCTCTCATCTTCTCCCACCCCATCCGTGTTATTAAAGGATAAACCTTTTTTGAACGCGCTTTCATTATAGTTACTGGTAAGCCAAATAAATATTGATGAACAGACGAAATTCATTGTGCACGTGCACAATGAATAATGGCAGGACCGAATATCCTGCCACCCATACACTAACGTGCTTCGCTGCTACTTAGAGCAGCACACGGTGTTCCATTATATTTTTCATACTGATATGGGATTTGGATGGACCAAGCTTCACAAGCGAGTCTTGGAACTCTGCAAGCTCTTCAATGGTTGCCGTCTGTACCTTGATCAGATAGTTGTACTCACCGCTAATCCGATATAAATCCGTAACCTCAACAGCCTGTTCACAGAAGTGAACGAATTCCTCACAATGCTCTGTTTTGAGTAAAATAAACGTCGTTGTCCCACGATTTAGTTTGGACAAATCATAGATGGTTGAATATCCCGATATGACTCCGTTTTCCTCCAGTTTGAGAATTCTCTCCTTGACTGAAGGCTGGGACATGTTTACCTCTTTGCTAATCTGTACAATTGGCATGCGAGCATGGTGCTGCAGCAAACGCATAATCTGCTGGTCGATCTCATCTATAACATAACCCATTTGTAGACCCTCCCGAGAATCAGGCTAATTTAATAAGTTTTTTGGGATAAAAGAGCTTACAAATTACAACTCTCACCCCATTATATCCTTTGATATCACATGGTTCCAATGCGCCGTTCCTTTTATACTTTAGAATACAATCTGACGAAGGAGTGATGAGCATGAGTGTAAACGGACTTGCTCACGTAGCCATTCAAGCACGTAATTATGAGGATACCCTCTCATTCTATACGAATGTATTAGGATTTAAAGTTGGTCACTCCTGGAGTCTGCCCGCCTTTCAAATTACTGAGGCGTGCATGCTGATCTCACCGGATCAACGGACCTGCATTGAACTGTTTGACCCCGGAGCCGTAATCGCGGCCGAAGGTGAACCAGCAGAGTCTCCGGAAGCAGTAAAACATGGGGCATTACTGCATTTCGCCTTTTACGTAGACCATGTGGAAGAGATCTACGAGCGAGCGCTTGCTCATGGTGCAAAACCATATATTCAACCCGATTGGATCTCACTTGGTGAGCCCCCACTTCAAGTTCGAAATGCGGTTGTGCATAGTCCAAATGGTGAAGTGATCGAATTCCTCGAAGAGGTTGATTTTGACCGTTCGTCCATACCATCTATCTAACGTTACACAAACCGAACAGCCTGTTGCCCTGAAATCCGTGGCGGCAGGCTATTTTATACTATGTTATTTGAGCAATAGGACAGCGAGCGTATGGGCATAAGACATACTCCTTGCCCTCATTCCCCCTCTTCAATGCTCGGCTTATACTCCGTTAACTTCCCTTCATACACCAACTGTAGTTGTTCACTTTGGCGAAAATCATCCGGGGTCACCAGCGCAGGCAGCTTGTTCCACAGCTTGATGCCTGAACGCTGCAGTATCTCGGCAACAAATTGCGAGCAAAAGTAGGAGTTGCTGAACTCCACAGGCTCCTTCAACGTAATGCCAATCACACCAAGCAGATTGTACATATATTTCTGGCGGCTGCGAATGAAGATGTGCAGCACCCGTTTCATTTTTTCCACTTCACGCTCCGTCACCTGAAGCTCATAAATGACACATGTGGTATTTGGATATTTACTGTATGTACCTGTCTGAATATCTTCCTTCACAAACCCGCCATTCAGCGGATTGCTCGGATGCTTGCGACCAAAGCTGTACAGCTCGGATAATTCCCGGTCAAATGAGATGGAGGCATGATTGTATGGCGCTCTGGTGTAACTTTGAATGACTTTGGTAAACAACGTTCCCGTATTCGTAAGCAGGATATAGATGGAGCGTGGTTCTGTCATAACGAAATTTCCCCTTATCAAGTTGGCACTATTCCTTCATAATAACATAGGTACCCTATATTGGAATCTTACTTCTGGATAAGCAGGTGATTGTACTTGAGCAGTTCACTCTTTACCTTAACACTGATTTTTATTGCTTTATTGGTCATACATATCGTGTACAAAATCATTACGAAGCTTCAGCCGGATAAGGATTATTCGGGCATTGGCAACAAAATCAAAACCTGGTGGGGCATGTTTGTCATCTTCTGTCTCGCCACCCTCTTCAATCCGATTGTCTCCCTGATCTCCCTTATGGTACTCACCTTTTTCGCGCTGAAAGAGTACTTCTCCATGATCCGCAGCACCCGCAAAGCTGATCGCAGGTTGTTTCTATGGGCGTATCTGGCGATTCCGGTACAGTTCTACTGGATCTATATTGGATGGTATGGGATGTTTATCGTGTTTATTCCACTCTATGTCTTCCTGGTGCTGCCCCTGCCCCGTCTAATTAATAAGGGCACGGTTGGTTTCCTGCGCAGTGTCAGCTCGACGCAATGGGGATTAATGCTAATGGTATTTGGACTTAGTCATCTGGCCTACTTCCCGTTCGCAACACCGGAATATGGTTCAAAGCTGGTCCTGTTCCTGGTCGTATTAACCCAGCTGAATGATGTGGTGCATTATCTGGCCTCGCTCTATCTGGGCAAACGCAAAGTGGTGCCCACGGCCAATCCTTTTTTGACATGGGAAGGGTTCGCCTGTGCATTCGTTATAACCACCGCTGCCTCTTATTTCATTCATCCTTACCTGACTCCGTTTGATGCACGTTTCGCGCTTTTCATCGGTGTGTTGATCGCTCTGGCAGGGTTCTTCGGAAGTCTGACGGTTTCTGTTCTGAAGCGGGATTTGTTAATCGGGGATGACAATAAGTTCGATGCGTTGAAAAAAAGCTACCTGAGCCGGGTCGACAGCCTGACGTACACCTCTCCAGTCATGTTCCACGTGGTGCGTTATTTCTTCGACTTCATGTAGGAGCAGGTCCGTTATAGACACGAGAGCTGGACACACTCAGTCTACTAGAACAAAGCGTAAGCTTGCAGATCAATAAAAAGCAGCCTTGACGGCTGCTTTTACTCATTTATGGGAGAAATGAAGGCGCACGTATAATGTGTCTGTTTCATTTTCCATTTTTGAATTAACAGAAAGCACTGCACACGGTTATGATCTGCCTGATTATTTTAATTTAATTTCCTTCTCCGAGGTCACTTCTTTCCCCTCTTCATTGGTAAATACAAAAGTCGCTTTGCCGCGTTCACCCTTCATCTCATCCGAATAAATAAATCCGGAGAATTGCCCGTCACCACTGATATAAAACCCTTCTTTTCCATTCGCGCCATGCTCGATCGCTTCCTTGTAGGAATTCACAATCGTTACCGTGTTGGACGTCCAGCGCATCTCGGATAAAGCATAGCCCTCAGGAATTTGTTTTATCGCAAAATCAAAGCTATTGCCCTCGGACGGCTTATCCGTCTGGTCAATTACGATCATGACCTGTCCTGCCGCATCAGCGGAGGATTCCGATTGGGCCGTAGGCTTGCCTTCATTCACACTTTCGTTCGCCTGATTATTGTTATTCTTCGCCTCCATATTGGGAACGGAACTATTCCCCGCTTCCTCTATGGGCTGCTTCGATTGTGGATAGGCGTGTTCCTGTACGGATTCGTTGTTGTTTTTTGCCCCACATGCGCTGGTCAACAGCAGAATACATAGAACAGACACCCAGAGAATAGATTTATTTTTATTAAGATTCATATTGGTACTCCCTCCATTTATCTAAAGTAACAAACCTTATGCATTCATCCAAAGAGAACTTTCCAATCAGCACCTTCTATAGTAATTACTACACCATATCGTCTCACATTAAGCTCCATATTATGTAAATGAGCACTAAATTCAATTCGTTATTACACTTCGATGAACCCTGAAGTGTTGGCGTGTTACCCTGAAAGGGTCAAAAAAACATGCTATTTGAGGGGGAAAAAGGTTGAATCGCTTTGCTTTTATGATGCTCGTTATACTCGCCACTTCGCTTATGGGTTCATCCTTTGCTGTGGGCAAAATCGGATTGACTTATGTCTCACCCATTCTGCTGGTCGGCATTCGATTTACGCTCGCTGGAGGACTAATGGCGCTCTGGGTGCGAAATAAAAATCTTCCCGTGACCGCGCCTGACTGGCTCCGGTTATTCGTCATCGGTCTGTTCCAGACGACGGGTGTGATGGCCTGCATTTTCCTGAGCATGCGCACTATTCCTTCCGGGCAGACATCCATTCTCACATTTACAAATCCGCTATTGGTAGTTCTTCTCGGGAGTGTATTTCTTGGTCTGAGATATAAGGTATACCAGTGGTTTGGGGTGCTCATCGGTATAACAGGAGTTTTCATCACGCTTGGTTTCCATCTTCAATTCTCCGGAGGAACGTTACTGGGTATGGGGTCTGCCTTGTCCTGGGCGATCGCTACCCTCTTGGTCAAACAATGGGGCTCACACTTCAGCACATGGGTGCTAACGGCATATCAGATGTTATTCGGCGGACTAACGCTGTTATTGCTCAGTTTTACCATGGAATCAACAAAACTCATCCTGAACACCACGTCCATAGGGGTGATTCTATATCTGGCGATCCTCGGTTCCATTGTGCAGTTCGCTACGTGGTATTACCTGTTAAGCAAGGGCGATCCGGGCCAGACAAGTGCGTTTCTGTTTCTTGCTCCATTTTTCGGGGTCTTATCCGGCTGGCTGCTTCTGGGCGAAGTCATTCGGAATTACGTCTATATGGGCGGGCTATGCATATTCCTGGGTATCTTTCTGGTAAACTGGACTGGACGAACAAATAATAAGAATGTATTGATGAAATAAAAATATTCATGCCTGATTTTCGGCGATGCCCTGCGCATCGTTTTTTTATAATATCAATAAGGATAAACTCTACTGATATAAGGACGTGCGCCCAATGATTTCTGCTGAACTGAAAGAACAATACTATGAGGCTCTGGTTGCCAAGGATTCGGAATACGAAGGTTTATTCTATGTAGGCGTCAAGACGACGGGTGTATTCTGCCGGCCTACATGCCCCGCGCGAAAACCAAAATTCGAAAACTGTGAATTCTATGAGACGGCGCAGCAGGCATTGCTTGCTTCGTATCGTCCTTGCCAGCGTTGCCGCCCGTTGTCTCATCCCAATCAGGTATCTGATGTGGTACGCGTATTGGTGGAAGCCGTGGAGAACCATCCGGAGAAACGCTGGAAAGGCCAGGACTTCAAGGCATTATCCATCGACGAATCGACGGCCAGACGTCAGTTCAAGAAGCGATTTGGCATGACCTTTGTGGAGTATGCCCGTGCCCGCCGCATGGGACTGGCCCTGAAAAATATTCGCTCCGGTCGTACGGTCATTGATGCCCAGCTGTCCACCGGCTACGAGTCTGGCAGCGGGTTCCGGGATGCCTTCTCGCGAATCATGGGCGCAGCGCCTACACAAGTAGATGAAGAACATGTATTGAAGGCGTCCTGGATCGACACACGTCTTGGACCCATGATGGCTGTAGCCGATGAGAAAGCATTATATCTGCTCGAATTCGTGGATCGAAGAGGTCTGGAGCGCGAGGTGGAACGATTGCGCAAACGAACGAAGTCAGCCATTGTACCTGGAGTAACAGATCCGATTCGTTCCATTGAACGGGAACTTGCGCAGTATTTTGAGGGCACGCTAACTGTATTCCATACCCCGTTGTTCTGGTTAGGAACACCATTCCAGAAGAGTGTATGGGAGCAATTGATTGCGATCCCGCCGGGGGAGACGAGATCATATCAAGATATCGCGAATGCACTGGGTAAACCCACAGCATGTCGAGCGGTAGCACAGGCCAACGGAGCCAATCAACTGGCCATTGTTATTCCTTGTCACCGTGTGATCAATGCTAGTGGTGAACTGGGTGGATACGGAGGAGGCCTGACTCGCAAAAACTGGCTTTTAACTCACGAGAAGCAGGGTAGCTGAGTACTCAATAGATAAGAAAAGAACGGCAAGTGATATGAAGGATACAGCTATGTAACGGAGGAGATAAGTCTTATGAGTACCCTACAAAAAAAAGCGTTGATGTTCCACCAATCCCATACCAAAGGTAATCCATTGGTTCTGGTCAATGTCTGGGATGCCGGGAGTGCACTCGCCATCCAATCTGCTGGAGCAGCAGCAATCGCTACTGGAAGCTGGTCTGTAGCTGCTGCCCACGGTGAACAAGATGGAGAAGCGATGCCATTCCAGCTGGTACTGGACAATCTGGCCCGGATTACAGCGAGCGTGGATTTGCCTGTTACGATCGATATTGAGGGAGGGTATGGCAGTTTGGCGTCAGAAGTGAAGGGAAATGTGAGCCAAGTGATCCATCACGGTGCGGTAGGAATTAATATTGAGGATCAGCTCCCCTCTGGCGCGGGACTGTACGCTGTGGAGGAGCAATGTCTGAGACTGTCGGCTGCCCAGGAAGCTGCGGAGCAGGCAGGCATTCCGCTGTTCATTAACGCCCGCACAGATATCTTTTTGCAAAATGCACCTGAACGACACAATCACGCTCTCCTGGAAGAAGCACTTATTCGCTCCAAGGCATATGCAGAAGCAGGCGCCAGTGGTCTGTTCGTTCCGGGCTTACAGAATCAACAACTGATTCAGGAATTGTGTGAACGTTCGTCGCTTCCGGTCAACGTGATGGTTACATCCCATGAACCCTCACCGAAACAACTTGCCGGGCTGGGTGTGGCACGCGTAAGTTATGGGCCTTATCCTTATCTACAAGCGATGGAACACCTGAAAGAACTGGGGCAAAGTATTCTATCTGGAAATTAACAGAAAGGCGCGCTTCTCATTTTCCACCAGAAGGAAGCGCACTTTTCCACGATATTCATTTAATGCTACTATTACAAGCCATCATCTATGATGTGAATCCTCAAACAGGTGCTATACTGCGCCTGTTTTTTGATGCTTATCTTTTCACCTATGTATGTTATAATCACCACTACCCAACACTAACAGGAGGAAAATATGCTTAACGTTGAACAAAAGCTTGAAGTGCTACAATCGTATCCCCAACTGCAACGCAAAGATGTTTCTCTCGGCCGTGTTAATTTCCACTACGAAGAAAGTGCGTACGAGAAAAAGATTGTTGCTCTCCATATTCATCCTAATGGTAACGGTTATATCTATGCAGGGCTGCTGCCCAACTATGAGACCGATAATAAAGGATTCGTCAATATTCGAGATTACTCCGAAGCAGATCTACGCACATTGTTAGATGAAACGATTAAAGCAATGTCAACCAATCCCAACGCAGTAGAATTAGAAGAGCCAGAGCCAGAACAAGCAAAAGCTGCTCCTACATTGGCTACAACCTCTACTGCTGGCGGAACATGGATCGATGAAGATGGACATACACTTACTTTAAAATATGAAGATGACATGTGGTATGTGTATTCCGGTGTTAATCTGGATATGGCTTTCGAAACGCGTAGCGAAGCAGGCGAGTATCTCAAAGAAGAAGGATTCAAACCACAAGCTCAAGCTTAACTCATACAAAAAAACACGAGGCGTGTATGTACGCACTCGTGTTTTTCTGATCTTATCAGTCTTTTCTGCCTTTCATTGTAAGCGGCGCATTCTTCATCATGGGGTACGTGCTCAGAAGCAAAGCACCTCCAATGACCCCCAGAGCGGTGAACAATGTCATGCGATTGACTCCCGCAATCCACAACATAAACTCACTAAGATCGGTCAAAGTAAATACCAGCGTGACGATTAAGCTAAATCCAAAGAACAGACTGAAAAAATTGCGCATCCCCAATCTGATCCAACAGACGGTTGAAAAGATGGACAGTCCCAGCACGAGAAAACCAATCATCAGATCGATCCACAAATAGGAGAAAAAATGATATTCGCTTGAGTACAGCATGCCTGGTTGATAAAAGGTTACGCGAAGTGTCCCATATTCAAGGAGAAGATGCGTAATAAAATAGATTATATTCAGGATGGTAATTGTGCCTATGACCATCCAAACCGAAATGATATAGAAGGATTTCATGAACTGAATGCGTGTACTCCCTATACCTATCGCAACCGGAAACAAGGTAACGATTCCCGCAATCGCAAAAGCACAGATCCCTCCATACATTGGACCACAAAGTTGTGTAGTATAAGCAATATCGAAGATGAATCCAATGGCCAGATAGACTACAGTAAGCATAAGGGTGATGAAGGAGAAGATCATCAAATACCAGCGCATATCATCCAGAATCAGCCGATTCGTACCTTTCACCGAGTTCATCGCTTAATCCCCTCCTGATTACGCGTCCTGTTAACCAAATAATCCTGTAATGTCGCCTTCTCAATGGAAAGCCCCTGCGTATGAGCGATGTCTTTCCACGTTTTCGAGTATGGCTCATCAATCATCACTTTCAAGGTCGATCCCATCTGGGAAGATTCTATGACCTTCACGTCTGCGGTGACTCGATTGATATCTTCTATTCTCCCTGTTAGAAGAACTCCTTTTTCGCGCATCTCTTCCATCGACTGATTAAACAACACTTCCCCTGCTTGCAGAACGATAAGGGACTCACATAAAGGCTGAATTTCCTCAATATGATGGCTTGATATTAGAATTAGACGCGGGTTATCTTCATAAGTCTCCAGTAAAGCATTGTAGAAATATTTACGTTTCTCAGCATCAAGTCCATTGGTGGGCTCATCAAGAATCGTTACCCTTGCGTTACTGGCAAGACCCAATATCATCTGAGCGGCGGTCTTCATGCCTTTTGAGAATTTGACGATCTTCTTCTTCTCTGGTAATTCGAAGATGTCGATTAGTTGCTCGGCAAGAGCCTGATTCCACTGAGGATGGAAGTATTGACCGAATCGAACCATGTCCTTGATCGTCCAATTTCTACCCAGGGGATGGTTCTCCTGGATATAACACAGGTTCTCCTGCGCAGCCAAGTTATTGTATGGATCCTGGCCCATCACTTGAATGGTTCCAGCATCAGGTCGGTTATGGCCTGCGAGTAGACTCATCAGGGTTGTTTTGCCGGCACCGTTTCTTCCCCACATTGCACTGATGATCGGCTCATTTTCATGCAAAGTAACGTTGTTCAGAACCGGCGTTTTTGTTTTCTGATAGCTGTAGTTCATCTGCTCGATATGAATCATAACTCACTCTCCTTATCCTTCTTGCCGCGAATCAAATCAATAATCATATCCTCATTCATGTGAATCCGTCTGGCTTCTTCAAGTAAAGGTTTAATATATTCCTCGTAGAAATGCTGTTTTCGCTCAACAAGCAACGCTTCCCTGGCTCCCTTCGCAACAAACATTCCAACACCCCGCTGTTTGTAAATGATACCTTTGTCCACGAGCGTTTGAAGCCCTTTGCGTGCCGTGGCTGGATTAATATTGTAAAAGCGAGAGAGCTCATTGGTAGACGGAACCTGTTCCTCTACCTTCAATCTGCCGTCTACAATGTCATCCATAATCATCATGGATATCTGATGAAAAATGGGCTGAGATTCATCCAAATTCGATTTCATGCGATTCCAACTTTCATTCATCGTTAATTAGTTAGTCGGTTAGTTGCTCATGTGACTAACTATAGTATACGGAAACCAATATGTAAATAGGCGAACCACTAATTAATCAAATTTTTCATTTTGGCTCGATTGTATTGATTAATAAGACCGTCCAGAACTACAGATTGCTGGATGACTTCAGGATGAAGCAGACTACCGTATTCCGACTGTAAGCGGTGAAGCTGTTGTCTGGCTTCTTCGATCTGTGACATTAACTCCAAGCAATCCATAGTACCCCTCCTTTTTGTCATATTTTAGTTTATTATGCCAATCGATAGGCCGCAAGGGGTACGACATACTTATTCTTCCACCAGACGCAAAAAAAGACGCCTCTGAATGAATATTCAGAAGCGTCCCTTACCAATTTTTTAAGTTCCGAATCCGTGGTCAGCAGTTCTCATAATGCCGGGGTCTGGAACTTCCTTGACTGAGACAGGTTCCGTAGCAGGAGCTACAATGTAAATAATAATACTACATGTAGCTATCAGCAAAGCCAACTTTCTCTTCATTGAGTTTCTGCACCTCACTAATGATCAATTTGTATTGCTGTTTCGCCGTCTCAGTTGCAAACTCCCTATATTGCTCAAACAGTCCGACACCTCTAAGCATACCTCGTCCACTGCTAATTTCAATAGAGAATCGCAAACTATCCAGAACAAATTGTATTCCTGTGAAATACTCGTCTTTCTTTAAATAATACGCAGCGAGATCTGCTAAAAGACGTAGATATCGATCATCTGTAACCTGTCTGCTAACCTTTCCAATTCGGTTGCTCTGTTCCTGGTACGTAAAGTATGATTCATACTGTTCGAGCACATCATCAATATTTTTATCATAGCGATTGGCAGCAGTCACAATATCACAAAGCGCCGGGAAAATTTCATTTTCTTTTGTTGAGATGTAATTCAAATATTCAGGCAATACATCAAACTGTCCGCTCATTAATTGATATATATAACGGTTTCCCTCAGCCCATTCCTGAAACTGATTCATAACTACCATCTCGTCTTGATTAGGGTTCTTCACCCAACTGTTATCCGTGTATAAAGAAACATATTTAAGCGCGCCTTGATAGTCTTTAAGTTGATAGCACGCACTACCTGAAGCCAAATAAGAATACAGAATGTAAAATACAATCGGTCTTTTGGTTTCTTCCTGTTTCCTTCTCCCATTAAGCTCATAATGGATGGTTGCTTTCACCCTAAGCTTCTCGGACAGCTCCTGAACTTTATTCCATCTGTGCAAAGCACCAAAGGCATTAATCAGTTCGTTGAGCGCATCCAGCTGATAGCGTTCATCCAGTCGATCCACATAGTATTCGAATTGGGCCGCAATGATTAGATTTCGTTGCTGATCATTGCTCAGCCCCAATCTGAATAGTCGATACTGACATAGTGCAAGCCGTTCGGAGTGTTGCATTTTCTCACTCTCGGCTATCGTTTCATATAGTAGAACGGCCGGTTTGAATTTACCAGCATGGTAGAATTCTTCAGCCAGATCAAATAACAAAGGGATATAAGATAGATTATCCATCATCAACCGGATAACATCTTCAATACAATTCAATTTATCCAATTCTGCACATCGATGAAGGAATGGTCCCAGTCTTCGCCAGTCAGGGGCAGCATGGACAAAACACTCATCTATATACAATTCATAGAAGTAACCTTCTTCAAGTCTCATAGCTGAGGTGATTCGATCCAGCTGCTGCATCGCAATCGGACGATTCTTATTCAAAATGTTGCTCAGCGTACCCGAGTTAATTCCTGACGTTTCCGAAAAAAGACTAATGGACATCTGCTCACGCTTCAGATAACTCTCTAAATGATCGCGTATCGTGGTTGTCGGCTCCAAACTAACACCACCCTCCAAAATAAAAAACCATAAACAGGATTAACGGTATGCAAAAGTAATTATATGTAATAATTAAGCAAGGGTCAATAAGATAAATTCAACTAATTTGTATTAATTACAAAATAATCCTTTTGTTAAAATAGAGGCCCTACCCTTATTTTATACCGGGAACGAATAAGCATCAAATAAAGGATAAAATAAAAACACGAGCGCTATATACGCTCGTGTTTTACATGCAATACAGCAGATCATTCTGCTATGTATTGATTGGGGTTTAAGGCAGCACGTTGCCAGCTGCACGATAGATTTCGTACCACTCTTGGCGTGTAAGGTGAACATCGCCAGCTTTGATGCAATCCTGCAAACGCTGGATGTTCATTGTACCTGTCACGGGCTGCATTTGCGCCGGGTGACGCAGCAACCAAGCAATTGCGATGGTCGTGTTGCTCACTTCATATTTTGCAGCAATCTCATCGATCTTCGCATTCAGTTCCGGGAACTTATCGCTGCCCAGGAATACGCCTTCGAAGAATCCGTATTGGAACGGGGACCATGGTTGAATCGTGATATCATGCAGGCGGCAATAATCAAGAATACTGCCATCACGGTTAACCGCCGCATCGTTCTCCATATTTACGTTGATTCCACTGTCAATCATCGTGGTATTCGTAATACTCAACTGCAGCTGGTTGGCTACCAGTGGCTGTTTAACGTATTTTTTCAACAGTTCGATCTGGTTCGGATTCTGGTTGGATACCCCGAAGTGACGCACTTTACCTTCGCGTTCCAGCTGGTCAAAGGCTTCAGCCACTTCTTCCGGTTCAACCAAGGTGTCCGGGCGATGCAGCAACAAAACATCCAGGTAATCGGTTTTCAAGCGCTGCAGAATGCCATCCACCGAATTCAAGATGTGCTCTTTGGAGAAATCAAACATGCCTTTGCGGATACCGCATTTGGATTGAAGGATCATATTTTCACGAACCTGGGGATTCATCTGCACAGCCTCTGCAAAGATCTCCTCACACGCCCCGTTTCCATAAATATCAGCATGATCGAAGAAGTTCGCGCCTGCTTCCATGGCGGAATGAACAAAATGTTCAGCTTCTTTGCTGCTTAATGAATTAATTCGCATGCAGCCAACGGCTACAACCGGTATTTCGAGTGCGCTGCTGCCAAGTTTAATTGTTCTCAAGATGATTTCCCTCCATATTCGAATAGTATCGTACATTCATTCTCATGATCTTTGCCAACTAGTATATACTTGTCTTCCGTCTATGATTGTGACACAGAACTGCAATCGGTTTCAATGGAATTTTAGAATTCTTATATGGAATAATGGAGGTTTTTTTCTGCATCGATCACTCACCTATACTTCTTCCGGGACTATCACTTCAATATGCCGGGGCAGTACACTGATTTGAATGGGCAGAGAAGGCCCTTCTTCCCCATCCACATTTGTACGAATGGCTTCTGTAGAATGGACGTGAACTTCTTTTGCCGTAAAATAATCAACATCCTTATGGTTCTTCAGGTTGCCAAACAACAGGGACGTTCCGAGTGTTACCGTATTAAAGACATTCATGCTACGGATCACAAAACAATGAATTAGCCCATCATCCACCGCTGCTTCTGGGGACAATTTCTCAAAACCTCCAACCGAATTGGTCAGTGCCGCGAGGAAAAGTGGAGACTCCCCTTCCCAAAACTGCCCGTCATACTCAATAGTTAGTGGCTTGGCCGGTGTATTCATCAGATCTTTCAATCCTTCTTTCAAATAAGCGAATGAACCCAGCTTCGACTTCTCTTCCGAAGATACAGAGAACAACGCCTCTGCCAATGAACCAGCTGCCACCACGTTGGCAAACAGACGATCATTGATTTTACCAAGATCCACCCTATGGATCTGCTCCGAACGTAACTGCCGAATGGCTTCCTCCGGATCAAGCGAGATATTCAGCGCACGCGCAAAATCATTCACCGTACCCAGCGGCACCACACCCAGTCTGGGACGATGCTCCTGATCCATCATGCCGTTAATCGTCTCATGCAGCGTCCCATCTCCTCCGATGGAAATGACGAGATCACAGCCATCTTTGCAGGCACTCAGACAGTAGTTGGTCGCATCTCCCTCACCAGCCGTCTCATTGACTACCACTTCATACTGCTGTGATTCAAGAATTTCTTGTACCTGGGACACATATTGCTGAGCCTCTTCTTTACCCGACGATGGATTACTAATGATCATGGCTTGGCGCATACCTGCATCTTCTCCTCCAAATGGCTTTCTTACTTCATCTATACCCTTTCTGTTATGGAGTTGAATAGCATCTGGGGGAGTTGTACAATTTTTTTTGAAAAAGATGGCTGGAGGAGTGCAGTATGGGGTTTGTATCATATAGAATAGAAGTAGATGTTCTACCTGTCATGAATTTCTTGTTCCTTTTGCCCTATGATGGGTTAATAACTATAGATGTGTTTTTATTCGTGCCTGCATAAGTTAAACTGATCTATTTACACTTACCACTCCGATGGCAGAACAACCTTCCGATCACTGTTATCCCCGGATTTCTTTGATTCCCTTTTTCTAAAGGGAGAAATCCCGTGATAAAGGTGACCGCTTCGCTTCTTCAGGTTTTTTCTGCCCTCTCCGTTATCGTGTAAATATTGTACTTACCTTATATATCATCAAAAAAAATCAATCTGTTCGGAGTATTTTAAAATCGGAATCGGAGGGAATTCATGCAATGAGAAGAATGACTCTACTATTTCTAATCTTCATCCTGAGTCTTGGGGCGGCTGGGCAAGCGATGGCCTATACTACGGCAGACTTGGACGAAGGAATTATCAAAGATCCTGCACTGGAGAACGGACTGAAGCTGATCCTGAACAAACCGGTAGATGCCCCTCTAACCTCCTCCGATCTGGAGCAGCTGAACGTGGTGGATCTAAGCAATGCAGGCATTCAAAGCCTGTCCGGTCTGGAATACGCCACGAATCTGACTCACCTCCGGTTATATGGCAATGAGATTGAAGACCTAACACCGCTGGCGCATCTGACTCAGCTTCGCGAGGTTGACGTTCGCAATAATTACATTACATCGATTGATGCACTGGCTGATTTGAAAGACCTGGGACGGCTGTATATCAGCAACAATTCCATTTCTTCCATAGAAGTTGTACGTGGATTCACCCGATTACATACGTTTCACGCCAGCGGTAACCAGATTACTAGTCTCTCCGCACTGGCGGATGCAGATGATCTTCAATGGCTTGAAATCTCGAATAATGCGATAACGGACCTGACACCACTGGCAGATAAAAGAAAACTGAAACAGCTCAATGTGGCCAACAACCACATTCATACACTGGATGTACTAGCTGATCTGCCGAATACACTTCAGAAGCTGAATGTGGCAGGCAACGAGATCTCCGATCTGATGCCCTTGAAGCATATGACACGCCTGCAGGCGCTAGACTTCTCCGGGAATCAGGTTCAGCATCTGGCACCCTTGGAAGGCCTGGTAGGGTTGAAAGAACTGAATGCAGAGTCCAATCAGATCTATGATCTGGAGCCGTTACGCCAGCTGTCCAAGCTGGAAGTACTGAAACTGTCCAATAACCGGGTGTGGAATCTGTCACCGATTGCCGGTTTTACTTTTACAAGAAACAGCTCTGCAAATACAAATACGATAACGGATATCTCGGCTTCCACTTCCTTATCCTCCGGTACGCAGACCTCGGTCTCTGAACCGGAACCTGCCGGACTTACGGTGCAAAATAATTATCTGGATGTTGCGAACGGTAGTGACACGATGCGGCTTCTAAACCAGATGAATGTGCGGGAGCAGAAGCGTACTCCACAGGGTAATTTCCAGCGGCTTATTGAAGGCTCTACCACAGCCTATGTCGGGGATCGTGCTTACGCACTGGAGGCTGCACCTTTTATCGATGAGGGACGGACCTATGTACCGCTCCGTTTTGTCTCCGAGCAGTTGAATGCCAGCGTGAACTGGAATCCGGATACACAGGAGGTTCAGATTGCGCAGAATGATACAACGATTCATTGGACGGTGGGCAACAAGCAGGTGGTTGTGGACGATACGCTTGCTATAAATGATGCACCCCTGTTGATGAAGGATGGAAAGGCGTTTGTCCCGGTACGTTTTATTTCGGAGCAATTCAATACGACGGTTGCGTATATCGGAAGCAGCAAAACGATTCTGATCTTCGAAAACAAAGCGCAGGACGAGAGCGTACAACCTTAATTAAGCAAAGCATGATCAAGCACCGCGCACTTATCTCAACTTATCTTAATGCACAATTCAATTCATATGCCCTCCATGTAGATTGTTACATGCACAGCGAAGTCCCCGTCTGAACATCAGCGGGGATTTTTGATGAGCATTAAACTAGATATGATCACGCGGAATGCGATTATTTAATCGAAAAAACGGATGCTGCCCATGGTCTGTCTGTCTGTATTCACTGGGACTCATGCCAGTCCATCTTCTGAACTGACGACTGAAGTGCGCAAGACTGGAATATCCGAGCATGATAGCAACCCGAGTGAGGTTAAGATCAGGCTGGTGTATCAGCTGCTTGGCCTCGTGGAGCTTCAGTTCGGACAAATATCTGCGCGGGGAGATGCCGTATACTTTCTGAAATGTCTCCAGAGCATATCCAGGGCTGATTTGAAGCGAGGCCGCAATCTCTTCAATCCGAATCTCCTTATCCCCCAGACCTTCCCGCTGGATATTCCCGGCATTGAAGCGGCTTTTGATTGCCTCAGCAATCAGTGTTGCATAGTGCGCCACAGTAGGCGATACGGCTTCTTGGGAACGGGAGGAGCTTTGCTCTGCCAATATCGCCAAAATCTCCAGCAAACCAGCCTGCATGCGGAACAGATCTGATGTTGTATATTCTTCTTTGTGCTGAAGCAGATCCACCCATTTCATCATGACTTCCGTTAATCGCTGATTATCCTCGCCGCCACATGGGAACAACATCTGCACATGTCTACTCATCTCCTGGCGAAACAGAACCTCATCTACATTGAAATGGGCAATAAAGTAGGTAAGCCCCTGCTCCTGATTACATTCATTGGTATGTTTGCATCCAGGCGGGATAAGCAATATATCTCCTGCGTGGAGATCATAACGAATATTCTCCAGTATCGTCGTCTGCGACCCTTCCAGAATCAATATCAATTCAAAGGCCAAATGCGATTCTAGCGGCACTTGCCAGCCCTGTTTCACCTTTTGCATGTGAGCACCAAACAGCTTGACGTTCCAGTCTGTTGCAGGCAGCCATCGGCTCTCCGGAGATAGATAAGAACGGTATGGTTCAGGAATGATCATGCATTTCACCACCTTGGATTAGGGCAAATTTTACGCGGTTCAGCGTATCTTCTTTTGCAATGGGACTTGATATACTGACTGTACATCATACCTAAGATTCAAGCGAGGAGGAAATTCCAATGTCCCTGACATTACATGGTTATTCCACTACACCAGATCATGCATGGAAAGAGATCTCTTATACATCCACAAATGAGAACGCTAACTTAAAGCTCACAGGTGAACAGCATCAGCTTGTAGAAGGATTTGGCGGTTGTTTTAATGAGCTTGGTTATATTGCCCTGTCCCACTTGAATGAGGAGCAGCGTCATGACGTATTTCATTCCCTCTTCCACCCGGAAGGTGAACATAAATTCAACATCTGTCGCCTGCCCATTGGCGCGAGTGATTATGCAGAGCAATGGTACAGTCACAATGAGGTGGACGGCGATGTGACCATGGAACATTTTTCGATCGAACGTGATTTCAAATATCTGATTCCATACATCAAAGAGGCCCTGAGCTATAATCCGAATCTGCAATTCTTCGCCTCGCCGTGGAGCCCGCCCACCTGGATGAAATCACCGAAAGCCTATAACTATGGAACGCTGCGCTGGGAGAAGGATATCCTGGAAGCTTATGCGCTGTATTTCGTCAAATTCGTACAGGCGTACAAGGACGCTGGCATTACCATCCATCAGGTCCATGTACAAAACGAAGTCATCGCGGATCAGAAATTCCCTTCCTGCATGTGGACAGGAGAGCAGCTGCGTGAGTTTATCGCCGATTACCTGGGTCCTGCCTTTGATCAGCACGGTCTGGATACGGAAATCTGGCTGGGAACGATCAACGCACCTGATCCATGGGAAGAATTGATCAAGAAGAAAACCAATGATTTTGATGAATATGCCGGGCTGGTGCTTAGTGATCCCAAAGCCTACGCCTATATAAAGGGAGTTGGTTATCAGTGGGCAGGCAAAAATGCCATCCAACGTACAGCCGCGAGCTACCCGGAGCTTCGTTACATGCAGACCGAGAATGAGTGCGGTGACGGCAACAACTCGTGGAACTACGCCAAGTATGTATTTAATCTGTACCAGCACTATTTCAGTAATGGAGTGAATGCGTATATTTACTGGAACATGGTTCTGGAGCCAAAAGGCCGCAGCACATGGGGGTGGGAGCAAAACTCCATGATTACGGTAGACCCGGATTCCAAAGGAATCATTCGGAATCCCGAGTATTATGTGATGAAGCATTTTGCTCATGATGTCGTGCCTGGTGCACGAAGAGTAGGACTGTCTGGAGCCTGGAGTGGCAAAGCCGTGGCCTTCCGCAACCCGGACAATAGTCTCGTCATTGTCATCAACAATCCGTTCAAGGACAGCCGTGACCTGCAACTGGCATATGAAGGGCAGACACTCCGGTTCGAGCTGGAGGCTGATTCCTTCAACAGTATTATTATTTCCCAATCCTAATACCCATTCAAACCACGAAATAGCGTCATGTCCCCCTACTTGATGTGGGGGATATGACGTTATATTCTTGTGCAAAGTTATGGAAAGAAATGATTCTGTAAATGATTTTGCCTACCTCGCTTAAGGATTGTTCGCAAGATAATTTCTCAGCCATTGCAGTGCTGGACGCTCTGTACCATTGGTATTCACTAAATGAGAACCGCTCACCCAAGTCTGACCTTGATTAAAGCCCCACAACGTCACACCTTTAACGGCCGAATGCTGCCAGAGGACAGGGAATTTCTGCTGGTAGCGCTGCAGCTGTGTGTTATCATCGCCGGTTATATCCAGTTCGGATACATAGATCGGCAATCCGGTTGCGGCCAGTTTGTTCAATACGGTATTCATTGTGCTGACAGAAACGTTATCCATATTAAAGTAATGACACTGGATGCCGATGCCATCAATCAGGCCTCTGCTCTTCAAGATATTGATGATCTGAACGTATTGATCAGCTGCATTCGGATCGCCAATAATCCCATATTCGTTCAGCAGGAGTTTGGCGTTCGGGAAAGCTTGTCTTGCTTGCTCAAAAGACCAAATAACCCAGTCCCACCCTGTCGCTCCATCCCCGCCTATGGCGTTACGATAGGAAGGTTTGGCATGTAATGGTTCGTTAACTACATCGACAAACGCGGATTTGGAATATCTCTGACCTGCTGCCTTGATCCACTGGATTACTTCAGCTTTCTGATCTGCAGCGGAAAGTCCACTAATCCAACCTGGCTCCTGACTTCCCCAGACAAGCGTGTGAAACTTGAACGGAAATCCATTGTTGTTGGCATAATTGTAGGCAATATCTGCCTGAGACCAGTTCATATTGTTACGCGTGGCTTCGACTGCTCCCCATTTTGTTGAATTCTCCGGCGTTACCTGATTCCAATAGGGACTGAAATTGGAGGGAACACTGCTTGCAATGATATTGCCCAAAAACTTGCTACCTTTGGCCAAACCTGCACTCACACTGCCAACCGCGACTGAGGTAGCGAGCACACCAACCAATGCCAGTGAACCTACAGTCTTAAACCATCTGGACTTGAACATGATCTTCCTCCTTTGAATTTTAGTATTTGACTCATTGGTAAGCGCTTACAAATTTCATTTTACTGGATATATTTGTAATTATCCATGTAGAAAGTATAGCTTGTCCCTCAAAAAGTATAGATGTTGGGCACTAACATGATGACTTAACTAAATGACTTACACTTTATTATATTTACAAATCTATAAATATAGATATAATGTAATTCTGAGAACTTATTATATCGGCCATATATTTTTATATAGGTGAGGAGGCATTTTTTTAGTTTAATATATCTATTTTTCTATATATATATAAATATATTTGGAGGTCTAGACTTTAACATGAAATCGAAATCACAACAGGTTAATCCGTTACTCATCCTCATTCTGGCGCTCGGTGTATTCGCCATCATTACTACAGAAGTCGGCATTATCGGAGTACTGCCCCTGATCACGCAGAAATTCAACATCACCGCTGCACAGGCCGGATGGCTGGTAAGTATTTTCGCTCTCGTCGTTGCTGTGTCTGGCCCTTTCCTGACTTTGCTCGTATCTGGTATCAATCGTAAAACCATTTTGTTAACTGCCGTGCTATTGTTCGCCATTTCCAACGTAGTATATGCCTACACAACCCGATTCGACATGATGCTAATCTTTCGGATTATCCCGGCCATTTTCCATCCAGTCTTCTTCTCCGTTGCTCTCGTCACGGGTGCCAAGCTGGTCCCACCGGAAAAAAGCAGTCAGGCCGTTGCCAAAGTCTTTACCGGAATCACTGCCGGCTTTGCATTTGGCGTGCCCCTAACTTCCTATCTTGCGGAACGATTCTCGTTGGAGGCTGCGTTTTGGTTCGGAGCGGTTGTCAGTATCATTGCTTTCATCGGTATATGGATATGGTTGCCCTCGATGCCTGTGCAAGAGAAGATGTCTTATGGCAAACAGATCGGCATTTTGCGGAAACCTGCGCTGTGGCTAAATATTGCTACTGTCAATTTTATTTTTGCAGCGATGTTCTCCGTATACAGTTATTTCGCCGAATACCTTGGGCAAGTCACCCGTATGGGCGGTTCATGTATTAGTGTGATGCTCTTGGCCTTTGGTGTTATTATGATCGCCGGCAATTTGGTATTCGGACAGCTTCTGCATCGGAATATTCCGAGGACCGTTCTCCTCTTCCCGGTGCTATACATGGCGGCTTATTTACTCGTTTTCTATGCAGGTACCTACTTCATTCCGATGATTATCATGGTGTTCGTCTGGGGTGCGATTCACTCTGGCGGTCTGATTGTCAGCCAAACTTGGCTTACGACGGAATCTCAGGAAGCGCCGGAATTCGGAAACAGCCTCTTTGTCTCTTTCTCTAATCTGGGGATTACTCTCGGTACCTCCATTGGCGGCTGGTTCATTGCCCAACTCGGCATCCATCAGGTCATCTGGAGCGGAATCATCTTTGGTTTGCTTGCTTTGGTATCCATCGTTGTCAAAATAAAATTTTTCACCTCTCGTAGCGGTAATTCAATTGAGACGGTATAAGAGTTAAGTGATCCGATCAGGAATGGAGCATTTTACGTTCAAGTATTAACTTCATCTGGGCATCCAGTTGGTAAGGCATAGATATGGGATCAGTAACTGCGAATTCCGTATACTCCGTCATATACACCTGGTTTTGCCTCACTGCAGGCATTTCCTGCCACCAGATGCTGCTGGACATATGTTGATACCGCTCCGAATCCAGTACCGTCAGGAACAAGTGGTCTCCTACATAGGATGCAACTTGCTCCTCTGAGATCATGAGATAAGCCTGACGGTCTATTAATTCCTTCTGTATACGTTCAGGTGCCTGGAGTCCAAGGCCATCATACAGATTGTAGGCTCCTCTGCACCAGTAATTCCCGAACACATAGATTGAGTCATCGCGTATTTCCATCACAGAGAATGTATCCGTACTCTGAATCATACCTTTCAACCGCGATCTCAGGCGCTGTGCCTTGCGCTCATATTGCTTCATTACCTTCTCCGCTTCAAACCCCTTACCAAAGACCTCACCAAGTTTCTGTAACAATACGAATGGCTTGTCGTCGTTCTGTGAAAAAATATATGTTGGCGCTATTGGCGACAACGTATCGTACTCCTCCTGATTTCCAACCAGAATCATCTCTGGCTGCAAATAGGAAATTTCCTGCGGGTCCAGCGGTACGCTGTTGACCTTATGGAAACTCGTACTCAACTTGCTTAGGTAATGCTCATTGGCTAGATTTTTGGCAACCGCTGCTGGGCGGATCCCAAGGGCAAGCAGATGACCGAGGCAACTCATCACACAGATGTTAGATGAACTTTTCCGATGGTTAAGAATGAACTGGCCCGGTGAGATTCCTTCCATCTGTTTAAATCGACGATTGAAATAGTATTCATCCCGATATCCCACCATAGCGGCCACCTCCTTCATACGCTCCCCGCGTAATAGCAGTTGTTTGGCATGTTCCATCCGCAGAGTTGTCATATAATCCGACAGATTCGTTCCTGTCAGCTGCCTGAACCAATGGGTAAACCTCCGCTTGCTAATCCTGGCCTGATCTGCCAACTCATCCACGGTAATTTCCTCGTTGTAACGGCCTTTTAGCTGCGTAATGATCTCGGATATGTTCGCTCTTGTATGCTCACTGGAGACTTCTCCTTCGTGCTCAGGGGTATCTTTCAGTACCATGCTCATCAATCTCTGAAACTGGGTGTGAATGCCGACTCGTTGTTTGCGATCCTGCGCCATACGGCGGTTTTCAATGGCCCGGATTCGCTGCACTATGGATCGAAATCCGGCCGTATCCGTTTCGCGGGTCTCTATAAGGGAAGGGGACATTTGGCGCTCAGGATCATGCAATGTAAATGCGATTAACCACACGGATAACAACGCCTCTTCATTCATCCGAATCTCTACAGTGTGTCCCGCATTGATGACCAGGGGCACCCCATATTGCAGTTCATTTATCTTACCATCGCAAATGAGCAGACCTTCCCCCTCCTCGACCACAATCATGAGGTCGGTGGTTAGCGTTTGTCGTGGAATGCCATCTTTATGCGATAGATGTTGTAGAGCCAACCCGTGAAGTTCGTAATAAATGTCGGGAACAACGTACCGGGTTTTGAGATGAGTCAGATCCACAGCTAGCTCTCCTTTTTTCTGATAACCATTATCAATTAGAATCATCATAACCCAACTCTTCCTTGGTTATCAATGACCGAAACTTGCCCACAACCAGCCTATTAATGCAAAAAAAACGTCCTATTATTCCATTGAATGCACCCTTGAACCGCATTACACTTGGTTTATTGATAATGATTATCAGTAAATGTTTAACCATACAGGGGGATATTCATGATACACAAAATGTCGAGATTCACCACGTTGCTCACCTTATGTTTGATTGTATTGGTTGCAACAGCTTGCGGTAAAACAGCCGATACAACAAGTAATACAGCACAGACCACCAGCCAAACTGAGGAAAAAGGAACCCAAATGGCGACCGATGCCTATGGTAACCAGGTGGAGATTCCCATAGCGCCCAAACGTATCGTATACACAGACAACACCGTTGGGGATCTATTAATTTTTGGTATCAAGCCTGTAGGTGTGGTACAGCAAGGTCTGCAATACGCGACGTATAAAGACGAACTGAAAGATGTTGCAGATATCGGCTGGCCGCCAAGTCCGGAGAAGATTGTGGAACTTCAGCCCGATCTGATTATTACATCAACTCCCGACCAAAAGCAGAATGAGACGCTCTCCAAGATCGCTCCGGTTATCCTGACCAATGAATGGGACCCTATGCCTGATCGGATCAAGCGACTGGGCGAGTGGCTCGGCAACAAGCAACTACCTGAAGAATTTCTCGCACGTCATGAAGCTGAGATTGTGAAGATGTGGACCGCACTGCAGCAGGATGGCACCATTCAGAAGGACGAGACGGCATCCGTATTTCAATACATGATTGGCCAGAAAAGATTGAGTGTGTACACGACCAGTTACCTGACCGGTTTTGTCTATAACAAGGATGGATTCAAGCCAACCACAGCGATTCAGAAAATGATTGATAACCCGGATGACTATGGCTATGCCGATATTTCCAGCGAACAGCTGCCCGAAATTGCCGGAGACCGAATTTTCATTGTGTATTACAGTGACGAGGAATTGAAGGAAGTTGAGAACATGACCAAGGGTCCCGTATGGAGCCAACTACCCGCTATCAAAGCCGGTAAAGTATATTTCGTGAATGGTGGGCTAGGTATATCAACAGATCCGCTGGCGAGGGAAGAACTGATCAAACAGCTCCCTGTGATGCTCAAAAAATAAAGGGTTTCTGCCCAACGAATCATGGAGGTTAGCGATGAAAGATTCACTTGAACGATATGATGTGACCATCATCGGCGGAGGACCCGCCGGGTTATACACGGCTTTTTATAGCGGAATGAGAGAACTGAAGACCAAGGTCATAGAAGCACAGGATGAATTGGGCGGAAGAGTCCTGACCTATCCTGAGAAAATGATATGGGATGTTGGGGCCATGCCCCCAATTCGTGGGGAACAACTCATTGCCCAGTTGATTGGACAAGCCCACACATTTGATCCGACGATTGTGCTCGGCCAGCGGATTGTCGGCATGGAGCGTCAGGAAGATGGAACCATCCTGCTCACCGCTGATCACGGTCAGCAACATCTGACCAGGACCGTTATTCTGGCCATTGGCTATGGCGAGCGCCAGAACGTCAAGCTTGAGATTGAAGGAGCAGATCGCTTCGAGGTGACCAACCTGCACTACACGGTTCAGGAGTTAGAACGATTCCGGGATCAGCGGGTACTAATTTCGGGCGGAGGAGATTCCGCTGTGGACTGGGCCAATGAGTTGCAGTCCATTGCCAGCAGCGTAACGATCGTTCATCGCCGGGATCATTTTGGCGGTCTGGAGCGAAGTGTTACGATGATGAAGAACTCCTCCGTCCAGGTTCGGACACCCTATACCATTGAAGCGCTCCACAGCAGCGACGGGACACAAATTGATCGTGTATCCCTCCTCCATACTGAGACGTCAGAGCGAGAGCAGTTGGAGGTTGATGCGGTCATCGTCAATCACGGCATGAAGTGCAATTATGGTTCCATCCGGAATTGGGGTCTGGATCTCGGTGAGTGGAACCTGGAGGTGGGAGCCGAGATGACGACCAACGTTCCCGGTGTATTCGCTGCAGGCGATTTTGTAGCCTATGATAGTAAAGTTGAATTACTGGCAGGCACTTTTACCAGCGGTATTCTCGCACTAAACAGTGCTAAGCGATATATACAACCAGATGCTTCACTAATGGCATATGTATCTTCACACAATGAGCTGTTCAAAGAGAAAAACCGGGCTTTGGGTATGGTTGAGGAAGAAGTTTAAACATATAGAGATACGCGTAGAGACCACTCTGATCACTCCCTATGGAATTTCCATGGAATGATCCAGAGTGGTCTCTTTTATTTGTCATTTTGTGGTTTACATTTACCAAATGTTTATCTAGTATTAACTCCAATAACACATATCTTTACATAACACTAGATAACAAGGGAGATTACAACATGCGCAAATTTTCGCCGAAACGTTACGCCGGATGGCCCTTATCATTCCTCTTATGTGCCTCCATCCTCTTCGCACCTTTTGCCTCCACTCCGGCTCAGGCTGCTGAAGCAGACAAGGAAACCAAGATTACGTTGCTGGGAACATCAGACATTCATGGCCGATTTATGCCGTGGGACTATGCCCTGGACGGTCCGAATCCGACAGGCAGCATGACGCAGTTGTACACGATTGTAAAAAAAGTACGTGCTGAGAATCCGAATACGATTCTGCTGGATGCAGGCGACATGATTCAGGACAACTCGGCTGAACTGTTCAACGATCAACCTCAATCTCCCATGATGGTCGCAATGAACGAAATGAAATATGACGCATGGGTTATGGGAAATCATGAATTTAACTTTGGATTGGACGTATTAGAGAAGATTTCCTCACAGTTCAAGGGACAACCCTTGGTAGGTAACATTTTCAAAGAAAACGGCGACCGCTACATGCCTGCTTATACGATTATTGAGAAAGACGGTATCAAGGTTGGTGTCATCGGAATGAACACACCTATGATTACGGAGTTCGAGAAAGGTACGGATCACCTGAATGGCCTCATTGTCAAAGATCCTGTAGAAGAGACCAAGAAGGCCATCGCTGAGCTGAAAGGCAAAGTGGATGTCATGGTTGGACTCATGCATATGGGACTGGATAACGAGAACGGGAACCCGGGCACCGGGGTCACGGATATCGCCAATGCCAACCCGGAGCTGGCTGCCATTTTTGCCGGACACATGCATACCCTGATTGAATCCCAAACGGTTAACGGCGTATTAATCTCCGAGCCGAACAAATATGGTTCACATATTTCACGGATTGACCTCACGTTTGCCAAAGAAGGCGACAAGGTTGTACTGAAAAGCAAGGAAGCTCAAGCACTCGCTGTAAAAGCAGCTGATGGCTCTTATGAAGTGTCCGATCCCGGACTGGAAGATACACTGCATCCGTTCCATGAGTTCGCTCGTGCCGATGCCAACATTGAAGTAGCTGAACTAAAAGGAACCAACCTGGTGCCAGCAGATGAAATCAAAGGTATTCCTGCTGTGCAAATTCAGGAGACACCACTCTCAGACTTCTTCACTGAGGTCATGATGCATTACAGCGATGCCGATGTTGTTGCACATCAGATCGATAACGATAAGGCCAAGTTGGATGTCGGACCGATCAAGAAAAAGGATATCGCGTTCAACTACCAATATACCTTTGGTGAAGTAACGGTATATGAAGTGACCGGACGTGATCTGAAGGATTACATGGAATGGTCTGCGGGTTATTTTAACTCCACACGTCCTGGTGATGTGACGATCAGTTTTGATCCGAAACGACGTGCTTCCAAATACAGCACCGACGATTTCTTCGGCGGAGTGACGTATGAGATTGACCTGACCAAGCCTTACGGCAGTCGGATTACGAACCTAAAATACAGTAATGGCAAAGTGGTTAAAGAAGACGATACGCTCAAGCTCGGCATGAATGCCTACCGGATGGAAGCCCTGATTGCCAAAGGTGGGGCACTGGAAGGACGTAAGTTCAAGCAATTATGGTCCTCCAAGGATGCTTCAGCATTTGGCGAGATTCAAGGTACGATCCGTAATCTGTCCATTGCTTATCTCAAAGACGTGATGAAGGGCGTTTACGAACCGAAAATCCAGCACAACTGGAAAATCACCGGTGTTGATCTGACAGCACCTGCACGTGCAGATATCGTAGAGCTAATTAATGCTGGCATCATGTCTGTTCCTACAACGGAAGATGGCAAGTATACCAATATTGCGTCCATTAACATTTTGGATACGGTGACTCAAGAAGAAATGACCACACTTGCCTCCAAAGCGAACGTAAGTATCGCGAAATTCTCTGGCGTGAAAACCAAAGGTGAGTTCTATCAAGAGCTGAATAAAGCTCGTAAGGCGTCCACTGGCAGTGGTGAGGAAGAGACTACTACACCTGAGAAGCCGACGACACCAACAGTACCGAAACCAGACACATCGAAACCTGGAAAACCATCGACATCACCAGGTACAAGTAAACCAGGTACAGTCGTTAAAGGTAAACAAGCCAAGGTTACTGCGGCCTACCTGAACATGCGCTCCAGCGCTTCATCCAAAGCCAAAGTAGTTACTGCCGTACCGAAAGGCACCGTCCTTGAAGTAATCAGTACAGATAAGTATGGCTGGGTCAAAGTGAAACTGGATGGACGCGTAGCTTATGTCTACGGAAAATACGTAACTATGCTGAAATAGACTTCCAATTGACGACTTTAGGTAATTAATCTATTCATAAGAAAGACCTCCTCCACAATGCATGTGGAAGAGGTCTTTTACTTTTTTTTGGATTTTAGAGCCGTATGTTACGTGTTCACTTACTCCTGCTCTAAGCTTCGCACCCTTTTCACAAACTGCTCCAGCCTGATTCCATTCATTTGTTTGGTGAATTCAAGCGCCTCGTTCGAGAACCCCTCATAGGCAGAAAGGACATAATCCCCATCGACGATATAGTACATACCATAACGAGAGAAGAAATAACCTCCATGTTGCTCGGACCCTACTCCCTTATTGATCGCTGTAACTATTCTCTGACCAGGCATAAGTTTAGGCTCGAGCGCCGCAAACGCTGCGTTATAGAACAGAAACGTCTCCTTGGCTACATCTCCTCCTACAATCACTTCGTGAACCTTTACTTTGTAAGAGACGAACTCAGCTTCGTAGGGAGTCATTCCCGTATTCTCCTGCTTTTCTGCCATTTTGCGTTCAGGTGTATCTGATTCAGTGGTCAACACCATACTGAGATTCGGCAGGACGTTCACAACCTCTGCCACAACAACTGCATCTGAGAAGTCCATGATTTCTCTAAAGGTCACTTTTTTCATCCATGGAGTCACGAGAGACTGTGGCGATAATGTGTAGTCCTCCCTCAGTTCCTGTAACCGTTCTGGGGAGAGAACATCTAAAAAAACTGATTCATCATCCGAGTTAGAAAAAGGGGCCGAGCAACCCAATAGACCGACTGTTAACGTGATTGCAAACAACCAACACACTACACGAAGATGTGTCACGCATCCTTCTCCTCCCTAGCGTTTTCTCACCTTATATTAATCCCTCTTGACATCCCAGCTTGCAAGCATGCCTCTCGCCATTTCCATATTGGATTCTTCCCCAGTGATTAACGCAAACTGTGCCACAATTGCCGGGTATGCCGCCCACTGTTCTCGAATATGCTCCAACATCCGAGGCCACACCCTTCCCCCTGCCTTCTCATAGCGATTGAG
This sequence comes from Paenibacillus sp. OK060, assembly GCF_900101205.1. NCBI lineage: Bacteria > Bacillati > Bacillota > Bacilli > Caryophanales > Paenibacillaceae > Paenibacillus > Paenibacillus sp. OK060. Next base: position 657,345 of record NZ_FNFR01000003.1, read on the forward strand.
CAAATCCCGCAAGCCTTCCTCTTCGAAGAGCGCATAATAGATAACAAAATCCTTGCCCGGATCGGCAATCTCCGCCTCAGTCCAATCAATCAGTCCGGTAACCCGCTGGGCATCGTCGACGATAATGTGCTGTGGGTGCAGATCACCGTGGTTGAACGTGAAGTGCTCAGGCCAATAGCTGTCCGTTGTCAGCCAAGCTTCCCAACGCTTGGCCAGTTGATCTGGCACCTCAAAGCTTTGTTTAATCCCCTCAATATTGGCTGCAAAAGCTTTACGAGCTTCTGTAGGCGTCTTGCTGCGCACTCCGCCCTTTACCGCCTCATCAGGATCAATGTTGTGCAATGCGGCAAGGGTAGCAGCGAGCGAATCGAAGAAATTATCGGATAAGCTTTCCTGTGGAAATCGCCATGCGTACCCTCCCCCTGCCGGATCGACGACCGCAATCGGTTCTCCATCAAGTAAAGGATAAGCGATCAGTTCCGGCGTACAAATCCGCCACTCCGGTACCTCTACCGGAAGATGGCTTTTTACAACCTCCAGCACCTTGCGCTCATTTTCAGCCCGCTCCCATACATCCTCACGCCGTGGCTGGCGCAGTATCCACTGTTGTCCCTGTCCATCGGTGGCAAACGCTACCCGAAAGTCCATACCTGACTCGTTAATTTTCATGGATTCCTCAGCAATATGAAGCCCGTTCTGTGCAGCTAAAGATTTTAGTTCCTTTTGAAATTCAAACTGCTCATTCACGTTCGATTTTGTCATTTCAGGATTTCCCCTTTACCTCAATAAAATAAAAAAACACAGACATCCATGCCTGTGCAGTTCATTTCGGATATTGGGTGTACCTGAGTGCTCGCAGAAAAATAGTAGTACACTAAAGAACCACTCTAAACGAGTGTTTCTTTAATGACTAGCGGCATACGTGTAAATAGGCAAACCGATCCCGATGAGCTGCACACAGGCAGAAACACAGCAAGCGCAAACAAACGTTTCGCCATACTATCTCCATCGGATAAAATTTGCCACACGTATCCCTCCGTTCCGTAAGTCACCCATATGTTAACATATTCCATTTTTTGATTCCAGCTTAAATGGTGGTTTTTTGTTATTTTTTCAGCGATGTGTAGGAACTTTGTTGACTCAGAAACCGTAACTGTCCCTTTGGATGGAGCCTTCTTCCGAGGAATCCTACAGCCCCGAACGTGCCGTAGAATTATGGGACTGGAGTTCAGAAAGAGTTGGTTTGCATCATACGATTTAAACATCATTGTGAATTACTCCGTTAACCTACCTGCATATAGAGTATAATGAAGAGGTATACGATAAATGTACGGTGCAATGCTTGTATATAAGCATATTGCATAATTCGATTCCAAACGCTCCCGTGTATAAGTCGCTTTAAGGAATTATGCAATATGCTCTTGTATTCAAAACTAACGTAAAAGAGGTTAACGATGAGTAAGCAACAATTTAAAGATTATGGACTTGGCGAAGAAATTGTAAAAGCGCTGGATAGCCTGGGCTATGAAACCCCAACTGAGGTTCAAACTAAAGTTATTCCAGTAGCCCTTGAAAATAAAGATCTTGTGGTCAAATCCCAAACAGGCAGCGGGAAAACAGCCGCCTACGGCATTCCAGTCTGTGAGCTGGTAGATTGGAACGAAAATAAACCGCAGGCTTTGATTCTCACGCCAACCCGCGAGCTGGCTTTGCAAGTGAACGAAGACATTACCAATATCGGACGCTTTAAGCGTATTAAAGCAACCGCATTATACGGTCAGTCCCCTTTTCATGTTCAGAAAGCTGAGTTAAAACAAAGAACGCATGTCGCTGTAGGCACACCCGGACGGGTATTGGACCATATCGAACGTGGCACCCTGCCACTGGATCGGATCTCATACCTTGTCATTGACGAAGCCGATGAGATGCTGAATATGGGCTTCATCGAGACGGTTCAATCCATTATTCAAGCTCTGCCTAGCGAGCGAGTAACGATGTTATTTTCCGCTACGTTCCCTGAAGATGTAGCCAAGCTGTCGCGCAAATACATGAACAATCCGGTCGAGATTGAGATCAAGGCAAGTGGTCTTACCACAGCCACGATTGAACATGCAGTCATTCACGTGCCAGAGGTGAACAAAACGGCGCTGCTTCAGGACCTGTTTATTGTTGAAAATCCAGATAGCTGTATCGTGTTCTGTCGTACGCAGGAGAACGTGGATAAACTGTTCCGTGTCATGGCTGACCTCGATTATCCAGCCGATCGTATCCACGGAGGCATGGAACAAGATGAGCGCATCGAAGTAATGAATGCATTCAGAAGAGGACAATTCCGTTATCTGATTGCAACGGATGTTGCCGCACGCGGGATTGATATCACGAATATTACCCATGTCATCAACTACGATATTCCTTTGGAAAAAGAAGGCTATGTGCACCGTACAGGTCGTACGGGTCGCGCTGGTAAAACAGGTAAAGCCTTTACCTTGGTTACCCCGAAGGATGGCAGACGTCTGGCCGAGATCGAATCGTATATCGGATTTGCCATTCCTGTCGTGAAAGCTCCTTCCGAGGAAGCTGTTGACCGTCGTCGGGAAGAGTTCGAGAAGCGTTTGAAGATCGTGCCTGAACGCAAAAAGGACAAGCGTGAACAGTTGAACCAACAGATCATGAAGTTGAACTTCAACGGAGGTAAGAAAAAGAAACTCCGTGCGGTAGACTTTGTAGGCACCATCGCCAAGCTTGAAGGCGTCACTGCAGACGACATCGGGATCATTACGATTCTGGATAATGTGACGGATGTAGAGATCCTGAACGGCAAAGGCCCACTCGTACTGGAGCTCATGCAGAATACAACGATTAAGAAGATGCAGCTCAAGGTTCGCAAAGGTCATAAATAGATTTTGAATCTGTTTAAATAGAGTGTTATTCAAAAAGGGATCGTAGCTTATTTTATAAGTCTACGATCCCTTTTTTATATATTGAATGAGGTAAATTACTCGCTATCGCCGCTATATTCAGGATAAAGTTCCATTTGTTCATCAGGGTACACATTGTTCACTTGTACAAGATTCCATTTTTATTACACTAAATATGTAAACGCTTCACAAAGGACCGATATTAGGAGGTGTACGTAATGGGCAACAGGAAAGCAGTCTGGTTTCTGGTCTTCGCGCTCACGCTAACCATGTTTGGTGTTCTTCCAGAACGGACCAGCGCGGCAAGTGTGACCATCACCAACGGTTCCGATTGGCTGGATACCGCAGGCAACCCCATTCAGGCCAATAGCGGAAACATTCTGAAAGTCGGCAGCACGTATTATTGGTACGGAGAGCATGCGGTCAGCGGTAAGTTTGACAGCGTTAATGTCTATACTTCAACCGATCTGAAGAACTGGACGTTCAGCAATGCCATACTGACCAAGGATTCGGCCACCGAGCTAGCCTCCAGCAAAATTGAACGTCCCAAAGTCATCTACAATGCCTCCACGAAACAGTATGTGCTATGGGCGCATTACGAGAACGGTACTGATTACAATCTAGGGCGGGTTGCGGTAGCGACCAGCAGTACACCGAACGGAAAATTCACGTATGAGGGAAGTTTTCGACCTTTGGATTACGAGTCACGCGACATGACTGTTTTCGTAAATACAGACGGTACAGGTTATCTGATCACAGCTTCCCGCAAGAATGGCGGGGCCAATGATACCATGGCTATTTTCAAAATGAACGCCAGCTATACCGGTGTGGAATCCTTTGTGGGTTGGCAATTCGAGAATGCCTATCGCGAAGCTCCTGCCGTTGTAAAAAAAGGAAATCGTTACTACCTCTTCACCTCCCAGGCTGCTGGCTGGTATCCGAATCAGGGCGCGTATGCAACCGCATCGTCCATGACAGGCACGTGGTCCGCTCTTACACCTTATGGCAATCCATCGGCCTTTGGCTCCCAGATCCATGATATTGCCACGATTACAGGCAGCAACACCACATCCTATATTTATATGGGCGACCGCTGGAATCCACTTAATCTCGGTGAACATAAGCATATCTGGCTTCCTTTAACCTTGAACGATTCAAATGGAACCGCCTCACTGGAATGGTACAAAGAGTGGAATATCGATGCTGTAACAGGCACGGTATCGCCACCTTCTCTTGTTAATCACGCCCAAGGCAAAACAGCTACCGCCATCTCCACAGCCTCTGGCTCAACTGCATCCAATGTTAATGACGGCAACTATCAGACTTCTTGGGCAGCATCGTCCAATACTTGGCCAGCCTGGTGGCAGGTCGATTTCGGCGCACCGAAGACCATCACGGAGATCGATATCTCCTGGTTTATGTATAAAGGATCGGAAGGCTATTATAAGTACAAAATTGAGATCAGCAACGATGGCGTCAACTACTCCACGCTGGATCGAACCAGCAACACCACCTATGGATTTACGACCGACGCTGTTCATTTTACCGCCCGGTATGTACGTATCAATATGGTCAACGCTGTCCTGTGGAACAATCCGGGTAACTGGTACACCCCAACCCTGCATGAGGTCAAAATGTTAGGCCCAGCAACACCTGATGCGACGAATTACAGCCGTTTCAGCTCCTTCAATTATCCGGATCGGTACATCCGTCATTCCAACTTCACTGCACGGATCGACACCAACGTCTCACCTGTACTGGATTCCCAGTTCCGCGTCGTACCCGGCTTGGCCAGCTCTACAGACATCTCACTGGAGTCTATCAACTTTCCTGGCTACTTCCTGAAGCGCAACGCCAGCAACAAAATCGTACTTGAGGCATACACGGATACCGCCACCTATAAAGGAGATGCCACATTCCTGAGCAGCCCCGGCTGGGCTGACAGCTCCAAAGTATCCCTCCAGTCGTACAGCCAGCCCGGATATTACATCCGACATTACGACTACGTATTGCAGCTGGATGCCATCAATGCTTCCAGCAGCACAACGGTGAAGGGTGACGCCACGTTTGGGCGAACCGATTTTTAGTTTAGCGATCGGAGATGAGAATGAGCATCCACATCTCGAAAAAAGGCCGCTTCTTCAGATCTCATACTGAAGACGTGGCCTCTTTTGCTGTATAAAATTTATGATTGGTGTGTACCTACTTGAAGGGGCGTATCTAGGTAAAGTATTCCTTAACACTCAGGGGGCAGAGCCTGATGCCGATTCTCGAGGAAATATGCAATGGGGAGTACTCAACGCACAGGACTCACAGACTCTAAATGAATTATTATAGCTTATTGACGATATCCAAGATTTCTTTCATATTGTATGTGTCGTCCTGAATACGCCATTCTCCTTGTTCCTGTAAAAAGGTAATCTCCCCTTCTAACGGAATGGTCTTCGTTTCTTCTCCATCATAATTCGTAAATACTAAATTCAGTGTGTACTCCACAAGCATCCAATCATTTTTACTTTCTTTCATCTTCGCCTTTATATCTTCAGCATGCAGTGACGCATCTTCTTTGTCTGCCACCTGGAATGGTAAGCCCATGCTATTTCTTTCAAGATTCCGTTCAGTCAGGAAGGGCTTCAAAATCTCTTTCTTGGCTAGCACATTTTCTACGGTTAATAATTCTTCACCCTTCGTGTTATCCACTGCAAACTCCGCCTTTTTATAATCCAAGGTCATTTCAAGAGCCTGCTGCTCTTCCTGGGCCGATGCCTTTTGGTTCGTCAATATACTCAACTGACTAGTTGAAGATGGAGCTGACTCTTGAATATTTTCGGTTTTTTTGGCCTCGTTACACCCCATCATTATGATAGACATCAGAGTAACTGTTCCGATGATATAATTTAATTTACGCAAAATCATCCTCCATCCTGTGCGTTCTTGTTATCGACTACAGCTAAATACATAAGCGGGCGGCAGGTTACGGTACACCCTTGTCATGCTTACGTTTTCGAAAAATTGCTTGAGCAATCCCCGTTTGAGTAACGTGTACTGAAAAGTAATGAACTTGCCATCTTTCTTCAAATATTGCCTTGATTTAGCTAAAATGTCCAGTGATACCTCCGCAGGCAGACTCGCAAAAGGCAGTCCGGATACAATGTAATCAACCTTGTCGAGTCCATATTGTCGTAAGTGCTGATCGACATGCACGGCAGAATCGTGAATGATGTGTACATTCGGAAGATGACCGTACTTTTTGCGAAGTAGCCGGCAGAAGCGGGCGTTGTTTTCAATCAGGATCAGAACCGTCCCTGGCTGCATGTTCGCAAGCAGCATTTCCGTAAACACCCCCGTGCCCGGCCCATACTCCACAATGCATGATGCACGGTCAAATTCGATGTCTTTCACCATTTTTGCTGCTAGATATTTTGAGCTGGGGGCAATTGCTCCAATCCATCGGGGACCCTGGATGTATTGCTTCAAAAAGGATAACCATTCCATGCTGTCCGACCCCCTAAGTTGATTTCTGAGATCCGTATAGAATTCATATCTGAAGAAGCAGTCGATGAAACTAAGAAGAATAATGAAGATTTGCGACCTTGGCATGCTATATCATATTCCGGAAGGACAAACCTTGCGAATGCTGCCGGTTAAAAGCGTAGAAATATCCACAAACAAAAAAAGAGCCTACCAGATTACTTTTTAGGCCCTTAGATATAATCAAATATATTATCTAAAATAACGATTAACGGTTTGAAAATCTGAAGATCAACTTTTCTCCATCATGCGTTTGTTCCTGAAGCTCCACATAGTTTCCCTGGGTATAGTTCGATACAGTTTTTCGCCAAAAGTGTTGACCTACTTTATTTTTCTCCGAAGGATTCGTGAACAACTCCCACCGGCCCCGATACCTCTGGAAAACCTCTTTTGCAGCGTGCTCTGCAATCCCCACACCTCTGAATGGCTGCATTAGAAAGAATTCATGTACAAAGAAATCCGTCTCTGCCGAACAATGCGGCGCAGTAGCAACAAATATAAAACCTGCTGGTACGCCATCTACTCTAATCAAAAATGCATAGAGGACATTCGGTTTTTCCCACCATATGTTCTGGACATCATATTGATCTTGCAACGTTTTATAATCATCACCCATTTCAAATATCCCATGTTGATTCGGAGTGTGTTCTGTTTTCAGCCCATAATGTCCGGATAAATCATGAAGGTAGAGAGGATACATGTTTTTGATGATATATGCCTCATTGTTATGCGCTAACTGTAAGTCAATTTTCATTTTGGCTCCCCCCCCAGCTGACGTAATGTTTTGTTAGTAACCGTTCTATATTCTCATTGTATGGGTCTTCTTTCGCACAATATAGGCAGCAAACCATTTAAACTAATCCCTGCACAAAAAGCCACATTCGATTTCTCGAATGCAGCTCTAATCCTTTAATCACTTTTTGGAATATACAATTTTCTTGATACTATCGATGGACAAACAAAATTGTTCTGTGAGTTGGTCGATGGACATGCCCGCAGCAAAGAGCTGGCGGATCTCATCGTTCCTTTGCTTCAAAATCATCCGGCTGCCCGAATTCTCGCCCCACTTTTGATGGGTTTCCTTGGGTTTGGGGATGTACACCATTCCACCAGGGATATGACGCTGGATCTCCTTTAGCAATGATTCCGGAAAGATCGTGTCTGCGTTAATATATTTCATATTTGCTCCGCTCCTTAAAAGTTAAGATCTTTAAGGCAGCAGAGTCAACCGATGAACACTTGTTATACGCATTATAGTGGTGTGGCGGAAATAGATTTCAAGCTCTATACAAACAACCGCCGTTGTTCATCGCATGGACTCTGCATAGAGCGGATCGTGAAACTTCTTATAAATTGAATCATGGTAGCCCCCCATTCTAAGTTACTTTCATGGTACTCTTATATGTTCCATATGAGAACACGATATCCTTTTACAACATTCAATACTGATTCAAACTCCGTTCCAGCATCTCTCTCACTTGTTGTTGCAGCTCCAGAGGCTCAATCACCTTCACTTCAGGCCCATAGGAGAGCAGCTTCCTCGCTGTAAAAGGAAACTCCTCATACGGAACTAGTCCTCGCCATTCATTCCCTTCAACCGACTTGAACAGTACATCTGATCCTGCCAGTCTCGCCCCAAAATCCGTGAATTGCAGCACCACTTCTACGCTTTTTCTATTTTCCTTATAATTCAGCCACTCTTTCAAACTAGGAACCAACTCGTCGATAGAATCCAGCATAACCAGCTCCTGCATGCGATCCACCCGATACAACAGCACCCGATCCTTCCTCCTGGCCGGCATATACCAATACCCGTGATCGTAATAGATGCCGATGGGGAAGACCTGTACTTTTTTATGTCCCTGCCGGGAATGATATATAAATTCAATCTCTCTTTGATCTACTGCCGCGCCTAATATCTCTGTTGTTACTGCCTCGACCTGTACAGCATGATGTTGAAGGAACGTAACGTGCTGCCTCATCCGTGTAATCAGATCCTGTACATCCTGAGGTAAAGTTGAATAATACTCCACGGCGAGATGCTCACGTATCGATCCATACGGAAAATCCGGGACGTTCTCCAAATATTCAATCATCATAAACAAACCCAACGCCTCATGCTGTGTAAGTTGAAGAGGTGGCAAAATCCGATTAGGAAGCACTCGGTATCCCCCGTTCACTCCGACCTCCGTATACAAAGGAAAGCCCAACTCCTGCAGATCATTCAGATCTCGCTGGATCGTACGAATCGACACCTGAAAACGCTCCGCCAATTCACGAGCCGTAAATTTCTTTCTCGAATCCATGAGTCGCATCAATGCGAGTTTTCGATTATTCATGTTCACCCCGCCTAACTACGTCAACATTTGTCATAGTTGGAGTGTATCATACATTTCAGAAGGGAGCGATTGATATGTCTAACCATAAAGTTGTGTTATATATTGCGATGAGTCTGGATGGATACATTGCAAGACCGGATGGTTCGGTGGATTGGCTGTTCGATGTGGAAGGCGATGGCGCCGATAACGGGTATGGCGAGTTCTATTCAACGATTGGATCGGTGGTTATGGGACGTCTTACGTATGAAGAGGTGCTCAAGCTGTCAGAGGATTTCCCCTATGCGGATCGCCCGACGTATGTAATTTCCCGTTCCAAACAAGCCCCTGCACCACATGTACAATTTACGGACGAGGCTGTGGAGAACCTGATTACCCGATTGAAGCAAGACTCCAGCGGTGACATTTGGATTGTTGGCGGAGGCCAGCTGGTGCAATCCGTTCTGGAACAACAACTGCTCGATGAGGTTGAGATTGCCATTATTCCAAAAATCCTTGGCCAAGGAATCCCCCTATTTCCAACAGGGACGGTACCAACCCATTTCAAAATGATTCATACACAAACGCTGGGGCAGATCATTTCGATCCGCTATCAGGTACAAGGGAATTAATTGTAGTATAAACATCTCCACCCGATGTATAAGGTGTACCAAAAGAAGAGCCATGCCCCTCTAATTCAAGAGAGGTCTGGCTCTTCCGATTTCAAATGTAAATTAAAATTATTTTAAAATTCCCTTTAGATATTCCGCTAACGCATCAGCAGTCCTTCGATGAGATATCTCACCCGGATGACTCCTGGCGCCTACCGTCTCCTCGGTCGTATTGGGAAGCTGTATCACCGAGACTTTCGTATCTCCAGCCTGTTTCGTATAAGCGTCAACAGCACGATAAATCGCTGGCATCATGGGGAATCCAAGCATGCCGTATGCCCATACGAGATGCGCTTCTGGATTATTTTTTCGAAGTCGATCTAGGAATCTGGTCACGGCATTCTCAAAAGCAGCCAGATCCTCTTCATGGTAAGTCCCATCTTCGTTCAGGCGTTGCTTGTAGACCTTTCCAGTAACGGGGTCCTTCCATTCTGGTGTCTGAAAGGCTCCTCCATCATTGCTTCCCAGATTAATCACCACTACATCCGGCTGCCAGGAATTAAAATCATGCTTGTCCCCTGCGCCAAGTGCTGCGTTCTTATCTCCGGTCACCAATCCACAGACTTGCTCGTAATAATCAGGTATATTGGCATTCGGATTGTTATCCCAACTCGTCAGCACACCCCAGCCGCTCTGGGAGATGACGCGGTATTCTGCATTCAGCGCTTCTGCTGTCATGGCCGTATAATTATGTATGGCACTGAACCACATCGGAATCCAATCCTCTTCCGCTTTGGCCCCGATCGCACCTTCTCCAGATGTAATACTGTCGCCAATAAATTCAATCTTGTACGGTTTTTCCTCTACAGGCACGAAGACACCATCTGATTTCACCGCATGAATCTGCAAGGAACAGCCCGGATCTCCATTCATGGCCTGTACATCTTTGACGATGCGTACATTTTTCACCACATTCTCGTTCATGCCTCGGAATACACAGATCCAATACTTTCCCGCTATTAACATCTGTCTGCTCACCGGGACACCGTTAATCAGAATGCTGATCCAAGGTTCATACAGGTCATAATCAGACTCGATTTCTACCCACAACTCAGAGCCTTTTACATGAAGTTCAACCGCGCTTCCGGTCCAAAATAAGGTTAAGGGCGACCGTTGTCCTGTCGTTCTGCCATGTACTTTGAGATTGCTGACATCAGACAACGCGTACGTTTGTAATTTCTCATTAGCCTTCACGATGTATTTCCTCCCGCATAATTATTGCCCCAACAGGGCACTCTCATATGACTAGATTTTGAGAAAATCGTCTACATGCTTCTGGTATTGCTTGTACCAGATTTTCCATTCTGCTTCACGAGATTCCAAGGTACGACCATCCAGTAATGCCTCAATGACGTTCAGGCAGACATGCCACCCCGCTAAATCTTTAGGTGTATGGCTTGTGATGTGATGGATGGTTTCGAGCAGCAGCAGACGACATCCATTCGGCTCTGGATATAGCTCAAACCGAACCCGGTCTTCTGCCCAGGTATATTCGAGAACAGAGCCAGGGATAAGCTCGATAATGTTGAGTTCCTTAAAGGTACCATCCGGCATATTAAACTTGATGCTTCCACCTTCCCGAAGATCCGTTACTTCGAGTTCGGAGAACCATTTTGCAAGCTTTTCGTTTTCCGTCAAAAAGGACCATACATCCTCCACAGCGTGCTTCCAATGACGTTCAAAACAAGCCAGGGTGCCATTCGGTACTCGCTTCAAATCTGCAATCATAATGTACCTCCTCCATAAGGATAGATCATGACTTACCACTCTAAATATGAAATTAATCGATATTATGCAAAGCCTGAAGTGCTTCCTCTTTGTTTTTCAAAAATAAAACATGCTTGCCATGGTTACACTCATAGATGAAGTCTCTGAGGCTTTTGCTGTTGTATCCGTCAAAATCTCCGACTATGGCAAGTTTAACCTGGTAATTCACATATTTCTGCAAAATATCACCTGCAAGTTTGGTCTTCAATTCGAAGAAATCTTCGGTGAGGTTGGATTTATCAATCAAGATTTTATGAGCGTCATCTGTGTAGTTCACGGAGGCCATCAGATCAAGAGCGTCTTGAACATTGTTAATAACGACGTCATTACTTTCGATGATGGCAACCTTGGAGCTGCCCTGTTGATCAATGATTATATTCATTTTAACCCACCTTCCCCTTATTACATTATTGGATTAATATTCGGTCATCCATAAATTGAGTGATATGAAGTACGGCATGCCGGATATACTTGCTATCTTCATAAAGCTTGCTTAACATAACGCCTCCCTCAATAATGGCGATGATGTTGCTGCTCACTTCCTCCAGTGCAATATCTGCCCTGAATTCCTTTTGCTCCGTACCCTGAATAAGGACCTGTGTCAGCTCATTCAGCAGATTGGTCATGGCATGCTGTGCCCTTTCTTTCAGCAAAGGGTGTGCATCATCACTTTCAACCGCAGTATTTAGTAGGGGGCATCCCCCTTCCAGCGTATTGTTTTCCATCATATCAATATAAACGCCGCATATGGCTAGTAGTTTGTCTTTGGAACTTGTGACGCCTTTAAGAGCCTGTGAGTGGAATTGCAGCATCTGTGATACCGAGTAATCAAAAGCAGCCAGTGCTATCTCATCTTTACTTTCAAAATGATTATAAATCCCGCCCTTGCGAACGCCGCAACGTTCTATAATTTCAGACAGGGAGGCACCGGTATATCCCTTCGTGTTAAAAAGTGCTGCCGATTCACGAATAATATGTTCTTTGGTGATTTGGCCTTTGCGCACAATGCTCCCTCCGTTTCCATTCATACCGATTGGTCTTAAAATATCATACGCCTATGGCTTAATACAAGCACGCATTCATACGTATGCTGTACATGAAAACAAAAAATCAAGGATGTTGCATGAGAAGCACGGTTTATGTTATTTTAAAACAGACCGGTCGGTATTATTTTAGCAAATACATGTTATATCTAAGGAGAATTTCCGCCATGACGCTAACCATTCAACATATCCGCCATGCTACCTCCCTGATCACCATACAAGGGAAAACGATTCTGCTCGATCCAATGTTAAGTGATGCGGGAGAACTTCCGCCTATCCCCTTCACACGTCATATTCATAGAAACCCAACTGTTCCCATATCTGTGCCACTAGAAACTTTCGAACACATTGATGCGATCCTCGTTACACATTTGCATGTTGACCACTTTGACAAAGCGGCAAAGAAGATACTCAACAAAAAGATACCTGTACTTTGCCAGCCGGAGGATCAACAACGCATTATATCGTGGGGGTTCGAGAATGTATTCCCTATCGAGCAGTTCAGACACTGGGAGGGTATTGATTTTACAAGAATTCGTGGTCTGCACGCAAAAGGAAACATCTCCAAACTGCTTGGCCCCGTATCCGGGTTTATCCTGAATACACCTGACGACGGATCGTTGTATATTGTGGGTGATTGTGTCCTTACAGATCAGATTAAGCACGTGTTCGAGCAGCACAAACCCCGGATATGCATAGTCAATGCACCCAACGCTCAACTGTTATTTGGTTCCATTATTACAATGATACCCGAGGATATCGGTACAATCCTGAAGATTTCACCTTCCACCAAAGTTGTCGCTGTACATATGGATGCCATCCGACATTGCACTTCATCAAGAAAGGATCTATTACAGTATATAGAACAGCAGCAGTTATTAGATTCAGTCGTGATTCCTGAGGATGGAGAATACATTTACTTTTGAAATATAAAAAGACTGGCACAAAATAACGCCCTATATTCATCACCCACGATCTGGATAGAAAGCGTCGTCTGCACCGTCCTCATTAATGAGATTGGCTTTTGGAATGGATACAACAAATGTGGAGCCCTTTTCGCCTTGCGGCGCTGATTTCACGCTAATTCGGCCTTCCAGAGACTGAACGATATCACGTACATGGGACAAGCCAATTCCGGTTGCTGCAATGCCCACTTCATTGAATTTGGTTGTATAACCCGGTTCGAAGATCACGTCTCGCTTTGCCTCGGGTACACCTTTCCCAGAATCGATGACTACAAATTGCACATCCGCTCCCCCTTCCAATACTCGAATCCGAATCGTTCCGTCGTTCTTAATGGCTTCCACGGCATTGGCGATCAGATTGTTCATCACAGTTAAGAGAGGAATATAGTAAGGGGAGTCGCAATCATATTTCTGCTCAATGTGGATCTCAATCTTCTTATTCAGCATTTCACTATATTTCCGATTTCCCTTGGTCGCAAAGTTTAGTACCTCGGAAAGGCTCATATTCACTGATTTTTCGCTATCGTACAATTTCAACAGACCTGCTAGGATACGTTGGGAGTCTTTTTTGACCTCATGAATCTGTTGAGCAATGCCGAGCGTCCGCTGGCTGTATTGGTTCAAGTCCTTCTCTCTGAGATCGCGATAAAGGTCGTAGCTGTCCACGGCAATGCCTTCAATCGTATTCATGGCTTTTTTCAGATAAAAGACTTCACCGTACAGACCTGAGTTAACGCTCAGCATCTGCTCCATCCGCTTCTCCTGCTCAGCATGCAGCAGTCGCATCTGCCTCACCGCAAAACTGTTATACAGCCCGATGATAAAGTAACTTCGCAAACCACCGAGCACCAGCAGATAAAGCCATTCTTTCATATAAAAGATATTGGTCCCACTCAACACACCGCGAATGAATAGCTCCACGAGATTCGAGGAAAAATCAATACACGTAATCAATCCACCTAGTACAAGAGGCGGTATCTCATGGAATCTGTTCTTGAGTTTGCTGAGGCCATAGGTGAACACGACATAATACATTCCCGCGCCCAGATTATCCTGCATGCTTTCGATGATCGAGATCGAATTCACATGATTCAGTAAGTCAGCCGATTGAAAAATGAAGTTCGCAATCCCCGCCAAAATCCCTGTCTTTACATAAGACAGATGCGGCATAAGCATCAGCAAAAATAAAAGTATACTTACACCCAGACCAATCCGGAAGTAATCTTCCCGAAAAGGATTTATTTTAAAAAGCGCTCCCACAGCTGTGGCAAAAGCAACTGCAGTCATTTGCACATTTTCATTTCGAACCCAATTGCGCATCATATTCCACCCACCATACATCCGATTAAGTAAAAATACTAACATATGAAGAATCCTTTAGAAATCCTGTAGCTTAAAATAGTTACACATTTTGATTTGGCAAAATTTAATTGTATACTATTAATTACACATCCATTAAGCTCAACCAGATGAACAAAGAGAGGATGATTTCACATGTCGGAAACCAATCAACTGTTCGGACAAGCCCTAGTCAAATCACTAGTCGGAGAACGCGGACATATTCGTATTGCACGCGCTCTACCGGACATTAGCGTAGAACTAGCTAGTCGCAAACATGAACATATGCCATACAGTATCTATCAATTGGTGAAACATATGCATTACTGGCAACAATTTATGTTGGAGCATTTGGAAGGAAGAAAGCCGCAGCTTCCAGCGAATGTGATGGAGAGTTGGCCAGAAGATACGGGTCCTCAGGATGAAGCAGCGTGGGAGGCAGATATTCAGGCCTTCCTGGACGGGGTAGATCGAGCAGTAACGATTGCCGAAACGGTGCAGTTGGATGATTCACTGCCGTATTTCCCAGGCGAAACCAAAGCCGGACTTTTGCGTAACATCGCATCTCATAACTCGTACCATCTGGGCGAGATTGTGCTGCTGCGTCGCTTCTACGGGGCATGGCCACCACCAGGAGGCGGTTTCCCAGCGTAACCCTATTTACATCCGATCAATTGGACGAATTTACAGACACATACATCTAAGCTGTGAAAGGACGATTGTTCCTTTTACAGCTTCTTGTGGTTATAGGCAAGTGACATCCATTGAATTGCAGATTATAACGCTCATATCCTGCTCCAGGCTCATATATTACTTCAAAGTACGTATATGACTTTGAGGTGCGTACTTCTCATCCTTCTTTTTCTGACCCACAATATGAACAGAAGAAGAGAGGAGCATGTCCATTGAAAACCGAACAATTGGTTACCCGTTACACCGCGCTTGTCATCGGTGCTGGAGGTGTCATTGGAAGAAACCTCATCGATTATCTGATGACACTTCCGCAATGGGATATCATTGGTGTATCTCGCCGCGGAGGAGAAGATGCCCCCAAGTTACGTTATATATCAGCTGATTTACTGAACGAAGCAGACACACAAGACAAACTGAGTCATTTAACGACCGTTACGCATATTTTCTACGCCGCGTATCAGGATCGCCCAACCTGGGCCGAATTGGTACAGCCCAACTTGGCCATGCTCGTCAATGTGGTGAATACCATAGAACCGATCGCTCCAAATCTCCAACATATTAGCCTAATGCAAGGTTATAAAGTGTACGGTGCACATCTGGGTCCATTCAAAACACCTGCCAAAGAAACAGATGCACATCATATGCCCCCTGAATTCAATGTCGATCAGCAAATGTTTCTCGAGAATCGGCAACCCGGAAGTAGCTGGACCTGGTCAGCCCTGCGCCCGTCAGTTGTATGTGGATTTGCCCTGGGTAATCCAATGAACCTTGCCATGGTTATTGGCGTTTATGCGTCTATCTCCAAGGAGCTTGGCTTGCCACTTCGATTCCCTGGGAAACCAGGAGCGTATCATTCGCTTCTTGAAATGACTGATGCCACATTGCTGGCTCATGCAACTGTATGGGCAGCAACCGAACCTCGCTGTGCCAATCAGGCATTTAATATCACCAATGGCGATCTGTTTCGCTGGAATGAGCTATGGCCCAGAATCGCTGCATTTTTCGAATTGGAAACCGCACCTCCACTCCCCCTCTCACTTGCAACAGTGATGGCAGATAAAGAAGATCTTTGGAATTCCATGATTGAAAAGTATGGTTTGGTAAACACCCCTTATGATGATGTCTCTTCCTGGGTATTTGGTGACTTTGTCTTCTCGTGGGATTATGACTTCTTCGCAGATGGTTCCAAAGCTCGCCGCTTCGGATTTCATGATTTTATTGACACTGAAGCTATGTTTATGGATATTTTCAGAAATCTACGTGAGCGCAAGATCCTTCCGTAAAGTAAATAAAATGCATAATAAGCCGATTCGTGAATTCCAGAATCGGCTTATATAAGTTCCTCAACGGTCCGTAGTAGTTGGCGGCTTAAACAGAATTTTTCCTCGATCACCATAAACATTCTCCACGTGTATATCGCCCCACCTACACATCAGATGAAGAATCTCTTTAAGACTCCACCCATACTCTGTTAATTCATACTCCACTTTAGGCGGGACCTGGTGATGGGAAATACGGACAATGACCCCCGCCTCCGTTAGTTCACCAAGTTGCTGAGTCAACACTTTCTGGGTGATTGCAGGGATCAGCTTCATCAGCTCACCATTACGTTTCTTGCCAAAGGTAAGATGGAATAGAATAACGGGCTTCCACTTTCCCCCGATCACTTCAAGAAAAGCTTCAACTGCGGTGTTATATACTTTGAGCGGTTCCTCCATATCACCCTCTGTCTCCCTTCCAGGCTATTTTTCAATCTCCCGATTCATCTTCTCAAAAATGTTTACTAATTGGGCACGATCTTCTTCGTTCAGTTTCTGGAATAAATTCTTGCGCAGCTTCTGCCCCTCCAAGATTGCTCTTTCAAGGACTTCGGCCCCTTTGTCGGTAATGCTCAAATATATTATGCGTCGGTCAGCCTCATCTACGATCCTGACGGCTAATTTCTTGGCAACCAGCTTATCAGCTAAATAGCTGAGCGTAGGTGGGGTCAGGCCCAATAGCTTGGCAATATCCGAAGGTCGGCTTTTTCCATTTTGATTGAGATGACTGAGTACAAGCACATGAGAGACGCCGAGGTCCTCATTAAACGATTTGTTCCACTGTATAATCAATTTATTGGTGAAATTGTCCATGTTGTGTATGAGCTCAAAAATGTTCTGTTCTTCCATGTGTTCCTCCTCGCAAAAATAAAACAACAGCCCTTATTCAACTTAAGGGCTGTCATCATTTTACACGCTATTGGGCTGAGTATCCACCATCGATAACCAGCTCAGATCCTGTAATGTACGAAGAATCATCCGAAGCCAGGAACAGTGCAGCGTTGGCAATATCGATAGCCTGCCCCAGACGTTGCAGAGGCGTTGCCTGAATGAGTCGGTCAAGCAGTTCCTTCGATGTGTTCAAGGCTTGCGTCATTGGTGTTTCGATGATCCCCGGGAAGAGAGCATTCACCCGAACACCTTGACGACCAAAGGTTGTCGCTGCCGCTTTGGATAATGCGCGTACCGCGCCTTTGGATGCCGAATAGTGGTTAAAGCCTTGTCCAATCAATGCGGTGTATGAAGAAATATTGACGATGGAACCTTTCTTTTGTGCTGCCATATAAGGAGCTACATGCTTCATACCAGCAAATGGGCCAAAGCCATTAATGGAGAGCATTTTCTGCCAATCCTGTGCATCAATCTCCTCAAATGGCTTCTCTGAAGAAATACCTGCATTGTTGACCAGAATATCAATTTTACCAAAACGTTCGTTAACTACTTTCGTTAATATCTCCCAATCTTCATCCGAGGAAACATTCAACTTCATTCCGTACACATTCTCTTTTTGGCTTGCTTTCTCCAGCGCTTCCTCATTAATGTCTGCAGCAATAACGATAGCGCCTTCCTTTGCAAAGAGATCCACCATGCCTTCACCAATTCCTGATGCTCCACCAGTAATAATAGCTACTTTATTATCTAATCTTCCCATATGAAACGCTCCTAACGTATTTTATTTGTACGACGCTGTTTTAGTTGTTAGTCGTATTGTGTGAATTCATAAACTCTTCAAAATCGGGAACGGTTGGGTTGGCAATATAATGGCCGCCCTCAACCTGGATGGTCTGACCGGTAATGAATTTGGACTCATCTGAGGCCAGGAATACGACGGTGTATCCAATATCATCGGGTTCCCCGTGATAAGGCAGTGCGTTATATTTCGCGAACATATCCAATACATCCGGAGGCATATTATTCTGGGCTGCCGGGGTCAAGATCAATCCAGGTGCGACAGCATTGCAACGAATGTTATGTTTGCCATATTGGGTGGCAATATACCTTGTTAGATTCACTACTCCTGCTTTTGAGGCACCGTAAGCAACCCGCACCGCATCGCCTGTAAAGCCAGCCATGGAGGCCGTATTAATGATGGAACCCTCACCCGCTTCAATCATATGAGGGATGGCGAATCTACAGCCGAGCAACACGCTTTTCAGGTTCACGTTCATCAGCCGATCCCACTCGTCCAGATCTACGTTAACCACGTCCAAATCCTTCTTCAGGTTAGTCAGGCCAACGTTGTTGAACAGACTCGTGAGCTTACCATATTGCTGCACCGTAAAATCCACAGCTTCCTTAATCGAAAATTCATCTCCGGCATCAACAAAAACGGCCACTGCCTCTCCGCCTTGAGCCTGAATATCCGCTGCCGCTTCTTTTGCCCCATTGACATTGAAATCAGCAATAACGACTTTTGCTCCTTCTCTCGCCATCAATTGGGCTGCGGACAATCCTATTCCAGAAGCGCCTCCAGTTACAAGGGCTACTTTGTCTTTCATTCTCAACATGGTTCTCAAGCTCCTTTCATAAAGAAACCGAAAATAAATAACAGCTCTATTATTTAGATTACTAAATATTAGATGTCTAAATAATAGCAGAGGAATGGTCGTTCTGCAATGCATACGGCCCTGTATCCTTATTTTGGATGCCTTTAGCGAAGCAAGGTAAGTGTTTAAAATGGGAATGGAAAAACCGGATAAGACTAACCTTATCCGGTTGGCTTAATTTGATCATGTAGTTGACCCATTTTTAATTCAACAATTCAACACAGTCATACACCCACCCGGCACTTAACCAATTGCCCAAGTCGCTGGAGCCGCTAATTGGCGTAATGGTTACCGTGTTGGACCCATTAACAAAATAGGATGCCGGTATATTCCAGGAAAAGGTTGTATTGTTGCCTCGGTAGGTCCCAATCGTAAAGCTACGAGAGTTCGGTTGGGAGGAGGCTGCCGGATTGGTTAACGTCTGACCGTTAATCGTTACGCTGGGTCTTCCATTGTTGTATGCTGCCGTAATACCGATGTTAAGTACATGCGAAGATGCCGCTTGGGAAGAGTTCAGGCTAAAGGTAACGGTTGTGGGCGAGTTTTGTCCCCGGAACTGAATCGCTGGGAACTTGTTGGTTGCACTGCCAGTGGCATAACTGACGGGTCCCCAGCTTGGATTACGGCTATCGGAAGGATGACGGATCGGAATCGTCTGGCCGTTCAGGAACTCCGACGGTGTACCATCCCAATTCCCAATGCGCCAGATGCTGGATGCTTTACTTGGGTCATTGTTAATCATACGCGTATTCAGCGTTGTCGTTGATCCTCCAGTGACGTTCACACTTTCCGTATAGACGGCCAGTTCCCCCTTATACACCGTCATGGTGTATGTACCTGGAATCATGCTGTATTTGGCAGCTGCCCCGCTCGAAGAGGCATTCACCCAATATTGGGCGTTGCTGTTGGCAAAACCAACCGTATATGCATAACCCGTATCCATGCCAGAGAGCCCGTTAAGCACGACATTACCTCGGCTGGACACCCAACCTGTCAGGTTCAGACTCGACATCCA
Organism: Paenibacillus sp. OK060; assembly: GCF_900101205.1. Classification (NCBI taxonomy): domain Bacteria; kingdom Bacillati; phylum Bacillota; class Bacilli; order Caryophanales; family Paenibacillaceae; genus Paenibacillus; species Paenibacillus sp. OK060. Next base: position 677,466 of record NZ_FNFR01000003.1, read on the forward strand.
GTTAAAATCAGGTACGCTTGGCGTTGCACCGGTGGTGAAGATCAAGGCATACGGCCCATGCAGGCCCATACGCCAATTTTCTGTCTGGGCATGTCCTGAATTCATGTAATTGTAGACCTCCGTATCTCCACCACTCTGGAACTGAATATCACGGAAGAACGGACCTCCCGAGCTCTTCTCTCGGTCGCCATAGGCCATAAACACGCCCACACCATTCCCCGTAACGCCTCGAATGGTCAGATCCTTGGCCTGGTCGTTGCCGTAATACTTCGAGGTACTCTGTCCGTTGGCGTAACCAAAAACATCCTCGCTCTCAATCGCGCCGGTGTTATTCCGATTATTCGAGTTGGCCGGAACCCCTGTTAACACGCTGCCGTTACCCCGGAAAATATAGCGCAATTCCCCCACAGACGGTTCTGCTGTGACATACGTTGCCATATAGATAATGTTCTCACCGCCACGTGATGCATAGTAGTGGGTAAGCGTGCTGGTTGAGACGGTGATCAATAGGGTTGATCCCGAAGGAGATGTGTTCCAGGTTACATTGGCAGAGCCCAAACCAGAGCTGATATGTGACCCCTTGCTGGAGCCGTTCAGCTCTGTTCCGTTCATTTTGGCAGATATGATATCGCCATTGGTTTTATTCACCGTGTATACCAGACCTGCTCCTGTGTTTACTTCAATCCTCGACCCGTTATCCGTAACATTGATGGTGGCTGCGTGTCCGGTGGATGTTGGATATAATACCGCTGCTGCCATCATCACCAGTAATAGAAACGAACTGAATGCCTTCTTCATTAAACGTCTGCTCACGAGCTAATCCCTCCCTGGAATAGTTTTTTTAACGTTTTCGTAATGGGCCAAAATCAGATTTAAATATCGTATATAAGATAGCTTAACTAAAAAATAAAGCGCTTACATTATAATGTATGACAAACGAGCCTATGTCTCATCTCGGTATTCGTGATGCATGCGGTATATCCATATGGGTCAACTTTCTTCCCTATCGTCCTCTTATGACAACACCTCCTGTATCGGAATATCTGCATCCAACTTACTGGTAATATCATTAAAATAATACCATTATATTACATACCGTGGCAATGAAAATAGCTATCAACCTGCCGTAATCTCTCTCTGTTTTTTTGTATCTTATACTCCTTACGGGCAATGTGGAAGATGGCTGAGCTGCCTGAACGCAGCTAAACAATACACCGGTGATCTCACCATCAACATTACGTCCTTCTTCTACCGCATGGAATGAGAGGATTTCAACTGAAAAAGCTGCATCCTTTGTGACGGATGCAGCTCTTCAATATTTTGTATAACAGGAAGCTACAACCTTCTTTACAGTGAACCCTCAAGGTTTGCAGGTTGATTTCCCTCATTCACCAGACCTTGAATAAAGGTCTCAACATTGGGCGCAAGCCAAGTGATCTTGTCGCCTTCTGCTTTATTTACATGGACAACCTCGGGCTCACCGGCATTGCCGGATTCACGATAATCCAGCATCACGACCTCTGAATCGGAAGGGCACTCACACAGAATGACACCGATTTCGGGGTAACCCCCTTTTTCTATGATCGCTCGACTGCCCGCTTCTCCACACAGTGAATGTGCCTTTTCCCGTCCAATACCCAGGATATTCGATATTTCAACTTGAATCTTCCCATCATTCTCCGCCTGACTAACCGGAAAATAACGATAGTGGGGAACACCACCATTATGTAGTTTCATCATGTTCACATAGAATGTCGGCAGCTTGAACACCAATTGATCCTCCACTGCTTCAATTTGCTCTTCAGTAGGTGGGGACAACACATATTGATCGACGTTTGCTGGACTGTCATTCCAGAAGCTCGTCGATTCGGCATGGATACCAAGCGCAGCTTCGATGGTGATTTCAGTCACCGAGTGGACTGTATCCACGGGCTCCTCTACCACTTCTTCTGTAAGCTCGTCTGCTGTTTTATTCCGAATCCATTCCAGGAACTCCTGTGTATCCTCATCTCCCGGCTCCAATCGGTCCGCTGCTTCGAAAGCTTCACGCGCGTTCTCATATTGCTCCAAATAATAATACGCCAGACCAATGCGGTAATGCCAAAGCGGGTCATTTTGTCCCTCTGCTTCAACCGACAGGAATTGCTCCACTGCCTCCTGGTAACGCTCCATATTATTCAACGCTCTACCCAGATGGTTGACCAGAATATAATTCCGCTCCTCTTCCGGAACCTCTGTAATCGCATCTATAATCTCTTCATAATCATCCTGTTCATGCCAATCCTCTAGCCGTTCCAAGAGTTCATCATTCATTGATCTTGCCTCCCTGTCTTATTCATTGTAGAAATTATATCATTTAGGCGCTGCCCACTCCAAAAAAGGCGATTTCCACCAACTTAGCTCCAGATGAAATGTTCAACTTTCGGGACGATAGAGTGTCTCATTTAATATCTTTGTGACGAACGCGGTTTTATTGTCACAATAACGATCGATATCAGATCGATACTGCGCTGCTAACCTGATTTTTAATTGTTGGTATTCATTGCGCGCCATCTCATTATCTCTTAAATAGTCTCTTAACGCGATATGTTCCAGATACCCTTTTCCATCCTTAGGACAAACATATAAATGATACTTCATATGTTCATCTTGATATGTCCTTTGAAAGGCTTCTCTTCCCTCAATGCCGAGATTCCCTTGGTATTCGTACCCTTCTAGTGCCAACCGCTTAATAATCTCTGGGAGTACATCATAGCTATCAATGACAACATCCAGATCGATAACGGGTTTAGCTGATAAACCCTCAACCGATGTACTGCCCACATGCTCTACTCTTAGAATTAAGTCACCAATATATCTAATTATCATTCCTTTTATCTGTTCAAAAGCGACTTTCCATTGCGGATCGTATGGAACGACCTCAATAATAGGTGTTTTTTCGGCCATGATGATCCCCTCCCTAAATCCATGGTATTCGTTATCCATTATCTCCCCTCGTTCATGTTGAATTCACATTTGTGTATTACCGTGCACTAATACTAAAATTGCGTTTACTTGTACCTGCCATTTTTCTACCCACGGCCATTTCAGGCGTTGCAGTACTCATAATGAGTGGTTCCGAACCCGGATTCGGCTTCCGCTTGGCAGGCGTGCTTGCTTTACTTATATTTATTTTGACTACACTTATCGGTACCGTGCCTATTAACAAAGGTGCGCTCGCCTGGAATCCCGATGCACCACCACGCAATTGGAAGCTGTTAGTGAGAAGATGGGAGCGATTAGATGTGGTTCGTTCTTCGGCGGCAATTTTGGCTTTTGTGTTCTTCTTGACGGCAGTGGCGCTGCAGTTAGTCGGGAATTAAAGCGGGCCTAGCTGCCTATTCTTATTTGGTATTCATAACAAGAGAATACTTATTGAAAATCCAGGAGTCCTTCAACTCGTTTACAGCACGTTGGCTGACACGAACGGATGGCTTCTGCTCTTGCATGGCATCTACTCCAGGTGCGGAGAAACGCAGCAGTTTGGTGATTTTTTTAACTCCGCTCGCCACCTCTTCATAAAACGCATAGGTTAACGGCAAATGCTCTCGAATATCTTCGTATATATAGTACCTCCCCTTCTCATCCTCCAAATTGATCTGAAAACCTTTGGGGAGCGACAGGGTAATGCACGGTAATTCATCCTCAGCCCATTGTCCATCATAGGGGAAGTTAATTCCTTCGTTTTTGACGAAAAATCCGGAATTGTGCTGATCCAGCGTAATCAATACTGAATAGGCGAGATATGGGTGATACCCCTCCCTTTTCTCTGCCGCGGTAAAAAAATGATAAAATTGCTCATATCCTTCAAGCACCTGATTCGTATCATATTGAGTCTGATCATAACTAGGACGGATAAACTTTGCTCGTTTCTGCTCAAAAAGTGCCAACAAGCTTTTGAATTCATCCGGTGTTATGAAAAATTTCAGTTTATAAAATCCACTGTGTTTTAATCGATCCAATTAGCTCACCGCCAAATATAGACTTATAAAAACCGATCTCGTTTGCAACGTCAAATCTAGGATGCAGTTTGATACCTACTTCCACAATTTCAACATATTATCCTGCTAAGGAAGCTCTATTCCTCCCTTACCCTAGTGTGAGTGTTTGTATCGGAACACAGGACATTCTCCATAAATAAAAGTAAAAGGGCAAAAACGGTTCGCATTACACGAACCATTTTCGCCCTTTCGAATTTATTAAGAAAAGCTATTCTCTTCAGCCGAGCCTTCCACTCTCGCTCAGAGCATACATTCTTTCGACCATTATGTTTACAATCCTTCGATCAGTGCCTTGATTGAGCTGTCACTCTCCAGTGCACGGATGATAATCGTCACGGCTTCAGCCCGTGTAGCTTTGCCACTCGGCGAGAACACGGATGAGGATAGCCCTTGCACCAGATTGGCCGATGAAGCCTGCGCAATTGCCGCCGCTGCCCAGTTACTGCTGTCCACGTCACTGAAGCTGGCCGGAGTGCTAGTCGCAAGTGCGTTCAGATCAAGCACACGAGCAATAATCGTCACCATCTCAGCGCGGGAGATCGTCGCATTAGGTTTGAAGCTACCGTCCGCATAGCCTGTAATGACTCCCTTGTCAGCCAGAGCGCTGATATATCCAGCTGCCCAGCTAGACTTCGTATCTTTGAAGCTAGCCGAAGCCGAATTCTCACCAAGGCCAAATGCCCGGGCAATCATTGCGGTAAATTCAGCTCGGGTGACGGACGCATTAGGCCGGAACGAACCATTCTCGTAACCATCCACCATGCGTAATTTCACGGCAGCACCAATACTTCGGTTGGCCCAGTGACCAGAAATATCGCTGAATGTCTTTTGTTCATTTCTCGTTGCCGCTATGGCTTCATTAACTGTCTTCAGTACCGTTTCCTGGCTCACAACACCTGATTTGAACGGATTAACCTGTGTTGCTGGCGGTACCGTTGGTTCTGTTGTAGGAGGTGTGGTAACCGTACCCGAATCTGTTCCAGAACCTGTTGATGGTGTGGATGGTGTTGGTGTAGTGACGGAGCCACCACCTGTACCAGGTGTAGTCGGCGTTGTTGGCGTAGTCCCCGGATTTGTTGTATCCGTAATCGCCAGTGCAATGCGGTTGCTCTCATATTTCACCTGGGCATTATATTTGCTTGGCAGGCCATCCACCTGAACAGAGGCGAACTTTCCGCTTTGCTGATTGGCGCCATAGCTTACAAGCGTAATCTCACCCGCACCAGGTACATAGCTGCTGGCAAAATTCACATGCAGTGCTCCGGCGGAGTTCACCGTACCTTTAACGTCGAGCACGTCATTTGCGGAAGCCACGTTGAGCTCCAGCGTACCGTCAGCAGCCTGCACGAAGTTGCCTTCAATGTTCCATTTGCCAGTTACGCTCTCCGTAACCGTCCCCCCGTTGTTGACCACATCGCCACTACCGAACGCAGTAGCTGTATCACCTTCCAATGTGCCCGCGCTAACCTGAGTACCTCCGGAGTACGTATTAGCCCCCCGCAGTTTCAATATACCGCTGCCTTCCTTCGTCAGCTTGCCGGTACCGGAGATGTTGTTCCGCCAAACATCCACCGTGTTAAAACCACCCTTGCTGGCATCCATCACTACCGTTACATCACTGTTGAATGCGCCATATCCGTCTGCCGCAGCGAACAGATTGAGGCGTCCCCAGCCTTCGGGATCATCCAATACAGGGTAGCCGGATGTAATTCCGGTTGTCGCCAGTACAGCACGACGCTGATCCGCACTAAGATAAGGCTGTCTGGTCTCAAGCAGCACCTCTGCTCCTTTAGGGACTGGCATAGGCTCCGTTGTGGAACCGATCTGCGGGAAGCCATAAGTCAGACGTTGGGTATACTCGGCCTTGTTTTTCTCGTAGTCGGTAAATCGGTCTTCTGCTGTTCCGGTCTCCTTCAGCAGTACATTATGCGCTTGATCGTAAGCTGCCTGCTTCAGTTCAGTATTCTCCGGATCATTCAGAGCACCTGCTGCGAGGGCAGTTGCAAGTACACGACCGCCCATGACATCCAATGGGGAGTGCATTCCGGCAACAACTCGGTTGTTGCCCATTTCCGAAGCACGGGTTACCAACTCCTGAAAACGTTCAGGCACGGCATAAGCGAATGCAATTGCGGCAAGGTAGGACGCATTGGTATGCCCGCTCGGGAAGCCGCCGTCCGAGGCCGCCTCAGCCTCATCTTTAATTGCTGGTCTCAGCGTTGGCACAACAACCTCATGAGTATTCAACCAGCGGAACGGACGCATATAACTGAAGAAATTTTTGGAAGGGTTGGTTGACGCCGCATTACCGCGCAGGGCTCCGACCAGATCAACCATTTTACCTAGATCGGAATCGGAATTTCCGGCTTTGTTCGTTGTATTACCGTCGTCATACTTCTTCGTTGTGGCATCGTCCGGGATGCTCGTAATGGTCGTATATGTTCCTGATTTTTCACGATATACATCAGCCAGTGAACCCAGACCCTCGGTTGCACCGTAAGTTTGATTTGTACGATCGGTATAGTACGCGGCGTCCTCCTCCGCTTGAGTGCGGTTTGCTGCGATATCCGCTACATATTGAATGTTATAGTCCAGTATGTCGGGTTGAACCTTAGTGCCATTGTTCCAGGAAGAACCTGGTGTCCAGAGATCCAGGAACTTGGACAATGTGCCAAGGGCCGGGTTGGTCTCAAGTGTAGTGTTCGATGAGTTATTATTCTTATACGTATCTACAAAATAACCCCAAGCCGGCTCCTGCGGTAATGGAACTTGCGAATCACTTGGTGCCGCAAGCACAGCAGTTGATGCAATTGAATTGGATATGAGCACGACACCCATAGCAGCGGTCAACATTTTCTTTTTGTTTTTGTTGGCTTTCGTTTTCAAATCTTTTCGACTCCCATCGTTTGGTAGTTGGTCTCGAATCGGTCTCAATGTAGCACCCGGCACGTTTAACCAGCAATAAAACAATTTCGCCATTGTATCAATTTCGGAGCAATATCGCCTGTTTTCGACATTTAACATTCCCTTCATATAAATCGTGAACTTTGGTGGAATCAGGTAGTGTATAATCGTCGCCGGGAGGAATGCCTCATGAAAAAATGGAGCTCCGCATGGGCGGGTTTGGCGATTTCGTACGGTTCCATCGTGGTCGTCATTGTGCTGCTTATATGCTCTTTCTTCTATATCTATTTCTCGCGCAGTTACAATGAGGAATTGCAGAACAAGAATCAGCTGATTCTTGAAAATACAACACGAACCATTGAAGGAACGATCCTGCAAAGGGTGCAGCAGATCTACCTGGACTTGTCACTCGACAAGTCTGCGGATATTCGACTGTTCGCGGAACCATCTACTCGAAGCGGGCTAGACAGCGTCATTGACCTCCAGGAGTTACTTAAGTCCAAGGTTGCCGGCAACGCGGACATGATTCAGGCCATACATCTTTATTATCCTGGACAAAACATCATGCTATCGTCGCTATACGGCCTGCGCTATAACGCCGATCAAGGGGAAGGCTCGGCTTATTATTCAGATTGGCTTCAGGATATGCGGGCCAGCAAGCAAAATAGCCTGTGGACGGCTTCACGTCAGGTACCGCAGGACATTTTCTCCAGCGTGCCAGGTGGCACAGCTGACAGTAGCAACGCCCTGTTGACGTACACGCACAGCTATCCTTTTCAGTCCACAGGCGAAACCGGTGATGTCTATATTGCAATAGATGTAAAAGAAAGCGCGATTAGCAGCATTATAGAGAATATGATGCCCTCACAATACAAAAGCACATTTATCGTTAACCATATGGGTAACACCATTAGTAATGCCAATACCGACACTCTGGGGCAGCCAGGCGAATACGGTGCGAGCATCAAGAAAGCACTACAATCCGGAAACGCGAAGGGCAGCTTTGACGACAAGATCGACAATACATCGGTTGTTGTGTCCTACCAGACCCTGCCTTCGACAGGATGGACTATCTATAGCGCAATGCCGGCCAGCTTCTATTATGAACAGTCGATCATAGTACAGAAGCTCATCCTCGGCATCTGCATGATCGCCATCGTAATCGGTCTGGCGCTGTCAGCAGTTTTGCTCAGAGCGAATTACAGCCCGATCAAACGCCTCGTCAGCCGGATTAAGGACCTATCCGGACCGGCAACAACGCATATTACGAATGAATACCGGCTGATCGACAGTGCCTTCATGCAATTAAACGATAAGGTGAGCAGCCTTGAGGAAACACTGCTGGCGAACAGTCCGGCAATCAAGCATAACGCTGTACTGAATCTGCTGCATGGCGGCTATAGCCGAGAACAGTGGGCAGAAGAACAGACTGCACTAGGCATCTCACATCCATATCACGCATACAGCTGCTTGCTTCTGAATACCGGGGTAGCCCATATGGGACTTAGCTCGGAGAATCTACCATCCGTCATATCGAGATTTATCCATGGGCTGGAGTCGCTACCCTTGCCAGATAGTCGCCTGATTGCCGAGGAGCTGCCGGACAAGAAGCTAGCGGTTATTCTGTGTACGGATATAGCGTCTGAACCGCTGCTGGACAAGCTGTCCCAGCTTCTATTGTCAGAGGCACGACAGCAGTTCCAGCTTGATATCCAGCTGTCGTCAGGCTCCTGGGTGCAAGAGCTGGCCGATGTGCATAGAAGCTTCAGCGAGGCCCAGGCGTTGATGAAATACGCGTATTTCCTGCCCGAGCTCCATATCCTGAAGGACCGCAGCATTCTCCAGCGGGAGCACAATATGGACGAAATTCCACAGGCCATGCTTGCCAAGTTCAGGGACAAGCTTCATGCCAGGCAGCCGGATGAGGCCGTTGCCGCCGTTAACCAGTTCATTGCCACGATGAGGGAAGGATTATATCCCGCAGACTATTGCCATTTTATGCTGGCGAATGCGGTATTCGTCTACTCGGATGTCGTGAAAAATGCCCGTTACAAGCATCCCATTCAGCTCGGTCATCCCGATCTGTATCATGAGTACATCAGTATCGCCAATATCGTGGCATATCGCGACTGGCTGGTGGAGTCGATCACGGTATTTATCTCCGAAACGGAGAAACGGAACAGCGACCGGGCCGTCTCCACCATCGGGCTCGCCAAACAATATATTGAGGAGCATCTGTCCGAAGATCTGTCACTGGAGGCCGTAGGGACGCAGGTGTTCATCAGTTCCAAATATTTGAGCAAGCTTTTTAAAGAGGAGCTTGGCGTTACCTATACTGACTATGTCACCTCCCGGCGGATGGAACGGGCCAAAGTACTGATTGAGAACAACAACATGACTATTGAACGGATCGCAAGCTCTGTCGGTTATGGAACTACTGCCTATTTCATTAAACGGTTCAAGGAAATGTACGGCTGTACGCCGGGCCATTATTTACGCAAGACTGCTTCGGCAGGAATCGCGGATGCTGGATCTTAAGGTGAGGAAGGGTTACGGATGAAAAAAAAGGGATGGCTGCGCGTTACAGCGCTTCTCGCAATGCTGATTCCGGTAGGCGTGATCAGTATCCTCAGCGGCTGCGATCTGCCACTCGGGCAGAAGACCACAACGGATAAGCAAGAAGCCGATTCGGCTTTCCCCAATCCGCGCTACCACATTTCATGGACGATGCATCAGAATTATCCGGTGCCGGAGGATGCGGAAATGCTCAAGTACGTGGAGGACAAATTCGACGTCGATCTCGATGTGTGGAATCTTGAAAATAACAAATATGAATCCCTTCTCGACATGAAGCTGGCCCAGGGTGCAATTCCCGATCTGTTCCGTATCCGCCAGCCGCAGGATCTGCTGAAGTACCAGCAGCAAGGCGTACTGGCCGAGATTCCTGTGGATATGCTCAACACATACGCCCCGAACCTGATGCGGATCATCCGGGAAAATGCGCCTGCTTACGAAAATGCCGGAATGATTGATGGGGCCTATTATGGTATTCCCGTCATTAATCCGACCAACATTTATCGCACCCCGGTCGTTTTCCGGCAGGACTGGCTGGACAAGCTCGGCCTGTCGGTGCCGCAAACGCTGGCTGATTTTGAGAAGGTAATCTATGCATTCACCAACGATGATCCTGACGGCAATGGGATCAAGGATACCTATGGCCTGTCCAGCGAAGGCATGAACGTTGTATTTGGCGCCTTTGGGCAAATTGTTTTCGCGGATCAACTCTACTTCAGCATGAAGGATGGAGAGCAGGTCATCGGTGCCCTTCAGCCCGAAATGAAAGAAGCACTGCAATATTTACGCAAATGGTACCGGGACGGCGTGATCGATCCCGAGTTTATTACCGGGGAGAATAAGGGCAGCTACAAACACCTATCCCACGCCTTTATTAACGGCAGGATCGGAATGACCTCGATGGGCAATTATTATCACTGGATTCAGGATGGTGATTACCTGGACTGGAGTTATGGCTCGAATGGACATGCCGTAGAGACTCCGGTGCAATCGACCTTTAACGTGAAGGAGCTGACCGCCAAGAACCCGGAGGCCCGGGTGGTGTTCGGCAGACCTTTTACTGGACCATACGGGCAGCGCGGCTCCAAGGGATACGATATGTTAATGAGCTTCACAACCATCGGCGCCGACGCTGTTAAGGAACCGGGCAAGCTTGCGACGATCCTTCGAATTCTGGATGATGTCAGCGCAAACCCTGATCCGAATGAGGCAGCTACCCTGGCCTTCGGCGTGAAAGGCAAGCACTGGACTTGGACTGATACGTTTCCGCAGAACACGGTCATTCTTCCTCCGTACGATAAGATGTTCAGTTATCAGAACGGAATTGGCGCCAATCTGGGCATGACCGTGCCCCTGAAGCAGACCGGGAGACGAGAGCAATGGGCTTCGACCCTCGGCCTGAATCAGGATGGTATCTACAACTCACTTGAGGTAGCAACCCCCTCCCTTGCCAAAAACGGAGCAGTTCTGATCAAGCTGAAGAACAAGGCCTACATCTCCTTCATTACAGGCGAGAGACCGCTGAGCGAATTTGATAATTTCGTGGAGGAATTCATGGCCGCAGGCGGCGCGGAAGTACTAAGCGAAGCGAATGAGTGATTGATGTGAATGAGTGATTGATGTGAATGAGTGACTGATGTGAATGAGTGACTGAACAAAAAAAGAGCAGCTCACCGCTGCTCTTTCCTATTTCCGCCCATATTCACATGTGATGGGCTTAAGTCAAATATTCCGCCATAATCTGCTCGATATCAAACGGGGTAATTCCTTGTTCCACCGAATAGATCGTATCGGCCTGATCCAACGTATCCACCAGTTCACCTCTGGCCTTGGCATGAAGCGTGAACAAGTCGTAGAGATCCGGTTTACGGAGCGTGGTCAGGGCTTTGCCCATCAGGACCATCCCTTTTTGATTACCCTCCACATTATTGTAATATTCCGGGTGCCTAGTCAGCGCCAGATCCGTCCAGATTACCGTACGCTCCACCAAATCCATAATGACGGGAATCGCGATCTGCGTATCTGCTGTGATATCAATCTTGTTTGCCACCGTAGACGGCTCGAAGATCTCACCAGAACCCGGCTTCTTCCGCATCATCCAGCCCACAAAGCATTCCGGCAAATCGCAATATGGATGACTCGTAAAGGAAAGCAGACTCGCCACCACATAACGTCCACCATAATCAACAATTGACGGAATATGCAGGTCAATGAACTCGCTCGCACCATGAGGCGCTGTCACGATATCACCGCTGTGAACAGCCTTGTAGTTGGATGAACGCAGATTCGTATAGGAGATGTGCTCTACATAGTTCCAGTTCTCATCGTACATCACCGCAGACAGATCGATATCCACGCGCCCCGTTGCTTGACCATTCACGTTCCCTTCCTTCCACCAGTTGAAGAAACGAATCGTATCTCCCTCGGCCATCGGCACCCGGCTTCCCCGAACAATCGTATGAAGGGCTTTGCTCGCCGATCTTTGCGAAAAGGGAACCAGATAATCATGGAGCTGTGGATCGACAAATGTCTTCCCAAGTGAAGGAAGGGCGGCGAAACGCTGCACCAGCGCCTGTTCACACATTTGCGCAACTTCGTGACATGTGTCATCATCCATCTCTGGAAGCTGATTCGGAATGGCGAAAGCCTTCGCTACATTGCCTTTCGGGAAAAATACACGCAGATCCTGCGGTTCATTACGCCGGGCAAAATGCTCCCTCACCTGCAACAAAACCGGGGTCGATACGTGCTCCAGAATTTCTCCGAATGCCAGCAATACATATTCCTTATCCGTGGTAGAGCGCAACAAGTGATCCAATCTTCTCGCAAATTCACCAGGGCGCTGCTTCAGCAGCTCAATCAAACTCCACACATTCTGATATTGGAAGGCCAGCTCCACACTTCCGTTAAAGGTCGTAAACGACTTGTTATTACGCAAAATATCAAAAGCTTCCTCGCATCGCGGGTACCGCAGCTTATATTCAGATGGATGCAGAATTTCCCCCAGACGAATCCAGCGATCCTTATATCGAAGCATGTCTTCCGTAATTGAACCGCATTGCTCCAGCAAACCGAGCAACAGGCGTCTCTCACGCCGTTTGAATTTACGGAAAGGCGAAGCTAGAGCCAGGCTGACATCCCCACCCGACCAAGCCACAGCGAGACGAAGCACATCGGTTGCCGTTCTGAAATACGGGCCGATTCGGTCGATATTGGCCTTTTCATACGTTAATAAGGAAGCTACTACGAACCCCACATTTTCCTTAAAAGGAATCTCGGCTGGCAACAGCGCATCTACTTCATCCGGTTCTGCATGCTCCAGCACCGTATCGATATCTGCTTTGTCCGTCTCCGAGATGGAGCCGTTGGCTTCGATCAGTTGGCGGATGAGCGTCTGGAAGTCAGCCTTGTTGCCGAGGCCAATGACTTTCAGGTTTACTTTATCCAGCAAAGGTACCCTTTCCAGCGGTTCACAAATCGGATATACCAAGGTCAGATAATGAAGGATAGCATTCAGGTAGAGTTCCACCTCATCTTCCTCCATCACCTGCGCCGGGAATCCAGGGTACATCGGTTTGTAGTCCACATGTGCACCGACCATGATTCTCAGATCAGCCACAACCTGGGCCATCAATGCTTCAAATTGTTCCTTGGATAATGTTCGCACGGCCTGCATCAACTCATCCGAGAATGTGTATCCAAGCGTTTCTATATTTTTAAGAGCAGTCGCCAAATAAACCTTCGGCAGCTGTTTCTCCCCTTGTTCTTGCTCGATCATGAGTTTCATCGCTCTGCGCAAATAGATGGTATTGTTCATGATAAAAGAGTCCAGGAAAGCCATATCCCTACAATTAGTGGTCTGCTGTAGAAGGAAGGAATATGATAGCCTGGACGCCTCCTCTCTGAATTGAGATCTTCAGGAAAGCGGCAACCCTAAGTTCGCCAATGAAGTTAGAAGGAAGGATCGCCATAGCCTGAAGGCCAAAGGTCCGAAGCTTGTGACCCGAACCTTTGATGAACCCATCATCTCAGATTCCACGATCTCCCAACAGGGCGAAAGTATTACGACATGCGAAACTAAGGAGGAATTCTCTGACTTGTGTCGAGCAGTACTGAAGAAGGGCATACAACTGATGGTACATAAAAAAAGAGCTAAGCACGGTTTTTAGCCGGCTTAGCTCTTTATCACACGCATGGTAAACAGGTTACATACAGCTCGTTACATCCGAACGACTGATTTCTCAGCCGTCAGTCCAAGCACCCGAGCGGTTGAAGCATGTACTTGGTTTAGAAGACTAAGATTGTCAACCAGTGATTCGCCATAGGAAGGAACCATTTCCTTGATCTTTGGTTCCCAGGCATCCATATGCTGCGGGAAGCACTTCTGGAGAATCTCCAGCATCACGTGAACAGCAGTTGAAGCACCCGGTGAAGCTCCGAGTAATGCTGCAATCGAGCCATCCGCCGCAGTGACTACCTCCGTGCCGAATTGAAGAGTTCCTTTGCCGCCTTGAGCCGTGTCCTTAATCACCTGCACACGCTGGCCCGCCAGTACCATATCCCAATCCTCGCTCTTGGCATCTGGAACAAAGTCACGCAATTCGGCCATGCGTTGTTCCTTGGATAACATGAGTTGTTGGATCAGGTATTTGGTTAGTGAAATTTCTTTGACGCCTGCCGCGAGCATCGTGAGCAAATTGTGCAGCTTCACGGACGTAATCAGATCGGCATTGGAGCCTGTTTTTAAGAATTTTGGCGAGAACCCGGCAAACGGTCCAAATAGCAGCGACTTCTGATTCTCAATAAATCGGGTATCCAAATGCGGAACAGACATTGGCGGAGCACCCACCGAAGCTTTTCCATATACTTTGGCATGATGCTGTTCCACGACTTTCGGATTTTTGCACACCATGAAGATGCCGCTAACCGGGAAACCGCCGATATGTTTACCTTCAGGAATGCCGGATTTTTGCAACAAATGCAAGCTACCGCCCCCTGCCCCGATAAACACAAATTTCGCCGTATGGCGCTTGACTGCACCACTGCCCAGATCTTTCACTGTTAATTCCCAAGATCCATTGCTTGTGCGTTTCATATTCTTCACGCTATGTTGGTAGTGGATATCCACGTTTTGGCTCTTTAAGTGTTCCATTAGCATACGCGTTAAAGCACCAAAGTTAACGTCCGTACCGGAGTCAATTTTGGTGGCTGCAATCGGTTCATTGCCCGTGCGGTTTTTCATCATCAGCGGAATCCATTCCGCCAGCTTTTTCTTATTATCCGAGAATTCCATGCCAACGAATAACGGATGTTTCGCTAACGCTTCAAAGCGTCTTTTTAGAAACAGGACATTCTGCTCTCCATGTACATAACTCAAATGAGGGAGCGGCATAATGAAGTCCCGCGGATTACGAATCAGATTGCTTTTGACGAGATAGGACCAAAATTGCCTTGAGATTTGAAAATGCTCATTCACCTTAATGGCTTTGCTAATATCTACGGATCCGTCTGGTCGTTCAACGGTATAGTTAAGTTCGCACAATGCTGAATGCCCGGTTCCGGCATTATTCCATTCGTTGGAGCTTTCCTCCCCCGCACTGGCGAGCTTCTCAAAAACCTTAATATTCCAGTCTGGTGCCAATTGTTTAAGCAAAGTTCCCAAAGTTGCACTCATAATTCCGGCACCAATCAAGATAACATCTGTACTCGTTTGTCCCTGGCTCATGTCTACCGTCCTTATATCCTATATTTGCCAAAAGGATGTAAGCGTTATCGATTTGGCATTGCAGCAAGCCCCATTCTTGAACAGGCCCGCCCCTTCTCTGAATGAATATAACCTTGATCTAGTGTATCAATAATATGGGTCAATTTAAATATGCAATTTGAAGATATTTGCTATTCCATCAGTATACGCTAGTTTATGTCAGATAGATAACCCGGTTATAGGGCTGAAAGATTAATTTGTTCAATAAAAAGAGACAATTCTGGTTGCGTGGCCTGAATTGTCTCTGAAAAGTGAGAGGAATTGATGTTTGGGTTAGTGTTTATCTGTTTGCACACCATAATAGTGTTTTTATTGAGACTCCAGTTCCAGCAAGCTGTTCTCTAGTATTTGAATGTTTTTACTCTCCATTATTTTAGAGTTCAGTACAGCAACAAAATTTATGAATTCTCGGGCATTACTCACGATTTCCTTAGTAAAAGAAGCCATGCTAACATTAGCGCCTTTCCAAGTTGAATATCTAAACTCCTTAAACGGCTCAGTAATAAACAGATCCAGAATGACTTGTCGATCAGTATCTTCAACTAAACTGACTTCTAATTCCTTTTCCTGCGATTTAAACTCAAGCCATAAATTAGCGCTATCCGGGATTCGATATGCAACATAATTATGAACTTTAACCATTTTGGCAATGGTTATTAAGTCAACAAACCATCTAATGAGTCTTTCATTACCAAATGGACAATCTTCGAAGAACATGCCGTACTTATTACCGTTAAAGTCCAATTCAATAATTCCCTCTATATCTTGTTTCGTCTGATCAAATTGTTCCGCGGACATTTGTTTAATTTCATCAAAGTTATCAATTGCTTTGAAAGAAATAGCGAACATATTCATGCACTCCTAATCTAATAAATCACTAATTTTATATATATGAGTTCCATATATAGAATCAACATTACCATTTCTAATGAACACCTTAATCGGCTCATTAAAAACAGTAACGGTATGCAACCCTTCGTTTACTCCTTGTTGTTTCAGCTGACTGACGGCCACCGTTGACGCATCAGTTATTTTTTTATCCGACCACTCTTTATTAAAAAAAGATTTCCTACTTAACATTTCATTAATCTGCTCTTCAGACATTTTCTTTTGGAGATATGGAAGTTGTTGCTTCGTACTATTTACAGAATGTCTATTAATAACATGATCAATTAGATTTTGACTCAAATTAACTTTCTGCTCAACGGCTTTTGGAGATGTTTCAACCACACTCTTTTGAGTATTCCCCTGTGCATTACTATTCTTGGCTCTAGCGGCCTCCATATTATTCTTAATTTTTGCTGCCAAACCGGATGACGATGTTCGAAACGGTCCTGAACGTCCTGGAAAGCTCCCACGAACCATCTGAATCGCCATAAACACTTGGGCAAACTTTAGAGAGGTAACCATGGTTCGAGCATAAGAATCAGAGACAGTCTCTCCTGTATAGGGATGTATTCCGTTCTGGAATGCCTTGATCTGTAGTGTGAATATATCATCCCCAGGTGGTTCAACCTTCACACCTTCCATGCGATTAACATCCAGATGTCCATGATCCTTCTCATACGCCTGAAGGGCAGCCTGATCCGCATCACCATCCTCGTTGACAGGCATCCACACCCACTTTCCAAACATATTGATTTGTGCCATCCGATATCCCTTATCACCCGAGCTTGAATCACCTGCTGAATTGGTCATGATTGCTGCGGCACCGACTGCTCCAGTTGCACCACCCAGACTTACCAACTGAGCATCTGCATCCTGGAAGCGCGTAGCGATGTCCTTCAATTCCTTGGATGTACTCACCATACTCTCCAACGCTTTATCCAGTATAGGGCGTGATTGCTCAAACTCATAGTAAAACCGCTCCTGCGTAGCCCCCATCCACATCGTCTGAATGAACATGATCTGTCTCATCAGATCACCCCGTATATGCTCCAACTGTTGTCTGGCCTGATCCATCTGATTCGATACGTGATGTAGTTGTTCAGGGGTAACTTTAATTGTACTCATACGTTTCTCCGCTCATTTAAAATAGGATTAACCAATGTTAGCAGAAGTTTGTAACATAGACCATCCGGCTAACATCCTGATTTGACCATTTTTTTAAAACATAAGCTGTACCCATCATCGGTGCTATAGTCCTATATGCATTTACCCATTTCAGAGTACTTATCACCAGCAAATAATCCCCTTACCCTATCTCCTCCAAAAACGCCCGATACCGCCCAACCTGCTCCTCCGTCGCACATTCCCGCAACGATTCCAATAGTGCCGCGCATTTTTTGAAATACCGATTCATCTCAAGCTCATCCGCTAACCTGAGTGCCTGCAAAATGAACTCCACCGCTTTCTTTTGCCTTCCCATCCATTGTTCGTATAAAGCCCGGTGATAACAGTAATGGTACATATCACCGTTGTTTGAAGAATCTATTCCTCTGCCGACATCCTGAACCTGACTCGCAAACATATGTAAAACTTGATCAATCTGCCAACGATATTGGACCGCAGCCTCCACAATCGTTCTTAGACCTGCTATACATTCCACTGGATGCTCTAGCAGAAAATTCACATACTCCTCCAACAGCTCTGCATGCCCCGCTTCAATCTCCAGCGCATACCGATTCACCTGTGCTCGATGCCTCAACTCCTGCACTACCTGCGTTCCCGCCTCATCCAGCTCTTCCATCCACCCCGGCTCTGCATACTGGTCGAGACACGCCCGCGCCTGATCCACCTGTCCCATCTTCTGGTGAGCCAACCCTCGCATCTGGAGGCTGAACCCGTGGTAATAGATCAACGGATGCTCAGTATGGATGTATGGTAAAGGTAATCCCTTGGTACGGTGCTCCTGTCGCTCTTCATGAATGCACTGCACACATTGATACAACATGTCCGCCCTCTCCATTACCTTGTTCCAATTTTCAAAAGCAACAGCCATGTCCAACATTTCAACAATGATGTCCGGTTTGAATGATTTTAGGATAGATTTACGCAAAAGGAAGCCTCCTTTATTATCTATTATCAAATCATTGTATAGTTAAATCAAAAGAAGATCAATATAAATTGTACTTATAAGTACTATTATATTCACAATCAATTTGTATCTGTTAGTCTGTAACGATTCTATAACCTCTTCTAACCTTAAGTGGAGGTGATCATATGAATTTACCAGAAAGTGTAGGGAATCGAATACGCGAGTTAAGAAAGGCCAAGGGTTGGACTCAAGAACAACTAGCAGAAGCAGCAGGTCTTCATTACAGCTATATTGGTGGGGTTGAACGGGGAGATCGAAATATTTCTCTGGAGACTCTAGAAAAAATAATAAATGGATTTCAGGTTCCTGCTGAAGAAATCTTCAAATTCAACGAAGAATCCGAATACAAAAGAGCTTTGGATGAACATATAACATTAATAAGTGGTAAAAACGCAGATGAAATCGCATCATTAACGAAAATTAATAAAGAGATTCTGAATACTATAGAAAAGCTACAAAAAAGTTCTGAATAAAACACATCAGCATCGAAATCAAAAAGAGTGGAGTAACCCTCACACTCTTTTTTAATTTCATGAATCTACAAAACAACACCCTCAAACTCCGCAAACTCAATCCGATTACGCCCATTCTGCTTCGCCTGATATAACGCCTTATCCACCGCAGCGAACAGTTGAATCAGATACCCCTCCGGGTTATCCGGTACATGCTCCAATTCAAAATCCTCAATGGACAAAATTCCTATACTGATCGTAATGGACACCTGTTCGATCTCGTGATCCACTACAATGAGGTTTGACTCCACCGACAATCTCACGCGTTCTGCAATTTGATTAGCCACGTCATGCTCCGTATGCGGAAGGTAGATCATAAATTCCTCCCCGCCATATCGGGTTAGAATATCGGTGCTCCGAATGGATTCTTTGACAGCCTGAGCCGTGCGATGCAGCACTTCATCCCCGATGACATGTCCGTAGCGATCATTGATCGCTTTGAAGTAATCAATATCCAGCAGTATGAGTGAAAACGGCGTTTTATATTGAATGTTGGTGATAACCTCGTGATTCAGATGTTGGGTCAGATAACGACGGTTGTAGCAGTTCGTCAGACTGTCCGTCAGGGCGAGTTCTTCCAGCTTGCGATTGGCCTCGGACAACTCCAGACGAATGCGATCCAGGGCATGATTACGCTCCTGAAGCGTCTCATTCTGCCTATTCATTTCTTTGACATAGAAGCGCTCTTGAGAGACATCCTGGAACGTAAGGATATGACCCCTGGGTGCGCGCGCAGCATCCACAATGGGAGACGCTTGGAGGATATAATGACGGATGTCATCCCGCCCCACGAGTACTTCAATTTGAGACAAGGTATTGTCTTTTTGCTTATACTCCTCCAGGAACTTCTGGCGGCTACCCTCTACACGAACAAAACCCAGAAATGCCTCCATATCAAAAGAATCCCCCACATGCAGATCCATGAAGGATCGGGAGGCTTTGTTCAATTCAATAATCATCTCATTCTCATCCAGTACAAGGATGCCGTAAGGAATGGTATTGATTACATCCTCATGGGCGATGGAAACCAGATCAAACACATTGTACCTTTTTATGACATAGACGAAGAAAAGGTCGGACACGAAAATCCCCAGTGAAGTCAGTCCGGGAATGATGAACGGTAAATACGCTCTTAGAACCACATTAAGCAGAGCATCGATTGTTGCAAAAGCAGCCAGAACGAATATGCCCCTTAGCGTAACTTTCACCTGATTTTTAATCATGGAAGACGTTCGAGAAGAATAAAGTGCCCGGAATAAAATAAAGAGGGACGTTACAAAGTAACTCACGAGTATAGCCATGACAACCCAGAACCAGTGTCCATATTCCCGCTCGACATAACCGCCTTCAAGTGGAGTTACAAACCACCCCCATGGGTTCAGGATCACGCCAACCGCTCCAATAACCGCAGGGATGAACAATAGTAAGGATCTTTTTGGGCCTAATCGCTCCGCCTCACCCGTAATGAAGATTGTAAGCAGCAGCCAACCACTCCCGAGTAAGGAAACGGCAACAAAAGATAACGTAACATAGAACAACTGCAAGCCTGGATCTTTCGTCAACGTACTCGCAAATTGACAGAATGGCCAGAGCATCATCAACCCATGAAACAAAAAGTAAACCTTATGTAAGTTCGTAATTCTAACCGTAGCAAAAACATATACGTATACACCAAACAATAGGACGAATAGAAAGAGATCATACCATACTAATGGGCTCACGAATCTTCTCCTTTTTGCATGCGACAACGAGGATAGTATTGAACTGGGTTATTCCTTAACGCTATGTGAATCTTCGATAAACCTATAAAAGATATTCCTATATTATTGCTATTGGTTAATTTAACCACATCTTATCACACCGCTAATGGGGTGAGTAGCCCATACAATGGCAAACCAACCAACCTCTGTTTGAATTTTGCGCAATTTTTGCGTTTTTGTGAATGAAATTGAACGTTTAGATGTAAACCGGGAGGAAAGAAGACCTTGTTAGCTGTCGTAAGAAGCAAGCAGGTACGTATGTAGAGCCCTCCGTCACCGGACGGCCCTCTCCTCATTCGTGTACAGTAGTCAAAGGCAAATTGTCCGAGAACAAATCCGGATTATCTTGGAGCATGCTCGTGATTACTTCCGTCAACAAGGCCGCATCACACACTCTGACAGCCGCATCGCCAAGCTGCCCCTTACGCATCGCACCTTTACGTTCAAGAACGTCATCCACTTTCCAAAAATGCTCCGACCACGACAATCCGCAATGTCTCCGAGAAGGCACCGAAATTTCGGTTCCATCGGGTAAAACCGTGCGTAACATCTCAGGCTCATCCGTTAATCTGCCCGGGATATCGACCCATTCTTCGATACCATGGATAAACGTATTCCGTTTCAGATCAACGCCGACCAAAAGGATCGTGGCCTTCCGATCAAGCAGTTTGCCCCAGGCTGAGCCTCTCGCACAAGGTGTATCGAAAAGATGATCGTCCTTCGTAAATGCTTCGGCGTCGCGTCCCAGAGCAGCTACCGAATGTGTAGGGTGCCAAGAACGTACTACTTCAGGTCGTTTGCGAAATAGCTCAGGCAGAATACCGACGCAGCATGGCGAAGATTCCACGTGGAACATCGGATTGTCCGCATTGATCGTAGACCATGTATGCGTTGGCAATACCAGCAGTCCGTCCTTCATATACTCGGTCAATGCATCCAGTACCGTATCCGCACCACCTTCGACTTCGCCCATGCTTTTCATGGAAGAGTGAACGAGCAGCGTCCCTTGGTCGTCAATGCCGAGCTGACGCAGTTGGTGGAGCAAACTTTCTTGCGTATGTATCATTAATAGATAACCTCCTTTGGGCTATTATAGCAAAATAGAGCGTAGACGACGGTACTAACGTTATCCTTTGTATTGGAGAGAGCACGAGACCTGTTTCAGGCCATACACCATGCGCCTCACGGCAAGACAAAGGGCCGGGGAACCCCCCGGCCATAAGGAAAGAATTTGTATAAGTTCATGAATAACAAAACTATTTAATCACAACGTATTCCAGGTTCACCAATTTCGCATAGGTCACGATTTGATCCGTAGTCAGGTTCAAAGATACTACGGTATGGTGACCGCCTCCATTCTCGATCCATGCTCTAACCCCGTCCTGGAAGTTGGGCTTCACATTCCACAGTACACGGGCTACCGGCAGATTAGGCGCTGGAAACGTTGGTTCAAATGCAGACACTTCGTTGATCAACAATTTGTAATGCGTTCCGAAGTCTGCCATGGATACCACGACGCCTTCTCCTGCTTTGCCATCGAATACGAGACGCGCAGGATCTTCACGATCGCCAATACCCAGTGGGGACACGATGATTTTAGGTTTGTTGCTGGCAAGTGTCGGGTCTACTTCAAGCATATGGGATTGAAGGATAGCTTCCTGACCAGCTGCCATCTCGTACGTGTAATCCTCCATGAAGCCCGTGTTTTCGTTATGGGCCATAACTTTGAGCAAGCGGTCGAGTGCAGCCGTTTTCCAGTCACCCTCTCCAGCAAAGCCGTACCCTTGAGCCATCAGACGTTGAACAGCCAGACCCGGAAGTTGCTTCATGCCATGCAGATCTTCGAAGTTCGTGGTGAAGGCACTGTATCCACCCTCGTCCAGAAAACGTTTGATCGCAATTTCATAACTTGCTTGTACACGTACGCTAGCTTCCCAAGCTTCTTTGCTGTTCGTGCCATAATCGAATTCATACAGGTCTGCGTACTGAGCGATCAGATCGTCGATTTCCTGCTCTGTTACAGCGTTCACGTATTGCACGAGGTCGCCAATGCCGAAATAATCGACTGTCCATCCGAATTGGATCTGTGCTTCTACTTTATCGCCTTCGGTCACGCCTACGTTACGCATATTGTCGCCAAAACGAGCAACCTTGATGTTGAAGCTTTCGTTGTAGGCTACAGCTACATCCATCCAATCCGCAACCTGCTGCTGCACTTCGGGACGCTCCCAGTAACCAACGACGATTTTGTTTTGTTTTCTCAGGCGTGCATTGATGAAGCCATATTCGCGGTCACCGTGAGCCGCTTGGTTCAGGTTCATGAAGTCCATGTCGATGGTCGCCCATGGAATGCTTTCATTGAATTGTGTCGCGAGATGAAGTAACGGTTTTTGCAGCAATTTCGTACCCCGAATCCACATTTTTGCAGGCGAGAACGTATGCATCCAAGTGATTACACCCGCTACCTCGTCGCGATAGTTCACTTCTTTCATGATGCTCGTGATTTTATCTGCGCTTACCGCCAAATCCTGCAATACGAGCGGGTATGGAAGAACGCCACTTGCATTGAGGGCATCCGTGATTTTCTGTGCGTTGGCTTTAACCTCACCCAGTGCTTCTTCCCCGTAGAGATGCTGTGAACCTACGACGAACCAAAACTGTTTAGCTGCTGTTGCTGACATGTAATCATCCTCTTTTCATTTTTATAGTTGAACAAATGGGTTACACTTGCCACTCCGATTGCAGTACCATCTTCCGATCGCTGGTTATCCCCGGATTTCTTTGATCAATTTTAATAAGGATGATATCCGGTTATAAAGGCGAGCGCTTCGCTTCTACAGATTGGTACTGCACTCTCCGTTATCGTGTAAAAAGTATAGTTGAACAAGTCATTCCCACACTAAACCACTTGGAAGCCAGAACATGCTTCCAGTCACTGTTATAACCAAATTACTTTTGTCCGTAGTACGCGTCTTTTCCGTGTTTCCGCAAATAGTGTTTATCCAAAATACCTTGCGGCAGTTCTTTTGCAAAGTTATTCAATTGCCGCGCATACAGGTTCATTTTGCACACTTCCTCCAGCACGACGCTGTTCACTACCGCCGACTTGGCATCTTTGCCCCATGTGAACGGTGCATGACCATGAAGCAGAACTGCCGGGATCGCCATCACATCCAGCCCGCGCTGTTCAAATGTTTCAATAATGAGACGGCCTGTCTCCGCTTCGTATCCGCGATCAACTTCATCCTGGTTCAAGAAACGGGCACAAGGTACGGCACCATAGAAGGTGTCAGCATGCGTCGTCCCCATCACGGGTACGTCCAGACCAGCTTGCGCCCAGATGGTCGCCCAGGTGGAATGAGTATGCACAATACCACCGATTTCCGGGTAATGTTTGTACAGCACCGCGTGAGTCGCGGTATCAGAAGAAGGTCTCATTTCGCCCTCCACCACATTGCCGTCCAGATCCACCACAACCATGTCGCTTGGCTTCATCTTGTCATAGCTGACACCGCTCGGTTTGATGACAAACAGGCCACTATCCCGATCCATTGCGCTGACATTACCCCATGTGAACTTCACGAGTCCGTGCTTCGGCAGCTCCAGATTCGCCTCATAGACCTCTTCTTTCAGTTGTTCTAACATGTTATTCCCTCCCGCTCTCTAACTAGTCCGTGTTCAAAAAGTCGGTTTTCAGTACCAAGAAGATGGGATGAAGCTAGAAATGGAGTAGCGGAGCGTAGATAGAGCTACGTGAGCAACGGACATTTCGGCTAAATTCCATATTCGATGTTGATGATGCCACTAGGCATCCTTCGTAATCAAAAGCGGTCTTTTTGAACAACCTCTACCAGATGATCTACCGCCGCCTGCTCAATTGCGAGGCCCTTCCGATAACGTTCGATAAATGCTTCAAACCCTTTGACATCCGATGCATCCGGCTCAACTTCCTCACCCTGGACATCGATAAAAACCTTCTGCTCTAGGAACACATCCAGACTCTCCTGCTGATCCTTGTTGATCATGTACGAGGCCAGAAGCGCCATACCCCATGCGCCGCCTTCACCCGCTGTAGACATGACTGACACCGGCACGTTCATCGCTGCGGCTACAATCCGCTGTCCGACGACAGGAGTCTTGAACAGACCACCATGAGCCAAAATGCTGTCAATCGCCACATGCTCGTTCTTCGTCAAAATGTCCATGCCGAGCTTGAGGGCACCAAAAGCGGTGAACAGATGTGTACGCATGAAGTTCGCCAGATTGAAGTTGCTTTCCGGGGAGCGGACGAACAATGGACGGCCTTTATCGATACCGGTAATGTTTTCACCCGAGTAATAACCGTAGCTCAGCAAACCGCCACCATCCGGGTCGGCTTCCAACGCCTTATTGAACATCACGCTGAACAATTTACCGGTGTCGACTTCGTATCCCATCGCCTCGGAAAATTCACGGAATAATCCAAGCCAGGCGTTGATGTCACTGGAGCAGTTGTTGGCATGCACCATGCCTACCGGACTGCCGTCTGGTGTCGTAACCATATCGATCTCGGGATACACTTTGGACAATTCCTTCTCCAAGACGATCATTGCGAACACGGAGGTGCCGACGGAGATGTTGCCCGTACGCTTCCTCACGCTATTCGTTGCTACCATGCCCGTTCCGGCATCGCCTTCTGGCGGACAGAATGGAATGCCTGACTGCAAATCATTCGAAGGGTCGAGTAGCTTGGCTCCCGCTTCGGTTAACTCACCAGCATTCTCACCTGCGCGATACACCTTGGGAAGAAGGTCCTCGACCTTCCACGGATAACCTTTACTTGTGATCAGTTCATCGAACTGCTTGATCATGGACGGGTGATAATTATGCGTAGACTCGTCGATTGGGAAAATGCCCGAGGCATCGCCGATACCGATGGCTTTATTGCCCGTCAGCAGCAAGTGTATGTAACCAGCCAAAGTTGTCAGGTGATCGATGCGAGGCACATGGGTCTCTTCGTTCAAGATCGCTTGGTACAAATGAGCGATGCTCCAGCGTTCCGGGATATTGAACTGTAGAAGATCCGTCAGCTCCCTTGCAGCCTTCCCTGTGGTCGCATTACGCCACGTCCGAAACGGTACCAGCAGCTCTCCCGTGCTATCCAATGCGATATATCCATGCATCATAGCCGAGAATCCGATGGAGCCTACCGTTTGCAGCTTGATTCCGTATTTCCGCTCTACGTCTTGCTTCATCTCACGATACGCAGTCTGAAGACCTGTGATAATATCCTCTTGGTTATAAGTCCAATATCCGTCTTTCAGGAGGTTCTCCCATTCATAACTGCCTGACGCGATGGTCTCAAAACGTTCGTCAATCAACACCGCCTTGATCCGCGTCGATCCAAATTCGATGCCTAGTGAAGTGGCTCCCTTGGTAATCGCTTCTTTCATATCCACATGACTCATGATCACGTAGTCCCCTCTCTGACCACAGTAGGTAAAGTAACAATATAATTGCCTTAAAGATGATTAAATTGGATTCATATTTCGGTTCATTGAAAAGAATGCGCTTTCCTTTTCTGACAGCCTTAGTATATTTTTTGTACGTACATTTGTCAATAATATATAACAGTTATACTTACATTAGTTATGATATAACGTCTAAACGATCTCATTTCTTTGCTTAAAAGCTTATTTTGTAGGGTACACATTTCTGTTTAAGGATGGGAATTGTACGGTTTATTTTGTAAAACTGGCTGTTACATAGCCATTCCATTCGAATCATGATAAAATATGTACGTACAACTATGAATATGACGATGTTTTTTTATAGATAAGTAACGATGAAAGAAGTGGACTGCGTGAAGCCAAAGTATCAGGTCATCATTGACGATATCAAAAGCAATATCCTATCGGGAACCTATAGCGTAGGCGAACAAATCCCTACCGAATCCGCACTGCAGGACAGCTACAACGTGAGCCGCCAGACGGTACGAAAGGCCATTTTGGAGCTATCGAACGAGGGCTTTTTGAGAAGCGAGAAAGGTTCCGGCACCTATGTAAGCAATCTGTATCGATCCAGAACCGGCGGGAAAACGATGAAAAAAACAATCGGCGTCATCACGACGTATATCTCCGATTACATCTTCCCCTCCATTATCCGCGGTATTGAAGGCCGATTGAATGAGGACAATTATTCGTTGCTGTTAGCCAGCACCAATAACGATGTTGAACAAGAGAAAAAGGCGCTCGAGATGATGCTGTCCTACGGTGTGGATGGCCTGATCGTCGAACCGACCAAGAGCAACTTGTACAACCCCAACATAGCGTACTATCTTTCCTTTAAGGAACAGGATGTACCGTTTACAATGATCAATGCCTTTTATGAAGAGCTGGAGGTGCCTTTCTTCTGTCTGGATGACGTGCAGTCCAGCTATCTAGCTACCCGGGAACTGATCGCCAAAGGACATAGCCAGATCGGCATTATCGCGAAAATGGATGATTTACAAGGGAAGTATCGGATGAAGGGATATATCAAAGCGCTGGGCGAAGCCAAGTTACGGTTTCATCCCGAGCAAGTGCTTTCGTTCGATACGGCATCGAAGCCGGACCTCTCCACCAATCTGGAGGTGTTTCTGGAGGAAAACAGAGATGCGCAAACATCCCTTGTCTGTTACAACGATGAGGTGGGGCTAGAAGTCGTACATGCATGTAGAAAGCTGGGGATTTCCATTCCTGACGAGTTATCCATTATCGGCCAGGACAATTCTTATATCGCCAAGAACGCCAACATCAAACTCACGACATTAACTCATCCCCAAGAGCAAATGGGCCGTGACGCTGCGGATTGGGTCATCAAGAAACTGCAAGGCAAAAAGGATCTGCCCACCAACACCTATTACCAGCCAGTGCTGGTTGAGGGCGAGACAGTAAAAGAGATTGAGTTGGAATAGTATTGGGACTAAGCATGAAAAAAGGGCCGTTGAATTATTCAACGGCCCTTTTTTATATATAAGTAATTAACTTACTCCCACCGAGTAGAAACCGAATCTACTTCGTTTCAGCTTCATCGTCATATTCCAAACTTACAATGACACCTTTCTTCTCCAGTTTTTTTATAACCTGCTCCGCCTGTTCATTCAACGGATTGCCGGCCAACGATACCTCTATTAAATGGGGTATGGTGTCGAGCACTGCAATATCTTGAATGAGGTTATCCTCCACATAAAGATACTCCAACGTCGGATGGTTCTTTAACGGACTTAAATCTTGAATTTTATTTCCACCCATAATAATCCACTCTAGATTTATTTTCTGAAGAGGACTTAGGTCTGCTACCTGATTGCCGCTGGCAAGCAAACTGGTCAACTTATGTAAATTTTTCAATGGCGTTAGATTTTTAATTTGATTACCACTAACCAGTAGACTTTCTAGATTACTTAACCCGGAGAGTGGGGATAGATCTGAGATCTGATTCCCTTCAAGAACTAAGAACTCTAGTTTTTTCAACTTGCTGAGCGATGTAATATTTCTTATTTTATGACCGGGCATAATTAGATCCACCAGGTTAACGGCATGTTCAAGTCCTTGCAAATTGGAAATCTTATTTTTGGTATCCTCGGCATATAACGATTTTAATTTCTTCAGATCGCTCGTCTTCACTTCTTTTTTAGATGATATCTTCAATGTTTCCCGAATAACTTTTGCCAGGGCCACATCTTTAATAACAGGTGCAGCCGACATGGTTGTTGCCGGTAATAATATGAGAACCAAACAAAATACAATCATATTTTTTACGAATTGAATGGGCATTTCGAGTCTCCTTTAAGCATCTTAAATTATGTGTCATATGTATATATGAAATTTCCAGAAAAGTACATCTTTTACGATGGTACTTCCTTTCTATACCTTTGTCCATGATGAAGAAATTTGAACCCAAAACGCTGGATAAGCTCCAGGATGCAATTGTGAACGGAAAAGACTGGAACAGGATTCTTCAAAGCTTCGCCAAAAATGTATCGACTAATCAGGACTGGTTGAAGGAATACAAAGAGGACGTAGCCAAATCTACGGGGAATATCGCTGGGGAGAACAGATTCGAAAAAGCCTCTACTTCCAGCTTGTCTGAGTTTGCCCAAGATATCAAGAACATGATCGCTCATGCTGGATTAGTAAATAGCGATTTTCTGACAGACAATATAGAAGCATTTATGCGAACCTTGGCAATCCCGAAATCCAGTGGATAATGGAGAAGATTCTCCAACATGAGTGATAAGCATGCCACTGAGAATCAAGATAAGAATGTTATACATACCTACAATTGATTCTCAGTGATGCCATGCTCTAGACCACTTTTCTCCTAATTGAATTTAATGTCAGCCACTTGACCACTTTTAACAAAACCTATATTTTGATAAACCTTATTCGCATCAGGGTTCTTCAAATCAGCATATAGCATCGGATCTAAACCCTCTGATATGAGAATAGAACATAATTCTGCTACAACTGCACTTGCATATCCTTTCTTACGAAAGGCAGATGGTGTATATACTGCATTAATTCTCGCATGTCTTGGAGAGCGATGTGCAATATTAGCCATGGACACAGGGTAACCATCTACCAGCCATAGATACAGATTACCTGTTTCTATAGCCGACTCTGCTGCTGAGAGTTGACTAGATGGTTCAACTTTAACTCCATAAGCCCCTTCTGAGAAACCAGCTAAAAAATCGGCCACGGTCTCCAAATGCTGTCTTGTAGCTAGGTGCAGTGTCCCTTCTACATGAACTGGTTTCCTTACCTCTGAACAAACGTAGGATTCCATCATCATATAAGGAACACATTGAACCTCGTTAGCCTCTGAGAATACCTCAGAAAAGTGTCCAACAGTCGCCTGAGCTCCTGATATCCCCGGAAGCTCATTTCCCTTGAGAAATTCTAAAAGTTCTTGCAAGAGCTTGTTCTTTGGTTCAGCTGCAAGTTCTTTGGAAATCCACAACCAAGCGTTGTGCCCTTCGGTCTGGGCAAAGATCATTGTTTCATTAGATGCTTTTAGACAGGTTGAACGCTCTGACTCGCATATACGATGAATAAGATTGTACTGGACTTCATCGGCCATAAACATATTCTGATGCAGCACTTGATCGTTTACACCAAACTTCTGCAACATACCCATTCCTCCTCTATTCATGTAGAAGACACAAAAGCCCCATCCGTAGCCAAGAAGCGTACCGTAACGGTCGTTCCAACACCTTTTATACTTTCATAATTAATTTCCCCGTCATATTTTTCTACAATATTAAAACAGATCATTAATCCTAGTCCGGTGCCATTACTTTTTAATGAATAAAACGGCGTCCCGAGCGACTTCACCTCATCCTCTGACATTCCGCTTCCTTCATCCATGATTTTGATCTCAATATAATGTTGATTCCTCTTGGCAATCACAGTGACGGGTTTCCCCATATTCGATGCTTCCAATGCGTTTTTAATTAAATTCATCATCAACTGCTTAAACTCAATGGGATTAATAAAAATGAAGCAACCTTCTTCTGCCTCGATATGCATCTGGTTATCAGATAACATCGCATAGGAACGAACCAGACCTGTTACACTCTGAAGAGCATCGTTCACATTCACTTTTTCTGGCTTCTGATCTTTATTCGGCTTGGAAAGGGTTAGAAACTGAGAGGTAATCTGTTCAACGGTATTCAACTCATCAATCATCAATTTAAACTTGTTTTTGACCGGATCATCAAATGCAGGATCTTCTCTGTATAACTGCAAAAAACCTCGAACAACAGTGACTGGATTTCTAATCTCATGCGCCACAGCAGCCGTCAAATGGGCTATCATCTTTAAACGCTCCGATTGTTGTAATTGTTCATGATAGAGCTGTTGCTTTTTCATACGACTAAAGGACAAATGGAAAATGAGAAATAATAAAATCTGACTCGCTATAATATTAATGAGGTTCCCTAGGATGTCATGATGTAAATACGAATATATATTACCTTGATCAATCAGGATGATATAGCCAAATGTGATCAAAATTAAAAATCCATTCAGAATGATGGAGAAATAAAACAGTTTTAAATCAAAAAACAGAATGGCAAGTGAGGGAATCAGACAAATGAGAATGTACGTAGTCCAGGTCTCTGGATATAAGAAGAACAGGGTATAGAAATAAGCAAAACCAAACAGGATGATGATCTTTCTGAAAACATAGGTTTCATGCTTCGGGTAGATCAACAAACAAACCGCTAGAATGGCCACACACAAAAAATGGATGACATACCCCACTGTAATTCCGCTTAATTCTGTTGTCGATAGGACTAATCCAGATAACATAAGAGCAATGAGAGTTAACATGGAAATATAATATGTTTTTCGGTTCACCTGACTGTACAATTCTTTCATCCACTCACCACTTTAAATTAATGTCGACACCTCGGTATGTATGTAGCTCTTTTCATTCCTATATTTAAAGGCATCCCACTGGATGCCCTTATCTATAATAGCATTGTATCTCATTTAACTAGCTATACAATATGAAAATTTGAAATAAATGATTCCCAACAACATAAACCCAACATTAGTCAAACTAATGCAAGGCCTAGAATGCCAATTAGCCGTACGGATCACTGTCCGTACGGCTAATCTTGGCTAAAAATATGCTTTTAGCTTATGAACTATTTCCAGAGCTCTTCAGCAATTTCTTTGATAAAAGCAAGCTTCTGCCATTGCTGCTCTTCTGTCAGATGATTGCCTTCTTCCGTGGAAGCGAATCCGCATTGCGGGCTCAGGCAAATCCGGTCCAGATCCACATATTGCTTCGCTTCTTCGATACGCTTCAGAATATCTTCCTTGCTTTCAAGCTCACCAAATTTGGAAGAGAACAAACCAAGCACGACCTGTTGGTTATCTTTCAGGAAACGAAGTGGCTTGAAATCGCCTGCCCGCTCGGTATCAAACTCCAGATAGTAGCCGGAGTAGTTATCAATGTTCAGGAGAGTTTGCGCAATCGGCTCATAACCTCCACCGACACCAGCATATGTTGATACGTAATTCCCACGGCATACATGTGTCGTTACCACGAGGTCCTCCGGCAAACCGGATATAACTTCCTCGTTCAACTTCGCAAGTTCGTTCGCATAATCGGCTACATTTACGCCAATCTGCTCCATGAATGCCATGAACTGCTGATCGCACAATGCGCCCCACGTGCAATCGTCAATTTGAACGCTTCGGCAGCCCGCTTCATACAAGGCCAAGATCGCCTCTTTGTACGCTTTGGCAATATCCGAAAGAAGCTCTCCCCGGTTCGGGTAAATGGCTTGCGTACTTTCTTTATTTTCTGCCCGGTCCAATTCAAACAGGAACTGTGCAGCAGCAGGAATGGATTGACGCGCAACGACGTCATCGCCAGCAACACCTTTTAAGAATGCATAATGTGAAACGAACGGATGAGTGCTGAAACTTACTTTGCCCGTCAGACGTGCTGTTTCGGGTCTGGATTTGGCACCGTTAAACTCATAGCCTTGATCAATGATGGTCCGGTCAACACCGTCAAGTCCCCAGAAGAAGTCCAGATGCCACCAAGAGCGACGGAATTCCCCGTCCGTTACAGCTTGAAGGCCAACTTCTTTTTGTTTTTGCACGAGCTTCACAATTTCAGCGTTTTCTACTTCCTCTAGTTGCCCAGAAGTAATTTCACCGTTTTGGTATTTCGCTCTGGCCTCTTTCAACGCGCTTGGGCGCAAGAAACTGCCCACAATATCATATCGAAATGGAGTGACGGTCCGCTGTTTAGGTTCTGTTTGAATGCTCATCGTTTAATCTCCCCGTAAATTAATTATAAGATTAAATATAACATGTCCGATCGGATTTACTGTTCTATGAAAGAGCTATAGCAGGTTATAGTTATAAGCTATAGCTGAGTCCAACTTTCCTTTACCCGTGAGGTATCTCCCATCCAAAAGAAAATTTATTTACCTTATTGACTTAAACCATAGTTTAAGTCGTATGCTATTCCTGTTGACAGAGTTAACACCTATTTGGAGGTCTCCAACATGAAGTATTTTTCCATTAGCGAAGCTTCAGCCCAATTTAATATTCCAGATTCAACGTTACGTTTTTATGAGAAAAAAGGACTTCTACCCATGATGGAGCGTGATGATGCTGGCAGGAGATTATTTTCAGAAGTTCAGATGGCTTTACTGGAAACCCTTGTTTGTTTAAAAAACACGCATATGCCCATTAGTCAGATTAAGCAATATATGGACTGGATCATCCAAGGG
The DNA here is from genome assembly GCF_900101205.1 of Paenibacillus sp. OK060. Taxonomy (NCBI): domain Bacteria; kingdom Bacillati; phylum Bacillota; class Bacilli; order Caryophanales; family Paenibacillaceae; genus Paenibacillus; species Paenibacillus sp. OK060. Next base: position 710,337 of record NZ_FNFR01000003.1, read on the forward strand.
AACTGTACGCTTGAAGCAAGGCTTGAAATGATGCAAAATCACAAGCAGGCAGTGCTGGATGAAATTTCGTTGATGCAGGAATCCCTGAAGGGCATTGATTTTAAAATTACACGTTACACCCGTCAAATACAGGAAAGAAACGAACAAAAAGATACCTAAGAGGAGAGATACTATAATGAAACTTTCAGGAAATACAGTACTCATCACCGGTGGAGGCTCTGGGATCGGATTAGCATTTGCAGAACGTTTCTTAAGAGCTGGAAATACTGTCATTGTTACTGGACGACGTGAAGCAGTACTTCAACATGCAAAAGAAACACACCCTGACCTTATTACGTATGTGAATGATCTGAATATTGAATCCGAGCGTGTAGCGTTGTTTGATTGGGTAACCACAAACTATCCGGAAGTGAATGTGTTAGTTAACAATGCTGGTATCCAACAACGCTTTAATATGCTGACAGCGGATGCGAAGAGTGATTGGAGTTATTTCAGTAAAGAAATTACAACGAATATTGAAGCTCCCTTTCATCTATCCATGCTGTTCGCTCCTTATCTAGCAACCAAAGAAGAGGCGACGATGATTAACGTCACTTCCGGATTAGCCTTTACACCCTTTGCGATTGCTCCGATATATTCAGCAACCAAAGCGGCACTTCACTCCTTTACAATCAGCCTGAGACACCAGCTTTCGGATACGTCTGTAGAGGTCATTGAAGTTGCTCCTCCGGCAGTAAGTACAGATCTGGGTGGAGCAGGCCTGCATACGCATGGAGAGCCATTGGATGCCTTTGCAGATGGAATTTTCGAAGGATTACAAGAAGGTCATAAAGAAATTGGATACGGTACCTCTGTTGCCCGCCTACGCATGTCCCGAGATGAAGTCGACAAATATGCAGAAAGCATGTATCACGCAACGAAAAACCTTATTGAATAACTCACCTACGAGACATCGTGTGACTCATCCGTTTCTCTGTATATTAACAAAGAGACCATTCCAGCTACGGAACGGCCTCTTTAAATTTTATATAAAACTCATGTATCTACTAATCTTGAATACATATGGAGATCGTTAAATGTTCCTTCTAATGTGAAACGGAGCTTTTGTAAGAGCTTTATCGAATTCACATTTTCGGGATCAACCTTGGCTTCGATTCGGTTCAGTTTTAAAGATGAGAATGCATGATCTACCAAAGTAGAGACCGCCTCAAAAGCATATCCTCTTCCCCACGAAGATTTAGCAATATCATATCCAATTTCTGCTTTTAAGTTGTCAAAATCCAAAGAATTATAACCGCATGAACCTATAATCTCGTTGGACTCTTTTTTAATTATGGAGAAACGAATAGCCTTACGATCTTGAGAGTGATCATCCAGAAGTTTGATCATTTCTTTCGCTTGCTCTACGTCAGTAAAACAACTAACATTCATAAATTTAGTAACCTCGGGATCAGACCAAACGGTGAACAAGCTCGAAGAATCCGACACCTTCATTTTTCTCAATTGTAAACGTTCTGTGTGTAACTCTGTAATCAATACTTTTACCTCCATTAGGATTTAATAGTTAGGTTTAAGATATTGATATCTGCGCATAGTTCAGTCCCTTCATTTCCAGGCTATTTACATTATACCAGGAATTTTGACCAAATCAGACTCCATTCTAATGATCTCAAGTCAGCGTAAGAATGATCTGTTCTCCGGAACGGGTAATCTTGTAGATACCTTCCTTCATGTCAATGCCATAGTGCTTTTTCAGCAACCACTTTGCGTTACGATCCGTCTCCACGACGACCAGATAATCGTATCCACTCAGGAGGTTGTCCATATTATCCTCATAGAACAACACAATCCCGTCCACATGGGGAGCATACAAGAAATACTTCCCGACATACTGCATGTAATAATTCGTGACCTGCTGATCCCTATCCGAGGCGTAGAACAGATATCTGTTGTTGTCCTCCTGACCACCTTTATACCAGCGATCACCGGTAACCGCATGGATTTTGTAAGGGAGCGTTGTATCGTAGGTTTTGGCAATCGAGACGATCCCGTTGTATTCCGATAAAAGGATCGTCGCCGCAATCGCCATACAGCCGATGATTCCTTTTTGATAATGCCCCTTCGTCTCGACCGTCTTGAAGGCTTGATAATCAGGCACTTCACCAATCCGATAGTGGAATGAACGCTCCAGGTCGATTGCAGCGCACAGCACCAGCCCACCAGCGAACAGCACCACAATACTCGAGGCATAACGCTCGAAACCTGCCAGCACGATCGCCTCATCCATCGGCATGGAGAAGAGATACAATGCCAGAATGCCTGCATAATACAGCAGCAATACAACATCCAGTGCGATCAGTGCTTTCCACAAGTTCCACTTCTTCTTGAGTACTACATAGGCAAATACCGAAGCGGCAATCGCTACAAGTTGGAAAATGACAATACCGATGACCGGCCGTGTCGTAATATCCGTACTCGATTTTAAGAAAAGCCACAGAATCTCATGCATCTGCTCCGCCGTTTTGCCGGATTGAATCCCGGAAGTGGCCACATCGAATTTGTTATCGACGCCCTGAAACACCGTTGCCATTCGCCAGCTCCAGCCGAAGTATGGAATCAGTGAACCGAAGATGGTGCCAATAACAGCCAGCGCAGTTTTCCAACTGAACTTTTGTTTGTGTTTTAGCCATGTATACACCAGGAAGATCAGGCCGATGGCTACGAAAATAATGCCTGTGCTTTTGATGACTGTCAGCACACCTGCAAGCGGGAGCATGATTATGCATGCTCGTTTGATATCATGACGATATTGGTATATAACCGCCAGGATGGAGAGCGCATAGATCGGAAGCAAGAAATCCACGAGCAGGTTGGTAATCCGAATCGTAAGGTTGAAGAAAGACAGTGTAGATAACCCGAGTCCGAGAAACGCATACAGCAGAAAACGTTTCTTCTCGGAAACGATGCCAAACATAGCGTAAAAACAGGAAAAGATCAGCAAACCTTGTGCCAAGAGCATCACGGACTGGTCATGCCCCATAAATCGACAGACGTAATAAATAAACGACGAGGTCCCTAGCGGATAATTTTTAAAATCAATTAGGTTCGAATCCGGTGTCGGAAAAGCATTTGTGCTAAGCATCTGCTTCAAGACGATCGCCCAGTGGGAAAAGTTATCGTAGTGCGTCAATTGATTTTGGAAGAGTACCAGCAAGAAAATGAACGTCCCTGCCAGGAATGAAAACTGGAATAAGGAAAAAGAAATGCGAAAGAATGCTCCTCGGCGCATTCCGAGAAACACCATTCCTCCATACAATAGTAATCCGACGAGAAGAAGGACAAGGCTGCCAATGTAGAGCTGCCCTGCCAAACCGCTAAGAAAGACAATACATGCTATGGAGGAAAACACAAATACAGGGATGAACTCCCAACGTATAGATAGTGCCTTTCGAACAAACTGCATGTAACCCATAAAGGAGAATATCAATAAAACTCCCATCACAAATTGAAGCAAATACAGCATATCTATCTCTCCTAACCCTCTCTGGTGAAACGATCGGCATGTGGATGGGTCAAATCACTCAGCAATTGATCAATCAAACCGCGCTCCACGATATCATCAATATTCTCCACCGAGAGAAGTACTTCGCGACGATTGGCTGTTGTTTTCCCTGTGTGCAGCAAGATGACTTCAATATTACTCTTCGTATAAAAAGTAACGACCTCTCCTGCCGCAATATCACCATGGAGACCCGTGGCGGAAAAGAAACGATAATTGAAGCTGCGCAGCGTACATCCAGCATGATTGGTGAAATGAACTGGAAGCTGAAGGGAAAGCCTCGGCATTTTTCGTTGATCCGATCTAGGTTGAACAATACGTTTTTTTACATTGCGAAGCATATCGTCGTAAGCCGTATCCCACAGATTCATCTTCTCTGGCAATGAGTGTTTACGATCGTAGATGATTTGCATGTATTGACGGTTATCCGTCTCATCAATCGGCTGAACCGTCGCGGAATAACGCCAGCCTTCTCCGTCCTGTTTCACATAAACGATGACCGCTTGAAGATTGGCCTCATACCGCTCGGATTTTACGACCAGAGAGATCGTCTTCTGTTCAGGTAGATAAATGGGATAGGGGACATAAAAGGCAATACCTTGTTCAGATACATCTACTGTCTTGGCCTCATAGCGCACATTCGTGTCCTGATCGTGGATCATGACATCCTCCTGCGCCCGAATCCGCTCTGTCTCCCGATATGCACGACGGCCGATCATGAAGAACAGGGCATAACACAGCGCAATCATATTATGAATGAGCCAGAAAATAATGATACTGCTGAAGAACAGTGCGATACCATATTTACCGTTAACATACCGAATCACAGCCGCAATCGAAAGCAAAAGCAGGAAGATATGCGGAAGTGCATATAACAGAGCAGACATCCATTTCCGACCGTTCGCTCTGCTTTTATTCGTAACCTTGAATTTTTTCTCGCGGATGCCCAGCGTTTCAAGGAGAACCGGCCATATCAGATAAGGCATAAATATCGTATCAATAACCTGACTCCAGCGCTGATTCCGAATATTGCTCGACAGATAACGCATCGATACACTGTAGAAGAAATAGGACGGAAGCCAGAATATTAAGATTTGCCAGAAGGTTGTGTTTACAATCTTAAAATCGAATAGTGCAAACAAAATGGGTGCCAAAATGAAAATCAACCGGTTAAAGAAGGACCACCAGTATAAGAAACTGCTTAAATAGGTTACCCTCGTCCAGAAAGGAAGCTTCTCGGATATAGGAGCACGCGTATTCTGCAGGCTCTGAATAATCCCCCTTGCCCAACGAATTCGCTGCTTGATCATGCTCGGAACAGTTGTTGTCGTCTGCCCGGCAGCTTGAACCTCTTGAGTCGCATAGGTAATATAGCCTTCTTGCTGTAGGCGGATGCTTGTCTCAAAGTCCTCGGTGATTGTATTCAGCGGAAAACCTCCGATGTCTTCCATGCCTTGCCGGGAAATGATCGTATTACTTCCGGTATAGGCTACTGCATTAGAGGCATTACGCAGGATGTTCACTTCTCTGGAGAAGAAATCCTGTTCATTCGGAATTCCTTGCTCTGCATACAAGTTAAACTGGAACAGATCGGGATTATAGAAGCTTTGAGGGGTCTGTACCAACCCCAGCTTGAACTTTTTATCTATTTCATCCTCACGGCGAAGCCGCCATCTCCCGTTCTCTTCTATAAACGTGGAGAGCAGGAAATACGGGACTGTTTTCATCAAAAAGGTGTGTTGCGGGATCATATCTGCATCAAAGGTTGCAATGAGTGGAGAAGTAGTTTTGCTAAGGGCATTATTCAGGTTACCTGATTTGGCATGCTTGTTGCCGGGAAAACCCAGATATCCTACGCCAAACTGCTTCGCAAGCTCCTCCACCTCAGGTCGTGCTCCATCATCACACAGATAGATGTGAACCTTCTGCTTGTCAGGGTAATCCATGAACGTACAAGCATTGACGGTTTTATACAAAAGATCAACCGGCTCGTTATGGGTGGCAATGAACACATCCACATGAGGATAAAAATCGGGAGGGACGATGGGAAAGTCGAGCTGCGTACGTTCCTTTTGCATCTTTTGAAAAAACAATTCAAAGGTGGTCAGTACGGTTACCGTCTCAGCCACAATTAAGAGCATGCCGAAGATGACGTTCAGAACGCCTTCGCCCCATGGCAGTGTAAAGAACATCCGCCATAGCAAATAAATCGACATCAGGATCATGGTGATGACAAAGAAAATATGTTGCCTTTTTTCGTTTTGCACTACAGCTGCTTCCTCCTTGCTGCAAATACCCATCTTCGCTGCAATTGAAAACTGAGCAGGAACAGCAAGGCATCACAGACAAATTTCGCGATTTTCTCATCCACGAAGAAAACCGTATGGAACAAATATACCCCCGTACTGGAAAGCACAATCACGAATCCGCACAACGTCAAATAGCGCCATAGACTGCCCTGACTATCCTCTTTACGGAATACAAAGTGCCTATTCAGTACATAGTTGACGACAATAGAAATAATTCTCGCAATCACGGTGGCGAGCAGAATTCTTAGATAATCCTGCTGACCCAATATAGGCCGCAAAAAGTCGATCAAAAACCATGCAATTCCCAAATCAACGACAGAACTCGCAACGGAAGAGGAAATAAACCGCAGAAAGTTGGAGAACAGCACACCCATCACCCGAGCGCTGTCCTGAATCGCTTTAAAATGTGTCCCTACATTTCCATTCTCATAGATGACTTGAATCGGCATGGTATGAATCGGGATACCGGACTGAATACACGAGATGAGCATCTGCAGCTCATATTCGAAACGAGTGCCGCGAACATCTTGCATGAAAGCAAGTAGTCCGGGGCCAAAGGCTCGAAGTCCGGTCTGGGTATCTGATAGCTTTTTACCGTAAAGCATAGCAAAAATAAAGGACGTCATCCGATTACCCAGCAAAGATTTCGGCGGTATGCCTCCCTCGCTGAAGTTCCTTACCCCGAGAACCAATGCATCAGGATGCTGCCTGGCTTCTTTCGTAAGTCTGTATACATCCTCTGCTGCGTGCTGCCCATCTGAATCCGCAGTGACGACGAACGAAGATGCATCGAACTGCTGTCCGATATACTTAAATCCGGTTTTAAGCGCAGCACCCTTTCCCAGATTTTCCGCATGCCGAAGCAAGACACACCCGTTCTCACTCAGCTCTTCGAAAATCGATTGATACGCCTCACCAGATCCGTCGTCTACAATGACAATATGGGTCAAGCCATATTCTCGCAATTGCCGTACATAGGCTAGAAGTCTCTCATCTGGCTCAAGCGATGGAATAAGGATGATCGTTTTGCCGTCTTCACTTTTATCTATAATCATCCTAGTTAAGCCTCAATTCGACATATTTTCACAAATTCTTTTTGAATACTGAGAGTATAACATCGAAAGAGTATACAGTAAACGAACAACTTGTATATATTTTGGTAAAAAAGTTGTATACACATTCGCATTAATGTATAGGCAAAAAATACTAGAAATAGGACTGTGGTATACACAACGAAAAACTCGCCATAATTATGGCGAGTGCATCTTCAGATATCATGTAACAATGCTATTCTATTCGAATTGCTTCGATATAAAGCTCGATGCTTACTTCATTTCCGACGACAATTCCACCCGTTTCCAGAGGCGAGTTAAAGCTCAAACCAAATTCATTACGATCGATACTGGCAGTCGAATGAAATCCCACACGTTCCCGGCCTCGAGGGTCTTTATTAAACCCTTCAAAAACGGTATGAAAAGTAATAGGTTTTGTTACGCCATGCAGCGTTAAATTGCCTGCAAGTTCATATTGCCGTTCGCCAGTAAGAACGCAGTTGGTACTTTGAAACGTAATCGCTGGATACTGGGCAGTATGAAAGAATTCATCGCTCCTCAGGTGTTCATCTCGTTGCCGCTGGCGAGTAGTAATACTATTTGCGTCGATGGAAGCCTGAATACCCAAGGTTGTTACATCGTTGGGGTCAAAACTTAAAACCGCTTCGAACTGCTCGAATACACCTTTGATTTTATTAATCATTAAATGCGTCACCGAAAACTCAACAGAGCTGTGATCCGGATCCACTTCCCATTTGACATTGCTCATAAATAAATTCCACCTCTATAATCATATGATGAGAAAGGTCGCCCTATCTCCAAAGCACTGCGCTATTCGCATGCTCTTAATATACAAAAAGGCTACTGACAACGTGATGTCAGTAGCCTTTTAACGTTCTAGCTTTTCTCATAAATATAGACGAATGTCCGCTTATGCTGATCCCTAATTTGAATTAGAATTACCGTAGAAGTCTGGAAAAAGGCTGTGATTCCAATGTTAATCAAAAGAGATAAATGGCTGCAGTATCGCATTCTCCACAATGCGTCCTCTCTCGCCGGACGGTTACCAGAAACACAGTTACTTAAAAAGGACACTTTAACGAAAATGCTGCTTCAATATCAAAGCGTCGTACTGAAACCTCGCAACGGAAGTTATGGAAGGGATATCATTTTTATCAAACGTAACGGTGGGAAATCCTATCGTATTCAAAATGAAAATAATGTGGTCATCATGAGAGACACCGATAAGGTATTCCAATGGCTCCACAAAAGAAACAAAAGTGATGGATACATTGTCCAAAAACGTCTGTATCTTGCCCAAATTGGGCACAAGCCGTTCGACATTCGAATCATTGTTCAGCGCAAAAAAGGCTCTTCAGCCAATTGGAACGTTACCGGCTACTACGCTAAAGTTGCGGCGCAGGGATATCTAGTCACGAATGTGACTAGCCGCACCATTCCAGTGCTGGAGGCTCTCAAATTAGCTCGAATCGAAGATCCGAGCTTGCTTGTCAAAGCGGAACACATTGCACTATCTTCTGCCAAACGACTGGGAGAGCATTACCCTACGCTTAGACAAGTCGGGTTCGATATAGGTATCGACAGGAAACATCGAATTTGGATCATCGAAGGTAATTATAAACCCGACCTACGGCCTTTCCGGCTTTTGAAAGATTCCTCAATGCATCGCAAAATATTATGGTACAAGAAACATTAAAGCAAAAAAGAGACGACCAGCCTTTTTCTACGGCCAGTCGTCTCTTTAGGTTAAATTTTGATGCTTATGATGATCATGATCGCTTCAGTTATTACTTGAGGCGTCTCGTGGCACTTGTAACACGTGTCACTTGGAATTTATTTACTCCTACCTGTATAATGGCAAACTGGCTGTAAGAGGTACCGGAAGAAGTATACGGCTCGGCTTCAATATTTCCACTTGGCGTTCTAACCGTTGCGGTGATTCTAGTTACCAAGCAGACTCCACGGCTGGAAGCTCTCCAAGTCTCGTCACGCAAAACACTATAATTGTCGTCACTACAAAAGATGGATGCATATTCAACTTTTCCAGACGCATTAAACGAAGTAGAGTTATAGATCTGAACAGGGTCATAACCACCTCTTGGTCCTCCAGGTCTTCTATTTCCCATTATCAAAACCTCCTTATTATTGATAGTTTTATTAAATGCATTTCAAATGTTTTGGTAAGGTATAAATGTGGACAAGGAACAAAAAGTGCGTTTGTCCGGTGGCCTGAGGGGCCTTATAAGGTTGTCATCAAAACAAAAAGAACCACCTGTGTTGTTACACAGGTGGTTCGAGAATGATAGATTCTTTTTAAATTATGAAGCTTTTGCTGCAACAGCTTTTTGAATTAAAGCTTTTGCATCGTTAGTAGAAAGACCTTGTTTAGGTTGAAGCAGATTTTTCTCTGCTGCACTAAGAATACCTTTGTCAATCAGTTTTGCCATAGGTTTCACCGCATAGGTAGAAACGGTTTTGCCATCTTCAAAACCTGCAATAATCGTAGCCCCATTTTTGTCAGAAGCTTGATCTTTCACCAATTTAGCAAGAATGGTAGCTGCTTCTTCACGAGTGATATCACGATCAGGATTGAAGTTACCACCGTAGCCTTGAATGAATCCAGCGTGAGTCGCTTCAGCGATTGCATCTGCATATGAAGCGTTAGCAGCTACATCCTTGAATGCAGGTGCTGCAGCTACTTCGTTCAGTTTCATCAGGTCTACTAGAGCACTAACAAATTCAGCACGGGAAATAAATTCTGTTGTTGCAGGTGTTTCTGTTTCTTCTTTAGATGCAGCTAGATTCGTGATACGTCCTTCCGTTTTAGCCACAATGTCAGCGCCTTTATACGTATCTACAATGTACTGGTAGAATACATCCAGATCGATAGGACCAGCCAAGGATGATTTAGCATCTACTAGCACTTTATAGTTATCTCCACCTGCAGCCATAAAGTTGTTAACTACAGCCGTATATGTTTTTGCAGGATCAATAGGTGAGCCATCTTCAAGAGTGAGACCAGTAACACGTTCCGCCACTGGTTTATTGAAATCTGCAGTATATTTCAAGCCAGAGATCTGTAGAGTTTTGGTGTTTGGTGTACCGTCAGCGTTGGTACCCCATTGTTGCTGCAACAACGTTTTAATTTGTTCGCCAGTCAACTCCAGTTTCACTAGAGTATTACCAAACGGTTGGATTTTAGCAAGATCAGCAAAGGTCACATCGCCTTTTGGCAGATCCGCACGAATACCACCTGGATTCATAAATGCAAAGTCAGCAGCACTTGCCTTATCCCCAAAGTCTGCTTCACGCATTGAATCTGCAATGAGGTTGCCCAGAGCGGCTTCGTTACTATAAGCATCTGTACGGGTAACAGAACCATCCGTTGTACCTACTGGCTTGGTCAGCTCAGGATGCTTGTCTAATGATTTTTTAATAATAGCTAAAGATTCAGGGTCTTCTTTTACACCCTCTTGGAAAGTCGATGTAACTGTAGCTGATTTCTCAGTTACATCCCCAGTTGCAGGGTCAATCATCAATTTAATATCTTCAAATGCCGTACCATAAGAATACGCTTGAACGATCAATTTCCCATTCACTTCTCCATTAGCCAAGGCATGATTGTCACCTGCAACGATAACGTCAACAGGGGAATCTGCTGGCAAAGCTTTTGCTAAATCAGCCGCTTCTCCAGTGGTTACACCTTCTTTGGTTGATGCTGGATCATGCGCCAAAACGATGATCGTTTCTACACCTTGATCTTGCAATTCTTTTGCATATTTATTAACGGCTTCAACTTCTTCTTCTGCGCTTAAGAAACGCACACCAGCTGTCCCAGATGGGGATACTTTGGCAGGTGTGGATTTCGTCACTAATCCGATGAATCCGATTTTGACTCCGCCTACTTCTTTAATAACATACGGCTTAATCAATGTTTTGCCAGTGGCAGTTTCAATGACGTTCGCATTGACGTAATCAAATTTTGCACCAGCATGAGTTACTTTTCCTTCTTTTAGATCAAGGCCACCAAAGATTTGTGCCTTCAAAGCAGCGACACCTTGGTCGAATTCATGATTGCCTAGAGAAGCTACATCAAAGCCCATCATATTCATCCATTCCATGGTAGGCTCGTCACGATCGAGAGATGAGACTGGAGCAGATGCACCCACAGAGTCTCCATTATGGAAGAGTAGGGAATGCTCATATTTTGCTTGAGCTTCTTTTAAGTAGGTTGCTAGAATTGGAGCCGTTCCTGCCTTTTTATCACTAACGATCGATGTGGTATCTAACTGACCGTGGAAGTCATTGATACCAATCAAGTGTACTTCTACATCTTTGCCTGCGGCAGAGACAGAACCTGCTGCGCCCAATAGTTGGGTGAGTAGTAGTGCAGCAGTTGCCACACGAATTGTGCTTTGGCCCAGAACTTTTTTCCAATACATGAATTAACAAAACCCCTCTCCAATTATAGATCCTGAAATATTTTACCATAGTTCAATTCATAAAAGTCGTAGAATATATCAAATGGATGTAAAAAATTTTAAAGATTGATAGAGAAGGAACCTACTTTTATATGTCACTACTTCGTAAGAACCGGATTAAACAAAATTTCGGACATAAGATTCGCCCAAACTCAACGATTACAGGTGTGCTATAATATGCTCTAACTGATGAATTAAGAGAATAGGTGTGTGAACCGATGGAAATAAAGCCGGGACATCTACCCAAAGAAAAAAAACCGCTATACCTTACCGTATACGATGAACTATTCAAAAAGATCATGAGTGGTGTGTTCCCCTCCAATAGTCAATTGCCTGCTGAACCTGAACTTGCCAAAATGTTCGACGTAAGCAGAATGACGTTGAGACAAGCATTAGCTCTATTGCAAGATGACGGTCTGGTGACGAGTATTCATGGTAAAGGGAACTTTGTTACCCGAACTCGAATGGTGCAGAGGAATGTTGGGCTGGAGAAAATCGGAAATCCTATTTATAAGTGCCATACAGAGGACATTGATCATGTCGACATCCAGTTCAGACTGGACCTTGAGAGTGACTACACGAAAGAGGTTCTGAAAAGAAAAGCCACAGCTGTAGTAGCCATTGAACGTTGGTATATGAGTAAAGGACAAGCGGTGGCTTACGGATTTACCTTTATGGCCATTGAGGCCGTAACAGAATTGAACCTGGATCTCCAGAATGAAGAACAATTGCTGGACATGCTTGAGAACAAGGTATATGAGCTGGCTAACTCTGCAACGGTAGAGGTCAGACATTCCACCGTGATGAATGCCTCATCTCAAAAATATAAACTGGATGCCGGCGAGGGGTGCGATTTGCTGCTGGAAAGTCTATATGTAAATGAACAGTACCCTATTGTATACAATAAATATTATATTCCTAAAGAATTTAGCCAGATTGTAATTAATGCTTCGAAACCATAGGACTTATTATCATTGCAGGGCAGTGACTTCTCCATATAGGAGAGGTCACTGCCCTTTTGCATACAAGATCGAGTACCAGGAAAGAATGCAGGAATTTATTCCATAAAAAATTAGTTGATAGAGAATGCGATGTGTGGTACTTTATTCTCATACCAATTAGACAACTTTTTATACAACTATACCAATTTATAAAGAAGAGGAGATTTGAAATGAGCACATCCCCTAAAGAAACGCCGCATATTCAACCTGGAGGAGTAGAAATCGCAGAGACGATTCTATTGCCAGGCGATCCCTTAAGAGCAAAGTTTATTGCAGAGAACTATTTGGAAAATGTCGTCCAGTTCAATAATGTTCGCGGTATGCTGGGCTATACGGGAACTTTCAAGGATAGAAAAATATCAGTGATGGGTACTGGAATGGGAACACCAAGCATGAGTCTGTACTCATGGGAGCTGATTCATGTATTCGGTGTGAAGAATCTCATTCGTATTGGTTCCGCAGGGGCGATTCAAGATCATTTGAACCTGTATGACATTGTTTTCGCGATGGGTTCTGCAACCGATTCCAATTATGGACACCAGTACAACCTTCCGGGTCACTATTCGATTACGGCATCATTCGAACTTTTGGAAAAAGCCAAGAAAATAGCCGATGCGCAGGGGCAGAAGGTTCATGTAGGCAATGTGCTCTCCAGTGACATCTTCTATAATGCGGACCCAACGGCGCTGAAGAGATGGAGCGAGATGGGAATTCTATGCGCCGAGATGGAATCTGCTGGCCTGTATATGAACGCAGCACATGCGGGCGTTAACGCCCTGTGTATTTTGACGATCAGCGATCATATTTTCAGACATGAATCCACGACCTCGGAAGAGAGACAGACCGCTTTTACTAAAATGATGGAAATTGCACTGGAACTTGCTTGATCATCTGATTCCGGAAAGGAATGTGGCGAATGGCTACAATAACTGAACATACACCGCAAAATACCCCGCCCTTTCAAGCGAAAAGGGCAGTCCCTGTCATTCTGCTTTTTTTCGTCTTTGCCTTAATCATCGATAACTCATTCAAGTTGGTTTCAGTAGCAATAGGCGATGATCTGGGAATCTCGGCAACTATGGTTAGCTTACAAGCTTCATTAGCGGGACTTGTGATTGGGATTGGCGCCGTCATCTATGCCTCTTTGGCCGACTCCATCAGTATCAGAAAGCTGTTGGTTGCAGGGATTATATTAATCTGCATAGGTTCGATTATTGGGTATATTTTTCAAGACTCTTATCTAATCATTGTTATTGCTCGTATGATCCAGACTGCAGGTCTGGCCGCAGCTGAAACTTTATATGTTATCTATGTAATGAAACACCTGCCCAAAGATGAACAGAAGAAGTTCCTGGGTCTCAGCACAAGCAGCTATTCACTTTCTCTTGTTATCGGTTCCATTACCGGGGGGTACGTGTCCACCTATTTAAGTTGGTCAACATTATTCTTAATTCCGCTGCTGTCCTTACTCCTAATTCCCTTCATTCTTAAATATTTGCCGAAGGAACGATCTCGGAAGAGCCATGTTGATCTCATCGGTCTGATTCTCATATCGGCCATTACTACTTCTGTGTTGATGTATTTAACGGATTTCAACTGGATCTTTATTATGAGTTTCGTAGCCACTGCAGCACTTTTTCTTGGCTATATCAGTAAAAGTAAGAAGGCGTTCATTGGGATTTCCTTTTTTCAAAATAAACGGTTTGCATCCGTACTTGCCATAGCCTTTGTGATTTATTCCGTTCAACTGGGCTACATCTTTATTTTCCCATTCCTGCTTCAAAAGTTGTATGATCTTCAGCTCGATACGATCTCACTGCTGCTGATACCAGGCTATGTAACGGCGATAATAGTCGGTTCGCTGTCTGGGAAAATAGCAAAAGTATTGACCAATAAGCAAGCCGTTTCCATTGCTATGGGCATAATCGTATTCAGCTTGGCTTTACCCGGCCTTATTGGAGGCTCGATTCCTGTATATGTTCTCTCCATGCTGCTGTTCTCGGGGTCATTCGCATTCATGTACGCGCCTTTGCTTGAGTCCTGTGTACGCTCTATCCCTGCAGAAAAGTCAGGAACAGCCATTGGATTCTACAACTTGGTATTAAATGTATCCGCTTCCATAGGCATCACCTATACCGCATCTCTTATGGATGTAGTATCTTTTGGAACGGTGTTATGGATCCTTTCAATTATTACCTTGTTCGCACTAGTGATGTACGGATTGCTTGTGGGCCGACTCACTGAGTCGAAGTAATTAAAGGTATCCATAGATTAAAATGCTCAAAACCATCATAAGCACTCTAAGCCTTCCTGAAACAAAGTAAAATTTATTGCCGCATAGATACAGGATTGGTACAATATAATGAAATATTAGGGCACTGCTTCACTAGCATTGCTAGAGACAACCCCGCTACTTGTAGCCGGGTTGTTTTTTGTTTTTTTATTAAAATGACAAGGTGGAGATTCCAATGATGATCATGAAGGAAACAAGAGCGATCCTAACCAAAGAAGACCTCATTCACAAGTTCAAAAGCTGCGGACTCATGGAGGGACAAACCATCATGGTTCATACTTCGTTAAGCAAGCTCGGTTTTGTTGTAGGCGGAGCAGAGACGTTCATTCGATCCCTTCTTGAAATCATTGGAGCAAAAGGAACTCTGATCATGCCATCCCAAACGTGGAAAAATCTCGACCCTTCTACAGGTGTGCATTGGGAGGAGCCCGTAGAGTGGTGGCCTACCATTAGAGAACACTGGCCCGCTTATGATAAGGAGGTTACCCCCGCAATCGGTATGGGTGTCGTAGCCGAGATGTTTCGCAAGTGGCCGGGAGCTCATAGGTCACACCATCCTGCGCGTTCCATAGCAGCGGTGGGCAATCATGCGTCATATATAACGGAAAATCATGATTTAAGCAACATTTTTGGAGATGGCTCCCCGTTGGATAAGCTGTACCAGTTAAACGGCCATGTGCTTTTGGTTGGCGTCGGCTACGAAAAAAACACGTCGCTGCATTTGGCGGAAACAAGGGCAAATTTCCCTGGCAAGAAGTACTCCGAGGAAAGTAGCGCCATGATGATTAACGGCAAGCGCGAATGGGTCACTTACAAGACCCAAGCCGTAAACGACGAAGATTTTATTGAATTAGGGCAGCACTACGATACCGAAAAAAACGTGAAGATTCATAAAGTTGGAGACGCTGATGTCCGGTTCTTGGAACAACGACCGTTGATCGATTGGGCAACAGCATGGATGGAGCGCACTAGGGTGCATCTATAGCAGAGAAAAAGACTGTCGTGGAGGGCGCGGTATCATGATGAACAAACTCGAAGGCAATAATCGGCATATCCGGATGAATATCATAAACTTTGCTGCAAGGGAGCCTTTCAGTTTTTGTTCGGTGAGAGACTGGGGGCTTCCCCCGTCTACCCGACCTCGGCTTTAATGAAGTAGTTTAGCCAGGTTCGTGCTATAATGGTGTTTACCTGATTAACATTCATCATTCTGCCGAGAAGGCGATGATTAAGGAGATTGAACTTTGACGAACAACCATGATATTGGATCAGTTAACGAACTACCGGAAAACTTTGAAGAGCTCAAACGAGCGGCTAATCGGTCGGCAAGCTGGAGAGACAGACTGAATGCGGTGAACGAATTGGGAAACTGGGATACAGTCCCTACCATACAGTTGCTACATTATGTTTTGAAAAATGATCAAGTGTTTCAAGTGCGCGAAGCCGCATATCTCAAGCTCAAGCAGTTGGATGAAGATGTACAAATGCCTGCTAAAAACAAAGGCGATCTGTTTAAAGGTCTTAACAAAATTTTGCTACGGATTAAAAAAAGCCTTCCTGAAGGTCACACATTTGAGGAATTTAAGGAAAAACTGCAAAAGACACGTGTGGATATTTATGATACTTACGAGGGCGACAAAGATGCTGAGTTCGATTCCTGGCTCCATGGAATTTGGGAGACACTAGGTAGAAGATAGCCGCCGTGCAGGCTACAATGTAGACTTTCACAGTCTCCATCGGGCTGATTTAATACTGTAACTTTAACTCGACCCTTTGCTTTATCACGATCGCTATTATACCGTTCACCGTATAATAGCTGAGTACAAAGCCACTCCAGAAAAATGGAGTGGCTTCTTTATTTCTTATTATTTTGATTGTCACCAGATTTCATCTCACTCTTTAGCATTTTGAAGTATGAATGCAGTAACATTTCAGCATTTGTGTCATCTTTAATGCTTTTGAAGTAATTCCACAGTAAAAAAATACCTCTAAAACACTGTTTTAGAGGTCTGTCTTATATACTGATTTTTATTTTACTTTAAAAAGGAAAAGAATTGGATATTGTTACAGCAACATCCCCTGTAAATTTTCTTCCATCAGATGTTGTTACAGATATTGTATGATCACCAGCAGGAACACCTGCTACATTCCATGAGTTACTTGAATTAGCAGCTAAAGTATGACTTTTACTGTTACCATGCTCTTGAATAGTAACAGTTACTGATGTCGCTGTAGTATTTTTAACAGAGAATCTATAATAACTCCATGCTGCTGGTTGGTTCCAGAGATTTAGATATGTACCATTGCTCATTGAAACTCCAGAATCACTAATAACTAAATTGTTTTTTCTTGGTTGAATTTTTTGAAATTCATCAATATAACTACCATTAGAAGTAATTGTTTCACTAGAAACAGTAACAGGAGTGGAAGGATCGCTCGCAAAAACACTACTTGCACCTATAATTAATGCTGCTCCTAAAAGTAATACAGATAATTCCTTTTTATGTTTCATAAATTGTACCTCTTAGTTTTTTTTCTAAACTATACCGAATTATTTTCGGAAAATAGAATAGTGGCAAAAAAGAATTATACTACATATAATAACAAAATAAAACATTTTTATAATAATTATGATTAATAAAAAACTTACGATAGCCGGACATATGTGCAAAAATATAGTAGGTTTGTGAATAAGTCTGGCTTCCAAATCTCCAAACTCAGACGAATTTTACTGTGACGGCCGATTAGCGTTCCGTGGAACAATGAAAAAAACCGTGTTTTGGCTAACAAGCCAAACATGGTTTTTCTTCGATTTATTTCTTTTCTCGGGGTCATCAAATAATATGTTCCTTTATGACTGGCACAGTGAAAAATAATAAGCTGAAAAATGAGTATTGGGAACGAGTGGCTGCTTAGAATTTTTCGTCCTACTTGTGGTACGGTTCATTCCGGTTAATCTTCACTGCGCGATAAATCTGCTCCACCAGCACCAGCCGCATGAGCTGATGCGGCAGGGTCATGCGCCCGAAGCTCAAGCGCTGCTTCGCGCGGCGCAGCACCTCATCGGAGAGCCCATGGCTTCCTCCGATGACAAACACGACATGGCTCGTCCCATACGTGCCGAGCTTGTCGATCTCTGTTGCCAGCTCCTCGGAACTCCAGAGCTGGCCGTCCAATGCGAGCGCAACCACATGCGCCTCGCTCTTCACATGCGCGAGGATGCGTTCACCCTCGCGCTCCTTCACCGCCCGCACCTCAGCTTCGCTCAGGGTGTCGGGCGCCTTTTCGTCTGCGACCTCGATCATCTGAAACTTGATGTACGGGGCGAGCCGCTTGGCATATTCCTGAATGCCCAGCGTCAAATATTTTTCCTTCAGTTTGCCTACGCCAATAATCTGAATCAACATGAAGATTCATTCCTCCTAATCGTCCTGCGAGATAATCTATAAGTAAGATGCTTCAACACATCGTTTGTTCCAATATTTAAAGCTAACGAACTCTACACACCTTATCCAGCCCCATTATGGCTACCGTATTATCTAAATAAATGAGACACGCTATTTCAGGCAAAACACGCCAAAAACACAAAAAGAGCGCTCCGACACGCTCTCTTTGCTCCTTACCTGTGATGTTCATACCGGATGGCAGGCGAGCGAGTGCATCCATGACAGACGCACCAACTGCGGATGCCTACACAGTACGCTAGACGACTAGATACTCGGCCTTTTGTTCGCACTCGGCGCACTTCGCAGGCGGGTCCCAATCGGCAAATTCCGTCTCCTTCAGATCAACGATATCTGGAGCGTCCTCATACTCATCAACAAACATGTCGATGGCGATGTCCACGTGTTCTTTGCATACAACGTACATCCGTTCAAGCATCCTTTCTGTATCCAGCTATGCTCCCGATTCACAACCGCTTATCCATACAGGATAGCCACTTCTCTGTTCTATCACACCTGCCGCGGAAAAGAAACCCCTAGCCCCCATTTATCGTGTCCAACTTCCACCAGTCCTCTCATTTCAGCACAAAAAAAACAAAAAAGCGTCACTTCTCGACACCCCGTTGGCATCCCCAAGTAACACTTCTCCAAATTCCGAATCTATCCCACTCATTCGTTACTATTCAGATTACCGCACATATGAAAGCCATCGTCCTATTGTATTCAATCTACCCTCAATGGATATCGATCTTACTCCAGCCCCGACTGCGCCTTCGTCAGCAACTTGCCGCCCTGAAACGCAATAACCGCATTGGCACCAGAACCGCCGGTACCCTTATAATTGTAGACCACCATATTTTCTGCTTCGCTCAATGCCTCGCCTTCACCACCAAGGATATCGATAACTTCCTCTACCGCCATGCCAACCTCCAGCTTTTCATACTGGGCAAACGTAATCAGCACCCCATCTCCCTTTCCAGCCGATCCGTTGTTTCCCGAGCCAACAGGTGCTTTACCTCCAGGCTCATTCACCGCAATCACGGTGGTGCTCAGCTCCTCCAGCTTTTTCTCCAGATCCGCGATCTTCTTGTTCTGTTGACTATTCTTCTCGCTCTGGTCCGCAAGCTTCTTCTCCAGACCTTTAATCTGCTCCTGTAAACCACTAACATCAGCAGTCCCTGACGGGGACACCTCAGAAGTACATGCGGACAAAACAAACAGTGCAGATACCAGACTTGTTCCCCCCACCATGGTTTTCGTCAACCGTTTCATTGAATTAACCCCTTCCACTCCAGATTGAGAATACAGATCGACAAACAGATGTTACTCGCACAGCCGCCCATCACCAACACATTCCCAACAGTTTACCATAACTGGAACCCTTTATAACAGAGACTTTGGCTCTGGTCCTAACCTATCATTGGGAAACGACAAAATCTCCACTGTAACCTCATGAATGTGGTTTATATGTAAATCAAGATTAGTGCAATAAAAAAGAGCAAATCAACAAGTTGATCGACTCTCCTTTATTACCCTATCTCTTTGTGCCATGCCCATGAGAGCAATTCTCTTACTCCGGTTTATCCGTGAGCTTCACCGACACCTTCTCGGCGTTGCCGTCCCGGTAAAAGGTGATTTCAATCGTATCGCCGATCTTCTTCTTATCGTACAGATATTTCCGCAGATCAAGCGTAGAGGTAATTTTTTGCCCATCAAATTCCGTAATGACGTCATTCAGCTTCATACCCGCATCGGATGCCGGACCGGACGCTTCCAGCACAACCACACCACTGTCCACGTGGGATGGGAGCTTCAGGTCTTTACGCTGCTCGTCATCCAGTGGGGCGTATGGATTACTCAGATCGACGGTATATACGCCCAGATATGGACGAGATACTTTGCCATTCAGCAGCAGGGAATCGACCGTTTTCATCACTTCGTTCATCGGAATCGCAAAGCCGAGGCCTTCAACGCCTGTATCCGAGATCTTCATCGTGTTGATGCCGACCAGTTTGCCGTTCAGATCGGCCAGTGCCCCGCCACTGTTGCCTTCGTTAATCGCCGCATCCGTCTGGATCACGTTTTGTTCCCAGTCATACACACCGTCCTGATTAATGGATACCGGCAGAATCCGATCTGTGTAACTGACAATACCGGATGTCAGCGTACCGCCCAGACCGAGCGGATTCCCGATCGCCAGCACCGTTTGACCGCGCTGAAGTTTGCTGGAATCACCAAGCTCTGCGGCTGGACCGATGCCCTTATCATCTTGCACAGACAATACCGCAATGTCACTAACCCGGTCTTTGCCCACCAGCTTCGCTTTATGCGTTTCCCCGTCCACCGTAACAATCTCCAGATCACTCGCACCCTCCACGACGTGATGGTTGGTCATGATGTAGGCTTTGCCATCTTCCTTTTTGAAAATGACCCCTGATCCCAGCGCAGAATCTTCCATCGACAGGCTGCTGCCCGTTTTATGGTTCACGATGCTCACCACGGAAGGGCGAACCTTCGCAGCTGCCTGGATAATCCGGTCGTACGGATCAGCCGCCTGCGCTGTCTGTGTACCGCCTCCGCCGTTCCCTGCAGCGTTCGCTAGAGGTAATGATGCAGGCTGCATAATAAAGCTGAACAGCGTAACGGTCACGATGGAGCTGATTACCGAACTGATCACGGCTACCTTGACCGTGGAGCTAAAACCCGAGCGTGACTTGCGTGGATTCTGCCAACGGTCCCGTCCCCTGCCCCTGCCTCCAGGGCGAATGATCTGAAGTTTACCTTTCTGTTCAGGTTCGGCGCGTCTTGATACTTTGGTTGAATAAAAATCGTCTCCAAACAATCCCATCGTGATCCTCTCCCCTTCGTTGTCACGCATCAAGACCCTGACTGCCGCCCGATCGTTTTGGCATGGCCAACGATGGTGTTCTCACATAGCCCACTCCGCCGGCAGACGAACCTTCCGATCGCTGTTACTCACAAATTTTATTGATTACCCTCTAATAAGGTAAAAATTTGTTCATAAAGGCGAGCACTCCGTTTCTTCAGGTTCCTTCTGCCGTCTCCGTTACGTGAAGACCCCAACGGTTTTCCATGCTTTTTTGCATTTTATAAAAACTCGTTTTGCATATCGCTACCTTTCCCATTAACTCGGAATGAAGCGTCTATGTACAACAGAACGAATATCCCATTCTGTCTGTGACTCTATCAGAAATGCTCTCGCATTCTACGACATGCCTTTTTGCGCGCAAAACAGCCTCTACTATAAAAGCTCCTTATATACTAAACACGCCAAATCTTAAAAAGTTGCATATTTACGAAGATTAACGGAAATTTCCGCTATAACGCGCTTAACAATAAAGGTCCCTAGTATCTATCACCACAAAATCCAGTTGGCTAAGCGCAATTTTGCCTATTCCCGTGAACTTTTTCATCTTCTTAAGCAAAATGCAGCCCCTGGTTCAGCATACACGTCCCTTACGTGTAATTATAGCGGCAAAAAGAGGAATGTTTTCCATCAAGCCTGACTACAATAATAGTAAAAGACAATTCGAAGCTTCATAGAAGGAGGATTCACATTATGGATCGCACGCGTACACTCACAGCCATGGATGAAGTTCATATGGCGGCCAAGCTGGCCGATCTCAAGGAAGAGCATTACCGCAACACCCTTGCCCTAAGCACGATTATTGAACTGCTCGTCGACAAAGGCATTCTGACCCGCGAGGAAGTAGAGCGCAAAGCTACCGAACTCGACAGCTTTATGGCTCACCCACCCTATCCCATGGCGTAGGCCGATCATAATACGTATCACAGAGCTTGAACTCATGATCCCGATAAAAGCAACCACGGCTCTCCATCGCATCACGCACGGTCATTTTCGCCAAGTCCATCATATTATGATCCCGGCTCAAATGTGCCAGATACGTGCGCTTGATGCGTCCGTTCATCAGTTCACTAAGCGCAGCTCCCGCCGCTTCGTTCGACAAATGCCCAATGTCGCTCAGAATGCGGCGCTTGGTGTTCCATGGATACCGCCCCATACGCAGCAATTCGACATCATGATTCGCCTCCAGCACAAGTACATCCGAATCCGAGATCGCATCGCGAACCTTGTCGCTCATATATCCGAGATCCGTCGCAACGGACAGCTTCTCACTGCCATCATCGAATGTGTACCCTACCGGTTCCGCTGCATCATGGGAGATGCCGAAGGATTCCACGCGCAGGGAGCCAAAATCATGCTTTTCACCCGTCTCAAACACCCTCCGGTTTTCCTCTGGAATCGCCCCAACGGACTTCTCCAGTGCTGCCCACGTATTCGTATTTGCATAGATTGGTAAATTATATTTCCGAGACATCGCGCCTAGTCCTTTAATGTGATCGGAATGTTCATGTGTAACCAGAATCCCGTCCAGCTCCGTTCCCGAAATCTCCCGTTCCAGAAACAATGCCTCCAGCCGCTTCGCACTGAGACCTGCATCAATCATGAGGGATGTGCCCCCATGCTGTATAACCGTGGCATTCCCTGTCGAACCGCTGGATAACACGGTAAAATAAATCCCCATAACGCATTACTCCCCTGGTTTGTCTGTCTTGGGACTGAATACATCCCCACTGATGCCCTGCACGTACAACACTTCGCCACTTTCCAGCACGAACCGCCATGCCGGCATCGCCACCTGCATATCTGAATTGAACAACTGGCCGTAATAGCCCAACTGAATATCTTTGACAATCGCATCATTTGGCAAAAAGTTCTCGATCAGCGTACCCAGCGCCTTCGACGCCGGAAGCACCTGCTGATCGCTTTCCTCCGCTGTCGTAATCCGCACCGGAGTCTGACGATAACCCGTAATTTTCTGATCGCTGTAGAATAGCTCCAGACTAACATTGAAGAGCGGCCATTTGCCATCCACCAACGGATGAAGCACAAATGCCCCATCCTCCGCCATCAGCTGATCCCATCGATACGTACCGATCTGGGGAATCTCGTTCTGTAGTGCATCCTCCAGCTCGCTTTGCGAGAAGATTAGCTTGCTGTCAACGGTGTTTTCCAGTTCAACATCAATGCCTGTCTTGTTATCTTCAATGAACTCATACGACAGCTTCGGCAGCTTCGGCGTCTCATTCGGAATAGGAGCCAGCACCTGAATGCCCTTCTCCTCCATCGCCTGTTGTGTATTATCCGCCAGTGAGGTGAAGTCCAGATTGGCTCCGGCCGTCTCCCGCGCATCCATCCAGATCTGGTATCCCAGCACCAGATTGAGCAGCAGGAAGGCATAGATCAACACATTTTTCGCCCGTCCCCAATCCAAAACATCCACCTCCATCATTAGACTTCTTGAAATACTTTCTAAAGTTGCCCAACCTGCCACCGCTACTTTAGTCTTTTATAGACTTTGAACATAAAGCTCCACGATAACGAGGGGGGCAGAAAAAACCTGGAGAAACGTAGTGCTCGCCTTTATTCTCGGATTTCTCCCTTTAACTAAAGGGAATCAATGAAATCTGGGAATAACAGCGATCGGAAGGTTGTTCTGACCGCGGAGTGGATAGTGCAGCCCACCTTATGTTTAATGACTATAACCCATCAAGAAACGGTGGTCTCCTCCCCGTTTCCAAATCGAATTACCCACACCGGTATCAGCTTCAGTCCATCCTCAATGCTGGATGGACGGTAAGCCGGATACACGTCTACGACCTTACGATTAGTACCCGCCACCTTCTGGATGAGCGCCTTCAGCTTGTCCCCACCGGGCAAGGTGACCGACTTCTTCGTCTCCGCGCCTTCGTTCAGATATTCGAGCGAACGTTCATAGCTGGATACCGTCTCCTGCTGCATCTCCATGCTGATCGTGCCGAACCGGAACTGCATCGAGTCCATAATCGGGAAGCTGCTGTAATATTGCTGGAACTGAAGTTTCGTCTTTGTATCGGTTGTATCCAGCATCATGCGCGAACGACCTTTCCAGCCGCCATGCTGATTCACAAAATCAACCGCGGACAGCGCATCCTTCGCTGCGTCAATCTGTCCCGCAGGCGGCGCCGCTGGATCGGTGTAGCTAATCCAGCGCTGTTCTTGCTTCACTTGCAGACTGCGCTTACTGTCTGTATAGATCTCCGAACCATCTTTTTCCCGAATGTTTCGGGTCATGCTTGGATCAAAGAATAGGCTGCGCTGCATTTGTTCGACAGTGAACTGGCCTGTAGGCACGTCAGCCTCAATCGTCTCCAGTGCTTCAGCCGGGATATAATATCCGCCGTCCATCAGCGTATAAGGTGTCCAGCTGCTGCCGAAGTCGACATGCTGCTGCACGTCCTGTACTGTCAGATCCGCCTGCGTCGCCTCGTAGACCACATCGCCTTTGGCACTGAAGAACAGTGCGTGAGCCTTTGTTTCATTTTTGGCCGTATAAATCGAGATTCGGTTAATCGTTTCCCCTTGGAAGAGGGAGTCTGTCCCGAGCCGCATCACACGCTGTAACAACGCTACAGGGATGCCTTCCTTGAACGACAGTTCAAAGCCAGGATTCTCCTTACGAATCTGATCCCAATGGACCGATTGCACACTCCGACGCTGGAAATCATCAAACGTACGCCCCTGCAACCGTGAATAGATCAACTGATAGAATGTATTGCCTGGATAAAACACCGTATGTTTGTCCTCTCCCAGATGAATAACCATCTGATCAGGGAAAATTAAATCTTCAATATTGCGCTCCTGGCCCATATTCTCGGTTTTCACATAGTTCGTCTCTGACGTCACAATCGAATCGCCCCCACCGGGCAAACGATAGATCAAGAAGTAACTTTGTACCAAACTGGCAACGACGAGGGAAGCAAGCACCAGAGATTTAATCCGCTCTTTCAAGGTGCTCACCCCCTTCCTCACGCATGGGCAGTGTGAACGTTACCGTCGTCCCCACGTCCACCTCGGACTCCAGTGAGATATTGCCATCATGGGCCTTCACAATTTCCCGGGCAATGGACAATCCGAGCCCTGTACCGCCCATACTGCGGGAGCGAGCCTTGTCTACCCGATAAAACCGTTCAAAAATACGATCCAGATCCCGCTGTGGAATCCCCATCCCCGTATCGGTCACTGATATGGCGAGAGTATGATCATCATTGCGTCTGGCTGCGATTGTAATCGTGCCGCCTTCAAGCGTGTATTTCAGCGCATTGGACACAACATTATCAAGCACCTGATCAATTTGGTCGCGATCCAATGGAACCGCTGGAATCCCGTTCTCTACAGAAAGCACAGATTGAATATCCTTCTGATGCATCTGGAACGAAAAACGATCCGACACTTCTTCCAACATCTCCATGATGTCGGTTGGCTGTTTGCGCAGCATGGCTTCCTTGGAATCGAGCCTGGACAGATGCAGCAAATCCGTAACCAAGCGAATCATACGCTCCGTCTCATTCTGGATTACCCCAACGAATCGTCCAGCGAGCTGCGGATCTTCGAGAGCTCCATCATCCAGCGCTTCTGCGTAGCTCTTAATGGTAGTCAGCGGTGTACGCAGCTCATGAGAGACATTCGCCACGAATTCACGCCGTGAAGCCTCCAGTTCTTCCTGCTCCGTAACGTCTTGAAGCACAGCGATTGTACCTGTAATGCCCAACTCACGACGATGAACCGGTGTAAACGTCATGCGGATGACAACAGGATCTTCCTGTCCCGCAGGTGCAATCTGGAGCAGTGTCGAACCTGTAAAACCACTGGCTAACGCTTCCGCATCTTCCGGATCAATGCCCAGCAATACGGCAAAGTGCCTTCCTTCAATGTCCGCCGGACGCATGCCCAGAATGCTGCTAGCACGCCGATTTACCAGAATGACTTTGCCATATTCGTCCGTTGCGACCACGCCATCACTCATATTGGTCAGAATGGACGTGAGCTTCTCCTTCTCCTCTTCGTTCTGGGAGAGTGCATCTCGCAATCTGCTAGTCATATAGTTGAACGCCCGACTGAGCTGTCCAATCTCATCCGTTCCGAATACAGGCGTCTGCTGATCGAAGTTGCCTTCCGCGACCGCCGTCGCTCTTCGGGTAACTTCCTTGATAGGCTGCGTTATCGTATGTGACAGAATGACACCAAGCACTGCGGTTAATACCAAGGCAATCAAAATGCCTGAGATAAAAATCTTGTTAATGCCCTCCATTGTGGCATATAACTCATTCATCGAGGCGGCGATGTAGACCGCGCCGATAATCTTGCCGCCGGACAGCACCGGCTTGGCAACGACCTTTTTGCGAACATTATCCTCGTCCACGATATATTCCTCATTGTCCCGAATGCCTTGAAGCGCACGGCTGACAACGGTCTGGGTGTTTTTGCGTCCAACATAGTCTGAATGGGAACTTAGCGAGGTGGTCAGCACTTTGCCGCTGGCATCCAGCACCTGAATCTCCGCTCCGTTGATGTTGAACAGGTTGTTTACCAACACACGCAGGTTTTCCGTTTTGTCCTCGCCAGCCTCGGCTTCTCCACCAGCCATCGTCTCTCCCACAAGCACAGACAGCATCTCAGCCCGTGCCTGCAAATCCTCAGTGAAGTTGCTGGTCAGCGAGTTCTTCATCGCACTCACAAAATAAACGCCGATCAATTGCATCGCAATCAGAATCAGCAGTACATAGATAATAATCAGTTTCGCCTGAATCGTTCGAAAGAACGAAAATCGCGAGAAACGCCCCATTATATCCCCACGCTTTTGGGACTGCGCACGAGATAACCCAGCCCGCGGCGAGTCAGAATCGTTTCCGGTTTGCTCGGGTTCTCCTCAATCTTCTCACGCAGACGACGAATCGTAACATCAACGGTACGCACATCCCCGAAATATTCATATCCCCATACAGCTTGCAGCAGATGTTCACGTGTCATTACTTTGCCGGAATGCTTCGCCATATAATAGAGAAGTTCGTACTCACGGTGGGTCAGATCCAGCGGTTCGCCGCCTTTGTAAGCTGTATACATGTCCATATCAAACGCCAGATCAAATAAACGCATGACCTGTTTCTCTTCGTCTTCCGGCGCTTCAGCCGTAATGGCAGGCTTCTGCCGTCTGCGCATCTGTGCTTTCACCCGGGCGAGCAGCTCGCGCGTACTGAAAGGCTTCGTAACATAATCATCCGCACCTAGCTCCAGACCGAGCACCTTGTCGATCTCGCCATCCTTTGCGGTCAGCATAATGATCGGCATCTCCAAATGGGCACGCACCTCGCGGCACACATCCATACCATCCTTACCTGGCAGCATCAGGTCCAGCAGCATCAGATCCGGCTTCTCGGATAACGCCAATTCAACCGCACGAATGCCATCAAATGCGCAGATGACCTCGTACCCCTCTTTTTCCAAATTAAACTTCAGAATGTCCGCAATGGGCTGTTCATCGTCCACCACCAAAATCTTCCCCTGCATCGGCTGTCTTCACCCCTATATCCTGCTTAATCCGCCTTAGCGGTCTATCTCTCTTAATCAACTTATATAAATTGTGTTTCCTACGTTTTCATTGAATATAGTTCATATCATATGGCTTGTTGCCTATAGTCTATAGTTTAACATACCTGAAGCACCGTCACATCCCGATCAGGGCCAATGTGCAGCCCAAACTGAAAAATTTTTACAGCAGCAAAAAACAAGGCCAGCATCAACTGCCAACCTTGCCCTGGATTGCGATATAACTAGTTCAAGTATGTCAACGGATTTTCCACCGTTCCGTTCTTGATAATCTCGAAATGCAGATGCGTTCCGGTCGAACGGCCCGTGTTGCCCATTACGCCGATGCTCTCACCTTTTTCAACGACTTGTCCAACCTTAACACCAATGCTGTTCAAGTGCCCATAAAGTGTTTCGTATCCATTACGATGGTTAATAATAATAACATTGCCATAACCACTCTTCTGTCCTGCAAAAGTAATCACGCCCTCATCAGACGCTTTCACGTCACGGTTACCGACAAGATCGACACCTTTGTGCTGGCGACCCCAGCGTTGTCCAAAGCTGCTGCTCATCGTAGCGTTTGATACCGGCCAAGCAAATTCACCTGTACCTTCACCGACCACTTTGGTTCCACTCAGAACCACTTCAGTAACTGCTGACTTGATGACTTCCTGGCCAAGCCATTCCTCCTGAACGACCTCACCATTTTCCTTCGTTATCCGATATTGCATGCTTTTCAGACCGCTTTGACCTGGACGCACCACTTTGGTTGTGCCTGCTTTGAGCTCAGCACTTTTGCGTACTTCCACCTGCGGTTTAATCTCAATCTGTTCAACCACCTGCTCAACTGATTTAACGGTAACAGCTGGTTTTGGCACCGTCAGTGTAAGCTCGTCCCCAATTTGCAGTGACGTTTCTTTGATGCCCGGATTATGTTTGCGAATCTCACTTTGCGTAATTTCGTATTTGGCAGCAATGGAAGAGATCGTATCTCCTTCACGCACGACATAAGTTACAGGCGCGTCTTTACCAACGGTTAAAGCTTCAACCGCCTCGGATACATCCCATATTTTGTTTGGGTCAGCCTTCACCACATCTGTCGCTACATCTTCCTTGATGCCCACCGACTTCAGCGTAGTACTCGGCCCCTCGGCTTTCTTCGATGAGTTTGCCGATACCGACTTCGTCTTGAGCGAACTGCGCACAGCCGATGCCGATATGTACTTGTTCTGCACTTGTTCCAGAATCGCGTCTGCTGTTGCCTGATCCTTCACAATGCCGATTACTTCACCGTCTACCTTGAGCTCTACACCCTTGGCATAGGCGGTAAGCATGTCGCCGAGCTTGTCCAGCGTCTCATCGCTGTTCACTACGGGTTTGTATGCTTTAATGGTTTCGGTCGTGATGCCATCTGTGTTCAGCACCATTTCCGCTTCTGGATATTTATTTTGGAATTCCTCGGTTTTGTCTGCAAATAATTTCTGTAATTGCGTCTCATCCGTGATGGTGCCAATCTCATTTCCTTTAACCATCACTTTATAATATGGGACGGTGTTTGCAGCAACGTATTGTTTGCCTGCGAATCCGATCGATGCAGCGATAAATAAACCACATGCTGCTGTAATGATCCATTTGCGCGAGGCCAGAACGCGCTTTTTATTACTACTGAAGTTGGACATGCTCATGTTGTTTTTGTCTTCGGCCGTCCGGTGTTCCCCGGATTGTTCGTGTTCCCGGTTCTTGCCCGGTTGGCGTATGCCTCTGAAACCTTTCATGATTCTCTCCTTTTCAGCACTTCTCAGTTCGCATTTCTGTCAAGACATCACCCACTGTGTCTGTCCCATGCTTGTCGATATTTGTATTCGGGTGTCCGCAAATCAGGACTTTAGCTGCGCTCGTAAAAGTGTCAAAATTTTAACCTTTTATCACACCCGTATACTTTAACACAGGTTTTACACTCATTTCAACTGTACACGTCACAGCGCAAAGCCGCGCCACGCTTGGTTTCCCTGTATTATCCATAAGATGGCAGATCAATATTCTTCCCCATATCGCCTCTACTTCAGGTATACTATGTACTTTTGATCATTTTTTAAGACTAGGTTCTAAGACCCACCGATATGTGTTTTCTTTTTCATAAAAATACAAACTGAAATCCCTCGTCAGATCATCTCTGGTGAGGGATTTCGTTAAACTCTTGCTATAGAGTGCCTCATATTGGCTGGATTGTATGCTAACCAATTTCTGCTTTTATTTCATTGCCCGAATGGCCTCATAAATTAAATTTCTCTGATTTACCGCTCAGGATTCGATCTTTCGATTCCTTTATGAATATTCAGCAAAGGGTCGCAGATTTACGGATTTCCCTATATGAACTTAGTTTATTCCGCCTGAAGGACTTCCATTAGATTATCGTATTCTTCGCTCGTCAGATACTTGGAGATAACCTGCTCAATATCGCGCAGCTCCTGCTCAGTCAGGCCGCCTTCCATGGCGCCTGAGATTTGCTGCATCTCTTTCTGGGGCAGCTTGTTCATCAGCAGACTAAAAATCTTTTCTTTTTCCTCCAACGGCAGCTTGTCCTTCTTGCCTGTGATGTCATCCGGAGATACTACAATCTCATCATTCCCTGAAGAAGGCGTGCCATTGGAATTCGTACCTGATCCGTTGCCCGATGCTGTACTGTTGCCAGGCGTTGTCCCAGAATCGCTACCCGCATTTGTGCCAGCATCTGCGTCTGTTCCCGTGCCTGAGCTGCCCCCTGGGCTAGATCCCGTAGCAGAAGAGTCCGTTCCTGAGCCTGCTCCTTGACCATCGTCTGTTCCCGTACCCTGTTCAGAGCTGTTGCCTGTATTCGCGCCTGTTTCTCCACTTTCTGTTCCATTGCCCATGACAGATATCGCATCTTCTGGAACGTGTTCCTCCTCGGCTCCTGCCGGCTGATCTGTCGTGCCCGTTCCCGGCTTCTTCTCTTCACCGGACTTACCACCTAATGCACCCTGAAACATGGCCGTTAACCCCATGGGCTGGCCTTCCCACTGAATATTGAAACTCGCCAGCAGCGATTTTACATATGACTGAACGATTAATCCGGTTGTCAGCAGGGTCAGTGAACTGACCAGCATCACGGTAAGCAATATTTTAATGAACCATTGAAGCAACTTCATTCCCGTTCTCTCCCTCCGTTTTCCGACCCCATATCACATTCGATGTTTCAGGATCTATGAGTCTACTGTTAACCAGTATTGACGGAAATCCGGGGATTATATCAGGAAGGCGTGCGAAAAACCCCAGCCATCGCTATTTAAGCGATAACTGGGGCTCTATGATGCCTATATAGGCATATCATTTGGATAAACGTTTACTTCGTATTGCCGAGTTAACCTAGCTGCTTATTCGTAGATAGGAAGAACTTGATTCGTTTGCTCACGGTTACGGCCTACAGAGAAGATGGCAATTGGAATGCCTGTCAGTTCGGAAACACGTTTCACATAGTTCTGTGTGTTCACAGGCAGGTCTTCCAGCTTCTTCGCTGCTGTGATATCTTCGCTCCAGCCCGGAAGCTCTTCGTATACCGCTTCACATTCTGCCAGCATTTTCAGGCTTGCCGGATAGTGAGTGATAACCTCACCGCGGAATTTGTATCCTGTGCAGATTTTCACCGTTTCCAGACCTGTCATTACATCCAGGGAGTTCAGGGACAGACCCGTAATTCCGCTAACACGACGAGCGTGGCGAACAACAACACTGTCGAACCAGCCGACGCGACGCGGACGTCCAGTTACAGTGCCGTACTCATGTCCGGTCTCACGAATTTGGTCACCAATTGCATCATGCAATTCTGTCGGGAAAGGACCATCTCCTACACGTGTTGTATAGGCTTTAGCCACACCGATAACCTGCTGAATACGGGCTGGGCCAACGCCAGAACCGATACATACGCCGCCTGCAGACGGATTGGATGAAGTAACGAATGGATAAGTACCTTGGTCAAGATCCAACATAACGCCTTGTGCGCCTTCGAACAATACTTTTTTGTCCTCGTCGATGTATTCATTGAGCACAACTGATGTATCACGCACATAAGGACGCAGAATTTCTGCGTATCCCAGGTAATCTTTCAGAATTTCTTCTACATCTACAGGCTCGCCGCCATAGACCTGCTCGATTACACGGTTTTTTTCTTTTACCAAATGACGCAGTTTCAGTTCGAACTCTTCCGCATCAAGCAGATCAACCATACGAATACCGATACGAGCTGATTTGTCCATGTAACATGGGCCAATTCCCTTGCCTGTTGTACCGATTTTGTTCGGGCCTTTGCTCTCTTCTTCCAATGCATCCAATACCATGTGATATGGCAGGATGATGTGTGCGCGTTCGCTGATGGACAGGTTTTTGGTCGTAAAGTCATTGTCATGAATATAGTTAATTTCTTCGATGAGTGCCTTCGGGTTGATAACCATACCGTTACCAATTACACATGCTTTGTCTGTGTAGAAGATACCCGATGGAATCATCGTCAATTTATATTTTTTGTTATCGATCAGAATCGTGTGTCCTGCATTGTTACCACCTTGGTAACGAGCAACCACGTCTGCGGATTCCGCCAAATAATCCGTAATCTTGCCTTTACCTTCGTCTCCCCATTGCGTTCCCACTACAACTACCGTTGACATAGTACATACCTCCGTGGGTGCCTTGCGCACCTTTGTATTGGTCTGTCCGTCCTCTATCTCGGCAGGAATTTGAAGTGAAATTACCAGCGGAGAAGCGTGCTAACGGACAGTGAAAATCCCCCTCGGTTTACATCCAAGGGAAGGTTTTCGCTGCTTTAACGCAGCAGTACTAGTGTACCAGTCCCTTTTTTCAAAGTCAAATCAAATGGCGAACAATTAGATATAGTCAAACTATAATGTTCGGAATTGACTCCATATTGCGACGCAAAAAACCGGCGAAGCCAGTCAAATCTTGCTTGACGGCTAACCCCGGTTACTCGCTACGCGTTTAAATCCAACGCTATATGTCGTATTCGCAACGTATTTATGAGTTCATATGATCTAATGGTTGATGTCGGGGACAGACGATTTCACTTCCCTATCGAAGCAGTCTGTGCCTGTCCCCTACATGGCAAAGGCATCATTATGTGCCCGCTCGTAGTTAACGAATTTATTAAAGTTTTTCAGGAAGACCAGTTCCACCGTACCCACCGGACCATTACGCTGTTTGGCGATAATAATCTCGATAATGTTTTTCTTCTCGGTTTCCTGGTTATAGTAGTCATCCCGGTACAGGAACGCAACGATGTCGGCATCTTGCTCGATCGAACCCGATTCCCGCAAGTCACTCATCATCGGACGTTTATCCTGACGTTGCTCTACACCCCGGCTCAGCTGAGACAGGGCAATAACCGGAACTTCCAGTTCCCGGCCAATCTGTTTCAGGGTACGTGAGATCTCGGATACCTCTTGTTGACGGTTCTCGCCGGCTTTACCACGTCCACTAATCAGTTGAAGGTAGTCGATCAGAATCATGCCAAGGCCTTTCTCTTTCTTGAGACGACGGCATTTAGCACGAATGTCAGCTACGGTGATCCCTGGTGTATCGTCAATGTAGATATTAGCTTCGTTCAAGGCTGCAATGCCCATCGTCAGCTTTTGCCAATCTTCATCACCTTTAAAGTCACCCATACGCATGACACCCGCATCCAGATTGGCCTCTGCACAGATCATACGCTGTACGAGCTGTGCGGCTGACATCTCCAGACTGAATATCGCAACTGTCTCCTGCGCCCGAATGGCTACATTCTGAGCGATATTCAGGGCGAAGGCGGTCTTACCTACAGATGGACGTGCCGCTACAATAATCAAGTCACTCCGCTGGAATCCGGCGGTCATCTTGTCCAGATCGATGAACCCGGACGGAATGCCCGTTGTGGTGCCCTTGTTCTGATGCAACGTCTCCACACGGTCGAACACTTCCATCAGAACATCCTGAATGGCTATAAAACCGCTACTGGAACGTCGGTTGGAAATCTCCAGAATGCGCCGCTCTGCTTCTCCAAGCATAGCCGCGACATCCTCACCGCCCGTGTATCCTTCACTCACAATTTGCGTAGCTGTACGAATCAGGCGACGCAGCATGGATTTCTCTTCGATAATTTGAGCGTAATAATCCACGTTCGCGGCAGTCGGAACACCATGAGCCAGCTTCGCCAGATAACTGACGCCGCCGATGTCCTCAAGCTCGCCTTTATCCTTCAGTAGCGAAGTCAGTGTCACGAGGTCAATCGGTTGATTTCCCTCGCCAAGCTGGATCATCGCTTCAAAAATTAATTGATGGGGTTTATCATAGAAATCCTCGGTTTGCACCCGTTCCATCGCTGTAATCAGGGCTTCGCCCTGCAACAGGATTGCACCCAGCACGGCCTGTTCGGCTTCCAGGTTCTGTGGGGGAATCCGGTCGAATAACATTTCGCCGCCCATCTTACTCCTCCGTTACCTGTACCTTCAAGGTAGCCTTCACTTCAGGGTGAACCTTGACGGTGACTTGCGTTACGCCGAGTGTGCGAATAGGCTCGTCCAGTTCAATTTTGCGTTTGTCGACTTTCAGACCTTTCGCTGCCAGAGCTTCTGCGATTTGTTTGCTCGTGATTGCACCGAACAGACGGCCGCCTTCGCCGGATTTTGCTTTCAGTTCAGTCACTTCAGCTTCAAGCTTTTTAGCCAGAGCTTCCGCTTCTGCTTTCTCTTCCTGCTTACGTCTGTCTTCCGCTGCCTTCTGGTTGTCCAGTGTTTTCATGTTTCCGTCTGTTGCTGGACGTGCGATTCCCCGTGGCAGAAGAAAGTTCTGTGCGTATCCCTCGGACACTTCCTTCACTTGTCCTTTTTTGCCTTGACCCTTCATATCTTTTATAAAAATGACTTTCATTCGAACAAACCCTCTTCCTTTTCGATTTCAGCCAGTACGTTCGTCAGCCGTTTTTCCGCCTCTCCAAGCGTTCCTTCAAGCTGCACGGCAGCATTCGTTAAATGTCCACCACCGCCCAGTCGTTCCATGACCACCTGAACATTCATGCGCCCTAGCGATCTCGCGCTGATGCCAATCAGTCCATCCGGGCGTTCACTAATGACAAATGAAGCGACCACGTCGGTCATATTAAGCAATGTGTCCGCCACTTGGGCGATCATCATCTGTGGAATCTTGTTGCCAGGGTCCGTGACCGCCAGCGCAATGTTCCCGTATACCATTTTAGCATGCTTTATGATTTCTGCCTTAGCAATATATTCTGACAGATCTTCTTTCATAAGACGCTGGATCATAATGGTGTCTGCACCACTGCGACGCAGGAAGCCTGCCGCTTCAAACGTTCTCGATCCCGTATGGAGTGCAAAATGCTTCGTATCCACCGTAATCCCGGCTAATAACGCCGTCGCTTCCAGTGGAGTGAATTGTACCTTGTCATGAATATATTGGAGAAGCTCAGTCACCAATTCTGCTGCCGAAGAAGCATATGGTTCCAGATAAATCAGAACTGCATCGTTAATGAATTCTTCACCCCGACGGTGGTGATCCACAACCACGACACGCGTAGCGGATTGAACCAGCTTCGGCTCCATTGTCATGGATGCCTTATGTGTATCGACAACAACGAGCAGCGTATGCTCCGTCATCATCTGGGTTGCCTGTTCCGGCGACACAAAGGCTTTGGACAGCTTCTCATCCTTATTCACCTGTTCCATCATGCGTTCAATGGAAGGGTTGGGTCCATCCAGTACAATTCGTGCCTCCACATTGTACAGACTCGCCGCTTTCCATACCCCAATAGACGCGCCAATCGCATCCATATCAGGCATTTTGTGACCCATGATAATCACTCGGTCACTCTCCTGCATCAGATCACGCAATGCATGTGCGATAACCCGAGCTCTTACCCGAGTACGTTTCTCCACCGCGTTGGACTTTCCACCGTAAAAGGACAACCGCTGTCCAGATTTTACGGCAGCCTGATCACCACCACGGCCAAGTGCCATATCCAAACTGGACTGAGCCAATTCTCCCATCTCACTGATGGTATCCGAGCCAAATGCCAGTCCAACACTTAGTGTCATCGGCACCTTAAGATCAGCCGTCATCTCCCGGACTTCATCCAGGATGACAAATCGGCTCTGCTCCAGTTCCTGCAAAGACTTATAATTCAACATCATGAGATAACGATCAGAAGAGAGGCGGCGCAGGTATACCTCATACCGTTTCGCCCAAGACGTAATCTCGCTTGTTACACGGGCAATCAGCGCAGTCCGCTGCTGGTCGTCCATGCCCTGGGCTGCTTCGTCCAGGTTATCGAGAACCAGAATGCCCAGTGCCATGCGTTCATTCTCATATTTATCACGAAGAATGGCTAGCTCCGTAATCTCGTAAACATATACATACCGCTCTTGCGGATTATGAATAACTCCATAATATCGATCATCCAATTGGAATTCATCGTGAAGCTCCTTAGACGGCTCCTTGGTCCCATCCTTTTTTTCCTTCGGTTGAGGAAGTTTGGGAAACAAATTTTGCAGCGGATTACCTACCATCGTCTTCTCTTGGAACATGTCCGCGAAGAAGCGATTATGCCACTCTACGGTACGATCTTCGCTGTACAGCACAATACCGAATGGGAGCATGCTGACCGCTTCCCCCTCCATTCGTTTGATCCGAATGGAAAGGCCATTAATGTAGTCGTTAAGCTCACGACGGAACGCGAGCTCCGCCTTAATCATGACGATTCCCAGCGCCGAAGCCAGTATCAGACTAATCAAACCAAGCGTCCAGTTGTAGATGGTCACGAACATAACAAGCA
Source organism: Paenibacillus sp. OK060 (assembly GCF_900101205.1). Classification (NCBI taxonomy): domain Bacteria; kingdom Bacillati; phylum Bacillota; class Bacilli; order Caryophanales; family Paenibacillaceae; genus Paenibacillus; species Paenibacillus sp. OK060. The sequence goes on from NZ_FNFR01000003.1 coordinate 746,795, forward strand.
GAAGCAGCAGTATGAACGCCCATACGGTATAGTAGCCGTGCCAGCGTTTCTTCAGAAATTTAGGCATGACTCATCACCCTATCGTTTTGGTTTCGATATTGCCTCGCGAAGCGGGAACGCCAGATCGATAATCCCGATAATCCGCAGCGGTCCAATGAAGAAGACTGCTGCCGCCAGCAAATACGGTACAACCGGATTCCATTTCTTTGCATGTGAGAGAAAGAAGAAGAATCCGATGGCTTGAATCATGAAGCCCAAATTGATTAGAGGCGACAAGTTCATGGCGATCATGGTCCAGTACGTTCCGTCACTCTGCCTGGATATCACTTCGAACAACAATGCCAGGAAGTAATACCAGATCAGGGCACGCGGCATACGCCATTCACGCGCAGGTGGAAATTTCGATACAGCCACGCCCATTACGTTTAGAATCGGACGTGCAATGAGATGAGTGATTAGAGCCATGACCAGAGACGTGACCACCAAGGCGAATGGAATCATAAGCTGCGTCTGTCTTGCGACATCCTGAGTCATTTCAGGTGTCCATACAAACCCATTTACCATCTGACTGGATGTATTCGTCAGGGGTTCAATCGTCAATCTGACCACATCATCAATATAACTCGACAAATCAAATTGGAAGATTACACTTCCAATCAACAGGAGCAACAGATACTCGGCCAGCATGGCTCCACTTCCTGCCATTAGGGCGAACAGGGCCGATTTCTTTTTCTTGTAAGCATTGCCCATAACAATGGCGGGCAGGGTGAACAAAAGCAGTAATAACAAATAAATCGGACTAAATATGACCAAAATGATCGCCACTGGGACGAGATGCCATATAAATGATTTTACCGGTAATGAAGCAAACAAAATAACTCCAGGTATCATCATGAAAAATATGGCCAAAACCGATAAAGGAGTTAACAGCGAAAGTAGCAAGAGCAGATAAACTACGCTCCAGACAGCTGATTTAAAGCTAAATTTCAACAAATTCACCTCTTACGCATGTGATCTTCTAGCGCGGAAATATCCTGGTACCAATCTTCCAACTGGTGACCTTCCTGATTATGCTTTTTCAATTTCTCAACAAGCAGTGCATCCAGATCCTTGAAAGGAATACCGAGCCTGCGGCCCAATATGTAACTACTCATCATCAAACTGGCGAGACTGTCCCCGATTCGGGTTGTACTGCCTTCCCATAACGCTTTGAATAATCGGGATACCTGATCAAGCACTTCGGTTTTAAGCCATTCAATCACTTTAGCGCGTTTGGCTACATCCAGTTCTTTAGGCATATTGGCGAAAGTCACTCTCCCCCGAAAAAGCTTTATTCTCCATTATAGCATAAAAAGGGGGGCCGCAAAATTACCCCAAAAAGCGGAGAAGTCCTCCGAAACTTATCTCAGGTACTTTGCGGGGACCCCGTACAATGAATTCGTATTTTATCTTGTCAAAAATTCATTTAAATTGGCTCTTGTTCAGCTCTTCTTAAGTTTAACATGATACCGGACGGCTGTGATTATCCACGCAGTTGCATCAATATCGAAATTTGTTTCGACTTACTTCACTTTCATGGATTCCTTGGCTACAATACCCTCGCAATACTCAATAATCTGACTCCGTCTTACGATCCCAATGAAGCGTTCCATATCATCGACAACCGGCACAAAGTTCTGCACTTTGGCCAGATTAATCAAATCCTCCATGTTGGCTTCAATGGATACCGGTTTGATATCCAGCCGAAGTGGAACGTCCTTAAGCAGGAATTTTGAAGCGTTTTCAAATGTAATCTTTCCCTCGGCGTTCTTCATATACCACAGCAGATCACCTTCGGTAACCGTGCCGATATACTTGCCTTCCTTATTCAAAATGGGCACCGCCGTGAACCGATGATATTCCATCCGTTCCAACGTTTGCCGCAGAGTAGAATCCGACGTTACGCACGTAACTTCTTGTTTGGGCAGCAAAAAAAATGCGATGTTCATACCCTTACGTATCCTCCTTGTGAAATTTCATCAGTCAGCTTATTACATTCAACTTACATAGTACGCATTAGAACGCAAGATGTTCCAAAAGGACATGATTCCTTCTACAAAGTAAAAAAAAACAGCAGCCCGCCAATAAACGCACTGCTGATCCTTGTCTAAAACATAACGTCTGTATGGAATTGGTTATTCGATCTTCTGCCGGTCAGGAATCATCACTTCACCGGCTGGGGTCGACTCATCCATCCAGTTGTTAATCAGCTCTTTGGCATATTGGACGTCTTTCTCATCTGCCTTGCCATAATAAATTCCGTTTTTCCGCATTCCTTCGCCCAAAATAGTGAAGCTTGAGATTTGCGGTTTTTCCTGAGTCAGTACCTGTTTAGCCAGATCAATAATGAATGAAGGCTGCATATCCGTCTGGAAGCTGTCTCCCATAATCTGAATCAATTCTGGAATTTTGCTGATGGCGTTCAGATTAAGCATCTCATTCGCCATGGCATTCAGGAAAATCTGCTGCCGCTTGGTGCGATTAAAATCGCTATCCTCACGGTATCTTACATAGTAAAGTGCTTCCTGCCCGTCATAGATCGGCTTACCGCCTTCTATTGTGAACTGCACATGTTCAGGGTTCTTGTTCACTATGTCCTCATCAATCGGAAGCTTCACGCCACCAAGCGCATCAACGACTTTTTTGATCCCGTCAAAGTTAATCGTTGCATAATAACCTACATCCGCATCGAGAAATTTCTCCACCGTATTGATAGACATATTCTCCCCACCGAAGGCGTAGGCATGCGCGAGCTTGTCATAATCATCCTCACCATCCTTGTTGGCATCACGTCCAACAATCTGCACATAGGTGTCACGAGGAATGGATACCAGGAGTACGCGGGATTCTTTCGGACGAACAACGGCATAGATAACCGTGTCTGAGCGCCCACGTGTTTTCTCATAGGCACGTTTGTCTGAGCCTAGCAGCAATACCGAGAACGGTTCTTTGCGATATACTGTTGGGTCAGGCGTATTGTTGCCCTCCTGAGGGACATAGGAACGAGACAATTGGTCTTCAACTGAACCAGCGAGAAACAGATCGAAGGCCGCTACAGCAAGCTGCTGACGAAACAAATAGCCCCCGATTAACAAAACAACGAGCGATACGAGCGTTATATATAGACCTTTTCTTCTTTTCTTCTTCTTATCTTTAGTTCTGCTTGTCATCCATCGATTCCTTCTTCACTGTCAAAATGAAATTCGATACTACTACTATATAAGTTGAATTTAACTTGTCCTGACCCCGCAACGGTACAGTGTTAATGATCCGTTCAACTTATATAATTACCATTAAACGTGCGCAATGGCTTGTGACACGGTGTTCTCTGAAGTTTTCTCTATCTCAAAAGAAAACGCCGCTCACGCTCGTTCTATTGTAATCATTGCTGGATGATGAAAAGTTACAATACGGTTAAATTGAAAAGAACAGTGCTCCTTTTTTACTGGCAAAAGGTGCACTGTTCTCTTCATGTGGAATGTCCATCCATTCAGTTTGTTGATGCTGTCTCCACCCGATTCCTCTTCTCTTTATGACGCTGTCGCCCTGTAATAAACGCAGCGACCAGCGTGAGTACACTGAAAATAACCGCAGACCAGAACAGTCCACTATAACCCTCGCCGATTGTCTGATGAAGAGCCTGTAGCAACACATCTCGAATGCCCGGATCAGGAATTTGGGATAGTCCTTCGGTTAAGCTGGAAATATCGCTTCCTGAAGCTGCACCGCCGCCAGACGCATATTGTTGAAGCGCTTCGGACGGCACCTGAATGCCCTGATCTGTGAGACCCTGCTGAATATTGGAGCCCAGGTTGGAGAAGGCACGAGCCAGGAAACCGGCAAAAATGGTTGGCGCGATCGCCATAGCCATCTGACGGAACAAGGAACTGGTCGCTACCGCAATGCCCTTGTTGTTCTCACCCGCTTGCTCAGTAACGAGCACGTTCACTGGAGCTCCCAGCATCATACCGAAGCCAATCCCCACAAGTACACTCGCTATCACGAATTGCCAGATATGCTCTACCCACAGCGGGAAGAGCAGGAAACCGATAGCCGACAGCAATCCGGCTACAGATAACGTCCAGATTGGCCCTTTGCGGTCAACCAGATAACCGCCACCACCCGCACCAATGCCTGAAGCCAGGGCAAGCGGTGTAAACCAGTAGCCGGAGGCTGTGTTGGATACCCCGAGGTATTGCTCAACAAAGCCTGGAATGAAGATCACTGATGCCAGAATGGCTCCTGAGAAAAAGGCAATCAGCAGCGTCCAACGAAAGGACGCAATACCCAGAAGCTGTGTAGATACAACAGGTTCACGTTGTGACCCTTCCAGCCTTTTTTCAAGAAAGTAGAAGAGGACCAGAATGACTACACCTGCCAGGAAGAAGCCATAGAACATCGGTGAGCCAAGACTTTGCAACATATTTACGCCATCCAGATTGCTAAAGCTGTACATCAGACTGAGCACACCCAGCGTCATGACCGCGATACCACTCCAGTCCACCGCCTTACGGCTCAGCTCCTGTTCTTCATGAATATAACGGATGCCTGCAATAAACAGCAAAATGGCGATCGGTACATTGATTAAGAACAACCAATGCCAATTCCCCGTAATGTCGAGGATAAAAGCACCGATATTCGGCCCTAGAATCGCCGCAACCCCGTTCATACCTCCCAGAAGACCCAAGGCTGTGCCCTGACGCTCCGCTGGGAACTTGCTTAATACATAAGAGCTCGCAATGATAAAGATCCCGCCACCACCCAACGCCTGGACGACACGAGCAATCAGGAAAAACGTAAACGATGTGCTTAGTGCAACGAGTAAAGACCCAATTCCGAACAAAGCCACTTCAATCAGAAACAGCTTCTTGCGTCCATAACGGTCGGAGAGCTTACCCGCAATCGGCACACTCACCGCAAGTCCGAGCGTATAAAGCGTGATTGTCCATGCTCCCCACGTCGGCGACACGCCAAATGACGCATTTAAAGTCGTCAGGGACGACGTAATAATCCCGTTATCCAGCGCAGCCATAAACACCCCGATAGCAAATAGGATAAGCGGCCATTTCATTTGTTTTTGCATTACACGTTTCCTCCCCGATCAGATTGCAATCCAGTAGCGTAAGGCTGTAATGATACATATATATTAAACCGAACCGAACAATAATGACTCACTGGTCATTTTAAAACAAAATGATTACATATGTCAATTTGTTTATATGCTTGGATACCTCATTCAATTCCCTGCTCCACCAAATAAAACCGTCCCTCAGGTTCGATGGAACCCGTGGGACGGTTTTATTGTTGAACTTAACTACTATTGCTGCATCAAGTGGCGATTCAGGAATTTCTCAATTGCTCGATACAAATCCAATTGATTTTCAACATTGCCGAAGCCATGTCCCTCATTGGCTTTTAACATATATGGCACATCTACTCCACGTTTGCGCAGAGCCTCCACGATCTGATCAGACTCAGCCTGTTTCACACGTGGATCATTTGCGCCCTGGACCACGAACAATGGGGCTTTCATCTGGTCGATATGGAACAGTGGTGAGACAGCTGTCAGCAGCTCCTTGTCTTTCTCCGGATCACCCATACGTTCATAGAACATGTTGCGCTCCGACTCCCAGTAAGGTGGCAGTGAATCCAGCAGCGTGAACAGATTGGATGGTCCAACATAGCTAATTCCTGCTGCATAGACTTCTGGTGTGAATGCCAGTCCTGCCAGAGCTGCATATCCACCATAAGATCCACCGTAGATAGCTACACGCTTCGCATCAACCGTTCCCTCTTCAACCAGCCAATTTACGCCGTCTGTGAGATCGTCCTGCATCGCTTTACCCCACTCTTTGTTGCCCGCATCCAGGAATTCCTTACCGTATCCAGTAGAGCCACGGAAATTCACCTGTAGTACGGCATAACCACGGCTTGCGAGAAATTGAATTTCGGGATTGAAGCCCCATGAGTCTCGGGCCCATGGTCCACCATGCGGAACAACAACCAGTGGCAATTGGGAAGCCTCGGCTCCTTGCGGGAGCGTCAGATAACCATGAAGGGTTAAACCATCACGTGACTTGTACGTAATGGGTTTTACATCCGACATTTCACTCTCATCAATCCAAGGTGCGGCGTCAGCTAATTTATCCAGCTTACCTGTCTTGGAATCGTAGAAGTAATACGTACCCATGGATTTATCGCTATACGCAACGAACAGAACCTGACCTTCTTCACTTATGTTTGAAATGCTTACTTCTTTACCCGGAACTTTCGCCTGGATATCCTGCATCAATTTTTTGAAATCATTGTCGAAGTATTCATAGTTAACCTTGTCCGTCTCATAGACAGCTGCAAGGATTGTGCCTTTTTCTTTAGAAGGAACGAAACTGGACACATCCACATCCTTGTTTTCATAGATGGTTTTCGTTACTTTTTTGCTGCTTGGGCTATATTCGACAATCGCTGTTTTATCCCGCTCTAAATTGGATACAGCATAGATGTTTTTGTTATCATACGTGAACATCACTGGAGCAAATGTTTCTCCGAGCTTGGTGGTCATCAAATTCTCAAATGGTTTATCTTCCGATTCACGATACATTAACGAAGAGACATTACCATCATTCGATATGGCCACACGGATCTTACCCTCATGGTCCGTAAGCCAGCCCGTAATATTGCCCGGGTTCTCTGCAGCAAGCACAGCCTCACCAGTCTTGATGTTAATCCGGTACACGTCAAAGATTCGCGGATCACGTTTGTTCATACCTACTAGAATTTCATCCGGAATATTCTCCAGAGAGTCTACCAGGATCGCTCTTGTATTCGGATATGGTGTCAGATTCTTGCTGTTCTTCCCATCGATATCCGTTACATAAATATGATAGTTCTCATCCCCTGCTTCATCCTTTACATACAACAGCTTATCCTTTGTCGCCCATACAAATCCCGCTATACTGCGTTCAGTCTCACTCGTGATACGTACCGACTTGTCCTGACCATTCTGTTTCACCACGATATTCATTCGGTTGTTCCAAGGCTCCATGTAAGCCAGATGTTTACCATCCGGAGACATCTGGAATCCTGCTTGAGCCGGCTGTTTGAAGAAGTCTTCCAGAGGTGTTAGATCTTCTGACTGCACATCAAGTCCAAGAGCGAGGTACAGCGCATCAGCAAACTCACCATGGGTCACTGAATTTTTGGCGTTAAACGCACTGCCTTCAATAATAAAATGCTGCTTCAGACGAATCGCATCCTCCGTATGTACCTTCGGAATTTGCGCCATATCACTGTATACAACCTGAATGCCATTATCCTTTAGTTCAAATGCCCGAGTAAACAACGATGCCATCTGTGCTCTTGTGAGAGGTGCATCTGGTGCATATCCTTTGGCTTGCCCTTGAATAAGACCACTTTGCTTCAGTGCGTAAATGGCAGGCGCAGCTTCATCCTTAGCCAATACATCTGCAAAACCTGTAAGAGACGCTGGAGCATCCAGTTTAAGTACACGCTGCAGGATGATTGCGGCCTGAGCACGAGTAATCGGCGTTTGTGATTCTCTCATTCCATCTGTTGTGCCATCTATGTATCCCATTTGCTGTAGTGTCTGTGTTGCTTTCGAAGCAATGGATTCAGCGACTGTCGCCGTAGGCTTCACCGATTCTGCTGCCTGGACCGCTGGTTGAATCAGAGCGATTGACATCGCCATGGTAAGCGTGAGAGCATATACTTTTTTACTCACTACGTTCAAGTTATTTCCCCCTTTAAAGTGAATTACACGATAATTTGGAATTATACGTAAATCATTTTACCATGATCCACCATAGGTTAACAGCGTAGAACACCCCACGAATTTCCCTCTCAGAGCATTGATTGTGTAACATGTCATGTAAATTTCAAATAACCCTTACTTTGAACTGGAAAAACCATAATTGAATAGCTTTCGTGTCTCGATAAAACGTCCCTCACGACTATCCGAACCCAGTACAACGGAGATCAGTCGCTTGCCATTTCGCTCAGCCGTTCCAACGAAGTGATAGCCGGAATCCTCATCATATCCGGTCTTCAATCCATCGTTTCCATCGTAAGCATAGGGTCCGCCAATAGAGGACAGCATCCAGTTGGTGTTGCTCATGTACATTCCTTTTTGGTGCATCGACACCTGCATTTGGCTGGAAACTCTCAATATTTCGGGGTAGTTATTCAGTAGATAACGTGCAAGCTTGCATGCATCTACGGCAGTCATTACGGTCTGCCCTTGTATTTCCTTCGGATGACTCGGACCAAGTAGTTTTTCACTTAAACCTGTTGCATTCGTAAACACCGTCTTGTCAGACAGTCCGATCTCGGTTGCCTTCTCATTCATCTTTTGTGCAAAAGTCTGCTCTGTCTTACTGATATGTTCAGCCAGAGCAATAGCGGCATCATTCGCGGAATAGACGGCTACAATCTGGAATAGCTCCTGCACAGTGAATTGCTCCCCTTGTTTCAAACCCAGGTGGCTGCCACCTACTGAGCTTGCATACAAGCTGATATTAACAGGGTCGTCCCAACGCAACTCTCCGTTAATCACGGCCTCCATTACAAGTAGTTCTGTCATCAATTTACTGATTCCTGCCGTTGCAATTTCTTCGGAACCGTTAAAGTTGATTAGAATCTGCTCAGAGTTCATATCCATTAATACAGCCGATTCAGCTTTAATCCCCGGTTTGCCCACCAGCATGTCCGGTTTTACACCCAAATATATAATAACCAGTAGAGCCAGCAGCATCATTCCTGCCCGTATCCACCATTTTTTCATCGGAAAATCACCTCTTACAGATATAGACGAAGTGAAGAGGCATTTTGTCTGCAATTTTTATAAAAAAAGTTAAATTTTTTTTATTTTTTTGTTACCAAAAAAAACATGGACCCCATACCCCCATGCCAGAGTGTACGGAATCCATGCTTTACAAGACTTTTTCTATTCACACCTAGAAGAATCTTTTCAATTAGATCTAGCAACCGAATTCTTAAAAGGACCCCAATCCTTATTGTTGCTAATGCTTTTTTATTACTCTGCTACAACCGCTTTATCTGCATTAACTTGAATGTCATTCAGATATAAACCTGTTCCGTCACCAATCGCATAGTTCATTACACGTTTGTTAACCGGTGCTACAACAGCACGGTACAATGTCGGGAATACAGGAACTTCATCAACCATGTACTGCTGCCATTGGTTGTAGATCTCTTTACGCTTGTCTACATCAAACGCTTCAGCAGATACACCTTGTGCGAGCAATTTGTCATTTTCTTCGCTAGAGAATCTCGAGAAGTTATACAGTGCATCACGGCCATACAGACCTGCTGGATCTACGTCAATACCTACGCCCCAAGCAGCTTGATATACATCAATATTTGGATCATCTTTACCTGTGTTACCTACACGGTCATAGAAATTGTTGAACTCAACCATTTCCAGGTTTACTTTCAGACCGATTGCTGCCCACGATTGAACGTAGTAACGTGCCAGTGGTTCAGCTGTGTCGCCACCTGTCATCGATACAAAGTTAATTTCAAGTGGGGAACCGTCCGGTTTCGTACGGAATTCACCATCCAGTTTGTAACCTGCTTCATCCAGCAATTTTTTCGCTGCTTCTGGGTCATATGCAACACCCGGATTGTTAGAATCATGGAATTCTGGGTGAGACGGAGGAATCAATGTTGTTGCATTCCAACGCAGACCGTTATAGAAACGTTTGCCCACTTGATCGTTATCTACAGCCATCCACATGGCTTTACGCAGATTCTTATCTCCCATTTTTGCTTCAGCATTTGTTACAACTTTGCCGTTGTCAGCATCCCATGTGCCCAGTTTGAAACCGATATAGGTGTAAGCACGATCGATTGCACCCAGGAATTCAACGTTGGACATATTGGCATTGTCTTTATATTGATCTGTCGGGAATGAATCCACGAGGTCTACCCCCCCAGATTTCAATTCTTGAACAACCGTTGTTGGGTTGATTACTTTCAAAGTCACTTTGTCCAGTTTTGGAGCTCCACGCCAGTAGTCATCGTTTTTAACGAAAGTTACAGACTCACCTGGAGTGATTGTTTCCACTTTAAATGCACCAAAACCGATTGGTTTTTCACGTACTTCTTTGGAAGAAGACATTTTCGCTACATCCATATCACCGAAGATATGTTTAGCCAGTGGATATGTCCACACGCCACCTGTCAGCAAGGAAGGTGTAGATTCCTTGTACGTAATGCTGATTTGTTTTTCGCTAAGAACCTTGATCCCAGAGATCGTTTTTGCTTTTCCAGCGTGATAATCATCCATACCTACTACACTTGTAAAGTTGGAATCATAACGTGGACCATCATAAGCCTTGTTACCGATAACTTCATAAGCAAACTGCAAATCTTCAGCCGTTACAGGCTTGCCGTCATGCCAGTTTACATTATCACGAATGGTCAGTGTGAACGTTTTGCCATCTTCCGATGTTTCATACGTTGCTGCACCATCGTTGGTATATACATAGTCTTTGTCCCAAGTCAGCAAACCTTCGTCAAACCATTGCAGAACCATTGCATCCGGATTACCGGAGTAGAAGTTAAAATTCAATGTTCCTTCAAACGCAGTATCGGATACCAGTCCATATGTGATGGACCCACCCTCGATTGCAGTGCCTTCATTCGTTTTGACATTGTTGAAATCTTCGATAGAGTAAACGCCCTCTTCTTTAGTAGGCTTCTCCTCTGTTTTCTTTTCCCCTGTGTTCGTAGAAGGCGTTGGTGTTGCCGCCTCTTTCTCCGAGCACGCCGCAAGCGCAAGTACGAAGACCAACATCATCGTGAAAAATAGTCCCCGTGAAAATAATCCCTTTTTCATGAACCTTTCCTCCCTTTTTTTAACCTCTTCTTTGTCTTGCATCAGTCGCACGCTTCAGGGCTTGTCCGACATTATTTATACTCAACATCAATAACAGAATTAGTATTGACGCAGGTAGCCATATCCACCATCTGAATTCCAGTGTTTGCGGATTACGAGCATAGCTTACGAGTGTTCCAAGACTGGGTGTACTTTCTGGGAATCCAAATCCCAAGAAGGAAAGTCCCGATTCGAGGCCAATGTTGGCAGCGAGATTCAACGTCATCGTTACGATGATAATGGAGCTAAGATTAGGAAGAACCTGTGAGAGCATAATTTTCAGATGGGAAGAACCTAATGTTTTTGAAGCTTTTACATAGTCCAGTTCCCGTTCCTGTAATGCTTTGGAGCGGATCAACCTGGCAATCCCCATCCAGAGAAAGGCTGTCATAATTAATGAGAAAGATACAATATTATATTTGGGTACTGCAGTAACAAACGCGATAACGATCATCAGCGTTGGAAGAATCATGAAGAAGTCAACAACCCGCATAAACAAGTTATCAATCATTCCACCGAAGTAACCGGATAGCAGGCCAACCAGGATACCTATACAACCAGTCATTAGCGTGACGATAATACCAATGGTTAGAGAGTTACGCGTACCGATGATCAGTTGTCCAAACACATCGCGACCGCCGTAATCAGTCCCCAGCCAATATTGCGCGGAAGGAGGTTCATACAATGCGAACAAATCTACCTTAACAATTTCTGCTTGATCCAGGATCAAAGAAGTACCATAGACCAGCAGTATGACCAGTCCCAAAAATATGAGCGAGATTAGTGCCACCTTATCTCTGACAAGCTCCCGCCACAAGATACTCAAGCTGGAGGGGCTCTTATCAATCTTCTGTGAAGTTATAACGACATCATTGGCCTTGCTCATCTTATTTTCACCCCGAAATCTTCAAGTTCTTACTTAATCCGTATACGCGGATCAACAATACCCAGAATAATGTCAGATAGCAACGATCCCAGGATTGTAGCTATGCCATATAACAAGACGAGCGCAGTTACTACACTGAAATCCCGAAGAGAAATGGAATTCAGGAACAACTGTCCCATACCTGGATAACTGAATATGCTCTCAATGAAAATGGTACCTCCGATAAGTCCCGTGATCTCATAACCGAAAAATGCGGCGATCGGCAACAGGGAGTTTCTTAATATATGCCTGTTGTAGATTCGAGATTCCGAGGCGCCCTTGGCTCTCGCAGTAAGAACGAATTCCTTGTACTTGATATCAATAATTTCACTACGTAAGTATTGGACGGTAGATACTGTTGCAATTAATGCCATTGATAATGCTGGTAATAACAAATGATAGAATTTGCTTGTTATATAGCTGAATGTCCCTGGCGTAAGTCCAGGTTCCACGCTTCCTCCGGTTGGGAACCAGCCAAAATGGAATCCAAATATCCATAACATCACCAGTGCAAAGATAAACAACGGGGCTGCAAAGCCCAAGTAGGTGTAACCAGTGATCAACCGATCAGACCAAGTATCGTTGTAACGACCACTGATAATGCCAAGTGGAATGGCAATCAGATAAGTAAACACGAGTGTCGCCAGTGCAAGCCAGAACGTATTGGCAACACGCTGACCAATCAAATCAGATACTGGCATTTTGAATCGAAAAGATTGTCCGAAATCGCCTTGTGCAGCATTTTTGATCCAATCCCAATATTGCACATACCATGGATTGTTTAATCCCAGTCGTTCCCGCTGTTCCTCCAGCGCTTTTGGATCTATACTCGGATCGAGTAATCCGGTAAGTGCGTCTCCAGGCATCGCCTTTGCCAGTAGAAAGACCAGCAGGCTAAGCAAAAAGATCTGAGGAATCATAATGATAATTCTGCGTACTATCGTTTTCCACATATGGTCTTCAACCTTTCTGAGGTAGAGCTACTCGGTGAGTATCGGAAATGGATTGGAGCGAGTATGCCAGCCCTTCCTCATCAAAGAAATTTCGGTATGAATTTTCATAGTCGGATTTGACCTGCTGACGGAAGGCTACCATTTCTTCACGTTTGGTTGGGTCCATATCCGGAATGGCTGCAAGTAAACGCTTGGTATAAATATGTTGTGGATTCTCAAAAATATCATCCGTCGTGCCCTGCTCCACATATCGGCCTTTATACATAATTCCGATCTGATCACACATATGGCGGATAATGCCGAGATCGTGACTGATGAACAGATAAGTCAGATTTAACTCTTTTTGAATATCCTGCATGAAGTTGAGCACCTGAGCTTGCACGGATACATCCAGTGCGGATACTGGCTCATCTGCGATGATCAGTTTGGGCTTCAATGCAATCGCACGAGCGATGCCAATCCGCTGCCGCTGCCCTCCGGAAAACTCATGAGGATACTTATAGATCGATTCGGGACTCAATCCAACCTTCTCCAGAAGGTCTCGGACCTGGCGTTTCTCTTCCGTAACTGTCAGCCGTTCATAATTACGGAGTGGCTCAGCAATGATGTCGATAACACGCTTCTTGGGATTTAACGAAGAGTACGGATCTTGAAAGATCATCTGCACATCACGCTGTAGTTGTCTATCTTTCCGCCGCTCTGTAGCCAGATCTCTTCCATCGAAAAGAATTTTCCCGGCCGTCACATGGTTTAAGCCAATAACGGCTCTACCCGTAGTCGTTTTGCCTGAGCCTGACTCACCTACAAGGCCGTACGTTTGACCCTGCTCAATGGAGAAACTCACATCATCAACCGCTTTGATGTTACCAATTTCACGCTTGATCAACCCTCCGCGAATCGGAAAGTGAATTTTTAGTCCTTCTACTTCGAGTAATGCCATTATGTTATTCCTCCTCAGCTTGATCAGGGAAATGAAAGTGCTGATAACAGGTACACCGTACAAAGTGACCTGGCGCAATTTCATGCATCTGTGGGTTTTCTTCATGAGCCGAATCACTTATCCATGGAATTCGGGCCTTGAATCGGCACCCTTGGCGAGGAAGGTTTTTCAGTGAAGGAACAATGCCTTGAATGACATGAAGCTTCGATTTTTCTTCAGAAATGGTAGGAATAGAGTTTAGTAGAGACCGTGTATATGGATGTTTGGCATCCGTCATTAGAGTATAGATATCGGCAATCTCAACAATTTCACCTGCATACATAACTGCCACGCGATCAGCCATCTCGGCAACGACTCCCAGATCATGCGTGATCAGAATGATTCCTGCGTTAATCTCGTTCTTCAATTCGCGGATAAGCTCCAGAATTTGTAGTTGGATTGTAACGTCAAGCGCTGTCGTTGGTTCATCGGCAATCAGCAATTCAGGTTTATTGGCAATCGCAATCGCGATAACAACTCTCTGTCTCATACCACCCGATAGTTCGTGAGGATACTGCTTGTATAATTGTTCGGGACGCGGAATCCCTACTTGATTGAGTAAATCAATTACTTTGTCTTTCTTTTCTTTCGAAGATAGCTTGGGTTGATGCAGTGTCAGAATCTCTTCGATCTGTTCACCGATCAGCATCAGAGGATTTAATGCGGAAAGTGGGTCCTGAAAGATCATCCCCATCTCTTTACCGCGGAGTTTGTTTAACTTGTTTGGAGATATATTCGCTATATCCTGCCCTTTGTACAGAATTTCACCATCAATTTTGGCTTTGTTATGCAGGCCCATAATTGAAAAAGCAAAGGCACTTTTGCCTGATCCTGATTCTCCCACAATAGCCAATACTTCATTCTTTTTAACCGTAAGATTAACGTGATCAACTGCTGCATAATAGTCATCTTCAATTCTGAATGATGTAGTTAGATTTCTGACTTCCAATAGCTCTGTATTCAAATCAATCACCCTAACCCCATAATTTCTGCGGACTGTATTCATGTGTAGAAGAATGCATCCACTGTATATTTCCATGTTCTTGAAGATAACGAACGAAAGTGTATACAAAATACCAAATCATTAGGAGAATCCATTTTTCACACTGCTATTTAGACCGTTGGTCAATTAATACTGACAATTCCTAGCGGGATAATAAAGCAAAATAATTAATGTAATCATACGTGTAAATTTAGGTGACGTCAATGCTTATTTTGAGATTTATGGTATAAATGTTTTTTATAGCACAGTTCTGGGTATTAGTTATACTTTAAAGGGAATAGATCAAGGAATTTCAGAGCCAGTCAGATACTTTCAATGGTAGAGTTTGAAGCTTAAATATACCGATTATCTAAATACATGACATTAGCATTACACAGTATGTGTAGTTAAATGTTATAAATATAGATATAACAAACTATTATGTTAGGTATGAGGGAATTGTAGAGGAAATATTTTGTTTGGAAGTGAAATTGGTTTCTATCCAAATTTTGTGCTTTTAGAGGTGTGATTTAGATATTACTAAAGGATTGAAGTTAAATTTCTAGTTATTATAGTATAGTTTCATTTAATCGCTTATGTAAAGAACAAATTGTCATCTTTTATCATTTATTTTACAAAAGCAAGCAAAAAGCCCTGCAAAATGCAAGGCTTTTCTAATATTTATACATATAGATGTATATATAATATTGTAATTACTGCGTAACCGGAGGTCTTTTCCCACGCTTCAAATCGTTGATGCTTAATCCAAAGTCCATCTGCAAGTGAGGATAATCCGGAAAGTTATCCCAATCTCCTCCCCACGTAAACCCTAGTTCTTTGGCAAGTTCCACAACTTCCAGCCAATCTGGCTTTCCATTGCCGTTATCATCACGTTCCATATCCCACACTACATCTCCTTCAGGAGTCCGCAACGCAAAATCAATGGCTAAACCATAGTTGTGATAGGACTCTCCCCCTTTGGCGTTGGTAACGATATTTCCGGAAAGAGAGCGTCCTTGATTATAGAGGGCATCTTGTTCGTTTATGCTGCGAAAATCATGTGTAATCACGATTTCAATTCCTCGTCTAGCTGCCTTTCGAACCAACAACTTCTCACTTTCCGCGACTACCGGGTGAAGTCCAGTGATCGGCACTGCTTCTTGTACATTGGTCCGTGGCCAAATATCATAGGTACCTCCTTTTTGCTGTAACCATACATATATAATGGAAAGCAAAAACGTAGCTACGATCCAAAATCGCAGACTACTCTTGCGTCTCTGTTTTACTTTACGTTTGGATGTATTCATGCTCTCTCCTGATGGTGAAATCTTTATTCGTTTATACTCACGCTATCTGATATCAGCAATATAATAGACTCTATTATAAATCATTTACGCCTTAATTGCTTCTATCGCCGCAGCTCTTTGCGAAATCCAATTACCAGGAGAGAACCAACCTTAATTATTTTTAGATGCAAAAAAGCAGTCGGCTATAAGCCGACTGCTTTGTATCCATGCTGAGTAAGACTACTCAGTTGTGTATGGTAGCAATGCGATTTGACGGGAGCGTTTGATGGCAATCGTCAGCATGCGTTGATATTTAGCGCTAGTACCTGTTACACGGCGTGGCAAAATTTTTCCGCGCTCGCTGATAAATTTACGAAGCAAGTCCGTATCTTTATAATCGATGTGAGTAATTTTGTTAGCTGTGAAGAAGCACACTTTACGACGTTTATTACGGCCGCCACGACGTGCCGGTCTTTTATCGTTGTCTCCGCCTTCTCTTTGCTTGAAGCCCATGCTTTTCAGTCCTTTCCTATCATGTAACCCATATCTCATTAGAGTATCGGCTCACGTTAAAATGGCAAATCATCATCCGATATATCAATCGGTTTTCCGTCATCGGAAAAAGGATCCTGATTGTTGCTACGCGAATTATTGTTATTGTTCGCGCGCCCGCCGCCTCCGTAAGAAGGCTCTTCACGCATCGGTTGACCACCACCGCCGCCACCGTTATTATCACGGTTAGCTGACTCCAAGAAACGGACGTTATCGGCAATGACTTCGGTCACGTATACACGTTTTCCTTCGTTATTCTCGTAATTCCGTACTTGAATGCGTCCTTCGACTGCAGCTAGGCGTCCTTTGCGCAAATAGTTTGCACAAGTCTCAGCAAGCTGTCTCCAGGTTACGACCGGAATGAAATCCGCTTCCTTTTCTCCACCTTGGCTTGTAAACGGTCTGTCCACTGCCAAAGTAAATTGCGTAACTGCTACTCCAGCTGGAGTATAACGCAACTCAGGATCCCGGGTTAACCGGCCGATCAGAATGACACGGTTCAACAATGTAATCCCCTCCTTCAGAGCGTATTGGTGCATTGATCACGAGTTGTCTTAAGCAGACTTAACGTCGTTTGTAATGAGATAACGAATTACTTCGTCAGAAATCTTCATGAGACGCTCAAGTTCAGTAACTACTGCTGGTTCAGCAGTGAAGTGTACCAAAACATAAACACCATCACGGAATTTCTTGATCTCATACGCAAGACGGCGTTTACCCATAACGTCGTGAGCTGTAACTTCACCACCGCCGTTGGAGATGATGCCTTGGAATTTATCGACTGTAGCTTGAACAACTTCTTGCTCAACATCAGGACGAATAATGTACATCACTTCATATTTGCGCATAATTTTCACCTCCTTATGGACTCTGGCCCTCAATCTATGTTGAGAGCAAGGAACGAGCACAAACTCGAACTATATTAATATAACAAATATGATGTCTCAATGCAAGCAAACGTTCCCTCTTCTTAAAACACATGATCATAACTCCAATGGAGCACACTACAGAAGCAACATTGGAATCCATTACGCCGAGGAGGTTTTATCATGGGTGAAAGAACCGAGTTTGAACCAGGAGACAAAGCTCCAAACGATGGTGAGTACACCGAGGTTGGTGAGAAGAGCTTTCATACGGAGATTAACAATCCGAAACGGATAACCCTCCAAAAGGGTGAAGCTTTCCCTGAAACAAGCAATCAGAATCGCAAGTGGAAAAAGCTTACCAAAGCCCGCGTCCACTAAGCGTAAAGATTTTTTCAGACTGCTGTATATAAAACGTACTAATGCACATAATACAATCAGGCGATGCACGAGAGAGGTGTGGTTCCGTTGGACAACGAAGCCGAACATTCACTGTTGGAGATTCATCACGTAATTTAAGAAGCAAGATGGTTGTGTGTAAGGCCTTTGTCTGAAGCACGAGTATTGCTACTTGCAGTACACCAAGTTTCTGATCGTTACGACCGATTGTTTCCTAACAAACCGAATGCATCGCCGAATGAAGAGCCCTTAGGGGCTCTTTGTTTTTTCAATTAAGAAGAGTTATTAGACAACAATAAAAATAAGAAGACCTTCCAGCTGGAAGGTCTTCTTGCATGTATAGAACTCAACACACGTTGAGTAAGTTTTTCAATTACAATTACAAAGCAATATCTATTAGTGGCGGAAAGGGTGGGATTCGAACCCACGCACGCTGTGACACGCCTAACTGATTTCGAGTCAGCCCCCTTGGGCCTCTTGGGTACCTTTCCGCAGCAATAATGATTATAGCATGATCATTTACAGAACGCAATACTTAAGCTATGCCTACATGTAAACGTTATTATGGAGTGCGAAAAGAGTAAACATTAACCAATTTTTCATTAGGATTCAGACGAATCCTCTGTCGAACGAAGTACCTTTTTCATGTTTTTCTCGAATTTCGCTCTGGGAATTAATACGCTGTGTTTACATCCTACACACTTGATGCGAATATCCATGCCCATCCGAATAATCTCCATCTCATTGCTGCCACATGGATGCTGCTTCTTCATCTGCACAATGTCTCCAAGCTGGAAACTTTTACGCTCCACCTATGCCATCCCCCTCATCCTTCTCCTGAGCTGCTGCTTGCTCTAATGCTGCCTGATTGCTCATCTCATGATACTCCAGTGTTTTCTTCACATCACTCTGAATTTGACGCTCTACAGATGCCCTGGAGTTCGGCAAGCACTCAGCAACAATGCGAACCACATATTCCGAGGTAGACATCGACTGGATACCAAGCACGTCAGGTACTTTAACGATGTTCAGATCTCGATCCTCAATCCCAGTCAAAGCTCGTTTCACCAAGTGCACTGACTCGTCCAGGGTCTGTTCACCCTTCATGGGAATGTCCACAACTGCAAGGGAATTAGACATCGAGTAATTAGTTACACTTGCAATCGTACCATTTGGAATGATGTGCACCTCACCCTGCCAGCTAACCAGCTTGGTTGTTCTCAGGCCAATGACCTCAACCGTTCCTTTATAGGTACCTGTTTGAATAACATCGCCCACCGCGAATTGATCCTCCAATATAATGAAGAAACCCGTAATAACATCCTTCACCAATCCTTGGGCACCAAAACCGATAGCCAGTCCAAGTACTCCCGCACTCGCTAACAATGGTCCAACTTTCACGTTGATCTCAGATAACAGTAACAGAATCATAATGAAATTACATGTTATGGAGGTCGCATTTTTCATCAACTCTCCCACCGTTATAAATCTCCGCGGATTGACGCGAATCTTACCTTCCTGCTTACGTGCCATCGTGCGATCTATAATACGTGATACAATCTTAATCACAATACGCGTAATAATGAAAATAATAACGATGCGGATTGAGCTGAACAGAATATTAAACCACATATCTGCATCAGCGACTTTATCCCATAATTGGTCTGTCCAGCGAATGGCTCCCTTTATAGTCCTCCCTGGATCAGGCGAGGTCTCAGCAAACTTAAAAGGCAACATAGATCAAACCTCCTCTACATGGGTATGTTATCATAGCTGTCAGCGGTTTTGAAATAGAGGCCACGGATCTCCACAAATTCGTTACGAATGATTTGTCTCACTCTCTCCAGATCTTCTTTTGGAAACTGAATACATAGAGCACAGCCCGCTGTGATCTCTTTTGGTGTAGGAAATAAGTCGATCTCAATCTCGGCAAACTCCAGCAGCATTTCTGCCCGCAGCGCCTGCTGGGTGGAATCAAAAGCAATCAGCATCCAATCATCAATCCACTCGTCCATGTCCGGCTCCTTTCGTGATACATTCATTCCTTTGAAAAAGCTTGTCCCCACGAAGTATAAAACGTTCTATCCTTCCATATACTGTTACTACTATTCCAAGGGAAAGGATAGATCCTATGAATCCCATTTCGCATTCCTTCTCAGCTCAAGACATGGCCAGTTTGAAAATCCCACATACAGATCCAGGCATTCACTCAGCCATCATTCATCGTTTAATGTTTCATCTCTATAAAGCCCATTCTTTGCAAAATGTAGTTGTCGTCTGTATCGGTACAGATCGCTCTACTGGGGACTGCCTTGGCCCGCTCGTCGGCTCGTCACTTGCCAAGTGGGACAGCCCTCTATTCCATCTCTATGGCACATTGGATGAACCCGTACATGCAATGAACCTGCAGGACACCCTTCACAAAATACACACAACACATCACAACCCTTATGTGATCGGTATTGATGCCTGTCTCGGACAGTCTTCGAGTGTTGGATGTATCCAGGTCGTGAATGGACCGCTCAAACCAGGAGCGGGTGTAAATAAAGAATTACCGCCGGTCGGCGATATCCATCTTACAGGTATCGTTAACGTCGGCGGCTTTATGGAATACTTTGTTTTGCAGAACACACGTCTCAGTCTAGTCATGCGCATGTCCGAGATTATATCCAGCAGTCTCTACTCCGCCATTCGCGAATGGCATACCCGTTCTACTCTGCTTGCTGTGCCAGAGTAATGGCTTCCTTTTCCTCAGGGGAAAGAGTATACGTGGACTCTCCCCCTTTAAGAGGTTTAGCATATACATAGGAACCGTCTCGATTATAGATACCAGTCAGTACCATACCGTCCTGGCTATCGTTAACCATCGCCATGGAGAAACTCAGATCACTGCCAAGCTCCCCATAAGCGTTGTACCGTTTCACGCCCACTTTACCCTGGATGCGGGTCAGCTTCTGCATGACAGTCTTTAACTGATCCGTTTGCAGTGTATGCTCATCCTCAATGCTGTCCATCTGAATTTTCAGATTGATTAACAGCGACTCCAGATCTTCGACTCCACTGCCAGCCATCATGGCCTCATATTTCCGTTTAAACTTCCGTAGCTTTGCGCCTTGAGCAATACTTATGATAAGCAAAATCACCAAAAGTAATGCCATGCCGCCAATAATCCATATCAGCTGTTCCAGAATCAGCTCATTTAATTCAGCCATGTAGTGCAACTACCCCTCTGTTGGTTTGTTCAGGTTAACGTTTGTAGCTTCAAACGTACTCCACATCATCGATCCATTCAGCCAAGAAAAGCCATCCAACGCACTAATATAACCCTCAAGCTTACCCTTATTATTCACCAGATAACCCCTACGGTTAATCACTCGTTTTGGCTTCTTGCCTCTTTTGCTTTTTGCTTATTCAAGCGATTGAAATTCACATTTCATTAGGGTTGCTTCATACAGATTTGGATGCTGTTAATTCGATAACTGCTTCGATCAACGCATCGACATCTTCTCTTGATGTACTATATCCCACGCTCGCTCTGACAGCCCCACTTGCCGTTGTGCCAGCCGAATCATGGGCAAGTGGTGTGCAATGAAAACCTGAACGCACAGCGATGCCATAATTTCGGTCTAATTGAAAAGCGAGTTGGGCCGAATCATATCCTTCAACAGTAAAGGATAACAATCCGGTGCGCGGCTGTCCAATTTCAGGACCAAGCATTCGAATCCCCTGTACTGATGATAACCCATCCATCATATGCTGAGTCAAATCCCACTCCTGTTTGTATATGAATTCAGGCGTCAGTTCAAGCACATGCTGCACTCCGGCTGCTAGACCTGCTATACCCACGGTATTCGGCGTACCTGCCTCATAGCGATCAGGACGAACAAGTGGCTGCTCAATCGCCTCGGATTGGCTTCCTGTCCCTCCGTGAAGCAATGGTTGCACATCCAGCTCAGGAGCAATGTACAGCCCACCCGTTCCCTGCGGTCCCAACAGTCCTTTATGCCCGGGAAAGGCAAGCATATCGATGCCAAGCTGCTTCACATCCACAGGGATAATTCCAGCACTTTGAGCAGCGTCAACAAGCAAAGCCACCTGGTGTTTTTGACACATCAGTGCAATTTCACCAATGGGCAGAATACTCCCCAGCAGGTTCGAACTATGCGTGCAGACAACCAATCTTGTATTGGAACGAAACAAGCGTGCGAATTCGACCAGATCGATCTCCCCGGCTGCATTAACAGGCACATAATCAACCTCTACATTACGAGATCTGCGCATGTACTCCAAGGGCCGTCTTACTGAATTATGTTCAGCCATCGTAGCAATGGCGTGATCGCCTTCTCTTAACCACCCTTGAATAGCTAGATTCAAAGCTTCTGTGGTATTAGAACCCAGTGCAATATCATTGGCATTACGAACACCCAAAAGAGTGGATAACGCTTTTCTGGCACCAAATACAACTCGGCTCGCCTGTACAGCCATCCGATGACTTCCTCTGCCTGGGTTGGCCCCTGCCACATCCAGAGCCTGCATCATGGCTTCCCCGACAGCAGGTGGCTTAGGCCAAGATGTCGCTGCATGATCCAGATAGATAACTCCCTCCACCTCATGACCACCTCTGTCCCTAATTGATCGTTCTGTTTGGATGAATTCCCTATAAACAAACAATGACATATCGTTTCTCCATGGTACAGAGGCGATATGTCATCACATGAAAAAGCCCCGCATGTTGTTCATCGATCATGGAATTACGACTATTATTGCAACAGTTCCAACAGTCGCTCCAAATCTTGTTTGCTGTAGTAGTTGAGCTCAATTTTGCCTTTATCTTTGTTATGCTTAATTTTCACCGTTGTTTTGAACCGTTCACGTAAAGACTCTTCCAATGTATCAATAAATGGATCTTTTTTCTTCAACTTGGATTTGGCTTTCGCTTCACCCGTTTTGGAACGATCCAATTGTTGAACAGCCTCTTCCAGTTCACGTACACTCCACTGCTGATCAATAGTTTGTTTTGCCAGCTGCTTCACAAGGCTTTCATCCTTAACACCGACGATAGCACGTGCATGCCCCATTGACAATGTTCCACGTGAAACATGATCCTTCACTTCTTCCGGCAATGATAACAAACGTAGGAAGTTAGCGATGTGAGAACGTGACTTACCCACTTTTACGGAGAGCTCTTCTTGGGTTAATCCAAACTGGTCCATCAACCCCTGATAAGCAACTGCAACTTCCATCGCATTCAGATTTTCCCGCTGCAAGTTCTCGATTAAAGCAATCTCCATAACCTGCTGATCACTGAAATTACGAACTACGGCAGGCACAGTGGCATTACCGCAATATTGGGAAGCTCTGAAACGACGTTCACCAGCAATGATCTCATAACCTCTCAAAACAGGTCTTACAATAATAGGTTGTATAACACCATGTTGACGGATTGATTCAGCGAGTTCATGTATCGCATCCTCATCAAATACTTTACGAGGTTGGTAAGGGTTTGCCCGCAGTTGACTAATCGGGATTTCTACGACTTTATCATCGTCATTAATTGAAAGCGAAGGAATGAGGGCATCAAGACCTTTTCCAAGCCGCTTACTCATAAGAAATCACTTCCTTTGCGAGCTCTAAATAAACTTCAGCCCCTCGGGATCGAGGATCATACGTAATGATAGACTGACCATGAGAAGGTGCCTCACTAAGCCGCACATTGCGTGGAATAATGGTCTGATACACCTTTTGTTGAAAATACTTCTTCACTTCTTCAATCACTTGAATGCCCAGATTCGTACGAGCGTCGAACATCGTCAGCAATACCCCTTCAATCTGCAGGGATGTATTCAGATGTTTCTGCACCAAACGTACCGTGTTGAGCAATTGGCTCAACCCTTCGAGCGCATAATACTCACACTGAATCGGAATAATCACCGAATCTGAAGCTGTCAACGAGTTGATCGTTAACATGCCTAGAGAAGGTGGACAATCGATCAGTATGTAATCATAGTTTTTTTTCACCATGGCGAGTGATTTTTTCAGGCGAACTTCCCGTGATATCGTGGATACCAGTTCAATTTCGGCTCCGGCAAGCTGAATCGTTGCAGGTATGATATGAAGGCCTTCAATCTGAGTTTCCACAATCGCTTCCTGAGGGGGAACTTCATTAATGATGACATCATATATACAATTGGCCACATCTGCTTTGTTGATTCCGACTCCACTGGTTGTATTCCCCTGGGGGTCAATATCGACAAGCAATACCCTTTTCCCGAGCGAAGCCAGTCCTGCACCCAAGTTAACAGATGTCGTCGTTTTCCCCACACCGCCCTTTTGATTTGCTACGGCCATAATCTTAGACAATTACTTCACCTCAAATAAAATAGGAGTCTTTTCTTGTAGGTTGTGAGCTACAGTTAACAAAAAGCAGGTGGCTATTATCCACACAAACATCAACTACCGTTTCTTCATGGTGCTATTCTACGCTGTTCATGCCACTCTCAACTTTATAGACAGAAAAAGCGGCCCATTGCCGCCTTAAGCTTCAATTATTTGCGTTTCGGGATATGGATAACGATCTCGTAATGGTCCTCATGGTCCGCTTCCTTGGTTTTGATGTCTAGACCGGAGCCCGATACCATATCAATGGATTGACGAATCGTATTAAGTGCAAGTCTAACGTCCTTGGTGAATGAGACACGTTTGGATTTTTTGATCTTCGAGGATTCCTTGTAAAAGGCAACCCGCGCTTCCGTTTGTTTTACATTCAACTCTTTATCAATAATTTCGCCGAGCAATTTCATTTGCAACTCTTCCGTATCCAATGAAAGCAAAGCTCTGGCATGACGCTCCGAAATCTTACGTTCCATCAGCGCTGTCTTAATGCCATCTGGAAGCTGTAGCAACCGGATTTTGTTGGCGATCGTCGACTGGCTTTTGCCTAATCGCTGCGCAAGACTTTCCTGTGTAAGTTGGTGCAGGTCAATCAATTTCTGATAAGCAACAGCCTCTTCAATGGAAGTGAGTCCCTCACGCTGCAAGTTCTCGATCAATGCGATGGACGCTGCCTGAGAGTCGTTGAATTCACGTACAATGGCCGGGATATGATCCAAACCAAGTTTTCGAACTGCACGCCAGCGACGTTCCCCGGCGATAATCTCATATGATCCATTTCGTACGCGGACGACAATCGGTTGTATAACTCCATGTGTCTTGATCGTCTGCAACAACTCATCAATTTTATCATCATCAAAAATAGTACGGGGTTGATATGGGCTACTCACAATTTCATTGACCGGAATTTGTTTAATCTCATCTCCGTTATTGCGCTCCGCCAAACCAAACAACTTCGAAAATTGTTCTTTCATTCCGTATATTACCACCTAGTTTCGTAATAGCTCCCGCAAGGTGCAGGTGCTTCTTATTCAATATGCGACCTGTTCAAATGCTGTCGTTCTTCGAATAAGTTTTGCCTTCCATGACGCTTTCTGTAACCTATACATTAATGCTCAAAAAATCTATCTATACATATAATCTATGATCTCTGTAATCCAGGACCGGATACTTCTATTCTATCATCTTTTCTTCCATAATCCTATGTTTACCTATTCTTTAAACTCTCCTAATTTTCCTGCTTTTTCTTCATGAACATTAGCTATATGACTGCTTGTACACAATAAGATATAGAGAATCTATGTAGACAGGACCTGCTCATAGTAGCTACATTATGTACTCATTTGATACCATGTGAAAATGGTTTTTCAAAAGAATAACTCGGTGGCAGGAAAACCTCTTTCTTACGTATCTCCCTTAGCTTGAACAAGAACAATAGTTATTCATCAAGAAAACTTCTATGCCTAAATAAATATTATCGATTTCATTTATCTCTGCTCTATGTAATCGGAATGCGGATGCTATCTATACCTAGATAAAAATCAAAAAAACAAAAAGAGGATGTTTCACGTGAAACATCCTCTTTACTCTTATTCAAAGTTCTTCATTAAATAAACGAAGAATGATCATCTTACCTTTTTAATACATACGATGTTGCGCCAAGAACTATACCAAAGGTGTTTTTAATGGTGTCCCTGGTTTACGTGGATATTTAAAAGGTGTCTTATCAAACTTCTGAATCAGAATGATATGACGTGCCGACTCTTCAACCGGTAGCTGGAACGGATGAACTGCTTTTACCCGTCCTTTCAGCTGATTAAAGCTGAATTCAGCTTCCTTCATTTCTTCGCGCGGGTCTCCACCCTTCATTGCAGCGAATAATCCACTTTTGCGAACAAATGGCAGACAGAATTCGTTAAGCACTGCTAGCTTAGCAACTGCACGCGCAGTAACAAGGTCATAGCTATCACGATATCCTTCTTTGCGTCCAAGTTCCTCCGCACGACCATGAATCAATTCTACATCGGTCAAGCCGAGCGTATCTACAAGATGCTGCAGAAAGCCAATACGTTTATTTAGCGAGTCAATGATCGTCAGCTTAATATGCGGGAAACAAATTTTAAGAGGTAGTCCTGGGAAACCTGCCCCTGAACCAATATCTGCGAGTTTGTTTACCTTAGACATATCTGTATAAAACGCCAGCGATACCGAATCATAGAAATGCTTTGTATATACTTGTTCACGTTCGGTGATCCCGGTTAAATTCATCTTTTCATTCCAAGCTACCAGCTCCTGAAAATACAACTCGAATTGCTCCAACTGGCGTTCATCTAGCTCCAGTCCATGTTTCTTCAGGCGCCGTTGTAGCTGCTGTTGAATATCGTCCATTATTGTCCCCTTGCTGCGGTTACACGGTTATAATGCTCCAGGTAAACCAGCAGAATGGAGATATCCGCAGGAGTAACCCCGGCAATACGGGACGCCTGTCCTATCGAGATTGGACGAATCTTAGCGAGCTTCTGCTTTGCTTCCATAGCAAGGCCATGAATTTCGTCATATATAATCGTGTCCGGAATTTTTTTCTTCTCCATTTTTTGCAAACGTTCCACGTGGATCAATTGTTTCTCAATATAACCCGCATATTTAATTTGAATTTCAACTTGCTCTTTCATATCAGCAGTCAGTTCCACCTCAGAAGGTGAGATCTGCTCAATCCAGTCATACCCGATCTCTGGGCGGCGCATCAATGTAAGAAGTGTGCTGCCATCCTGAATCGGTGTGGAACCGATCTCTTCCAGCTTCGAATTTACTTCGACAGGACGAACTTTAGCTACCTTCAGACGAGCCACTTCCTGCTCAACTTTTGCCTTTTTGTCCAGGAATTTAGCGTAACGCTCATCAGGAATCAACCCAATATCGTGGCCAATTTCCGTCAAACGCATATCGGCATTATCATGACGAAGCAACAAACGGTATTCTGCACGGGAAGTCAGCAGACGATAAGGTTCATTCGTACCTTTTGTTACGAGATCATCAATCAGTACACCAATGTACCCTTGGGAGCGATCCAGTACGACAGGCTCTTTATCCTGTACTTTACGTGCAGCGTTGATACCGGCCATTACGCCTTGTCCTGCCGCTTCTTCATACCCGGAGGTACCATTAATCTGCCCTGCTGTGAACAGACCTGGCAGACGTTTCGTTTCAAGTGAAGGCCACAGCTGTGTAGGCACCATCGCATCATATTCAATAGCGTAGCCGTTACGCATCATTTCTACTTTTTCCATGCCCGGAATTGAGCGAAGGACCGCCAATTGAACATCTTCTGGCAGACTGGTAGATAGACCTTGTACATAGTATTCCGATGTGTTTTTGCCTTCTGGCTCCAGGAAAATCTGATGCTTCGGCTTGTCGCTGAAACGCACAATTTTATCCTCGATCGATGGGCAATAACGCGGTCCGGTACCTTCAATAACGCCTGAGAACATAGGTGCACGGTGGAGATTATCGTTAATAATCTGGTGTGTTTCCACAGACGTATACGTCAACCAGCAAGGCAGCTGCTCATTATCGGAAGATTCCGTTTCATAAGAAAAGAACTTCGGTTTATCATCACCTGGCTGAATTTCCGTTTTGCTAAAATCAATCGTATCCTTATGCACACGCGGTGGTGTACCTGTTTTAAAACGAACCAGGTCAAAACCAAGCTCACGCAGATGTTCGGATAACTTAAGGGAAGGCTGTTGATTATTCGGGCCACTCTCGTACATCAACTCACCCATAATTACTTTACCGCGCAGATACGTACCTGTTGTCAAAACAACAGCTTTGGCCCGGTACTCTGTACCAGTCTGAGTAACCACACCTACACACTGTCCGTCTTCAACGATCAGGCGATCAACCATACCTTGACGCATCGTCAGGTTGCGTTCATTCTCCATCGTTTCTTTCATCGTATGCTGATAAGAGAACTTATCGGCCTGAGCACGAAGCGCATGCACAGCAGGTCCTTTACCAGTGTTGAGCATTCGCATCTGAATAAAGGTCTTATCGATGTTCCGTCCCATCTCACCACCAAGTGCATCAATCTCACGTACCACATGTCCTTTTGCCGGTCCCCCAATAGATGGGTTACAAGGCATGAAGGCCACCATATCCAGATTGATGGTAATCATCAGTGTTTTCGAACCCATACGGGCTGCAGCCAGTGCCGATTCCACACCAGCATGTCCTGCCCCAACGACGATTACATCATAACTGCCGCCATCAAAAGCCATTCCAGTTTACCTCCTTTTTGCCGCTGCACGCCTAAATTCATGCAAACGATCTATTTTCTGTAAAAATCATGATGAAATACGCTCCGCACTCTACGGAATGCATTTCGATCTATATTAAGCCATCAAGTCTATAGGTACTTCAGACATATTCGCGGATTCTTTGACCACCCACAGATGGACTTTATTATCATACTACTTTTCAGAGCCGGTATGTTTGTCAGGTGTTATTTTCCGAGGCAGAATTGAGAGAAAATTTGATCAATCAACGCATCATGCGCTGTATCGCCCACGATCTCACCCAGTTGCTCCCATGCCAGACGAACATCAATCTGGATCATATCAATAGGAATCAGCTGCTCTGCTGCTTCATAGGCATCAATGAGCGACTGCTTCGCTTTTTTGAGCAAAGCAATATGACGCACATTGCTGACATAGGTCAGGTCGGCCGACTCCAGCTTGCCACTGAAGAACAACGTCGAGATGGCATCTTCCAATCGGTCCACGCCCAGATCATCTTTCACCGACATCGGAACAAGCCGTTCCTCAGGGATATAACGAAGCAGTACTTCGCGGTCCGCCTGCGGCGCTAAGTCCATTTTATTCATAATAATAATTGATTGTCTACCGCGGATTTGTTCCAATAATTCAATCTCGTCCTGATGTAGTGGCTCGGCAGCATTGATAACCATCAATAACAGATCCGCCTCATTCACAGCAGAGCGAGAACGCTCCACCCCGATTCTTTCCACGACATCCATCGTTTCCCGAATACCTGCCGTATCGAGCAGCTTGAGCGGTATATTGTTAATCGTAACAAACTCCTCAATGACGTCACGCGTTGTACCTGGTATGTCCGTTACAATTGCCCGGTTGTCCTGGGCCAACGTATTGAGCAATGAAGATTTCCCTACGTTTGGCCGGCCTACGATAGCTGTTGTGATTCCTTCACGCAGTATCTTTCCTTGCTCTGCTGTTACCAGCAATTTATCGATTTCAGTCATCACCTGACTGGATTTTTCTTTAATAAATTCAGAGGTTAGTGACTCTACATCATGCTCAGGATAATCGATATTTACTTCGATGTGAGCAAGTGTCTCCACCAGCGTGTATCTTAGTTCGCGCAGCTTGGACGACAATTTGCCCTCTACTTGCTTGAGTGCAACGGAGAACGCCCGATCGGATTTGGAACGAATGAGATCCATGACCCCTTCCGCCTGTGATAGATCAATCCGTCCATTGAGAAAAGCACGCTTTGTGAACTCGCCAGGTTCAGCGAGACGAATATCGAGCTGCAACAACAGATCCATTACACGCTTAACCGAAACCACTCCGCCATGAGCGCTAATCTCCACGACATCCTCTGTTGTAAAAGAACGTGGCGCACGCATCACCGTAACCAATACTTCCTCGATCTTCTCACCAGTCCCCGGATCTATAATATGACCGTAATGAACCGTGTGGGATGCTGCCTGTGTTAGTGGGGTTTTGCTGCGAAAAATCTTCTCCGTCTCCGACACCGCATCCGGGCCGCTCACCCGGATTACAGCGATACCCGCTTCTCCGACCGCTGTTGATATCGCTGTAATCGTATCACTAATCATCGTTATCTCTCCTTGCTATTTTAAAATTGCGCCCCTCAGGACGCTATATTAATTTCAATATATAATTCAGTTGTTCAGTTGCAAAACGCTTCTTTTCGCATCATTCATATCTTGATATGGCTCTTAATGAAATCGCTCTTCCGTTTTGGAAAAGTACTTCTGTACGAAAAAAGCAATGGCTTCTGCACCGGGCAGGAAGCCATTGCGTCTTCAATTTCGTGTTATTTCGTCGTAATGACTACGCGCCGATTGGGCTCCTCGCCCTTGCTGTATGTCTTAATCTGCGAGTGATTTTGCAATTTCGCATGAATGACTTTGCGTTCGAGTGGCGGCATTGGCTCCAGCACAACTTCCTTGCCAGTGCGAATGGCCTGTCCAGCCAAACGTTCAGCCAGATCCTCCAGCGTCTTGCGTCGACGTTGACGGAAATTCTCTGCATCGAGTACGATGCGAACGAAGCTTTCCGAATAACGATTTGCTACAATGTTCGTCAAATATTGAAGGGCATCCAGCGTCTGTCCACGTCTGCCAATAATCATGCCCAGGTCTTCACCGGCAATATTGAAGATATGTCCATCACGCTGTTTTTTGATATGCACTTCAACATCCAGTCCCATACCTGCTGCCACTTCTTTTAAGAAAGCAGCCGCTTCCTCATAGGGATTTTTAGCAGCCACACCCTCAAGTGTTGCTTCAACCTGAGGTATATGTGCGGCCGGCTTGATCGGTTGTAAAACAGGTTCAGGCACAGGCAGAAGTTTCACTTCCACTTTAGCGGCCTTAACCCCGATCAAACCCAGGAATCCTTTTGACGGCTGCTCTAACACTTGTATCTCGACCTTGTCCCGGCTCACGCCAAGCTCAGCCAATCCTTGGTTTACAGCATCTTCAACGGTTTTTCCTGACGCAATGACTTTGGTCATTTCGATTTTTTGGCCCCTTTCGAACCTTTTCCAGAGACAGTTGCCTTGGCACCGTTTTTGCGTTTAGCTCCATTTCCATTTTTGGAAGAGCTGTTCTGCTTCACGTTGACCTCAGCCACGACTTTATCATTATTCCGGTAAAGGAAATAGTTTTGCACGATCGTGTAGATGTTACTGTAGAACCAGTACAGTGGCAATGCAGCCGGGAACTGATACGACATAACGAAGATCAATATCGGGTACACCCACAGCATGAATTGCATCGGTCCAACCTGTTGTGCAGGGTTCATGCGCATCATCATCCACGTTTGAACGAATGTAGTGATGGCAGCCAGCACTGGCAAAATAAACAGGTGATCCGGCGCTCCGAGTTGAAGCCACAAGAAATCATGTGTTCTCAGACTCGAGTTTCCGTAAATTGAGTTATAAAGTGCGATGTAAATCGGCATCTGAATCAGAAGTGGTAGGCAACCCGCCATCGGATTAACTTTGTTCTCCTGAAACAACTTCATTGTTTCTTGCTGAACTTTCTCAGGTGTATCTTTATACTTGGCTTGAATTTCTTTCAACTGCGGCTGAATAGCTTGCATCGCCTTGGAGCTGCGAACCTGCTTCATTGTCAGCGGCAAGATTAACGTCCGTACAATTAACACCATCACAAGGACGGCCAGTCCATATTCACCGTTAAACCAGTTGGCAAATGTGTCGAGCGCCAGTGAGAACCAATAAATAACATTGCTTTGCCAGAATGATCCGTTTTTTAGATCTTCCGTAGTAACCCCGGCTCCTTGTGGAGTACATCCGGCGAGTACAGTGACCATTGCAATGACTGCAATGAGGAGAATCCACTTCCCCTTTGATGTCTTCAATCGCGACACTTCATAACCCCTCTCTTAACCATTCCATTCCACCGTAAATCATACCATAATTAGGAGGACAAATAAACCGAAGCTTACCGCTTGCCCGACTTCAAAAGAGAGCCCTTGCGCATCGCATGCAGCAGGCTTTTTTCCATATCCTTATAGGACATGTCCAATGCACCTTTTCTGACGATAAAGATCAGATCCATCTGCGTGACAATCTCTTTCTCATGATGACGTACAATTTCCTTAATCATGCGTCTCATCCGGTTGCGTACGACAGCGTTTCCGATTTTCTTGCTGCAGGATACACCTACTCGGAATTGTTCTGTATCTTTACGACGACAGCCATACACCACAAACTGATGATTGGCAAACGATTTCCCATACCGGTATACGCGGCTAAAGTCCGCCCGGTTTCGTAAACGCAGTCTTTTATACACGGCGCTTCTCCTTGCTGTTTTCCACCAACATTATTGACGAAGGCCTCATTACTGATTTAGTATAGGCTTTCTTGAATAACGATAAACCGTCTTGGCGGCAACTTCATTTGGGATGATTGTTGATCAGTCATTTCAACTGAGCAAACATTCATCCTTATATAAGGAACGTTTTCGAAAAAACGGACATCTCATTCATTGAACATAAATGTGTACTTATGCTTTTGCGCAGCCAATTCAGACCTGACCTTTACCAGCATCCAGTCTGAAATGACCTATTTAAGAAAAAAAAGACCACCTCGGTGGTCTTCACATGCATTTAAGCACTCAGGACTTTACGGCCTTTAAGGCGACGTGCAGCCAGAACTTTACGTCCGTTGCTCGTGCTCATTCTTTTCCGGAAACCATGAACTTTTTTACGTTTGCTAACGTTCGGTTTGAATGTAGGTCTCAATGTATTGCACCTCCTCACAAGGAAATACTTATGTGATGAATCACTTTCATCTTCACAGAAAACACCTTTATATATTTAACCATGAACACCTGGAAAAGTCAACTGCGAGCCTCTTGCCTCCTTTCTCCTTTTTAATGCCTATTCCCCCCTACCTAAACGGCCATGGATTCGTACTCCTGTTTACTACCTTTTTAAAGCATCACTTAGAAGCTCAAAAAGTTATCCCCAGTTCCGATTCATTCATCAAAAATCAGTTTTTACGGTTATCCACACCCCTCAAACCCCTTAATTCTTTTTTAATTACCATTTCAAGTTATTCACATGTGGATAAGGAATATTTATCGATGACAGACTGTTTCATTGGCTCTGCTTTTGGTTAATATTCCTACGTTTCTGAAGAACTTCAGTGGAGCAGCAATCCATTAGATAACCAATATTTTTTGGCTTTTAAAATGACATACTTTAAATTTAATGTATCCGCTTTATTCTATGGTTTACAAGTTTTCGAGAAAGTTGTAGGATAAAAAAAACACATCTTGTATACAAGTATACTTATGGGAAGCACAGTACCGATCCAAACTCATTTATAAGGAAGATAATTATTCCTCTAGCTCTTTGAAAAATCCATTTGAAGCAATATGACGTTCCTAAATTCAGCATACGCACAGAGCATACAGCCATTTATTCTCGTTATAAGGATTGGTGTAAAACGCTCAATCAGCAAAATAGTTGTGCTATGATCAGTATTGAACTGATTACTTATAATAGGAGCGTTAGCCATTATGCTGTTTCCTTCATCCTGGCTTCAGGGAGCTTCCCGCGGGGAAGCCATTGCCTGCGAATTAAGACTACGGATCATTAGCGGAACCCTTCGTCCTGGCGAAATTTTGTCAGAAAATCGGATTGCCGCTGATTTTGACAGCAGTCGATCACCTGTACGTGAAGCGTTAAGAACACTGTCGAATGAAGGGCTCATTCGGTTGGAGCGTATGGGCGTGGTTGTCATTGGATTGAAAATTAAAGATGTCGAGGAATTATATGACGTGCGTTTCCTGATTGAAAGTTTTGTGCAGCAGCGACTTGCAGGGGATGTACCAGAACAATTGATTACCCAGTTAAGTAATGTGATAGACAAAATGGACTTGGCTGGACGTCACCAAGATGCTGTTGAATTTGCTTATCAGGATCTTACCTTTCACGAGACTATTATCGAAGCCGCCCAGCATTCGCGTATTTTACATCTATGGAAAAGCATTCGTTATGTTGTCATGACGGTTATGCTGCTCACCACCCGCAGGGTTTTTATTCAGGGCGAGCAGAAAGTAAGCGCTGTAATAGGTAAACACCGCTTGCTGATTGAGGCACTTGAATCGGGTGATAAAACACGCATTCAATCTGGAGTTCGCACGTATTTTCAGGATTCAGGCAAGACGCTGCACGAAAGCTTTGATTCCTAATGACATGTAATGGAATTTTATTCATCACTTCATGGAATATCTGTGCAGGGGTTCGCAATCATATCCGTTGTGAATGATTGCCCCCCAACTTGTCGACAAGTATACAAAATGCGATTTGTTTCAATTTTTTGGGGCATATTAAGAGGGATTAAGCCGCCCGCGCTACATGAATTGTAAAGTGTCTTCCCTCCACCTGGTCATGGATCAGTTGTAAGCGTTATATATCAGAAAAAAAGGAGCATACCTCATGAGCACTCTTTTTGGGCTATCCCATAATGCAACGTTATTGGTCTGGACATTGATTGCGATTGTATTCCTGATCGTGTTGATCTCCAAATATAAATGGAATCCTTTCATTACCCTTTTAATATCTGCATTAATGCTTGGATTACTTACAGGCATGAAACCCGCGGACGTAATTACTTCCATTACGGGAGGACTTGGCGGCACACTCGGAACGATTGCCATCGTCATCGGCCTTGGTACCATGCTTGGTAAGATGATGGCTGAATCGGGCGGAGCCGAGCGTATTGCTACCACACTGGTAGATCGTTTCGGTGTGAAACGTGTGCACTGGGCGATGATGATTGTTGGATTTATTGTCGGTATTCCAGTTTTCTTCGAAGTCGGCGTTATTCTACTGATTCCGATCATTTTCACCGTTGCACGTAAAACCAATATGTCGCTGCTGCAGATCGGTATTCCGATTTTGGCAGGTCTCTCTACTGTACATGGTCTGGTTCCACCTCACCCGGCTCCCATGATTGCCATCGAAGCGTACAGCGCCGATTTGGGTAAGACGATCTTGTACTCCCTTATTATAGGTATTCCGACTGCTATTATCGCTGGACCTCTGTTTGGTAAATTTATCGGTAAAAGAATACATACCGAACCACCTGCAGAGCTGGCTGAACAATTCGCTACGAAAAAAAGTAACAACTTGCCCGGTTTCGGCATAACCTTGTTTACCATTTTGCTGCCGGTCATTTTGATGCTCATTGGCTCTATCGCCAATATCGTAGATCCTGACGCCACAAGCGGATTTACCGTATTCTGTGAATTTATCGGCCATGAGATTATAGCCCTGCTGATCTCCGTTGTGTTCGCCCTCTTTTCACTCGGATTCTCACGCGGGTTCAACAAACATGACATCTCCCGCTTCACCAGTGAATGTCTGGCGCCTACGGCGACCATCATTCTCATCATTGGCGGTGGCGGTGCGTTCAAACAGGTGTTGATCAATAGTGGCGTAGGTAATGCCATTGCTGAGGTCGCCACACATGCCAATATTAATGTGATCCTGTTCGCCTGGCTTGTAGCCGCACTCATTCGGGTTGCTACCGGTTCAGCAACTGTGGCAATGACGACAGCAGCTGGTATTGTAGCTCCGGTCCTTGCACTAACGCCTGGTGCCAATATAGAGCTGGTCGTACTCGCTACCGGTGCAGGTTCACTTGTACTTTCTCATGTGAACGACGCAGGCTTCTGGATGATCAAAGAATTCTTCAATATGAGTGTCTCTCAGACGCTGAAGACGTGGACCGTTATGGAAACACTATTATCTGTTGTTGGACTGATCTTTATTTTGCTGCTGAGTACAGTCGTATAAATTGACTACCTATATAGAAGAAGAAAATAAATCCACACCATTAGAGCTTTAATTTTATGGGTTCAAAAGAAAGAAGGTTTATGTAAAGTGAACAACTATATGATTGGTATGGATATCGGTACAACCAGTACCAAATCCGTACTCTTTACGGAACAGGGTGAAGTTGTAAGCACGTCGACTCAGGAATATCCCTTATACACCCCAGCTCCGGATGTCGCTGAGCAGGATCCAGAACAAATTGTTCAAGCTGCCCTTCGCTCCGTACGCGGCGTGATGGAGCAAAGTGGCGTAGCTGCGGAACAAATTATGTTCGTGTCCTGCAGCTCTGCCATGCACAGTGTTATTGCGATGGGACAAGATGGTATGCCCCTCACTCGCTGCATCACTTGGGCTGACAACCGGAGCGCCGCCTGGGCCGCCAAACTGCAAGAGAACGGAATCGGGCATCGTATCTATTTGCGAACAGGTACACCGATCCACCCCATGTCGCCACTGACCAAATTAATGTGGCTGCGCCATGATGAACCTGAACTTTTTCAACGTACCGCCAAATTTATCTCTATCAAAGAATATTTGTTCTTCCGTCTGTTCGGTCAATATATCGTGGATCACTCCATCGCATCCTGTACCGGTCTGCTCAATCTGGAACAACTGGATTGGGATGCCGAAGCACTTGAGGTTGCAGGCATTACACCTGACCATCTATCGCAGCTCGTACCGACCACACATACTATAGAGGGAATGGATCGTACATGGGCTGAAAAAATGGCTCTCTCCCCCTCTACTCCCTTCGTCATCGGTGCAAGTGACGGGGTATTGTCCAATCTCGGTGTGAACGCCATTGAGCCTGGCGTTGTTGCAGCAACGATCGGCACCAGCGGCGCGATTCGCACCGTCGTTGACCGTCCTGTTACCGATCCAAAAGGTAGAACGTTCTGTTATGCGCTCACCGAGAATCTTTGGGTGATCGGTGGACCTGTGAATAACGGTGGCATGCTTTTCCGCTGGGTACGGGACGAATTCGCTGCCTCCGAAGTGGAAACAGCCAAACGGCTCGGCATCAATTCCTATGATGTACTCACCAAGATTGCTGAACGCGTCAGCCCCGGTTCGGAAGGGCTTCTATTCCATCCGTACCTTTCAGGGGAACGTGCGCCTTTATGGAATCCGGACGCCCGAGGTTCCTTCTTTGGTTTGACCCTTCACCACCAGAAAGAGCATATGATCCGTTCCGTTTTGGAAGGGGTTATTTTCAATCTATATACAGTACTGCTGGCCATGGAAGAACAGATCGGACAACCTACATCCATTCAGGCAACGGGTGGTTTCGCTCGTTCGCCGCTCTGGCGTCAGATGATGTCCGATATATTCAACCAGGAAGTCATTGTGCCCGAGAGCTTCGAAAGTTCCTGTCTGGGGGCCGTCGTGCTCGGTCTTTATGCTACAGGGCGAATTCAGTCGCTTCATGCTGTTTCATCTATGGTAGGTACAACGCACAAACATACCCCTATCAAAGAACATGCATCGATCTACCAGGAGCTGCTCCCCATCTTTATTCGCATTTCGCGAAAATTGGAAGAAGAATATGCAGATATCGCGGAATTCCAACGTAAATTTTCTGCTCATAACGAGTAAATCATCCCTTTATAACCACCAACCAAAAAGAGGTTGTTCTCTTTGACCACCATTCTGGTCTTAAAGAACAACCTCTTTTTGGCATAAAACAAATCTGCTGCAATGAAGTCACATCCATCTCCAAGGTTTGCGCGCATATCCATCCTTAGGAATAAATTCTACGTTCAGTTCATACAAATCAGTAAACGCTCCTTCCGTTCAGCAGGCCCTCTTCTTGATCTCCTCTGCCTTTGATTTTGTCGTTTCCTCAATTCCTCTCTTCGAAAAAGGAAAACGGGCATGAAGAGTCACTCTCCTGAAAATCCCCAAAATGGTCATTTTCACTTTACGGTTATCCACAGAGAGGTTATTCACAAACAGAGAATACTTTTACACACAATTCAGCATCATTTGACGAATAACCTGTGTATAAAATAATTTGGGTTTTTGGGTCATCTTGTCGAAAGTTAAACAATTTATAAACAATATATTGTGTTGTGATTAAAAATTATACACAAGTTATTGAATTTGTGGATAAAATCACGTGATACATTGAAATGCCGGGCTTCTTTTGCTATGATTGTATTACTTTTGGATGTGAATATGTGATCTGACCCATAATATTATCAACAGCCTGTGGATAAAGTTGTGAACAATTTTCCGTTGTTCATTCTTTTTTTGTTTTCGACCTGCGGGGGTTTGGGGATAAATTCAACAATATATCTCGTATTTCGACACTGCATCATGGCTTAAGCCACACTTGGAACATGTAAAAGGAGTGACAGTCTGTGGACAGCCATACTTCTGATTTATGGCAGCAAATTTTATCAATCATACAAAACAAGCTCAGCAAACCCAGCTTTGACACTTGGTTCAAAGCAACCAAAGCTACCAAGCTGAATGATCGTTCGATCGTCATATCCGCACCAACCACGTTTGCCGTCGAATGGCTGGAGAGCCGTTACACCAAACTGGTCGGATCGACGGTATATGAGCTGCTTGGCAAACAGGTCGATGTGAAATTTGTCATCGAGGAGAACAAGCCTGCTGAACCGGACCCTCAACTGCCAGCGCCAACGCCTACAGTTGTTCAGGAAGAAGCGGTACTCAGCATGCTCAATCCGAAATATACATTCGATACATTTGTCATTGGGCCGGGCAACCGTTTTGCCCACGCCGCATCGCTGGCGGTCGCTGAAGCGCCCGCCAAAGCATACAATCCTCTGTTTCTTTATGGAGGGGTAGGTCTCGGCAAAACTCACTTGATGCATGCGATCGGACATTACGTCCTGGAGCATGATCCGGGCAGCAAAGTTGTTTATTTGTCATCTGAGAAATTCACGAACGAATTCATTAACTCGATCCGTGACAACCGCGGGGAGAGCTTCCGTAACAAATACCGTAGTGTCGATATTCTGCTCATTGATGATATTCAGTTCTTGGCTGGAAAAGAATCGACGCAAGAGGAATTTTTCCATACGTTTAATGCGCTGCATGAGGAACGGAAACAGATCATCATCTCCAGCGACAGACCGCCGAAGGAAATTCCGACCCTAGAAGAACGGCTTCGTTCCCGTTTTGAATGGGGGTTAATTACGGATATCCAGCCTCCTGATCTGGAGACACGGATTGCTATTTTGCGTAAAAAAGCTCGTGCGGAAAACCTCGATATTCCGAATGAGGCGATGATGTACATCGCCAACCAGATTGATACCAATATTCGTGAACTGGAAGGGGCCCTGATTCGGGTTGTTGCCTATTCTTCGCTGACTAATCAAGATGTAACCACTCATCTAGCAGCTGAAGCACTGAAGGATATTATTCCTTCCAGTCGTCCGAAAATGATCACTATTCACGACATCCAACAAAAGGTCGGCGAGTATTACAGCCTTAAGCTTGAAGATTTCAAAGCACGGAAACGGACCAAGGCCGTTGCGTTCCCAAGACAGATTGCTATGTATCTCTCTCGTGAACTTACAGACTTTTCTCTGCCCAAAATCGGTGAAGCATTTGGAGGGCGAGATCATACCACCGTCATCCATGCGCACGAAAAGATCTCCCAGGCGATTAAAGTCGATCAGGATCTCTATAAAGTTATCAACAACTTAACCGAAAAAATTAAGAATCCAACCTGAATAAGTCCCAAGCCTGTGCACAACGTATACACATGTGGATAGGCTTGGGCTTATGGGTTTATACCCACTTATCCACATATTCAGTGCCCCTATTACTATTATTACTATAAAGATCTAAAAGATATCATCTCCAAATAAGCGATTTCGAAGCTCAGCCTTCGGCCTTTTGAAAAACACATTTCAACACCTCTACACCCAAAAAACCCGCTAGGAGTGAAACCATGAAAATCAGCATAATGAAAAGCTACTTGAACGAATCCATCCAGCAAGTATCCAAAGCCATCTCAAGCCGTACGACGATCCCAATTCTGAGCGGTATCAAATTCGACGTTAATCATCAAGGTGTGACGTTGACAGCAAGCGACACCGATATTTCAATTCAATCCTTCATCCCGCTTGAAGATGGTGATAAAAGTGTTGTTCAGGTGGAACAACCTGGTAGTGTTGTACTGCCAGCCAAGTTTTTTGTCGAGATCATCAAAAAGCTGCCTTCCCAAGAAGTGCACATGGAGGTAAAAGAGAACTTCAACACCTTTATCTCCGCAGGAGCTACCGAAATTCAACTGGTTGGTCTTGATCCAGAAGAATTCCCAGTATTGCCAAGCATCGAAGAGAACCAAACCGTCTCCATTCCAGGAGATTTGCTCAAAAATATGATTAAACAAACCGTATTCTCCATTTCCACACATGAAACTACGCCGATTTTGACAGGTGTACTCTGGAGTTTGGGTGACAATGAACTGAAATTTGTGGCAACTGACCGTCACCGTCTTGCTACTCGTTCAGCAATGCTGGATAATGCAGAAGGTGTGAGATTCAACAATGTGGTGATCTCGGGTAAAACGCTGAACGAACTCAGCAAAATCGTGCCCGATCAAAATACACTTGTGGATATCGTTGTCGCTGACAACCAGGTTTTGTTCAAAATCGACCGTGTTCTGTTCTATTCGCGCATTTTGGACGGAACTTATCCGGATACTTCTAGAATTATTCCGACTTCGTACAAAACAGAACTCGTTTTGGATACAAAAAAATTAAGTGAATCTATCGACCGGGCTTATTTGTTGTCGCGTGAAGAAAAAACAAACATTGTGCGGATGCAAACGATGGAATCCGGATCAATCGAAATTTCTTCAAGCTCTTCCGAGCTGGGAAAAGTAAGAGAAGAGATCGAACCTGCCGACTTTAACGGCGAACCACTGAAAATCTCGTTCAACTCCAAATATATGCTGGATGTGCTGAAAGTGGTGGAGAGTGAGCAGCTGATGATCGCTTTCACTGGTGTCATGAGCCCTATCATCCTGAAACCGCTGGACGACAGTCACAGCTTGTACGTCATATTGCCTTACCGGACGACCAACTAACGAGAGGAAGATCATAGTGAACCAAGTAGCGATTCGTACGGAATATATTAAGCTTGATCAATTTTTGAAACTGGCCGACTGCATCCCAACCGGAGGTATGGCCAAAGCATTGCTTCAGGATGGGCTTGTACGTGTGAATAAAGAGCCTGAGGAACGCCGGGGACGCAAGTTATACCCTGGGGATATCGTTGAGGTGGATGGAGAAGGTTCGTTCGAAGTTGTCGCACAATAAGAAGACCAGTTAGATCCTGCTGCCTCCTGACGGACGGGATAAAAGGGAGGATACCGCGTGTTTGTAAACAGCATAGATCTGCAGCAATTCCGCAATTATGAACATCTGAGACTAGATTCTTTTGGTCCTGTGAATCTTTTGATCGGGCAAAATGCCCAAGGCAAGACCAATCTTGCAGAAGCCATTTTTGTGCTTGCACTCACTAAGAGCCACCGTACATCCCGCGACAAGGAACTGATTCGTTTCGGTGAAGAACGTGCCAGGCTTGCAGCAGAGGTCGACAAAAAGTACGGATCGGTCAAGCTCGAGCTATCTTTGTCGCAACAAGGCAAAAAAGCAAAGATCAACGGACTGGAACAGCGAAAGCTGAGTGATTTTGTCGGAGCGCTTAATGTGGTGATGTTTGCACCGGAAGATCTTGAGATTGTCAAAGGCACACCGGGGGTCCGCCGCCGGTTTCTTGACATGGAGATTGGACAGGTGGCTCCAGGCTACCTGTATCATCTGCAGCAATATCAAAAAGTGCTCGTCCAGCGTAACAATTTGCTCAAGCAATTATGGGGGCAGAGCGCTTCAGCCCAGACCATGCTTGAGGTGTGGAATGAACAACTGGTGGAGCATGGTGTTAAAATCGTCAAAAAAAGGAAACAATTCATAAAGAAACTGCAAAAGTGGGCTGAAACAATTCATCAGGGCATCACCGGAGGCGGAGAAGTCCTGCGTCTGGCCTATCTTCCTTCCTTCAGCGAAGCCGCTGAGGAAGATGAAGCTGTCTTAATGGACCAATTTATGATAAAATTATCACAAATGAAAGAGCAGGAGATTCGCCGAGGCACAACGCTTAGTGGGCCGCATCGGGATGACCTGTCCTTTTTCATTAACGATCGGGAAGTACAAACGT
The DNA here is from genome assembly GCF_900101205.1 of Paenibacillus sp. OK060. NCBI lineage: Bacteria > Bacillati > Bacillota > Bacilli > Caryophanales > Paenibacillaceae > Paenibacillus > Paenibacillus sp. OK060. The sequence goes on from NZ_FNFR01000003.1 coordinate 788,945, forward strand.
ATGGCTCGCAGGGGCAGCAGCGCACAACGGCGTTGTCCCTTAAACTTGCGGAAATTGAACTGATTCATGAAGAAATCGGAGAATATCCGGTCCTGCTGCTGGACGATGTACTGTCTGAACTGGATCCTTTTCGTCAGACGCAGCTGATCGAAACGTTCCAGAGCAAGGTGCAAACCTTTATTACGGCTACCGGAATCGAGAGCTTAAACGTTGACAAGCTCAAAGATGCCAGTATTTATCACGTTCATGCCGGACAGGTTGAACGCTAAGGAGTGAGGGCTTATGTACATTCATCTGGGCGGTGAGAAGATTATCCGATCTTCCGAATTGGTCGCTATTTTTGATATATCGATTGAAAAATCCTCAAAAATTTCCAAGCAGTATGTCACGCATGCCGAGCAGGAAAAAACAGTGGAGCATATTGGTGAAGAGGAAGCCAAGTCCATTGTCGTGACCAAAAACATTGTGTACTACTCGCCTATTTCCTCAGCTACGCTCAAGAAGCGAGCTCACATTTTTCCTGATCTCTAGCCTATGGGCGGTACGAGTTATTGTACCTTTTGCTGCTTGTCTTTATTTAGATTGCTTACTGGAATTAAGGGAATATGTTCATTTCAGCATGCATTCTTAGTTAACGCATATTTACGATATTGAATCTATAGAAGTAGGTGAAAGGCATGTCTATGAATCAACCGTCATATGGTGCAGATGAAATTCAGGTACTTGAAGGGCTGGAAGCCGTACGTAAACGACCGGGGATGTATATTGGTTCCACCAGTGCCAAAGGTCTGCATCATCTCGTTTGGGAAGTAGTGGACAATAGTATTGACGAAGCACTCGCAGGTTATTGTGATCATATCGAAGTTACTATTCATGAAGATAACAGCGTCACTGTAGTCGATAACGGGCGGGGGATTCCTGTCGGCGAACATGCCAAAATGAAACGTCCTGCACTTGAGGTTGTAATGACTGTTCTGCATGCAGGCGGTAAATTTGGCGGTGGCGGGTACAAAGTATCCGGTGGTCTTCATGGTGTAGGTGTATCTGTCGTCAATGCTCTATCAGAGAAAGTTGTTGTTACAGTTAAGGTTGACGGCCATGTGTATCAACAGGAATACCGTCGGGGTGTTCCGCAGTATGATCTGAAAACGATCGGTACAACGGAGGAAACGGGAACAACGGTTACGTTCCATCCGGATCCGGAGATTTTCACGGAAACAAGAGTTTATGACTATGAAACTTTGCTGACTCGTATTCGTGAGCTCGCGTTCCTGAACAAGGGAATTGGTATGACTTTAACCGATGAACGTACAGGTTTAACCAACTCTTTCCTGTATGAGGGCGGTATTATCGAGTATGTCTCCTTCCTGAACCAGAAGCGTGAAGCACTGCATGAAAACCCGATTTATGTAGAAGGATCAAGAGACAACATTCAGGTTGAAGTTGCATTGCAATACAATGACAGCTACACCGAGAATATTTACTCGTTTGCCAACAACATCAACACACATGAGGGCGGAACGCACGAATCCGGATTCAAGAGTGCCCTTACCCGGATTATCAATGATTATGCGCGTAAAGCGGGTGTAATCAAAGACAGCACAGGTAATCTGTCCGGGGATGATGTACGTGAAGGTCTGACAGCGATCATCTCGGTCAAGATCCCTGAACCGCAATTTGAGGGACAGACTAAGACGAAGCTGGGTAACAGTGAAGTGCGCGGAATTGTCGAATCCCTGTTTGCTGAGAAGCTGCAGGAGTTCCTGGAAGAGAATCCTTCCGTATCCCGTCGCATTTTGGAAAAAGGACTGCAAGCTGCCCGTGCACGTGAAGCAGCTCGTAAAGCACGTGAACTGACGCGTCGTAAAGGTGCACTCGAAGTCAGCTCTTTGCCAGGTAAATTGGCCGACTGTTCATCCAAGGATGCTTCAATCAGCGAATTGTACATCGTCGAAGGTGACTCCGCCGGTGGATCAGCGAAGCAAGGACGAGATCGTCATTTCCAAGCGATTTTGCCACTGCGTGGTAAGATTCTGAACGTGGAAAAAGCACGTCTTGACCGGATTTTGGGTAATGCGGAGATCAGAGCGATCATTACCGCAATGGGTACAGGAATTGGCGATGACTTCGATATTGCCAAAGCACGTTATCACAAAATCATTTTGATGACGGATGCCGACGTCGATGGCGCTCACATTCGGACATTGCTTCTGACATTCCTTTATCGCTATATGCGCAAAATCATTGAGGCTGGTTATGTATACATTGCCCAACCGCCATTGTTCAAGATTGAGCGCAATAAAGTGATTCGTTATGCTGGTTCCGAGAAGGAACGCGATGAAATTATCGCAACTCTCGGCGAAAATGCGAAATTCAATGTCCAGCGTTATAAGGGTCTCGGTGAGATGAATGCCGGACAATTATGGGAAACGACTATGGACCCTGAGAGCCGGACCATGCTTCAAGTATCGATCGGCGATGCAATGCTGGCCGATGCCATGTTCGACACCCTGATGGGGGATAATGTTGAACCTCGTCGTGACTTTATTCAGGAAAATGCAAAATACGTGAAAAACCTCGACATCTAACCATATTCGAAGAGGCGCCTGCGAGGGCGCCTCTTTTACATTGTGGGATTATAGCATAGAGATTTTAGGTTGGACTCTGGAGTGCCTGCTACCGATGTGTGCGGCTTTTGGTAGAGGAGGCCTGGGCTTTGGGAGAGGTACGAGATGTTTTCCCTTTTTTGGAGGGTAATCTGCCGTACGCTCTCGCATAACGCTTGATCTTTCGGTACGTTTCCTTATCAGGCAATAGGCCAAAAGCATAGATACCCGGCAATGTGTTGACTTCAATAATCCATGGCCGTCCATCTTCGTCCAGAGCGATATCGATACCAATCTCTTTGAGTCTTGGAAATGACTTCTGTAGCTGTACCGCTGTATGAATGCCTAAACGATATAGCTCACTGCGTAGTTGCTGGAACCGCTCCTGGTCAAAATGAGGGCGTACCAACTCATTAAAGGTGGCCAATCGTCCGCCGCCATGAATGTTGGTAATGATCTTGCCCGGTGCAGCAACTCTCCCCAGGATACCTGTCGTTTCCCAATTGCGTTGTAGATTTTTCTGCGTCAGTACCCGCAGGTCAAAAGGCAACCCATCATGTTTCATCAGCGGAATGCCTTGCTGAATGATGTAGTCGCGCTTCTGGATACGTTCAGTGAGCGCCAGATCCAGCTCATCGAGGGAATGGAAGTGTTTCTCCTCCGTCCCATATCGAAGTTCATACGTTGTCAGGGGGACTTCAGCAGAGATCTCGGCACCGACTTCAGCTGTGGAAGGGAAGAGTGGATCAGCAGAGATTTCTGATGTGTTTGCATCGGTAATCGGGTGTGGATTCATACGGATGGTTTTTACCCGCATGACGCCATTGCCGTAGGTTCCCCGATCCGGTTTGATATAGTTTGACTCGAATAATTCAGTCATCCGTTCCAGGGTCTGGCGATTATATTGTCGTGTTACCGGTATATATCCATTCACATTACGGCTGCGTTGTAACACAGCTGTCTTGGTCCATTTGCTGGAGACACGCTGGATGCCCAAGAGCCATCAGTCCTTTCGTGTTTTAATGGGGTTTATAAGAGTGGCAGACGCGGAGAAATCAAAGGACAAGAGATGATTTCAGTGGTATAATAGAGAAATATGGCGTTTTGTGCGGTTTTGTTGCACAGATGTAGTTTGATCGTAGAACGGGAACGGTCTAAGCCTGAATATACACAGTACAATTGCCGCTTTTTCTAGCATTGTATGTGCAAATGGGGAGGAAGGCAGGGCGAACCCCCAGACTCTCTAAAGTTCCCGGAAGAAAGGCTATTGCCCAGCGGACGTTTAATTGTTTACCTTTTGTGAAAGTAATATAATAAAGAGTAGCGTCCTTGTGCGGTTTTAGCCTTGTTAGGCTCTTCACATATAATTAATTTTTGAATGATTGAATGGAATGTTTGTTGAAGGACAAGAAGGAGGTCCAGCATGGCGGAAGAAATGAACTCGCAGGTTAAAGATCGGGATATTGGCGTCGAGATGCGTGAATCGTTTATGGATTATGCGATGAGCATTATTGTGAGCCGTGCCTTACCTGACGTGCGTGACGGATTGAAGCCGGTTCACCGGCGTATTCTGTACGCAATGTCCGAGCTAGGCATGACACCCGATAAACCACATAAAAAATCAGCCAGAATCGTCGGCGAAGTTATCGGTAAGTATCACCCACACGGTGACTCTGCCGTATATGAAACGATGGTACGGATGGCACAGGACTTCTCCCTGCGCTACATGCACGTAGATGGACATGGTAACTTTGGATCGGTGGATGGCGATATGGCAGCAGCCATGCGTTATACGGAAGCCCGGTTGTCCAAGATTGCTATGGAAATGCTCAGAGACATCAACAAGGATACGATTGACTTCCAGCCGAACTATGACGGTGAAGAAAGTGAACCTGTCGTTCTGCCAGCTCGTTTCCCTAACTTGCTTGTCAATGGTGTCGGCGGGATTGCGGTAGGTATGGCGACCAACATTCCTCCTCATAACCTGGGAGAGGTAATCGACGGCGTACAGGCCATGATCAAAAATCCGGATATCACTTCCATGGAATTGATGGATTATATTCAAGGGCCAGACTTCCCAACTTCCGGTTATATTTTGGGACGTTCCGGAATTCGCCAGGCGTATCAAACCGGACGTGGTTCAGTAACGATGCGGGCCAAAACCAACATCGAAGAAAACAACAACAAAGCACGGATTATTGTTACGGAACTTCCTTATCAGGTGAACAAGGCAAGACTCGTTGAGAAAATTGCTGAGTTGGTACGTGATAAAAAGATTGATGGTATTACGGATCTCCGTGATGAGTCTGACCGTAACGGTATGCGGATTGTGATTGAGCTTCGCAGAGACGTGAACCCGGGTGTAGTGCTGAACAACCTGTACAAGCATACAGCGATGCAGTCCACCTTTGGGATTAACATGCTCGCGATTGTAAATAAAGAACCTAAGATTCTGAATCTGCGTGAAGTTTTGTATCACTACTTGCAGCATCAGATTGAGGTTATACGTAGACGTACACAATTCGAACTGAAAAAAGCGGAAGCACGCGCGCACATTCTGGAAGGCTTGCGTATCGCGCTGGATCATATCGACGAAATTATTGCGTTGATCCGTTCATCCAGCAATACAGATGCAGCCAGAGAAGGTCTGATCGAGCGTTTCTCACTCAGTCATGATCAGGCTCAAGCTATCCTCGATATGCGTCTGCAACGCCTGACAGGTCTGGAACGTGAGCGCATCGAAAATGAGTATAACGAACTGATGGTCAAAATTAAGGAATATCGTGAAATTTTGGCCAACGAGCACCTGGTGCTCGAAATTATCAGCACGGAGCTGCAAGAAATCCGTGATCGCTTCAGCGATGATCGTCGTACCGAAATCACTGTAGGTGAAGAGAGCATTCTGGACGAGGATCTGATTCCGCGTGAAGAGGTTATCATCACTATTACCCATACAGGCTATGTGAAACGTCTGCCGGTATCCACATACCGCAGTCAGAAGCGTGGCGGACGTGGGGTTGTGGGAATGGACACCAAAGATACCGACTTTGTTGAGCATCTGTTTGTGACCAACTCTCACAATTACCTCATGTTCTTTACCGACAAAGGTAAAGTGTACCGTCTCAAAGCTTATGAGATTCCAGAGCTTGGACGTACAGCACGGGGAACGCCGATTATCAATCTGATTCAGATCGAGCAGGGTGAATCGGTTAATGCCGTGATTCCAGTTCAGGAATTCGAAAGTGACAAGTATCTGTTCTTTGCTACCCGTCAAGGGGTTGTGAAGAAGACACCACTTGAGGATTACACCAATATTCGTAAAGGCGGTCTGATCGGGATCTCCCTGCGTGATGATGATGCCCTTATTGATGTTAAGCTGACAGACGGACTTCAAGAGATCATTATGGGTACAGCTCACGGGATGTCCATCCGATTCTCGGAAGGAAATGTTCGTTCCATGGGACGGAGTGCAACCGGGGTTAAAGGGATTACACTGGATGAGCAGGATGTCGTAATCGGTATGGACGTTGTTGACCAGGAACTGGATGTTCTGATTGTTACAGCCAAAGGTTACGGTAAACGTACGCCTGTCAGCGATTATCGGATGCAGACTCGTGGCGGTAAAGGGATTAAAACCATTAACGTCACAGATAAGAACGGTGCGGTAGTCAGCCTGAAAATGGTTAAGACAGAAGAAGATCTGATGATCATCACTTCCAGCGGTACGTTAATTCGGATGAGTATGGAAGGCATATCCACTATGGGTCGATACACGCAAGGCGTGAAGCTGATTCATATTCGCGATGAAGATGCCGTAGCTACAGTCAGCCGAATTGACAAGAATGAGGAAGAACCAGATGACGAAGAATTGATTGAAGGTGCAGAAGCTGCTGATTCTGAAGGTTTAGAGTCAACTCTTGATGAGGACGCGGTTTCCGATGCTGAAGTTGAGGGCGATGATTCAGGTTCTGAAGCATAGAATCAATTTTCTATAACGAAAATCATTTCATGATTGCAATGAAATTGGAGGGCTCCCATATGGGGGCCCTTTGTTATTTTCACAGCTCCAGGACCATTCTTCTCGAAATCTGGGATGTACAGCCTGATTTTTGAGTAATATAATGGGAATTAACGTGAAAAACCGGGACTATGGTCTTGATATCATTATAGAAGAACGATGAGTGAGGGGAATGAACATGGGATTAATCACCCTGTCTGAAGTCAAACCAGGACTTAAACTGGGAAATGACGTGCAAACGCTTCGTGGCAATGTTCTGTTTCAGAAGGGCAAAGTCATTCTGCCCAAAGATGTGGAAGTACTCAGAGCCTTTATGATTCATCAAGTGGACATCGAGCAAGAAAGAACAGGGACAAGCACTTCAGGTTCTAAGGCTTCGTCGGCCTCTTCAGTCCATGTAGCTAATGAAAAGAACGGAGAGCGGGCAGGGAAAGGCAGCAGCGCAGTCTCAGCACCTGTCTTACCGTCTCTGCATGAAGAGTATGAAAAGATGGTAGGACTGACCAAAAATGCTTTTCTATCCTCCCTGGCGGCTGAATTACCTGTATATGAGTTGCGTACACAGCTGGAAGCATTGTTTGTTCATCTTAAACAGTATAATGTGCTTACCTTCAGTCCACGAGTGATGCAAGAACATGATTATGTGTATCATCATGCCGTCTTGAGTGCCATTACATCTTATCAGTTGGCCCAGTGGATGGATCTTCCATCCAAAGACTGGATGCAGGTAGCTTTTGCAGGATTGTTCCATGATATTGGTAATAACAAAGTGGACCCACAGATCCTCCATAAACCCTCTACGTTAACTGCGTCAGAGCAGGCAGAGATCCGACAGCATACGAAATATGGCTATCAGGTACTGAAACAGGCGAAGGCCATCAATGAGGGAGCTAGACTTGCAGCATTGCAGCATCATGAAAAAGTGGATGGGTCGGGTTACCCGCTGCAGCTCAGCGGCACGCAGATTCATATCTATGCCAAGATTGTAGCTATCGCTGATATCTTCCACGCCATGACTCTGGAGAAGATCTATCGTAAGGCACAGTCACCGTACCTGGTACTTGAACAAATTCAGAGCGAGGCTTTTGGCAAATTGGATCCTGCCATCGTAAATGTATTCGTTCAGCGTTCCACACAGATCCATAACGGTATCCGAGTGAAGCTTAGCAATAATCAAATTGGTGAGATCATATTCTCTGATCGGGATCATCCTACACGGCCGATGGTATCGGTAGAAGGAACAATCATCAATCTGATGCAGCAAAGGCAGCTACATATTCAGGAAGTCATTGGCTAGTTCAATCTTCAATTCATATAGAAGAACAGGGCCTTTCCAATATGGAGAGGCTCTTTTTTATAGAACTTAAAGTAAAAGATAACTTTATTGAAAATAAAGCTTGCGTTCCGAATCTGTACATGGTATATTCTAATTCCGGCCAAGAAAACACAAGAAACACGGTGCGGCAAGCAAATGAAATAAGCTTCGAAAGAAACTTAAAAAAAAGAGCTTGCAAAGTTGGTTCGGATGTGATAAGATATAAAAGTTGCTGAGGTGAACAACACGCGGCAATGAAACAAGTTTGATCTTTGAAAACTGAACAACGAGTGAGTAACGATCTTGCTTGCAAGATCGACGCTGAGAAATCGGTACACGTCTTCGGACTGTATGATTTCAAAGCAAAATAAATGAGATTTTTAATCTCGTCAGTTTCAAAATGAGCTTATCGCTCTTTTCAATACTTTATTGGAGAGTTTGATCCTGGCTCAGGACGAACGCTGGCGGCATGCCTAATACATGCAAGTCGAGCGGACTTAAAGAGAAGCTTGCTTCTCTGATGGTTAGCGGCGGACGGGTGAGTAACACGTAGGCAACCTGCCCTCAAGTTTGGGACAACTACCGGAAACGGTAGCTAATACCGAATAGTTGTT